>NZ_JAMZAW010000017.1 GCF_024158745.1 Paenibacillus tyrphae | reverse complement strand
CGTTTGGTTATACTCCCATCGGGGCACGGGTGCCGCCGGCGGTTTTGTTAGGATCGTGGCCGTCTCCGCCTTTGTTCAGCTTACGGAACGTTTTGCGGAGGTAAGGCAGTACGTAGTAGTCGCCACCGAATTTGCCGGTGTTGGCTCCTGCGGCCAAGAGGATGAAGCCGAGGAGGACCATCCAAGGGTTCGTGCTTACGGTTCCGGCGAACAGGAACATGAAGTTCATCATTAATCCGAAGAAGGCGGCTGCCGTCGCGAGTGTTCCGAGAATTAAGCCGAGACCGACGAGAAACTCACCGAGCGGGATCATGATGTTGATCAGCTTCGCGTTAGGCAAAGCGAAATTTTCAATAAACGCGTTGAAGGTCGGGTAAATCAATTCGTTTGTGGCCTTGTCCATTGGAGGCTTGGCAATAGCGCCCTTCAGGAAGCCGGTGGCGTCGAACCCGCCGGTAAGTTTGTGGAACCCGGCCGTAAGCCATGTCCATCCGACATAGACGCGTAACACAAGCAGCAATCCGGCAGCATACACGTTTTCTCTTAGCCATTTCATAATCATCATAATCGCTCCCTTTGTTATCAAATTGTGTCTAAATTTTGACACATTCATTTTTTTCATTATTGCACAACACTAAAGAGATGAAGAGGGATAAATTACCATCATTAAGGGATAATATCCATTTAAACTGACAGGATTAGATGGTCGATCGAGTCCATTCGTTTTTCCAACAAGATATCGTGAAAAAATTCACAAATTCCCGTAAGAAAAATCGTTCGCTTGCCTTTCAATAAGGTAAGAGCGTTTTGTAAGGCAAGATCGGCTGCTATAGCAGTGTCGTCGGCCGGAGCGGGAACGAAGCACGGTGTTCATATCGCATGTTCCTTTCCTTTGATTGATGTCGGGATTTGCTTCCTCCCTACGCCTTTACTATAGCATGTCCGAGAGAAAAGTGATGTGAGAAAAATCACAATGTCGACAATGCGGGAAATTCTGCCGCTTCGGCTTTGCCTTGGTGTGTTCCCGGATTTTCTTCGCATTTAGTGTGATGTAACCTGCCAAAAGAATGGGCCTGTCTGAATAAATGTTCCCCCTCACTCGTCCATACCGGTTATTCATCTTCCGCATACATTAATATTGCGAATATTCGACATGGGGAGTATGGCGGATATTCAATTTTTTTGAAGGAGTGATCATTGTGGGTGGTTTTGGCGGTTTCACATCGACAGGCGTCATCCTGGTTTTGTTCATTCTGCTCGTGATTATCAGCTGCAGCTTCTTGTTCATCTAAGCTTCGCGTGCGAAAGTAACGGCAAGCCGGGCACCTGTGAGGGCCCGGCTCTTTCCAATGGAAGCCGTGTTTCTCATTTGCAAAAAATATGGCGGCCGATTTGTTTGATTTGCGGTCTGGACCAGATCCACGTCGAGGTGGCCGTTGCGGGATTGAAATAGTACAGCGCTTCGCCGGAAGGGTCCCAGCCGTTCAAGGCGTCATAGACCGCTTTGTAGGCTGTGCTGTCCGGCGTCAGCCAGATCTTTGTCCGCTGAAGGAAAGTCCGGGCGAAGGAGAAGGGAGCAGCATGGGGGCAAAGACAATAATGAGGCATAGGATCGCTTTCAGCTGCAGTCCGTTCCACCTGCGATGCAAATGCAGCACCTCCTTGCATTAATTTGGAACGGATTTCAAGTTTTATGCATCGTCCGGCAGACGGGCCAGGAACAGTGACACGAAAAGAGACGACCCATTGACAACGAGAATGATAACCATTATCATTTGTAATATACATGTTATTGAGAATCATTATCATATAATAAGAGGAGGAGCCGTCCGTGGGTTTGCTGTATGAGCTGATCAGGCATAGAAACCTTAGCCGGGCAGGCAGCATTGCGGACCGTTCGATTCCCGATAGACTACAGTCGCAACCGGAAGAGCTCCGGTACGGTTCATACATACAGAGGATATCGGTTCAAGTGTTGGAAGAGGAAAAGGCTCGGGGGAGCATCGAAAGAGCGCCCGAGTGCAAATAACCGGAACGGGAAGGGAGAGCGGCATGGAGCAGGCAAGGAATGAAGCGCTGGCGGAGCAAGGTCTCAGCGAGCTGGAGGCGCAGTTTTTTTTCATACGGGAGCTTCCCGACGAGGGGGAGTTGTCGGTCAAACTGTCGCAGCTGTTCGAACGCCGGCATGCGGACATGCTTCTGGTGAAGTATGGCAAGCATATCCGCGCGTTGGATGAGCAAGCGCCGGCCACATACTTTAGCGGCTGGCTCGGCATGCTGTGCGCAGCGCAGCAGTATATGATCAGCCGGTATGATGCGGCGTTCGATTTTTCGCCGGGCAATTTGACGGTCAATTTGTATCAGAAGGAAGGCCGCCCGATGTTCGGGTTCCGGCTGCATGACGCCAGAACGGTATCGTTGCCTGAGGGGGACCGGGCCGAGTGGAGGCGTCAAGTGCTCTCCTCCTTATACGGAGAGACGCTTCGGCCGCTGCTCGGATCGCTGGCGCAAGCGGCAGGGCTGGATGCGGGGCAATTGTGGGGGCAGATCGCGACCCGGATGTACTACGTCCGAGATATGGCTGTTGCCCAAGCGGACAGCGAAGAGCTTCGGACCAAGCTGACGGAGGACTTCCAGGCGCTGCTGTCGGACTTGCCGCCGGACGTATTCGGCCGGCCGCGGCATCCGCTCGATGTGAAGTTCCGCTACGTCGACGACCCGCGTAAGCCCGGAGAGCGGCTGCGGATGAAAGTCAGCTGCTGTCTCGCTTACAAGACGGATACGGACCACGGGTATTGCTATACCTGTCCGCGGATGAGCAGTGCCGAGCGCGAGGAACGGAAGCTCAAGCTGCTCGCGGGCGCGAAATAACGAGAATCGAAGGCAGACACGATAAAAATACATGCACGGAAGGCTCTCTCAGGAGACAGCCCGTTAACGAAAAGGAGGCTCGAAACATGCCGTCGATTTTGGTCGTAGGAGCGGATCATTTGGGCAATATGCCCGATCATCTGGCGAATATCGGTTTTGACGAAGTGATGCATATGTCCGGACGCAAATGCCAAATGGTGAAGAAGGGGATTCCGGAAAAGGTGGACGCGGTGCTTGTGCTGACGGATTACGTCAACCACAATCTGACCAAAGCCATCAAGCAGCAAGCGAAGGAACAGGAAGTGCCGATTTATTACGCGAAGCGTTCGTGGTGCTCGGTGCAGAAGGCGCTCTGCTCCTGCGCGGACGGCTGCGAATGGTTGAAAAAGGGCGGAGCCGCCCATTAAACGAGGAAAGCCCGCCGGAGTATGCCGGCGGGCTTTTTCGTATGAGATGCCGTGTGCCGTCAGGCTTCGTAGGTTAAACGGCGGAGCATCTGCTCCACCTTGCGCAAGTGGGAGGCGACGCGTTCTCGGGCAAGGGCAGTGTCCTGCAGTCTCACTGCGTCGACGATGGCTTGGTGCTCTTCGGAAAGCCGGACGGTCTGGCTCTGCTCCGCGAACAGCCACAGCCGGCGGCTTTCCCGCATCGCCGGGCCCATGGTCAGGAAAAGCGTCTCCAGCGTGCGTACGAGCAGCTCGTTGCCGGATGCTCCGGCCAGCTTCAGGTGAAACCGGATATCGCATTGCTCCAGCTTGTCCTCGTCGGTCAGGGCAGCCATCTCGGCGAGGATCTTGTCCAGCTCGATCAGATGGTCGTTGCTGCGGCGCGCCGCGGCCAGTGCTGCGCCTTCGGTTTCCAGGATAAAGCGCAGCTCAAGCCATTGCCGGAGCTGCTCTACGTTCCCGATCTCGGGCGCTTCTATCTGAAGCGCGCCGCTATTGCGGAGCACGAACGTTCCGCCGCCGTGGCGGACGTCCACCCAGCCGTGCGCTTTGAGCGACATGAGCGCTTCCCGGATCGTGGAGCGGCCGACGCCGAACTTCACGGCGAGCTGCTCGACCGAGTCGATCCGGGAACCGACCGGCCAGACGCCCTGCTCGATTTGCTCGCGAAGGGCGTCGGCGACGATTTCATAGCCTTTGCGGATCATGAATGCTCTTCCTTTCTCATGCGGACAAAATCAATGAAGCGGGTGCCTTGATACGTCAGCTCGCCGAAGTCCCCTTCGACCAACAGTCCGTATTGGGGGCCTTTCAAAGGAAGCTCAACCCGCCTGCCGTCCTCGAATTCGAAGGTCGCGAAATATTTCGTAAACGCGCTCGAATCCCCGGACCCGCCCGACACCTGCGTACGTTTGGCAACGACCCGGCAGGGGACGGTAAGACGCGCAGATGCATTGTTGGCGGACCAGACGGATAGGGATGATGTAATCATGTACAAGAAGGTGCCTGCGATGATGACCAGAATAAGCACGAAGAAGAAGATGAATATGGGCGGCGGCCCGTCGAGAAGCCCCCCTCGAGATGGAAAAAAATCCACGGAAATTCCCCCCCAGTCGAGACGCTTCCGAAATCATGCGGCATTAGGCACACTGCGGCAGCGTGTAAGATTTCCCTTATTGTACCATGTTTGACCGGGCGAATCATGTCGCCTTGCGGGGCGACTGAAGCATTGACGGAGGAAGCCGGGTCCTTTTATAATAAAGTCATCAGATGACCTGATTAATTCAGGGGCATACGGGAGGGAACGCTTTGCTGGCTGCAACTGTTTGTCAAGAATTAAGAAGGATCGTCGGGGACGCCTGGTTCCGCGACGATACCGAAACGCTCGTTTCGTACAGCTACGATGCTACGCCGCTGTATCAATCGATGCCGGACGGTGTTATTTTCCCCGCTTCGACGGAAGAAGTGGCGGCGGTGATGCGCGTCTGTGCCCAGCACCGGATTCCGGTGGTCACCCGCGGGGCGGGCAGCAATCTGTGCGCGGGCGTTGTGCCGCTGCACGGCGGGCTGATCATGGTCATGATGCGGATGAACCGGCTTGTGGAGATCGATCAGGACAACCTGACGGCAACGTTCCAGACGGGTTTGAATACTAAGCGCTTTCATGCGGCCGTCGAGGAGACGGGGCTGTTCTATCCGCCGGACCCGAGCAGCATGATTATCTGCACGATGGGCGGCAACATTGCCCTTGGCGCAGGCGGGCTGCGCGGGCTCAAGTACGGCACGACCAAGGACTACGTCATCGGGCTTGAGGCGGTGCTTGCGAGCGGCGAGGTGCTGCGGACGGGAGGCAAGCTGGTGAAGGATGTCGCTGGCTACGACTTGACGAGGCTGCTCGTGGGGTCCGGGGGCACGCTGGCGATTTTGACGGAGGCGACGGTCAAGCTTGTCCCGAAGCCGGCGTACCGGCGGGCGATGATCGCGGTTTTCGCCGATTTGCCTGCGGCGGCGCGGACGGTGTCGCAGATTATCGCGAACCGGATTACGCCCTGTACGCTGGAGTTTATGGACCAGGCGACGATCGAGGTGGTGGAGGCGTTCGCCAAAATCGGCCTACCGGTCGATGCGCAAGCGATCTTGGCGATCGAGCAGGACGGCGACGAGGCGCAGGTGGAGAAGGACTTGCAACTGATCGAGACGATCTGCAGACGCGAAGGGGCGATCCAGGTGAAGGTGGCCGAGACGCCGGAGGAAGGGGCCAAGGTGATGGAAGCCCGGCGCAGCGCGCTGGCAGCGCTCTCCCGGCTGCGGCCGACAACCATTCTGGAGGACGCGACGGTGCCGCGCTCCAAAATTGCCGATATGGTGCTGGAGGTGCAGCGCATTGCGGCGAAGCATAACGTGCGGATTTGCACGTTCGGCCATGCGGGTGACGGCAACCTGCACCCGACGGCAATGACAGATGCGCGGGATGCGGAGGAGATTCACCGGGTGGAGCTGGCGTTCGAGGAAATTTTCGACGCGGCGATCCGGCTCGGAGGCACGATCACCGGGGAACACGGCGTCGGGCATGTTAAAGCGCCGTATCTGGAATGGAAGGTCGGCGCGTCCGGCATCAGCCTGATGAAGCGGCTGAAGCATGCGTTCGACCCGGACGGCTTGCTCAATCCCGGCAAACTATTCGCGGAGACGCGCAAGCGCATTGTGTTTAAGTCGGAGCCGGGAGCGGGGAACGAAGCGGGCGGAACCGCAGGGCTGAATCAAACCGGTGCCGGGGAAAAGGGCTTGTCCAACGCTTCGCTTGAGGACGGCCGTGGACCTGCGGAGAAAGGCGGTGCGTGACGCATGAGCACGGAGATCAAACAACTGACCGAGAAGCTGCAGCTAACACTCGATCCCGATCAGCTTACCAACTGTATGCGCTGCGGCTTTTGCCAGACGGCCTGTCCGACGTTCCAGGAGACGGGGCTGGAAGCGGCGTCGCCGCGGGGCCGGATTGCATTAATGAAGGCCGTCTATGACGGCAAAATGGAGCCGGACGCGGCGTTCCGCTCGCAGATGGACCTGTGCCTCGGCTGCCGCGCTTGCGAGCCGGCCTGCCCGTCGGATGTCAAGTACGGCCAGCTCATCGAACAGGCCCGCGAGTCGATCGCGGCGGTAACCGCAGAGCGATGGCCGGTGCGGACGGTGAAGCGGCTGTTCATGGAGCGGCTGTTTCCGCATCACGGCCGGATGCGGCTGCTCGGCTCGTCACTGAAGCTGTATCAAACGAGCGGATTGCGGAAGCTGGTGCGCGGGCTCGGCGTCATGAAGCTGTTCCCGCCCCATATGCGCGAGATGGAAGCGGTGCTGCCGCAGGCGGCCGGTGACGGCGTTATCCGCCGTTGGGTGAAGCTTGGCCTGCCTGCCTGCTGGGAACAGGGCGAAGGCGGACAATCGCTGCTCGTGATCCCGGCCGAAGGCGAACGTCTCGGGCGGGTCGGGATGTTCCGCGGCTGCATCATGGATGTGCTGTTCACGGAGACGAACGTGAACACGATCAAGCTGCTGCGCTTGGCGGGCTACGAGGTCGTGGTCCCGGCCTCGCAGACGTGCTGCGGCGCGCTGCACGCCCATGCCGGCGAACGGGAGAGCGCCCGCCGTCTGGCCCGGACCAACATCGCGGCCTTCGGCGCGGCCCGCGTCGATGCCGTCGTCAGCAACGCCGGCGGCTGCGGCGCTACCCTGAAGGAGGTGGACCACCTCCTTCACGGCGATCCCGAGGAGGCGGAGGCCCACCGGTTTGCTTCGCAGGTCCGCGACGTGTCGGAGCTGCTCGCCGAAGGGCGTCCGCTGCCGCTGAAGCCGCTCGGCCAGGGGGCGGAGCAGGTGACGGTTACGTACCAGGACTCGTGTCATCTGCGTAACGTGATGCGAGTCGCATCGGCCCCGCGGCAGCTGATCCGGACCGTGCCCGGCGCGAAGCTGCAGGAGCTGCCCGACGCCGACCGCTGCTGCGGCTCCGCAGGGATCTACAATTTGACGCAGCCGGAGATGTCCGCCAGCGTACTCGACCATAAGATGGAGCAGGTAGAGCGAACCCGGGCGCACGTCATTCTGACAGCTAATCCGGGCTGCCTGCTTCAGATGAAATGGGGCGTGCACCGCCATGGGAAAGACAAGTCGATGCAAGCGATGCATCTGGTTGATTTTCTCGCCGAATCAGCGGGTGAGAGGTAGTCCGCAGCATCGCTCAAGTGCCGGCATATCCTTTAAGGATATGCCGGTTTTGTCGTCCCGTCGGCGCAAGGAAGCCGTGAACCGGAACTCTTACAGCTAGGGGGCTTCCGCGCTTTATGACTGGACTCGTTCGCGAAACACCGCGCCTGCTCTCCAAGTGAGGCGGAGGCTTGCCCTCTTACGCCTTCGTCTCTTGCAACAAACTCTTCTCCGGGCCGACTTATTTATGCGCAGGCATTAAGCCACTTTCCTGGTCCCCCAACCAAATCGACTCCAGCATCTCAGACCTTTCTCCTTACTTCTTCCGCTCGCCGTAACCTTTTCTCCTCGTTAATTTTGTCGAAGAAATATAATGTAAAAAAATGCATATCAAATTCTTGTCTAAAAATGTCGATAAATATATTGAAAAATGTCGAATGAAATTAGGACATCAGGGGGACTGCGGATGAAGATTTCAAGCTGGTTAAAGGTGATGGGCGGACTTCTATTGGTATTATCGCTGCTGAATTGGTACAGTGTCAGCAAGCTGGAGGATGGCATCGCCCAGGAACGGCTCGCGGTACAGCGGCAGGCGCAGTTCAAGCAGCTCGGCTTTGACTTGAAGAACGCCTCCGATTACTTGACCGAAGAGATGAGAAGATATGTCCAGTTCGGGGATAAGCGGCACTACGATAACTATTGGAAAGAGGTCAACGAAACCAAGTCGCGCGATAAAGTCATCGAACAACTGAAAGCGCTTGAAGCTCCGCAGGAAGAGCTGGATTTGATCGAGAAAGCAAAGAACAGCTCCGACACCTTGATCAAAACCGAAGAAGCCGCCATGAAGGCGGTGGAAGAGAAAAGTTTCGACAGTGCCCGGAAACTTATGTTCGGCGAACAATACGATGCGAGCAAAAAAGAAATTATGGGCTATATCCAGCAGTTTCAAACCAAGATGAACACCCGGGCGCAGCAGGAAGCGGACGCGGCCCGTCAGACGGCTACCTCCATGATGAACTTTGCCGTGATCCTGCTGGTGGTGACGTTCTTGACCTTGTTCGGCATTTTTACCTTGATCTTGATCAAGCTGCGGCCTTTAAAAACGGTGAATGAGAAAATTGCCGAGCTGGCCAGCAACGGCGGCGATCTGACGGCGAGACTGACTTCGAATACGAAGGACGAGATCGGTGAAATCGCCGGCTCGCTTAACCGGATGCTCGATAGCCTGCACGGCATGATCAAGGAGATTACCGGCACCTCCGAGAAAGTATGGGAGACGTCGGAGAAGCTGATTGCCAATACGAAGCAAACCTCTGCCGCAACCGAGGAAATCGGCAAACGGATGGCGGTGATCGAGCAGGGGGCCGTCATCTCGGTGCAGAACACGCTGGACGGATCGCGTGCCATCGAAGAAATGGCCAAGGGCGTACAGCGGGTGGCCGAATCGGCTACCGAGCTGTCCGAGGCGGCCGTGGATACGGAGAAAGAAGCGGTGGACGGCTACGGACATATGGAACAGGCTAAGCAACAAATGGATCAGATCGACGAGTCCGTTACCAAATCCACCAAGATTGTGTCCAAACTTGACGAACGCTCGTCCCACATCGGGCAAATTGCGGATACGATCGCTACGTTGTCCAAGCAAACGAATCTGCTTGCGCTCAACGCTTCGATCGAAGCAGCCCGGGCGGGCGAGCATGGCCGGGGCTTCGCGGTCGTGGCGGCGGAAATCCGCAAGCTGGCGGAAGGCTCCGCAGCCTCGGCAGGACAGATCGGCGAGCTGCTCCAGGAAATTCGCAGCGATTCGACGGAAACGGTCAACGCGATGCAGCGGGTAAGCGAAGAGGTGGCCTTGGGCAGCCACAAGGTGCGGGCCGCCAGCGATTCGTTCCAAAAAATATTGCAGGCCACCAAAGAGGTCGCCGCCCAAATCCAAGAGGTTTCGGCCATTTCGGAGGAAATGGCGGCAGGCTCGGAGGAAATTGCCGCATCCGTCTCCGATATGGCTGATGTGGCCAGAGAATCCCTGGACGGCGTGCAGATCGTCAACGACAAAACCCAGGCGCAAACCGCTTTGGTGCAGGAGGTTTCCTCCTTGTCCGAAGGATTGAGCCGGGAGGCGGAAAATTTGGAGACGCTGGTCCGGAAGTTTAAAATATAAGCATGAAGCATGGATATAAAATGGAAAAGGGAGGAAGCCCGCAGCTTCAACGCTGCAGGGACTTCCTCCCTTTTTTTTGGACGTCTGGGGCGCCCTTATAATTTAAACCGGTTGACCAGTTCGGACAAATCCTGCGCCGTCCGGCTTAACGATTCCGCGGACGAAGCAATTTCTTCGGCAGATGCGAGCTGTTCTTCGGTTGTAGCGGCAATTGTCTGCGCTGACTCGGCACCATGTCTGGCAATTTGGTTCATCTCCGAAGCGGAAGCGGACACCTGCTCCGAGCTTGCTGCCATTTCTTCGGCTGCCGCCGCCACTTCCTGAATTTTGCCGGATACGTCGTTTGCGGTACGGGTGATTTGCTGGAACGCTTCATCCGCCTCGGTCACGGCTTGAAGGCCGATTCGCACTTCCGACAAGCTGCGGTTCATCGTGAGCACCGCTTTGGACGTATCGGTTTGAATCTGTGTGATGATGTCCGAGATGCTTTGAACGGCTTCGCCGGACTGCTGGGCAAGCTTCTTCACTTCGTTCGCGACGACAGCGAAGCCTTGTCCATGCTCTCCCGCTCTTGCCGCCTCGATGGAGGCGTTGAGCGCCAGCAAACCGGTTTGCGAAGCGATGTCGTTGATGATCTGCAGAATGCCGCCGACGTTCACGGAATGCGTCTCCAGCGTCTTGATATCGTCGCCCGCCTGCCCGACTGATTCGCTCAGGGCATTCATTCTGCTTCTCGCCGCTTGAATGGCGTCGTTACCATGCTGCGCTTGGACGGCGGATTCTTGAGACAATTCGGATACGTCCGACGTCGTTTCGGCGATGCGTTGAATGCCTGCGGCCATCTCTTCCATCGCTCTTCCGGTTTCGTCCGAGCGCATCAGCTGAATTTCCGAACCGGAGGCCATCTCTTGAATGGATAGCGTAACGGTTTTGGTTGCCACCGTATTTTGCTCCGAACTGGCCTGCAGCTCCTCGGAGGAAGCGGCAACCGTCGTGGATGCCTCTTGAATTTGCACCACGGTCATTTTTAGATGGGATACCATATCGTTCAGGGAAACAACCAGACTCCCGATCTCGTCCTTTTGCTTGACCGCGAGCGGTTCGACCGTCAAGTCGCCGCCGGCCACCCGGTGCAGCGCTTCGGATACAAGCCTAACAGGCCTGGATATGATGCGGATCATGACGATGACCAAGGCGATTCCGATTACGACCGAAATGGCGATCATCCCAATCGTAAGCCCGATAGTGCTTTGGTAGATTTGTCCGCTTTCCTGCGTTGCCACTTTGGCGCCGTCGTTATTGATTTTGATCATTTTATTCAGCAGTTTCTGCATTTCGTCATAGGTTTGCTGGGATTGCGCCATCATCGCCGTGAGTTCTTTTTCCTGCTTCACCGCGCCGCGAACCAGGTCGATTTGCTTGCCCAACACCAGGGTACGGTCGTAAACTTCCTTATAACTGTTCCATTTCGCCCGAAGCTGCTCCGTATTGATGCGATCTTCATCGCTAACGAACGTCTCGCTGTACAGATCCAGTTGCTTGTCGATCTCTGCAAACGTGGCATCGGCTTCCTGGATGTATTGTTGTTTTTTGGCGACTTCCGGATTGGTCAAAATTTTATATTGCAGAACAAGAACGTGTTCTGTCAAGTAGTTGACGTTGTTGGCAATTCCTACTCCCGAAAGCCAAGCGCCGGTAATTTCCTCCGTCTTGGATTGCATCTTTGCCCCCCGACCGAGCGAGGTGAGGCCGAAGCCGGCCAGCAGCAAGATCAGGATCAGAAAAGACAAGAACAGCTTTCTCCCGACCGATAGCATAAAGTTATGTTTATCCATTATGTCTCTCTCCTTTGTTGTGTTCATCTCCTTTTATCGACACAATTCGCTAAAATCGTTAGGTATTTTCTGGGTAAATTTTTTGGCTGCTAAAATAAACTGGAAAGGTGGCGATCCCCGCGATCCAAGGACTGTATGAAGCACATTTGCCGGTAAGAGATCTGAAGCGATCCCTCGCGTTTTATGAAAGCATCGGCCTGGAACTGGCGCATCAAGGCCAAGGCCTGGCCTTTTTCTGGATGGAGAAAGGAAAGAGCTGGCTCGGTCTATGGGAGGCGGAACAGGTGAACGTCCCGTACCATCCGTCGTTGAGGCATATCGCCTTTCAAGTGGAGCTGGAGGATATAAAGCGGGCCAAGCAGTGGCTTGCGGACAAGGGGATTGAGGTAAGGGAAGCTTTCGGGTTTGCGCCGACGGGTCCCATCGTGCTGCCCAACCGGCCGCACGCGCACGCGGCCATTTATTTTGAGGACCCGGACGGCAATTCGCTGGAGTTCATTTGCCCGCTTGAGCTGGACACGTCTCCCTTGACGCAGATGATCTACTTGGAAGAGTGGGAGAATAAGCTAAAAAGCTGACCCGACCGAGAGGGTCGGATCAGCTTCCCGGCGAGTCGGCCGGCGGCAATACGGAAGTGCGCGCTCCCGGGATTCGCGCGTGCCAAGAGCGTTGGGGGGAGAGGAACGGAGCAGCCCAGCGTCCAGCGGCGAACAGCTTTCGTGAGGCCTGCTACACATAGACGCCCGTCAGCTTCTCCCGCGCCACCGTATCGAGCCAGAGGCCGACATGATGCTGCACCAGCTTCCGCTGTTCGATCTGCAGCAGATGGCCGGCCCCGTCCAGCACGGCATAGGTCGCACGAGGGAACGATTCTAGCACGGCAAAATGATCCTTGTACCCGCAGATCGCATCCTGCCGTCCGAGGAGAAACAACGTCGGCTGAGGAAAACGGCTGTCCTCCGGGATCGGATCGCATTGGAAATGGTACCCTTGCGTGCGCCAGTCCGAAGACAGAAACGCGCGGTCGGCGAGCAGACGCCCCGGCTGCCATTCCTCCCGGAAAAGCTCCCAGTTTGCCCGCGATTGCACGGTGGCCAACGTTTCGAAGGCTGCCCGAACCTCCGGATCGAGCTCCGCCAGCAGCGCCTCGTCCCGGACCGACACGCTTCGTTCGGGGAGGGTGCGGGTCTTCCGGTGAAGCGCCGGAGCGAGAAGACACAGCCCGTCCGCCCGGCGGTGCTCGGCGCGCCAAATCCCTTGCGCCATGTAGCCGCCGAACGACATCCCCATGAGCGCGAACCGCTCGTTCTCCGGCAGGATCGTCCGGATGCCGTCCAGCAGAACCGCCAGCAGGTCGTCGGAGGTTTTCATCCAGGGCTCAACCGGACTCCGTCCGTGAGCTGGAATATCGACGTAGATTCGCTTCCAGCCCGGCCGCTGTTCGAACAGCGGCTCCATCCACGCCATCATCGACCGGTGATCGGTAGCCAGCGCATGCAGCACGATCAGCGGGTGCCCGTCGCCGCGGGTTTCGTAATATAGAGGCGGATTTGTTTTTTCGGTAGTCATTAGCCCTGGCCCTCTTTCCTTAATCAGTCGCCGTTAATAATAGCGCACGGCAGATGCCTTAGTTGGCCTTAGTATACTGCAATTCGGAGAATAGAGGAACTGCGATGATTTATGGGCCGAAAACCAGGCGAACAGGATAAAATTCGACACAAATAACGAACGTGCGTTCCTCTATCTTTTTGCCGGGTGCATTCGTTTTATGGATAGCGCATCCGTGTTCCTTTATCTCCTGGCTCGGAGTCTGTAAGCTCTACCTACCTGTATACCGCTTCGCCCCCGTATGAGCCGGCATTCTCATCCCTCTCCCCGCGACTCTTTCCGGTACTGCCCCGGAGGCATGCCGACGAACTTCTTGAACGTGCGCGAGAAGTTCTGCGCGTTGCTGTACTGCAGGCGCGAGGCCATCTCGTCAATGCTCATCTCCGTATGCCGCAGCCAATGCTTCGCTTTGGCGATGCGGCTGGCGAGCAGATAGTCGGAGAATGTGGCGTCGTGCACTTCCTTCAGCGCCTGCTTGCCAAGCGTGACCGGCAGGCCGAGCGCCTTGCAGCAGCTTTCCAGCCGGATGTCTTCTTCGTTGTGCGCATCGATGAAGCCGGTTAACTGCTCGGCGGCGCGTCGCATATGTCCGCGGTGCTCCTCCTCCAGCTCGGCGATCAGCAGATCGCACGCCCGCGTCTTCAGCCAGTCGCTCCACTCTTCCAGCGTGGACAGCTCCAGCCATTCCGCCGCCACAGGCTCCGCCAGAGGGCGGGACAGCGACTGGCCGACCGAGCGGTACAGGAACAGCGTCAGATCGATCATCCGCGATTGCAGCCACTGGTAGTGAATCGTGCGGACTCCTTCCAATTCGCGCAGCCGGTCGATATAGCCGTAAGCCAGCCCGCGGTCGAGCGAACGGACGGCGTACAGGATATCGTTTTCCAGCTCGCGGAACGAGAACGGCACGCCGGGAGATTCCGTTTCGCCGCCGAATTCCTCGATCGGGATCACTTCGTTTTTTCCTGCAACCAGCTTGTGCTTCAGCGCTTCTTCCGCTTCTTGGGAAGATACGTTCAAATAAGCGTAATCCTTACGCAGGCGGCTCACGCCAATGGAGACGGTAAACGGAAAGTAGTGCCGGACGAAATCGCGGATCGTTTGCGCCGCTTCCCGTACCGCGGCTTTAGCCTCTTCCGGCACTGCCGCAGGGAGCGTGAGCGCCGCCATGAAACGGTCCTCTCCCCAAGCGGTGACCATGCCGCTGCCTTTCGTATCGATGACCTCTTGAATGACGCTCGATATGCCGTATTTGAAGTAGTACAGATCGATTTCGGAATAGAGCGTTTCCAAGCTGCGGTATTGATCTATCTGGACGGCAAGGCAGCCGAATTCGCCTTCCTCCGCCAGCGGAAGCTGATAGCGCTCGCACTTGTCGCGGTCCTGCTGCGACCGGATGCCCTTGAGCAGCAGGCTGCGGAAGATGGTCGCCTTGATTTCCGGCGTCAGCTCCTTGATCCTCTCCTGCAGCTCGTCGCGGTTTGCTTTGATCCGCCGCACCGTATCGTAAACGTGCCGGAATTCGTCCGGGTCCGGATCGGGGGTCCGGACCGGTTCGCCGGCGGACGTGCCCGCGCGGGCTGGGCTGCTGTCCTCCACCAGCGAGACGAGCTCGCTCCAGCCCCGCCACAGCCGACCTGTTGCCAGCAGGGTGATAAGCACGGCAAGCGTCAGCAAGAGACCTGCGATGGCGAAGATGACGTTGCGGAGGCTGCCGATTTTGGCAAACAGCACGTGATTCGGAATCGCGAACCCGAATATCCAGTCTTGGTAGGACGGAGGCAAATAAGCGACGAACAGGTCGTCCGCCGCCTTCGGCTTGCCTTCCTTGACCAACGGGACAATTTCACTTTCCAGTGTCGTCCTGCCCAGAGCGCCCCGGGCCTGCAAAATGTCCCGACGCTCGTCCAATATAAAGTACGTGCCCTGTTCCCCGTCGGGCAGTCCGAGAATGTGATCGAAAAATTGCTGATTCAAATGAATGATTATATATAAATCCTGCGTCGTCTGAAAAACGGGCAGTCTGCGCACATACACCGTCGTCGGCGTATCATGGACCGTCAGATTGAGCAGGGCGACCTTTTTGCCCGTCTGCTCGAAAGCCCCGATCACGTTCAGGTAATCGTCCTGAAACGCCGTCACCTGCCGGTTCGTGCTGAACAGCCGGCCGCTCGATACCCGGTAAAGCGCGATGTTGTCCACGTCCTCCAGCGACGTCTGCATGCGAAGCATCGTTTCCTGCACACTGATCAGTCCGATCCCGTCCTCTTCCGTCCACGGGGAAGCGAGGCTTTCGACGGCGGGCAGCTTCTCGAATTGCAGAATGGCTTGATCGATTTGTTTAAAATAGCTGGACACCTGGTCCTGCGTCCGCTGCAGCGAACTGCGGTACGCCTTCTCCACTTCCTCCGACAGGCTTCGGGTGGCGAGGAGATACACCGTAAAACCCATCGCCATAATGCAGAGTGCGCTGAGCAGCAGCATGACGATGACGGTTTGTGCTTTTTTCGAACGCTGCAGCCGCATGCCGGTTCCCCTCCGTTTCTGTCTGAGCTGCCGCTGTCGGCGCTTAGGCAGCGCGTGCCCGCATCTTAACAGTACAATGAAAAATTATAGCACAGGAAGTATCATTTCCGGCAAATCAGACATTTGCGCGTTTTAACACTTGCTGCCCGTCGGAAAACCCGGCATTCGGGGCGTTGCTCAGGCGTATGGTCATTTGGACGGAAATCGCGAATATACGTTTTTGACAATTGCCGCGGATGGTGGGCGGGAGTACAGTAAAGGCATGGCAGGCCGGCCGAACTCACAACGGAATCGATAGACCGACATTTGGAAGCAGGGAAAAGGGGTTGGATACATTGGCTAAGCTCAGATGGAAGCGCATGGATAAACGTATCGGCATCGCAATGCTGGTTACGGCTTTATTGACGGTAGCCACAGGCTGCGGAGGCGGAGATGCCAAAACCGATGGGAAAGGCTCGACGGGAGCAGCGCCGTCCGGACCGGTCAAATTGAAGCTGGCCTACGACAACGGGAATACGATCCCGAGCACCTCGCCGGACAGCAACGAAGCACTGAAATTTTTGCAAACGAAGCTGGGCGTTCAATTCGAACTGAACATCAACTCGTGGGAGATTTATAAAGAGAAGATCCGCGTGCAGATCGCTTCGGGCGACGTCCCGGACGCCTTCGCTTGGCGGACGATGGACGACTTTATCGTCGGCATGATCAAGGCGGGCGAAATCGTCCCGCTGGACGACTATATCGACAAGTATCCGAACCTGAAAAAACAGAAGGACCTCTATATCACGAAGTACCAGAACAAAATTTACGCGATCACGAACGTGCGCAATCCGGTCGCCTCCGGGGACATGCCGATGATCCGCAAGGACTGGCTCGACAGCCTTGGGCTGCAGCCGCCAAAAACGACCGAGGAGCTGTACAACGTAGCCAAAGCATTTGCAACCGGCGACCCGGACAAGAACGGCAAAAAAGACACGATCAGCATCGAAATCGGCTATGCGAACAATGCGTTCATCGGCGTCAGCGGGCTGCAGCAGCCGTTCGGCATAAGGGACAAGTGGGTGAAACAGGGCGATAAATACGTGCCGAATTTTGCGACACCGCAATTCAAGGAATGGCTCCAGTGGATGCAGAAGGCGTTCAAAGACGGCCTCATCGACCCCGACTTTGCCGTGACTGACGGACGGACTGCCGAATCGAAGGTGGTCAACAAAGGACAATCGGGTATTTTCTTCCAGTATGCATCGCGAATTAACGATTTCGAGGACAACTATAAGAAATCGAATCCGAACGGCAAGCTCGTTCCGTTCGAGCCGGTCCAAGGGCCGTACGGCCAAGGAGCGACCGGACGCGTGAACTACGGCGGGCTGTTCATTACGAAGAAAGCGGCGAAGGACCCGGCCAAAATGCAGAAGCTGATGGAATGGCTCGACTTCGGCGCCAGCCCGGAAGGCGAGCAGTTCAACCTGTACGGTGTGGAAGGCGTCCACTACACGAAAAAAGACGGCAAAAACGAAGTAAATGCCGAAGCGACCAAGCGGGACATGCCGGGCGCGTTCCTGTGGACGCTGCCGGTCGGCAAGACCGAGGAAGTGTTCGTCGGCAAGAAGAATAGCGCCGAAGCGCAGAAGCTCGTGATCGACGGCAACTTTATGCTTGAGAAATTTTTGAAGCTGCCTGCGCCGCTCGACTTTGCGTTCTCGCCGACACGATCGAAATATAACGCCGAAGCCGATGCATTCATCAACGGCAGCATCGTCAAAGTGATTATGGGCAGTCTGAGCGTGAACGATTGGGACGGTATCGTGAAGCAGTGGTACGACCGCTTCGAAGGTAACAGATGGATGGATGAAATCGCCCAGGCCGCCGGTTCCGGCGATACAAAGTAATCCACAAAATACGGACGGAAACGTCGGCACGCCAAGCCGGCGTATCCGTCATGCGCAAAAACGGGCAGCGGGGCCCGGCCGTACTGCGCGTGACGGAGGAAGCCTCCGCCCGTTCGGATGAGACAATACGAATGATTAGGAAAGGGGGACATCCCATGGCCATCCAGCCGAAAAGCGCGGCATGGAACGCTCCGGGAACGGGGGCGGCGGCGAAGCCGAGACGCTCGCGCCTCGCCAAGAAGCTGTGGGCGGACCGCTACATGTATTTGCTGGCGCTCCCGGGCATGGCGTTTATTCTGCTGTTCGATTACGTGCCGATGTACGGCATCGTGCTGGCGTTTCAAGACTATAACCCGTTTGCGGGCGTGCTGCACAGCGACTGGGTCGGCTTCGCGCATTTCGAGCGGTTGTTCAAGCACCCGGACTTTTGGATGGTGCTGCGCAACACGCTTGTCATCAGCTTTCTGAATTTGGCGCTGTTTTTTCCGACGCCCATTGTGCTGGCACTGCTGCTTAACGAGGTGCGGATCGCCTTTTATAAGAAAACGATTCAGACGATCATCTACTTGCCTCATTTCGTCTCCTGGGTCGTCATTTGCTCGCTGACCGTCACGCTGATGAACTCGGAGGGCCTGATTACGCAAATCGTCAAAGGGCTCGGCTTCGAAAAGGTGCAGCTGCTGCTCGATCAACGGCTCTTCTGGGGCATTATTACGGTGCAGAGCATTTGGAAGGAAGCGGGCTGGGGCACGATCATCTTCCTTGCGGCGCTGGCGGGCATTAACCCGGAGCTGTACGAGGCGGCCCGCGTCGACGGAGCTACGCGCTGGCAGCAGATCCGCTCGATTACGATCCCGGCGCTGATGAATACTGTGGTCGTTCTGCTGCTGCTGCGGATCGGACACATCATGAGCTTGTCGTTCGATCAGCTGTACATGATGGGCAATCCGATGGTCATGCAGGTGGCGGAAGTGTTCGATACGTATGTATTTAAAGCGGGCGTGCTGCAAGGCAACTTCAGCTTCGCCGCTGCGGTCGGCTTGTTCAAATCGGTCGTCGGGCTCGTGATGATTCTCGGCTCGAACTGGCTCGCGAAGAAGACGAGCGACAATTATTTGTTCTAGGAGAAAGGAGGCGGAAGCCTGATGAAACCGCAAAAAGGCCGGCTGTTCGAAGCGGTCAACGGAGTCCTGCTCGGTCTCTTGGCGCTGCTGATGATTTTTCCGTTCTGGAATGTGTTGGTCACGTCGCTGTCCTCGCCGCATTTGGTGTTCGAGGGACAACTGCTGCTGTGGCCGAAGGGCTGGTCAACGATTGCCTACGATACGGTGTTTAAAAATCAACAGTTCATTCAAACGTTCAAAAATACGATATTCGTGACCGTCATCGGCACGGCGCTCAGCATGCTGCTGACGACGACGCTTGCTTACCCGCTCTCCAAAAAATCGGTGCACGGCTCGACGGTCATGCTGTTCATTGCCTTCTTCACGATGCTGTTCAGCGGGGGCATCATCCCTTCTTACCTGTTGGTTAAGGAGCTGCATATGCTCAATACGCTCTGGGCACTGATCGTGCCAAGCGCGCTCAGCGTCTTCAATCTGATGATTATGGTCAGCTTCTTCCGGTCGGTGCCGGCGGAGCTGGAGGAATCGGCGAAGATGGACGGCTGCAACGATATCGGCGTGCTCGCGCGGATTATCGTGCCGATTTCGCTGCCGGTCATCGCGACGCTGACGCTGTTCTACGCGGTGTCGAAGTGGAACATTTTTTTCCAGGCGGTCATGTACAACAGCGCGGTGGAGAAAATGACGCTGCAGGTGCTGCTGCGCCAAATTCTCGTGCAGATGACGAACGAGGCCGTCGATGCGGCCATGAGCGGTGATACGCCGCGGATCGGGGTGTCGGTCAAAATGGCGATGATCGTGATCGCGACGGTGCCGATTCTGCTGATTTATCCGTTTCTGCAAAAATATTTTGCCAAAGGAACGATGATCGGATCGATCAAAGGATAGGAGAGGGGTCAGGCAATCATGAACAATCAACTGCTGCTCGCCAAAGCGCAGCAAATTTATCACTATATGGTGACGGCACCGGAAAGCGATTGGCAGCGCAATATGTACAACTGGGACTGGAAGCCGGGCGTAGGGCTGATCGCCGCGGTGAAATACGGGCAGGCGACCGGAAGGCCGGAGGTGCGCGACTATCTGTGGCGTTGGATGCGGGATAACCGGCACAAGGCGGCGGAGCTTCGCGTGATCAATTCGACGGCGCCGTTCGCGGCGCTGACGGAGCTGCTGCGCGAACAGCCTGACGCGGAGGCGGAATGGATGGAGTTGGCGCAGGAGCACGGTCGTTGGCTGATGGAGGAGGCGCCTCGCACGTCGCAGGGCGGCTTCGAGCATACGGTAACCGAAGGCGTCGACTTCCCAGAGCAAATGTGGGCGGATACGCTCGTGGTCGGCGGTTTATTCCTCGCCCGGCTCGCTTCGCTGACCGGCGACCGGGCAATGGCGGAAGAGGCGGTCCGCCAAGTGGAAATCCACCTGCGGCTGCTGCAGGACGAGGCGACGGGCGTGCTGTTCCACGGCTACGACGGGCAGCGCGGCGATCATATGTCGGCGGCGCGTTGGGGCCGGGCGAACGCGTGGGTGGCCTTCGGCGTACCGGAAATCGTACGCGAGGTGCGGGGGCTGGCCGAGGTGCCCGCAGAGGTGAGCCGAAGGTATACGAGGCTGTTGGAAGGGCTGCTGCGCTTCCAGACGCCGAACGGGATGTGGCATACCGTGCTGGACCGGGACGATTTTTATTTGGAAACGTCGGCTGCGGCGGGGATCGGCTACGGGATGCTGCTCGCTCTGAAGCACGGAATGGCGGCGGATGTGGCGCTGCGGGCGAAGCTGGAAGAAGCCGTCCGCAAGGCGGCACAGGCGGTGCTCATCCACGTGGACGTGTACGGAGCGGTGCACGGTGTGTCCGGCGGGACGCCCGTTATGCCGACGGTGGAGGCGTACAACGAGGTGAAAATAACACCGACGCCGTACGGTCAGGCGCTGGCGCTGCTGCTGGCCAGCGAGCTGCTGACGGTGGGGAGCGGCGGACGGTGAATGAAGCTCCTCGCCCGCTCCTACGGGGCAGGCGGAGGAGTTCTCGGTTTGGCAAGGCGAGACCAGTCGGGAGGGACGAAGATGAACAAGGGAAGCAAAGGCAGAGGACGGCTGCGCTGGTTGTCGGCGCTGGTCGCAGGGACGACAGCGCTATCCGCGCTGGCTCCGATGGGGGCGCAGGCGTCCGTCGCTCCGTCGGCGATGACGCCGGACACGAGCTTGTTTTACGACCGGGTGGACAACGTATTCCCGGACGCGGCTTCCGTGGAGCGGCAGCTGCAATTTTTTCAGCGTAATCTGCTCGGTAACCAGCAGCCGGACGGGCGGACGGATAATTTTCCGCAGAAGGTGGTTGTGAACGCCGCTGCCGGCAGCTTGACGGCAGGAAACATTGTGGCGAACTTCGGCTTCGAAGAAGGCGCAGGCGCACTGCCGGACGGCTGGACGGCAACGGACGGACAAGGAGGCGTGCCGGAGGCGGGGACGATCCGCTGGGTGAACGACGCAAACGCCGCGCTGGAAGGCTTGAGGCTGCTGCAAATGGAAGCGGTAACAAATGGCAGCGCTGCGATTTCGCAAACCATCGCGAACCCGGTCGACGTGTTGGTCGACTATGCGACGCCGACGAAAGCGGCGGTGGCGCCGAACAGCAAGATGATTCTCAGCGCGTTTTACAAGGCTGAGCAGGTCGTCCCTTCCGAAGGAGGACAAGGGGTCTGCGCGCAGGTGACTTTCTTGGACGAGGCGGGAAGTCCCTTGGCACCGCCGTACACGGTGACGAATGCCGTCTATGCCCGCGGCGGCTGGCAGGAGCTTCGCGGGCTGGTGACGACGCCGGGCGTGCAGGCGGCAAGCATCCGGGTCGAAGCCGGGCTCGACCGGGCGAAGGGCACGGTGCAGTGGGACGGCATCCGGCTGATGCGCGTCGATACGACGACCAGTAGCGACGGCGTCGTCGCTGCGGCGAAGGGCACGGCCGCCTTCCCGAACGGCGGCTTTGAAGCTGCTTCCCCGGCGTGGACACTGAAGCCGCTCGGCGGTGCGGCCGTCGAGTCGTGGAGCGGGTCTGCGGCGGGCGGCTATGCCGGCAAAGACGGCACGCTGACGTCGAAGTCGGCCGACACGGCGGCGGCGCTGACGATGACGGCGAAAGCGTCCTCGAACGGCGCGCGCCAGTTCGGAGGCGACTACCGCATCGCGACGGTCAAGTACAAGACGCAGCCCGGCTTTGCAGCGCAGGATGGCCGCGGCGTGGCGATGCGGCTCCGATTTATGGACATGAAGGACCGGGAAATCGGGCAGCACACCTTTTATGGCGCGCCGACCAACGGGCAGTGGAGCGAGATCGGCGGCGTGTTCGATACGCCTTATCCGGTGCACTACGTCATCTGCGAGCTGATGATTGATCGGGCTGTCGGCACCGTGCAATTCGATCAGATGTCCTACATCGGCGTGGACCAGCAGAACAGCAGCACAGAAGCGGGCTTCGGCTCGGCGGGACTGCTTGCGTACATGTGGAGCATCACGGGAAAAACGGACGCGGCGCTTGCCAAGCGGGCGAAGGACGCGCTTGATTTTTATTTGAACCGGCGGGTGACGACGACCGATAACCCTGCGAATGCGTCCCGCTTGCTCGACGGGAAAGCGAACAGCGGGGAAGCGTATGTGCCGTACAGTGTCAGCGGCAGCACGACAAATGCGGATTATCCGACGACGGCGTTTGGGCTTCATAATCTGGCGGCGGCGCTGACCTACGGACAGGGGCTGTTTACCGAGACCCAACTGGCGCAGGCGAAGGACAAAGCGTACTCGATGTGGCGCTGGCTGACCCGGGTGACGAAATTCAGTACGCAAAACTCGATGAACCAAGCACTTGTCGGCCTGCTCGGCGGAGTGGAGCTGGCGGTGGCCGAGGACGATGCGGCGCTGAAGCAGGAAGTCGCGGATTATTATATCCGGGGACTGGCAGGCTCGAATTTGCCGGACAAAGGCATGCGCGTGCAAGCGCGGCAGTTGGTCGACGGACGGAACATTTTTTACGAGGTCAACGGCTTCGACGTCAGCTACGCGGGCGTATCGCTCAGCGATCTGGCGGACATCGTCGAATCGATCCCGGACGGAGACGCGGCTTTCGGCGAGCTGAAGCAGATCATTGGGGCGGACGGAATGGAGATGGCCGACTATTTCAATGCGCGGCTGGCGGCGGACGGATGGATTTTTGCAGGCTCGCGGCACAACGAAGGCGGCGGCTCGGCTTTTAATATGGGGAACTTCTCCGGGCTATCGTATTGGGGCGATGCGCTCAAGGCCGATGTGGGCCGTTTCCTGATCAAATCGTTCGGTTCGACGACGCCGTCCTATGGCGATACGGCCAATCTCGGGCACATTGCCGTGCACGGGCCGGTCGCGATGCACCGGATGCTGCAAAAGTACCCGTGGAACCGCAGCGAGCAGCAGAAGCTGGAAGAGTATAATTTGCGCAAAGGGCAAGTGTCCGTCTACTTCAAAAACGACAATAAGCAGCCGTTGAACTTGTCCGTATCCGGCACGGATTTCACCGAGCATCTGCTCGACACGGGTACTGCCGATCCGGATAAGCCCGGCTTTCCGAAGGTCGACCGGCTCATCGGCTGGTATGCGACGGATGCGGCGGGCAAGAAGCAATATAACGATGTGAAGCGGACGACGGACAATTGGTCCACGCCGCGATATTACATCCGCAAGGATACCGGCAGCGTCGGCGGTCCCGGTGACGGGGCGAACCTGACGCAGCAATATTACGTGACGAACGGCACGTCTCTGTACAACGTGCTCGCCGTGCGGATGGGCAAGGCGCAAAGCTACACGTCGCTGAACCAACTGATCGGCCTGCCTTACATGTCCGTGCCGAACCGGCCTTACATTCCCGGCGCGCTGGAGCCGGACCGGGTGCGCATCAACGGCTTGTATGCGGTGGACGGCAGCCCGCTGCTCGATCTTAGCGCGGATGGCGGCTCGGCGGTGACTCCTGCGATGGTGGCAGGCAGCGCGAGGGTGAGCGGCTGGCCGCTGCTGAAGGCCGAGAACGCGCCGGGCGGCGGAGCGGCCAAGCCGACGTGGCTGTCGAAGGCCGACCTCGACAAGCTAAGCGCGGGCTTTGTGACGGCCAACGGCAAAGTGATGGATGATTTGTATACGAAGGCGCTGTGGGACCCGACGAACGTGCGGACCTCTGACAATAACGGCACGATCGTGCAGTTTGCCAACACCGACAAGCTGATGGTGCAGCTTACGGACGGCGCGGCAGCGCAATACCAAGCGGGAGACTGGGTTTATTTTGTGAGCAAAATCGAATCGAACGCTTCCGCCACCGGCTTCCGCACAAGGCCGATCGCGAAATACGCGGGCCGAACCGACGTGCTGCGCGCTTTGGTTGTCGAGGACGAGGGCATGCTGCTGCTGCTTGCGGAAGGGCGCGCGCTCTTCGTCGATAAAGCGGGCCGCAAAGCTTATATCGACGGCCGTCCGGCGGGAGCGGCCGAGGCGGCTGCGATGTGGGCGGCAGCCGGAGAAGCTCCGCAGCCGCGTGAGTAAAACTAAAACCATAAGTATAGAGAAGGACGGAGAGAAACTATGCGTACCCATTCCGATCTGGAGCGGAGGCTTCTGCAGCGGTGGCTGCAGAAGCAGGAGTATAGCGAGGACCTGCGGCTGCTGCGCGTTCCGTTCAGCAGTCCGGGCTACCATACGACGCTGAAGGATGTTCCTTTCGTGCATCCGACCCGGGAATCGCTCGGGTATGCCGTTGCCCTGCTGGACGGCGGCGGGGAAGCGGGGCTGGAGCGGGCCTGCGCGATTCTGGACCGTGTTATCGCGCTCCAGGAGACAGACCGCGGCCTGCCGACGTACGGCATCTGGTCGTGGTTTTTTGAGGAGCCGCACGGCGACATGCGCCCGCCTGACTGGAATTGGGCCGACTTCTGCGGCAAACGGCTGCTGCTGGCTGTGCGCAAACACGAAGACCGGCTTCCCGAAGCGTTGAAGGAACGGCTGCGTGAAGCGGTGTTTCGTGCCTGCGAAGCGATTATCGCGCGCAATGTGGGGCCGGGATACACCAACATCGCGATCATGGGCGCTTTTGTCACGTTAATCGCCGGCGAAACGTACGGGCAGGAAGCTTTTGCCGCCTACGGTAGGCAGCGGCTGCAAGCCTTTTACGAATATACGATGCGCCTTGGGGCGTTCGAGGAATACAACAGCCCGACCTATACGAAGGTCGCTCTTGTCGAACTGTCGGATTTGTACGCCTGGGCGCAATCGCCGGAAATCAAGACGCTTGCCGCGAAGCTGCTCCGTTTGGCGTGGGAGTCGGTTGCCAAGCATTTTCATCCGGCAACCCGTCAATGGGGCGGCCCGCATGCCCGAAGCTACGACACGACGTTGTCGCCCTCCGTGCGGTCCTTTCTTCAGATCGCGCTGCAGGGCCGCGTGGAATGGCTGACGGAGGAAGAGCTTGCTTACGATCCGCAGTGGTACGGCAGTCCGATCGGGTGCCCGGACGAAGTTGTACCTCTGTTTACGGAACCGTCCGTCCGCACTCACGACCAAGTTTTTTATCGGAACGAGGCCAAGGGCATTGAGAAAAGAGCGTCGTTCTACCAAACCGAAACGTTGTGCATCGGCTCGGTCAGCCGCGAAAACATGTGGAATCAACGCCGCAATCTGCTGGCTTATCTATCCGGCGAGCACGGCACGTCCTATGTGTGGCTGCGCTGCCTGCATGACGGCTACGATTATGCCGCCGCCGTCTTTACTTCCGTGCAGCGGAAAAACCGGGTCCTCTTCGGCATCGGTTTCAGCACGAACGGCGGCGACACACACAACAGTCTGGACCGGATTCGCGGATCGATCGAAGCCGAGGACCTTCGGCTGCGGTTTGAGATCGGCGGAGGCGAAGCGAAGGTGGAGCAGGATCTTCATGGGGAGCTGTATGTGACGGTTGGCCGCCATGTGCTTACTATCCGGCCCGTGTTCGCGTCGCTGGGCGAGGAATCGGCTCGCTGGGAATGGAGCCGCGAGGGGGACCGCCTGTACGTGGATTGTGTTTTCTACAGCGGGATAAACCGGACGATCGATTTCGAGTCCTTGTGCCAAGCAGGGGCGCTGGCGGTATGTACATTCGCCGAGGAGCGCGTTTCGTGCAGCTACAAGCTAACCTTAAAGGAACAAGAGGCATTCGTGGAATGCCCGGCTCCTTCTGGGGGCGGGCCGCTGCGGCTAAGCATGCGGCTGAAGCCGGCCCTGATGGACACGATGCTGTCGGTTTTATAAATGAGCGAGACCCGGACTGCGCTGCTCTTGTGCGCGTTCCGGGTTTTTGCGTATGCTGCCCGGATGCCGCTGCAAGCACCTCACTCTGCTTTCGGGTCCACGGTCCAAGTCACTTTAAGCCCAGTCCCGCTCTCGCAAGCTGCCTCAGCAACTAACCCCCGCCCGTTTCGTTTCCCCAAACGAAAGAGTTCCATTCTCCATAAGTCCGCCCACTCGGTTAACAATTTTGCAACCTTTTTCCATGCCAACCTCGTCTTATCCCTAGTATAATGAATAGAACGCAACAACGAATCCAAGGAGGTACTCATGAAAAAATTTATACTTGGACTGCTCTGCGGAGCCGTGCTTGCCGCTTCTACCGCTGTTTACGCCTCGGACGAAATCCGGGCGACGCTGTTTCCCGTAAAAATGCAATTCAATGGAGAGGTTCGCGATACGGGCTCCCGGTTCGCGATTTTGAATTATGACGGCCATACATATGTGCCGCTTCGCTTCATGGCCGAAAACTTGGGGGCCGGGGCTGCCTATAACGAAGAAGCCCGCACCGTCTCGGTTGTTTCCGAGCCGAAGAACGCCAGCGATGCACAGAAAAAAATATGGGCGGCAACGTACCGCCTCGAACGCGGTATGGAGGCCAAAGACGTGAAGAGCGTGCTGGGCGAACCG
The DNA here is from genome assembly GCF_024158745.1 of Paenibacillus tyrphae. GTDB lineage: Bacteria > Bacillota > Bacilli > Paenibacillales > NBRC-103111 > Paenibacillus_G > Paenibacillus_G tyrfis_A. The sequence goes on along the minus strand of NZ_JAMZAW010000017.1, from coordinate 155,081 downwards.
TCTTTCCTGACGCTGATCGACAGCTCCAAGCAGCAGTTGTGGCGCTACGATTTCGGAGCATCGGCCGGCTACAGTAGCGGCGGTCTGAGCGCCGACGCCGAAGGCTTGCGACGCGGAGACTTGGAGGGCCAGCTGTTCATTCGTTGGAACGCAGGCGGACAAGTCGACCGGTACGAGCTGTGGACGGTGAAGAAAGCCGCGGACGGCACCCGCAGCGTTTCTTCGTTCACCGTATACCCCGACGGCTCCACAAGCGGGTCCGCCGCTGCAAACTAGGCTGAAAGCCGGTTCCTCATGGGACCGGCTTATTTTTTCGCGAGAAGGAAGAGACATCGAATTTTCCTTGTGAAATCTATCACATTAGACGCGGCGAGGACACAGCAGGTTGCGGCTGTCTGCAAAATTTTGGATGTATGGCGCATAATCGTTTCCAATCCTTGGACATACTATCGATGTTCCGAATATCCATTCCAGTTCAGGAGGTTTTTATGCACACGCAGCAACGTTTTGCCGCCCACGAATTTCTGGAAACCCAAGAGGCAGTCCGCACGAAAGCGGCGCACATCGAACTGTACGGCGTTCTTTTTGCGATGGCGCAGGATACGCACTTGAAAGATATTTTGTTCAATCAGCAGCGACGGATGCTGGAGGGCTACGATTACGGCATTAACCTGCTGCAAGGCCGAGGCATCGCTATGACGCCGCATACGCCGGAGCTACGTATTTACGAAAGACCTCAAGTCGGACTACAGAAGCCGTCCATGCCTGGGCCGAATCCGAACGCTACGCAGCTGTCGGATCTGTCCATCGCGACAATTGCGCTGAACCTGCACAAAACCGGCTCGGCTGTCGCCATGCTGTGGGCCTGCGAATGTGTAGATCCGCAAATTCGCCAGTACCATGCGACCTCGGCGAACATCTGCCAGGAGATGGCTTGGGAGCTGTTCCAGTACATGAACTACAAGGGCTTTTACCAAGCCCCGCAGCTGGCCGACCATACGATGCGCACCATGATCCAAGCCGTGCAGCCTGCGGAGCCGCAGCAGCCTTACCAGACGCATTTTCAATAATAGTCCCTGCTGCTTTCGGGAAGCCGGTCGTTCTCTTGTTCACGAGAACCCGGCTTTTTTTGTACTGGAATGATAAAATTAGGGAGAGGCCGACCCATACATTTTTACTGCCACAAGATTATACAGGACGGGTGCCAGTATGCGTCTATCCAAGTTTAGTATTTAGACCAACAATAAACATAAAGGGTTGAGCATTATGATAAAAAAAGGCTATTTCATAGACAAAGAAAAAAATCAGATTTATAACGATGAAATATTAGTTTCAAGTAAAATTCACACTGACAATCCTACGCTACAGGAACTTGGACAAATGATTATTAATGGCGAGGTAGAAAAAGTATTTATCTGTAACTATCAAACGGAACGAATAAGCAAATTAGAGTGTTTATCGATAAATGATGTTAAGTCTAAATGGAATACAAGATATAAAAATAATATCTCTCTTGAAGATGAAGCGTATTTAGATGATTTCCCTAATGGATACTGCTTTTTTGTTGAGCTTTGGGAAAGTGAAAGAGGAACTGCTATTTTGGTCTTAATCCAACATCATTAAAACTCCCAAAAGTATAGATGAAATAATGACGTCCAGCAGCAACATTTCCGGTCCCATGGTTTTTAAATATATTGAAGCGAATGGACAAAGAACGGATGTTCCAACCCATGTCCAAATGATTCATGACTTAGGTACTTCATCTGGCGCTATTGGGAATGCGAATGGAACAAAGGAGCAGTGGGAAGAGCAGCAGGTCCCGTGACGTATTAGGCGGTTATTATATGTTTTTCATGATTTTCGGCAAAAAAAGGGACAAATTGTTCCTTATCCTAATAGTTTCTTAATAAAGCTCTGTCATAATAGAGATATAACATCACCTTAGAAGGTTGGGGGTTCTGCCTATGGCTAAAGTAATGGTTGTCGATGATGCCGCTTTCATGCGGATGATGCTGCGAACGATGCTGACGGAGGAAGGACACGAAGTGGTGGCGGAAGCGACGAACGGTATGGAGGCGGTCAACACCTATTTGTCCGCTCGGCCCGACCTGGTCACGATGGATATTACGATGCCGGAGCTGGACGGGGTTGGAGCGGTCAAAGAAATCCGCAAGCACGACCCGAACGCGAAGATCATTATGTGTTCGGCCATGGGCCAAAAGGGCATGGTACTGGAAGCTATTACGGCGGGAGCGAAAGATTTTGTCGTCAAGCCGTTTCAAAAAGACCGCGTCATCGAGTCGGTCAACAAGGTGCTTGGCTTGTAATACGTCCGGCGGAAGCAGGGTTACCGGCCGCCGTATCCATAACGGGCTCGAATCGCATCCCTTCTTTATAAATGAAAAGCCGGTCGCTTTCGCCGAATGGCGGAACGGCCGGTTTTTTTGCGTTAATGATGGAACCGTGAGCACGCATCTTTTGCGAAGGGGAGGGGCATGCTAGTAATTGCATTTCCCTTCCAATTCGGAAAAGAAGGCGGTGAAGCGGTCGTGCCATTTGCCAAGATTAACGGAACGACGCTGTACTATAAAGTGAAAGGCTCCGGCGTTCCGATCGTGTTCATTCATCCTCCGATGCTGACGAGCAGCAATTTTGCGGACCAACTGGAGCATCTTTCGGGCAGGTACCAGATTATTGCGTTCGACATTAGAGGCCACGGACAGAGCGGGCAGTCTTCGGAGCGACTTACATACAGCCTGGTGGCGGAAGACATTCGCGGGCTGCTCGACCATTTGGAGTTGAAAAAAGCTTATTTGTGCGGGTATTCTACCGGCGGATCGGTTGCGCTGGAAGCGATGCTCCGCTATCCCGACCGGTTCTACGGAGGGATTCTGATCAGCGGCATGTCGGAGTTAAGCGACTGGTACCGGCGCAGCGAGGTTTGGGCGGCGGTCGGGCTGATGGGGCTTCGCGCCAAGCGGATTGTCGCGGCGGTTATCGCTTGGGGCAATTCGAACAAATGGAAGACGTTCCGGCGTCTTTACCATACGGCCAAGGAAGGACAGCTGCGGAACGTGAACGACTACTTCAAGTGCAGCCTGACGTACAACTGCACGGAGAAGCTGGGGCAGATTCAAACGCCGGTCCTGCTCCTATACGGGGTGAAAGATAAAGAATTTCACCGGTATGCCCATATCCTTCACCACAGACTGCCCGACAGCACGCTGCATTTCTTGCCCAAGGTCGGCCACCAGCTTCCGACCAAGTCGGCGTCGTTGGTCAATGCGTTAATCCGCAAATGGATCGACGAGCGCCATCCTTGGAAGACGGCAGACAAATCCCGCCAGCAGGTACCGTCCTTGCCGGCTTTTCCCCCGCCGGATGAGCCACAGGTTGAAGAGACAACGGAGGTGTAGGCATCGGCTCGATGATCCACACAGGGGAGGCATGCAACCTTAGGAAAGGGGATCGAGAATGGATGTGCAGCCCGCCGAAAAACAAGTGCAGGAGTGGGCAAAAGCAAGCGCCCGTTCGTTAGGGTTCAAAGGCTCGAAGATCGAAGCGAAGTATATTTGGAATCCGGGAGGATTTGTCAACCAGTCCTACCGCTTATCCGATGGCGAAACGGTTCGGCATATAAAGCTCGTGCAAGACCAAAGAGTCCCTCGTTTAAAACAGTGGGCCATGCTAAGCGGGCATTTGACCGACCATTATCACGCGCCGCGGTTGATCGAAGAGGTGACTCAAGAAATCGTTCCCGGTTATTCGTACGGTTTAGTGTTTGATTATATTCAAGGAACCCCGCTAAGTTCTTGTTCCACCCCAAAAGCCGTCATTGAAAAAGTCCTTAAAGCATTAAACCGGCTGCATTCGGATCAAGAGCTCAAAAAAGGAGCCGAGGCTAAAGCTCGCTCATATTCGGAGGCGTTTGCCGAGGAGTACATTACGCGATTTGAGGAAGATTTTTCAAAAGAAAGCGAACGATACCGTACATAACGATATCAACTGGCACAACGTGCTGGTGGAAGAAAACGGCGGTTTTTGGATGATAGACTGGGATGATTTAGCGGTGCATGGAGATGCCGCCATGGATTATTCCGTATTCCTTTGGCCGCTATATGGATCCAAAGATTGGCCGTATTGGGAAGAGCGGCTCATGGATTTGGAAGGCAGCGAACGATTCGAACGGATGGAGATTTATTTTAGGACGAAGCTGCTTGACGACGTGATCGATGTTCTTGCGGATTACATTGAAGCGGAGAATGTGCCTGAGGTGAAGCAACGGACACAGCAGCGGGCAAAAGAATACATCTTCGCGCTTATCCTGAATATCTGAAGCGATATGGCAAGTAACCTCTTATCATTCTCCGCTATTATTCATTGATTTCTCACCCGGCTGCAATCCATGCGCTTGCGGCCTTCTTTGCGCGCCGCTCCGAGGCGTAGTACAATAGCGAGACGATACAGAACTGGGAGAGGATGACTAGCTTATGGACCCGATCAAACGAGAAAAGCTGCTAGAGCAGGCTGCTGCTTATGCGAGAGCCGAATTGGAACGAGACAGCAGCGGCCACGATTGGTGGCATATTGTCCGAGTGACCCGCACGGCCAAGCGGCTGGCGGCAGTCGAGCGGGCGGACACGTTCATCTGCGAGCTGGCGGCCCTGCTGCACGACGTAGCCGATGAAAAGCTGAACCCGAGCAAGGAAGCCGGCCTGCAAAAGGTGGAGAACTGGCTCGCCGAAGCGGGAACGGACGAAGCGGATCGTGCTCATGTCATGGACATTATTTCGACGATGTCCTTTGGAGGAGGACGCGGCCAGCCGATGCGCACCGCCGAAGGCCGGATCGTGCAGGACGCGGACCGTCTCGATGCGATCGGCGCGATCGGAATCGCCCGGGTGTTCGCTTATGGAGGCTGGAAAGGCCGGCCGATGCACGATCCGGAGCTGCCGGTTCGGGAGAACATGACGCCGGAGGAATACCGCAGCCATCCGGGAACGGCGATCAACCACTTTTACGAGAAGCTGCTGAAGCTCAAGGATTTGATGAATACAGATGCCGCCCGCGCCTTGGCGGAGGAGCGTCACCGCTTTATGGAGCGGTATTTGGAGCAGTTTTATAATGAATGGGACGCCGTGGACGGAGCGTTTGGTCCGGCCGGGGAGACCGCTTCTCCAACTGAGACAACGTCCTGATAACCGGTTTCACTCGAACTGCTTCAGGAAGCGGCCCATCCGCTCGATCGCCTCGGTCAAATTTTCCACCGAAGACGCATAGGAGCAGCGGATATGGCCTTCCCCGGCGGAGCCGAGAGCGTTGCCGGGCACGACCGCAACCTTTGTCTCCTCCAGCAGCCGCCAGGCGAACGTCTCGGAGGAAAGGCCTGTGTGCCGGATCGACGGGAAGGCGTAGAAGGCTCCCCGGGGCTCGAAGCAGGGCAGGCCGATCTCTTTGAAGCCTTTCAGCACGAGCCGCCGCCGCTGATTGTACGAGCTGACCATCTCCTTCATTTCCTCCGTGCCGTTCCGGAGCGCTTCGATAGCCGCTTTTTGCACCGTAATCGGTGCGCAGATCATCGTGTATTGATGGATTTTGGTCATCGCGGCGATGACTTCGGAATGTCCGCAAGCGTACCCGAGCCGCCATCCGGTCATGGCGTACGCTTTGGAGAAGCCGTTCAGCAAAATCGTCCGGTCCCGCATCCCCGGCAGCGACGCAAAGCACGTATGCTCGCCCTCGTAAGTCAGCTTGTCGTACACCTCGTCGGAAATGACGATCAAGTTATGCTTTTCCACGACTTTGGCGATTTCGAGCAGATCCTCCCGGGGCATCGTCGCGCCGGTCGGATTGTTCGGATAGTTGAACAGCAGCGCTTTGGTCCGCGGCGTGATCGCGGCCTCCACCTGCGCGGCGGTCAGCCGGAAATCGTTGTCCGCCGTCGTGTTCAGCGGAACCGGCACGCCGCCAGCCATCGTGACACATGGCGCGTACGAGACGTAGCACGGCTCGGCGATCAGTACCTCGTCCCCGGTATGGACGATTGCACGCAAAGCCAGATCGACCGCTTCACTGACCCCGACCGTAACCAGCACCTCGCTGCGAGGCTCGTAATGCACGTCGTAAAACCCGTGCAGGTGAGCGGCAATTTCCTCCCGCAGCTCCAGCAAGCCCGCGTTGGACGTATACATCGTGTATCCTTGCCTTAGAGACTGAATCCCCGTTTCCCGGATCGCCCAAGGCGTCACAAAGTCGGGCTCCCCGACGCCGAGCGAAATAATGCCGGTCATTTCCGACGCGAGATCGAAAAACCGCCGGATGCCGGACGGCGGCATATCCCGGATGACGGGGGAGAGGCGTTCGGACCAATTCAAAGTCATAATATTCACCAGCTTTTCATGGATTTGTTCGTGCAAATTTGCAAATAAAAAAGCCCCCGTCCCCAAAAAAGGGACGAGAGCTGTTGCTCACGCGGTACCACCCTCGTTGACTCCACTACATACGAAGTCCACTCGGTCCTATAACGGCGGAACACCGGCCAACTCCTACGGCTGCAAGCTTCAGAGGGCGACTCCAGGGTGGCTTTCGGCAGGGCTTCTTTCCCGGGCTCGCACCTTCCCCGGGTCGCTTGGAAATACGCCGTGCTTACTTTCCCCATCGTTGTCTTTCACGAAAAATAAATTAACAGTACTATAGCACGGGTCGTTTTCGGCTGTCAATCGTCTCTTCGGACGGGGGCGCCGCCACAGCGCATTGGACCATCCGAAGTTCAGTCCGCGCCAGTAATCTCGTTCCAGTTCACGACATCAGTGCAGAGATGCCGGATCAAGCCCGGCTCGTGGCTGACGACGAGCACGCCGAGCTGCCGCTGCCGGGCGATCGAGAGCACGGCCTGCCATATTTGCGCCTGCGTGATCGCGTCGAGCATCGTCGTCATTTCGTCCGCGATGAGAAACCGCGTTTGCGGCCCCAGCGCCCGCGCGACGCAGAAGCGCTGCAGCTCGCCGCCGGACAATTCGCTAGGCCGCCGGCGGAGCCATTCCTGCTCGATGCCCAGCGCCTCCAGCAGCGCCGGATCAGGCTCTCCGCCTTCGCGCAGGACGCGGTGCATCGGCCACTTCGGATTCACCGCCTTCTCCGGGTGCTGGAAGACGAGCTGCACCGGGTGATAGCCGCTGTGTGGGAGGGGCTCGCCGCCTAAAGTAATGCGCCCTTCCGGCGGCTCCTCATACCCGGCAAGCAGCCGGCCGAGCGTCGTCTTGCCGCAGCCGCTCGGACCGACGAGGCCGGTCAATTCCCCCGGCGTTAGCGTCAGGTCGACACCCCGGAATAGCCAGGCGTCCCGGCCGCGCCGGTATCCGAGACCTCGCGCTTCAAGTCGCATGGATGCACCTCACCGTCCCGCCGCGCAGCTCCCGCATCGCCGGCCGTTCGCGGCTGCAATCCGGGCCGGCCGCCGCGCAGCGCGGCGCGAACAAGCAGCCAGGCGGCAGCGCGGACGGATGCGGCTGGACGCCGGGAATCGGCGTGAAGCCGTTCTGCGGCAGCGCCTGCCAGAGCGCCCGGCTGTACGGGTGGCGCAGCCGCGCCCCGTCGCCGGAGAAGTCGCCGGCGGGCGCCGTTTCGACCGTCGTCCCGGCATAAAAGACGGCGACCTTGTCGGCAAAGGGGAGCACCGACTCGATGTCGTGGGTAATGAGCAGCACGGCGCAGCCTTCGTCCGCCAGCTCGCGGAAGCGGCTTAGCGTTTCCCGCACCGCCGCGGGATCAAGGCCGGGCGTCGGCTCGTCGGCAATGACGAGCCGCGGGCCGCCGACTGTCGCCGTCGAGACGAGCACCCGCCGCGCCATGCCGCCCGACAGCTGGAACGGGTACTGCCGCTCGGTCCCGGGGGCAAGACGGTAGCGGTCAAAGATGCGCCGGACCGCAGCGTCGGCATCGCCCTTGCGGACCGAGCTTCGCACTTGGTCGCCTACCCGCATCAGCGGGTCGAGGAAATTGACCGATTGCGGCACCAGCGCAATCTCCTTGCCGCGCAGCGCCTCCTGCCGGGCAGGGATCAGCGGCTCGCCTTCGTACCGCAGCGTCCCGGAGACGGCTGCGTTGTCCGGCAGGATGCCGAGGATGGCGTGGGCGAGCAGGCTTTTGCCGGAGCCGCTCGATCCGACGACCGCGAGCAGCTCGCCCCGTCCGACCGTGAGGTGCAGACTGTGGATGACCTCCACCGTAGATTGGCGCAGTCCGCGGTCGTACCGCGTGAAAGCGACGGACAAATCGTTCACTTCAAGTACAGGGACATGAATATGTTCAGGCATAGATTCAGGCACGTTGCGCCGAGCCTCCTCTTTGTGTCATGCTGCGGGGCCGGATGCTTCAGCTCTGCGGATTCCGCGGATCGAGCAGCAGACGCAGACTTTCCCCGGCCCGGTCGAACGCCCGGACAACGATCAGCAGGCAGAGGCCGGGGAAGACGGCCAGCCACCACATGCCGGTCGACAAATACCGCATCGACTCGGACAAAATAATGCCGATCGCCGGCTGGTGTGGCGACAAGCCCAGGCCGATAAACGTCACGCCGGCTTCGTGCAGGATCGCATGGGGGAACAGCAGCAGCAGCCCAACGAGCAGCTGCGGCAGCAGGTGAGGCAGCATATGCCGCGTCGCCACTTGCCAGCGGGACTGCCCGAGCCGCCGCGAAATTTGCACGAATTCGGCGCTGCGCAGCTGCAGCACCTCCGCGCGAATGACCCGCGCCAAGCTCGGCCAATGCGTCAGGGCGACGCCGATCACGATGCCGCGCATGCCGCCGCCGAAGACGAATGCGATCAGAATGAGCGTGACGAGATGCGGCACGCTCAAAAACAAGTCGATCAGCCATGCGACGATCCGGTCGGCCGTCCGGCCCATCGTCGCGGCGATGAGCCCCAGTGCCGTCGCTATGACCACGCTGCAAGCGGCGGCGATCAAGCCGACCTGAACGCTCAGCGCAAGGCCTTTGAGGGTGCGGGTAAACATATCCCGCCCGAGCCAGTCGGTGCCGAACGGGTGCTGCAGCGACGGCGGAAGATTGCGCCACTCCAGCCGGGTGGACAGGTTGTCCGGGTTGAGCAGCAGCCCGATGAGCAGGGTTCCCAGAATCAGCACGGCCGCGCCGATCGCCGCGATCAGCGCCCGATGTCTCCGGCCGAGCCGCGCCCGGGGGCGAAAGTGCGTTGAACCGTTGGACATCTGCAACTTATTCATAGCGCCCGTCCCTCCCGGATTCGCGGATCGACCAAGCGGTAAAGCAAATCCGCAACCAGATTGCCAGTGAACACGAACAGGGCGCTGAACAGCACGATGCCGAGCAGCAGCGGAACGTCGCCCCGCAGCCCCGCTTCGACGGTGGCCTGTCCGAGGCCGGGATAGGAAAATACCTGCTCGGCCAAGACCGCCCCGCCGAACAGCTCGCTGAACGCGGTGAACTGCAGGGACAGGGCAGGCAGCGCGATGTTCCGCAGGCCGTGCCGCCGGAATAGCCGGAAGCCGCGCTCGCCGCGGGCCCGGGCGAACAGCACGTAGTCGCTGGCGAGCACGTCGAGCAGCTTTTGTCTCGTATGCAGCGCGATGTTCGAGATGCCGACGATACTTAAGGTCAACGCGGGCAGGATCATATGCTGCACCCGGTCACTCCACGTGACCTCCTGCGCCAGCACCCCGGCAGGGACGCCCAACGCGACCGGAAACCAGCCCAGCCACACCCCGAACAGCAGAAGCAGCAGCAGGCCCATCCAGAACGCGGGCGTGGAGGCCAGCGTATAGCAGTACCATTGGATCAGCCGGTCGATCCACGTATCTTTCTTCATCGCGGCCAAACTGCCTGCCGCAAAGCCGAGCAGGCCGGACAGCAGCCAGGCGGCGCACATCAGCGCCAGCGAGCCGGCAAACCGCTCGCCGATCACCTCCGCCACCGGCCTGCGGTAAATCATGGAGGTGCCGAGGTCGCCCTGCAGCAGGGCCGCCCCCCAATTCGCGAATCGTTCGGCCGGCGGCTTGTCGAGTCCCCAATGCTCGGCGATCTGCTGCCGCTGCTCCGGGCTCACCCGCATCATGTCGGCCCCGACGTAGGCTTGAATCGGGTCGATGGGCGAGGCGCTGACGAGCACGAAGGAAATTGCGCTGATCGCCGCCAACAAAGTGGCCAGCCGGACCGCTTTCAAGCCTAAAAACGTAAGCAAGCTGCGCATCATCTCATAACCTCATTTTCCGGACCTAGTTGTTCCATTTCCATTCTTCGATATTGTCCGTAACCGGCCAGCCGTGGCCGTGCGGATGAATGCGCTGCTTCCCGATATCCAGCTTGTCCTTGACCAAATACAGATGGTCGATGTTGACCAGCCAAGCCCATGGCGCATCGCCCTGCGCGCTGACGCCGGTCGTGCCGTCCCATTGGGCTTTTTTCCAAAATTCCCAGGCGTCCTCTTCCTTCGTGGCCCGGAGCGCCTTGTCCATCCAGGCGTCCACCGTCGGATTGCTGTAAAACCCGTTATTGTAATATTCGATGCCGCGGTATTTGCTGCTGTACACGTTGTACATTTCGAGCGGATCGTTGCTGCCCCAGCCCATCATGACGGCACTGGAATGCATCAGCTTCTTGATGTCGTCCCAGCTCTTGCCATCGACATTGACTTGAATGCCGACCGGCTTCAGCATGTCGGCTACGGCCAGCGCCAGCGATTGCCGCGTCACGTCACCCGAAGGGTAGATGAGCGGGAATTGCGCTTTGAGCGCCCCCTTCTCCAAGATGCCGTCGCCGTCGGCGTCTTTCCAGCCTGCATCCGCGAGCAGCTTCTTCGCGCCTTCGACATCGGCGTCGGGGGTGACCGTCTGCGGATTCCACCAGGGCAGCCGGTCGTTGATGGTGTAGGCCGGCGTACCGTGTCCTTCCAATACGCCTTGGACCAGCGCTTTGCGGTCGATTGCCGTGTTGACGGCTTTGCGGATTGCGATATCCGCCGTCACATCGTTGCCGATGGGATTGCCGTCCTTCGTAATCGTCCCGGAACGGATATAAGGAAACACGATGCCGCGGTTATCCACGGTATGTACGGCTTCGACCCGCATTCCGGCTACCGGCTGCTTGCTGAAGGCGGCGGGAATGTAAGCGGCGTCCACTTTTCCGGCCTTGGCGGCGGCATAAGCGGCATCCTCGTTCAGAAACAGAAACGTCAGCTTCTTGAAAAAAGGCTTCGGCCCGTAATAATCCGGATTCGCTTCGACGATGACCTGCTGGCCCCGGTCCCATTGCACGAGCTTGTACGGCCCGGACCCGACCGGCTTCTGGGCGTAGTCTTGACCGTGGGCGTGCTTCGGCACGATGCCCGTCTGCACGAGCAGCGTCAGGAACGTCGATTGCGGCTCCTTGAGCGTAAACTTGACCGTGGCGCCGTCCGCGGTTTCGACGCTTTTCATATTTGTGAGATCGATAATGGAGCCGTTTTTGGACGCCGTTTCGAACGTATACTGTACGTCGGCGGCCGTCACCGGCTTGCCGTCGGAAAACTTCGCGTCGCTCCGCAGCTTGACGGTCCATACCGTCCCGTCGCCGCTCACTTCGTAGCCGGTGGCCAGATCGTTTACAATTTTCATTTCGGCATTCCGCTTCAGCAGCGTGCTTTGAAACAGCGGCGAGCCGTACCGTCCCCAGCCGGTTGTCGGATCGAAGCCGGCTTCCGGCTCGGAGCCGACGGCCAAGATCAGCTCGTCTTTGGCCGCGGCCACCGGGGGTTCTTCCTTCTTAGCGGTCGGGGGGGTGCATCCGGTTAAGATAAGGGCAAGGATAAGTCCCCATACGATCACCTTGAGCATTGCAGGATTGTTCACGTGTTCTCAACTCCACATCCGTAGTTATCTTATCGTCTTTTTTCATCGTGTTACGATTTAAAAGTATTGTAGCACACGCTATAGGGGGAGTCACTACGAACGGACAAAAAAGTCAGCCGGACTGGGTGCCGCGGCCGGGTTTTGAGCAAGTGTCGGACTGTTCATAACTGCCTTGAACAAAAGGCTGCATCGTCCCTAAAGCAGGGAAAGGCAGCTTTGTTCGAGGTAGGGTGCGGGTCGGAGCGGACACTCAGGCTTGGTTTAGAATAGCCTAGGAAATGGAAAACTAAAGCCGGAAGGCTGCTAGAAAAAAAATGCAATTCACCCGTTGACATAGGGTAGGGGGGTATAGTAATATGAAACCAAGAGGAGGGAACACAATGGAAAACATCACGGAGGCGGAACATTGCTGCTCCACGGACAGCGAAAGAAAAAGCCATCATTCCGATAAAGTCAAAGCCAATCTCGTCACCCGGTTAAACCGCATCGAAGGCCAGATCCGGGGCGTGAAGGGCTTGATTGAGAAAGACACGTATTGCGACGACGTCCTTAACCAGATCGCCGCGATCCAATCGGCGCTGAACGGCGTCGGCAAGCTGCTGCTGGAGGGCCATATGAAGTCCTGCGTCATCGAGCGCATCCAGGCCGGCGAGCACGAAGTCGTCGATGAATTGCTTACCACTATCCAAAAATTAATGAAATAAGGAGCGATCCCCTATGCAAACCATTACGTTGAAAGTCGAAGGCATGTCCTGCAACCACTGCGTCAACTCCATCGAGGGCGCTTTGAAAAATATCGGCGCGACCGGCAAGGTCGACCTGGCCGCAAAATCCGTTCAAGTACAGTATGAAGAGTCGAAAACGAATCCGGATGCGATCAAAGCCGCGATTGAAGACCAAGGCTACGACGTGGTTTAATCCGCGATTCACCGGTTTTGCCGAGGTGCGGCTCCGGCCGCTCTCTTTTTTTGATTAAAATATACCCCATACGGGTATATTGAGAAGAGGTGCTTAGCTATGGAACAGCGATTGGAACAACAACAGCAGCCGGATCAGCAGCAAGCCTCGCTTGCCATTACGGGCATGACCTGCGCAGCCTGCGCGAACCGGATCGAGAAGGGCTTGAACAAGCTGCCCGGCGTCGGGAAAGCGACCGTGAATTTTGCGCTGGAGACGGCTCACGTGGAATACTCCGGGCAGGCGGTATCGGTGGACGATATGATCCGGAAAGTCGAGCAGCTTGGCTACAAAGCGGGGCTGAAGGAGGAACGGCAGGACGACGGCGACCACCGGCAAAAAGAAATCGCCGCGCACCGTACGAAGCTGATCTTCTCCGCGATTCTTTCGTTCCCGCTGCTGTGGGCGATGGTCAGCCACTTTTCGTTCACCTCGTGGATTTACTTGCCGGAGGCGCTGATGAATCCGTGGGTGCAGCTTGCGCTCGCGACGCCAGTGCAGTTCATCATCGGGTTGCCGTTCTATACCGGAGCTTACAAAGCGCTGCGCAACAAGAGCGCGAACATGGACGTACTCGTCGCGCTGGGCACGTCGGCGGCTTATTTTTACAGTCTGTATCTGACGCTGGAGTGGGCCGCGGCGGGCTCCCTGTCGCACCATGGCATGCCTTCCATGTATTACGAGACGAGCGCCGTGCTGATCACGTTGATCGTGATGGGCAAATGGTTCGAGGCGCTGGCGAAGGGCCGCTCCTCGGAAGCGATCAAGAAGCTGATGGGCCTGCAGGCCAAAACAGCGCTTGTCGTCCGCGACGGCGTCGAGCTAAGCGTGCCGGTGGAAGAGGTGCTGGCCGGAGACGTCGTGCTGGTGAAGCCGGGCGAAAAAATTCCGGTCGACGGCATCGTTCTTGATGGCATGTCGGCGGTCGACGAATCGATGCTGACCGGCGAAAGCATCCCGGTCGAGAAGAAGCCGGGCGACGCCGTCATCGGCGCCACCGTCAACCGGAACGGCAGCCTGCGGATCCAAGCGACCAAGGTCGGCAAAGAAACGGCGCTAGCGCAAATTATCCGGGTCGTCGAAGACGCGCAGGGCTCGAAGGCGCCGATCCAGCGGGTGGCCGACCGGATCTCTGGCATCTTCGTGCCGATCGTCGTCGGAATTGCAGTTCTTACGTTCTTGATCTGGTATTTTGCGGTTGTTCCGGGCGAATTCGCCAATGCGCTGGAGAAAGCGATCGCCGTCCTCGTCATTGCATGCCCTTGCGCCCTGGGGCTCGCGACCCCGACCTCCATCATGGCCGGATCGGGCCGCGCGGCGGAGTTCGGGATTTTGTTCAAGGGCGGAGAGCATTTGGAATCGATGCACCGGATCGATACGATCGTGCTGGATAAAACCGGCACCGTCACAAAAGGGAAACCGGAGCTGACCGATGTCAGCATCGAAGCTGCGGACGAAGCGACGGTTCTGCGTCTGGTCGCTTCCGCCGAGAAGCAATCCGAGCATCCGCTGGCGGAAGCGATTGTGGAAGGCGTCCGCTCGAAAGGCATCGCGTTCTCCGAAGCAGAACGGTTCGAAGCGATTCCGGGCTACGGCATCGCCGCCGTCGTCGAAGGCCGCGAGGTGCTGGTCGGCACACGCAAGCTGCTGCGGCGCGAAGGGATCGAATTCGCGCAGGCCGAGGGTACGATGGAGCGGCTGGAATCGGAAGGCAAGACCGCTATGCTGATCGCCGTGGACCGGCAGTATGTCGGCATGGTCGCGGTAGCCGACGCGGTCAAAGAAACGTCGCAAGAAGCGATCGCCCGCTTGAAGCAGGGGGGCATCGAGGTCATCATGATCACCGGCGACAACCGCCGGACGGCGGAGGCGATTGCCCGCCAGGTAGGCATCGACCGCGTACTGGCCGAGGTGCTGCCGGAAGGAAAGGCCGCCGAGGTGAAGAAGCTGCAGGCGGAAGGGCGCAAGGTCGCCATGGTCGGCGACGGCATCAACGATGCGCCGGCGCTCGCGACGGCCGACGTCGGAATCGCCGTTGGCACGGGGACGGACATCGCCATCGAAGCGGCCGACGTGACGCTCATGCAGGGCGATCTCATCCGCTTGCCGGACGCCGCGGCGATGAGCCGGAAAACGATGGCCAACATCAAGCAAAACCTGTTCTGGGCGCTTGCGTACAATACGCTCGGTATTCCGATCGCAGCGCTAGGCTTCCTGGCCCCGTGGGTGGCGGGAGCCGCGATGGCGCTAAGCTCGGTGTCGGTGGTGCTCAACGCGCTCCGATTGCAGAAGGTGAAGCTCTAAAAGTCTGGTGAATAACGAGTGGAGCAACCGAAAGCATTCTGTAGAAACGAAGCGGTCGCCTTTGTTTCCAGCGATCGGAAGAATGCTTTGGTTGCGCAGCGCCAGTTATTCACCGGACTTTCAGGTAGAGCGGAAGGCGGGTGCCCGGTTGCTGGGCGCCCTTCTTTCGGTGAATACGGCAGGTCGGAGAGGAGCTGCAAAGCCGCGGTGAGCAAGACGATTCTCATGGTCGACGACGAGACGAAAATCAGGGATGTCGTCACTTCTTATCTGCAAAAGGACGGGTACCGCACGCTGGAGTCCGCCAGCGGCTCGGAGGCGTTGGACATGCTGGAGCGAGAGGCGGTCGATCTTGTCATTTTGGACTTGATGCTGCCCGACATGTCCGGCGAGGAGGTATGCCGGCGCATCCGGCAAAGGTCCTCGATGCCGGTCTTGATGCTAACGGCCAAGGTGTCCGAGAACGACCGGGTGACCGGGCTATCCATCGGTGCGGACGATTATGTGCTGAAGCCGTTCAGTCCGCGGGAGGTGGCGGCCCGGGTCCGGGCGATCCTGCGCCGCACGCAGGACGACGCCTTGCTGGCGGACCGGATGGCGTTCGGCGGCGGCGAGCTGGTGATTCTCACGTTAAAGCGCGAAGTATACAAGGATGGCGATCCGGTCGCTCTGACGCCCAACGAATACAAGCTGCTGCTTACGCTTGCCCGTCACCCAGAGCGTTGCTTCACGAGGGACGAGTTGATCGAGAAGGTGCTCGGCTTCGACTTCGAAGGCGACGAGCGCACGATAGACCAGCATGTCAAAAACCTGCGGCAGAAGATCGAGCCGGTGCCGAAAGAGCCGCGGTATATCGTAACGGTGTACGGCGCAGGCTACCGGTTTGCCGGAGGGGCTTGGCCGTGAGAGGACTGTATGCCAGATTTGCACTCGTGTTTATCGGATTAACGTGCGGGATTCTGATCATGGCGCTCACGGTATTGCTTGTGCAGGCACACCGCCATTTTGTGATGTATCAGCAGCAGGCGGCGGTGAGCGCGGATATGGTGACGTTCAATGCACATCTGGAGCAGGCGATTGTCCAGTCGGTCGTCTGGATTGCCGCCGGAGGCATCGTCTTGGCGGCCTTGGCCGGCTTGTACGCGGCGAAGCGGATGGCTGCGCCGCTCACGGCGATGAAAGCGATGGCGGTCCGCATGGCCGGGGGCGAGCTGGAGGCCCGCACGGAGGTTCGCGGGAACGACGAGCTGGCCGATTTGGCGCAAGCGATTAACGCGCTGGCTGCGCAATTGGAGAAGCAGGAGCGCTTGCGGAAGACGATGACGGCCGACGTCGCGCATGAGCTGCGCACCCCGTTGGCCACTTTGAAGAGCCATATGGAAGCGATGATGGACGGCGTCTGGAAGCCAACGCAGGTCCGGCTCGCGGCTTGTCACGAGGAGGTCGAGCGGCTGAGTCATCTGGTCGGCGATTTGGAGCAGCTGACGCAGATGGACTCGCCTCATTTTCGGCTTCGCCTGCAGACGGAAGACTTGTCGGCCATCGCCGCTCAGAGCGTGGAGACCGTCAAAGCCGCTTTTGCGCAAAAACAGGTCGCCCTCCGGTTCGCCGCCCCGGCACAACCGGTGCTTGTCCAAGCGGACAGGAGGCGGATCGGGCAAATTTTGGCCAATGTGCTCAGCAACGCCTGGAAGTACACGCCCTCCGGAGGCCGGGTCGAGGTGACGGTGGAGCACGCCTTCGGCGAGGCGCGGGTCGTCGTCGCGGATACCGGAATCGGTATTTCCGCCGAGGAGCTGCCCTATGTGTTCGAGCGGTTCTACCGTACGGATAAATCGCGGAATCGCACCACGGGGGGAAGCGGCATCGGACTGACCATCGCCCGGAGGCTGGCGGAAGCGCACGGCGGACGCATGGAAATCGAGAGCGAGGTGGGCCGGGGGACGGCGGTGCGGATTTGTTTTCCGGGATAATGCTCTGCGGGCGGAGTGATGATCTTCACAAGATCTTCAAAAGCTTCCCTTACACTAAAAACAACCGAGAGAAAACAGGAGGGTATTTATGAAAAAAGCAGCCATAGCGACATTGCTGGGTGCAGCGCTGCTTCTAAGCGCATGCGGCCAGCAGGGGAAAGAAGCTTCGGCCCCGAAGGAGGCTCCGAAGGAAGAAGCCGGACACAGCAATCACAGTGGCGGGGCGTCCGAAGCGCCGAAGAGCGGCGAGATTGTCACGTCCTTCAAGCTGACGCCGGAGAAGCCGCAGGCCCGAAGCGATACTCCGCTTACGATTCAGATTACGGACAAAAACAACAAGCCGGTGGAAAACTTCGACATTACGCACGAGAAGAAGCTTCACTTGATCGTCGTCAGCAAAGACCTATCGTTCTTCAACCACATTCATCCCGACTATAAGGGCGGCGGCCGGTTCGACATCACGACGCAGTTTCCGGGCGGCGGCGATTACAAGCTGATTGCGGACTTCGTGCCGACGGGTCAAGGGACGGTAACGCAGACGGAGTGGATCAGCGTACAGGGCGATGTGCCCGCAGCCGCGGCGATCGAGCCCGAGTCCACGCTGGTCAAAACGGTGGACGGCAAAGAGGTAACGCTTGCGATCGACCATCTGATGGCGGGAATGGACGCGAACTTGACGTTTACGATTCGCGACGCCGCTTCGAAGCAGCCGGTGAGGAATCTTCAGCCTTATCTCGGAGCGGTCGGTCATGTCGTTATTTTGAGCGCCGATGCCGAGCAGTATCTGCACGTTCATCCGATGGAGGAGAAGGCCTCTGGGCCGGACGCCAAGTTCATGACGAATTTCCCGAAAAGCGGCGTATACAAGCTGTGGGGCCAGTTCCAGCACGAAGGCAAGGTGTTCACCGTTCCTTTTGTCGTGAAGGTGCCCGGTTGAGTCAATTGAGGGTAATAGAGGTATACGAGGGGGTGGGGTATCCACTTCCGACCGCTGTTGTCATCGGGAAATTTGATTGGAAGCCGCTTAGTAGCGGACATTTCCCGAAGACAAAGGCGGACGCTACGCTTCTCCAGTGGATACCCCACCTCCGTATGTTTCTCTATTTTTGTCAAAAACCTCTTTAACACTCTGAGACCGATTCGCAGAAACCGAATCGGTCTTATTCTTTTAATAACCGCTCTTACCGGTTAACATGGGCGTCGGGAGCCTTATCCGACACCAGATTCAAGACGATATCGTGCTCAAGAAGTGCCTTCAGCCCGCAGAGTACGATCGTAAACCCTTCCGTCGAGCCGATCGCTTGCTTGACGATGTCATCCCCATCTCCCTGAAACCCTGTGTTCGTTACCGTCACGAAGGTTTCGGTATCCGCCCGCCGGGTAAAGATCCATTCGACCGTCGTGTAACCGTAAGACTCCTCCCATTCGATGAGAATGCGTCTGTTCTCCTCGATTTCTTTGACATGGACGTTGGTAGAAACGCCGTACATTTCCCAATCCCACCGGACGCTTTTGCCGGCTTCCAGCCTTCCGCTGCTTTTGGTGAACCAGAATCGCGTCGTAACCGCCGGCTCAACGAAAGCTTCGAACACTTCTTCCACCGGTCTGCGAATAAGCATTTCCGCTTTTGCAGCCGGTGCTTGATGCAGGGTTGTCATTGTACATTTCTCCTTTCATCATTTTCATGTTTCTTAAACTATAGCATGTCACACTGGTTATGATTTCTTAACAATTGGGGATTATGACATTCCTGAGCTCGGCTTCCGGCCTTCCTGACCGCATCCGACACAATATTACATCGTTTGCTGTCTGTCGATATCAGATGTCGTCGTTCTCGCCAAGCGCTAGGGGGACAATTGATCCCCGTGCACTATGGACAAAGTACCCAATTTTTCAATACAATGAATGAAAGCGATGGGTTAATTTTACATGTTATACGGTAATTTCTTTCGGAAAATAGGTAATTTTTGTAACGCCGAAATTTGTCAAGTGCTTTGAGTATGACAAGATGTAGAAACGACGTTTTTTCTGAAAAAATTGTTGATTCCTAAAAATTTTGACGAAAGCCGCACGTCGTTCAAGCAAGCAAACGTTTCCGGACATTCCCCATCATTCACAAAATTGAGGACCGACGACCGAAGACGGCATCGTCGGACTCCGCGAGAGGTAGCGCCATGGCCCATCACAAGTATGTCGTTGCGTTCCGCATCGGCTTCCAAAGCTCGCTGGAATACCGCTTTAATTTTTTTCTCTCTCTGTTCAGCGCGGTATTTCCGATCGTCGTGCATTACTACATATGGACGGCGGTGTACGCGAGCGCCGGAGAGAGCGGCTTGTTCGGCTATTCCTATCAAGAGATGATCATGTATACGATCATTGCCGCCGTCGTCTCCAAGCTGGTCATTACGAATATGGAACACGCCATCGCCGAAGATATCAAAAGCGGCGGATTGAATAAATATATGGTCAAGCCGATTGCGTATTTTGGCTTCCGCATCTGCTCGTTTATCGGGCAGCGCTTGATCTATGTGGTCATTTCCCTGCTCGTTATTTTGGCTCTAACCTTCGCATTGAACTCATTCTATAAGCAGCATACCGGATTTGAACGATTGCTGGCTTTTTTCCTCTCTCTATGCCTGTCTGTCATTCTTAGCTTTCTGATCTCGTACGCCCTTTGCGCGTGCGCCTTCTGGTTGTCGGAAATCTCCTACTTTTTCGTTGTCACCAGCCTGCTGGTCAATATTATGAGCGGCGGCATGTTTCCGCTTGAAATTTTCGGAGAAGGGCTGCAGCAGCTGTTTCGTTTCCTGCCCTTCCACTATATGATTTATTTCCCTGTCAACGTCCTGAACGGCAAAATAGCGGACGGGCTGATTTGGCAAGGCATCGCCGGACAAGGCATCTGGATCGGTCTGATGCTGATCGTCTGCCATCTGGCCTGGAAGCGCGGGATGAAACGGTACTTGGGGCTAGGAGGCTGAGCTTTGAACTTCGTTACCGAACTGCGGCGGCATTTGCACATTCTGGCGTTATTCGCCAAAAACTCGGTCATTTCCCAGATGGAATACCGCTTCAATTTCATAACGGGCATATTCGTCGAAGCGGCGTTTCTGATGGCCAAGCTGCTGTATGCGGTCGTCGTGTACAAAACGAATGTGCGGATCAACGGGCTGTCGCCGGATACGATTCTCATGTTTATGGGGACGCATTTATGGCTGACGGGCATTTACATGGGCTTGTTCTTTAATAATTTCCTGCGTCTCAGCGATCATGTCCGCACGGGCAGTCTCGATCTGATGATGGTCAAGCCGATTTCGCTGCAATTCCTCGTGTCCTTGCGGGTTATCGAGGTCGGGATGCCGATCCCGAATAT
The DNA here is from genome assembly GCF_024158745.1 of Paenibacillus tyrphae. Lineage (GTDB taxonomy): Bacteria > Bacillota > Bacilli > Paenibacillales > NBRC-103111 > Paenibacillus_G > Paenibacillus_G tyrfis_A. The sequence continues at coordinate 134,612 of NZ_JAMZAW010000017.1, read as the reverse complement.
GATTGCGGGCACCGTGATGATCGCGATCGGCTGGAGCGCCGCGGGCATTCCGCTGACGCTGCTCCATGTCGCCGGATTTGTGGCTTTTCTGCTGGCCGCCACCGTCCTCACGTACTGCATTATGATCATTCCTTCGCTGCTCTCGTTCTGGTTCGTGAACACGTCGGCCGCCAGCGAGATTTCGTACTCCGTATGGGATTCCAACAATATGCCCGCATCTATGTACAACAAGTGGATACAGCGGATTGGAACGTTTGTCGTTCCAGTGTTTTTGATTACGAACTTCGCCCCGATGTTGGTGCTCGGCAAGCTGTCTGCCGCCGAATTGGCCTGGGGCGCTTTAGCCCCGGTTGTCTGTTTCCTGCTGGTCCGCTTCCTGTGGAAGCGGGCGTTAGGCGTGTATAGCAGCTCGAATTTGTAGCGGAACATGCGTCCGAAGCAGCAAATGACGAAAGGGAGGTGATGCGGTCCGGAATCAAGCGCAGGCGGGAAGGCTCCGCAGATGAGGCAGTCTCAGGCTGAATCGACAGGTCCTATACCAACCATGACTTGAAAATTGGAGGAGGTTAGACGATGTCCGTACAACTTCGCAACGACACGGCTTCACCGATTTCACCGCTCTTGAGTACGTCGGCGCCCCGATGGATTTGGCTGCAGCTTCTGGAGGCCTGTAATCTAAGGTGCAAAATGTGCTACGAATGGGGCGATAACGGCGCCTACAAGGAACGAACGATGTTAACGCAGCTGGATATTAAAGTGGTTAAGCAAATTATCGAGGATTGCAGCCCGGCCAAGCCGTATTACGATCTGTTTGGCGGAGAGCCTCTGATGTATCCGCAGATCGACGAGGTTCTGGCTGCATTAAAATATTACGGAAGCCAAGTCGCCTTCCCGACCAACGGAACGCTGCTGGAGAAGCATGCGGAGATGATTATCGAGAACGAGCCGCACCGCGTTTGGGTGTCGATGGACGGTCCGGAGGAGATTAACGACCAGCAGCGCGGCAAGGGCGTGTTCAAGAGAGCGACCGCAGGCATTGAGAAGCTTCACGCGCTCCGGGAGGAGAAAGGCAAGGAGTTTCCGAAGATCGGCACGATCTTCATCATTACCCCGCTGACGTATATGCATGTGGAAGAACTGTTCTTCAAAAGCATGGATATTACGAAGTTGGATCATATCAGTTTGGAGTTTCAGTCGTTTATTACGCCGGAAGATCACGTGAATTACCGGAATATTTTGAAAAATAATTTTGATCTGGACACGAATGCGGCTGTTTCCAGGGGCTTCGTCCGCGAATTATCCGAGTTTAGCGAGATGAATGCAAAGGATATCTCCCGTCAGGTACGCAACATCGAGGAGTACTGCAAGGAGAAGGGCGTTTATTTCAACGCCTACCCGCAAAACATGACCGAAGAGACGGTCGAGCTATACTTCAGCGGAAACAGCCACAAGCTGTCGCATGCCAAGAAGCGCTGCGAGTTCCCTTGGCTCAGCACGGAGATCAATGCGAGAGGCGACGTGACCTCCTGTCATGCCTTCTATGATTTGACTCTGGGCAACGTAAACGAGCAGCGGCTGCTCGATATCTGGAACGGACCGAAGTATAAGCAATACCGCAATTATTTGAAAAAAAATTCATTCCCGATCTGTCAGGCCTGCTGTCTGAACTTCAAGACGAAGACGGAAAAATAAAAGGAAGCACGAGGTTGTGCCCATGAGAAAGAAACGAATCGGCGTGCTCGGCTGCGCCCACATCCTCGACCGGGCGCTGTTCACGCCCCTCAAAAGCCACGAACACCTCGGCGTGCACGCTATTGCGAGCCGGACGAAGCCCAAAGCCGAGTCCTATGCAGACAAGTACAGCATTCCGCACGCGTTCGGCAGCTACGAGGAGCTGCTGGCCTGCGGGGAGATTGACTTCGTCTATATCGCGCTCAGCAACGAGCTGCATGCGGAATGGACGATTCGGGCGCTGCAAGCCGGGAAGCCGGTGCTGGTGGAGAAGCCGATCTGTCTGGACACGGAGGAGCTTCGGCGGCTGATGGACGCGCAGGCGGCGTCCGGCTTGCCCGTGCTGGAAGGCCTGATGGTACAGCACCATCCTTGGCAGAGCGAGATCAAACGGATGGTCGGCGGGAACGCTTACGGCCGCCTCTTGCAGGTGCGCTCGCAAATTTCGGTTCCGTTCCAGGACCCGGAACGGGAAAACTATCGCAGCTTCCCGGAACGCGGCGGCGGCGCCTTCTACGATTTCGGCTGCTATTGGCTGCAATTTCTTCAAGCGGTACTGGGGCTGGAGACGTTGGGCTGCGATGCGGAGTCGGAATTTGCGGGGCCAGGCGGCTGCGATTGGACGTTTCGGGCGGCGCTGGATTACGCGGACGGGGTGCGCGCCGAGCTTGTCGCCTCCTTCGAGCTGCCGGGGATTTCCAGGCATGCGCTCGAATTCGAGCGTGCCGTTGTGACCGTGGACGATTTTTTTCGCGCGAGCATGGGAACGTACCGTATTACGATTCGCATCCAGGATAAGCAGACCGGGGCGGTGGAGAAGCTGGGCTTCGAGCCGCAAAATTACTTCGTGAATCAATTGGCGTTTTTCAGCGACGTGCTGGACGGGACAAAAGATAATGTGCCGATCGTTCAATCGTACGAGCGCATGGCGATGCATGAGCGGCTGCTGACGCTGGCGAGGGCGAAGCTGCCCGGATATCCGCTGGCCTTAGGCTAGCCGCTGACTGACTTAGATGAGGAGGAGTTTCTTATGATTCTGCAAACCGTGATCAAAATTTTGAGCGAAATCAAGGAGTCTCCGGAGCTGCTGTCCACGTTAAAGCCGGAGACGGATATCGTTAACGAGGTCGGACTCGATTCGCTGCAAATGATCAATTTCGTGCTGGCCATCGAAGATGCTTTCGGGGTGGAAATCGACTTCGACAATTTCGATATCGAACACTTGAGCTCTATTCAAGCTTTTGTAGCTTACCTGGAGAAGGAGCGTGCGGCGGTCGTGAACGGCGCAGGCGGTCAGGCGGCAGAGCAGCCGATCTACGATTAAAAACAATTCATCGAAGGAAGGAAGGGAGGATTGCTCATGCAACCGCAAACGAGAGTGACCTTTGACCGGAGCACGTTTCAAAATATGAAGCGGACGATCCGCAACATGTCCGTGACAAGCAAAGCGTTGAGGCGCGATCCGACGTTCGCGCTGGACATCCCCGAGGATATCGGCATCAAGCTGAACAACGGCTGCAATCTGCGCTGCAAGCATTGCTTCGAATGGGCGAACGACGGGTACCACCACGATATGGCGAAGGAGATGAAGAACCAGGAGATCGAGTTTTCCTTGCTCGAACGTTTGCTGGAGCAAACGCGCGAGCGGCAATCCCGATTGTTCGTTTGGGGCGGCGAACCGCTGTATTACAGTCGCTTCGACGACTTCGCCGACCTGCTGGCGCGCGATCCCCGCAACACGACCATTTGCACCAATGCTTTGCTGATCGAGCAGAAGCTGGATTCCGTGCTGAAAATTTCGAAGGACATGACGCTGCTGATCAGTCTCGACGGCTTCGAAGCGGAGAACGACGCCATTCGCGGGAAGGGCACGTTCAAGAAAGTCGTTCATATGGTGAAGCTGCTGTTGGACCTGCAGCGAACCGGCGAGTATCAAGGCCGGATCTCGATCAGTCTGACCATCAGCGATTCCATGGTAACGAAGCTGTACGATTTCATGGCATACTTCGAGGAGCTCGGCGTCGACACGGTCTACTTCGTGTTTCCTTGGTACATCCCAAGTGAGATTGCCATGAAGATGGACGACTACTATGCGAAGTACTTCCCTTGGCTGGAAGCGGCGCAGCAGCAGCAGCGATATAGCTGGCACTCCTTCACCTTCCGCGTCTCCGAATCGAATATCGAGCCGCTCATCGCCGAAATCGACCGGATCAACGAACGGGTGTGGAACAGCCGAATCCGGTTTCAGCCGGCGCTGGAGCGGGAGGAGATCAGGGACTTCATTCTGGGCTCCGAGAAGCCGGCGATGAAGCGGGAGCAGTGCCTGGCCATTGCCAACCGGGTGGATGTGATGCCGGACGGGAAGGTCAACCCGTGCAAGTTTTTCCCCGAATTTACGCTTGGCGACTTGAACGGGAATGACCTGAAGGACGTGTATCATGGCGAAAATTTCCGCCGGCACCGGGAGACGCTCGGTCTCGGCTTGACGCCGATCTGCTCGCGATGCGTGCTGCTGTATAACTATGGCCGATAAATGCCGCAAGCAAGCGGCGACATAAGAGAGGGCTGCGGATGATGCAAGGACGGTTCCATATGGACGGTCTCTCCGTCTACCGGCCCGGACTGACCGTGCCGATTGCCGACGTCATCAGGGACGCGGAGCAGTGCGGTTATCCCTTCAAGGAAGATGAAGCGCATTACCGGAAGATGGGGTTCGAGACGGTCTCGGTGGAGAAGCGGCTGTCGCTTGAGGAGATGGCGGAGCGGGCGCTGGAGCCGATAGCGCAACGCTGCGTGCAGGAAGGCATCGAGCTTGGGGAGATCTGGTTCGCGCATACGTCGAAGGTCGCCTGGCACGAGTGCAACCTGTTCAAGACGATGCTGCGGCGCTGGCGGTGGGAGCATGTTCCCTTGTATCCGGTCGAGGAGCATTCCTGCTCGACGTTCCACTGGGTGCTGCGCATGGCCGGTCATCCATTCGCCTGCGATCCGCACAAAGCGGTGCTGTTGGTGACCGCCGATCTGGGCATCCATCCGTTCTACTATATCGACGACTTCATGATCTGCGGGGATAGCGCCAGCGCCTGTCTGTTCCGGCGGGAGCACGGCGATCACCGGACGCTTGTCGTGAAGTACAAAGCGGTAGGCACGGCTTACGACGACGATCCGTCACGGATACGGCAGTTCCATGCGATGTACTATTTGGGCATCCGCAAGATCATGCTGGAGACGCTCGGCGAAGCTGGTTTCACGCTTTCCGACATTCGTCTCGTCGTGTGCGGCAATATTAACCGACAGGCTTGGGAGACGGTAGCCGGCGCGCTGCGGGTTTCGCCGGAGTTGTTTTACTACGCGACCATGCGCGAAACCGGGCATATTACCAATTCGGATATCCCTTCCAATCTTCAGCATGCGGTATCTAGCGGAGCGCTGCGGCCGGGGGATTATTATTTGACGGTGACCGTGAGCATGGCCGGAACGTTCGGCTGTGCCCTGCACCAGTATGTGCCGGCGAACGGGAAAGAGGGTAGGCTATGAGCGCACACAGTCCTGCGGGCGATACCAAGAAGCTGTATATCAGCGGGCTCTGGTGCATCGTACCCGCAGCGGAACGCTCCTGGGAGGCATACTATGAGGAAGCAGGACAGCCGTGGGAGGATAGCCCGCCCAAATGGCTGTTCGCGCACGCCGGCATGTCTTCGCCATGGCCGCTCATGGAGCACGGGCCGTCGGCTTCTTCGCTTCCCGCGATCCGGATTCCGGTGTTCGACAAGCATCCCGTCGAATACGTGCGCGAGGAAGGGAGCCGCCGCTTCGGGGCGGACCGGAAGTTCGATCTGATCTGCTACTGCCACGAGACCGTGCAGCATCCGCTGACCACCGTGCCGGGCATGATGCTCGCCAGCGTGTTCGGACAGCGCCAAGTGCTGCCGCTCACGCTTGGACAGCTTGGGAGCCTTGCTTGCCTTAGGGCGCTTCACTGGAGCAGGCGCATGCTGGAGCAAGGAGAAGGCACGGACGGCTTGCTCTGCATTGCGGATCGAACGGACTATCCGTTCAGCCGGGTGTCTTGGACAGGCTCGATTAAAGGCGATGCAGCGGTGCTCTGTACGTTGAACGCCGAAGCCGGCGATTACGAGGTAGTGGATTACCGCATACTGCCTCTCTTTCCCGAAGGTTCGATGCGCGCATGGACGACGGCCGATTACGAGCGGACGACGCTGGCGCTTGCCCGGCAAGCGGAGCAAGCGCTTCGAGAGATGGAGGCGTCGGGGAACATGCCCGATCGGCTGGTGATTCAGAACGTGTCCGATGCCTTCGTGACGGCTGTCGGCGAGGCGGGGGAACGCTGCAGGATTCCTGTCTATGTAAGGCAAACGCGGAAAACGATTAATTTTTTGGGCAGCGATCCGTTCCTCACTTTGCAGGAAGCGGTATTGCACGGCCAACTACGGGAGGGACAGTCGGTCCTGCTTCTGTTTGCCAGCGCCGACTATGGCATCGGGCTGTTGACGCTGCGCTGCGCCGTCGGCTAGCCTCCGAGTTGAATACGTAATATTGTGAAAAGACCGCCTTCGGACTGCGAACTGCGGTCTTTTTGCGATGGAATGTCATTTTGGGAATAGAGGCTGCGTATCCATTATTTTCAAATGTTATTTTTCGTGATATTATTTACTTACCGATAGGTAAGTAAGAGGTGCAGCGGCTTATATCAGCCTGTCATCTCCAGAACAAGTCAGGAGGTCTTATTCTATGAACATCTCTCGGCCGTCGTACCGGGACTCGACCGCAGTCGGCTTTTCCACCACTGTTCGTGTTCTGATCTTTGCGGGCTGCTCCGTCCTCGGCCTTGTACTCGGGTATTTCATCCCGCTGATCGCCAAGTGGGCTTTGACCTTGCCTTGGGTACCATATGAAGGGCCGCTCAAGCTGATCACATCCATCTCCGGGCTGTGGGGAACCGTCATCGCTTCACTGCTGGGTCTGGCAGGCGGCCTCTGGTTCGCCGAGGAAGTGATCAAAGATACGCTGCATGTGGTCGTCTCCGGCGAAACGATCCGGCTGGAGAAGGACGGAGCCGTCCAAGAATTCACGCGAGAAACGATCAGCACCGTCTTCCTTGACGGGAAGCAGCTTGTAATCGTTGGCAATAATGGAGAGGAGCATGCCCGCGAAACCTATGAGTGGGCGAGCGGGCGTATCGCCGGCGCTTTGACGGAGCACGGGTATCCTTGGTCGTCCGACGGCGACCCGTACAAGGATCAGTTCCGGCGCTGGGTACTTGATACCCCTGAGCTGCCGCCCGCGGTCAACGCGCTGTTGAAGGCACGCGAAATTGCGCTCCGGAAGAAGGAAAAGGGCGAAGCCAAAGAACTGCGCCGCGAGGTCAGCAAGCTCGGCTTCGTCGTCAAGGACGAAGAGACGCGTCAATATTGGCGGGCGCAGACAACCGGACCGTGAGAGGCCGTTCCGGTCGGAGAACATTGGCATACCAACGCCGGAACGACTATAATAGACTTACAGAAATTTACTTGAAAGGGGAAGCATAACATGAAGAAGCTGCTCGATAAGCTCTAACCGTGTACTCACGCGCGCTTCGTTTCTTATCTTGCACGCGGACCGCCTCCTGCCGACATTCTGAACGGTGTCATCATCTATTAGAATGTGGAGGTTGGTTAAACGATGAGAAACGAACAAGAGGTAGTGGCGCAGCTCCTGCAGCTTGCCGAACGGGACGATCGGATCCGATGCGTCATCATGAACGGTTCGCGGGTCAATCCTAACGCCCCGGTCGATTTTATGCAGGATTACGATATTGACTTTTATATGACGAACCTGGGGGACCATCCCTACAATACGGACCGAAGCTGGATTGATGCGTTCGGCGAGCGCGTCGTCGTGCAGTACGAATATTTCGAGGATGGCTCGTCCATCTACATGATGCAGTTCAAAGACAGCGTGCGGATCGACCTCAGCTTCAAGGCTATCGGCAGCATTCAAGAGGTGTATCAGGACTCGCTCAGCAAAGTGCTGCTCGACAAAGACAACCTCGATTTGAAGCTACCGGAGCCGAACGACAGCAGCTATCTGGTCCAAAAGCCTTCCCGCTATATGTGGGATGTGCATATCGTCGAGCTGTGGTGGCTTCAGGTGTGCATTGCCAAGGAGCTGTGGCGCGATGAAATCCCGCGGGCGAAAAATTTATACGACCAATACTTCATGGAATCGCTTCGCTTTCTGCTGGAATGGCACGTGGGCGCCAACTATGATTGGAAGGTCAACGTCGGCACCGCCGGTAAATGGTTCAAGCGGTTTCTGGAGCCCGATATCTACGAGCAGTTTCTGTCCTTGTATTGCGGGGCCGACCCTGAAGAACAGTGGGAGAAGCTGAACCAGGCAGGGGAGCTTGTCCGGAGGATCGGGGTGCCGCTTGCCGCAAAGCTCGGCTACGATTATCCGGCGGACGAAGAGCGCAATGTGACGGAGTATGTGGAAAAAGTCAGGCGCCTGCCCCGGGATGCGCAGTCTTTGGACGGGTAGTGCAGGATTTCGGACATAGAACTAGGGATATCAGCAAAAAACCGCTCTTTACGGCGGTTTTTGCTGATTTTATACAACATGATAAATAATGCCCTCATCCGGCCGCTGTTCCCTAGATTATTTCAAGCTGCGGGCGATTTCCGTAAAGATAACGCCAAGCGCGTAGGCGCCTGCATCCGGATAGCCCAAGCTGCGTTCGCCGACAGTGCCGGCGCGCCCCATTCGGGCGACGATTTGTTTCGTTTTTTCGGCGCCTTCCACCGCAGCTTGCGCCGCTTTTTCAAAAGCGAATTTAAAGTCGTCGCCTGCCGCGGCGCTTGCCGTGAACGTATCCGTGAAAGGCACCAGCGCGTCAATCAGCGTTTTGTCGCCAACGACGGCGCCTCTGCCGAAGGAACGCTCCCCAGTTGCCTGAATGCCTTTGACCGCGGCTTGTAACATTTCCGCATACTCCGCAACAGTCAGTACCGCTTTATCTCCTGCCGCTTTGCCGGCAGCGCGGAACGCCGAGCCCCAAATCGGTCCGGAAGCGCCGCCGCAATATTCCATAATGACCATGGAGCACGCGTCCAGGAAAGAACCGATCGTTAAAGGCTCTTGAGCCAAAATCGCGCTCCATTCCCGCTTTAACTGCCTGAATCCTTTGGAGACGCTCATCCCGAAATCGCCGTCCCCCGCGTGCGAGTCGAGTTCGCAGAACGGAACTTCATTTTCGATAATGATTTCGCTCATTTTATCGACGATGTAGATCATGTTTTGAAGCGTCAGCACGCCGCCTTGAACCGCCGCGTAATGTTCCGGCGTTTCCGTTTTGAAGGAAACCGGTCGATCGTCGTCGGCTTCCGCGATGTCCGCATACTCGACTTGCGGTACCGGACCGTCTACCCGGAATGCAGGCGCATGACATTCTTTTGATAAGAGCGTTTCCAGTTCGTCATCGAGCTTCAAGATCGTCAGCGAAATGCCCGCCATATCGATGCTCGTCATATAGTTGCCGACAAACGTGCGGCAAATCCGGATGTTCCGGCCTGCGAGCTCGCGAACCGCCGCGTTATTAAACAAGTACAGCTCCTGCAATGGGGTCGCGCCGAAGCCGTTGACGAGCATGGCAACTTCCGCGTTGTCCTCGTCTTGGATGCCCAAATCTTTTAACAATTCGGTCGTCATCCGCTTCGCCAGGTCGTCCGCACTGACGATTTTTTCCCGCCGCTGGCCCGGTTCGCCGTGAATGCCCACGCCGTACTCCATTTCATCTTCGCCGAGTTTGAACGTCGGCGACCCGTGTGCAGGAACGGTGCACGAAGTGAACGCCACGCCGATGCTGCGCACGTTATGCGCCGCTTTCTCCGCGACCGCTTTCACTTGCATCAAATCGCGGCCTTCTTCCGCAGCAGCTCCGGCAATTTTATGGACGAGCACCGTTCCGGCAACGCCGCGGCGTCCGACCGTGTACAAGCTGTCTTCAACGGCAATGTCGTCGTCGACGCGCACATATTCCACTTGGATGCCGTCTTCTGCGGCCAGTTGAGCGCCGTTTTTGAAGTTCATGACGTCGCCGCTGTAGTTTTTGATAATCAGCAGCGTCCCTTTTTGGCTCGCTGTCGCTTTAATGGCTTGGTACACCTGAATTTGGGATGGAGATGCAAACACATCGCCGCATACGGCCGCATCCAGCATCCCTTTGCCGACAAACCCGGCGTGAGCCGGTTCGTGCCCGCTGCCGCCGCCGCTGATCAAGGTGACTTTGTTTTCGTTAATTTCTTTTTTCTTGATCACCTTATATTTCTTGATAAACTCCAGCTCCGGATGGGCCAAGACGAGCCCGTTGCACATTTCCGCGACGAGCGTCTCTGGTTTGTTGATGATCTTTTTCACTTTGCCATACCTCCCGCGATCCATAAATTCCAAATCGTTTGATTAATCCCTATGATAGAATGAAAACGTTTTATCGTAAACGGACAAAAACGGCAAACTGTCAAACAACGCTTGCTTCAATAATCATGATGATTTTGTTAAGATTAACAGTAAACCTAGGGTTGGGAAGATGATCATGACCAATTCGCTCATTACCAAAAAGATCATAGCGAATTCCTTAAAAAAACGGATGGAAACCAAATCGTTCCACGAAATTTCCGTAAGCGATATTATGCAGCCTTGTCAGATGCGCAGGCAAACGTTTTACTATCATTTCGTGGACAAGTATGAGCTCTTGGGCTGGATTTACAAAGAAGAAACGAAGGAAAACATCGAGGACTTTTTGGATTATGAGAAGTGGGAGAACATTTTCGACTTGTTGATGGACTATTTTTACGAGAATCAGCGGTTTTACCGCAGGGCGTTTAAAGTAACCGATCAAAACTCGTTTAACCAGTATTTATTTGAACATACGAAAAATTTATATATCAAAATCATCGATGAACTGTTGATGGACAAGCCGATCCATATCTCCGAGGCGAACAAAAATATGGTGGCGTCGTTTTACAGTCACGGGTTTGTCGGGACGATCAAAGATTGGATTGAACACCATTGTTCCATTCAACCTTCGGTGTTGTCTTCGCTCATCAAAGAGATGATCCGTAATCAACTGCTGCTGCTCGAGCAGACCGGAAACAAACCAAAGTAAGGTGGAGAAACAAATGACGAAAATCATCAACGGTGTTCAAAATATTGTCCGCAATATGCTGCACGGATTCTATTTTGAGCATAAAGACCGGGTGTTCTATAACGAGAAATATAATTTGATATTCCGTAAAGACCTTGCGGACATGGGCCAGCAAGTCGTGCTCATCAGCGGGGGAGGAAGCGGTCATGAGCCGGCGGATTTTGGTTATGTGGGCGACGGCATACTTTCCGTTGCGGTTGCGGGTGAAATTTTCGTGCCGCCGACGCCGGAGCAAGTGTTGGAGGCGATCCGCCTCGTGGACAAGAGCAGAAGCGTGCTGCTCATCATTAAAAACTTTACCGCGGACGTCGGCAATTTTTTGACGGCGGAAGCTTTGGCGAAAGAAGAAGGGCGAATGGTCGACCATGTCATCGTTAACGACGATGTGTCGATCGAAGATGACGTGACGTACAACAAAAGAAGAAGGGGCGTCGCCGGTACCGTTTTGGTCCATAAAATATTGGGGGCGGCCGCGCGGGAAGGCTACACGCTGGAGCAGCTGAAGGAACTCGGCGAGCAAGTGATCGGCAGGCTGCACACATTGGGCGTGGCGCTGTCGCCGGCGAACGATCCGACGAAGGGCGAACCGTCGTTTACGCTGCAAAAAAACGAAGCGTATTACGGCGTCGGCATCCACGGGGAGAAAGGGTACCGCAAAGAGGTGTTTTCTTCTTCGGAAAAGCTCGCGGTCGAGCTGTTCAATAAGCTGAAAAGCGTATACCGTTGGAGAAGGCAAGACCCTTTCGCGATATTGGTCAACGGTTTAGGCGCGACCCCGCTGGTCGAACAGTATGCGTTTGCCAATGACATTCGCCGCTTGTGTGAACTGGAAAACTTGGATGTCCGGTTCGTCAAAATCGGCACGCATTTGACTTCGCTCGATATGGAAGGAATTTCGCTCAGTTTTCTTAAGATCGAAGATCCGAAGTGGGAAGCGTGGCTGAAAGCGGACGTTGAAGTAGCGAAATGGTAAGATGGTAAAATCATAAGAATAAGCCCCTGGCCTTGAAGCCAGGGGCTTATTGGTCTTTGCCGGAGCATGATCCAATGCTTCTTTGGGCTACGGCTAAACCAAATATTTACCAAAAATCTCCATAAACTGCATAGGTCATAATAAGGTATTCCCGTGAGAAATTTGTTCCACATTCCGGTCAAGCCATTCGCGGATCGCTGCACTCGGAGGCTCGGAGACTGCGTTTTGCAGGAAGATCATGCACATATCGCAGCGGCGTCTTTCCACGAACAGCGGCAGCTGCTTCAGCCAGTGGCTGCCCAGCTCGTATTCCCGCCGGTATCCGTTCATAAAGCTGTCCAGAAACCGGTTGGCGAATTCGGACACGCGCTTCGGATCGGCCTCGGGCCGGGCCCAGTCCCCCAGTACCGAGGCATAATAAACGGCCATGGCGATATCCTGCACGAAATAGTCGTACCCGCAATCGTCGAAATCGAACGCCGTGATCGTTTCGCCGTGCACAAAAAAGTTTTTATGATGCAAATCCCGGTGACATAAGCCGTAGCCGTCCTGCTCTGGGGCGAGCGCGTTGATACGCGCCTCCACCTCGACGTATCGGCGATAGGCCAAGGCAATGTTGGGATGGGACAAATAAGCCGGGTCCAAGGTCAAAATATCTTTGTCCGGCCTACGGGTCATGTCCGCAGGGACGGTATACGACCGGGCGAGCTTGTGCATGCGCCCCGTAATTTCGCCCCAGCCTTCGAAGAGGCGGGGGCCCCAAGCCGGATGTCCGGCCTGGACGAGACCGCCCGGCGCTTGTTCGAAGCAGGCCAGCGTGAAGTAGCCGTCTTCCGTTTCGACCGTTTCTGTCCGTCCGCCGGAGCAAGACGGCACCGGCCTCGCTGCCCGTACGCCGCCCTCCGCGAGATAGCCCATGAAATGCAACTCCGACTCGATCAGCTCCCGCGAGCGGTGCGAGCTGTGAGTCACGCGCAGAATCAGGTCCCGGCCGTCGCGCCGGAAGCCGTATATGAGATTTTCAAAGCCCCCCACATGGCTCACCGTCTCCGGGGCTACGCCGTAGGCGCGGGCTGCTTGGTTTAACAAATCTTGAGTAAAGCTCTGATGCCAGCTTGTCAATGCCGTCTCTCCTTCCGATTCGGAGCTGTTGTATGGACCGTCCGCTCCGTATTTGACAAGCATAACATCTTTATCCAAGCCTTGGAAAGGGAATTGTCTATTATTTTGAACGATTCTCTTTTGACCGTTGGAAAAAAAGAGATTCAAATCATCGATGGAATCGGTTACTCTTAAAATATGGTATAAATGCTGCATGACTCCGGAGGACGGATGGCCGATGTCGGTTTTATTATATGAATGGAAGATGCAGTTTCTCGGGTACAGCCGGAATCTCCGGTTGTTTCTTTGCTTTAATTTCGTATGGAATCTGGGGCTCGGGATGTTCGGCCTCGTCTACAATCTATATGTCAAAGCGCTCGGCTACGACCAGACGATGGTCGGGCACATCGTGGGAATGGCGGCTGCGGCTGCAGCGATCGTACTGGTGCCGGCCGGCATCATGAACGACAGGTTCGGTCCGAAGCGGCTTGTGACGACGGGGGGATTTTTGGTAGTAGCCGCTCTTACTGCCCGCTCGCTGATCGATGGCGAGCAGGGGCTGCTCGTCTCCGCGTTTCTGGGCGGAATGACGCTGGCGGTCGTGTCTGCGACCGTCATTCCGTTCATGGCGAACCATTCCACCCCGTCGCAGCGTGTGCATCTGTTCAGTTTAAACTTGGCTCTCGTCATGTTTGCAAGCGTTATCGGCAACGTCTTCGGCGGGTTTCTCACCGACACGCTTCAGTTTAGCTTCGGCCTTGACGGCGTCTTGAGCCTGCGTCTGACCTTGCTGACGGGTGTCGGCATAGCGGCGCTCGGGTTGATTCCCGTCTTGATGCTGAAGAGGAGCCGGGAGGAACGGCCGTCCGGCGGAAAGTTTTCGTGGCGGTATACGGTACAGCATCATAAAGCGTCGCTTCAAGTGATCGGCCTCTTCGTTCTGCTCGGGCTGATGACCTCGACGGCCGGAGGCATGGTAGTGCCTTACTTGAACGTCTATTTTGAAGACCGCTTTGACGCCTCGAAATCGGTGATTGGCGTCATCGTCTCCTTGGGACAGGGCGCGACTGCGCTCGCATACTTGATCGGTCCGGTCATCGCCCGGCGGCTCGGGGAAGCGAAAGCGGTTATCGTGCTTCAGCTGTGCTCGATTCCGTTTCTGCTTATTACGGCGTTTTCGACCAACCTGATGATTGCGAGCGGAGGGTATTTATTCCGGCAGGCTCTGATGAATGCGGCCAATCCGTTCTACAACACGATCAAGATGAAATACGTTGACCGCTCGATGCGCGGACTTGCCTCCAGCTCTGGAGAAGCGGTGTTCAATCTGGGCTGGTTTCTGGCCTCGCCGGTCAGCACCGGACTTGTCGCTCAATACGGCAGCTACTATGGCTACGTTTACGCGTTCTGCATTACGGCGGTGGTGTATACGGTCGTTTCGGTGTTGTTCTACGTCTTTTTCGGCAAAAGCCGGTTCAAGCCCGTGGAAGCGGAAGAGACGGCTGCTTAAGGTTGCCAAGTTGAAAAAAGACCCAGCCAGGAAACGCCCGGTCTCCGCATAATGCGCGAGCGCAGGGCCTTTTTTGGTTTGCAAATCGATTATAGTAACGAAGGGAAGAAGCGAAAAAGATGAGTCACACCGACAAAATTACGGTAAACGATAAAGGATTGTCGATAGCGCATGACAGCTATGAAACCTTTATAGAGTGGACGGAAGTTTTCCGTATTCATTATTCCAGATTCGAAAGCGAATTGTACGAGGATCGAGGCTTGGTTTTTGATTATGAGAATGGGGAGTTCGTGGAAATCAGCGATACCGCCGAAGGCTGGGACACGCTGCTCGACAATCTTGAGCGTTACTTATTGATGGAGGATTCGATGTGGCGCCGGAAGATGGCCGATTGCCCGAACGAAACGGCGATCACGATCTACGTCAATGACCGGATGTTCCAACCGGAATGCGTGAAGACGTTGATGATCGGAGATGCGCCTCCCGGCGACGGCACGTTTTTCTTTAATGGCGATTCCGCACTGTTGGAACAGGTGAAGGAATCGTTCGCGATAGCTTTGGGAGAAGACGTTCCTGAAGACCACTGGGACTTTCTGCATTTTTTCAGAAGCAGAGAATGCTTCCTGATTCATCTGTGTCCCCGGTCGATCAATGAAGTGCCGGAAGTGGACAGGGAGCGGGTCAGACAACAAAGCGTCGATCGGCTCGCGCAGCAAATCGCCGACCATCGGCCGTCATCTATCGTCTGTTTGCATGGGGACAGCAAGCCATGGGTATTGTCCGCTCTGCAGTTAAGCGGTGTTCAAGTCGACCGTTGCGTGTCCGTTGCATCCTCGGCAGATAACGACAAGGACTCGTTTGTCAACGAGTTGGCCGAAATTGTAAGATACATTGCGGAATAACGCCCGCAGCAAAAAATTCCCTTGTCGCCACCCCCTGTCCTGCTGCGACAATCATGCTATATTGGATATGAGTTTTTTAACCGAAATAACCGTTAGGAGGCTCCCATGAGGCAAAATCCGACTCAAGCGACGTTTACCCACCTGCTGATCTCCGGTACGCTGGTCCACGAAGCGACGTTTGCGGAGATGCAGGCGGAGTTCGATATGTATCTCCGGCCCAATCTGGCGATGGTATTCTCGATGGACCGGTATCCCGATCTTGCGCTCGGCCAGCCCATCCAGTGGCGCGTCGATATCGGCCACAAGCTGATCGACGCACTGCATGCAGGCATCCAAGCGCCGTTCGTCTGGGTGTGGGTGGCCGAAGGCGTGCTGGCTTTGCTCGTTGAGCTGGGGACGAAGGACCGGCGCGATCCCGATCCCGCCAAGACCGCTTTCGCGATGGCGAAGCAGGTGCAGAAGCTGACCGACGTGCAGGGCTTTTCCGTCTCCGTCGGCATAGGCACCTTCTATGATAACCCGTACATGCTTCACTACTCATACGAGGAAGCGAAGGAGTCGATGATCGACCGCTTCTTCCAGGGCAATCGGCTCATTTTCCAATACGAGAAGCAAAAGCAGGACGGCGAGCAGCCGCACAAGCCGGTCTCGCAAGCGGAACGGACGGAGCTGATGGCCCGCGTTCGCCTGGGCGACGTGCACGGGGCGGTTTCGTACTTGCATCTGCTGCTGGAGCGCATGGGGCAGACGTACCGCGGCAATGTCGATATGTTCAAATCCGAGGTTATCGACCTCGTCATGCAGCTGACGCGCCTGTCGCTCGATGTGGGCGGCCATGCGCAGAGCATTTTGTCGGAGAACGCCCGGTTTATTCAAGATCTGTACATGACGATCCGCTATGACAAGTTCGTGGCCAAAGTTAGCGAGCACTGGAGCAAGCTGACCGCACGGATCGGCGAAGCGCAGACAGCGGAGGTGTCGCCGGTAATCCGGACGGCCATCGCCTACATGAAACAGCATCATCAGCGCAAGATTCCCCTCGAAGAGATAGCACAATATTGTTACCTTAGCACCTACCATTTCAGCCACCTGTTCCGCAAGGAAACGGGAAGCACCTTCGTCGACTACTTAAACAAGCTCCGAATCGAAAAAGCGGTCTATTACCTTGAAAACACCGATAAATCGGTGCAGGAGATCGCTTCGCTTGCTGGTTTTCAGGATTCCAATTACTTCAGCCGGCTGTTCAAACGTTATCTTCGCTGCAGCCCGAACGAATATCGCGCAGCAAAATTGTGCTAAACTTTCGCAAAATTCACTAGTGCTTTCGTAAGCGTTTACAAGTACGATAGGAGTGCACCGGGAAAGTTCACACTTCATTCACATACAGCAAAAGGGGGCACTTAAAGATGAAACGGTTTTCGATGTTTGCAGCGGGCGTCATGATGACTACATTCCTGCTCAGCGGCTGCGCAAGCGGCGGAGGGGCGACTTCTTCTTCGGCAAATGGAGGCGCTTCCAAAGAAGCGTCGGGCGACGCGATCAAGATCGGCTGGTTCGGTCCGCTGACCGGGCCGACGGCGACGGACGGCACGCACAGCCGCGACGCGGCGCTGCTGGCGGTCGAGCAGTACAATGCCGCCGGCGGCATCAACGGCAAGAAGGTTGAGCTTGTGGCGGAGGACGACCAAGGCAAACCGGAGGAAGCGATTAAAGCGGTGCAGAAGCTGGTGAACAACGATAAAGTGACGGCGCTCGTCGGCGGCGCTTACAGCGGCCCGACCAAGACGGCTGCGGCGAAGGTGCAGGAGCTGAAGGTGCCGATGGTCGTCGCGTATGCGGTGCATCCGGATGCGACCAAGGGCGGCGATTACGTGAACCGGGTCATCTATACGGGTCCGGTGCAGGGCCGGGCGATGGCTGAATATGCGGTAAATGACCTGAAGAAGAAAAACATCGCCGTCCTGTATGTGGACAACGACTACGGCAAATCGATCTACACGTCGTTCAAAGAAAACGTCGAGAAGCTTGGCGCGAAAATCGCGATCGATCGTCCGCACAAGATGGGCGACAAAGATTTCAGCTCCGTGCTGACGGCGGTCAAAGCGACGAATCCGGACGCGCTGTACGTAGTCGCCTATTACAACGAAGCGGCCGCGATCGTGAAGCAGGCGAAGGAAAGCGGCATTAACGCGCAGCTCCTTGGCGTGGACGGCTTCGATTCGCCGAAATATTTGGAGCTTGGAAAATCGAATACGGAAGGGTCCACCTTCACCACGTCGTTCTACACGACCGACAACCGCCCTGTGGTCCAGAAGTTCGTCAAAGCTTGGCACGACAAGTATAAGGGCGAGCCGGATATGCTGTCTTCGCAAAGCTATGACGCCGCGATGGTCATCCTCGAAGCGATGAAGAAAGCGGGCACCGACAAGGAGAAGCTGAAGCAGGCCATTAACGAAACGAGCGAGCTGGAAGGCACCTCGGGCCAAATCCGCTTCCGCACCGACCATGAAGTCATGAAGCCGGTGATCTTTATGACCGTGAAGGACGGCAAATTCCAATTCGTGAAATCGCAAATGTACAACTAAGAACAATCTGTCGGTCAAAGGCAAAGGGAGGAGGCCCTTGGGGTCTCCTTTCTTATCCCCGCGACCTCCACGGAAAGGAGTGAAGAACGGCTTATGCTGCTGCAACAGCTGCTAAACGGCATATCGCTCGGGTTCATCTACATCTTGATCGCCGTCGGCCTAACGATGGTATACGGCGTCCTCAAGCTGCTGCACTTCGCGCACGGCGTCATCTACATGATCGGCGCGTTCGCGGCGATGATCGGCATTACGTACCTGCACCTGCCGTTCTTGGCGGCCATCGTGTTCGCCATGGTCATCTCGGCCATCGCCGGGATGGCGGTCGAACGGTTCGCCTACCGTCCGCTGCGCGGTGCTCACCCCATCACCACGCTGATCAGCGGGATCGGGGTCGGCATTTTTCTCGAAAACCTGTTTCAAATCGTCTTCACGTCGGATACGCAGGCGTTTCCCGAGACCGGCATCGAAGTATCGGTCGTAAACCTCACCGAATCGATTTCACTCACGAATACGAAGCTGTACATCATCGCGGCCGGCATCGTCGGACTCGGCTTGCTGTACGCCTTCCTGAAGTTTACGAAGATGGGCCTAGCCATTCAGGCGACGGCACAGGACACGCGGGCCGCATCGCTGATGGGCGTCAACGTAAACCGCGTCATCTCGGTCACGTTCGTCATCGGATCGGCGCTGGCAGCCGCTGCGGGCGTGCTCGTCGCATGGAACTTTAACTCGCTGTTTCCGGCGATGGGCGCGATTCCGGGTCTTAAGGCGTTCTGCGTCGTGGTGCTCGGCGGCCTCGGCTCGATTCCCGGCACGATTGTCGGCGGCCTGATTCTCGGCGTCGTCGAATCGCTGAGCGACGGGTTCATGACCGGCATGGTCATCGACAAGGACGCCATCGCGTTTATCATTCTGATCGTCATTCTTCTCTTCAAGCCTTCCGGGCTGTTCGGGAAGAACGTCGATAAAGTGTAGGTGATCGTATGGATGCGCTGTTTAACCCTTACTACGTCGATATCGTCGTCTTTCTGATCATCTATATTTTGCTCGGCCTCGGCTTGAACCTCATTACCGGATACGCGGGCCAAGTGTCGCTGGGACATGGGGCGTTTTTCGGCATCGGGGCTTACGCCTCGGGGATTTTATCGGTAAAAGCGGGCTTGAACCCGTGGTTGGCCATCGCGCTCGCGATTGTCCTGACCTTCGTCATCAGCGCGGTGCTCGGGCTGCCGAGCTTGCGGGTGCGGGAAGATTTTCTCGCCATTACGACGCTCGGGCTCGGACTCATCATTCAGTCTTACTTCAAAAATTCCGAGCTGACCGGCGGCGCTTA
Source organism: Paenibacillus tyrphae (assembly GCF_024158745.1). GTDB lineage: Bacteria > Bacillota > Bacilli > Paenibacillales > NBRC-103111 > Paenibacillus_G > Paenibacillus_G tyrfis_A. The sequence continues at coordinate 115,275 of NZ_JAMZAW010000017.1, read as the reverse complement.
CGGCCTCGACTCGATTCCGGGGCTGTCGTTCTTCGGCATCGAGATGAAAAATGTCGGCTACCTGCTGTTCGTCGTGATCGTGCTTCTCGTCGGCATCTATGCGCTGCGGAAAATGACACGGTCGCGGATCGGCCGCGCCTGGATGGTTATCCGGGAGGACGAGACGGTCGCCGCTTCGATGGGCATCAACACGACGTACTACAAGGTGCTGGTCTTCGCGATCGGCGGAGCTTACGCCGGTGCGGCGGGCGCGCTGTTCGCCCATAAAGTATCGTTCCTCAGCGCGGATTCGTTCGGCTTTACCGTCTCGGCGACGGTGCTCAGCATGGTCGTGATCGGCGGGCTCGGCAGCATCCGCGGCACCTTGTTCGGGGTCACGCTGCTGTACCTGCTCCCGGAGCTGTTCCGGCTGTTCGACCTTCAAATGTTCGATATGAAATACCTCGATATGTACAAAATGATGTTTTACGGCTTGCTGATGGTTCTGGTCATGCGCTATCGCCCGAAGGGAATTTTCGGGCAGACGGGCATCAAGATGAAGCCGCGCGGCAAGGGAGGTGGCGGCCGTGCTTAAGGTGGAAGGCATTACGAAACGGTTCGGCGGCCTGACCGCCGTCAGCGGAGTCAGCCTGGAGGTGAAGCAGGGCGAGATATTGGGCTTGATCGGCCCGAACGGCGCCGGGAAGACGACGTTCTTCAATATTTTGACCGGTCTGTATCAGCCGAACGAAGGGTCCATCACGTTCGAAGGCAGGCCGATCCAAGGCCTGAAGCCGTTCCGCATCGCGCAGCAAGGAATGACGCGGACGTTCCAGAACATCCGGCTGCTGAAGGACGAGACGGTGCTGGAAAATGTCAAGGTCGGCATGTTCGGCCGCACGCGGTCCGGTCTCTGGTCGGCGATTCTCGGCCTCGGCTCCGCCAAGCGGGAGGAGCACGAGGTGACGGAGGCGAGCTTGCGGGTGCTGGAGCTTGTCGGGCTGCGGGGCTTCGAGCAGGAGCAGGCGGGCAGCCTGTCGTACGGCAACCAGCGGCGGGTGGAAATCGCCCGGGCGCTCGTTTCCGGCCCCAAGCTGCTGCTGCTCGACGAACCGACAGCCGGGATGAACGGGCAGGAGGTCCACGAGATGGAAGCGCTGATTCGCACGATTCGCGGCAGCGGGACGACGCTGATTCTGATCGAGCACAACGTCGGCATGGTGTGCAAGCTGTGCGATCGGGTGGCGGTGCTCGACCACGGCGAGAAGATCGCCGACGGCGACCCGCACGAGATCATGAACAGCCCGGCGGTCATCGAGGCGTACATCGGCAAGACGGAGAGCGAGGAGGGGATTCCCGTTGCTTGAGATCCGCAATTTGAACGTATCGTACGGCAGCATTCACGCCGTGAGGAACTTGTCTTTGGAGGTGAAGCAGGGCGAGGTGGTGACGCTGATCGGCTCAAACGGCGCGGGGAAAACGACGACCGTGAACGCCATTTGCGGTGTCATCCCTTCGAAGGGCTCCATTCTGTATCAGGGCAAAGACATCATCGGCCAGCCGACGCATAAACTTGTGGAGGCAGGCATCGTGATGGTGGCCGAAGGCCGGCGCATTTTTCCGAAGCTGACCGTGGAGCAAAATCTCCATATGGGCACTTATTCGCGGAAATCGGGCAAGGGCGAGCTGAAGCAGGAGATGGACGCCATCTATGCGATGTTTCCGCGGCTGGCGGAGCGACGGACTCAGCTCGGCGGCACGATGAGCGGCGGCGAGCAGCAGATGCTCGCGATCGGGCGGGCGCTGATGGCGAAGCCGAAGCTGCTCATCCTCGACGAGCCGTCGATGGGACTGGCCCCGATCGTCGTCAAAGGAATCTTCGAGACGATCAGGACGATCAAGCGCCAGGGGCTGACGATTCTGCTGATCGAGCAGAACGCGGCGATGGCGCTGTCGGTGGCGGACCGCGGCTACGTGCTGGAGCACGGCGAGATCAGCCATCACGACACCGCCGACAATCTGCGTTCGCAGGATGTCGTCAAGCAGGCTTATTTGGGCCATTAACGGTTAAGGCGGCTAATCTTACTTCGCCGTTAATCATACAGGAGGTTAAGCGGCGGGTTCTTCGGCGGCAAGGACGCCGATCGGAATCCGCGTTAAGGCAAAAGGAGGCTTATGCGTGAAAACGATTGATCTGTTAAACCCGCCGGAGCTGGCGCGGCGGTCGAACTGGCGCGACCGGTTCGAGACGAAGGTGGCCCAGTGGCTCACGCCGTGGGACGGGGAAGCGCCGGTCGACTTCGGCTTCATCGGGGTGCCGCTGTCCAAGACGTCGATTAGCGTCTCCGCCGCGTCGATGACGCCGAACGCGCTGCGCGAGCTGTTCGCGAACGTGACGACGTACAGCATCGACCACGACGTCGATCTGCAGGAGCTGAACGCCCGCGACCTCGGCGATATTCAAATGCACGTTACCGACCTGCTGCGCTGCCATGCGAACATCGAGCAGGGGCTGACGAACGTGTACGAGGCACTGCCGGAGCTGTTCCCGATTATCGCCGGGGGCGATCATTCGATCACGTGCCCGTCCGTCAAGGCGTTCCGGAACAAAATCGGCGGGCCTGTCGGCATCGTCCAGATCGATTCGCATATGGACGTGCGCAACCTGCAGGACGGCGGACCGTCCAACGGCACGCCGATCCGCGGGCTGATCGAATCCGGTGCCGTGGAAGGCAAGCATATCGCGCAGATCGGCCTGCACAGCTTCGCGAATTCGAAGCCGTACCGCGATTATGCGCGGGAGCAGGGAATTACGCAGTTTACGGCGCGGCAGGTCGCGCTGGAGGGCGTGGAGAAGTTCGTCGTTCAGGCGCTTGAAGTGGCCGGCAGCGGCACGGACGCCATCTACGTCACGGTGGATATGGATGTGCTCGATCAGGCCTACGCGCCGGGTGTTCCCGCGATGGTGCCTGCCGGGATGACGAGCTGGCAGCTGCTGGAGGCGGTGTTCATGCTCGGCCGCCATCCGAAGGTGAAGGGCTTCGATATCGTCTGCGTCGATCCGATGCAAGACCCGCGCCGGGCGACCGTGCGCACAGCGCTGCACGTCATTCTTAACTTTCTGGCCGGCACGATGAAGCGCGATTAGCCAAGGTTGTATAAATTCAGTGAAAAAGTTAGCGGAGCGGGCAGAATCGTTCTGGAGAAACGCTAGTGTTCGCCTTTGTCTCCGGATTTCAACCCTTAAGGGGGTTATATAATCCAGAAATCCGGATCCGGGGTCCCCGTAAAGTACTCTGATCAGCTTCTTCGAATGATCTTCACTTTACGGGGTGGAGCAGCGATCGGAAGAATGATCTGTCTGTGTAGCGCCTCACTTTTAAACCCAAGGGGAGAGATAACGATGGAAAATAAACGTACGATTCGCGCGCCGCGAGGCACGAAGCTGACGGCCAAAGGATGGCAGCAGGAAGCGGTGCTGCGCATGCTGATGAACAACCTGGACCCGGAGGTCGCCGAGCGGCCGGAGGATCTCGTCGTTTACGGCGGGATCGGCAAGGCGGCCCGCAACTGGGAAGCGTACGATAAAATCGTCGAGTGCCTGACGGAGCTCGAAGCGGACGAAACGCTGCTCGTGCAGTCCGGCAAGCCGGTCGGCATTTTCAAAACCCACAGCCAAGCGCCGCGCGTGCTCATCTCCAACTCCGTGATCGTGCCTGCGTTTGCGAACTGGGATACGTTCCATGAGCTGGATAAAAAAGGGCTGATGATGTACGGGCAAATGACGGCGGGCAGCTGGATTTACATCGGCACGCAGGGCATTCTGCAGGGCACGTACGAAACGTTCGCCGAAGCGGCGCGTCAGCATGCGAACGGTACGCTGCGCGGGACGCTGACGCTGACCGCGGGTCTCGGCGGCATGGGCGGGGCGCAGCCGCTGGCCGTCACGATGAACGAAGGCGTCGTCATCGGCGTAGACGTCGACGCGACGCGCATTCAGCGCCGGATCGATACGCGCTACTGCGACGTGATGGTGCACGATCTGGACGAAGCGCTCAAGCTGGCGCGCGAGGCGCAGGAGCAGGGCCGTCCGCTCTCGATCGGGCTGGTCGGCAACGCGGCGGAAATTTTCCCGGAATTCGTGCGCCGCGGCATCGTGCCGGATTTCGTCACCGACCAGACGTCGGCGCACGATCCGCTGAATGGCTACGTGCCTGTGGGCTATTCGCTGGAAGCGGCGGCGGCGCTGCGCACGAGCAACCCGGCGGAATACGTCCGCTTGTCGAAGCAGTCGATGGCGGCGCATGTGCAGGCGATGCTCGACCTGCAAAAGCTGGGCTCCGTCGTGTTCGACTACGGCAACAACATCCGTCAGGTCGCTTTGGATGAAGGCGTGAAGGACGCGTTCAACTTCCCGGGCTTCGTGCCGGCGTACATCCGCCCGCTGTTCTGCGAAGGCAAAGGGCCGTTCCGCTGGGCCGCGCTGTCCGGCGATCCGGAGGACATCTACAAGACCGACGAGCTTGTGCTGAAGCTGTTCCCGGAAAATGAGCACCTGCGCCGCTGGATCGAAATGGCGCGGGAGAAAGTGGCTTTCCAGGGCTTGCCATCGCGGATCTGCTGGCTCGGCTACGGCGAGCGCGTGAAGATGGGGCTCGCGATCAACGAAATGGTGCGCAGCGGCGAGCTGTCCGCGCCGATCGTCATCGGCCGCGACCACCTCGACTGCGGCTCCGTCGCCTCGCCGAACCGTGAGACGGAAGCGATGAAGGACGGCAGCGACGTGGTCGGCGACTGGGCGATCCTGAACGCGCTCGTGAACACGGCGTCCGGCGCAAGCTGGGTCTCGGTACATCACGGCGGCGGCGTCGGAATGGGCTATTCGCTCCACGCCGGTATGGTCGTTGTTGCGGACGGCTCCCAGGAAGCGGAAGAGCGGCTGTCCCGCGTGCTGAACACGGACCCGGGCATGGGAGTTATCCGTCATGCGGACGCAGGCTACGAGCTGGCGGTTCAGACGGCCAAAGAACGCGGCGTTCGCGTCCCGATGCTGGGCATTTAAGAAGGCGCGGCTGGCGCTTCGAGCGAGCCGGTTGAATAAAGCATTCTAGCTGCGGTTCGCCGCATGCTGCCATAATCCGTCCGGCCCGAACGATGTCGGGGCGGACGACTTTGTTGAGGTGATGGAAGATGGAACAACAACGGATCGATTTGCTCGTGCACAATATCGGCGAGCTGATTACGATGGCAGGGGAAGCGGGGCCGCGCACAGGCAGCCGGATGGCGGACGTGCCTGTTGTAAAAGGGGGCGCCGTAGCTGTACGCGATGGCGTCGTAGTCGCTGCCGGCCTCGAAGCAGACGTGCGCGCGCAGATCGCGGGCCTGCCGGTCGCGCAGGAGCTTGACGCCGGCGGCCGCTTGGTGACACCGGGGCTGGTCGACCCGCACACGCATCTGGTGCATGGCGGCTCGCGCGAGCACGAGCTGGCGATGAAGCTGCAGGGCGCGACGTATTTGGAAATTTTGGCGCAGGGCGGCGGCATTCTGAGCACGGTCCGCGCCACGCGGGGGGCGTCGGAGGACGGGCTGTACGCCAAGGCGAAGCGCAGCCTCGATACGCTGCTGCTGCAGGGCGTGACGACGTGCGAGGCGAAAAGCGGCTACGGCCTTACGCTGGAGGACGAGCTGAAGCAGCTTCGGGTGACGAAGCGGCTGAACGAAGCGCATCCGGTCGAGCTCGTCTCGACGTTCATGGGCGCGCACATGGTGCCCGAGGAATACAAGAGCCGCTCGGCCGATTACGTGAAGCTCGTGATCCGCGAAATGCTGCCGGAGGTGAAGCGTCTCGGACTGGCTGAATTCTGCGACGTGTTCTGCGAGCACGGCGTGTTCTCGCCCGAAGAGTCCGAGGAGATTCTTGCGGCGGCCAAGGCGCTCGGCTTCGGTTTAAAAATCCACGCCGACGAGATCGAGCCGCTCGGCGGCGCGGAGCTTGCGGGCAAGCTCGGCTGCATCTCGGCCGAGCATCTGCTGGCCGCGACCGACGCCGGGTTCGAGGCGATGCGCGATGCGGGCGTGATCGCCGTCTGCTTACCGGCGACCTCGTTCAACCTGCGGCTGAAGCAGCATGCCCGTGCGCGCCGCATGATCGAGCTAGGCCTCGCCGTGGCGCTGTCGACCGACTACAACCCCGGCAGCTCGCCGACGGAGTCGATCCAGCTCGTTATGACGCTCGGCTGCCTGAACCTCGGGCTAACGCCGGAAGAAGTGCTGACGGCCGTGACCGTCAACGCGGCGCACGCCATTAGGCGCGGCGACCGGGTCGGCAGCCTGGAGGTGGGCAAGCAGGCCGATCTGGTCATTTTCGACGCAGTCAATTTGGCGTATGTGCCATATCACTTCGGCATCAACCACGTGGATACGGTTGTCAAAGGCGGGAAAGTCGTCGTCCGGGATGGACGGTTGGCGTACTAGCCGGGCCGGACGAAGACGTTTCACAATTCCAATACAATGGGGACATTCCGCACGCTTGGCTTGAGGCGTATGGAACAGTCCCTTTTTCTCTTTGGAAGTGGCAGGTGGATTAATTTCATATGGGATTATTCCATATTGAAATTTTTCGCAATGAAAGCTACAATGGTTTTGTTTTCCATATAGTGGGATTTTATGGGACGAGGAGGGAGGGCGCACGAATTGATTTGATCGACGGTTAACTACTTCATTTATGAAGATTGGAGTGAAGTTGATGAACAGAGGGTTGAAGCGAAAACGATGGCCGATAGTATTGTCTCTGCTTCTGGTGTTCCAGCTGCTGCTTACAGGGGGAGCGACCTTGGCGGATGAATCCGAAGGCTCAGCGGCGCCTTCCGCCGGTCCCGCCACATTGCTAGCCGGAAACGCCACATGGCGCTATTTTGACAGAGGGAAAGATTTGGGCGGCGATTGGAAGAACGTTCCCTACGACGACTCCGCCTGGAGCTCCGGACAAGCGCCTTTCGGTTATCCGGCGGACACTGCAACTTCGGAGTTCGGCTCCGTGAAGACCGCCGTCAGCTATGGTCCGGACTCCAAAAAGAAATACCCGACCACGTATTTTCACACTACAGTTCATGCGGCCAAAGTAAGCGATTATCAGCAGATCCAAGGCACCTTCGGGGTGGACGACGGCGTCGTGCTCTATGTCAACGGCGAAGAGGCGTACCGCTTCAATATGCCGGAAGGGGACATTCGCTACGCTACGCTGGCCTCCGAGTCGAAAAGCGATCCCCGGACCGTAACGGCCGACCTGACCGCCGTTCTGAAAAGCAAGCTCCGCGACGGCGCGAACGTACTCGCGGCCGAGGTGCATCAGGGAAGCGCGGGCAGCTCCGACCTGTATTGGGATATGAAGCTCGTTGCGAATCCCGACGATTCGGGCAACGGCGGAAATCCGCAGAGCGGCAAGCCGACGGCGATCGCGCTGACTTATTACGACGATCCGAAAACCAGCATGGCGTTCGCCTGGTACACATCGGACAAGATTACCGGCACCCAATTGCAGGTCGTGGAAGCCTCGAAGCTCAACGGAAATTCGTTTCCGTCCACGGGAGTCCAAACGTATCAAGGCACTTCGCAAATCATCAGCGTATATTTGACGCTGGCGGATAAATCCAACCATAAGTCCACGAGCTTTTCCAGTCACAAAGCAATCGCCGATGGCTTGAAGCCCGGCACCGCCTATGCTTACCGTCTGGGCGACGGAACGGCGGGCAACTGGAGCGAGATCGGCACGTTTACGACGGAGCCTGCAAGCGACAACGGCTTTACCTTCTTGTATACGACGGACTCTCAAGCCAAGACGCAAGCCGACTACATGATCTGGAAAAACACGGTTCAGCAAGGGGTTCAAAAATTCCCGGATGCCAAATTCATCGTCAATACGGGCGATCTGGTGGACAACGGCGATGTGGAAGAGCAGTGGATGTGGCTGTTGAACGAGCCGAAGGACATTTTATCCCGCATTCCGCTGATGCCGATTCTGGGCAACCATGAAACCCAAAACTACAACAACTACGCCTACCACTTCCATCTGCCCAACAAATCGCAAACGGATGCCACCCCGGAAGGCTCGGTGTACGCTTTTGACTACGGTCCGGCCCATTTCATGGTGTTCAACACGCAGTATTCGGGCAGCTCCGACCCCGTCTTCAAGAAGCAGGTGGAGTGGCTTCGAAACGAAGTCGCCAAAACCGATAAAAAGTGGAAAATCGTCTTGTTCCACAAGTCGATTTATTCGGTAGCCAGCCATTCCGGCAGCACGGACGTCAAATTTTTCCGCGAGCATCTGGCGCCCCTGTTCGATGAGCTGGGTATCGACGCCGTCTTGTCGGGACACGACCATACGTACACCCGAAGCTACCAAATGTATGCCGGTCAGCCTCAAGAAGTGACAAAGGACGGCGAAGGTCATGTCTTGAACCCGAAAGGGACGGTCTATTTCGTAGGCAATACGGCAGGCCCGAAATTTTATAAGCCCAAAGATCAAGATTTCCCGTATGCGGCCGTATCCGGCCAGCCGAAAAAGCAAATGTTCACCGGGGTCACCGTCCAGGACGATACGCTGTCTTTCCAAGCTTATACGACGACGAAGGGCGGAAGCACGGAACGATACGACGCCTACAGCATTAAGAAAAGCGCCGCGAAGCCGAACAAGGTGGAAAACGCCAAAGCGACGCTGACGGCGGACGGGCAAGTCAAGCTGACTTGGACCGCTCCGGGCACGGGACCGGCTGTGGAGGGCTACCGCATTTACGAGCAAAATGATGCAGCGGGCCCGAATTGGACGGCCAAAGTCCGTCATGCCGACGGAACGACCACCTACAGCTATACCGTAGCGAAAAAGGACCCTTCTCAAACGTACCGGTTCGTGATCAAGGCGGTGAGTGGGAGGCTGAATTCAGACCCGGTCGTAGCCGAGTATGCGGCGGGGAAATGAGAACGGCGGCGGTCCGTGTACGGCCCGCCGGACCGGCCATAGATGTGAGAACCGCTCAAACGTTTCGGCGTTTGGGCGGTCTCTTTTTTCTAGCCTTTGATCAAGAACGAATTGCCGTCCTCGTCGAGGAAGGTGGCGAAGGTACCCCATTGCATTTTTTGCAGCTCGCCTTCGAAGGTGACGCCGTTCGCATTCATCGTCTCGTACGTCTTCTCGACATCGTCGCAGACGAATACGATGGACGGCTTCAGCTCGGCCCAGTTTTTCATCATGCTTTTCGGATACAGCACCAGCGCGGATTCCGCTCCCTTCGGCGCAACCTCCAGCCAGCTCGCTCCCGGCATCATTTGGTGCTCGGCTACGACCTCGAAGCCGACCTTCTCCGTCCAGAACGCTTTCGCTTTTTGCTGGTCCTCTACATAAACGGCCGCCGTTGCAATTTTCTTAATCATGACTTGTCCTCCTTCGCGTGGTTCAAGATGAAGTCTTTGGAAAAATACACATAGTCGTAGTATCCGAAATGGGTCATGCATTCATGCAAATCGACAGGAGGCATCTCCTCGTCTAGATCCAGTCGACGACCGGGTCCCATTGCAGCGGCGGCTTGCGGCGGCGCGCCTGCTCGATCCAGTCGGCGATGCGACGGATCGCTTCGTCGATCTGCGCTTCGTTCGCGCGCATGACGCTCAGGCGCAGGCCGTTGTCCTTCGCGAACGTGCGCAGATAGCTTCGCGCGGTGGGCAGGGCCGCGACGTTCTGCTGCTTCAGCGCCGCCAGCAGATCGTCCGCCTCAAGCGGCGGAGGCACGAGGAGCCGGGCGAAGACGCCGCCGTACGGCACGTGCAAGCCGACCTCCTGCGGCAGGTAACGGCTGGCCGCCGTGCGGAGCGCCTCCATCCGTGCGCGGTAATGCTCGCGCATCCATGCGGCGTGGCGGTCGAACATGCCGCATGTCAAGTAAAGCTCCAGTGCCGCCTGGGATAAGGCGGACGTGCTCGAATCGGCGGAGGATTTGAACTGGCGGAACGTCTCCAGCAGCGGCTGCGGCAGGACGGCTGTACCGAGCCGCAGGCCCGGCAGCGTGACTTTGGAGAAGCTTTTGACATAGATGACGTGGCCGGAGCGGTTCAGGCTGTAGATCGGGTCCGCGCGGCGCTTCATTTCCAAATCGGCCAAATAGTCGTCCTCCACGATGTAGACGTCGTAGCGCTCGGCCAGCCGGGCGATCGCCTGCTTTTGCTCCTGGCTCAGGCTCGTTCCCATCGGGTTGTGATACCGCGGCACGGTATAAAAAAATTTGATCGTGTTCGTTCGAAAATGCCGCTCCAGCTCGTCCAGATCGATTCCTTCGTCGGTGCGGGCGATGCCGATGGCCGTGATGCCCAGCAGTTCCAGCGTGCGGAGCATGCCGAAGTAGGTGGGCTGCTCGACGAGAATGGCCGTCTTGCCGTTCGGAAAAGGCATGCCGGCCAGCATGTGAATCGCCTGCTGAGAACCGGATACGACGGCAATCCGCTCCGGTTCGGCGAATACCTGTGCCGTGGTCAGATGCTTGTGCAGTGCCTGCCGGAGCGACATAAAGCCGAGCGGGTCCGAATACGAAAACAGCCGGTCCTGGTAGCGCTCGATCGCTTGGTTCAAGCAATGCTGAAAGTCCGCGTACGGCATAACCGCCGGGTCGGGCGTCGCGGTGGCGAGGTCGATTCGCTCCAACGGCTCGGCGGAGGAAGGCTGTTCGGAACGGACGACGGCATAGTAGCCGCTTTTGGGCACCGAATAAATCAAGTGTTCCCGTTCCAGCTCGTCGTACGCGCGAATGGCCGTATTTTTGCTGCATCCGTACTGTACGGATACGTCGCGGATCGAAGGCAGCTTGGCGCCCGGCCGGATGGCGCCGGATGCGAGCTTGCGCTGGATGTCCGCTTTGATGGCTTCGAATTTGCAGCCCGTGCTCGTATTCATGCGTAGAGTCCCCCTTGATTTTGTACGGGTACAGATGGGAGAAATAAATACGTCGGTATCATCTGTCTCCATTATACTGAACGACATGAACGAAACCAACATCTACAGGAGGGGTACAGATGGAATGGAAGCACGACACGCTGCCGTACCGCATTAACGATTGCTGGGAAGAGCTGCAGCCGGATGTGATTTATGCGCTTTTGCAGACAAGCTACTGGGCTGCGCACCGAAGCAAGGAGACGGTGCTGCGGAGTTTTGAAAATTCGCTCTGCTTCGGCCTTTATCATGGGGAGGCGCAGGTGGGCTTCATGCGGGTGGTGACGGATTACGCCACGTTCGCTTGGGTCTGCGACGTTATCGTACACCCCGATCACCGGGGGCAGGGGCTCGGCAAGTCGCTGATGCAGTTTCTGGTGGAGCATCCGGCGGTGCAAGGTACCCGGATGGTGCTTGGCACCAAGGACGCGCACGGGCTGTATGAGCAGTACGGCTTCGAGCGGCAGGAGCTGATGCGGCGGCCGATCCCGGCTGCGGCACAGTAAGGGGAGCAGGGGAACAAGCAGCCTTGAACGCTCAATAACCAAAAAGCTTAATCAAGCATGCCGCGGCATCGCTTGATTAAGCTTTTTCGCGGTTACGCCGTTTTTAAATATAATATTAACTCTTTATTTACGGCTGTCTCTGCACGATATATTAAAGGTACTAAATTTTTTTACATAACACAAGAGGTGACGGACAATGAAGAGGAAGGGCAGACAAGCGATGATACGTTGGATTTCACTTCTTGTAAGCCTGTGGTTGCTTGCCGGTTGCGCGCAACAGGCGGAACAGGCGGCGCAGCGACCAATGAAGATCGGTATTATGCTGTCGGAAGTCGGGTTGGGAGATCAGTCTTTTAGCGATGCCGCGTTTCAGGGGCTGATCAAGGCCCGTGACGAGCAAGGCATCGTTTTTGATTATCGGGAGATCGCCAAGACGAAAACGTATGATGCAGGGTTCGAGCAGCTGGCGCAGGACGACTGCGATCTTGTGATCGGTTTGGGCTTTATGATCAAGGACAGCTTGGAGAAAGCCGCGAAGCAGCATCCGGACCGGCAGTTTATCATTGTCGATGAGACGTCGGACCTGCCGAACGTGGCTTCGATTACGTTTAAGGAGGAGGAAGGAAGCTTCCTCGCCGGAGCGATTGCCGGTCTGGTTACCCGTTCGAACGCGGTCGGTTTTGTGGGCGGGGCGGACGTGCCGCTCATTCACAAATTTCAGAACGGCTTCGAGCAGGGGGTCAAAGCGGTCAATCCGAAAGCCGAGGTCACCGCAGCCTATGCCGGAGATTTTGGCAATGCCGCGCTTGGCGTGCAAATTGCCGGCGGGATGATCGATAAACAAAAGGTCGATGTCCTGTATTCGGCAGCGGGTTTTACGGGCGTCGGAGTGCTGCAGGAAGCGGCGAAGCGCGGAAAATACGGGATTGGCGTCGATACGGATCAATTTTTCATGGCGGAGAAAGCCGTTGTGACGTCGATGCTGAAAAATATTGACGTTGCCATCGATCTGGCGGTGAAATCTTTTGTGCAAAATTCGGGCCGTTTTCCGCAGAAGCATATGGTATTCGGACTGAAGGAGAATGGCGTCGGCCTCTCGCCGATCCGAGTCATTTCCTTACAGCCGGAGCAGCAGCAGAAGGTTGACGACCTGATCCAGAAGCTTGCGGCCGGAAGCGTCACGATCCCAACCCCATGATTCGGCAACGGAGGAAGAAGCGATGAAACTGCAGGGCAAACTGGTACGCAGCGCGATGATCTCGCTGCTCGCGTCCTTGGCTTTGGTGGCCTATATTATTTTTCAATTGGTAAGCATTAACTCGCAAAACAATGAGCTGGTTCCTGCGATGATGAACATCCGGGAGCTGAAGAGCAGCATGATCCAGATCGGTCAGGGATTGAACAATTATTCGTCCTCCATGACCGAGAGCAACAAGGCGGGAGTAAAAAGTCAACTGGGCCAAGCGGCGAAAACGATCACGGCTTTGACCGGCGGGACTGCGCTGTCGGAAGAGCAGCAAAAGCTGCTTGCGAGCATCGATACGAAGTTTAAAGAGCTGGCGGCGGCTGCCTATCAGGCGTTAAACGATAAGAGCAGCCCGGAGGCGAAGCGGCAATCCATTCGTACGCTGGGCATACAGAACGATATTCATATGCTCGACCTCCAGATGCAGGCGCGGTACGACGAATATACCGGTCACTTGACGCGAAGCATCCGGTTTACGTGGCAGTTGGCTCTGGCAGGAGGCATACTGCTGCTCGTGGCGGTCGGTGCGTATAATACGTTTGCGGCTAGGCAGCTCGTCCGGCGGATTCGCCGGTTGAACGACGCTGCGAAACATCTCTCGCAGGGCAACCTGACGATCGAACTGGCCGAAACGAAGGGACGGGACGAGCTGGACGAACTGAACGGATCGTTCGGGGTAATGATCGACAACCTGCGCGGCATTGTCCGTTCAGTAGATCAAGCCGGCACTCGCGTGGACGACATGGCAAGAGACATTGATCGGAACAACGATACGATGCAGGGAATCGTCGCCCAGGTGGCGACGGCTACGGAGGAGTTGGCCATCGGTAGTCAAAAAATCGCGGAAGATTTAACGATGACGGTATCTCTCGTAGACGAGATGGCGCGGAAATTCGAGGCGAATCTTGCGGAAACCGCGCGGTCGGCGGAGTACGGCGAAGAAGCGGTCCGCGCGATTGAGCTGGGCAGCCGTACCATGCAGGAACAATTGCAGGTCGTGGCCGACAATCGGAGCGCCATGTTTGTCGTGGAACGGACCGTGCAGGAGCTGGAAGGCAACGCGGCGGAGATTGCCAAAATGACCGTTTACGTCTCCGAGCTTGCCAGACAAACGACAATGCTTTCTTTGAACGCATCTATTGAAGCGGCCCGGGCAGGCGAAGCGGGCAAAGGCTTTGCGGTCGTTGCTGGAGAGGTGAAGAAGCTGGCAGACCAGTCGGTAAGGGCCGCGAAGCAAATTTTCCAGGCGGTCGAAGGGATCGGCTCGGCGATGAATAAGGTGAAAGATTCCGTGTCGGAGAGTATGGAGTTATGCCGCGTACAGGAGGAAGCTGCCTCCTCGACAGGACAATCTTTTGCCGAAATTTCCGAGAAGGTGCAGAAGGTTGCGAGTCATCTGGCCGAGCTATCGGACGACATGAACCTTTCGCAAGAGATGTGTACCCAGGTGCAGCAGGCCATTGAGAGCATCAGCGCGATTACGGAGCAATCCGCGGCCGGCAGCGAAGAGATCATGGCATCGACGGTTGAACAGAAGCGTGCGTTTGACGTGGCAGGAGAGAAGGTGAAGACGCTGCGGCTCATCGCAGAAGAAATGCAGCAAGAGCTGAAAAGATTCCGGCTGGAAGCCTAAAGGATTCTATTCGATTAAATTGAATAAAAATGATAAAATAGAATATATATCCAGAACGGGTGCGCGGCGGTATGTTTAGCATAAACGATTGGCTATTCATGCCGCCGTTGTTCTGGTGCTGCAGTCGGCAGCTTGATACCTGATGCGAAAGGGGTCGTTAAAACGATGAACACACCGGAAATCATACAACGTTTGGAAGAAATTACGAACCATTATATTCAGGAGTTAGAGCAGTTCAGCATGGAGCAGTTGACCCGTAAGCCAAGCGAGAACGAATGGTCGCTGGGACAAATGTATGTCCATCTGATCAACACCGCGCTTAACATGCAGCTTCGGAATATCGAGCTTTGCAGGCAGCAGAGCGCCAATGAAGCCGCTGAAGCAGGAGGGAAGACGGAAGCGGGAGAAGCGATTTTTAAGAATGGCGGCTTTCCGCCGGTTCGCATTCAAGTCCAGACGGCTATCCCGGACCAGCCGCTAACGAAACAACAGATCATCGAAGGGTTGAATACGGTAGTGCGCCAAATGAAAGAGGTGGAGCCGCTGCTTGAGGAAATCTCCCCGCTGCATACCGTTCAGCATCCTAGACTCGGCGGGCTTAACGCGAAAGAATGGTTCGGACTTGTGGAGATGCATTACCGCCATCATCTTCATCAGAAGGAGCGGCTGAAAGCGTATTTGGAAAGCAACGGATAAAGGGAAAGCAGGCCATCCTACGCGAGATGGCCTGCTTTTTTTAGGCGAGTGCCGGCCGCGGCGGCCATACTGCCCCGCTATCCCTTCGGTCTTTTTCCTTCCAGCACCATCGCTACGGCTTTCGCGATCCGGTTCACCCGCGTTTCCGGCCGCTTGGCCGATTCGATCCAGTCCACGAACTCTTTCCGGTGCGAATACGCCAGCTTGTCGAATCGGGACGCGGCTTCTTCCGTTTGGCGCAGAGTGTCGGCCAGATCGCCGGGCACTTCGACGGTCCGCGCTTCCGTGTCCGGCTCCATCGTGACCTGCACCGTATCGCCCGGCGCGACCCCGGCCTCATCGCGAATCGTTTTGCCTACGACCATGTAGTGGGTACCGTTGCCGTGCGGCATTACCGAGCTGCGGTACGGCACGCCGTTGACCGTTCCTTTCACTTTGACTTGTCCTTTGCTGCCGAAGACGGCCTCCACGGAAAAGGGCAGCGTGAAGTACGTCCACGTCCCCGTCCCTTCGGGCCGGTGCAGCCCCGCTTCGAACTGCTGCATCTCGATTCGCTCCTTTGACGTCTTGTTGCCGCACATTATAGCATACGCCGTCGGCGATGAAAAATGAGCCAGGCTGCGGCGGTGACGGCCATCAGAGCGGCGCAGGCGAAGCCGACGCCGCCGGGGCCGAATGCACTTAAAACGTCGAATTCACCAGAATTCATCAATTCATAATGTTATAATTATTTCCTATTTTTACATTTTGTGATATCTTATTAAAAGGGTTATATTTCCCATATTCTAGGAAGTTGGTGGAGAACTGCAAGTAACTGAAAAATTAGAATGATAATTAAAGGAGGTTATTGTATGAAGAAGTCTTTAGTTTTCATCTTCTCAATCGTTTTATTTTTAGGTGTACCGTTTTCCGCATTTGCATCCTACCCGGAAGATACCGAAGTATCAATTAATTTTCCCACGACAATGGAACCATTCAATTCAAGTAATGTTAGCTTCTCTTTTACAGGTGGACAGGTTTTTGCATCAAATGCCCCTGAATCTATTTTCAGTGATGGTGCTAAGAGGGATGATGGCTCCGTTGTAAGAGGACAAGTGAATAGAACTTTGTATACCGATACGGTGACAGGCGCTTTCAGATTTTGGTCATCTCATGCAAACAGAAGTTCAAGCACTCTAAGATTCTGGATTGTTATTAAAAATACCTCTACTCAAACTGTAAAAGTTTATAGAAATAAGTTCGGCTACGGTAATGCTGCCGCAAAAGATATAGGCCCGGCCGCAAAAAGCGCTGCAAATAGTTTTATGAGTGCATCCTCCAATCCAACACTTATAGCAACTCTTTCAGCAGGAGATACATATAAATACCAATATTCGAGTGATATAGCTTCACATAAAGCAATGGTTTATTTTGCGGAATTCAATGCTATAAATTCGGATGGCAGTAGTGCGAGTGTTAAAGTTTCAGACGTGAATACAACTTCTTCCATAAGTGACCCTATTCCTTATACAACGGCATATATGTCTACAATAGCAACTACGAATGAAACTTCGACAAATTCGGATGATTATCGTGGTTTATTGGCCCATTGGGGGAGGGACGGAACCATTAATCTAAATATTAATAATACAACGACAAAATATATTAAACTAGCCGATAATCCAGGATATACAAATGAGCAAGAGCAATTATACACAAGATGGGATAAAGATGGCAATTCGATCAATCAAACACCCGTAGTTTGGCGTGGAAAAGTACGAAATGCTTATTGGTTAACAGACTATAATATTACCATTAATTTAACAAGTTCAACGGCAGTTAGCACGTTATTCGGAAGTGCGGGCAGCGCTCCTGGACATCTTGTATATCAAATTAATGGCATCTCTAAAACCCCAAAACCAAATGATAAAGATCATTTTAGTAAAAATAAAGCAAGATCAGTAAGTAATAGTAAAAGTTTCATACTTAGAACAATGATTCCTGCGTCTGCTACATTGCCTTATGCCCTTTACTTTAAAGCGGATTAATACAATAAAAAACCATTGCAATAGAAAACAACCAGTGGATAACAACCCTTGAAAAGCTAGTTTGACTAATCTCAGGGCCGTTCTCAAAAGCTATTCAATAATAGCCGAGGGACTGCCCTTTGTTTTTTATCACGCCCCATTTTGCAGCAACCTCTCTGCCCAAAAAAAAGGATACGGAACTATTCTTTTATAAGAAAAGTTTTCGTACCCTTATGTAAATCAGTTATCAAAAAAATTCATGACTAGTAGAAATAAACATTCCATAGTCACCATGTAAAGTTCTTTGAGGAACCGTTTTTTCAATATGTTGAATTATTATTCCAATAGGTTTAAGCCAGAAATTTGTACAGCGTAATTTTTATTCGTTTTTGTTCCATCACCGAGTTGTCCTGATGTATTATGTCCCCAGGCCCACACGGTGCCATCCTTTTTTATAGCCAAAGTAAATAAATTTTCCATCGCCAGAGAAGTCATGTCCTTTAACGGAGTTGCTAAGTCTGAAAGTACAACAGGGTATGGGATATATTGATTCTCACCGGATGTCTGACCTGTCCCAAGAAATCCTTCGGTTACCGCTCCTATCGAATAAATACTGCCATCTGGTTTTATAAAAGTTGCTCTATCATGATATGTAGTAACATATTTAACCGCATCAACATAGCTCATTTGTTTCGGAAACTGAGTTGGTACATTCCCTCTAATGCCATTTGCATATCCAGCTCCCCACTGCCACAAGCTGCCATCCTGTTTTATCACCATGCTGGAATTCGTGCCTGCATTAATAAAAGTAACTTGATCCAGGTTTGAAACTATTATTGGCTCTGCTTGACCATTTTTAGTACCATCCCCTAAAGTATAATCATTGTTCCCCTTTGCCCCCCAAGCCCATACGGTCCCGTCGTTTTGAAGAGCTAAGGAATGGGTAAATCCCATCGAAATAGATACAATATTATTCAGATTATGTACTTTAACGGGAGAAACCTGTGAGTCTGAAGTGGTACCAATACCTAATTTTTTATATGCATTTGACCCCCAAGCCCAAACAGTCCCATCGCTTTTCAGGGCCATACTGGAATTATCGTTTGCTGCAATGGCAATAACCGAATTTAAATATTGCACTTGTTCCGGAGACTTACTGGCTTTTTTTGTACCATTCCCAAGAGCCCCAGTCGTATTTGCTCCCCAAGCCCAAACGCTCCCATCACTCTTCAGTGCGAGGCAATGACTACCCCCAGCCGCAATTTGAATGACTGAGTCTAAACCTGATACTTGGACGGGGACAGTACTATTGGTTGTCGTACCGTCCCCTAATCTTCCAGAACCGTTATTGCCCCAAGCCCATACGGTCCCATCGCTTTTTAGAGCGTAGCCCGATAAATTTCCAGCGCTTACTTGAGGTTTTACAGAAGAAGCTGCTGCTTTCGCAGTCGAAAAAGATCCGGCGAATGTTGATAGAAACAGCAATACGGCTAGTGTCATGAGCCCTTTTGTTTTCATCCCTAACCTCCCATTTATGATAAGATTGTTTGAGTCAATCTTTAATTATTGATATACCACACCTCCTTCGAATAAAAGGATTAATTAGTAATAAATTACAATATTAATTATAATTTATTTCAATATACCAATCAAGTAAATTAATGTAATTTTGAGCGTTATACTATTTGCTTCCGACATTTATCTCTTATTTGAAGAGAATACGCTCGCCGCGGCGGACTTGTACTTGCTGGAGCAGCCGGTGCAAGAAGATGCGGAGTGGACGCTGCTCGCCCTGCTGGCTAACGCAAACAGCCCCGTGAGGCGCTGCTTGCCTCCGGAGCTGCGTGAAATAGCGCGCCGTCTGTGCGCCGAACTTCCCGGGGAGCCTTCCCGCGCCCGCCGGTTAGCGCTGCTCGGCCAGCTGGAAGAAACGCTCCTGCAGGAGCGCGCCGTCATCCTGTGGTACCGCTGGCAGCAGTCCGCCTCGTACCTGCCGGGACTGCGGGACGTCTCGCTCAGCTCGCTCGGCTGGGTCGACTACCGCAAGCTGTGGTTCGACGGCCGCCGCTAAACCAACCCGCCTTATTCCTAGCGGCTCAGCCAGGACAGCTGCGTCTTCACGGCGCGGCGCATGATCGTGCGGTGCAGGTTTTCCGGCGTAATGCTCGGATTGCCGGCATTGATGCGCGGAATTTGCATCACGTCGTCCTTTTGCGTCACCATGCCGCTTTTCACCGTAAAAGCGTAGCGAATTCCGGCCTGCCGGACCAGCTCCGATGCCTGCTGATCGTACATGCCGTAAGGGTAGGCGTACATATCCACTTCCTGCAAATGAAGGGCGTGGAGCCGGCCGGCGCAAGCCCGGGTATCTTTCAGAATCCGGTCGCCGTATTCGGCCACCGTTTCAATTCGGCCCTCCGTATGCAGCAGGCTGGTGAGCAGCGGATTGCCGTCCACTTTTTGGTGCAGATCGTGCGAATGACATTGAAAATCGATAAAGTCCGTTTCCGAGGCCATTTGCCGGATCTGCTCCTCGGATAAAGCCGTCAGGGCAGGCGCCTTCGGATCGGCCAAGTCCTTGGTCACGACAAAATTGACCGCCGGTATGCCAAGCTCCTTAAGCACGGGGTATCCGTACGTATAGAAGCTTTCATAGCCGTCGTCGAACGTAATCAGCACCGATTGCCGGGGCACATCCTTGCCGTTCATGAATTCGCGGAATTCCGACAGCGTCAGAAAATGGTATCCTTTTTCCTTCAAAAAGCTGATTTGCTTGCGGAACAGCTCCGGCGTGATCGTGACGTTGCTTTGATCCGTATCGTCCAAATGATGATAGGCCAGCACCGCGACCTGATCCGCATACGGATAGCTGCCCCATTGATAGACCGAACCGGCGATTACTCCGACTGCGATGCAGCCTGCGAGCAAGCCTTTTGCCAACCATCCAAACATGTGCTGCAATCTCCTTTTTGCCAAAAATTAAGCATTTTCATTGTATGATACCAGTTGAAAAAACTCAATCTCGTTTTAACGTCGGCGCCGGGATACTTTCCGTCATCGAGCCGGTTGAATTTACGAAAAATTTACACAGGGCAGAATTTCCATTTATATATCTGTGCTAAACTAAAAGGGACATGCCAAACTGGTTCAATTTGGGAGGAGAAGCTGCGAATGAAGGGTTGGAAAAAATGGATGTCCCCGGCGCTGGCTGTGCTTATGCTCGTATCGGCGGCAGCCCCGGCAGCGGCGGCGGAAACGTCGGCGGGGAGCACCGGCGGTAAGAAGGGCACGACGAAGATTACACTGTTCCACACGAACGATACGCATTCCCGGGTCGACGAGAGCAAGGAAGGGATCGGCTTCGCCAAAATGGCCGCGATGATCAAGGAGTATGCGAAAACGAACCCGAACTCGCTCATACTGGATGCCGGCGATACGTTCCACGGGCAAACGGTTGCGAATCTGGTGCGCGGCGAAAGCATCGTCAACATCATGAATGCCGTGGGGTACAGTGCGATGGCCGCGGGCAACCACGATTTCAACTACGGGTACGAGCGGCTTAAGGAGCTGGCGGGCAAAGCCAAATTCCCGGTGCTGAGCGCCAATACGAAAAAAGCGGACGGCACCCGCATTTTGCAGCCTTACGTGATCAAGGAAGTGGACGGCATCAAACTGGGCATTTTCGGTCTGACTACGCCTGAAACCGCTTATAAAACGCATCCGAACAACGTCGCGGGCCTCACGTTCACAGACCCTGCCGTCGAGGCGAAGGCGATTGTGGACGAGCTGAAAGGCAAAAAAGTCGACGCGATTATTGCGCTGACGCATCTCGGAGTCGACAAGTCCAGCATCGACACGAGCATCAAGGTGGCCGAGCAGGTGCCGGACATCGACGTCATCATCGACGGACACAGCCATACGAAGCTGGATACGGGCATGAAGGTCGGCAACGTGCTGATCGCCCAGACCGGGGAGTACCTTAAGCAATTCGGACGCGTCGACCTGACGTTCGAGAATGGGAAGCTGAAGGACAAGGTGTCCGGCCTGATCACGAAAAAAGCCGCCGATGAGGACAAGACACCGGGCGACGCGGCCGTTCTGGACATTATTAATTCCGTGAAAAAAGAGCAGGAGAAAGTGCTGCAGCAAAAAGTAGGTTCCACCTCCGTCAAACTGGTCGGGGACCGCGAAGTCGTGCGCAAGGGCGAGTCGAACCTCGGCAACCTGATCGCCGACGCGATGATCGACGAGACGGGCGCCGACGTTGCCATCACGAACGGCGGCGGCATCCGCGATTCGATCGCCGCAGGCACGATTACGAAGGGACAAGTCATTACCGTACTTCCGTTCGGCAATTACATTCAGACGAAAAAAGTGAAGGGCTCCGACATCGTCGCCGCTCTTGAGCACGGCGTATCCGCTTATCCGGAGCCGCTGGGCGGCTTTCCGCAGGTTGGCGGCGTTACCTTCGAGCTCGACCCTGCTCAGCCGAAAGGCAAACGAGTATCCGGGGTCAAAATCAAAGGCCAACCGATCGACCTGAACAAAACGTATCTGCTTGCGACGAACGACTTTATGGCCGCAGGCGGGGACGATTACAAGATGTTCAAGGACTACCCGCTTGCAGGCGACTACTCTTCGCTGGAAGAATCGCTGATCAAGTACTTCCAGAAAAAGGGCGAAGTGAACCCGCAGGTCGAAAGCCGCATCGCGGTCAAAAAGGCATCCGACACGGTAACGCCACCGGCACCACCGGCGCCAACGGTACCGGCTCCTCCGACTCTGCCGGCCGAGCAGACGAGCAAACCAGCTCCGACGCCAGCTCCGGCTCCGGCCGTTCCTGCACCGACAACGCCTGCACCGGCACCGGAAGCTGCAAAGCCCGCCCCGGCGGCTCCAGCGGCGACAGACGGCGGAGTATATACCGTGAAGTCCGGCGATACGCTGTCGAAAATCGGCAGGAAGCATAACACCACGTGGCAGAAGCTGCAAGAGCTGAATAAGCTCAGTAACCCGGATCTCATTTTCCCGGGTCAGAAGATCAAGCTTCCTGCTGCGGGATAATCCGCTTGCAGTTGGTGCTGCAGCCGTACGAAAAGCCCGACCAGGTTGACCGGTCGGGCTTTTTCTCGTAGAGATTCGGCCTCTTGCCGAGCGCTTACTTCAGCTTCACAACGACCTTCCCGCGGACGCCGCTTTGCAGAATGTGCTGCAGAGCACCCGGCAGCTCGTCGAGCGTCGTTTCCGCATGGACCATCGCTTCGAGCCGCGGCGGCTTCAGATCGGAGGCCATCCGTTCCCAGAGCCGCTGCCGGAGCGGAAGCGGGCAGTAGGCGGAATCGATGCCGAGCAGGTTCACACCGCGAAGGATAAACGGAAACACGGCCGCCGTAAATTCGGCGCCGCCGGTCAGTCCGCTAAGCGCCACGGAGCCGCCGCGGCGAACGGCGCTAAGAATATGCGGCAGCGCGGCTCCGCCGACAGGATCGACGGCGCCCGCCCACTGTTCCTTGGTCAAGGGTTTGACCGTTTCCGGATACAGCTCTTCCCGGTTGAGGATCGCAGCGGCACCCAACTCGCGCAGGTAATTATGCTCCTGCGCTTTTCCCGTGCTGGCCGTGACCTCGTACCCCGATGCCGCAAGTATGGAGACGGCGTGGCTTCCGACGCCGCCGGTCGCTCCGGTGACGAGCACGGGGCCGTTCTCAGGGCGCAAGCCGTTCTCTTCCATGCGGTGGACCGACAGCGCCGCCGTCAGTCCGGACGTTCCGAGGATCATCGCCTCGCGGTGGGATAGCCCTTTAGGCAGGGAGATCACCCAATCGGCGGGAACCCTCGCATATTCGCTAAACCCGCCGGAATGCCCGACGCCGAGCTCATAGCTCGTCGCCAGCACCTCGTCGCCTTCGCGAAACCGCGGATCAGTCGAAGCGGCTACCGTCCCCGCGAGATCGATCCCCGGCACGGTGGGATAGCTGCGGACCACCCGGCCTTTCGGGCTGGCCGCCAAGCCGTCCTTGTAATTGACGCCGGAGTAGGCGACCCGAATGAGCACCTCGCCTTCCGACAAATCGTCCAAGTTGAGAGATTGTACGCCTACCGAAAACTGATTCTCCGTTTTGTCCACGACGAGTGCACGAAATCGTTCCATATTTACGTACCCCTTCCGAAAATGGATTTAAAGAGACAGCCTGCCTTGGTTCGTCAAATGCTTCTTCGAGAAGCGGACCCACTCCCGCGCGGCAAACGACAGATAGCGGCCCTTCCGCCAAATCATGCCCAGATGCCATGGGATGGCGGGGTCGGTCAGCGTGACCGTGGCGACGCGGTTCGGGTCGAGCATGCTGCAGATGCTCTCGGGCAGCAGGGCGACGCCCATTCCCGCGGCGACCATTTCGTAGATAAAATCCCACTGCGAGCTTTCGTACCAGATCCGGGGCCGGAAGCCGACGCCGTCGCAAGCCTCGATAATCCGCTCGTGCAGCGCAAAGTCTTCCCGGAACAAAATGAAAGCTTCGTCCTGCAGCTCGGCCAGCCGGACTTCCTTTCTGCCCGCCAACGGATGGACAGGAGGAAATACAGCTCGCAACCGTTCGTTTACGAACGAGTACGATTCGAAGATTTCCTCGTCCACCGGCAAAAGCACCACGCCGACGTCCAGCGTGCCATCCTCTACCTTTTCCGCCAGCTTGACCGAGCCGTCCTCCTCCAGTTGGATCGTGAGCCCCGGATACGTGTCGCGAAACCGGCTTAGAATGCCGGGGAAAAACCTCGCGCCCGCCATTGGCGGCAGTCCGATCCGGATATGCCCTTTTTTGAAATTCGTCAAATCGCCGAGCTGCAGCTCCAAATGCTTGAACGAACGGACGACATCCTGCGCCTGACCGGCAATAAGCTGGCCGGCGTCGGTCAGCTCGAGCGTTTTGCCGGAGCGGACGAAGAGCGGGACGCCCAACTCCTGCTCCAAATTTTTGATCGCCTTGCTGATCGTGGGCTGAGTAATGTGCAGCGCCTCGGCCGCTTTGGTAAAGCTGCTGTGTCGGATGATCTCCAGCACATACTCCAACTGCCGGATATCGATGCCGGGCACCTCCTTTGCATAGACGATTGGAATGAAAGAAATTCGATATATTCATTTTACCTATGAAAGGAAGGGGTGTAAACTTTGGATGGAAAGGAGCTGTGCAACATGACGGCTTTTGTGAAAACTTTGGGGCAGGTGCTCTTTTTTGTCGTCGTTTCTTGGCTGCTGAACGGGCTGGCGGCCCTGCTTCATTTGCCGGTTCCGGGGAGCATTCTCGGGATCGTTCTCGTTTTTGTGCTGCTTCAACTGAAAATCATCCGCATCGAATGGATCGATCTGGGGGCCAAATGGCTATTGGCCGAAATGCTGCTGTTCTTCATCCCTGCGGCGGCCGGGATGATTCAATATCGGCCACTGCTGCGGGATAACGGCTTGCCGATCATGCTCGTGCTGGTGTGCAGCCTTGTCGTCGTCATGCTCTCGGCAGGGCTTGTGGCGCAAGCGATCGTGAAGCGAAAGGAGCGGACCCCGTCATGACCTGGCTTTCGCTTGGCTTGCTGCTGTTCACCATGGCCGTCTATTACGGCATAAAAAGCTTGTACCGCCGGAAACCCAAAATCTACCTGTCACCGCTGCTGCTGACGCCGGCGGTTGTCATCGTCCTGCTGCTGCAAGCGGACATTCCTTACGAAACCTACAACGCCGGGGCGCATTGGCTGACGGACATGATCGGACCCGCGACAATTGCCTTGGCCGTGCCGCTCTACAAAAATGTCGCGCTGCTGCGCAAATATGCTGTAGAAATCATGGCCAGCGTACTGGTTGGCTCCGCGGCGGGTGTTGCGACCTCGGTGTGGATCGCCAAGGGGCTGCACCTCGACGGGCAGATCATCGACGGCCTGGTGCTTCGCTCCACGACAACGCCGATTGCCATCGCCATCACGGATATGATCGGGGGCATCCCGGCCATGACGGCGCTGTTCGTGCTGGTCACGGGCTTGCTCGGCACGGTCGTCGGACCGATGCTTATCCGTCTGTTCCGCATCCGCAGCGGGGTGGCGCAGGGCGTGCTGCTCGGGACGAGCGCCCATACGGCCGGGACGACGACGGCGTTCGAATTCGGCGCCGTCTCCGGCACGGTGTCGAGCATATCCATGCTCGTGGCCGCGCTTCTGGCGCTGGTCGTGGTCCCTTGGCTGGTCCTGCTCCTGTAGCAAGGCCGCCCAAGAATATGCGCGCTACTGTGAACATTCGAGGAAGAGCCGCAAGCTCTTCCCCGAGGCCCATAACCTTTTCGATCCGGATTCAGCTTCATCGCATCCCTCCTTCACGAAACCAAAACCCCAATTTCAGGATATGGCTCCATTGTAATCCAAATGATTAATAGGTGAACAAAAGTGGACAAAACGAGACAGTCGTCTCTTTGTGTCCACTTTTTCGGCTTCCTGGGGGGCCGTATTTCTGCGAGAATCAAGCGGTTTTTCCATTGGCACGAAACTTGCATTACTATCCGGCGTGGGGACATTTTTTACATCCAAAGGAGGAACACGGTATGGTTAACGCCGCGCAGGACAAGGGAACGGCCTTGAGCCGGGAAAAAGCAGGATGGATGTTTCAAAAGATGCTGGAAATCCGCAAGTTCGAGGATAAGGTACACGATTTGTTCGCTCAAGGCCGACTTCCCGGCTTCGTCCACCTGTACGCCGGAGAAGAGGCGGTAGCGGTCGGCGTATGCGCCCATCTGGACGACAAAGACAGCATCACCAGCACCCACCGTGGACACGGGCACTGCATCGCCAAAGGCTGCGAGCTGGACGGCATGATGGCGGAGCTGTTCGGGAAAATTACCGGGCTGTGCAAAGGGAAGGGCGGCTCGATGCATATCGCCGACCTGAACAAAGGCATGCTGGGCGCCAACGGCATCGTCGGCGGCGGCTATCCGCTGGCCTGCGGCTCCGCCTTGACCGCCAAGTACAAGAAGACGAATGCGGTCAGCGTATGCTTTTTCGGAGATGGCGCGAACAACCAGGGAACGTTCCACGAAGGCATCAATTTGGCCGCGATCTGGAAGCTGCCGGTCATTTTCATTGCCGAAAATAACGGGTACGGGGAAGCGACCACGTTTGAATATGCGTCCAGCTGCAAAACCATCGCCGATCGTGCAATCGCTTACAATATTCCGGGCGTCCGGGTGGACGGTAAGGATGTGCTTGCCGTATACGAGGCGGCGGAGCAGGCTGTGCAGCGGGCGCGCCGGGGCGAGGGTCCGACGCTGATCGAATGCGTCACCTACCGCAATTACGGACATTTTGAGGGCGATGCCCAAAAATATAAAAAAGACTACGAACGAAAAGAGCATTTGCAGGAAAAAGACGCGATTGCCGCGTTCGAATCGTATTTGGTGGCTGAGCGCCTGTACACCGAAGCCGAGCTGGCGGAAATGAAAGCTGCGGTGGAGCAAGCGGTGGAGAAGGCCGTCGAATTTTCGGAAAACAGCCCGTATCCAGACGCATCCGAGCTGCTGACGGACGTGTACGTATCTTACTAAATCATTGGAGGAGGAACCGGTATGACAAGAAAAATCAGTATGTCCGCGGCGATCAACGAGGCGATGAAGCTGGCGATGCGCAAGGACGAAAACGTCATTCTGATGGGCGAGGACGTGGCCGGCGGGGCTGCCGTGGACCATCTGCAGGACGATGAAGCATGGGGCGGCGTGCTGGGCGTTACGAAA
Organism: Paenibacillus tyrphae; assembly: GCF_024158745.1. Lineage (GTDB taxonomy): Bacteria > Bacillota > Bacilli > Paenibacillales > NBRC-103111 > Paenibacillus_G > Paenibacillus_G tyrfis_A. The sequence goes on along the minus strand of NZ_JAMZAW010000017.1, from coordinate 88,479 downwards.
GGTATCGTGCAAGAATTCGGCCGCGACCGGGTGCTGGATACGCCGATCACCGAGGCGGGATATATCGGCGCGGCGATGACTGCGGCTGCGACGGGCTTGCGCCCGATCGCGGAGCTGATGTTTAACGATTTTATCGGGAGCTGTCTGGATCAGGTGTTGAACCAAGGGGCCAAATTCCGCTACATGTTCGGGGGCAAGGCTCAGGTGCCGGTGACGATCCGTACGACGCACGGGGCCGGCTTCCGCGCGGCGGCGCAGCATTCGCAGAGCCTGTATGCGCTGTTCACCAGCATTCCCGGCATTAAAGTCGTCGTCCCTTCGACCCCTTACGATGCCAAAGGGCTGCTGCTCGCGTCCATCGAGGATAACGATCCCGTCATTTTCTTTGAAGATAAAACGCTGTATAACGCGACTGGCGAGGTGCCCGAAGGGTACTATACGATTCCACTCGGAAAAGCCGACATCAAGCGGGCCGGTTCGGACCTGACCATCGTGGCGATCGGCAAGCAGGTGCAGACGGCGCTGACGGCCGCCCGGCTACTGTCGCAAAAAGGCATCGAAGCGGAAGTCGTCGATCCGCGCAGCCTGTCCCCGTTGGATGAGGATACAATTCTCGCTTCCGTGGCGAAGACGAACCGCCTGATCGTCATCGACGAAGCGAATCCTCGCTGCAGCATCGCGACGGATATCGCCGCCCTTGTCGCGGATAAGGCGTTCGACAGCCTGGATGCGCCGATCAAGCGGATCACCGCGCCGCATACGCCCGTGCCGTTCTCGCCGCCGCTGGAAGACATTTATTTGCCGACGCCGCAAAAAGTGGTTGAAGTCGTCGCCGAGCTGCTCGGCGACAAATCGCTGCTCGCCGTATAGACGGACCCAGACTAACCCGGATAGGAGAAGATCGCCATGGCTGTAGAAGTGGTTATGCCCAAGCTGGGCATGGCAATGAAGGAAGGATCGGTATCCCTCTGGCATAAGAAAGAGGGCGACTCGGTGACTAAAGGGGAAATCATCGCCAATATTGGCTCGGAAAAAATCGAGACGGATCTGGAAGCGCCTGCGGACGGCGTCCTGCTGAAGATCGCCGTTCCCGAAGGGGAAGGCGTGCCGCCGGGCACGGTCATTGGCTACATCGGCCAGCCCGGCGAGCAAGTCGGCACCGCGGCTGCGGGGGCGGCGGAGGGCCCAACTGCTGACGGCTCTCCGTCAGGCGGCGCAGTACCGGACTCGGCTCCGGCGGGCGGGTCAGCACCTGTCGAAGCTCCTCCACACGGCAGGGACATCAAAATTTCCCCGGTCGCCCGCAAAATGGCGGAAGCGGCGGGGCTGGATATCGCGAAACTAACGGGAACGGGTCCGCAGGGACGAATTACGAAAGAGGATGTGGAGCATGCCATCGCCAACGCGGCGGCCGCACCTTCCGCGCCGTCTGCACCTGCTTCTGCCGGGGAAGCAGCTGCTTCATCCGCCGGGACAAATGCGGCTACCGCCTCGTCCAGCTTTGTGGAGCACTCGGAGCAAATTCCGGTCACCGGCATCCGCAAAGTCATCGCGACGCGGATGCACGACAGCTTGCAGCATAGCGCCCAACTGACGCTGACGCTGCGGGCCGACGTCACCGATCTGCTCGCGCTGCAGAGGCAGATGAGCGAAACCGCGCAGCGACAGCACGAGGTCAAGCTGACGGTGACCGATTTCATCGCCCGCGCCGTCGTCCTTTCGCTCAAGCGGCATAAGCAGATGAACAGCGCGTATATCGACGACCGTATCCACATGTTCGACCACGTGCATTTGGGCATCGCCGTCGCTTTGGACAAAGGCTTGGTCGTTCCGGTCATCCGCCATGCCGATCAGTACTCCGTACTGGATCTGTCGCGCCAAATCAAGGCGCTGGCGCAGCAGTCGCGAAGCGGCCAGCTCGTAAGCGACGCCCTTCAAGGCTCGACGTTTACGATCACGAACCTCGGCGCTTACGGCATCGATTATTTCACGCCGATTCTGAACACGCCCGAAGCAGGCATTCTCGGCGTCGGCGGCGTGGCGGAGATGCCGATCTACAAGGGAGACGACTTGCAGCGCCGGAGTCTGCTGCCGCTCAGCCTGACCTTCGACCACCGGGTATTGGACGGCGCGCCGGCCGCCGAGTTCCTGCGTGCGGTGAAGGACGCGCTGGAAGACCCGTACCGGCTTGTTTTGTAGGGAAGGAGAGGCCATACCATGGAGACGGTAGCCATTATCGGAGGAGGTCCTGCCGGGTACGTGGCGGCAATCACCGCCGCCGGGCAGGGGAAGCAGGTGACCTTGATCGAGCAGAAGGAGCTGGGAGGAACGTGCCTGAATGAAGGCTGCATGCCGACCAAATCGCTGCTGGAAAGCGCGGATACACTGGATAAAGTCAAGCACGCCGGCCGGTTCGGTGTAATGCTGCCTGCGAATCGGGTCGAGGTCGATTGGAACGCGGTGCAGAGCTATAAGAACGGGATTGTGAGCAAGCTGGTGCAGGGGATCGGCTACTTGATGAAAAAAAATAAAATCAAAGTGCTTCGGGGGCAAGCAAGCTTCGTTACGGACCGTAAGCTGCACGTCATACAGGGTGACAAGCAGGAGGCTGTGGAAGCGGACCGCTTCATTATTGCCGCAGGCTCGGAGCCCGTCGCTCTGCCCTTTGCCCCCTTCGACGGGGAATGGATCATTCACAGCGGCCAGGCGATGTCGCTGCCTGCAGTTCCGGCTTCCCTGCTTATTATCGGCGGCGGCGTCATCGGCTGCGAGTTCGCGAGCATCTACAGCCGTCTCGGAAGCCGGGTGACCGTGGTCGAGATGGCCGACCAGCTGCTTCCGGGTGAAGACGCGGACACGGCGGCCGTCCTGCAGCGCGAGCTGGAGAAAGCGGGCGTGAAGGTGTATACATCCACTTCCGTGAAGCGGCTGCAGCCGGAGGAGAAGCTGGCGGTTTTCGAAACCGAGAGCCGGGTGTTCGAAGGCACCGCCGACCGCGTGCTTGTCGCGATCGGGAGAAAGCCGCGCACGGACGGGCTCGGTCTGGAAAACGCCGGGGTCCGTTATACGAGGCAGGGGATCGAAGTCAACGCGCATATGCAGACCAGCGTTCCCCACATTTATGCCTGCGGCGACGTCATCGGGGGCATTCAGCTCGCGCATGTCGCTTTTCACGAGGGCACCGTCGCAGCGCTTCATGCTTCCGGAGCGGATGCGAAGGTCAATTACCGGGCGGTTCCGCGCTGCATCTACACCTCCCCGGAAATTGCCGGGGTAGGCTTGACCGAGAAGCAAGCCAGAGAACGGTATGGCGACATCCGCGTCGGGGAATTTCCGTTCGCCGCCAACGGCAAAGCGCTGATACTGGACGAACCGGTCGGCAGAGTGAAGGTGCTGACGGAGCCGCAATACCATGAAATTGTCGGCATTTCCATCGTCGGTCCGAAAGCGACGGAGCTGATCGGCCAAGGCGCCGTCCTGCTGCACACCGAGATGACCGCCGATATGATGGAGCATTTTATCGCCGCTCACCCGACCTTGTCCGAAGCGGTTCACGAAGCCATTCTAGGCGCCATCGGCCACGCGGTACATGTTTAAGGAGGTCCACCGATGAAAGCAGCATTTTGGTATGGCATTCGCGATGTGCGTACGGAGGAAGCGCCGGAACCGCCGGTCCGGCCGGGCATGGTCAACATTCGGGTCGAGTGGTGCGGCATATGTGGAACGGATTTGCACGAGTATTTGGCCGGGCCGATCTTCATTCCCGATCAGCCCCACCCGTTGACGAACGAACGGGCTCCCGTCATTCTGGGGCACGAGTTTGCAGGCGAAGTCGTTGAGGTCGGCGTAGGAGTGACGAAGCTCAAAGTCGGGGACCGGGTAACGGTCGAGCCGATTCTCGCGTGCGGAACGTGCCTTCCGTGCCGGCAAGGCTTATACAACGTGTGCGATGAGCTCGGCTTCCATGGACTGAGCGGGGGCGGAGGCGGATTCAGCGAGATCACCTCGGTGAAAGAGAGCATGGTTCATAAGCTCCCGGATTCCATGACCTACGAGCAAGGCGCCATGGTGGAACCTGCGGCCGTCGCCGTTCATGCCGTCCGGCAAAGCAGGCTTAAGACCGGCGACAGCTGTGTCGTTTACGGGGCGGGTCCCATCGGCCTGCTCGTTATTCAAGCCGCCCGCGCGGCAGGCGCCAGCCGGATTATTGCTGTCGAAATTTCCGAAGCCAGACAACGAACGGCGCTCGCGCTGGGCGCTCATCATGTCATCCACCCGTTAAAGGATAACGCGGTCGAAGCGGTGCACCGGCTCGTTCCCGGCGGCGTCGACGTCAGCTTCGAAGTTACCGGCATCGAAGTCTGCCTGAACGATGCGATCTGCAGCACGAAAACCGATGGCCAGACGGTGATTGTAAGCATCTGGGAAAAACCGGCGTCGATCGCTCCGAATACTCTTGTGCTGAAAGAGCGCGAGCTGAAGGGCGTGCTTGCGTACCGTAATATTTTCCCTGCTGTCATCTCGCTTATCTCGGAAGGCCGATTGCGGGTCGACGAATTAATTACGAAAAAGATCCGGCTGGACCGTTTGGTCCCGGACGGTTTCGAGGAATTGGTCGGCAGCAAGGAACAGATCAAAATACTTGTCTCTCCCAAGCCCTGACGCTTATCCGGTGCGCGAATCTGAGACCGAGGTTTGATTGTAAGCGCTATCTTAATCGTTTATAATCAAAGTGACATGTCTCACGCTCGTACAGCCCTAAGCTGACTTTGAATTATATCTCAAAATATACATTCAGGGGAGAGGGTCTTATGCTTGAAACCGCATTGAGTTTAAACATATGGGAGCGTTTCGTCAACGAAGGCGTTCTGGATGCGTCCCGGCTGAACAAACGAATCGTGGAATCCTGGTACCGTTCCCGGGATGCGCGCGTCAATCCTCATCTGGATAAAGGCCGCCTTGTTTTAACCAATGACCGGTTTCATTCCCAGAAGAAAAAGAACGCCCTGCTTCGGGATATGGCGCAGCCGCATCTGGAGCGCATGAACGGCTTCATCGACGACCTGGGCATGATCGCGCTTCTCATTGACCCGGAAGGCTACGTATTGTCGATGACCGGAAACCTCCATGTCCGCCAAGAAGCGGTGAAAATCAACTTTGTCGAAGGCGTCCGCTGGACGGAGGGCGAGGTCGGCACGAATGCCATCGGAACCGCCCTGTTGGCCGGGGAGCCCCTCATGGTGACGGGGTCGGAGCATTATTCGATCGCTTCCCACCGCTGGAGCTGCTCGGCGGCCCCGATCCGCGGCGACGACGGCCAGATCATCGGCGTTCTGGACGTTTCCTGTCCGGTGGACCGCGCCCATCCTTATATGCTCGGCATGGTCACTTCGGTCGCCTATGCGATCGAACGCGATCTCAGCATACGGCTGCACAAAGACGAGATGGAGCTCGTTCGTCAAACCGCCGATCGGCTGGAAACCGATCAGCCCGTGGTTGTTTGCAGCAGCAAACATGGGTTCGTCTGCGCCAGCAGGGCGGTCCGCCGGCGTATTCCGGCTTGGGCCGGCTTAAAGGCTGACGAGCTGGCCGGATTCGGGCTAGAAGCCCGGATGACCGTTCCGGTCCTGTCGGATTCGCACGGGGGGCTGATCGGCACCTGTGTCTATTTGCAGGAAACGCTATCGGGCGCCTCCAAGCCGGTATATTTTCCGCAGTCGGTTGCGAGGGGAGCGGTGGCGGAATCCTTTGTCTTTCAAGGGGAGATTGGCACGAGCGCGGCATTCCGGCAAACGATTGATGACATGAAACGGGTCGCGCCTACGGACGCCAGCGTCTGCATTCTGGGGGAGACCGGGACGGGCAAGGAGCTGATCGCCCAAGCCATCCACGAGAACAGCCCCCGCCGGACGGGGCCGTTCTTGGCCGTCAACTGCGGCGCAATTCCCAAGGAGCTGATGGAAAGCGAGCTGTTCGGCTATGCGGAAGGGGCTTTTACCGGGGCCCGGCGGAACGGGTACAAAGGAAAATTCGAGCAGGCGAACGGCGGAACGATTTTTCTCGACGAAATCGGGGAAATTCCGCTTTCCATGCAGGCGGCGCTGCTGCGAGTGCTGCAGGAACGGAAAGTGACGCCTGTCGGGGGAACGCAGGAGGTCCCGCTCAATTTTCGGATGATTACGGCGACCCACCGCGACCTGCGGCAACTGGTGCAGGAAGGAAAGTTTCGCGAGGACCTGTACTACCGGCTTCACGTGTATCCGGTCAAGGCGCCGCCACTGCGCGAAAGAAGGGAAGATATTCCGCACCTCGTCCGCTTTTATTGCAGCCGGAAGGCTTGGGCGATACCGCTTCCGCAGCGCTTCTTCGACCGGTTGATGCAGTACGATTGGCCGGGCAACATTCGGGAGCTGATGAACGTTTTGGAACGGCTGCATATTATGACGCAGGGGGCGGATGCCGATCCGTGCGAAGCGTTGAGCCGGTTCGACGGCTTCCGTCCGCAGCCGGCCCTGCCGGACTCGACCCCAGCCCCGCCAATGGCGCTGTCGCTGCGCGAGCAGATCCAGAGGGAGCAAATGACCGAGGCGCTGCAGCAGACCAAGGGCAACGTCACCGCAGCGGCCCAAATGCTGGGCGTTCCCCGGAGCACCTTTTACAAAAGGCTGCAAAAATTCAATAAATAGCAGCGCCCTATAAATGAGAGGCGGTCTCCCAAGAAGGAATGAAGCTTGGTGCGAGGCCGTTTCTTCGTGTTTACGTTTCGTGCTCCTAGCAGGCCCATTTTGCGGCTGTAATCTTTTAATAGCGAAACAAATACGGTGGCTTCTGCGTTTAAGCAGATAACAAACTTTGGACCACGAAGAGGAGTCACCATGAAATTAGAAAAATATTGGCTGCCGGACTGTTGTTTATGGCAAGCCAGCCGTCGTCTTACGCCGCGGGAGCGCCATCCGCTCCGATCGTGAAGGCCCCGGGCTTTCCCGTCACCGTGAACGGGTCGGTCGTCGATAACAAACACAGCTTGTATCCGCTGCTGCTGTACCGCGATATTACGTATTTTCCGATGACGTGGAATTATACCCGGGCGCTCGGTATGACCACCGCTTGGGACCCCGTGAACGGACTTGCGATCGGGAAGCAGGAATCCTGTGATCCTGTCGTCTGCCAAGATCTGACTTCCCAGGAGAACAGCGAGAAAGAGCTGAAGGCAACGCTCGTGCCTTTTCCGGTCAGTGTGAACGGCAAAGCGATCTCCAATGCGGAGGAGCAATACCCGCTCCTGCTTTTCCGGAACATCGTTTATTTTCCGATGACCTGGAACTATACCCATGATGCGTTCGGCTGGACGACGAGCTGGGACGCGACGAACGGCTTCGGCGTGCAAGCCTGCGAAAAAGCACCCGGCGCCGATGCCAAGCAAACCGCTGCACTAAACATCGCGAACGGCGGACAATTGGCCGTACAGGGCGTTTGGATCTATATGAACCCGGCGAACAAATACTACGGACCGAACAGTCTTGTTAAGATGAAGCTGGACGGCAGTAGGAAGCAGACGTTGTCGGAAGATAACGCGTTATCCATCAACGTCGTGGATGACTGGATTTATTATACGGCCCGCGATAAGGCGGCCGATAAAAACCTCGGCATTTTCAAAATGAAAACCGACGGCTCGCAGCGGACGCAGATCAGTTCGGCAGGGGCTTACTCCGTTTGGGTCCGGGACGGCTGGATTTACTTTATCCGCGGTTCCTTCGGAATCATGGGCTCGGCATCGATCGAGAAAATCCGCATCGACGGCACCGGACATACCGCTCTGGGCAATGCACGCGCCATGTCGCTGTATTCCGTAGGCGACGACTTGTACTACCCGGCCGCTTTCCATGGGGATAACGAGCTTCGCAAACTGGAGCCGAAGAATTGAGAAGAAACATTTTGAAAGAAAATTTGCTGCTTAAATTTATATAGTAAATGCATTGCAACACAGAGGAGGGCGAAACTACCCTCCTCTTAATTTTTGAGTGGATCTAAACATTTAAATTTTTGTGAAATTCCCACACCTGAGACTTTCGGATAGACAGTAAAGGAACTGTTGACCACTAGAAACCGGTTGATGCAGGTTTTCGGAGTTTGTATATCTTGACTCTTTTATAGGGCTTTGATGAAATCTATGATCCTAAAGACTTATCCAAATGGTATGAAAAATCATTGCAAGTATAATTTTTTTCCAATATAATATAAATTCAGTGTCGAAAAATGTAAATTATTGCAAAACGAAGGGAGATTGAATATGCGTAAAGTACTATTAAGCTTAATGTTACTTTTAGTTTTTTCCGCGTTCCAAGTTACATACGCAAGTGCGGCACAAGTCAGAATAAACGCTGATTCAAAAGCCTATTACGGTTTTCCACACAGTATTGTAGAAAGCAACTTTACAAAAAATGCTACAGATAATGATCCGAATACTAAAGTTGACTTACCATACCCATCAGTTGTTACTTTTAAATTAGACTCCGGGGTAAGTATTACTGGTTTATCTGCCAAAGCTTCCTCCAAAGTGTGGTTAAGTTTTTATGCTAAAGATACATACACAGAACTTTACGGCAGACGATATATTTCAGGTGATGAAGTCTTACATCCTGTGGATATGAAAAATGTAGGCTATGTAATAGTGCAAAATGATACACCTAATAGTACATTGAAATTGTATGAATTTAGTATATTTGGAGAATCTAATAAACCACAGGCACCAGAAGGGTTAAAAGCAGTACTTGATAAAAATAATGCAGTTTTAACTTGGTCAAATCCATCCGGCATCGGCAAGTTTAATATTAAAAGATCTGAAGTATCCGGGGGTGCCTATACCACAATAGCAAGCAATGTGGATGCCACAACTTATACGGATTCGGCTTTAGAGCTTGGAAAAACATATTACTACGTGGTTACTGCCGTGAATTCCAACGAAGAAAGTGCGAATTCGAATGAGGTTTCGGTTACTCTTCCTTATCCAGCGGCACAGCCACCTGCAAATCTTGTAGGAGTTGGAGAAAATAATAAAGCAAGATTGACTTGGGATGGAGTATCCGGGGCTACGGGATATAATGTAAAAAGATCATTACAAGCAGGCGGACCTTATACCGTTATAGCAAATAATGTAACTCAAGCAACTTATGAGGATCTGTCCATTAAAGCCGGAACGACTTATTACTATGTGGTTACGGCAGTTAATGCGGGTGGAGAGAGCGGAAACTCCAATGAGGTTTCCGTACAATCTAAGCTACCGGCATTGGAGATAAATATTAAAGAAGAGAAAGTTAAAGTTGGACAGGAATTTGTTGCCAATATTGCTTTAAAAAATGTAAATAACATCTATGCAGAAGACTTTTCAATAAAGTATGATAATCATCTATTTGAGTATCTTGGTTTCGAAGAAGTTACAGGATATAAGGTCTATAATGAACCGACTGATCAAAATGGCACACTTCGTTTTATCGTTGCAAGCCAAGGGAAGAACTATGGCATTAAAGATGATAAACCATTCTTAAAAGTAAAATTCCGAGCTAAAGCAGTAGGTACAGGGAAAGTCGACGCCACTAAATGTAGAATTGCAGACACCGAGCGCGAATTTGATTTAGAGGCTGACTCATGTTTGGAAGATCAGGTAATTGTGCAAAACATGGACGTTAATAAATCCGGTGAATATACTCTTCTTGACTTAGCTATCGATTCCTATTATTACGGTGAGCTTGCCACAAATGTTGATCCAGTGAAGTATGAAGCTAATCAGGCTGGAGACGAATATATTAGAGATGAAGATCTTGTGTTCATTGTTAAACAAATGTTACAAAATACCAATTATCCTCCTAATATGTAAATCCATTAGATCAACATAAGAGTTTCCTTTTAAGTGATAGGTTTCAAGGCAAAACAAAACAAAACCTCCAAGATCACGTCTGACCGTGATTTTGGAGGTTTTACTGTTCTTACCGCTTACTTATACTTCTTCCAGTCCATGCCGCTGTTGTTCAGCAAATACTCGAAGTTGTTGTCCAGCCGCTTCTGCTCGGCCTTGCGGGCCGCTTCCGCCTGCTTGCGGGCTTCCTCACGCTGAACCTCGGCTTCGGCCTTCATCTGATCCGCCTGCGCTTTCAGCTTGCTCACGACGTCCGGGTTCAACAAATCCTTCAGCGTAGCCGGTTTGTCTTGGGAAGCGGCGCTCGGAGGAGCCGCCGGCTTGTTTTTCTTCGCCATGGCACTCACCTTTCGCGTTAATTTTCGAACAAATACAGCTTGCCGTTCTCCGGCGTACCGAACTTCGGACCCCGGAAACCACGCGCAAGCAAAGCTTTTCTCATCGTCATCATCAAGGCGGCATGGCTGACGATAAGCACGTTCCCGTCGCCCTGCCGGAAAATCTCGTCCAGAACGGCGTCGGCCCGTTTTTGGATATCGTCCATGCTTTCGGGCATCGACCGGGGTACTAGGAACCACGAGGTTTTGATCAGAACCGCCCACATCATGAGCGGCAGTCGTACCTTCGTCCGGAACGACGGAGGCGGAACCTCGCGGAGCATCTTCCAGTGCTTAATTTCACCGTCATAAATGTGCTCGGCCGTGCGGGCCGCTCTGGGCATATCGCTGGCATAACAGCGGTTCCATTCGATGCCGCCCAGATCGGTCTGACCGAGCTCGATGTCGGATTCATCATACTCCGCGAACCATTGATCGAGCTCCCCGGCCGAGATCAGAAATTGCGACGGATAATCCTTTTTGACTTTATAATGCCGAACTAAACCGACTTTCATTTCCGTTCCAACCATCCTTGCTTGTAGAAGTACGTCTCTTAATCATACCTCGGGATGGACTAGATGTTAAAGGGCCAGTTTCTCTATATCGATTTTTTCGGCTGCTGAGGCCGAATCGGTTACCGGCTGGCGACCGGGGGCAGCGGCTCACCGCTGCGGATCAGGCGGACCCCGTCCTTGCAGACGCCGTAGCGCTCCCATGGACAGGTCGAGCACAGCAGGCCGATGTCGTCCGGACGCATGGTCGCGGAGACGGCGGCACAGATGTCCGCCCACGTCATGGTGGCGCCGGTATGCAGCCCAAGCTTGCCCAGCACGCGGGCGTCCCGGTCATATACGCTATGGCCGTCGCAATGCGGGGGCTGATCTTTGGGAAACGCGCTGCAAATGTCATCGGGCCCTTCGACAAGCTCGATTCGGGTGTCCGGATGCTTCCGAAGCGTTTCGTATACGGCCGTCATATTGTCGCAAAACGATTCGGAGTACCCCATTCCACGGTACCCGAGCAGGCAAAGCAAATGATGTCCGCGGAGCCGGATGCTGTTCATAGGGGCTTCTCTCCATTCCTGCATAGCGATGCAGAATATTGTTAACTGATTATATCATATTCGGGTTAACGTATCATCCATGCCGTCAGACGGCAAAAAACCGGCAGAAGAGTCGATCTCCTGCCGGTTCCTCGGACGGGCTATAGAACATGCTTTAATTTATCCGGATTCACGACGATATAAATGCCATGAACCCGGTCCTCCTGGATCTGGAACGAAACGACATTCACCGGCTGCTTGCCGGAATAACAAACGATGCCCGGCTGGCCGTTAACGTCCGCCAAGCGATAGGAGAACGCCTCGGGCAGCTTGGCCATGAGCCCTTCGAAGAAGCGCGAGATGCGCTCGGCGCTTTGCACGGGACGAACGGCCGCGGTAACTTTGCCGCCTCCGTCGGAATACAGCACCGCATCCGCGGACAAAATATCCATCAATTTCCCGACATTGCCCGTGGTCAACGCTTGGACGAACCGTTCGATCAGGTCGCCTGCTTGTTCCTGTGAAGGATGCGAGCCGCGGCGGGGCGGCGCCGCATTGGACGGCCGTCCGTCTCTGGGATCGGGCAAGCCGCTGACCGCCCGCTTCGCGCGGTGGAAGATTTGCCGGCAGTTCGTGTTGCTCTTGCCGACGATATCGGCGATTTCGTCATATTCGTACTGCAGCACCTCGCGCAGCAGAAATACTGCCCGCTCCGTCCACGAGAGCTGCTGCAGCAATAGCAGATAAGCGGTGGAGAGCGATTCCTTTTGCAAGTAGAAATGGGACGGCTCCCCGCCCTGATCTCTGTCCGCAACCAGCGGCTCCGGCAGCCAAGGACCGACATAAACCTCACGCTGCTTGCTGGCCGAGCGAAGCCGGTCGATGCAGCGGTGCGTGACCAGCTTGCACAGATAGGACTTCATATTCTGCACGTGATCCAGCTTCGTTTCGTTCACATACAGGAATGCCTCCTGCACGATGTCCTCCGCATCCATCACGCTTCCCAGCATGCGGTAGGCAAGGGAAAACAACAGAGGCTTGTAAGAAACGTACAGCTCTTCGGCCGATTCGGCTGGTTTCATGTCTAAGCGCTCCCTTCAATGTCGTGCGGCGGCTGTTCTTCGGGCGTCCCTGCCGCATAAACCGGTTCGGCGCGCGGCCGGTTCAGCTCCGCCAGCACCTGCTGTGCGGCCCTTCTGGCGCTCGCCGCCGCGGCATCCGCCAGCATCTCACCGTGACCGGCCCAGTCCCCGGCTACGTAGAGCCCTTGAATGTCCGGTACGGCCGGACCCGGGAACCGGTTTGTGCGCTTCAGGTGCATATAGTCGTGGACGACCGGGATATTGGGCAAATACTGCCGCACCGCGACCTCCTGCTCCCAGCCCGGATGGAGAAGGCTCATCGTTTGCTCCAGCAGGCGTTCGTCCGCCTTGGGATCGCTCTCGCCGGGGCCGTTATATTTGACCAAATGTACGACTATTGTATCATGCCTGCTTAGCTTCGCGCCTGCCGAATGATTGCTGAAGAACACGGGCTGATCCAGTCCGATAGCGAGATCTCTGCCGGGGACGGGGAGCCGCTTCAGCCCGAGGTCCAGACAAGCGGCCATCGAAGGCCGGGCTTCCTTCTTCCAACGGTACAGCGAAGTAAGCTCCGCGTTCCTTACCAACCGGCAGGTGTCCGCCGGCGGCAGCGTGCTGATCACATGCGCAAGCTCGAACGCTTCGCCGTCCGCACAGACAACCCGGCTCACGGCTCCGTCCGTTTGCTCGATGGCGCTTACCGCTTTGCCGCACATCGCGCGAACGCCGGCGGCAGCGCCCATCTTTTCCAAGCGGTCGACGATCGTCTGCCAGCCCCCGTTCAAGTAAAGCACGCCGTCTTTCAGCGAGCGCCGCACCTGCCTGAGCACCGGTCCGGCTAATTGCCGGTCGGGGTCTTGGGTGTAAGTGGCCGTCCGGCATAAGGCGTAAAAAATATGCCGCACCATCGGATCGCGGACTTCCTTCTCGGCCCAATCCCGGAGGCTGGCGTTCTCCGGCGTGTCCGTATCGGTCCGGCCCAGCTTCAGCAGAAGCCGTACCAGCTCGCCTTTACCTGTCCATGAGAGGAGGCGGGAGGCGAGCAGCTTGAGCGGGTTCGCAGGCATGGGGAAGACCCGATTGCTCCAAATGGCGGATATCTTGGAAGAGGGAGGGCCTCCCTCGAGCGGCACGCCCCATTCCCGAAGCAAGGCATGCAGTTCCCCGCCGCGGTACAGTGCATGGCCTCCGAGATTGAACAGTACGCCGTTCTTGTCGGCCGTTCTCGCCCGTCCACCCATTCGGTTCGATTTTTCCAGAAGGACGACCGATTTGCCCGCCCGCGACAGCTCGATAGCGGCGATCCATCCCGCTAGCCCCCCGCCGATTATGGCAGCGTCGAACGCTTTTTGATCCATGGCTATTTCCTCCTTTAAGTTCGTTGTTACTAGTTATGGCGAACAAGGAGAGCGGTTTGTGACAGGAACCGGATGCCGGCAAAAAAATTATTTTTCCAGTTAGAGAAAGGTTTCCAGTTTGGTAGCGTCATACATAGTGTAACTGCCGCAAAAGGCAGATGCTGCGCAGCGAACCTTTTGGGACAGGGAGGACTAGAATGGACAATGACATCGAAATCGTTGAGCGGATTCTGAATGGAGACAAGCAGGCGTTCGCTCAAATTATCGATAAATATAAGGGAAGGGTATTTGCCCTGCTTCGGCGCATGCTGGGTCATTCGCCGGATACGCAGGACATTGCCCAAGAGGTGTTCATTAAAGCGTATAATCATTTGAACGAGTATACGCCGGGGCACAGTTTTTCCGCGTGGCTATACCGGATCGCGGCCAACCGCTGCATTGACGAGCTGCGCAAGCGCAAGCGCAGACCCGACATCACCGGCTTCGACGCCGAGTTCATGCAGGGAGAAACTCCGGAAACCGCCTATCTGGAAAAGGAACGGAGACAGGCGTTGGAGCAGCGGATTATGGAGCTCAATCGGAGCCAGCGCGCGGTGTTTGTGATGAGATATGTGCAACATTTAAGCTATCAGGAAATTGCGGAACGGCTTTCGGTTCCCATAAGCACGGTGCAGATGCGTCTGTACCGTGCCAGGCAGAAGCTGCGGGAGAGCATGTCCAATTCCGGAGTAGAGGGGGGGTTCATCTATGAAGTGCGTCAGAGCTGATCGGTTGGCCGCGGAACTGAACCAAGACCTTTCTCCGTTTGAAGTCAGACAGTGGGAACGCCATTTGGAAAGCTGCGCCGATTGCCGGAACGAAATGGAACGGTTGTTGACTTCGCTGGACAACTTTGATCCGGTGCTCGAAGAAGTGCAGCCTGACGATGGATTTACCCAGGCCATATTGGACCGCTTGGACCCTTACGTGCCGGGCGAGCAGCCGCAAGCGGCCGAAACGCCGGTCTCCGCACCCAAACGTATCAATTGGAAAAAGAGGAGTGTGGACATTTTGAAAAAAGTAACCATTGTTGTGGCCGGATTGGCCGTAGCCATATCGCTAGGCACCTTCGTATCGCCGACGTTCGCGGATTATGTGAAAAGCATTTTCAGCAGCAGCAAAGACGTGGATCAAGGGATCAAGGAGGCTGTCAAGCAAGGTTTCGCGAAGCAATTGGATCTCAACGTCACGGATCAGGGCGTCACGCTTAGGATCAAAGAGGTATTGGCGGATACGCTGCGTATTGCGGTCATGTGCGAAGCGATAGACCAGAACGGCAACAAAGTCGATTTCGATATGTTAAAGCCGGGAGAACGGAAAAACAGATTGGAAGAGTTTGTCCTTAAGGACAAAAACGGAACGCCTCTCATCAAGCCTGAAGAAGTGGGATGGGGATGGACGATGAGTAAAGAAGGCGAGTATATCATGATTCGCCAGGAATTGACCGGGCTGACTGCCACCGGAAGAGAGCTGCCGGACGAACTGACCGCCGAGGTGCACTGGGCGAAGCTCGACGGAAAAGAAGGAAACTGGAAGCTGACGGTTCCGATCGACATGGCAAAAGCGAAAAAGGCGACCCGATCGGTAGCGGTTGACCAGCAGTATACGACGCCGCAAGGGTTGATGATCGACTTCAAGAAGATCGATTTCGCGCCTAGCGCAACGTTGCTGTCACTGGAGACCCGTGTTTCGTCCGAAGTCCGCGAGCGGCAGAAACAGATTATCGAGAAGAACGGTTTGGCGGAGGACATCCAACCAGGGGAGCCATTCTTTCCGTTCCTGCTCGGCCGTGCCACTCAGGAATACAAAGTGGCTTACGAGCTTGTCGACGAACAAGGGAAAGTCGTAGCGGCGCAAGACGACGGCTTGCTTGATAAAGACTTGAGCATCGAGAAAAACACGATTGTGAACGGGGTTTCAGGCATGGGAAAGGACGGGATCATGCAATTGTGGCATACGTTTGTGCCGATGAGTAGCAACCGGAAGCTCACGTTCAGGCTGCACTCTATTTACACCAATGAGCTGTCCGATTTCAGTGCGAAACTAACGCCCGCCCAGTTAAGGCAAAAGCCGGTTCAGGCGGAGGACCAAGGAACCCGGCTAACCTTCAGCAATTTTGTCATGAAGACGGACCCTGCGGAAGCAAAAATCGGGAATCAAGCTGTTAGCGGCAAAGGGGGCGTAATCGAGGTTCAAGCGGAGCTGGCCAAGGACGTCGTCGGGCTGAGCCTGTGGCAGGTGAAGGACGAGACTGGACAAGAGTACGAGGCACGGCTGGAAAGAACGTCAACCCGCAACGCAGACGGCACGGTCAGCCAACAGGGCGTGCTGGTGATCCCGCAGCTGGAGAAGGAGCCGAAGGAATTGACGGTCACGTACAAGGCCGTGCAAAAGCAGCATCGCGATGTGAAGTGGGAAGTTCCGATCGTCACTAAACCTTAACTTGGTAAATTGCCAAGGGAAAAGCAATGCAAAAGCTCGCCTCCGGTTCGACCGGGAGCGAGCTTTTTGATGTTGTCATGCGTTTGGGCTGCTTGGGATGGGTCGATGAAAATAAAACGTTAAGTTTTTAATCGATAAGGCGTTAAGGATAATGAATCGAATGTTAAGGGGGAATCCGTGTTGAGACCATTCGCTGCAAAAACTGTAATCATGGCCGTGCTTGCGATTGCTCTGGCAATTCCCGGACAAGCTATGGCAGCTCGAACGCCGCCACCGCCGGAAGTTGTCACTACATTTACCCCGTTTGATCCCAATTATAATTACCTCGAAAACGGCTCTGCTTACATAAGTTATAGCGGCAATGGAAAGGCAAGTCTATGGGGGGACAGCATTGCGACCCGTAGAGTGGATACGGTCGGGATACAGCTGGTTTTACAGCGTTGGACGGGAAGTGAGTGGATTGACGTATACGCAGGAGAGAAAGCGGAGATGAGCAATGCATCGCGCATGAATACGACCATCGACAATTTGTCCGTTTCGAGCGGCTATTATTATCGGGCGAAATCGACCCATTGGATTACTTACGGTAATACAAAGGAAGATGGTACTCGTTATTCCTCAACCTTGCTCATTCCGGATAAAGAAAAAAGCGACCAGGGGGATGCTTCCCTTCAGAGTGTTGAGAAACCCTGGAAGTAGAAAAACTCAGACAAATAGAGGTGGGGTATATCCCGTAAGAGTTTACGTCCGCCTTTGAAACCCGTGAAAATACCGCAAATTCTAATCAAGTTCACGGGTTTCAAGAGCGGCTGGGGGGATATACCCCACCGGCGTATGCAGAGAGTTTTCTACGCGAAGCGGGTTTCTCGACAAGCTCAGGGGGATTCCCCCTTGTTCGCTATCACTGTAATGATGCTCCAATCTTTAACATGTCCTCTTTGGCGATGGGGCCGGATATATAGATTTTAATGCGGTCTTTCGTCAGCCATTCCAAGCTCGTTATGCTGCCTTTACGATCCACGAATAAGACCGCCGGATGTTCTCCCACAAAAACGTCAATAAATTCGCCTGAATCGCTATGAATATCGGTTTTGATTGCCCCCGTTTTTCCTTCGATTTTTCGTTGACTGATCTTTAACAGCTCTCCACGTTCATCAAGGTATTCCAAGTAGGCATCACGATACGTTCCGTCCGGTTCCTTTGTTACGAATACGGCATCTAACCTGAATGTTTCAGGCACATAGGATGGAGTCAGGAGAGGGAAGGCCAATTTATTTTTTGCTTCTTCCAAACTCGTTTTCTCGGGAGCGAAGCTGCTGCCAGGGCGATTCGAAGTCGGCAGCTTTTCCTCCGGAGGCGCAGTTGTTTTCGCGTGTGTAGAGTCTGGAGCCGGCGGCGTTTCATAAAAAATTTCAATTATATTGCCCTGAACCTTTTTAAGCAGCGAGGCAATATTCGCGTAGGATGTAGGAAAATTATCGTTCATCAAAAAGCTGATGACCAGAGAGCAGGCGATAATCGCAGCCGTTAGCTTGATGCGTCGGATGAACAGATTATGGCGGCCGATCTTTTTTAGCCTGTGCTGTACTTGCTGCCAGGAAGCCGCGCCATTGGGGATTTCGACACGGGCATAGTTACGTTTCAATAATTCCTTCAGCTTGTGATCATCATGGTCTATATGATTCATTTTGATCAACCCATTTTCTTGAGAAATAATGAAACAATTTCTTGCGGGCCCTTGTCAGGATTTGAGCGAGGGCTTGTTCCGATATCTGTAATTCTTGGGCGATTTCACGGTATGATTTTTCTTCGATGTAAAATAAAAGCAACACATGCCTGTATTTGAAGTTCAATTGATTAAGGGCTTCATGAAGCATTTCGTCACGGATTTTTTCTTCCACCTGATCGGCCACGGTGCGTTCTTCGGTTGGAGAAAAGTATTCACTGTCTTTAACGAGCTGCAGGTCGGATACATGCCGGTATTTTTTATTTTTTTTAAAACAATCGTAAGCGGTATTCCGGGCCACTTTTTTGAGCCAAGCTTTCATATTTATAGTATTTTCCAGCTTTGGCGCTTTCTCTACTACTTTTAAGAATGATTCTTGTACAACATCTTCGGCTAAGGCGTGATCCCTGAACAAAAAGTATATGTCGTGATAGATCAGTTCCCGAAAAGAATGATAGATCAATTCTTGAGATGAGTTGTCCAGGTGATGGAAATTATTACGTAAGAAGGTGAGCCATTGCTCCATGTATACTCCTCCAACACCATTTCTCTTATATACAATTGTTTGAACGATCATTATATGTAATAAGTTTCTTGATTTTGTAAATTTTTTCGTCAAATTTGCTCGGGATAGATCGTTATATGTAGTAGAAAGCGTGATGTCCAAAGCATCTCGAACAGATAAAAATATCTGAAAAAGCGATAATGATACGGTTCGCGCCCAGAGAGAAGGCGGTCCATCACTTCTATAACGGAATGGAACTCCAAAAGCTGACGGTGGCATTTTAATCCTTTTCTCTGGCGGGGATGCGCACGACTAAGCTTATTCTAGGTTACGGGAGTTCGGGAAAATGAAAAAAACAGGTATTGTCCGACATTTGGATCATTTAGGACGCATTAATCTGCCGATTGAACTGCAGCGAACTTTGAATATAGACTTTGGCGATGCCATTGAGTTCTTCGCCGATGACGAAAAAAGGCAGGTGCTGATCCGGAAGTACCGCACGGAGGAATGTATTTTTTGTTTCTCCACCGAGCAGCTTGTCTTTTTTCGTGGACGGTTTATCTGTAGGGCCTGTTTAAAGGAGCTAGACGGGAATAACGAACAAGTAACCGGAACGAAACGAAAACGGATTAAGGATACGATACTCCGTCTGGCCGAAGTGAAGGAACAGTATCCATCTGCATCGCAAACCGAATGGGGTAACCTGATTGGCATATCGCAGGGCAGGGTCAGCCAATTACTCAAGCAATTGAAATAAGCTTCCCCTTACGGGAAGCTCGTTTCAATTGCCGAACAAACCTCACCACGCCTACTCCGGACGCCGTCCGGCATCCAGCTCCGCCCGGCTGGATACGTATGGCGCTGTCCGCGGCACGCACGGCAGCCGGATCGTCACCGACGTCCCGATGCCCAGCTTGCTGTAGATGCTTACGCCGTACGGCTTGCCGTAATGCAGCTCGATCCGTTGGTGAACGTTGCGGATGCCGTACCCGGCTTCTTCGCCGTCGTCGAACTGCGAGATACGCCGCAGCGTGTCCGGCGTCATTCCGACGCCGTCATCGATGATGCGGAACTCGATATCGTCGCCGATCCGGCGGCCGGCCACCCGGATATGCACCCGGTCGCCCGTCCAGGCATGCTTCAGCACATTTTCCAAAAACGGCTGTAGCACCAGCTTGACCATCTCGTAGCGCAGCAGCTCCGGCTCAATCTCGAACAGAACGTCCAGACGGTCGGTATATTTCACCTTTTGAATATCGAGATAGGCTTTCGCTTGCTCCAGCTCGTTAGCTACCGGAATAATGGTGCGCCCTTCGTTCAGCGAAAGACGGTAGAACAGCGCCAGATTGCTGACCATCCGATGCAGCTGATCGACTTGCCCGAACTTGGCCAGCAAGCTGATCGAGGACAGCGTGTTATACAGAAAATGCGGGTTGATCTGGGCCTGCAGCGATTCCAGCTCGGCTTCTTTCTTCTTGATGCCGGCGACGTACACCTGTTGAATCAGCCCGTCGATATGCTCCGCCATCGCGTTGATGGATTGCGAGATCGTCGAGAACTCGTCCTTCCCCTTGAAGCGTATCCGCTTATGGAAGCTGCCGTGACGGAACGAATCAAGCACCCTCACAATGCGCGAAACGCGCTTGGAGAAGTAGCGGGACAGGAAGCCGCCTACACCCAGAAAGAGCAGGAAACTGGCCGATCCGATGACGGCGGTCAGCACCTTCACTTTCTTCGCATCCTTCTCGACCGATTCCTTTGGGATGCTGGCTACAAGCTTCCAATCCAAGTCTTGGAACGGCTCGGTAATCGTCAAGTAATTGCTTTCCCCGACCTGGGCGATCCGGCCGGTCGTCCAGGCGCCCCGCTCGAACAAAATCTGCCCTTTCCCGTCCTCGATCCGAACCGATGTGCCTTCCCCGAAGTCCGGAGAGACGGTTTCGAACATCTCCGTCAGCTTGACGGTGAGCCGCATGAAGCCGAAATCCAATTGGCGGCCGAAGGAAGCCGTATCCACGAGCCGCCGCAGGAGCGAAATATTGCCGAACTCGGCATCCCGGTCGATCTGCTGCCACTGCATGGTCACCCCGTAACGCTCCGGGGGAAAATCCTTATACCACGAATTGTCGGCGATCCGCTTCAGATATAGCATGTTGTAGCTTTTGCCGGCATAGGTCAGCGGGTCCGAATCGTTATAAAACGAGTAGATTTCAGGCAACGTCTCGTTGCGCAAGTAAACGACGAGCCAGATGCGGTGGTTCGTCGCCTTGATGACGCTATCGAACTTGGGCTCCAAGTATTGCGTGACCGATTCGTAGCCGTAGTAGCCTTCGTTCAATCTTCTCAGCCGGGAAGCGACCGTCTCGTCGTAGTAGATCATATCCGACAGTCGAACCGTATCCTTCATCCGGTATTCGATATTGTCCTTCATTTGGCGCAGCGCCGCCTGAACGTTCTCGCTCGTCTGCTTGCGTACGGAATCCACAAATATCCAATTGGCAAAATAACCGAACAAGATCACATGAACCAAGGTAAGCAGCATATACGACAGCATCAGTTTGTACCCGAAGGGCATGTATCTTGCTTCCGTCTCGGAAGCGGCAGCGCTACTTCGCCGGAGTGAACGGAGGGCGGACCGGATTCGATTATTGGCCATTGCGGAATTCCAGCGGGGTCATCCGGTACGTTTCTTTGAATTGCTTGCTGAAATAAGGCATATAGCGGTAACCGACCCGATAAGCCACCTCGTAAATGCGCAGCTTCGGATCGCGCAGCAGCTCCCCGGCTTTTTCCATACGCAGCGCGACGAGGTATTCATGGAACGTCTGACCCGTCGCTTCCTTGAACATTTGTCCGAGGTAATTCGGCGAAAAGGAGAATTGATCGGCCACTTCCTTTAGCGTGAGCGGCCGCTCCAGTCCGCTGCGCATCATGTCGATCATTTCTTGAATCAGCTTCCCGTTTTTGCCCATCCCGTCCGCGGCCTTGCCATCAACAGCTGGGGATGGGGCGGGCTGTGCGCCGCCCGACAGCATCTGCCGGACCTCATGCTCCGCTTGCTCGCGTTTGCGGGCGTCATCCAGATCGCGCCGAATGCGTTCGAGCGACTGAATCAGCTCGTCCTCGTTCATCGGTTTCAGCACGTAGCTGTAAGCTTGCAAGGTCAGGGCTTCCTTCACATATTGAAAATCTCTGTAACCGCTGACAAAAACGATCCGCACGTCGTGGAACCGTTCCTTCACGCGTTTCGCCAGCTCGAGTCCGGACATGTTGGGCATATTGACGTCGGTGACCAGCACATCGATCTTCTGGGTCTCGATCAGCTCGCAAGCGGAGAACCCGTTCGTCACGGCACCCACAATCTCCATCCCGAGCGACTCCCAGGGAATAAACGTCTTCATTCCTTCCAGATCCAGCGTCTCATCGTCTGCGATCAGCACTTTGTACATGTCGGTCCTCCTCTGCCTTGGATCTTTGAACGAAATGTAAAAGCAGGTGCGCCGATAGCGCACCTTCAGAATGTTGAGAAAGTGATCAATGGAGATTAGAGGTGCAACGAGGGGGCGGGGTATTCACTTCCGGTCGCTGTTGTCCACGGGAAATATTGATTGGAAGCCGCTTAACAGCGGACATTTCCCGCAGACAAAGGCGATCGCTGACGCTCCTCCAGTGAATACCCCACCTCCGTATGTACCTCTATTGAGACCACTTTCTCACAAGCTCAGGGTGCGCCGAGAGCGCACCCTGCTTTGTCCGCATGGACTATTTCTTCTTCATTTTCTCTTCGTTTTCCTTCCAGCGTTTTGTCAAATACTCGTTAAGCTTCTCGATGCCGAGCGTTTGTGCGTCTTTCTCGCCTTTATCGATGATCTCGATCACTTCTTGCTCGCTTTTGGCGAGAATCGCTTGGGCGCGGACTTTCTTATACAATTCGATCCAGCGCTCGCGAATGATCCCTTCCGGGCTGTCCTGCGGCGGCTCGATCCCGCGCATCGCCGTCAAGTCCATATGTGTTTTCCAGGTAATGGCGTCCTGGTATTTCGTTTCCCAGGAACGCTTCTCTTCCGGCAAGGAGAGCTCGGCCTTCACTTTGATTTTGTCGTTGTACGTCGAGTTGCCGACGAATTGCAGGTCGTTCGTCGCGTTCATGTTTTTCGTGCGTTCCGCAGGCTCGCTGAAAAATTTGTCCGTCAAGTTCGGCAAGCCTTCGCTGTCCAGACCTTTCCAATACATGCCTTCCGGCCCCCATACGATTTGACGCATGCCGTCCGGGCTGGTCATCCAGTCCAGCACCGCAAAAATTTTCTCGGGGTCCTTGGCCGTCGCCGTGATCGCGGCGGCGTTCCAGCCCAGACGGTCGTAGTGGGCCACCATGATTTTGTTCTTGTCCAGTCCCGGCTTGTGGATCGGCCAGATCATGAAGTAGCCGGCATTCGGATCGGACTTGGAAAGCTCGGCGTCAGCCTTGGAAGCATAGTCGGTAGCGGTAATATCCGCATACACGGCGACGCGGCCCGTGTTGAGCTTCTCGCGCACTTGATCGACCGTTTGCGTCAGCGCGTCCTGCGTCATCAGCTTCTCACGGTGCAGCTTATTGACGAAGATCATCGCTTCCTTGTACACCGGGTCAGCGAAGAGCGACGTGAACTTGCCGTCCTTCGGCACGGCGCGTAGCGTTCCCGCGTAGCTCGCCGGGTTGTTCTCCGCGAAGGCGGAGAACAGTAGGTCGACGCCCTTGCCTTCTTTGGCTTGGCCAGGCTCGAACGGGATGATGTTCGGATATTTCTCTTTGACGAGCTTCAGATAGTTGTACAGGTCGTCGGTCGTTTCCAGCTTCGGCTTGCCGAGCTCTTCGTAAATTTTCTTATTTATGACGTAGCCGGCATTTCCTGTCGGCTTGTTTGTGTACCAGTTCGGGAACATGTACAGCTTGCCGTCCTTGGAGCGCAGCATGTTCAGGATTTCGTCGCCCGCCCATTTTTTCAGGTTCGGGTATTTATCCAGATACGGGTCAAGCGGCACGAGGACGCCGTTCTCGCGCAGCCGCTCGAACTTGTCGCGGTCGCCCCAGATGACATCCGGCAGATCCTTGCTGACGATCATCGTGCTCAGCTTGGCTTCCGCGTTGCCCCCGGCGTTAATGGCGGTAATGTTGATTTTGTACTGCTCTTGTACTTGCTTGGAGAAAACGTCTTTACCCCAAGGAGGCATTGTGTACCAGCCGTAGTTGCCGAAGAGCGTGAAGCTGACCGGCTCGCTGCCGATTTTCCACGGCTCCGACGACGAGGCGGCCGGCGTCTGTGTCCCATTTGGCGCCGCCGCTTTGTTGTCGGCGGGAGCGCTGCCTCCGCCGGAGCATCCGGAGATAACCGTCCCCAGCGCCATGACGGCTGCCAGCGGACCCATTCCTTTTTTGACCCAATTGTTCATTGTCTGTATAGCCCCTTTCCCATTGTCATTTCAAGCTATGCTTAAAGCGGTGCGCTTTGAAGCCCGGACTATTCTTTCAAGGAACCGACCAGCACGCCCTTGACGAAATACCGCTGCAAGAACGGATAGACGAGAATGATCGGAACCGTCGTGACCATCATGGTAGCCATCGTCAGCGACTTGGTCGTATACGATTGTCGCTTGGCGAGGAAGCTTTGAGCCGCCGAGTCCTGAGTCAGCTCGGAAGCGATATTGGAATCGAGCGTCTGCTTCAGCAGCGCCTGCACCGGTAGCAGATCCTGATTGTTGATATAGATGGAAGCAACGAACCAGTCGTTCCAGTGAGCGATCGCCGTGAACAGCGAGAGCGTGGCGACGACCGGGCCGGACAGCGGCAGCACGACGCGCAGGAACGTGCCCCAGTAGCCGCAGCCATCAATCCGTGCCGCATCTTCGAGCCCGGCCGGAATTTCGCGGAAAAACGTCCGGAAGATGATCATGCTCCATACGCTGATGATCGACGGAATGACGAATACCCAGAACGAATCGAACAGGCCGAGACCGCGAATCAGCAGGTAGGTCGGAATCAAACCGCCGCCGAAATAAAGCGTGATAATGCAGAAGGTCATGTAATAACCCCGGCCGACCAGCTCCTTGCGGGACATGCCGTAAGCGAAGATGGACGTCGCCGCAATCGTCAGGAAGGTGCCGACGAGCGTACGGGCGATGGAAACGCCGAAGCCTTTCAATATTTTAACGTCCTTTAACACAACTTGGTAATTTTCCAACGTGAAAACTCTGGGCCAGAACGTGATGCCGCCGAGACTGGTGTCCGAACCGAGGTTGAACGAGATGACCGCGGAGTTCCAGAACGGATAGAACGTTACGAAGGCCAGAAAGAGCAGCGCAATATGGATAACGATGCTAAAGACGCGATCTTCCAATGCCAGCTTCATCAATACATCCTCCTTACCACAAGCTGTTGCCGGTTCGTCTCGCGAGATAGTTCGCAAGAGTCAGCAGGCCGACGCTGACGATGGCCTTAAACAAGCCGACGGCTGTCGCGAACGAATAGCGGTTTAACGTAATCCCCATCCGGTACACGTACGTGTCCAGAACCTCCGATACGTCGCGCAGCGCCGGGTTGACGCCCAGCAGCAGCAAGTCCTCGAAGCCCGCGTTCAGCAAGTTGCCGATAGCCAGAATGGAGAAGATCATCACGACCGGCAAAATGCATGGAAACGTTATCAAATAAGTCATGCGAAAACGGCTCGCCCCGTCGATGGCGGCGGATTCGTACAGATGAGGGTCGATGGAAGCGATTGCAGCCAAGTATACGATGGAGGCAAAGCCAATCTCTTTCCATACGTTCGTCGTGACGAGAATGGTCCAGAAATATTCCGTAACCGATAAGTAGGGAATCGGTTCGTCGATGACCCCGATTTTTTGGAGAAGAATGTTTACGCTTCCATTATCGGTCGAAAGCAGAGAGATCACGAAGTTGGCGACGATGACCCAAGACAGGAAATACGGCAAGTAGCTGACCGTCTGCACGACGCGCTTGAAGAACATATTTTTGACTTCGTTCAGCAGAATCGCGAGAATGATCGGTGCCGGAAAGCCGATGGCAAGCTTCAGGAAGCTGATGACAATGGTGTTTCGCATCACGACCCCAAGCTCGGGCGCTTGGAAAAAATCGACGAAATGCTTGAAGCCTGCCCACGGGCTGGCCGAGAATCCTTTAAACACCGAATAATCTTGAAATGCGATGATCACGCCGTACATCGGGAAATAGCTGAAAATCAAAATCAAGACGAGCGCGGGCAGCACCATAAGCTGCAAATCCCATTGCTTGAGCCAGGCCGCGACCTTCGTCTTCCCCGGCTTGGCCGCCGGACGATCCTCAGGGACCGCTGCCGCGGTTTGTTTCAAACGGACCACCCTTTCCTGTGTATTGTCGATCTGTCTTTATCTTAAAAGGGATACGATGCGCACGGCTACTTGCCTAATCAATGAAATGTTATATAAATCAATGATCAGGAAGTATTTTCTTCCGTTATGAGAAGATTGGAGGGGAGAGGTCGGCAAGGAAAAAAAACAGCGCTCTCCCAAGGAACCGAATCGTCCCGGCTAGAGAGCGCTAATTGTCGGCTTATGTTTTTGTGCGATCTTACTTGCTGCCCGTAAACGTAATGCCTTTGATGAAGAACCGGTTGAAAAAGGCGTAGATGAGCAGCGCAGGCAGCGTAAATACCATCGACGCGGCCATGATATAGTTCCAGTAGCTGATGTACTGGCCTTTAAAGGTGTTCAGGCCGAGCGTCAGCGTGAACATCGACTTGTCGGAAACGAACATAAGCGGCTTCAGGAACTCGTTCCAGGCGCCCATGAACACGAAGATCATCTGCGCGGCGAGCGCCGGAACGGCCAGCGGCAGCGCGATGCGGAAGAAGATGCCGAAGCGGCTCAGCCCGTCGAGCTGCGACGCTTCCTCCAGCTCCTTCGGGAAGTTGATGAAGAACTGACGCATCATGAACGTGAACGTGGCGTTGGCCATCATCGGTACCGTCAGCGCGGCGTACGAATTCAGCCATCCGAGCTCTTTCATGATCAGGTACGCAGGCACGATCGTGAGCTGGCCCGGAATCATCTGCACGCCCAAGATGATGAGGAACATCACTTTGTTGCCTATGAAATCGATGCGCGCAAGCGCATAGCCGGCCATCGAGTTGAACAAAATGTTGCAGACCGTCGCCACGACCGCGATCAGGGCACTGTTGGACATCCAGCGGATGAACAGCGGCTCGCGGACGAAAATATCGTAATAGTTTTGCAGCGTAAAATGCTTGGGAATAAAGTTTATGCCCCCGGCAACAATCTCTTCCAGCGTCTTGAACGAGGAGGAGAGCGCCCACAGGAACGGCACCATCGTTACCGCAGCGTACAGGAACAGCAGTGCGTAAATGACGTACTTGATCCACGGTTTCGGCTGTTTAGCCATCGTCTCGGCCTCCTCAGTTCAGCTTCTCTTCGGCGAACAGCTTCCGCTGCAGCAGCGTCGCGATCATGATGACCAGAGCCAGCACGATGGCGAGCGCGGAGGCGTAGCCGAAGTCCAAATTTTTGAATGCGTACTGGTAAATCAGCAGCGCCACGGTCAGCGTGGAGTTGTTCGGCCCCCCGGACCCCGCCGAGAAAATGTACGACTGGTCGAACAACTGGAACGTTCCGATGATGCCCATGACGACGGTGAAGAAGGTCGCCGGCTTCAGCATCGGCAGCGTGATCGCGGTGAATCGTTTCCACGCGCCCGCTCCGTCCAGCATCGCGGACTCGTAGAGCGCATCCGGGATGTCCTGCAGCGCCGCGAGAAAGACGACCATGAAGAACGGTGCCGTCGACCAGATGTTCATCAGCATGATCCCCTTGAGCGCGACGGCGGGGTCGCCAAGCCAGTTGTAGCCGGGCAGTCCGATCGCTTGCAGCGCCTGGTTGAGCAGCCCGTTGGAATTATAGATCCACATGAAAATGAGCGTCAGCACGGCGGATGAGGTCACGGTCGGCATGAAAAAGACGATGCGGAAAAAATTCCGAAATTTCAGCTTTGCATTCAAAATGGTCGCGAGTCCGAGCGCCAGCGCCGTTTGCAGCGGCACAACAAAGAGGGCGAAGGAGGCGGTGTTTTTCAGCGCGATCCATGCCCGTTCGTCCTGCGCCATCCGTTCGAAGTTGCTGAATCCGATAAACTTGTAGCTGACGTCGCCCAGCAGATTCACTTTATGAAACGACAGGAAGAGCGAATAAAAGACAGGTAAAAACAAAAACGTGCCGATAACCAGCAGAGTAGGGAGCAAAAACAAATAGCCGGTTATCGTGCTTCTCAGCTTCCGCTTCCAAACCGAACGGCTTGCCATAGGGAAACCTCCCTTTCAAAAGAGGCAGGGGAGCTGTGTCAGACTGAACAGGATGACGTCCCCCGCTTTTTAAGTGGATGAAGGGAGGGGAAGCCCCTCCCGGTTCAGCTTCGTTACTTGCCGGCGGCAATCTCTTTGTTGGCGGTTTCCTGCGCTTTTTTCATCGCGTCTTCCAGCGAGGATTTTCCCAGGAACGCGTCGAGGAACTGGTTGTTGAAATTGTTCATAACCGTCGGCAGTGTCGGTCCTGCTTGCCATGGCGTCGCATAAGCCGAGCCTGCGACCAGGGCGCCGCGCAGCGGATCCTTGTCGTAGCCGAGCTCCTTCGCGACGGATTTGCGCGTCGGCAGGGCGAACCCTTTGCTGGTCCACGTTTTCATACCTTCCTTGCCGGTCAGGTACGAAATCAACTCCCAGGAAGCTTCTTTTTTCTTGGACGCCTTGTTCATGACATAGGCGACCGTGAAGGCCATCGTGCCTTTTTTGCCGTTTACTGTCGGCAGCTCAGCGGTAGCGTACTGAAGATCTTTATAGTTGTTGTTCAGGAACGGAATCGCCCAGTTGCCTTCGAAGACGATGGACGCTTTGCCTTGGCCGAACATCTCGCCGCCCCAGCCTGCGCCGACTTCCTTCGGCTCGCCGGACGATTTATCCTTATTGTGCAGGTCGACGACGAGCTGCAGCCCTTTGAGCGCTTCCGGAGAAGCGAAAGCGGCGTTGCCTTTGTCGTCGGACACCTTGCCGCCGAAAGCCTGCGCCATGTACATTTGCCGTGCCAGCTCGGGAGCGACGCCGAAGCCGAAGCGGACGGTTTTGCCGCTTTCGGTTTTGGTCAGCTTTTTCGCGGCGTCCTGCAGCTCTTCCCACGTGGCCGGCGGCTTGGTAATGCCTGCCTCTTCGAAATGCTTCTTGTTGTAGAACATGGCCAGCGTGGAGGAGTCTTTCGGGAAGCCGTACGTTTTGCCGCCGACCTTGAACGCGTTCAACAGCGGCTCTTCGAAGTCGGCCACGTCGAATTCAGGCTTCACGTAGCCGTCGAGCGGCTCGATGACGCCCTTCTCGATCAGAGCCGGAGCTTCGAACGCATCCAGATAAAATACATCGGGGCCTTCGCCGCCGATGAGCCGGGTTTTGATGACGTCCATGTACTGGTCGGCGATCACTTCGTATTTTACTTTGACGTTCGGATGCTTGCTTTCGAACTCTTGAATCGTCTGCTTGAGCAAATCCTGCTCCTCTGGCGACGAACCCCAGCCGGCCAGCGTTACGGTGACAGGCTCGCCGCTTTTCGGCGCATCGCCGGCAGGGACCGGCTTGGCTTCTTCTTTGGCGCAGCCCGCCAGCACCATGCTGGAAGCCAGACCTACGGAGAGAATGACGGATAGCGATTTTTTCATTTCACAACATCCTCCTCAAATGGTGGAATAAGAACTTGATACCCTGTATAATTTTCCAAAATGTCCACTTGATACGGCACAGCGGCGTCTCCGGTTCTGCTGACCCGTAAATGCAGCGTTCCTTGGCCGATGCGCAGGTTTGTCACTTCCAGCTCGTTTATGCCGGGGAGCAGCAGCGGCCGCAGCTCGATCGTTGCGGTCAGCGCATTCGGACGGATGCCCAGCATCGTCTGCAGGAACGTCAGCGGCGTGCCCGCGGCCCAGGCCTGCGGCGAGCAGGCGACCGGATAAGGTACGGGATGCCCGAGTTCATCGGAATAACCGCAGAACAGCTCCGGCAGTCTGGCATATTCGAAGCCTTCCGCCGCCTTCATCAGCCCCTGCATCACCTTCAACGCTTCGGTCTCGAAGCCGCCGAGGCTAAGTCCGAGCAGGCAGAGGGAGTTGTCGTGCGGCCACACGCTGCCGTTATGGTAGCTCATCGGGTTGTACCCGGAGGAGCCGGTACTCATCGTGCGGATGCCGTAGCCGCCGAACATATCGCCTGCGACGAGCCGCGATGCGACGGCGCGGGCCCGCTCCGGCGACGCGATGCCGGACATCAGAACATGACCGGTGTTCGAGGTCACCGACTGCACCTGCCGTTTGTCCCGGTCCAGCGCAATGGCGTAATACTGCTCGTCTTCCATCCAGAACGACTGCTCGAACCGCTCCCGGAGCATAGCCGCTTCTTGTTCCAGCCGGTCGGCGTCGCCGCTGCGGCCGATTGCGCGGAAGATCGGAGCGAGGCGCGTTTTCGCCTGATACACGTATCCCTGCACTTCGACGAGCGCGATCGGCGCCTGGCCGTAATCCCCGCTGCGATGGACGACGGAGTCGGCTGAATCTTTCCAGCCTTGGTTGGCGATGCCTTTGGAAGATTCCTGAAAATATTCCACGAAGCCGTCGCCATCCCGGTCGCCGTAACGCTCGATCCAGGCGAGCGCCGCTTCGAGGTTCGGCATCAGCTGCTCGATCAGCGCGAGGTCGTTCGTCCAGTGGTAATATTCCGCGGCCAGCATCAGGAAGAGCGGCGTCGCGTCAATCGTTCCGTAATACGGGGCGAACGGCACCATCCCGGCGCCCGCCAGCTCGCCGTAGCGGATTTCGTGCATAATTTTGCCCGGCGTTTCGTCCCGCCAAGGATCTTCGTTCTGACCTTGGTAAGCGGCCATCGTGAGCAGGGTGCCCTTGGCCGCCTGCGAGTTCAGCGAAAGCATCTGCAGCGCGGCGATCAGGCTGTCGCGGCCGAATGGAACCGAATACCACGGAAGCCCGGCCACCGGGAACGGTCCGTAGCCGACATCGGTCAGCAGCACGCGCAGGTCCTGCACTCCCCGGTGAAACAGCTTGTCGAACGCGGCGTTGTCGCTGCGGACGGCCGTCGATCCGGCGTTCCAATCGGTATAGCTCGCTTCGAGCTTCGCCATCGCCACCTGCGGGTCGTAAAACCGGGGGCCTTCTCCGTTCACGAACGGTGCGACGAAGAACGTGATTTCCCGGCTCTCGCGGTGATCGAGACGAACCCGGAAGCCGACGGTGTTCGTCGCCTCATCGACGAAGCTTTCCTGCGGCTGCCAAGCGATACTGGTTTCCCGGGCGACATGGTCCGCGCCGGCGTAGCCGATCGTCAGCCCGCCGTTCTGCCTCTGCGTTCCCGTCTTATGGCCGGTCTCGCCGTGCTGAAAGCCGCGTACCGTGAACATATCCGCAAAATCGGCGTCGGCCAGCACCGAGAAGTCGAACTCGATCGGCTTCGGATAATAGCTGGTCAGGCGGAAGGTTTCGTAGAGCCCGCCTTCGTAAATAAACCGCGTGCGCTCGATCTCGACGGATTCCCGCCACAGAATCAGCTCGCCGTTCTGCTCCATATGCGGATTCGTCAGCCGGATGACAGATATGTAGTTCGCATCCGCCGCGGAGGACAGCAGCACCGGCTTTTGGCCGTTGATGGTAATTTCCAGCCGGCTCAGAAAGCGGGTGTCCTTGGTGTACAGCCCGAAGCCGGACGGATGACCTTGCGGAATATCGCCGTCCTTGTCGGAGTAGAGGAAGAGATCGTTTTCTTTGATGATTCGATAATCCAATGCGGTCACCTCACTGTATAAGAGTTATCCGAAACGTTTCGGAAAACCGATAAAAAAATATTTCTTCTCTGCAAAAGAAAGGAAAATCCTCTTTCCAAAACGTTTTGGATACGATATACTTGATTATATTGCAAGCTGAAAGCATTTACAACTGCTTTTTTTAGCAAATATTTTTTTACGGCTGCCAACAACATAAAAATATAGATTCAAAACGTTTCGGAGGAGAGAACATGGTTACGATTAAAGATATCGCCAAGGCGGCAGGCGTGTCCGTCACAACCGTATCGCGGGCGCTGAACGGGTATGACGACGTCAATGAAGTTACGCGCCGGAAGATTAAGGATATTGCGCAAGGGCTTGGGTACAGCCCGAATATGGCTGCCCGCTCGCTGATCTCGAAGAAAACGAAAACGCTCGGTCTGCTGCTGTCCAACGTGACGCGGGCCAGCTCGAAGGACAATATCGCATTTGAAATCTTGTGCGGCATGAACGACCGGGCGGGAGAGCTCGATTACGATCTCGTGCTGTTTAGCACGACGCCGCAAAAGCAAAAAATCAAATCGTACAAAACGCTGTGCCAGGAGCGCGGCGTAGACGGCGTCATTATTATGGGCATCCGCCTGGACGACGAGTATTTGAAGGAAGTCGTTTCGTCCCAAATTCCTTGCGTGCTCATCGACATTCCGCTGGAGGGGCCGAACGTCGGGTATGTGACCTCTGATAACGTCGGCGGCGCGAATCGTGCCGTCAGCTATTTGCTGGAAGCGGGCCACCGCAAAATCGGCGTCATCAACGGCCATTCCCAGGCGGACGTCAGCGTGCAGCGGCTGACAGGGTACAAGCAGGCGCTGGAGCGTTTCGGTATCCCGTTCGACGAGTCGCTCGTCATGGACGGCTCCTTCTCCGAGTCAGGAGCCAAAGAAGCGGTGTACAGGCTGCTGGCGCAGCAGCCGGACATCACGGCGCTGTTCTGCATCAGCGACCTGATGGCGCTCGGAGCTTTGCAGGCCGTCCGCGGGTTGGGGCTTCAAGTACCCGGGCAAATTTCCGTCGTCGGCTTCGACAATATCGACGTGACGGCGTACTGTTCGCCGGCGCTTACGACCGTAAACCAGAACAAATACGAGATGGGGTATCAGGCCGCCCAGATGCTGATCGACTTGCTCGAAGGCCGCAAGGTGAGTCACCGGCTCATGCTGGACACGGAGCTGATCGTGCGGGAGAGCGTGAGTCCGCGGTAAGGTAGGCGATTCTTCGCGCAATCAGGCTGGGTGAGGTCGCCAACAATCCCGGTTGCGTTCTGTAGCAAATGCGCAATCGACGAAGGTCCGAATCATTTGGAGGCCCTATTCGAGCATAGAGGAACTACGATGCGTAAAGAGGCGCTTTTGGCCCCGTCATCGAAGCATAGCGGAACAAAAAGTGACTTAATCGTGTCGAAAAATGTTCATGCTGCCTCGGGGGACGTGATTAGCGCACCTCACATCCTCTATGGTCCGAGCAAACGGCTGATTGGCTGCGATAGCGCATCGCAGTTCCTCTAATTTTTCGGCACTCCCGGTAATCGCACCGCTTCCACGCAAAGGGCAGGCGTCGGCGTCAGCAAAAGAGCCTCCGAATCCACCGATATCGTGGAAACGGAGGTTCTTTTCATGCCCGAAGTCCGGCTCGTGCTCATCCTTTGTCCCGTAAGGCATCCCACGAGATGGCGAACCCTTTCCGCCAGACCACGGCATTCAGCACGACCAGCAGCGCCATATACGCGTAGACCCCGCCGGTGACGAACGTGCTGGCCAGATGAACGCCCGCGAACAGAGCGAGAAGCAGCAGAAGCAGCAAGACAACGAGGCCGTCATTCTGCTTCACCGCCTCGAAGGACTCCGAGAACGGCAGCGCCTTGCGGAAGGTAAGGAAGCAAAATACCGTGTACAGCAGCACGCTCAGAGCGACGACGATTAAATCCGGAACGATGCGCACCCCGAACAGCGCGATAAAAATAGCGCTCTCGATCAGGTACACGGGCATAAACAGCCGGACGAGGAACGCTTTGATCGTCCCCCGGAAAATAGGCGCCGGACTTGGCAGCGGCATCGTTTTGTAGAGCCACGAGCCCTTGTGCTTGCCGGAGTACCGCAGCATCATGATGACGGTCGGAATGAGCAGCGCGCAGAAATAAATGTTCAGATACCATTTGCTCGCTGCGATCTCGCTGAAGGGCTGGGCCCGCAGTACGTTGAAAAAGAAAATGAACGGAAACACGATCGAGAACCCTAACGAAGGATATACCTTGAGCTTGAACTCCCTTTCGTTGCCCATCATCAGCGAGCCGAACCGGAAAAAGGTGCGCTCTTCCCGGCCGGAGCAAACGAACCTGGAAA
This sequence comes from Paenibacillus tyrphae, assembly GCF_024158745.1. Classification (GTDB taxonomy): domain Bacteria; phylum Bacillota; class Bacilli; order Paenibacillales; family NBRC-103111; genus Paenibacillus_G; species Paenibacillus_G tyrfis_A. The sequence goes on along the minus strand of NZ_JAMZAW010000017.1, from coordinate 54,750 downwards.
CCGCATTCAGCCACCGGCTGTGCTCCCTGCCTTTTTTCGCGCTTTCGTTCGCCAGCTTCTGCAAGCTGCGCTCGAAGAAGGGCACCAGGTTCGTGTAGAGCAGAATCGAAACGATCGGCGTGACGAACGCCAGCAGCGTAAAGACGATGAAATGCGGGGTCGCCTGACCGCGCAGCAGCCATTCGAACGTTGCCCCGTACCACAGGGGAGGAATCAACGCCTGCCACCATTTCGGCTCGAATACGACCTGAAGCTGCATGAGGTCGAACGACCTTCCGATGAATTGATAGCCGACGGTAATCGCGATGGACAGGATGATCTGCACATTGTTGATCATGTCCTTCAGCTTTTCCCCGTCGAAAAACTTCAGAATCAGCATATACAAAAAGGCCGTCACAACGACGATCAGCACGTCCGTCAGCACGATTTCGACCACAAACAGCAAAAAAAACAAAACGCCATGCTTGACGATTGCCGCAATCATCGGCGCAGCACAGAGCGCCCCGGTCAGAAAGAACAAATAAAGTAAAATATGCAGCGTCTTCGCCATGCCGATCGTCCGCCGGTTGACCGGCTTCGAGGCGATAATGTTCCGGTCCCGGATATCGAGCAGAACGGTAGAAAAGTCGGAAATCAAAGAAGTCATGACCAGGAACATCAGCAGGCCGAACACAAAGCTCATCTGGAACATATAGTTGTCGCCCATTACGACGAAGGGGACCATAATCAGCCCCATCAAGGCATACAAGCCAAGAGACTTCACGAAATTGTTCTGATCGCCCGTCTCCTGCCCGTTCTTTTTGGCGGACTGATTGAAAATGGTAGGCATCCGGCGTCCGTCGATCGTTAGCTTGATCTGCAAAATTTTGCGCATCAACGGGTAATCGACGCCCAGCCTCTCGAACAGGGTGCTGAACCGGTCCAGCACCTTAAGCGATACGAATTCCTTCATCGCCTACACCTCTTGCACGACGGAGACGAATCGTTCCGCGATCTCTTTATGCTCATGGAAGCCCGTCAGCCGGTTGAAAATCTCTTCGAGTGATCCTTCCCGGCTTTGTGTCCTCAACTCGTCGAAGCTTCCGTCCGCCACGATTTCGCCGCCGTCCAGCAGCACGATGCGGTTGCTGATCTTTTCGACCACATCCATGATGTGCGAGGAATAGAAGATCGTCTTGCCCTTTGCGGCCAGCTGCGCCAAAATTTCTTTCACCACCATGACGCTGTTGGCATCCAGGCCGCTCAAGGGCTCGTCCAAAAACAAAATGTCCGGGTTGTGCAGCAGGCTGGAGATGAGCAGCACCTTTTGGCGCATGCCTTTGGAATACGAAACGATCCGCGCGTTATACGCGTCCTCCAGCCCGAACAGGTCGATCAGCCGTTTGGCTTTCCATTCCGCCTGCTCGTCCTCCAGTCCGTACAGATTGCCGATAAAGGTTAAATATTCTTTCGCCGTCAGGGCGTCGTACACTTCGGCCGTTTCGGGCACATACCCGATCCGCTGCTTATAGTCCACACTGCCGTCCGAGATGTCCTTGCCGAAAATACGGATTTCTCCGGTGTAGCCCTCCACGAGGCCGAGCATCGTTTTGATCGTGGTGCTTTTGCCCGCGCCGTTCGGCCCGATATATCCGATGATTTGTCCCGGATACACGTCAAGATCGATTCCTCTGAGCACGTAGCGGTCTCCATACATCATTCGCAAGCCGCGAATGGACAGGATCGCTTCTCTTGCGGTTTCCATCAGCACACCTCTCATCCCTGGAACTCATTCCCCAATAAAAAAAGCATGGCCGCTTCCAGGCTCTGGCCGGTTCGGTCATGCACTCCCATTGTATGATACGGTCCGTTTCAAGTCAATGAAAGGGAAATCGGTTCAAAATGTGTCTTTCCCCTTATTTACCTGCCCATCCCGGCCGGATGAGTTGGACATAGAATAAGACATACCCGCAGGTTGTATCGGGATTTTCCTCAAGGCGGTGGTTTATTCGATGGATTGGAAATATCATCCTGTACGGTTTGCCGCGGATCACGCCCCCGAGCTGCCGTTAACCTATATGACGAACGGCGCATGGTCCGGCCACCGCCGTTTCGCTTACGATCTTGTGCGCTTTGCCAAGCCGCGTCTTATTGCGGAACTGGGCACGTTTTACGGCACTTCCTTCTTCAGCTTTTGCCAGGCGGTCAAGGACGGGAATTTGCCTGCCCGCTGCTTCGCCGTCGATACGTGGCAAGGCGATCCGCATACCGGCTATTATGGCGGCGATCATATCTATGAGGCCGTGCAATCCGTGACGCTCCGGGAATTTCCGGGCATCGGCTATCTGGTTCGCTGCAATTTCGACCAGGCCCTGGCCGGGTTTCCCGACGGTTCGGTCGATCTGCTGCACATTGACGGCTACCATACGTATGATGCGGTACTGCACGATTATGCGACGTGGTACCCGAAGCTGGCGGAGAACGGTATCGTTTTGTTTCACGATATTGTTGTCCGGCTGGGCGATTTCGGTGTGTACCGTTTGTGGGAGAAGCTCATCGGCGAACATCCGCATCTCCAGTTCCCTCACTCCAACGGCCTCGGCGTCCTGTTCCCGAAGGGGTGCCCTCCGGCATTCCGTGCGGTGCTGGACCGTCAGGATGAGCTTATCGCGCACTATACCGGCGGAGTCTAACGAGTCGGCATCCGCATGATAACGAAGAATGGGAGGCGAGAAAAAAGATGTACGCAATCCCCGATCAAGTCTACAACAAAACCATCGATTGGGTGATGGACTGCACAGCCTTTGACCGAAGCCTCGTGCCGGAATTTTACAAGCCGATCTATCCCGGGGAGACGCTTCATCTTGAGGCTCCTGGCGGATTCGATCCTCCGCGCTGGGGAAGCGAGTGTCATTTCGATCCGGCCTTCGTCGCCGTCGTCCCGAACGGACGCGTCATGACCGGGAACGGCTACGTGGTCACCCCGAACAACAAGCGGCTGCTCGATGTGGAGCTGTATTGCCCGGAGCATGACGGAAGGTTGCTGCCGCCTCCGGTACACTTAGCGGAAACGGTAGCCACGTTGATCTGGGGATGGAATATGCCCGAGAAAGGCATTTTTACCCAAGCCGTGTACGGTCATTGGTTCTACGATATCCTGCCGCGCCTTCATTTGCTTGAGCAAAGCGGCATTCCGATCGACAAATACTTGATCGGCATGCTGCATCATCCGTTTCAGTACGAGTCTCTCAGCATGCTCGGCTTTCCGATGCATAAGCTGATTCAGGTCGACCGAAGCGATTTTCACTTGGTGGCCAGCAAGCTGGTCGTGCCTGCAGTTCCCTTAATGGTAGGAAAAAGTCCGAGATGGGCATACCAGTTTCTGCGCCAGCGGCTGGGAGAAGGGCGAGCCGCCGGGCAAGCCGGCGGCTATGAACGGATCTATGTCAGCCGGCAGGACGCTGCGGCGAGGTTTGTCATCAACGAGGATGAAGTGATGAGCGTCCTGAGCGGGAAAGGATTTACGAAGATCGTTCCGACGCCGCTGACCATGCAGGATAAGATCGCGATCTACTCCTCCGCCAGCGTGGTTGTCGCTCCGTTCGGCAGCAGCAATATCAACATCACCTTCTGTCCTCCCGGAGCGAAGCTTATCGAGCTGTCGCCGCGTACGGTCGTGGACAACTATTTTTGGAAAATATGCCGCCATGCCGGCGTCGATTATTACGAGGTCGTGTGCGACATCGAATACCCGCCCAAGCCCGCCGTAGGCGCGGACAATATCGTCGTCGATACCGACAAGCTGCTGAATGTGCTCAAGCTGGCCGGGATCTGATTCACCAGCGGCTAGTCGGCCGTATCGCAATAGCGGAGAAAAGCATCCATGTCGCCCGACAGCAGCAAGGGGACGGCCCGTTCGATTTTGTCCAGCGGCCAGCTCCACCATTCGATGCGAAGCAAGCGCTGAATCGTCGCTTCGGGAAACCGGTACTTGATGACTTTAGCCGGGTTTCCCGCCACGATAGCGTACGGAGGAACGTTCTTGCTGACGACGGCGCCCGCTCCAACAACTGCTCCATGCCCGACCGTAACCCCCGACAAAATTGTCGCCCCCGAGGCGAGCCAGACGTCATGCCCGATGGTTACGTTTCCTTTGGTTTTCGGATGCCCCGTAATGAAGGAGTACTTGGGCATCAAGGAGTTGAACGGATACGTCGTTACCCAATCGGGCCGGTGCTCTCCGCCGAGAAAAATCGTCACTTTGTCCGCAATGGAGCAAAACTTGCCGATGATCAGAATGCTGCTCTCGCCCCAAGACCGGATATCCGGATGACCGTAAGTGAATTCCCCGATGTAAATTTTGTTCTCCACCGTTCTCGAAGGCAGTTGAGTTCGCAGCGATTCGATCGGAGATTGGCTATCCATCTGCTCAGGCACCTCCTTCCGGGTCATGATATGCTAGAATATTCACGCTTCGCTGCCCTTGGCACCCTGAAGAAGCTCATTTGGGCGAGTCGTCCCCCGATTTGCCGCCGTTGCTATGGCCGTTGAACAGCGCCTCCGTCAGCGTCCGCAGCTTATCCATCAGCTTGCCGAAGCCGAATCCGACGAGAAATGCGATGCCGATCTTCGCTTCCATCGAGTCGCCGGTCTGGAGCAGCATAATGCCGCTTTTGAACAGAACGATCGTCATCATGGCCGCCCCGGCGCACTTGATTGGACGAAGCAGGTACCACCAATACCAGCGCGGGGTCATGCTGTCGTAATATTCGAAGAACAAGCGCATGGCGTACATGGTGCCTCCGATCGCTCCGGCAAGCGCATAGTAAGCGTACTCCGTAACGGGGGGAAGAAGCTTGACCCCAAGCCAATGCGTGACGCTGCCGCTGCGGATGGCGCCTGTCATCCAGAAGCTTCCGACGAACCAAGCGAGCAGATAAACGAGCACTCCGAGCTTGAACCCGTGTTCCCGGGTTTTCATGGCTCACGCCCCTTTCGCTTGCATACTTGTTCTAGTTCAACCTATGCGCTGTCCGGGAAAATGATGAAATGCGGAGTTGGTATAGAAACATTATCCAGATTTGGCGCGTCTAATGAATGGGGGAGAATGGGCATTTGCCGCCTTTTCCCATCATACAGACGGAGTTGAATAGTCGTAATGAATACGCCTTATGTTTCAAGAAAGCAGTGGCTGGAAAGCCGGGAGCAGGAAAAGGGGTCGCTGCTTTTCTATTTGGTGCTCGGATTCGTCCTGTTGTTTCTGTTCATCGCCCCGTTTCATCAGGGATTGTTTCTGATGTTCTCCTACGAAGCCAAGCCGGGGAACAACATCTTCTACAACTTCCCGCTGTACAGCTCCTATATTTTTGTTTACATCGCTTTGTTCCTGACTTCGCTGTTTTTAATGACTTCGTTTAAAGCGACCGGCAAGCGGGACATGCTGCTGCTGCTGGCGGTATGGCTCATTCCGCTCGCTTATCTCATTCCCGTGTTGACCCGCCCGGCGTCCATGTACTTGGCCCTGCAAGGATTGTACGCCGAGCTCATGTATGCGGCGTTTTTTGTCATCAGCTGGGTGCTGGCCCGGAACAAAAAAGGGGCGGCCCTCGTTCAGTACGGCATTCTGTATTCGGGGTACGCGCTCGTCATCTACGGGCTGCTGGTCTGGTATGGCAATATCCAAGCCCATGGCGTCATCATAGCCGACAGCAACGGCATGCGCCTAACGTCTTCTTTTACTTACGCCAACTCTTATGCCGCCTATCTGATTGCCATCATCTTGGGCGCGCTGTATATGATCGCCTCTTCCTCCAAATGGGCCGCGGCCGCAGGAAACGCCTTAATTTTGGCGCCGGCTCTGCTGTCTCTCATCTTGACTTTATCCCGAGGCGGTCTCGTGCTGCTGCCGGTCGTGCTGCTCGCTTTGCTGCCTTTCATCCGCTTGTCCGGGCAAATCGTCATGATCCTCAATCTGGGCATCGCGGCTGCCGCTGCCTTCATCCTGTCCGGGCCGAGTACGCGGATCGGAGCGGAATTGTTCAAGACCTCGAACGCAGCGCTGTCCGCGCAGGCTTGGCTGCAATTGGCGGCCGGATCGATGGTGGTGGCGCTGCTGTCGGCGGTCATTCACAAATACGTGCCTCCGGCGGTCCGGAAGCTGGAGGAAAAATTCAAGCTCCGCTATGCCCGGCTCTGGTTCCCGCTGGTGATCCTGCTGGTCGGCGGCATCGGCATCGCGGTCGTGCTGAACAGCCAGTGGGTGCTGAACCTGCTGCCCGAAAATCTGCAGCAGCGGATTGCAAGCATCAACTTCCAGCAGCACAGCGTGCAGGAGCGGGGGTATTTTTACAAGGATGCGATGCAAATCGTAAACGAAGCGCCGTTGTTCGGGAAAGGCGGCGGGGCATGGGCCGCGCTGTATCAATCGCACCAAAGCTACGGCTATGCCTCGAACCAGGCGCATAACTTTTTGTTCCAGACCTTGACGGATATCGGCTGGGGCGGCGCGCTGCTGCTGTTTACTTTTATCGGCTGTATCGTGTACTTTTACGTGCGTCATGTGATCCAGCATCACGAGACGGAGGACGGAAGGCGGCATTTCGTTTATTTCATCGTGCTGGTTGCCATCCTTGCCCACAGCTTCATGGACTTCGATTTAAGCTACGGCTATTTGTCCGCTCTTGTCTTTATAGGCCTGGGAGGACTGCTGGCGGGCGCTGCTCTGCCGGGGACCAAGGATCAAGAGCTGCCGATCACATCGGGAAAAGCGAAATGGATTTACCCGGGGTTCGTCCTGCTGCTCAGCTTGTGCATGCTCGTCGTATCAATTCGACTGCTGAAAGCGAACACCGAAGCGGGCAAGGCGTACAACGAGCTTTCGCAGGAATCCGTCCAACTGGAAAAGTTTGTCGGCTTCATCGATAACGCCATGGAGCTTCATTCGACCAATGCGGATTACGCGCTGCTGAAGATTCGGATCCTGAACGACGTGTACAACCAGACGAAGGACAAGCAGTATTTGCAGGAGGCCCAGCAGCTTGCCGCCCGGTATATGGACAACGAGCCTTATGCGCATGGCATCCACGAGAACCGGTATCAATGGGCGGTTCAGGATAATGCCCAGCAGGCACTGGCGATCGCGAGCGAGTCGATCTCGAAATATCCGTGGGATATGATGTGGTACGAACGGGCGATGGTGCTTACGTACGAGCTGGGGTACGCTGCGGGAGAGGGGAAGAAGCCGGCGGAACGAGACGCGTATTATCAAAAAGCCGTCGGCATTTATCAGCACGTGCAGGAAAAGCGGGAATCGCTGAAATCGATTCCGTCTTCGATCAGCGTGCCTCCATTTGAGATCTCGAAACCGATGCTCTTGGTATTGGGAAGAATATCCTACGACCAAGGCAAGTATGCCGAAGCGGCGGACATCCTGCGCCCGGCCTTATCGGACAACCTGGATTCCTCGGTGCAGCGGTATATCGCGCGCTGGTATGTGGCGGCGCTGCAGAAGCAGGGCAAGACGGATCAAGCGTGGGTGGACAAGCTGGTCGCCAAAGATCCGAACGAAGCCGAGGAGCTCAAGAAGCTGGCGGGAGCTTAAGGCAGCCGAGCCGGTCTGCGTTGGAGCATTAACGGGGAGAGGAGCCGTGGCGGTATGAAGGATTCGCGGCAGAACGCTGCACCGGGAGAGGACGGATGGTGGGAGAAAGCCGGTTGGGAGCGGGGAGAGCCGTTCGTGCGCTTAAGTCTGGCGGAGCTGAACGGGCTGTTGGAGCCGGCGTTCCCCGGAAGGTCCGTCGAGTTCGCGCATTCGCTCGGAACAGGGTTGAGCAATTCGAATTATAAAATACGCATGCGCGGGGAGGAGCGGCCCTATGTGCTTCGCATTTATCGGGGCGACGCGGACATTCTTCGCAAGGAGGAGGCCATTGCCCGGCTGGTCCGGTCCGCCGTTCCGGTCCCGGCCTTCCTTTTCACAGATGCCTCGTCTACCCGCTTTCCGCGACCTTGGGCATTGCTTGAATGGCATGCTGGGGAGCTGCTGTCGTCCCTGCGGCCGACCGCCTCTCAAGAAGAGCTCGCTTGTGCGGCGGCGGTGCTCGGCAGAACGCTGGCACGCGTGCATGCTTTTCCGTTTCCGGAGGCCGGTCTCCTCGGCCCGGAGCTGGAGATCCGCACGCCGATGCGGCTGGACGAGGCGATGTTCACCGGCTTCGCGGAGCAGAGCTTGATGCACGGCGAGGCCGGCCGTCTGCTCGGTCCCCGCCGGACCGAAACGCTATGGGCGTTGTGCAGGCGCCATGCCGGACTGTTGGAGGAGCAGCCGGAGGTATATTCCTTGATCCACTCCGACTTTAACGGTCGGAACGTGCTGCTGGCGCCGGACGGTTCCGGAGGGTACGAGGTAACGGCTGTGCTGGACTGGGAATTTGCCTTTGCCGGTCCGCCGCTGGTGGACATCGGCAATATGCTGCGCTATGAACCGCCGGGCTCCGAGTTCGAGCGTCATTTTATCCGCGGCTACGTGCAGGCGGGCGGGGTGCTGCCCGAACGGTGGGAGCTGAAGTCCAAGCTGGCCGATCTAATCGCGCTGCTCGATCTGCTGAACGGGGCGGCGAAGGCGCCGAACCGGGCCGCCGATCTCATACGGTTAATTGACCGCTTGTTGGCGGAGTGGGCATAGCGTACGGTTTCATGTATGGCTGCAAGGCGGATCGGACACACTACGGGCGATCCCAAATCCCGGAAGGAGGCGTCCCAATGTCCCGAGACAATGCCAACAACAACGGCAAAAAGTCCCAGCCCGGCAACAACCGAGACTCGGAAGTGGCGGAGTCCAAAACAAAAAAATAACGGGAATTCGCAGCCAGCCGTTCACGGCTAGTGAGGTTGTTGAGAAAGTGGGCAATCGAGGTAATACAGGTTACGAGGGGGGGTATCCACTTCCGACCGCTGCCCTACCCCGCAAAGTGAAGTTGAATCATAGAAGCTTAGTCCGAGTACTTTGCGGGGACCCCGGGTCATCGGGAAATTTGATTAGAAGCCGCTTAGTAGCGGACATTTCCCGAAGACAAAGGCGGCCGCTATCGCTTCTCCAGTGGATACCCCACCTCCGTTTGCATCTCTATTTTCGTAAAAGCCCACTTTCTCAACACTCTGGCCAGCCGTTCGCGGCTGGTTTTTTTGGTAAAATGCGGCGTAAACCGTTATACTGGGAACGTAGGACAACCTTTCATTTTTGGAGGAATTTTAATGAGCACATTTGCCCAAAAGCTGGAAAAATATGCAACGCTGGCCGTTCGGGTAGGCGCCAATGTACAACAGGGACAAACGGTTGTCGTCATGGCCCCGGTCGTCGCCGCGGAGCTGGTCCGGCTTGTCGCCGTCAAAGCTTATGAGGCTGGCGCGAAGAACGTCATGGTCGAGTGGAACGACGAGGAACTGACGCGGATCAAATACAAGATGGCGCCGATGGAAGCGTTTCACGAGTATCCGATGTGGAAGGCGCAAGGCTTGCAGGAGCTGGCGGAGAACGATGCGGCCTTCATTCAATTTTACGGGCCGAATCCCGACCTGCTCAAGGACGTCGACCCGGAGCGGGTCTCCACGGCGAACAAAACGGCCTCTACCGCTTTGAAAGGGTATCGCAGCCAACTGATGGCGCACCGCGCGTCCTGGACGCTGATGGCCTACGCAACGCCGGAATGGGCATTGAAAATATTTCCCGATCTTTCGCCGGAGGCCGCTCTCGATGCACTGTGGGAGCGTATTTTCGAAGCGACCCGCGTGAACGCGGACGATCCGGTCGAGGCTTGGAAGGAGCATAATGCCCGCTTGGCCCGGACCGTGAGCTACTTGAACGAGAAGCGGTACAAGCAGCTTGTCTACGAAGCGTCGGGCACGAGCCTGACCGTGGACTTGCCGGAGAAGCACCTCTGGCTCGGCGGCGCGAAAGAGAATGCCAAGGGCATTTTCTTCAATCCGAACCTGCCGACGGAGGAAGTGTTCACGATGCCTAGGCACGACGGCGTCAACGGTGTCGTCCGCAGCACGAAGCCGCTTAATCACGGAGGCCAGCTTATCGACGGGTTCAGCCTGACGTTCAAGGACGGCAAAGTCGTCGATTTCTCTGCGGACAAAGGCTACGAGATGCTGAAGCGGCTGCTCGACACGGACGAGGGAGCGCGCAAGCTGGGCGAAGTCGCGTTGGTTCCGCACGAATCACCGATCTCCAATACGAATCTGATCTTTTACAACACGCTGTTTGACGAGAACGCATCAAGCCATCTCGCCCTCGGACAAGCGTATCCGGTCAACCTGGACGGCGGCACGGAAATGAAGGAAGAGGAGCTGTCCCGGCACGGGGCGAACAGCAGCCTTGTGCATGTCGATTTCATGATCGGCTCGGCCGACATGAACATCGACGGGATTACGCAGGACGGCGTACGGGAGCCGGTATTCCGCGCCGGCAACTGGGCACTGCCCGTCTAAAACGCAAAACGGAGCAAGGCGCCGAGGCGCTTCGCTCCGTTTTTGTATTCATGAATGGGGTTGCGTTTGGTTGTTCTTTTGCATGGAGTAGCATTTGCGGCATACCGGCAAATAGCTTTCGTTGCCGCCGATTTGAATCTGCGCGCCCTCAAATACCGGCTTGCCGTCGGCAAGACGCATATTCATCGTCGCTTTGCGGTCGCAGTACCAGCAGACCGTCTTGATTTCCTCGATTTTGTCCGCCAGCGCAAACAGATGATAGCTGCCCTCGAACAGCTGGCCGAGAAAATCCGCCCGCAGCCCGTACGCAATGACGGGAATGCCGAGCGTATCCGCGATTTCCGTAAGCTGCAGCACCTGCTGCTTGTTCAGAAACTGCGCTTCGTCGATCAGAATGCAGTTCGGCCGCTCGGTCGCCGCCATTCCGACCATGTCGAGGCTGTCGTCAATGACGATGCCGTCCTTCTGCATCCCGATGCGGGAAGCGACGATGCCGACCCCGTCCCGGTTGTCCACCGCAGGGGTGAAGAGCAGCACTTTCTTTCCTTGCTCCTCGTAATTGTGTGCGACGCGCAGTACTTCGATCGACTTGCCGCTGTTCATCGTTCCGTAACGAAAATATAGCTTGGCCACGCCTCTAGTCCGCCTCTCCCTGAGAAATCACGAAGTTTATCATAGCACAAGTTGAGGGGGAGGTACAGGTTACCCCTTTTGAATGGGTAAATATGGTACAATGTGGACAACAAAGCTTGAAGAAGCGGTGATTTCGATGAAAAGCACAGGAAGCTATGTTCGGAAACCAATGTCTGGTCTTGAAAAACCGGAGCGGCTTTCCCCTCCGCCGGAGCCTCTTTCTGCGCAGCGCCGGGCCAGCTCTAACGCGGCTAGGCAGCTTGCTTCCGCTGCTGCCTTCGTTGCGCGAATGCAGCAGCGTTTCGGAAATCAGGCGACGATCCGTTATTTGACCGGCTCCCGGCATACCCATGCCCATCCGCCGGTCCAATGCAAAATCAACCTTTCCCCCATGATCATCCGATTGGACGACGACTTTACAGAGCGCATTGCCGAGTATAACAAATTAGCGGAGGACGCCCCTCTTTCTACTAAAATCAACGTGCTCTCCGAAATTGAACGGTCCTGCTTCCACTGGTTTGTCCATCGGCACTCGGACGATCTCCAAGAAGACCCGGAAGCTCCCCATATGAGAACGCTCATGGATCTGCTTCATGACGAACGGCAAGCTTTGGTTAAGCAATCGGTGACGGGTGGTAACCCTACAGCCGAAGACGGTGATCTCCCCATTGCCGGATTTGAGCAGCTGGACGAAGATAGCCAGCGGAAGGTACGCGAGATGTGGGACAAGCTGATCCAAGGCAGCGGAAGCATCCGAATCGTGGAGAAGGAAGGGCACGGAGACTTCAAGATGCAGATGCTGACGGAATTCTCGCGAATACTGGAAAGCCATTTCGGCCGGGGGCTGATGGAACGAATCAACGAATCGGATAAAAAAATTGAACTTTCCCCTTTTTCCGTCGCCAAGGACGTCGGAGTGACTGCTGCCGCCTCGCCAGTAGGCGATAATAAGGAACATGCCAAGCTGAAGAGGCTGTCTGGACAGCCGAAAGACAGGGACAAGTACAAGGAGATCAGACTTGACGGCTTGACCAAGCAGGAACGAATTTCCGCTCTGAACGACATGCGGAGGGAAAGGCCGGATCAGTTGGGTGTGGTGCTGATTTTGCAAGGGCGGCCGGAGCAGTATTACGCTTTTGGGGAAGGCACCGACGTGAAGGTGACGATGCCGTCCGATGTAAAGGAATCCTCTTTTTACTATGGGAATCGGCTAGTCGATACTGCGGGAAAGGAGCTGATTGCTCCCGCGTTCTCGACGTTAACCCACGAGCTCGGTCATGCTTTTCATATGCAGCAGGGGACGAAAACGGACAATGCCGGCGAATTAATGGAATGGATCGACGATCAGGACAATTTGGAAGCATGGTCCAATATGGAGGAGTACATTAATATCCAGGGAACGGAAAATCCTTTTCGAAGCGAGTACGGATTGGGCGAGCGGCACGGGCACGAGAATATCCCGCTTCTTCTCATGAACAAGCTGCAAGCGCGGCTTTTGGAAGCAGTTCGTTGGTTGGATGGGAATACCGATCTTGACAGCGAGTACAAGCAGGAGATGGATAGTGAACTCTCGAATTTGTCCACCTTCGTCTATGCGAATTGGACGGACGAGCATAAGTTAAAGCAGGCCAAGCAAAAAGTGGGGAATCTGCCCTTGCTTTTGAAACAAATGTGCGCCGAAGCGTTAGAAAGGCAGCGGCTGGACCGGATCGCATCGGACGAAGAGTCGAGGGGAATACGCCGATCCGCCCCGATAGCCATCCCCGGGTCCGACGAAAGGGAGCAAGATTCCTTCCGCCCGGGCGGGCTGGTTGAAAGCAACATGGACCGTTATGCCGAACAATTTGAAAGACAAAAGCAGCAATGTAACATGCGAGCCAAATATTACAATAAATTGGGAATATAGGCCGTAAAGCTGAAAAAACGCTTATAGTCGAATCTTCCCTACGCTTCCGGCGGTGCTTCCCGTATGATGGGGCTATAGACTAACGCTAACGCGAGGAGGAACCGCTTTGAGGAACGCACCGACGATAAGATTCGAAGCCATTCATGAGGATAATTGGGAAGATTGCGTGAAGCTGGAAGTGCAGGAGGAGCAGCGGAAAATGGTGGCTCCCAACTGGTATTCGATCATTCAAGCCGCCTACGATGAATCGTACACGCCGCTTTCCATTTATTACGAAGACACGATGGTCGGCTTTTTCATGTACGGCAAAGACCCGGATGACGGGCTGTACTGGATCGTACGGCTGATGATCGACAAAAGGTATCAAGGCCGGGGCTATGGCGAGGCTGCGATCCGGCTGGGCCTGGAGCTGATCAAGCGTCAGGAGGATTGCAGCCCCGAGATCGTCATCAGCTATAAGCCGGACAATGAGGCGGCCGGAAAGCTGTACGAGCGTGTCGGCTTTGTGACGACCGGTCGGATTATCGATGGAGAAACGGAAGCGAGATACAAGGTTTTGAGATGAGCACAGCGAACGTTCGCGCGCACAAAAAGGCTCCCTTATCTTCGGATGGATAAGGGAGCCTTTGCTTGTGTCAGGTACTTACGTGCTTTAAACCGGTAACGTTACCGTCACGGTCGTGCCCACGCCGGCTTCGCTTGCGATGGCCATGCGGCCTTTGTGCTCGGTGACGATTTTTTGGCTCACCATCAGACCGAGGCCCGAGCCGTTTTCTTTCGTCGTGTAGAAGGGTTCGCTGATCCGCTGGAGCAGCTCGGCGGGAATGCCGTCGCCCTCGTCCCGGAAGGTGATCGCCAGCATGCCCGGCTCGGCCAGGGCCGCCACAATCTCCACGGTTCCGCCCAGCGGCATTGCTTCGATGGCGTTTTTGACGATATTGATGAATAGCTGCTTCAATTGATTTTCTTCACAGCGAACCGCCGGCAGGTCCGTTTTGATCCGCGTCTTGAAACTGACGCTGTTCAGATTCGCTTGCGCTTCCAGGAGGGAGAGGACGTCGGCGAGAATGGGGCCAATTCGCTTATAATGAAAGATGGCCGCTCTTGGCTTGGCCAGCAGCAGCATTTCGCTGATAATGTGCTCGATGCGCGTCAGCTCCGACGACATGATGTCCAAGTAATGTTCCTTGTAATGCCCGGCGCTCTTCATAAACTGCGTAAAACCTTTCAGCGAGGTCAGCGGGTTGCGGATTTCATGGGCAATACCGGCGGCGAGCTGCCCGGCGACCGACAGCTTCTCGGAGTTGCGCAGCAGTTCCTCGGTAGCTTTGCTCTCGCTGATATCCCGCCCGATAATACAGATCCCGGTAATGTCCTGATCCTTGCCGACAACGGGCGAGATCGTGAGGCTCATATCGAGCGGCGTGCCGTCCTTGCGCTTGCGCTTCGTCTCGAAGCTGGAGATTTGCTTGCCCTGCAGCGCTTTGCGGAACAGCAGCTCCGACTCGATCCACAGCTCCTCCGGTATGTTCGGCGGACGCTCGCCGATCAGCTCCGCTTCGTTATAGCCGAACAAGTCGATGAACGCTTTGTTCACCTTGATCAGCCGAAGGTCTGCGTCGAGAATCGCAATGGTGTCCGCAGCATGCTCAATCATGGAATCAAGCTGCTGCTTGGTCGCGCGGAGCGTTTCTTCCTGCTCCTTGTGCCGGGTAATATCCCGGATAAAGACGGACAAGCCGGGCTTGCCAGGATAGCAGCTGACTTCCAGCCACTTTTTGACCAATGGATAATAATCCTGATAAAAGACGGGAACCGCTTCTTCGATCGCCCTCCAGCAAGCTTTGTAAAAGCCTGTGCCAAGCCATTCCGGCACCGTGCCCCGAATGCCGCGACCGAGCATATCCTCCCGCCTGAGCTGCAGAAGCTGCTCGGCGTTCCGGTTCACATAGACGAGCTCTCCGCTTCGGTTCAGCATAATGTAAGCGTCGGCAAACGTTTCGAGCAGGGAGGTCATGCGGATGAGCGATTCCTGAAGCGCGTTTTCGGCATCTTTTTGTGCGGTGATATCCTGGGTTTGCATGTATATGTAAGCTGGTCCGCCGCTGCTGTCCTTAAGTTCGACTGCATAAACGCTCATCCATAAGGTTTGTCCGTCCGCGCTGAGCCAGCGCATCTCGGTTTCGTAGCGGGAGAGCTGGCCCGATACGAGCTGGCTCATATGATGCATGCACAGGAGAAGCTCCCCGGGATGCACTAAGGTCTGAAGATTCATCCGCTCCAGTTCTTCCGTCCTGTAACCGAGCTTCGTGCCGAGCGATTCGCCGGCCATCAGCATGTTGCAGTCCTGATCGAGCAGGAGGGAGCCGGTGTGGGGGCTGGCGAAGCTTTTCAGCGCCAGATCGACAAGCATTCGTGAAAAAGTCCCATCCGCTTTGGTTTTCAATTGCTCCGGGACGAATGGCGATGCGAGCAAATCGTTCATGAATGAGACTCCCTCCACTTTTTTAGGCTGAAAGTTAACATTCGTCAAAAATCAACACAATTCCTTTTTTTTGCAGGTCCCGTTTTTTTACAAGTGGAAAAAATGGGGCGAAAGTCTCCAAATATTTGAATTGCTATAATAAGAATGGGATGATAAGATTAAACATAATATTTACCAGCAATTTCATGGAATTGCCACACCTGGGGCGTAGACAGATGGAGCTGTGCCCCGTTTTTGTGTACGAAAGTACAAAATCCGAAATGAAGGCTGCGCGAGGCGGGCCGGCATTTGACGGGGTCCAAGAATCCGCCATGAAGACAACGAAATAAAGGGCGAACGGCGTCGAAGGACGCAGTCGCCCTTTTCGCAGCTTTACGGCAGGTGTCGTTTTGATGTCCGGACATGTCGCTTTTAGTCATTTACAATAATGCAAAGTTTGGATGTAACTTTCGTTTGGCACGTCACGTCCAAAGGTATAATCGCGTTAAGCTAAATCCAAGGAGGCGGAAGTGAAATGGCAGGAAAGGACCTGAAAAGCTTGTTGTCGCCGCAGGAGCTTGAAGCATTGACGCATAGCCCCGAGGGAAACGGATCGGGAAGCGACGGGCGTGCGGAGCCGGAGAGCGAAACGGAGCCGAAGCTGGAACTGGAGCGGCTCAGGCTCGAAACGGCCCGGCTGGATCTGACGGTCGCCCGGCTTATCGAAAGGGTGGAGCAGCTGGAGCTCCGGCTGGAAAGCCGCTTCGCGTACGAAGCGGTCGGGGGCGTCCCCGAGGCGTTCGCGGCAGGCGAATGGCATGCACCGGAAACCGCTGCCGCGAAATCCGTTATGGTCCCGCCCGCCCCGGAGGAGCCGACGCTTTCCCGGGTGAGAACGTACGGCCGCAAAAAGCGGGACCGCTCCTAGGGAAGGCGGGCCGCCTTTTACGGCCGATGCTCTGGGTTGGGAGCTGCGGAATGCCCCAGGAACCGCAGAGGAGCGCCATCACGACTGCGGCATTCGCGGCGTCAGAAACCGGCCGATTTCCTCCGGCAGCACCTCCGTATCCCACGGATGGAAGTAATAGTTGTTGTCGTCGCGGAACAAGCTCTGCTTATGCGCGACCGGCTCGCCGGTTTGAAACACGATGCGGTACTCTTTCGGGTCTCCGCCGGTCACGGCAGGCCAGTAATTTTCTTTCTTTTGCCCGTGTCCGAGCAACTCCATGAACAGCCCGGTGTCGGCTCTTTCGAGCGAACGGAACCGCTGCCAGGCTTCCGCTTGCTTGGAGTAGACATACACGTCGATTCGCGTCACCCGCTCGGCCGGAAGATCCTTGTAGCCCCAGGAGCGGGCAAGCTTGCCATCCGCGTTTCTTGCGCTGTACAGCTTGTAGCCGCCCACTTCGTTGTCCGACTTGGCGGCAATCAGCGAGTGGTCCGGGTACCCTTTGACGGCATAAAGGCGCGTCCCTTCCTGTAAAAATGCCGCATCTCCGTCCTTCGTCACATAGCTCGGGTTGGTGACGGCTCCCTCGACCCTGAACTTCACGGTGCCGACGACCTCATCCGTCACGGCGTCCGGGGAGGCGGCCACCGCTTCATAGACCCCGTTATATTCCTTTCCGTTCAGCTTGACGAAATCCACCCAATCGATAACGGTATTTCCCGTCTTCCATGGGTCCGTTTTGGCATTGCAGGCAGGCAGTACGAGCAGCAGCAGGCAGAGCAGCAAACGCCAAACCATCGTCGTCACTTCCTTTCGTCCGGTTAACCGGGCAGGGTGTGTGCAACATAATGGACGCACGCCTTCGTCGGAAAGTTGCGCAGAGGCAAGAGCGAAGGCGTCCCCTTACGAAACCCTTACCCGGCTGTGACCGCAATAAAACCGGCCGGACCTCGGAAGGAAGGCGCCGGCCGGCGAATCGTTCAATGGCGGTGGGAGGCGGGGCGCCTTTTCGCGTTCCGGCAGCGCCGCTTGCCCCGGGCCCCGGTCCGGGCTGTACAAACGTGCTTGGCACGGTAAGGAACCGAGCAAGCCGTATTCGCCTGAGGAAGGAAGCGGATCGAACCGGCGATGCAGGGAGCGTCCTGATTGACCATTCGCTTGAGCAAGCGGATGGCCGCCCCATACCTTTTGTAATCGTAGTCGTTCGTCTTCGGATCATAGAAGGCTTCCGGAAGCTCCTCCGGGGTCATATAGGCGAACACGCGACCGCCGTGCTCTGCGAGGAAGACGAGCGGCGAATCGCCGTAGCCTTCACGGTCCCATTCCTGGCGCGTCATGCGGAACACCAGAATGGCCAGCGCGTCGTCATACACTTTGCCTTTGTACCTGAACCGGAAATGCAGCTCGTACTCCGTATCACTGTTCTGTCTCCGCCGGTCGATGACCGCGTACGTCCTCCACCACGCCGGGAAACGGAGGGTAAATCCGTATCTCGTGTTGCGATACACGAAATGGCTCGGCTTGTTCACGTCGCTCGGGTCCCCTTTCGAACCTAAGGTTGTGTTACTACTGTATTCGTAGAAGCCCCGGATTATAATCCCGCGTCGTCAAAGCCCCGAAACGCGCCTGTCAGTCACGGCTTAAACCAGATGTTTTTGAACTGCACCCAATCCAGCGCATCCAGCGAAATCCCCTTGACGGATTCATGGTAGATCGTTTTCAGCCGTTTGAAATATAAAAAGTGAAGCACTTGCTTGGCGGTCAAATGCGCTTCAATCGCCTGCAGCAGAGCCGAACGGCGGCAGGACGACGGCTCGCGCAGCGCCTCCTCCATCAGGGCGGAGACCTTGGCTTTGACCGCGGGCTCCAAATGTCGCTGCATGCTTTTGTACAAGTCGACGAGCCGGAGCTCCGCATCGTTGTCGAGCATGATGGAGAACAGCAGCAGATCGGCGTGCAGCCGCTGCTCGCTCTTGAACTCCTCCACGGACAGCAGCTTGATCTCCACGGCAAAGCCGGCTTCCTGGAGCAGCGCCTGCACATGCAGCGCATCCGGCTCATAGTGCGTGATCGTGCACAGCGTCAGCCGCTGGCCGTCATAGGCGGAGCGCTTGAGCAGCGCGCGAATCCGGCCGGTCTCGTGGGCAAGCGGCTCCGCTTCCGGCGCCGTGCTTCCATGCCCGTGGCCGATAAAGCTGTCGGCCGTATAGATGGCGTCGCCGCCGATCCGCTCAAGCAGCTTGCGGCGGTTCAAGGCGGCGCATACCGCGCCCCGCAGCGCAGGGTCGCTGAGCGGCCCCTGCTTCAGCAGGTTGAAGGTCAGGAACCGGCACGTCGCCCCCGGCTGCTGCACCTGCTGCCACGTTTCGGAAGCTTCGTCAGGCAAACGATAGTTGTGGATAATCTGAAAGCTTTCCAGCGTCCGCTCGCTGCCCTGCACCTGCATGTCGGGAATATGCCACAGCTCCACGCGGTCGAGGTGTGCCCGGCCTTGGAAATAAGCGGGAAAAGCGTCGAGCACGCACATGGACGCATCCAAATGCGTCAGCTTGAACGGGCCGGTGCCGACGGGAGCGAGCGCAAACCGGTCTCCCAGTTCCTCGCATAGCTCGGCCGGGACGATGGAGGCGCGGTTCGTGCCGGCATATTGAAGCAGCAGCTCGCAAGGCTCGGACAGCCGGATGATGACCGTGATCGGGTCCACCGCTTCCACGCTGTCAATTTGCCGGTGCACCCAGCTGTATAATGCGCCGGTCGCCAGCCGCTTGAGTCTCTCGAACGTGTACTTGACGTCGTCTGCGGTCAATTCCCTGCCGTGATGGAACTGGATGCCTTTGCGCAGATGAAACGTCCAGACCGTCCGCGCTTCGTTCACCTCCCAAGCGTGAGCGATATGCGGCTCGATCGTTTGGGTCAGCCGGTTGTAGCGCACAAGCGGATCGAACAGCTGGTGCACGAGGTGGGCTTCCGTCCGGAAATTGGTCGTGGCGGGATCGAGCGACAGCAGCGACTGGGTGAGCGGGAACCGCAGCGTATCGAAGCGCTTGCTGCCCTGCATTTCGCTGCTGTAGCCGAAATAGCCGGCCAACCAGCGGTGGAAGCTGTCCCTTAGCGAACCTTCGGGCGAAGAGACGTTCAGCTGCTCAAGCGCGCCCCGCAAATCTTTGCGCTCGACCAGGTCTTGCGCGATCGAGAGTATGAGATCCTCGGCAGGTTTGTAGAACGTCAGGGCGGACTTTTGACCGCGCCCGCGCTTCGGCAGCCAATCGAGCCAGGCTTCGTTTTGCATTTTTTTGAGCAGCAGCACGACATTGCGATGCGTGCAGCCGAGAGCGGCCGCCAGCTCGTCGAGATGGACAAGGTGCGGCTGCTGCTCGGCGATATGCGGGTACTGTTCGCGAAGGCGGATATAGTGGTTTGCCAGCTTCATAAGACAACCTCCGGGGGTTCGGAAAAATATGAAATTTACATTTCAAAATTTACTCTTTTTATTCGTGTTTTTCAAGTTACAATAAACGTGGATGGGCAATTCGACAAAATTATAGCGAAATGGAAAATAGTTCAATTACGAGGAGGAATTCGGATGTACTGTCCTTCATGGTCTGATCAAGAGCAAATTCGAGGGGTAAAGCGGCTTCCGCTTACGGTCGCCTGGGGCGATCAACTGCTGTCGGAGGCCGAAGCGGCCGTGAACGCGGCGCATACCGACGAGGAATTGCGGAGAGCGGTTTTCGCGCTGGCCCGGCTCGCCTACGGGCGCATTCACGGAAAGGACCTGCTCGACCTGCTGCAAGTCGACGACGAAGACATTTTACGAGACCTCGCGGGGGATATCGATCCTATAGACCAAGCAAGTCCTTACGAATTGCGGCAATGGGCTAACCGATGGAGCCGGCAAATCCGGCAGAGCACGCAAGAGGCGGCCCTGCTGCAATAAGCTAAGAGGAGGCTCGGGAAGCTCATGAAGACGGAATCCGTTCCGGTCCGGAGCGAAGGAAAGCTGCTGCTTGCCGCGCTCGGCTGTGCAGTCGTCCATCATTACTTGTTTTACGGAAAAACGTGGGGCGTCTCGTTTCCACTGTTTGTGATATTATTTTATGTTTTTTATTACTGGGCTGTTCGGGAGAAGCGGGAGCTTCGGCTGGAGCCATCCATGGCGCTGGCCGTTCCCGTGCTCTTGCTGTCCTTTACTTACGTGGCGCATTCGAACCTGTTTTTGCTCGTTTTTAACGCTTTGGCGGTGCCGCTGCTGATTGTGGCGCACACGACGTGGCATATGTCGGAGGGACGGGGGAAGACGCCGTTCATTGTCCGCCTGCTTGATCAGGTGTTCGTGCAAACGCTCAGGTACGTGCCTCAACCGGTCCGCGTCGCCTTTCGGGCCCTATCGTTCAAAGTGAAAGCAGGCCGCTCCCAGGGCAGGCGTCTCGCCAGCGACTGTGCCGCGCATCGATGCGACCGTCGCAGCCACCATCCTGGTTGTGCTGAACGCCGTGTACCTGCTGTTTGCCTTTGTGCAGTTTTCGTACTTCTTCGGAGGCGGTGCCGCCGAGCTGCCGGAAGGCATTACTTACGCATCCTATGCGCGAAAAGGCTTTGCCGAGCTGGTTGTCGTCACGCTGATCAATTTGACCGTTCTGATGATCATGCTGTACGGAGTGAAGCGTCCGGGTCTCGCCGCTTGGCGGTTTCTGCGCGCGCTGCTCGGGGTGCTCGTGGGCTGCACCAGCATTATGCTGAGCTCCGCCTACTTGCGCCTCTCGATGTACGAGGAGGCGTACGGCTATACCGTGGCCCGGCTGCTCGTGCACGCGTTCATGCTCTTTCTGCTTGTGCTGTTCATACTGGCACTCGTCAAGCTGTGGCGGGAGCGGCTGCCGCTGCTTCGGTGCTATGCGGCCGTCACCGTGACAGCGTACGTCATCGTCAATTACTTCGGCATCGATGCGGCGGTGGCGCGAGGCAACATTCAGCGCTATGAAGCGACAGGCAGGATTGACGCCGCTTATTTGGGCAGCCTGGGCTACGAGGTCGTTCCGCTGCTGCTGGAGCTGAAACGGAAGCATTCGGACGCCGAAGGGGTAGACGACGCGCTTCAGAGCTTCCGAAGCCGCATCGAGAAAGGGAAGCCCGCCTCGTGGACGGAATTCAACTGGTCCGAATGGAGAGCTGCGAAGGCGTTGGAGGAAGCATAGCGCGCGGGCCCCGGTGGCATCGAAATAAATTGGATCAGGCAACAGGAATGTAAGAACGCTTGTCGAAATTTACACCTATGACGCAGACATCCAACAAAAACGCCCTCAAAGTGAGTGCCGTTATTTTATTGTTCATTTCCGTTCTGTTTGGCCTTCGCTGGCTTTGGTTTCTGGCCTATGGTTCTCCGGAGCATCCCCGCGCGGTTCAAGGCGTGCTGGATCTGCGGGGCTGGAATCTGGAGCATTCCCGCACCCTTATGCTGGACGGCGAGTGGGAATTTTACCCCGGCGCCTTCCTTTCCCATGAAGACCTAAGGAGTCCGTCCACGGGCCATCCGCCGAATGTCGTCCAAGTTCCCGGGGACTGGAGCAAAGGCATGCCGGAAGGCTCGGAATCGTCGTTCGGCTACGGGACGTACCGGCTCCGCATCCTGGTCGATCAGCCGCTAAGCCAGCCGTACGGCTTCTGGATTCAGGAGATCATGGCCTCGTCCGTTATCGAAATTAACGGCCGGAAGGCAGCCGAATTTGGCCGGCCTGCGGAGAACGCGGAGGCGTACGAACCGCGAAAAGTCTCATACACCGCAACATATGACCAAGACGATGTGAAAGAAATCGAACTGCTTGTACGTACAGCCAATTATGAAAGCCCGGTGAACGGAGGCATTTTAAAGCCTATTCGCTTCGGTTCTCAGGCGGCCATTGACTATGAACGCTGGTATTCCATCGGATTTCAGCTCGTGACCTTCATCGTGCTGCTGCTGCACGGCTTGTACGCCATCATCTTGTATTTGTTTAACCCGCGGCATAAGGTGCTCCTTATCTTTTTCCTGCTGCTTGCGGACGCGGGCATTTCTGTCGTTTCCGATAATGAAAACCTTCTGATGATCTGGCTGCCGCTAAATTTCGCCTGGGGTCTGAAAATCAGGCTGCTTTCCTACTTGTGGCTACCCTTCTTCATGGTGCTTCTGGCCAGAAACTTTGACGGCCATGCCTCCGGTACCCGATGGTTTCGCGCCTATGGCGCCTTGCTAGGGCTCTACTCGGTGTTTGTGCTTGTTGCCTCCCCGCCGCTCATTTACGAATCGATGTACGTAAGAGTGTTTTCTTTGCTTTATTTGGCTCCCGTCGTCTGGTTTTTGGTTCTGCTCGGCCGCAAGGTGGCCAGAAACGATCAAGACGCCTTGTTTTTGCTGTTTGCCGCGATGAGCATCGGATCCAGCATCGCCTGGGGATATACCGCAGCGGTGAGCGTTTACTATCCGGTCGACATTATCGCCGCCATTATTTGCTTCTCGGCCTACTGGTTCAAGCGGTTTTTCCGCAACGCCGAGGAGAACGCCAAGCTGAACGAACAGCTGCGAGCGTCCGACAAGCTGAAGGACCAGTTTCTTGCGAATACGTCGCATGAGCTGAGAACGCCGCTGCACGGCATTTTGAATATCGCCCGGACCGTTGCGGCCAAAGAGAAGCATGCCATGGACCGCGCCAGCTTCGAGAACATGGAGCTGCTGATCACGATCAGCCGCCGGATGTCGCAGTTGCTCGACGACCTGCTCGACGTGGCGCAGCTTCAGGATAAGCGCATTGTGCTGCAGAAGGAACCGCTGCGCATTCAAGCGGTCGCCTCCGGCGTCGCCGGGATGCTGCGGTTTATCACCGACTCCAAGCCCGTTCAGTTAAAGATGGAGATTGCGGATGCGGTGCCGCCGGTATGGGCGGATGAAAAGAGACTTGTGCAAATTTTGTTCAATCTGGTACATAACGCCTTGAAATACACGGATGAAGGAACGGTGGTCATTTCTGCCGAAACCCGTGGCGAGCAGGTGGTCGTTCGGGTCTCCGACAGCGGCATCGGCATGGATGAGGAGACGCAGGCGCGCATCTTTTTGCCGTATGAGCAAGGGCCTCACGGAAGAACCGGCAGCGGGGGAATCGGCCTTGGCTTAAGCATCTGCAAGCAACTGGTGGAATTGCACGGCGGCGAGCTGACGGTCCGCTCCGAACCGGGGCGGGGCTCCGTATTCAGCTTTGCGCTTCCAATGGCCGTTTCGTCGGACTTTCCGCCGGAGCATACTCCGCAACGACAGATTGTTGAAGAGGAGAAAGCGGGGAGCGGCTTGAGCCTATCCGGGGACCTGAGCGGCGTGTGGCCTGACTTGCCGTCCGCAGCGCCTTCCTTTGCCGGGGAAAAAATGAACATTCTCGCGGTCGATGACGATCCGGTCAACCTGAAGGTGCTCGTCGGCATCCTCTCTACGGAGCAATACCATGTCAGGACCGTTTCGTCGGGCCGGGAGGCGCTGGAGTTGCTCGACGCGGAGTCTTGGGACTTGCTGATTGCCGACGTCATGATGCCGCATATGTCTGGCTACGAGCTGACACGGCAGGTCAGGACTCATTTTTCCATTTCGGAGCTGCCGGTGCTGCTGCTGACCGCCCGAAGCCAGCCTGCGGACATTTACACCGGATTTTTGTCCGGGGCCAACGATTACGTAACTAAGCCGGTCGATGCGCTCGAGCTGAAATACCGGATCTGGTCGTTAACGACGCTGAAGCAATCCGTCAACGAACGGCTGCGCATGGAAGCCGCTTATTTGCAGGCGCAGATCCATCCTCATTTTCTGTTCAACACGCTGAACTCGATTATCGTGCTGAGCGACATCGATACGGACAAAATGCGCGATTTAATCGACGCCTTTGCGTCGTATTTGCGGATCAGCTTCGATTTTCTGAATTCGGGCAGGCTGGTGGAGCTTTCCCATGAGCTGGAGCTTGTTAAGTCCTTCCTGTATATCGAGCAGGAACGGTTTGGCGACAGGTTATCTGTCTTGTGGGAGGTTGAACCCGATATGGATTTGATGCTTCCTCCGCTGACGATCCAGCCCCTTGTCGAAAATGCGCTCAAGCACGGCCTCCTTCGCCAAGGGAAGGGCGGCACGCTAGTGATCCGGATTGTCCGCCGCGAGGGCTCCGTGCTTATTGAAGTCAAGGATAACGGCATCGGGATCGAACCGGAATGGGCCGATCAACTGCTGAATCTGACGACAAAAAGCATAGGCGGAATCGGGCTGTCCAATACGAACCGGCGGCTGAAGCAGCGATATGGGAAAGGCTTGTCCATCCACAGCAAGCCCGGCGAAGGAACGACGGTATCGTTCGCGATCCCGGACAAGAAGTGACAAAAGCCCTAAAATAGACAAATAGTCTCTTTTTCCCAGCCCTATTTTTTGAGAAAATGGAGATTGGAAAATAGTAGATCAAGTCGGTACAGCTGAACGACGAGCAGGGCAATGCCATCCTGCCGATTACCTATGAAGGCAACACATACCTGCCGGTGCGAGCCGTAGCTGGCGCTTTGAAAGTAGCCGTCGATTACGACAAGGAGACAAGCACCGTCCTGCTTGGCGAAAAAACCGAGGGCGTGGCGATCAAAACGCAGAAGTTCTCCGATGCGGACTACTCCAAGGATAAAAAGCATACGACCTATGCGAACAAAGATTATCAGGAAGTCCTGTACGATGTGCGGGATGCCGTCCGTTCGGGTTCGTTTATGCTGTTCCCGGATAAAAAGTATCAAAAATTGGTTTTGCAGATCGGCGCGGATATCCCGAAGATCAAGATTGAGGACAGCGACACAAAAGCGCTGCTGAAAGAAGAATCGGTAGCCGTAAAAGACGGTATGAAAACGATCGAAGTCGATATCAGCGGTGTAAAAGAGCTGTTCATTTACTTCGAAAAGCTGAATTCGGATGCCGGCTATGTCGTTCCGTTAACGACGTCGTACTATAAATAAGGCTTATTCTTTTCCCGAAACCCCGGGTCGCTATGGCGATTCGGGGTTTTTGCATGCTAACCTCCGTCCGGCTTTATAAATTTCTTAGAATTGGCCGCTATGATAAGGGAGTGCCGGAGATCTGGCAGAAAGATCGGATTGACGAAAGGAGCCTTATCATGAAACCAACTTCAGCCAACGAACGAATCGTTCTTCTCGATATCGTCCGGGGGATCGCCATTCTCGGCATCCTGTTGGTCAATATGACCTTTTACAGCAGCTCGCTGCAAGCCATTCAAATGCAGATCGAGCAGTGGCCCGGGGCTTGGGACCAAGCGGTGAAAATGCTGGAAAGAATTTTTGTCGACGGAAAATTTATGGCCATGTTTTCCTTCCTGTTCGGGTACGGGATGATGCTGTTTAAGGAACGGGCGGAGCAAAAAGGGAACCGGTTCGGCCGGCTGTACGCCAGAAGGCTGCTCGCGCTTCTTGTCTTTGGGCTGATCCACGGAATTCTGATCTGGTTCGGGGACATTCTGGTGCATTATGCGCTGCTCGGATTTATTTTGCTCTTGTTCCATAAACGCCGGCCCAGGACGCTGCTGATCTGGGCCATCGGCCTCCTGCTGCTGATTCCGGCCGTCTTGGTTGCGACGGGAGCACCGGCTACGCCCAAGCTCTCGCCGGAAATGATCGCACGTGCACAAAAAATGATCGCACACGATCAACTGGTATACGGCAGTGGCACGTTTGCCGAAATCGGCAAGCAGCGGTTCGGAGACTGGGTCATGAGCTTTTTAAACCAGATTGCGTTTTATCCGCAGATTCTCGGTCTGTTCCTGCTCGGAGCTTATTTTGCCAAACGCCGCGTGTTTCACGACATTCCGGCTCATGCCGGCTTGCTGCGCAAGCTGTGCTGGTGGGCGGGGGGCTTCGGGCTGATCACGAATATCGTGGCTGTCCTGCTGCCGGATCAAGCCGCCTTCGCCGGGGCGAAAAACTTGTTTGTCTTGCTCGGGGTGCTGCTGGGCTCGCCGCTGCTCGGTTTGGGCTACATCTCTCTGGTCGCTTTATGGTTCAAGCGGTCTTCGCAGCATAGCCCGTTGTCGCTCTTCGCTCCGGTCGGCCGGATGGCATTTACTAATTATATCCTGCAGTCGGTCGTTTGTACGCTGCTGTTTTACGGGTATGGGCTGGGATGGTACGGGAAGGTCGGGCCCGCGGTAGGCTTGCTGCTGGCATTGGCCGTGTTCGGCGCGCAGATGGTGTGGAGCCGCTTATGGTTCAAGCGGTTCTCGATCGGACCGCTCGAATGGCTCTGGAGAGGGTTTACGTATTGGAACAATCCTTCGGCTTCGGCAACAAAATCCGCACGATAACGAAAAGAGATGGCCCCGCTAAGCGGAGGCCATCTTTGAGCTTGTTGAGAAAGTGGGCTTTAATAAAAATAGAGATGCAAACGGAGGTGGGGTATCCACTGGAGAAGCGATAGCGGCCGCCTTTGTCTTCGGGAAATGTCCGCTGATAAGCGGCTTCTAATCAAAATTTCCCGATGACAACAGCGGTCGGAAGTGGATACCCCACCCCCTTCGTAACCTCTTATTGTCCCATTTGACCGTTTTTTTCAACACCCTGAGAGATGGTCCCGCTAGGCGGAGGCCATCTCTTTTAGCGTAACGCATATTCGTGCGCCGCCTTCCGGGCGGTTGAACGCGGCGACATGACCGCCATGCTTCTCCGCCAGCTTTTGCACGATATACAGTCCGAGTCCCGCGTGGCCTTTTTCCTCGGAGCGGGACGGATCCCCCTGATAAAATTGCTTGAACAGATGCGCGAGGTCGTTCATGCTGAAGCCCCGTCCCGTATCCTGCACCTCAAAGTGCAGCCGCCCGTCCCGATATCCGATCCTCCAGCGGATTTCGCCGCCCTCCGGGGTGAAGCGAAGACTGTTGGCCATCAGGTTGTCCATGATTTGCTCCAGCCGGAGGAAATCGATGCGCAGCGGTTGATCGGGCGGCAAGCCGTCGGTGTCCAAGAGCAAGGCAATCTGTCTGCTCTCGCACAGCAGCTTGTAGTCATCGCGTTTACGCTCGAAGAACGGAAGGGGCTCGAAGGCGACGGGAGATAACGTGAAATCCGGACGTTCGATATCCGATATCGTCGTCAACTCGTCCAGCAGCCGGGCCGCCCGCTCCGTATTTCCCTGGATCGTCCGCAAATAGCGGGGGAGCCGGTCCGAGCGCTGGGCCGTCCCTTCCAGCAGATTGTCTACGTGCCCCTGAATGATCGTCAGCGGCGTGCGCAGGTCGTGAGTGATCGCGGCCACCATGTCGCGGCGCTGCTGCTCCATCTTCCATTGGGCCGTGAGCGAATCGTGCAGCGCGCGCCGCATCTCCTCGAAAGCGGAGGCCAATTCGGCCAATTCCTTGGAGCCGCCGACGTCCGCCAGCGTAAAATCCAGATCGCCCTGCTGAATCCGGCGGGCTCCGTCGGTCAACCGGCTGACCGGAGGCTTCAGCCGGGTTCCGAGCCTTCGGGCGAACAGAAACGTGAACAGCATAATGAAGACGAACGGAGCGGCCAAATTCGTAACGATGAGCAAAAACGTAGCCATCGGCTGGTCCGCGTTGCTTGTAACCAGACTTAAATCGTAGCGGAGAACGAATACGCCGGCGAGCCCGCCTTGGGCATCCGTTACGGGATAGTACAGCACGATCTTCCCGTTGACGCGCTCGTTCGTGTTCAGCTTCGACAGCAGCTCCTCTTTGGAAGAAATGTATCTTTTATCCATCGTGCCGTACAGGAATTTTCCCTGGGCATCGAGGATCTGATACTGAATGCCGGCCGCAGGGATACGTTCCTCCAGCGCGGTCCGGGCGTCGGGCGTCAAGAGCGCTTCCTTTTGCCTGAGGGCGTATCCGGTAATTTCGGGAATTTGCTTTTCGTAATAGTTGGCCGGGCGAACGGACTTCTCGTTCGTGAAAATATAATAAGTGCTTGCGCCCCAGACGGCGACGGAGCAGGCGAAGCTCAGGAGCAGCACGAGCAGAAAAGCGACGCCGAATTGACTGCGGAACGTCAGCTTGTTCATGACGCGCCGGCTCCCATTTTATAGCCGACCCCCCAGACTGTAGCGATATACTCCGTATGCGGGTCTGCCTCCGCCAGCTTGGATCGGATCTTCTTGATATGTTCGGTCACCGTGGCCGAATCGCCTTCCGCTTCAAGACCCCAGACCTTCTCGTAGATGCGGTCCCTCGACAGCACCTGATTCGGATGCATAATCAGCAACTGCACGATCTCGAACTCCCGGGCAGTTAACGGAATCGACCGGTTTCGGTAATGCAACTGGTAGGCGTCCAAATCCAGCATCAGCTCGCCGAAGTGCAGGATCGACCGGCTCGCCCGCGTCTCGCTGCGGCGCTCCCGGCGCAAATGAGCCTGTACGCGCGCTTTCAATTCCCGGATGCTGAACGGCTTCACCAAATAATCGTCTCCGCCGACCATCAGCCCTTGAATGCGGTCTGTTTCGCTTCCACGCGCGCTCAGAAACAAAATCGGGCACGTCACAAGCGGGCGTATGGAGCGGCATACCTCCCAGCCATCGAGTCCGGGCATCATCACGTCGAGTATGACCAGATCGGGCTGCTCCTTCAATAGCGCGAATACTTCCTCGCCGCCCGAAGCGGTCAGCACGGTGTAGCCTTCGTCCGTCAAAGCGTCCTCCATGAACGTCAGAATGTCCCGTTCGTCGTCTGCGATTAGGATTTTTTCCATAATTGTTGTCTCCTGTTCGTTGGCTTTCGTACGGTCAGGACCCGTATTTCTTCCTGTAATGGGCCAGCGCCAGCAGCGGCCAGATCAGGTTGTAGCTGTGATAGCGTACGTAAAAATCGCCGGGCAGCGCCGAGCCGGTAGGATACTTGGCCGGCCAAGAGGCGTCCCCGGCCTCCAGCATGTCCGCCAGCGCACGTGCCGCCCGGTTGATGGCGTCGGTCGGCGCCGGATGCACGGCGATCAGCGCATCGAGCGCCCAGGCGGTCTGCGAGGGCGTGCTGGCGCCCAGCGGGATGTAGAATTTGTTCCGGTCGCTGCGGCACGATTCGCCGAAGCCGCCGTCCGGGTTTTGGATGCCGGCGAGCCACCGCACCGCTTGCTGCAGCTCCGGTTGATCGGGCGGAACCCCGGCGGCCGTGAGCCCGGTTACGGCGGCCCAGGTGCCGTAAATGTAGCAGATGCCCCAACGGCCGTACCAGGAGCCGTTCCGCTCCTGACGGCCGAGCAGCCATTGTACGGCGCGCCGGATGAACGGCTGCTCTTGGCGGAGACCCGCCCATGTGCCCAGATATTCCAGCGTGCGCCCGGTCAGGTCCGCAGCTGAAGCGTCGAGCGCCGCCGCCTCTGCGCCGTCGACGGGCAGGGCGGCGAGCAGCGGGGAATTTTTGCCCCGCTCGAAGGCCGGCCAGCCGCCGTCGTCATTCTGCAGCGACAGCACCCAATGAAGGCCGCGGCTTCTTGCTTCGCCATACCCGGCCTCGGGCCGCCCCGGACTTCGGCGCAGCGCTCGCAGCGCGGCGGTCGTATCATCCACGTCCGGCACGATCGTGTTGACGTCGGAGAAGCCCCAGCCGCCGGGAACGGGGTTCTCGACATCGGTGCTCCAATCGCCGAGCTTCGTGTGCTGGCGCGAGAGCAGGTAGGCGTCCGCCCGTCGGATCGCCGGGTGCGAGGCCGGCAGCCCCGCTTCCTGAAGCGCATGGATGAGGAGCGCCGTATCCCAGACGGTGGAGGGCGAGTTTTGAATGTGAAGCTGCCCTTCGGGTTCGCAGGCGAGCGAGATCAGCCCTTGTACCGCTCTTACGATGACGGGATGCCGCTCGTCGTACCCGAGCGCCAGCAGCGCGTACACCATCAGGTACGTACAGGAAGCATAGCTGTATAGTGTCCCGTTCGGTTCGATCCGCTCAAGCATATAGCGCTCGGCATGCCGGAGTGCCAACCGGCGGAGCTCCTGCGGCAGGTAAGGCAGCTTATGCAGAGCGCGTTGAATGTCGTTCCACCAGCCGGAGAGGCGCCGGTCTTCTCCGATCTCCCTTCCCTCGGCATGCGCCGACCAGCGCTCACGGGCCGGCAGCAGCTCGGACAAGTCGGGCGTCCCCGCCGTTTTGACCGTAAACTGCCGGACGCCCAATATCGCAACGGGCGCCAGATGCACGCGCGCGTAATTGGAAAAGCGATAAAAGCTCAGCGGCAACGACCGGGGAAGCAGCAGCAATTCAGGCGGAAAGGGGAACGGCCGCGGCCAAGGGTACTGACCGATGACAGCCAGCATCACCTTGGTCAACAAGCCGCTGACATTCCGCAGGCCTCCCTTGGATAAAATAAACCGTCTCGCCCGCGTCATCGCCTCGTCGGAAGCAGGCAGTCCGGCATACCGCAGCGCCGCATAAGCCTCAACCGTCGCCGACAAATGCCCGTCCCCGTCGTCGTAAAACCATTTCCACGCGCCGTTCGCTTCCTGCTTCGATAAAATCCGGTTTGCTAAACGCCGTACAAGGTTTTCGTCCTTTACGTTTAACGAGCTTAACAACAGAATCAGATAACTGTCCGTCAAGATTCCGTTTTCAAAGCAAAAACGCCACGTCCCGTCCTGCGATTGCCGCGTCAGCAGCATCTGCATCAAACGATCGGTGGCGATTTCGACGATCCGGTGGAGGCTGCTCATACTCATCACCCTTTCCCCAACATTGTATGGGGTTCCCCGGCAAATCATGCGCAGGCTCGGGACGAGCGGGACGAGCGTGCGGGCCTCCGGCCCGGTATTCGGCGGCGGTCAGGAGCCCGCGGCGATTTTCGCGGCCGTATAGTCGCGAATCGTTTCGGGGATGTACCGCAAGGAAGACAGCGTGAAATAGGCGCCGGACGGCTCTACGTTCACTTCGACTTGATTGTAGGCCCACTCCAGCTCGGCAGGCATGAAAATGGCGTGAATGCCCGCCTTGAGCGCCGGAATAATATCGGTGCGAAGCGAATTGCCGATCATCCAGGTGTTGTTCCGGTCGAAGCCGTTCGCGCGGATGAGCCCGTCGAGGTATTCGGCGTTTTTATGGCGCGTGACATAGATTCGGTTGCCGAAGAATCGTTCCAGTTCCGCTTCTTTCACCTTGCGCATCTGAACCGTAGGGTCCCCTCCGGTATACAAATGAAGCGTATGGCCGTCCTTCTGGAGCATGCGGAGCGTCTCTTCCATGTAAGGATAAGGCTCGATGCTGTGACCGTAGACGGAGGCGCCGAGCTCGATCAGCCGTCTGACTTCCGCGTCATTTTTTTTCCGGCCGGTCAAATCAGTGTAATATTCGTACGTATCGACGAACGATTGGGGGAAGTGGTCCGGGGCAAAGCCGCTGACAAGCACCCGCTCCAAATCGATTTCCGATTGTTTTTTCTTGATTTCCTCGATGGACAGGTGGTAGCCGTGAAACCACGCCTCCATTTGGTCCGCGAATTGGTCGATTACCATATCGAAAAATTTGTTGCAATACAGAAGCGTATCGTCCATATCAAACAGTATCGTTTGTTGTTCTTTCGTCATAGCAATTTCTCCTACTCTCTCTAAGCTTTTTGTTGTTTTTTTGAATGCCTTGTTCTTGATAGGCCAAGAGGCCGGAGAGAAAAAAGGATCGCCGCGAGTTTTTTTCACGAATCCCATCTGCTTAATATGGAATCCAAGGATTCGTGAAAAACGTGTCTGAGTGAAGGCGAGCCTTTTTTCTCGCAGGCCGGACGCGGCCTGAACGAAGGCAATCAACCCTAACAACAAAAGCTTTTCTCTTCATTATAGCATGGCTATGACAAGAGACGCATCCTCCTGCGCGGCATGGCCCATCTCGCTCTGGCCTTGGAACACGGCCCCGGGCTCGATAATAAGCGTGGCGGCGCGGACGGTGCCGACCAGACGGCCCGTCGGGGTGATGCGGACGATCCCCTCCGCCTCTACGCGCCCATCAAGCCTTCCGGCGATGACCACATCGCGGGCGCGCAGATCGGTGGAGCGGACGATCCCTTTCTCTCCGACCGCCACCTCGCCAGCGGCTTGAAGCACGCCTTGAAACTCGCCTTCGATGCGCACGTCGGCTTCCGAGCGGAACGCTCCTTCGAGGACGCTTCCTTCGCCGATCAGCGAGACGGAGCGCCCGGAACGAGAAGACCGGCTTCGCCAACCGTTCATTCGAAACATTACTTGTTCCTCTCCTTTTTTCGATTATTGCTGGGCATATAGGGGGCGGGATCGGTGCTCTTGCCGCTAAGCATCACCTCGTAGTGAAGGTGGGGTCCGGTGCTGCGGCCGGTTGTTCCCAGTTGACCGATCGCCTGTCCTTTATCGACCTTATCGCCCCGACTCACCTGTGTGCTGTTCAGATGCATGTACCACGTCCGCAGCCCTTGATCGTGCTCGATCACGACGTTATGTCCGTGCAGCTTGTCATAGGCGACCGAGTGGACGACGCCGCTCGCAACCGCATAGACCGGATCGCCCAGCTTCCCCGCAATGTCGATGCCGCGATGGAAGCTGAGCTTTTTCGTAAACGGGTCTTTGCGGTAGCCGTAAGGGGAGGTAATGACCTTAGATAGCGTAGGCCATATATCGGGTGTGCGCTGACGTCGCTCCTGCTTCTCTTGAAGCTGCCGCTTCGTTTGGCCGAGCCGGGAGGCGAGCTCCTTTATCTCGGTGTGCAGCGCCGTGTAACGGGCCCCCGTCGCCGCGGCCAGCTCGTGCGTCTGCTCCTCGGTAACGGGGAACGCTTCGCCGCCCATCCCCCCTGCGCCGGCAGAGACGGCTGCGGATACCGGCTGCCCGCCGGCTTTCCGGCGCTCGACGCTGCCGGGAGCCAGCTTGTGCAAATCCTGTTCGAGCCGCTTCATCCGCTCCATTTGGCTCCGGACTTCCGCGGCTTGCTTCGAAAGCGCATAAATATCGTTCTGCAACTGTTCGATGGCTGCGTTTTTACGGTGTAAATCTTGCTCCAACTGCGCCGTCCGCCCTTTCATCTCCACCGATTTCAGCGAAACGGAAACCGTGGAGTGCAGGCTGCGAACAGAGAGAATGCAGGTCGTCCCGAACAGCAGCAGCATAAGAGAGGCTGCACACCATAGGGCGGCGCGGGACAGCTTGAGGCGAACCACGCTTCCGTTCGCCTCGGGAATGATGACGAACGTCAGCTTGTTTTGAAACCACGTGAACTTCATGACGGCTCCTTTCGGTGGATCAGATTCAGTCCGAGGCTGTTATTCGGCGAGGCCGGTCAAGAAATGTCTTCCTTTCTCATACACATACCTAATAGCAAAAGTTTGGTATATGATGGAGGGATTCGCTTGTCATTTTTACATACAACCCGGATGGATCTGCTGGAACGTCTGACGCTTCATCTGAAGCGGGATATCGCTCTGCTGGCCGAAGGCTTCGACAGCGGAGCGGGCGTGCTGAATCAGGTCGGCAAACGGTTTATCCAAGTGGATGAGCGCTACTTCGTGCCCGCCTCTATGCAGGAAATCGTCCTTTTTGATGTCCGGAAGAAGGGGGCGGGCCCCCTCGTAAACGTCCAGACAGCGTATGCGGACACATTCGAGGCGGTTCTGCTCCGTACCGGGACCGATTTTATCGAGCTGCTTGTAAACCGGGCTGGAGAAGAGGAAGAACTGGTCGTTCTCATCCCCTTGAGCCGGATCGTTTGGATCGAGTTTGCCCAGTCATGACGTCTGCGCCGAATTGGGGGAGCTCCTCGCTGCGAGGTCCTTGGCTTTCCGCATCTCCATGTGCGAGACGAACAGCAATAACGCGAGGACCAATGCATAGCCGAAGCCGGCCAGCTTGCCGATGAGCGCATAGCTCCGGCTGAAGCTAAGGCCCGCGCCGACGAAAACAAATCCGAGAGCGATCAGCACGTTGCCGGCCCGCAGCCAGGTGCGTCCCGATATCGCGCCCAGACGCGAGCCGAACTGTTTCCCCGGGTGGTGCTTTCCCCCTTTGGACATCCCGTTTCGGTCATGTCCCTGCGTCTTTCCCGAAGAAGATCCCTCCCCATGGTGCTCGGGGCTTCGTTTCGGGAATTTTCGCATGAGCAGCAGCATAGCCGCCAGCAGTACCGGCTGATAGCCGAGCACAAGCACGGGCGAGCTGTAATTGCCGAAGCTGAATACCTCCGGCGTGCTCTTGAAGGCGAGAATCGTGGTCAGCAGCAAAAACAGGCCGACCGGGGAATTGATAAGCGTGTAGTCCCTTTGCCGGATCAGACTGGTGATCCCGATCAGGAAGGCGAGATAAATGAAAATTATCTTGCAGACGATAATCGGGAACCAGATGCTCAGAATAAGCAAATCCATCCGGTCCAAAAAGTCTGTAATTTGAATGTGCTGCACCAAGCTGTAATCCGGGTAAATCAGGTTGCCGGGAATGTTCGGCCCGAGGACGGCCACTTCCATAAGGAGGAGAAGCGACAGCAGCGCCGTAGCCATCAGCGAACCGTGCCGAAGGGCGGAGTGAATCTGTCTGGAATTCCAGATCATATGCAAAAACGCCCCTGCAATGATGATATCCCCGTACCAGCCGATACTGAGCAGGCCTGCGTATCCGAGCTGCTTAGGCGGAGTCGTCAGGATCGGCTGCAGTAAACGGAAGCTCATTTCGTTGGACAACAGGAACGGCAGCATTAACGTGAGCGCGAAGAACACGGGAAAAAACAAGTCGTTGACCCGGGAAATTACTTCGGCACTAGTCCGGCCGTAAAACATAAGCATGACGACGAGGAGCAGAACGAGCATTTCCTCGGGGGTGTTCGGGAGAAGAAGCGTGCCGATAAATTTGCCCAACATCCGCAGATCGCGCAGAAGGATGAACCATAGATGGATCAGCAGCACCATGTTCGCGAGCATGCCGAACCAGCGGCCAAACAAAATA
The DNA here is from genome assembly GCF_024158745.1 of Paenibacillus tyrphae. Taxonomy (GTDB): domain Bacteria; phylum Bacillota; class Bacilli; order Paenibacillales; family NBRC-103111; genus Paenibacillus_G; species Paenibacillus_G tyrfis_A. The sequence goes on along the minus strand of NZ_JAMZAW010000017.1, from coordinate 19,403 downwards.
AAGTTGATCTCGAAAAGATGCTTTCCCGGAAGCCGCATACTGAGCTGTGTAAATACGTATGCGATGAAAAGGATATAAACGGTGGGCAGCAAATAGACGAACCAGGTATCCATATGCGCGATCCGGACCAGATCATGCTGGATGCTAAGCAGCCCGCCGCCGATCAGCAGCGATCCCACCAGCCAGGCGAGCTGTCTTTGGTTAATGACTTGCGTGTTGACAGGCATGCGTTCACCCGCTTTCCTCCATCGTTTCGTTTACTGAGGATGGATAATTGAGAAAACCCACGGCGATACCCGGTCGATAAAAAAACGTGTCGGCATCGGGGGCTGATAGCCCGACGCCACGCAGAGAAAGAGACCCAGCGTCACAAGCGTAATGAATATATACAGCCGTGCCGTTGCCTTCGGCTGTCTCGCCCAATGCTTCAAGTTCAAAAATAAATGAAGCGCCATCAGCACCATAAACCATACAAGAAACTGGGAGTTCATCGGGTACGCTCCGCTTTCGTTACGTTTTCGAAGATCAGGCCTGTTTCCGTAAGCACGCTTTTTACCTGTATGCGGAAATCGGCGTCCTTCATCCCAGCCGGCCAGCGCGATGCGTATTTCTTCTCCCAGAGCCCCGGATGCTCCCGCCACAAGTACGATCCGAATTGTGCGGAATCGGTGCGATTGCCGATCATTTTGCGGATCGCTTTCCGCATCGCTTGTTCGATGTAACGGTTCATCGCTTCCTCCACTTTTTGGACCTTGCCGGTTTGGCTGAGGTCGTACATACCCAAGATTTCGGTTACTTTGGCCTTGGCTTCCGTGCGGATGTCAAACCGGAGCTTCCCGCGTACCGTATGGGCACGAATCTGGCATTTTGAATCGAAGATGCTCAGCGTAATCGTATACCGGTCTTCGATTTTTACGATAGCGGTTGCTTGTACAGGCATACTTTTCAGCCAGGCGAGCCCGCTTGCCTCCGCATTCTCAAACACGCCGGTCATTTTGTCATCGCGAAATTGCGCATAGCCGAGGAACTCGATTTCCTTCGATTTCTTCGTGTTGTTGGAGTTTTTCTCCGATTCTTTCACGCCCATGTAGACTGTTACGGCATCGCTGCCGGGGCTGCTGAGCGAGAGGGCGACTTGTTTCATGTTGATAGGGATGACGTTCCGGGCCTTCACAAGCTCCCGGATCGCTTCTGACGGGAAACGCTCGAACTGTGGCGTTGCTTGCAGCAGCTTGTAAGCCTTTCCTTTGGTGACGACCATATAAAGCGTCATCCGGCTTTCCGGAGAGCGGGGCGTCGTATCGAAGACGTTCCGGATCCCTCGTTTGGCAAAATCCTCGCCGATCAGCAAGGTTCTGCGGTGCGCGAAAAACATGCGGCGGGACATCCGCCGCTGCAGCCGGGCCTGCGCCTCCCGAAACGTGGTGCCGATTTCGGAATCGATGTAGTAGCTTTTGGTTCCGGCCGTTCCGCCTCCGCCCCCGGAGGCTCCGCCCATATTGCCGGGGAGCGGCAGCAGCACGCTGTACCGGATCTTGCCGTCTGGCTCCACATCCACCGCGGTCGTTAAAATAAAGGCATTATCGTTTATTTCCACCCGGTCCCAGCACCCGGTTAGGCAGAGCAGGGAGAGCAGAACGAGGGATAGGCGGGTCCGGCGCGATCTCATTCCACAGGCTCCTTTCCTTCCTCTATCGCATGGTCGATGGTTTTGCCCCGCTGGCCGGATTGCTCCGTAATTTCCTGCGGCAGCGCATCGTCTAACCTCTTGCTGTCCTGCAGGGGCATAAAGGAAGGACGTTTTCCCATTGCCCACCAAGGCGCGCGGAAGAGAATATCCTTCAGATCGCCGGAGGATAGCGGTCCGATCGGCGATAAATAAGGAACGCCGAAGGAGCGGAGGTTGGCCAGGTGTCCCATGATCAGCATGATCGTAATCAAGATGCCGAACATCCCGAACAGCGAAGCGGCGATCAGAATCGGAAAACGCAGCATCCGTATCGCGATCGCTCCGTTAAACCGCGGGATCGTGAACGAGGCGATCCCGGTGAGCGATACGACGATCACCATCGGCGCCGATACGATGCCTGCCTGCACCGCCGACTGTCCGACAACGAGCGCGCCCAGAATACTGACCGCCGACCCGATCGCTTTAGGCAGCCGGATGCCCGCTTCCCGAAGCGCCTCGAAGGTCACTTCCATGATCAGCGCTTCGACGACGGCCGGGAACGGAATCGCTTCACGGGCGGCGGCAACCGACAGCAGCAGAGACGTTGGGAGCAAGTCCTGATGGTAGGTTGTAATAGCAACGTATAAGGCCGGCGTCAGGAGCGACAGCACCATGAACGTATACCGCAGCCAACGGATCAGCGTGGCCACCTGGTACCGCTCGTAGTAATCCTCGCTGGCCTGCATGATTTCGGCGAAGACGAACGGCACGATGAGGGTAAACGGCGTTCCGTCCACCATAATGCCGACGCGCCCCTGCAGCAGGGCGGCCGCGACGACATCCGGCCGCTCCGTATATTGAAGCTGCGGAAAGGGCGAATACGTTGAATCTTGAATAAATTCTTCGATATAGCCCGATTCCAGGACGGCATCGATCTTTATTTTTTTCAGCCGCTCGACCACTTCATGGACGACGCTTGGGTCCGCCAGATCGTCCAGATAGGTAACGACCACATTGGTGTTGCTTTCGCGTCCGAGCGTCATCGGTTTCATTTTTAAATGCGGCGTTTTCAGCTTGCGGCGGATCATGGACGTGTTCGTCCGGATATTTTCCACGAATCCCTCGCGAGGGCCGCGTACGACCGACTCGGTATCGGGCTCATTGATGGACCTTTTTTCCATCCCCCGCATGCCGAGCAGCAATGCCTTGTTGTTGTGCTCGACGATCAGTCCCGTGTCGCCGCCGAGTACGGAAAGCAGCATGTCCGCATAATTGTCCGCCTTCTGAATCTGGGAGACGGGCAGCGTCATATCGGAGATGTTGTCGATCAGCTCCTCTCCGCCTTCCAGAATCATCAGCGACTTCATCGTTTCGTTCACCAGCTCCGTCTTAGCCATGCCGTCGACAAAAAACAAAATCGCGGGCAAGCTTTGCTCGATGCGGAACTCGCGAATGACGAAATCGGAGCAGTCCTTGAACAGCTCCTCCAAATAGCTTTTGTTGTCTTCGATGCTCATAAAGACAGGGACGGAGCGCAACTCGTCGATAAAACGGTATTCCGCTTTCCGCAGCGGGTGTTCCGGGGCGTCCTGTTCTTTTTTCTTGCGGTTTTTCAGGTGGATCATGACACTCCTTCCTGCCCGCGGCATCTTATCCAAGCATTGCCGGAGCGTGTCTTGTATATTTTCCACCATTTGCGAAATTTTATGACAAATCGTTGAGTTCCTGTGCCATAATGAGGAATAGGCGGGCTGGTGGAGGTAAAAGCTAGAACAGATTGGCAAGCGCCTGCTGTTTTAAAAGGAGGAATGACGGCGTGCTGTGGCTCGTCATCGCACTGACCTTATTCATCATTCAGATTCTCACGATTCTGGTCGGGGAGTTTCGCCGCCCGGCCAAGGCGATGGCGTGGCTTTTCGTCTTGTTTCTCATTCCTGTCATCGGCTTTGTGATGTATTATTTTTTGGCCAAAGAATACACGCAGCGGAAAAAAGTGAAGCGCAACGGGCTGCGGCTCGTGAACGATATCCGGCATCTCGGCAAAAAGCAGCATTCGGCGGATTTTCAGCCCGAGGAGGACCGGCTGCGCGGCTGGCGGCACGAGCCCAGGCTGTTCTCGCTGCTCAATAACATTCCCGGCGCCCTCATTACGATGCATAACGAGGTGCGGGTGCTGACCGATGCCACCGCGGCGTATCCGGCGATGCTGGCTGCCATGGAGCAGGCGAAGGGGCACATTCACTTTGAGTTCTACACCATTCGCAACGACAGCATCGGCCGGCAGTTTCATGAACTGCTGATCCGCAAGGCGCAGGAAGGCGTGAAGGTGCGCTGCATCTTCGACGGCATCGGCAGCTACCAGCTCGACAGCCGGTTCGTGCAAGAGCTGAAGCAGGCCGGATGCGAGGTGTACTTCTTTTTGCCGGCGGTGATTGCTTTTTTCGACAAGCGGATGAATTACCGGAATCACCGGAAAATCGTCGTCATTGACGGAGTCCGCGGCTTTCTCGGAGGAATCAACATCGGAGACGAATACCTGGGGGCGAATCCCAAGCTGGGGTACTGGCGGGATACGCATTTGGAGCTGGAAGGCGATGCGGTCTATTCGCTGCAGTATACGTTTCTGACCGACTGGATGTTTGTGAGCGGAAAGCGGCTGGCGGACTCGGAATTTTTTCCCGAGCACGATTGCGCAGGGCGCAAGCCCGTACAGATTATTTCAAGCGGACCGGACGCGCATTGGGATGCCGTTCTGGAGATGTTTTTCGCATCGATCACGGCGGCCAAGCGAAGAATTTACATTACCACCCCGTACTTCATCCCCGATCCGAGCATTACCATGGGGCTGAAGACGGCGGCGATCAGCGGGGTGGACGTCCGGATCATTTTCCCGCAAAAAGCCGATTCGCGCATTGTGAACTATGCTTCCCTGTCGTATCTGGAGGAGTTGATGCAGGCCGGAGTCCGCTTCTATGCTTATCAAAAAGGCTTTATCCACGCGAAGGTCATTCTGATCGACGATCTGCTCGCTTCGGTCGGCACCGCGAATATGGATATGCGCAGCTTTTACAACAACTTCGAGCTGAACGCCGTATTGTTCGACAAAGAGACGATTCACCGGCTGGAAACCGATTTTATTCTTGATTTGAAGGAAAGCCGCGAGGTGAAGCTGGAGGCGTTCGAGAAGCGCTCCCGCTGGCAGAAGGGGAAGGAAGTCATTGCGCGGCTCCTGTCGCCGCTTTTCTGATAAGCGGTGCGGCGCCGGTTTCCAGGGCTAACGAATAAAGGACAGCACGTGATCCAACTGCTGCGGGGGGACTTGAGCGATCAGGTCTCCTTTTTGCTGCAGCCGCTGCATGATGTTCAGCAGGTGAAAGTCCCGGGGATCGGGGCGGAGCGCCACTTCGTCCCAAGTCAGCGGAGTCGATACCGTGGCATCCTTGCGGGCTCGCGGCGTATAGGGAGCGGATAGCGTTTTGCCGTACCAGTGCTGGAGATAATCGATGTAAATCAAGGTGCCGCGGTCTTTTTTAAGCCGCTCGACGGTGAACAGCTTCGGGTATTTTTGCACCGCGAACGTGGCGACGAACTGTCCGATCCGCCGGAGCTGCTCGAACGTATAGCCGCGTTCCCGGGCAATCGGGACGTAGATTTGCACGCCCGTGGCGCCGGACGTTTTCGGCACGGACCGGATGTTCATGCCGTCCAGAATGCTCCCGATAATATGGGCCGCCTCCATAATGCGCGGCTCGGGATCGACGCTCGGGTCAATATCGATCACCCATTCGACGGGAAGCGTCTCGCCGATCCGGTGGAACGAGGGATGAAACTCCAGACAGGCCAAATTCCCCAGCCACAGCAGCGTCGGCAGGGAATCCAGATGAACGTAGCGGATCGATTCCAGCATCGCCGTCTTGACGAAATCGGGTGTCGGCTCAGGGGCATTTTTCTGGTAAAACGACTTGTCGTTCCAGCCATGGGGAAATCGGATGGTCGTCAGGTAACGGTCGCGGCAATACGTCAGCAGGTAAGGGGACAGTTCGGCGAGCTTTTGCAAATACATCGCTTTCGTAATCTTCTTTTCCGGCCACAGCGGCTTATCCGGATTCGTCACCGTCAGCTCCCGGCCTTCGACGACCAGCGTGCCTTTCGTTTTCGGATATTTGGCGGGTGCGGGCATCGGCCATCCCTCCTGTTTGTCATGGGGCGTAAGCGTTCAACGCACCGATGGTTTGTTAGTTAGTATATCCCGCCCCTTCCTTTTTAACATCCGAATGCGGCCTAAACGAGCCGTTTTTCTTTCTTCGCGGCCGCTCCCGGAGAGGATAGGAACATCAAACGCCCGATCGTAAGAAGCCCGATCAAAATGAGCGAACCGATATAGGTCCAACGGATTGCGGCCATTGCCGTATCCGAGCCGAGGAAAAAGCCGTGTACCGCGACCAAAATAAAGATCGGATAAGACAGCAAATGGATCAAATGCCAAAGCTTTTTGCCGATGGCGCTGCGAAGATCCGTCGACAATAAAATGACCAGCAGCCCGTAAACGGCCAGTGTCCCGAGTCCGGTAAGGACCGGTTCATGCTTCGCGGCAAAAGGGAGCAGCACATCCGTCCAGGAAAACGGCATGTACGTGCTGATCACCGGGAAAACGGCGTGCAAAAGCATAAGCACGATGCCGGCATGGTTGAAAAGCTGATGCAGTTTGAATAGCTTCGCTTTGCTTTTTGCCAGCCATACCGGATAACTATAAATGATGCCAAAAGCGATCCCCAGTGAAAGGCAGACGAAAGAAACGATGCCTGTTACCCGAATGATCTGCCAAACGGGCCAATCGACGATCCATGGAATCATGTTGGCGCCTCCTTTAATCGTTTTTTCAATGTCTAAGCGTTGCTGTCGGAAGCTGCCAGCGGACTGCCGGCGAGGCGTTAGCTCCAATGAAATGAATGCGTCCGTCCCGCAAAAAGACAAGCGCTTCACAGCCAGCGGCTTCGGCTCGAAACAGGGACAAGCCATGCTCGAGACCGGCGATGCACATCGTCTTGGCCCAAATCTCGCATTCGACCGTATCACTCCCGGCTACGGTGCATTGTACGACGTCGCTCCGGCTCGGGGACATCGTGCGGGGGTCAATCAAATGATGCATGACGCTGCCATGGGTCAGCCACTGTCTGCCCAGTGTACTTGACGTCGCCGCCGCGCCTTCCCCTAAATGCAGAACCCCTGCGTCTTCGCCCGGATTCCACGGATTCTGGATTCCGATCAGCCAGCTTTGTTCCTTATCGCGATGGGATGCTCCCCAGACGGCCAGATCACCTCCGGCATTGACCATGCCGCACGGCACAGCCCAAACCTCCCGCATCCAACGTGCCAAACGGCTGACGGCCCAGCCTTTGACGATGCCGCCCAGATCGATCTCCGCCTGCGGCCGGAGACGAACGGATTTCATCGCGGCGTCAAGCTCCCAGGTTTCGTCCATGCTGGTAGAGTCAGGTTCAGATGTATTCCAGTGATCCTCCCGTTGACGGACTTGATCGAAGGTAGCATCGTATCCCGCCGCTTTCAGAGCTTTCAAAATAAACGGATTGAACATGCCGTCCGTCCGTTTGCGGTACGATTCCGCTAACCCCAACACCTCCAGCATCGTCCCCGAAACCATGCAGATTCGACCGGCCGAACGATTGAGATAGGAAAGCTCGCTTTGCGGCCGGAAACGGCTGAACCGTTCTTCGGCGAATTCGAACCAATCGCGGACCTGATCTTCCAGATCGAGGATATCCGGGCAGCCGAGGTACGCTACATCCATATCCGTATTCATCGCCCGAAAGGATGTGTGGTGCAGTATTTCTTTCAGGTAAAATCAGCTCTTTTCCCTACGAACGTCCCGTTCTTGTTCTCATGGTCGTATCACCCGGGGGCGCCGCTTCTGGCGTGCTGGAGGAGCTGCCGCCAAAATGCCCGGCATCCGTACGATTCGATCGATTCCGGCGTTTTACGGAGCCCGCATTGGAATCGGAATCGCTCGCCCGGCCCCAGCTCGGGCTTCTCCATTCCTGCATCACGGGGTCCTGCTGCTGCGCTTCCTGGGCAGTTAGCGACTTGTCTTGCGGTTGATGCTGCTGCGCGGCCAGCGCGAAATTAGGACTATCCTTCACCTCGCGGAACAAAAAGGCGACCCCCACTGCGCCGATGATGCCTAGCTGCCACTTGGTCCATTTCGTTGTTTTCATCGAGTGTTCACTCCCCGGGGAGATGGTTTAGCGGAATGCGTTTATTGTAGAATGCGCAGATGAAAAGAACATAAAGATAAACTGAAAGTTCGCTGAATCATCCCGTACGCTTCCGTCAACCGGCCGGGATTGGTGTACAATGGAGGGGAGGTGACACCATGCAGCCAATCAAAGGCGTAAAAATATTAATCGTCGACGACGAACCGAATATTATCCAGTTTTTGGAGCTGGGCCTGCAAAACGAAGGCTTTGAAGTTTTTACTGCGCCGGACGGATTTACAGCCGTCACGCTAGCCAAGCAAGCCCGGCCGCACATCGTCATTCTGGACGTCATGATGCCCGGTATGGACGGGTTTGAGGTGTGCCGGATGCTGAAGAAAACCGAGCACGTCGCTATCATTATGCTGACGGCCAAGGAAGAAGTCGAAGACCGGGTCAAGGGACTGACGCTCGGGGCCGACGACTATATGGTCAAGCCGTTCAGCTTCGAGGAGCTGCTGGCCCGGATTTATGCGCGGCTGCGCAACCAGTTTCCCCATCTGTTCGCGGAGGTGGCGTACGGGCCGTTTCGCATCGACGACCGCCGCAAAGAAATCCGCTATGAAGACCGGGTGCTGGAGCTTTCGCCGACGGAATACGAGCTGCTGTCTTTTCTGGTCGTCAATCATGGCTTGGTCCTGAGTAAAACGGTCATTTTGGACAAGGTCTGGGGATACGATTTCGGCGGGGAGGACAATATCGTCGAAGTGTACATCCGCTCGCTCCGCGATAAATTGAACGACAAGGAGCACCGGATCATTCGGACTCTCCGGGGATCGGGCTACCGGGTAGATCTCGGATGAGGCGGGGATGGCACCGGATACGGCGTATCTTCGCGCCCCGCTCGCTTCGTCTTCAGCTCCTGTCCCGTTCTCTGTTTATTTTGGCGGGATTGCTGCTGTTGATCGGCGTGCTGCAATATGTGTTCATGGAGCAATTTTTGATTAAAAATAAGGTCGCCAGCATCCAAAGCCAATTTTTTTCCATTCCGCTGGATATATGGGCGAATCCGAATTTCGACAACGGCCGAGCAAGGGGGCCTTTTCTGCCCGAAGCTTCGCTGGCGTTTGTCGGGCCGGGCGACAGCTTCCGGGTCGTCACGAACAATCCCCGCGCCGGCTCCGTGCCGCGGCTTTCCGCCGAGGAGTACCGGGAAGCTTTGGGGCGGGAGCAAAGGCAGCCGCACTTTCGGATCGTCAGGGACGACAAGGGGATGGACCAACTGGTCGTTCTGCAGCGGATCGCTCCGCGCGGACGACTTGCGCAGATCAGTACGAGCATGGAGCCGATTCGGGATGTGCTGCTCAGTCAGCTTTGGACCTTCCTGGCTTTGGCCGCGGCTGCGCTGGGGATAGGGGTTGCCGCATTTCTTCCCGTTTTGCGCAGGACCCTTGTCCCGCTATCCAACATGATCGAAACCGTGGAGCAGATCGATGCAGGGAAGCTGGACGAACGGGTGCCGGCGCATCAAGGCCAGCTGGAGATCGATCGGCTCTCCCGGTCGTTCAACCGGATGCTGGAGCGGCTGGAAGCTTCGTTCGAAACGGAGAAGGAAGCGAAGGAGCAGATGCGGCGTTTTATTGCGGATGCCTCGCACGAGCTGCGGACGCCGCTTACGTCGATTCACGGCTTTCTGGAGGTGCTGCTGCGCGGAGCGGCCCAGAAGCCGGATCAGCTGGACAAAGCGCTCAGAAGCATGTACGGCGAGTCGGAGCGCTTAAACAAGCTGGTCCGGGATCTGCTGCTTTTGGCCCGCTTGGATCGTCATCCGACCGTCGACTTGAAGGAAGAATCGCTGAGCGATATCGTCGATGAAATGGAACCGCAGCTGCGGCTGCTTGCCGGTGCAAGGAACGTGCAGTTCTCCGTTCAGCCTGACGTGTTCGCCTGTATCGACAAAGACAAAATCAAGCAAGTGCTGCTCAATTTGTTCCATAACGCCGTTCAGCATACGGATTCAGCTGAGGGTATCATCTGCGTTTCACTGGAGCAAACGAAGGAAGAGGCCCTACTGACGGTCCAGGATAACGGCAGCGGTATCCCAGAGGAGCATGTGCCGCGCTTGTTTGAACGGTTTTACAGGATCGACTCGTCACGCGCCCGCATTTACGGAGGGGCCGGGCTGGGACTGTCGATTACGAAATCGATCGTGGATCTTCACGGAGGAACGATTGAGGTGAATAGCCGGGTAGGCGAAGGCTCCAGTTTTACCATTTGTCTTCCGGTGAGCGGAGGCCCGCAAGCGGACGAGTAATCGTCCGATGATGAGCTTGTCGAGAAAGTGATTAATTGAGGTAATAGAGTTGTACGAGGGGGTGGGGTATCCACTTCCGACCGCTGTTGTCATCGGGAAATTTTTATTGAAGCTGCCTTGTTTAAGGACATTTCCCGAAGACAAAGGCGAACGCTATCGCTCCTCCAGTAGATACCCCACCTCCGTATGTATCTCTATTTTTATCAAAACCACTTTCTCATCAGCCTGAAGTGGACGAGTAATCGTCCGCTTGCTTTTTTATGAGTTAGGGAATTTGCACTCGCTGGGGTTCGTCTCGACGAATGCCTGAATACTGGGATGCCTCATCGTATGCCCCGGGGTCCACTCCATAAACTGTACCTTCACCACGATTTGCGGAACGATCCAGAACGCGTCTTTGTTCCGTTCGGGCTCGTTCACGAACGGCTTCGCTTTCGTCCTTATGGACGCAACGCGTGCCGTCAGGTCCCGCCACTCCTGATGCGTTACCTTCCCGGTGCCAGCGTGCCCGATGTAGTAAAGGCTGCCCTGCCCGTCGTACAAGCCGAGCAGCAGCGAATTGACGATATTGTCCCGGTACGTGACGCCTCCTACGACGGCCAGCAGATCGTAAAATATTTTGCGCTTCTGCCACCGTTTATCCTTGCCTCCGATGGCATACGCACTGTTCAGATTTTTGCATACGACGCCCTCCATCTGATGCTTGATCATGACCTGGAGCAGCTCGTCAGGATCGGCGAAGTTTTGCACCGTTTGCACATCGGGCTGCGGGATAACGATCTCCTGCAGAATGCGCTGCCGCTCCGAAAGGGGCTTATCGGTGACCCATTGCCCGTTGTAAAGCAAAACGTCGAAGATCATGTACGTCACCGGGGTTTGAGAGACGGCGAGTTCGATGTTTTGCTGCTTTCTTAGACTATCCCGCTTCATAATTTCGTGAAACGACGGCTTGTGTTGGTCGAAGGCGATGAATTCCCCGTCCAATATGAACGAAGAGGCCGAGCAGTAGCGCGAAGGGGACAAAAATTCGGGATATTGCAAGGACCGATTGTTCAATCTTCGATTGACGAGCTGGACCTTGGAGCCGTCGAAGTAAGACAGCATGCGCACGCCGTCCCATTTGATCTGCGCGATCCATTCGCCGCCTTTGGGAAACGAGTCGGTGCTTATCGGTTCGAAGGGAACGACCGGATTCAACATGAGAGAGCCCCCTTATCAATAGTGATTGATTAACAGTTATTCCCTTTTGTGGCTTGACATAACGGCCGGCGGCTCGGTATAGTTGAAGGTGCATCACAATTAACTTTGGTATATCGAGGTGGAAAGGAAATGTTTTTCTTATCAACTGTTCTGAAACGGAATTTGGCTTAAACGGGAGAAGTCTGCCCATTTTTAACCTTAAGCCAACCGAAGAACAGTAGATAAAGAACTCGATTCCTTTCGTTCAAATGATACAATTTGCAACGGGTCAGGGCGTGTTCGCCTTACCCGTTTTTTGTTTTCTATACAACCTAAGCTAATTGAATAGAGCTTTGTCCGGCTGTTTCTCCGGTTGGCTTCGAACCTGAAGCGAAAAGGAGAGAGCTTTCATGAGTATGTTGAACGTTGAACAGCTTACCCATACGTATGGGGATAAAAAAATATTCCAAAATATCCAATTCCGGCTGCTGCGGGGAGAGCATGCTGGACTCGTCGGCAGCAATGGAGCCGGCAAGTCGACTTTGCTGCGCGTTTTGGCAGGGCAGCTGCTTCCCGATACGGGCAAGATCGAATGGCTTCCGCAAGCGCGGCTCGGTTATTTGGAGCAGCATGCCGATCTGCAGGCGGGAATGACGATTATGGACTATTTACGGGGCGCTTTCGCTGATCTGTATGAGCTGGAACGAGCCATGCATCAGGTCGTGGAGCAAATGGCCGGGTCGGACGCCGACCTCGAACCGCTGTTAACCCGGTACGGCGAGCTGCAGAGCCGGCTGGAGCATGCCGATTTTTACGGCATCGACTCCAAGATCGAAGAGGTGGCTGCCGGATTAGGGATTCTTGAGCTCGGCAAAGACCGGGAGGTCGACAAGCTGAGCGGGGGGCAGCGCACGAAGCTGCTGCTGGGCAAGCTGCTGCTGGAGGAACCGCACGTATTATTGCTTGACGAGCCGACCAACTACTTGGACGACGTGCATATCGAATGGCTGACCGGCTACTTGAAGCGTTACGAGCAGGCGTATCTCGTCGCCTCGCATGACGAGACCTTCCTGAATGAAATTACAACGACGATCTTTCATTTGGAGCATCAGACCATCAAGCGCTACGCCGGAAACTATGCCGCATTCGTCAAAAGTTATGAACTGAGCCGATTGCAGTGGCAGGACGCGTACGAGCGCCAGCAGAAGGAAATTGATCGGCTGGAGAGCTTTATCCAAAAGAACCGGAACCGGAAAGCCAAGCAGGCGAAAAGCCGGGAAAAAGCGCTGGAACGAATGGAGCGGATCGAGAAACCGACGTCCGGACCGCGGCCCCGCTACAGCTTTCATGTTCATTTGGAACCTGTGACCCGGATCATGGAAGCGAAACGGCTGCAATTTGGCTATACGGAACCATTATCCGTTCCTGTAAACCTGCAAATGAAACGCGGGGAAAAGGTGGCGGTTGTCGGGTACAACGGCATAGGGAAATCGACCATGCTTAAAACGATGCTGGGCCTCCTGCCGCCGTTAAGCGGCACGGTGCAGCTCGGCGAACGGGTCAAACCGGCATATTTTGCCCAGGAGCAGCTGCCTTCGGACGAAACGGCGCTGGAGCGGTTGTGGTCGTTTCGGCCGGATAAGACGCAGAAGGAAATCCGGCAGACGCTCGGCATGGCCGGCCTGACCGAAAAGCACATCCGGCAGTCCCTCAGCTCGCTTAGCGGCGGGGAGCAGGCGAAGGTCCGCCTGTGCGAGCTCATGCTGACGGACAGCAATCTTCTCGTGCTGGATGAACCGACGAACCATCTGGACGCCCGGGCGAAGGAGACGTTCAAGGAAGCGCTGAAGGAGTACAAAGGGACCGTTCTGCTCGTTTCCCACGAGCCGGAATTCTATGAAGATTGGATTACTCAGATTTGGCGTTTGCAGGACTGGAGCAAGTAAGCACAGTCCCGGCACAAAGAAACGATCGGCGCTTAGCCGATCGTTTCTTTCGTTTTCGCTTTGCCTTTTCTTGGTTTTGCGGCTTTGGCTTTCTCGGTCGTTCCCGGCGTCGGCTCGGTCACTACCGGTTTCACCGCTTCAAGGCTCGCCTGCAGCGCGGCCATCAGATCGATGACGTTCGCTTTATGAGGCTCCGGCGCGACGCGGACCTGCTGGCCGGAAACCTTCGATTCGATCGCTTGCAGCACGGCTGAGCGGTAATCGTCCTTGTATTTTTCCGGCTCGAATTTCGTCGCCAGCTGGCCGATCAGCAGCTTCGCCATTTCGAGCTCCTTCTCGTTGACGTTGCTCTGTTCCGGGAGGTTCGGCACATGTTCCACCGAGCGGATTTCGTCCGGGTAAAAAATCGTCTCCATCGCAATGCACCGGTCGATAATGCGGATGGCGGCCAAGCTGCTTTTAGACCGGATGGATACTTTGGCAATGCCGATTTTGCCCGTTTGCCGCATTGCTTCGAGCAGCAGACTATAGGCGCCGGCGCCGGTTTCGTTCGGAGCGAGGTAGTACGTTTTCTGAAAATAAACCGGGTCGATGTCCGACAAGTCGACGAAATCGAGAATCTTGATTTCTTTGGTAATCTCGCCGGTCAGCTTCTCCAGCTCGTCCTTCTCGAACAGCACGAACGAGCCCGGCTCGTATTCGTAGCCTCGGACGATTTCCCCCCACTCCACTTCGCGCTCGCAGTGCTGGCATTTGCGGACGAAATTCAGCGGCGTGTTGCAATCCTTATGAATCATGCGCATCGAGATGTCTTTGTCTTCCGTCGCCGAGAACATCTTGACGGGCACGTGCACCAAGCCGAAGCTGATGGCGCCTTTCCAAACCGTATGCATGGCTGTACCTCCCGGGGGCCTGAGCTGGCCGTCTACTTTCTATACAGTATACGCAAAATGGAAGCGTCCCATTACACCGCGCACGAATGTCGGCGCAAGAAATTGGGACATGCTACAGAAGAAGGCTGCATGGATCGCCAAAAAGCATCGTCATGCCGGCCCGAACATTTCGATCAGAGGAGGAAAAGGAATCATGAGCGAAGCAAACACGTCCGGGGGCAAGTTTACGGATGATGCGGCCCATGAAGGGCGAGACTCCAATTTTATGGACATCGATCGGATGATCAACGAAGGTCTTGGCGGCGGGCAGGTGACGATCCATAACGGACTGATCGAGGAATCGACGACCGATACGATGGATCATCCCGAATCGGTCATCAGCGGGGAGGACGACGGGCAATGAAAGTATACCGCGCTCAAGAAATTATGAAATCCGAAGAAAAAGTCAGCGTGGAGTTGAACGGCGTATCCGTATGGATCGACAGCGTAGACCCGGAGCAGGAAACGGCCAAAGTACATGTGGAAGAGCGCCCTGCCGACGCTCGCGTCGTTCCGGTCGGAGAGCTTCAGGAAGTGCAATAACTCCGGGAAGGGTCGTGTTTTAGCAAAAGCTTTCCGAAAGCATGCAGCCGAGATGGCCTGTGGCTGGGGAAGCTTTTTTTGCTGCCGAAAAACGGCTTCGGGTCTTAAGCAATCGGGCAAGCCGATAGTCAGTAATGGGGGATCGGTGGTATGATATACCTGAAAGATCCGGGAGCAACACAGCGTTTCGAACGATACTCGGCGCTCCGAAACAATAGCAAAACGGCATGTTTGTCTAGATACAAAGGAACGGCTATAATAGTTGTCAATACAAGAGCGGAGGCGGATAGATGTGAGCTCGGTCGACGAATTTACTCTGATCGACCTGCTGAACGGCGGGAAGCAAACGATCGCTTTTCAACGGGCTGGCGGTGTGGAGATAGGGATCGGCGACGATGCGGCCGTCGTTTGCGCCTCTTCGGATAGCCGGTGGATTCTCACTTGCGATACGATGACGGAAGACATTCATTTCAAGCGAGTGACGATGCGGGATGCGGATATCGGGTACAAAGCGATGGCTTCCGCCGTCAGCGATATCGCTGCGATGGGAGGGACCCCGCGATATGCCCTCGTGGCGCTCAGCATGCCGAAGTCGACGCCGGTGGAGCGTGTGCGTGCGATGTACGACGGGTTGTACGAATGCGCGAACCGCTACCGGGTCGTTGTCGCAGGCGGTGATACGACGTCGTGTATCGGGGGCGTCACGCTGACCGTAACGGTGATCGGAGAGACGGAACCGGACAAAGCGCTGCTCCGCTCGGCAGCCAGACTGGGAGACGTCGTATTTATTACCGGTTTTACCGGCGATTCGGCGGCCGGATTGGAGTGGCTTCTAGGGAAGAACAAGCCGTCTGAGGAATGGGACGCCGATCCGGAGCTGAAGCGGTATCCCGGACTTATCCGGGTGCATTGCCGTCCCGAGCCGCAGATCGAAGCAGGCGAACTGCTGCGGCGGTCCGGCTTCTGCCATGCGCTCAACGACGTCAGCGACGGGATCGCCAGCGAAGCATGGGAAATTGCCGCGGCGTCGAATATCGGCATCGATCTGATCGAAGACCGGATTCCCGTGTCGGGCGAGCTGCTGGAATATGCTTCAAGGCAAGGAAAGGACCCGCTGGATTACATACTGTACGGCGGCGAAGATTATCAATTAATCGGAACGGCGCCCGCCGAGCACGCCGTCGAGCTGCAGATGCAGTTTAAGGAAGCGGGGCTGCCGCTTTATCTGATCGGATATGTCCACGGGGAGCATTCCGGCGTACGGCTTGTGCGAAGCGACGGCAGTGCGGTACCGCTCGCCAAGCGCGGCTATAATCATTTTACCGGATGAAGGGACGATCCAGACATGGCCACTTATGCATTTCAAGCCCGTCATGTAGCCGATACCTCCGTGTTGGCGGAACGCTTGGCCTCGTTGTTTATCCCGGGAACCGTCATTACACTTGACGGCGACCTGGGGGCGGGCAAGACGACATTCTCGCAAGCGGTAGCCAAGGCGATAGGCGTCAAGGACATCGTGAACAGTCCTACGTTTACGATCATCAAAGAATATGAAGGTTCCGAGTTCCCTTTCTACCATATGGACGTGTACCGTTTGTCTTTGGAGGAGGCGGATGACTTGGGGCTGGACGAATACTTTTACGGAAACGGCATTACGCTTGTCGAATGGGGTTCGCTGATCGAAGAGATTTTGCCTCCGCAGCGGTTGGAGATTCGGATTGAGACCGACGGAGAAAACGGGCGAAGCTTCACGCTCAAGCCGTCAGGCGACCCTTATGAAGCATGGTGCGCGAAGCTACAACAGAACGGATGGTTAAAATGATTCAGAATACGGCATCAGATTCGACTTTATATGGCGACGGCAAGCTTATGCTGTCCGTCGATACGTCAACCGTGTCGATGACGACCGCGTTGACCCGGGGACGGGAAATCTTGGGGGAAATTACTACGAAAGCGGAGCGAAACCATTCGCTTTACCTCGTGCCGACCTTGCAGCAGCTCATGGAGGAGTGCGGCGTCCGGCCGGACGAGCTGTCGGCGTTTGCCGTCGGCGTCGGACCGGGTTCCTATACCGGCGTGCGCATCGGCGTGACGGTGGCCAAAACCTTTGCCTGGACGCGGAAGCTGGCTTTGCTCGGCGTCTCTACGCTCGAAGCGTTGGCGCTCGGCGGAGCCGGCTCCGCCTCGGAATTCAGCGCGCTTCAAGACGGGGAAACCGTGCGGGGTGGAGCGCTTCAGGCGATGGATTCGCTGCTTGACACGGCGCGCGCGACGGGGGAAACGACATGGGTCGTCCCGCTGATTGACGCCCGCAGGGGTCAAGCGTTTACGGCGCTGTACGCCGTTTCGCCCGAGGGCTGGAAGTGCCGGGTGCCGGACGGTATTCGTCTGACCGCCTCTTGGACGGACGAGCTCCTTTCCTTGGGTGCATCGGCGGAAAACGGACCCGGCCGCGTCGTATTTACGGGCGAGCTGGAGCTGCATCAGGAAGCGATTCGTTCGTTTGCCTCCCGTTGGGGCGGACCTGTAACGGAAGCTACGCACGAACTGCGTGCCCGCCATGTCGCCGAGCTTGGCCTGATGCGGTGGAAGCGGGGGGAGACCGAGGATGTTCACGGGTTGGTTCCGAACTATACGCAATTGGCGGAAGCGGAAGCCAAACTTCTCGCCAAGAAATCTTAGGGGAGGCCTGTCCGATATGGGACCTAAACGCGAAGCGCAACCTGTCTTTGACGGAGCCATGCTTTTTCGCCCTATGCACACGGACGACATCCCCGTGATCTGCGAGATCGAGCAGGAATCGTTCGCGACACCTTGGACGGCCGGAGCATTTTATAACGAGCTGACGAGCAATAATTTCGCCAAATATCTCGTATTGGAGTACGAAGGCGAAATTGCGGGCTACGGTGGCATGTGGCTGATTATGGAGGAGGCGCACGTCACCAATATCGCGATTCGCGAAAAATACCGCGGGCGCAAGCTCGGCGAGCGGCTGCTTGTGGAAATGCAGCAGACGGCCGTTTTTTACGGGGCGCTGCGCATGACGCTGGAGGTGCGTCCGTCCAATTTGATTGCCCAGCGCTTGTATGAAAAGATGGGATTTCGTTCCGTCGGTATTCGACGGGGCTATTATACCGATAATAAAGAAGATGCGATTATTATGTGGGCAGACCTGCCCAAATCGGAACGGCTCTCCAAATAAAAGAAAACGGCTGCTTGCGAGCGGTTCAAGAACAGACGAGAGGTTTATTGACGATGATCGAACAATCGAACGAAGCGGTGTCCGTTCGCCCGGACCGGGACGGCGGACCCGTTTATATATTAGCTGTGGAAACAAGCTGCGACGAGACGTCCGTAGCTATTGTCCGCGACGGCAAGGACATCTTGGCGAATGTCGTGTCCAGCCAGATCGAGACGCACCAACGATTCGGCGGCGTCGTGCCCGAGGTCGCCTCGCGCAAGCATGTGGAATCCATCACGTGGATTATCGAAGAGGCGCTGGACAAGGCGAACGTGAAGCCGACCGAACTGGCCGCTGTCGCCGTGACGCAAGGGCCGGGTCTGGTCGGCTCCTTGCTGGTAGGGATGGTGGCGGCGAAGGCGCTGGCCTGCGCGCTGGAGCTGCCGCTGATCGGCGTGCATCATATCGCCGGGCATATTTATGCCAATCAGCTCGTGAATGAGCTGCAATATCCGTTTGTTGCGCTGGTCGTGTCCGGAGGTCACACCGAGCTCGTCTTTGTGGAAGCCGAGGGGCGCTTCCGCATCATCGGGCAGACCCGGGACGACGCAGTGGGCGAAGCTTACGACAAAGTCGCGCGAGCGCTTAAGCTGCCTTATCCCGGCGGCCCACATATTGATCGGCTGGCGCACGAGGCCGGGGAAGCGGTCACGCTTCCCCGCGCCTGGCTGGAGCCGGATTCGTACGACTTCAGCTTCAGCGGGCTGAAGTCGGCCGTGCTGGCGGCCTTGAATCAGGCTGCCATGAAAGGACAGCCGCTGGCCCCGGAGGCCGTGGCGAAAGGCTTCCAGGACTCGGTCATCGACGTCCTGGTCGAGAAGGCTCTCCGCGCCGTGCGCGCTTACGGCGCGAAGCAGCTTATCCTTGCCGGCGGGGTCGCCGCCAACAAGGGCCTGCGCGCGGAGCTCGAGGCTCGCTGCGCGGAAGCGGGCATACCGCTGCTGGCACCGCCGCTCAGCCTGTGCACCGACAACGCGGCGATGATCGCCGCCGCGGCTTTTTTGAAATACCGCCGCGGGCAATTCGCGCCGTTCGACATGAAAGCCGAGCCGCTGCTGAAGCTCGAAGCGTGGTCGGTCTAACGCAGTTCTATGCAAAGCCGCTGCCGCCGTTAACCCGGATAGCCGCGGCTTTGTTGTGGCTTAGAGTCATATTCATCCTAGCGGAAAAAAATTCAATATAAAAAAGGGTTGCTTTCTGTTTGCAGATTTGATATATTACTCCTTGTCGCTTCTGCGGCAGGCTTTAAGAACTAGAGACTTTCGAATCTTGAAAAAAAATAAAGCTTGCAAAGATAGAGCAGATGTGATATATTAAAGAGGTCGCTTTCGAGAGGTTAAATTAACCGATCGGAATGCTAGGAAATG
>NZ_JAMZAW010000016.1 GCF_024158745.1 Paenibacillus tyrphae | reverse complement strand
CTATCTTAAAACAGCTTTTTCACTAAGGCCCAATGCAAGGGGTACCCGCCAACAAACCGCGTTTGCTGATACTATTTGCTGTAATACTTTTCTAGCACATTAAGAACAGACTTTACTGCTTCTTTTGTAGTAGCAGTTTTTGCAGTTGTTTTTGCATTTTGAGTTACAGTAACAATAAGGTTTTTATATGTGTAAGTCGCCATATCAGTTCTATCCAACAATTCACGATCAGCTCCGTCGTATCCTGAAGTAGAATCCCAAGCAACCAAGTTATTTCCCATATTTACTTCTGTATAAGCGAATCGTACATATAACTGGATTGATTTATCATTATTTTCAAATATAAATTGTTGTTGCGTTGTATTTAAATCACTAACTCCACCTTTAAGAGTAATTGTATCCTTTTTGTTAAATGTAAAATCTCTTTCTATTAAAAAAATTGTTTTCATTGGTGGAATTAAAGAAAAACCACTTATAACTATATTGTTTTTAAAATTCTCCATTAATTTTGTGAAATCATCGTAGTTTTGTGTGTTTTTAATTTCTGTAATGTTTTCGTTGGATGCCGTGATTGTTGGTTTATCGGTTTTATCCGAACAACCTACTAGACTAATGGAAATTATCAAACTACTGATTAGAAATAACGATGTTTTCATCAATACATCCCTCCTAGTAATAATATTACTTTTAATACAATATATTCTAATCTTGTAAAACTATAAAAACAAGTTGATCAGTATTTTTAATAGTTATTTATGAAAAAATGTATTTAGGTTGTTGATATAACAAAAATTGATAGTGATGAAAGAATTCCCAATACGAAGAGAGTTAACATTACCCAATAAATTTTGAGCTTTACTTTTTGGTTTTCTATCAATTTCCTTATGAACAAGAATAGTATTAAATAATTTACTAAAAATAGCTTCGGGGAATGGGCTTCAAATCGAAAATACAGAGGCGACTATACTTGGGATGTGTCCAGTCCTAAAGATGAAGAAGGTAGACGTAATGGCAACAAGAAAAAACCTCAAGAACAACAAATCTTTATCCCGGGTATTATTCCAGCTATCATAAATCCTGACCAATAGGATCGGGTCAATAAAAAAATGATCGAAAGGAAAAGAACCGGTGGAAGGATGAAAGCCAAAGTGAATTATTTATTGACTGGCAAAATTGTTTGTGGCCAATGCGGAGCGCTTTATGCCGGGAATTCGTATCGAAATCCTAAGAGTGCCGATAAAACATTGCTGACGTATTATAAATGCCAATCGAAATGCGGAAACACCAGTGTTCGCAAGGATGATATCGAACGGATTGCCATTGAACAGTTAGTCGAACATTGTTTTTCTGATGAAGGGACGACCCAGATCGTTGCAAGAGTCCAAGAACTTTACAAGCAAGAAAAACAACAATTTACAAATGATATCGAGCCAATTAAGAAAGAGCTCGAAGAATTGGATAAGAAAATCGAAAATTGGATCGAAGCACTTGGAAACGGAGTTAAAAGCGTTGTAGAGAAAATTAAACAAGCAGAGCAACGTAAGGAAGCTTTGGAATATGAGTTACAACGGGCAGAAGTAATACAGAACACAAATGTTTTGGATGATGCACTAATTTTAGCGATTATAAACGACAAGAAGCACCTGCTTTTGTCCGGTGAAGAAGAGGACAAGAAACAAGTGCTTCAAGAGTACGTTGACCGTGTCGTGATTCAGCCTTCCACCGATATCAACCAATACGATGCGGAAATCACGTACAGGGTTTTCAGTAATGGAGACGAGGGGAATCGAACCCCTGTCCGAAAACAAGTCATTTAGGCTTCTACGGGCGCAGTCAGACTCCGAGCGCCGGCTTCTTTTTTTCGGATCGCCGAATAAAAGGAGCGGACAGCCAATAGATTGATAAAGAGAAAATGGACATGGCCCCGGGGAAAATTGCCTGTCTCGCGGGCCGCTGTCAAGAACCGAAGCGTCCGACAAGGAGGGAACTGCCGATGCTTCACTTGGTCGCCTGTATCAAGCAGGTGCCGGATACGAAGATCATCAAGATGAACCCGAAAACGAACACGATGGACCGCTCCAGTGCGCCGGCCATCCTTAATCCGTACGATGCGCATGCCGTGGAAGAAGCGGTGCGTCTCAAGCAGCGATACGGAGGAACGGTGTCCGTCGTGACGATGGGACCGCCGCCCGCGGTCAAAGCGATCCGCAAATGCATCGAGATCGGCGCGGACGAAGGCTACCTGATCACCGACCGCGCATTCGCCGGGGCGGACACGCTGGCAACCAGCTATTCGCTGACGAAGGCGATCGACAAAATTGCCAAGATCAAGCCGATCGATATGATCCTCTGCGGCAAAATGACCATCGACGGCGACACCGGCCAAGTCGGTCCGGGCATCGCGCGCAGACTGGATATTCCGCCGCTGACGAACGTCCGCAAGATCGTCGAAATTAACAAGGACGAAGGCTACGCCATCATCCACCGTAAGCTGGAGGACGGCTATGAGGTCGTTCGTTCGACGCTACCGTGTCTGTTCTCCGTCGAAAAGGACATCAACGACATCCCTTATTCGCCGCTGCCCAACATGCTGCGGGCGGCGCGGTACCAGCCGGTCGTCTGGTCCGTGGATGACTTGGAGGCGGTGGACCGCACGAAGCTCGGTCTTAAAGGGTCTCCGACGATTGTTGCCAAGGTATGGCCGCCGGAGAAGCCGAAGGGCGGGGAGCTGCTGGAGGGAGCCCCTGCGGAGCAGGCGGGCAAGCTGCTCTCGATTTTGCTGGAGAAAAAAGAGCTCTTCCGCGTTCAAAACGGAGGTGAAAGCGGATGAACCTTCAGGATTACCGCGGCGTGTGGGTGTTCATCGAGCAGAAGAACGGCGCGATTGCGCCGGTGTCGCTGGAGCTGCTGGGGGCCGGACTTAAGCTCGCGGATAAGCGCGGCGTGCCGCTGGCGGGCATCCTCATCGGCGACGGCGTCCGGCTTCTGGCCGCCGAGGTCATTGCTTACGGGGCGGACACCGTCTACTTGTACGACAATCCGATCTTCCATCATTACCGGACGGAATCGTTCATGAGGGCCGTCATCGAGGCTTGTCAGAAGCACAAGCCGGAAATTTTCCTGTTCGGCGCGACGTCGACGGGCAAGGACCTCGCCAGCGCGGTAGCGACGGATCTTGCGACCGGGCTGACGGCGGATACGACGCAGCTGGACGTCGATGCGGACACCGGGCTGCTCGAAGCGAGCCGTCCGGCGTTCGGCGGCAACATCATGGCCACGATTTTGTGCAAAAAGGACCGCCCGCAGATGGCCACCGTGCGCCCGAAGGTCATGAAGCGGCTGGCCCCGGACTCGAAGCGCAAGGGGGACATCGTCGAGGAAGCCGTCTCCGTCCGCGAAGAGGATCTGCGCACGAAGGTGCTGGAGATCGTCCGCGATACGACGCAGCGGGTGCGGATTGACGAGGCGGACGTGATCGTCGCCGGAGGCAAAGGACTTGGCGGCCCGGCGGGCTTCGAGTTGATTCACCGGCTGGCGGAGACGCTGGGCGCTTCCGTCGGAGCGAGCCGTGATGCGGTGGAGGCCGGATGGATCGAGCATCATCACCAGGTCGGGCAGACGGGCGTCACCGTGACGCCGAAAATTTATTTTGCCATCGGCATTTCTGGGGCGATCCAGCATTTGGTCGGGATGCAGAACTCGGGGCTCATTATCGCCATCAACAAGGACCCTGCCGCTCCGATCTTCGGGTCCTGCCATTACGGCATCGTCGGCGATGCGTTCGTCATCGTCCCGCTGCTGATCGAAGCGTTCCAAAAAGCGCTGCAAAGCGAGGTGCCTCAATATGGCTGAAAAATTCGACGTCATCGTGGTCGGCGCAGGTCCGGCCGGGACGTCTTGCGCCTATACGTTAGCCAAGGCCGGTGTAAACGTTCTGCTCATCGAAAGGGGGGAGTACCCCGGCTCGAAAAACGTCATGGGCGGCGTCCTGTACCGCAAAACGATGGAAGACATCGTTCCGGGATTTTACAAAGACGCGCCCGTCGAGCGGCCGATTGTCGAGCAGCGCTTCATGATGCTGGATAAAGAATCGGCGGTCACCTTCAGCTATAAGGGGCTGGAGTGGGGGCAGGAGCCGTACAACAATTTCACCGTGCTGCGGGCCAAGTTCGACCAGTGGTTTGCGGAGAAGGCAGTACAGCAGGGCGCGCTGCTGATCAACGAGACGGTCGTGCTCGAATGCATCACCCAGGACGGGCGCGTGGTCGGCGTCCGCACCGACCGCCCGGATGGGGACCTGTATGCCGACGTCGTGGTGCTCGCGGACGGCGTCAATTCACTGCTGGCTAAGTCGCTCGGCTTCCATAAGGAATTCCGCCCGGACGAAGTGGCGCTGGCCGTCATGGAAGTGCTGAAGCTGGACCGCAAAATTATCGAAGACCGGTTCAGCCTGGAAGGCGACCAAGGCTGTACGTTCGAGATTTTCGGCGATTCCACCCATGGCATTCTCGGCACGGCGTGGCTGTATACGAACAAAGACAGCTTGAACATCGGCGTCGGAGCGATGCTGTCCGGGCTGATCAAGCGCAAGCTGAAGCCGTACGAACTGCTGGAGTACGTCAAAACGCATCCGATCCTGCGGCCGTATATTCAGGGCAGCGAGCAGCAGGAGTATTTGGCCCACTTGATCCCGGAGGGCGGCTACCGCTCCATGCCGAAGGTCGTCGGAGACGGCGTGATCGTGGTCGGAGACGCCGCTCAGCTCGTCAACGCCATTCACCGCGAAGGCTCGAACATGGCGATGGCGTCCGGCGTGCTGGCGGCGGAGACGATTCTGGAAGCGAAGGAAGCGGGCGATTATTCCGCCGCACGGCTCGATAAGTACCGCACCCGGCTGCTGGACGGCTTCGTGGGCCAAGACTTGAAGAAGTACAAGGACGCGACGCATCATTTTGAGAAATACCCGCATTACTTCGAAAAATATATCCCGCTCATGAACCGGGCGGCGGGCGAAATGTTCACCGTCGACGGGACGAGCAAGAGGGAGAAGCAGCGCAAAATCTGGCAGGGCATCGGTACCGCCGGCGAGAAGTTCAAGATCGCCCAAGATTTGTTCAAGGCATGGAGGGTGATGAAATGAGCGACCAGCCCAAGGGAAAAGGGCAGACCATCGAAGAAAAGCAGTACTTGATCCGGTTCAAGGCGGATACGAATTCCCATCTCCACGTGCTCGATTACGATATCTGCGCGACGAAGTGCCCCGACAAGATCTGTACGATTTTTTGCCCGGCTGAAGTGTACAAGTGGGAAGAAATCCGGATGCATGTCGGCTACGAGGGCTGTCACGAATGCGGTAGCTGCCGCATTGGCTGCCCGCATCAGAACATCAAATGGGAATACCCCAAGGGCGGTCACGGGATCATCTTCCGGCTGGGGTAGCTGCACATGTTTGCGGTGGGGGATTGCGTCATCTTTATCCCGGACGGGGCGAGGGGAACGGTTGTCGCCGTCAACGGGTCGTTCTGTCACATCGTTTGGGAAGATTGGTTTACGAGCTGGGAGAAAGCCGAGGAGCTGCGGAAAGAAGAAGAATGAACAAAAAAGAGAAGGAGCGCATCCTTCTCTGAGCTTGTTGAAAAAGTGGATTTTTACAGAAATAGAGAAACATACGGAGGTGGGGTATCTACTGGAGGAGCGATAGCGTTCGCCTTTGTCTGCGGGAAATATCCGCTACTAAGCGGCTTCAATCAAAATTTCCCGCTGACAACAGCGACCGGAAGTAGATACCCCACCCCCTCGTACACCTCTATTACCTCAATTGACCACTTTCTCAACACTCTGAGAGAAGGAGCGCATCCTTCTCTTTTCGTATTACTTGATCGTTTGCAGCATTTCGTTTAAGGCTTGTATCAATCCGTCATTCAATTGGGACAACGCTTGCTTGTCCAGAGGGCTTTTCTGGGAACCCGCCACTTCGGGGTTCAGGCTTTTTTCGAGCTTCTCGTACAGCTCGGCATTGCGCGGGCGCACGCCGTCCTCGAAGGCGCTCCATACGTCTTCCAATTTAGGGCCGAGCTCTTTCACCTTCGCTTCGTTCCCGGCTTCGATTTCTTTTTTCAAATCGCCGGCAATGCCAAGCATTTGAGTGGCCCCGGCTTTGATCTGGTCGACGGGAATTAACTTTTGCGACAGCTCGTACAGCGTTTGGATCAGTTGATCGTTTGCTTTGGACAACACTTCTTTATTCAGGGGCGATGCTTTGGTCGCCGCGATGGCCGGGTCGAGATTTTTTTCGATTTTCTCGTACAAGTCCGGGTATTTCGGCTTGACTCCGTCTTCGAAGGCGCCCCAAGCGTCTTCCAATTTAGGTCCCAGCTCCTTGACCTTGGCTTCGTCGCCGGCCGTTGCCGCTTTTCTCAGCTGCTTCGCCGTTTTCAGCAGTTTGGCGGTTCCTTCTTTGATAGCCGCGTCGGATACGGTTTTGTTCTCAGTTTTGGACGGTGCGGGGGAAGCTTGTCCGTTGTTCGCTTGGGCCGATGGAGCCGGCGCAGAGCCGCAGGCGGACAGGAGCGAGGCAGAGAGGAGCAGGGTCGCGGTGATCAGGGATACATGCTTGTTCATTCGAAATACCTCCGATGTCAATGTCTAGGATGTCAATTTGGCCGAGCGTTTGCTGATGCGGCTCCCAATAAGGAAGGCAAGAGCGACGAAAGCGATCATGAACTGAGGGATGGCGCTTTCCCATGAAGGGAACATCCCGAGAAAATCGAGGCTGGGCAGCAGAGAACTGTTCGATGTTCCCAGCGTACCAGCCAATTGCAGGCTGTGAATGCCTAGACCGGTAAATTTGATGCACAGATAAAAGACGATCAGACTCGAAACCAGGAAAAACGGACGGATCGGTAGTTTCATGCCTACATACAGCATGAGGAAGGCGAGGACGGCCAAGATGCCCAGGCCGAGCAAAATGCCCAGCAGAAGCTGCTGAAGGCTGATTTGATTCACCATTCCGATCAAGAACAGCACCGTCTCGGTGCCTTCCCGGAAAATGGCGAGGAAGGAAAGCACGGCTAGGGAAAACACATTGCCTGTGCTCAGCGCCGTTTCGGTCTTCGCACGGATATAGTCGTTCCACTGCTTGACGTTGGATTTGCTGTGCAGCCAGTAGCTCATGTACAGCAGCATGGCCGCAGCGAAAATTCCTGTCCAGCCCGCGATGAGAAAGTTATTCGTGCCGAAAGCCCCCGAGGAAAACACAAACTTCACGATGACGGCCAGGATGCCGCTCAGGGCAAGCCCAGCCAGGACGCCCGACCAGATCCACCGGCTTCCTTTGGCCGACTTGGACTTTTTCACAAACGCGAGCAGTGCGCCTACGACGAGCAGCGCCTCCAGTCCTTCCCGAATCGGAATCATGGCCGCATCCCATACGGTGTAGGTCGTCTTTTCCGCAAGCGGCGCAAGATACGCGATCATGTCGTCGATCCGTTTCGCCGCGGCATCGTACTGCTGCTTGGTGATCATGGCCTGGATCACGACCATGTCCCGTTCGGAATCGCTGTAAACGGAAGCGGATTGCGCGACGACATGGCCTTCGACGCTGAGCCAGCTCTCGCGTACGTCGCCGATCCCTTGCAAAGCCGCCGTTTGATCATGCTTGGCAACGCTTTCTTTCGTTTGCTTCAGCAGGGTGATAAAGCCGGGAAGCGTGATGTTGGTTTCCTTGCCGTCCGTTCCTTCGGCGTATTGGCCGTGGACATAACGTTCCAGCACTTGCCGAAGCTGCTGAAGCGCGGAAACGATCTCTTCCTGCTGATTCACCAGAAGCGCATAATCGACTTGCCCCATCTGGGATTCAATGTCTTTGTAGGCTGCCTTGGAATCGGTCTTGACCGTATCCTCCACGTCCATCCATTGATCATGGAATTGATCGTACAAGGCTTTGGCCTTGGCCGGATCTTGTTTTGCAGCATCCAGCGCTTGCGAGATGACCGCGACGGCTTTGGTCATATGCTCGACGCCTTCGCTGGAAGCATTCGCCGACAGAGGATGAAACAACAGGCTAAACGCCAGAACCAGGCCGATTAAAGCGAAAAACGGTTTGTGCATGGAACCCCTCGCTCTCAAAAAATGGAACCTAATTAAGATTGATAATCATTATCAATAACGTTAACGTGTCTAATTTTACTTGAACGCAAATTCGCAGGTCAATAAAAATTTTAACGCTAAACGATAGTAAATGTTACCAACCCGAATCTGTTACCGGGGGCCATGGTTCAGCTTTGGCGGTCACCGTTTTTTGCACAATTTTATCCCCTAAAAAATGGAATGTATCCCTTACTGCCCTGCCGAAGCCGTGGTTAAATGAGAGTACGAACCCAGTTCGAAAGGGGGTGAGCCTACCGCTGCTGTCGTCGTTTGGTGGAGGGTATTCCGGTATTTTTTATCCATATTTCAGGAGGGATTAATGAATGAGCTTTGCGCAAATCGCGCTTCGGCGCACGTTTAGGAAAGCGTTTTCGTTGACCATAATCGCTGTGCTCCTGCTTAGTCTGATTCCGGCGATGGCGCTCGGCGCGGCCGAGTGGCAGCCGAACACCGCCTACAAAGCCGGCGACGTGGTTACCTACGCGGGGCAGACGTACACTTGCTTGCAACCGCATACATCGCTGACCGGCTGGGAGCCGCCGAACGTCCCGGCCTTGTGGAAGGCCGGCGGCAGCGGCGGAACGGATACGCAGCCGCCGAGCGCTCCGTCCGGCTTGAAGGCGACCGGCAAAACGTCCAACAGCGTAACCCTCGCGTGGAACGCTTCGACGGATAACGTAGGCGTCACGGGCTACGACGTGTACAACGGGTCTGCGGTCGCGGCGAGCGTGACGGGAACGACCGCCACGGTCGGCGGCTTGTCCGCGAACACGGCGTACACGTTCACGGTGAAAGCGAAGGACGCGGCCGGCAATGTGTCCGCCGCAAGCCAAGCCGTCACAGTGACGACGGACCCGGCGTCCGGCGATACGCAGCCGCCGACGGCGCCGACGAATCTGACCGTCACCGGGAAAACGTCGTCCAGCATCTCGCTGTCCTGGACGGCTTCCACGGATAACGTGGGCGTCACCGGCTATACGGTGGAGTACGGCTCCGGCAGCCTGAGCGTCGCGGGCACGACGGCGACGGTGGCCGGGCTTGCCGCCGACACGACGTATACGTTCACCGTGAAGGCAAAGGACGCAGCCGGCAACGTTTCAGCCGGAGCGAGCGTGCAAGGGAAGACCGAACCGGTGCCGTCCGGAGGCGGAGGCAAGATCGTCGTCGGCTATTGGCACAACTTCGATAACGGGTCCTCGGTACTCAAACTGCGGGACGTCTCGAAGAAATACGATGTGATCAACGTCGCTTTTGCCGAGCCGGTTTCTCCAGGCAGCGGTACGATCGCCTTTACGCCATTCAATGCGACGGTGGACGAATTCAAAGCGGATGTCGCGTATTTGAAGAGTCAGGGTAAAAAGGTGCTGATCTCCTTGGGCGGCGCCAACGGTACGGTGACGCTGTCCGATGCGACGAAGAAGCAGCAATTTATCAGCACGATGACCTCGATTATCCAAACGTATGGCTTTGACGGCATCGATATTGACCTGGAAGGCAGTTCGGTGGCGCTGAACGGCGGCGATACGGACTTCAAAAATCCGACCACGCCGGGCATCGTGAACCTGATTGACGCGGTCCGTACGCTCAGTGGCACGTTCGGCAGCGGCTTTGTGCTGACGATGGCGCCGGAGACGGCGTACGTACAAGGCGGGATGGGCGCTTACGGCGGCCCTTGGGGCGCGTATCTGCCGATCATCCATGCGCTGCGCGACAAGCTGAACTATATTCACGTTCAGCATTACAACAGCGGCTCGATGACGGGGCTTGACGGCCGCTCTTACGCACAAGGCACGGCGGATTTCCACGTCGCCATGGCCGAGATGCTGCTGAAGGGCTTCCCAGTCAATAACAATGCGAACAACGTCTTCCCGGCGCTGCGTCCGGAGCAGGTCGCCATCGGCGTACCTGCGGTACCGAGCGCGGCCGGAGGCGGGTATACATCGGCGGCTGAGGTGCAGAAGGCGATCACGTATCTCGTCAAGGGCACGTCGTTCGGCGGCAGCTACAAGCTGCAAAACCCGGCCGGCTATCCCGGCTTCAAAGGACTCATGACTTGGTCCATCAACTGGGATGCGGCGAGCGGCTACGGCTTTGTCAACAGCCACCGTCCTTTCTTGGACGGCCTGAAATAATCGTATTGCTGTAACTTAAAAAAAGCCTCCGGCTCCTATGGACGGGATTCAGCATCCATAGGCTCGCCGGAGGCTTTATTCGTGCGACCGATCAATGACCGGCGGTATAAGTGTCGGGGGAAGCGCCGTCCAGAAACGGGCTGCGCTCGCCGATGTGGTACACGTACAGCTCGTGCATCGCCCGCGTGCAGGCCGTGTAGAACAGCTTGCGTTCGGCTTCCCGGCCGTATTGCTCCATCGAGGCGTTGTAGATGACGACCGCGTCGAACTCGACACCCTTGGCCAAGTACGACGGGATCACTAGCACGCCGGGCTCGAAGGAGGCCGTCTCCGTCCCGACGAGGCGAAGCGGGACCCCTGCGGCTTGCAGCGCGTCGCATGCTTCCCGGCTCTCCGACGCCGTCTTGCAGATGACGCCGATCGTCTTGTGGCCGTCCGCCAGCAGGGCCCGGATGCGCCCGGCGACCTTGGCGCTCAGATCGGCCCGATCTGCCGCTTCCGTAACGACCGGCAGGCTGCCGCCGCGGTTGAACGGCTCGATGGCCGTGCCGTCCGCCAGCAGGCCGCGGGTGAACTCGACGATCTCCCGTGTCGAGCGATAGCTTCGCGTCAGCACGTTCGTCTCCGTATGCTCCGTCCCGTACAGCGAAGTCAGCGGCGCGAAGCCGTCCGTATTGGCGGAGGCATGCGCATAGATGGCTTGGTTCCAATCGCCGAGCACGGTCATTTTGCTGCGCGGGAACAGCCGCCGGATGAAAGCGAATTGGAACGGCGTGTAGTCCTGTCCTTCGTCGATGAAGACGTGACGGATCGTATTGTTCGTCTGGAAGCCCTCGATCCGCTCCTTCAAGTACAAATACGGCGCCCCGTCTTCACTGGCCAGTTCGCCGCGCTCCAGCTTCTCTGCCGTCTGCTTGCATATGTCCTCCCAATGCGGCGGCAGGCCGGCTTCGGGCGTGAGGTCCGCGAAGCGTCCCGGCTCGGCGAACAGCTGCCGGTACACGGCGGGGATGTCGATGAATTCGAGCCGCTTGGCGCTCACGCGGAGCGGCTTGAAATGTTCCTGGACGACCATGACGGCCAGCAGCTCCTGCTCGCGCTGGAAGTCGTTGAACGTGTCTTCGGCATACTGTTTTTTGCGCTGCAATTGATGGTAGGCCTGCAGGTACGCTTCCTTGTCGAGCAGCTCGATCTCGTCCTCGACCCACGGCTTGGACCGCTCCCGCCGCCCCAGCCGCTTCAGCTCCTTCAGCAGCCATTCGGAGGTCAGGATCATCCGGTTCGGAATCGGCAGCGCCGGATCGAGGCTGTAGAAATAGGCTGCGATCTGTCCGCCCGCGACGATAGGCTCCCCGCGGAAGCTCACGTCCTTGAACAACAGCCCTTCGCTGCCGAGCCGCTCTGCATACCGCTCCAGCATATGCATGAAGGAAGTGCCCGCTTTGAACAAAATTCCTTCGATTCGCGCGTCATAGCCGGGGTCTCCGGCCGCCGTCAGCGTGTATTCCGCTTGCTCGAACGGGTCTTCCACACGGAACGTGCCGCCGAGCCGGTGCTCCAGATATTCCTGGAACGTCGTCTGCTGCATGTTTTCCTCTCCGAGCTCGGGCAGCACGGTAGAGACGTAGCTGTTGAACATCGGATTGGGCGAGAAGAGCACGATCTGCTCCGCGCTCAGCGTTTCCCGGTACCGGTACAGGAGGTACGCGACCCGCTGCAGGGCGGCCGACGTTTTGCCGCTGCCCGCCGCGCCCTGCACGATCAGCAGCCGGCTGCGCTCGTTGCGGATGATTCGGTTCTGCTCCTTCTGAATCGTGGCGACGATGCTCTTCATCTGGGCGTCCGAATGCTTGCCGAGCACTTCCTGCAGCAGCTCGTCGCCGATCGTGACGCCGGTGTCGAACAAGCTGCGGATGACCGCGTCGCGAATAATATATTGCCGCTTCAGCTCCATCTCGCCGGAGATGACGCCGCCGGGCGTCTCATACTGCGCCGGTCCCGGCGGGTAGTCGTAGTACAGGCTCGATACGGGAGCGCGCCAGTCGTAGATCAGGAACTGCTCGCCGCTCTCGTCCAGGAACGATCCGATGCCCAGGTACACGGCTTCGGCGCGCCGCTCCCCGTCCTCCAGAAAATCGATGCGTCCGAAATACGGGGTCGTCTGCAATCGTTTCAGCTTTGTCAGTTGCTTCTGGGCGTGCCGGTGGCTGTGCTCGCGGCCGGTAAGCACCTCCGCTTGCTGCTTCAAGCTTGCGTACGTTTCCGCGACTTCGTCGGGAGCGTCCAGGTTGACGGTCACATCGTCCCAAAAATGCTTGCGGATATCGACGATATCCGACCTCAGCTCGCCGACCTCCCGCTGGAGGGTGTCGATGCGCTTGCCGATGTCCCGGGTTACCCGTTCGACCCGCTCCTGCTCTTCCTGCCACACTTGCTGCATGTTAACCACGTTACCGCCCCTTTTTTCAAAAGATTTGACAAATCGCCGATTCATGTGTTACTATGATAGTGGGTAAATTTAAAGAGTGGAACCACAATATAGGTGGCGACCAATCTCCATTTTAGCATGGTTCTGCATGCAATTCAATAGAAGTACATCATCGCACGCTAACAAACGGAGACGCACATGACGCCTCCGTTTTTTTGTTGCAGTCCCCCGCGCACCGCCAAGACCGAGAACCAGCCCGAAAAAGGCAAGCGGCGAGGTGCCGTACCTTCCGCTTTCGCTAAGCCACTTCAACGCGCCATCAGAATAAAGCGGACATGAAAGTTGGTTTCCCTATTCACTATCGCCGCTCCTGTGGCGAAGTATACTATATACCTATCGTTTTACAAGGGGATCGCACATTCCTTAATGTCACGTTGGAAGAGGGTGGGGGTATGTCGCTAAGTAACTACATTATGGAGTCCAAGTCGTTTTGTAACCATGCGGGGATGAATCCGCAAGAGATTCCGTTTCCCAAAGTCGTGATGACGCCGAAAGAGCTGGAGGACAAGCGTCAGGACTACGAGGAAATCTTGTCCGTCGTCCAGTTTTTTGGAAACAAAATCTTGGATTCGATGAAGGGCACGCCGATCTTGTTGTCGGTTGCCGACGCACGGGGATTCATCCTGCATATGATGGGGGATGAAACCATCAAGAACATGATCAATCAGCTCGGCATCCGCACCGGCATTCAATTCTCCGAGGAAGTCATGGGCACCAATGTGGTGAACCTTTCTTTGAAGCACAACGGCTACGCCATCCAATTGATCGGCCCCGATCATTACCACGAATACCTGCATCAAACCGCCTGCTACGCCGTAGCTTTTCATTATACCGATGCCAACAACCTGCTCGGAAGCATCATCATTATGACGGCGCTCGAATACCAGAATCCGCTGATGGTGACCATGCTGTCCACCACCGTGGACTCGATCGAGAGGGAGTTGATGCTTCGGAAGCAGAACCGCAAGCTGGACATTATGAATCAGATATTGATGGACAACACGCGAAACGGCATCATTATCACCGATAAAGAGGGGGAAATTACGGATTTTAATCATTTTGCTCAAGATCTTACAGGTCTGTCCAAAGAGCAAACGCTGGGGAGGTCGGTGCTGTTTCTTGAACCCATGGGGCAATACATCTATGATGTGATCCGCCACGGGAAAAAGTACGAAGATATTCAAATCAGCTTCGAGCGTAAGGGAAGCGGAACGCGCACGGTGTGCCTGTTCGACGCGTTTCCGATCTATGACGAGTACAAAGGGCTCATCGGCGCCTTCGGCCAGTTCCGGAACATTACCGACCGGTACGAGGCGGAGGAAAAATACAATTATTTGGCCAATCACGACGATCTGACCAAGCTGCCGAACCGGAGGTATTACAAGCAAGTGCTCGTCCCTCTGCTGGAGCGGGCGAAGCGGGGGCTGCATCCGTCCGGCATCGCCATTATGTATCTGGATCTCGACCGCTTCAAGCTGGTCAACGACACGTTGGGGCACTCCAACGGAGATTTGCTGCTCAAGCAAATTGCCGAGCGGCTGACGAGCAGTCTTGAGGCGACGGATCTGGTGGCGCGCATGGGCGGCGACGAATTTATGTTCCTGTTTCCGATCGTGACGGACGAGCAGCAGGTCGTCCATCGCGCCGAGCGCATTCTGAGTCTGTTCCAGCATCCGTTCAACATGAATGGGTACGAGTTTCATATTACGGCCAGCATCGGCATCGCGTTCTATCCGGACGACGGTCTCGACATCGAGATGCTGATGATTCATGCGGATACGGCGATGTACCGGGCGAAGCAGCGCGGCAAAAATCAATATGTCATTTATTCCGATGACATGCAGACGAAGTCCCACGAGAAGATCAAGATGGAAACGTCGCTGCGCCGCGCGATCGACAATAACGAATTCGTGCTGTATTACCAGCCGCAAATCGATATCAAAACCGGGGATATCAAGGGTGCCGAGGCGTTGATCCGCTGGATGCACCCCGAGCGCGGGCTTGTGTCTCCGTATGAATTCATTCCATTAGCCGAAGAAACCGGACTGATTATCCAGATGGATCAATGGGTGCTGCGCACCGCTTGCATGCAGAACAAGAGCTGGCAGGAAAAAGGACTGCCGCCGATGCGCGTCGCCGTGAACTTGTCCTCCCAGCAATTTTCCAAAGAATATCTGGCCGAGACGGTCAAAAGCATTTTGGAGGAGACCGGGCTTGAGCCGAAATTCCTTGAGCTGGAAATTACCGAAACGATGACGATGGATGTGGAGCATACGATCCCGACGCTGCGCCAGCTTCATAGTCTCGGGGTCCAGATCAGCATCGACGATTTCGGAACGGGGTACAGCTCGCTCAATTATTTGAAAAAGTTTTCGATCGACCGCCTGAAGATCGACCAATCGTTCGTGCGGGATATTATGACGAATTCCCACGATTCGGACATCGTCGGCACCATCATCGCGATGGCGCACAATCTGGGGCTGGAGGTTATTGCGGAAGGCGTCGAAGAGAAAGACCAGCTCCGTTTCCTGCAGTACCAAAAATGCAACGAAGTGCAAGGGTACTACTTCAGCGAGCCGATCCCGGCAGAGAAGTTCGAGCTGCATTTTCAGGAGCTGCAGGAAAAGGTCAAAAGAAAATATTGATGTCTTCAAAAAAGGGGATCACCATGAAAACTGTGGCTCAATTATTAGTGGAGCATTTGATTCGATGGGGCGTTACCCATGTATTCGGCATCCCAGGTAAGCCGGTGACGCCTCTGGTCATGGAGATGGACCGGCAGGGCATCGCCTTCGTGCTGAGCAAGCATGAAGGCGGCGCAGGGTTCGCAGCGGCGGGCTACGCCTTCGAAGGCGGGCGGCTTGGCGCGGCGCTGGGCACGGCGGGGCCGGGCGGCGTCAACATGCTGACCGCCGCGGGACAAGCGAAGGCGACGGGCGTGCCCGTCCTGTTCTTGACCGGGCAGCCGCCGATCAAAGAGATCGGCAAGGTGCTCGGGCAGGACAGCACGCTGTTCGGCACCGACCTCGTCAAGATGTTCGAGCCGGTGACGAAATTCAGCGCGCGCATCGAGCGCGGCGAGCTGCTGGAGACGTACTTGCGCCATGCGATCGAACAAGCCTGCACCGGGGTGAAAGGCCCCGTCCATCTCTCCATCCCCTTGGACGTTCTGACAGAGGAAGTCCGACCTTTTCTAATTCCGCTGCCGACGCATTATCCGGCGGTTTTTTCTGCTAACCTTGATCAAGTGATCGAATGGCTCGATATGGCAAGGCGTCCGGTGCTGTTCGTGGGCGGCGGCGTGCACGCTTGCCGGGCTTACGAAGAGCTCCGGCAGCTGGCCGAACGATGGAGCATTCCCGTGATGACGATGCCGGGAGGCAAGGGCACGTTCGTATCCGGACATCCGCTGTCGCTCGGACCGTTTGGTCTTGGCGGCAACGAGACGTCCAAAGCCTATATGAGCGATGGCGTCGACGTAATGATTGTCGTGGGCAGCCAGCTCAGCGATTTGGAGCTGCCCGGACTGACGCCGGACATGTACCCGCAGCGGATGATTCATTTCGACTACGAGCCGACGTTTATCGGCAAAGCGGTACCCGTGCCGGTGCTTCCGGTGCTCGGGGACTTGAAGCGCAATCTTCAAGAACTGCTGCGCTTGACGGATGGCCGTCGGGTACAGCTTACAAGCTCTTATGCCGAGGTTGCAGCCGCGTCGGAACCGGTCGTCGAAGCGGAGGAGCCGGCGGAGAGCCGCTGGCTGACCGGCCGGCAGACGATGCGCGTCCTGCGGTCGGCGCTGCCGAAGGAGGCCGTGGTGTACGGCGATGCGGGCAGCCATTCCTTTTATGCGGTGAAGCACTTGGATATCGAAGTGCCGGGGACGTTCTACTTCGAAGAAGTGTACGCGACGATGGGCCGCGCCATCGGATATGCCGTCGGCGCCCAGCTCGCGGAGCCGGACAAGACGATCGTCTGCCTGACCGGGGACGGATGTCTATTCATGAACGGCACGGAAATATCGACGGCGGTGAATGCCGGCGCTCCGGTCATTTTCGTTGTGATGAACAACGGCAGTCTGGATATGGTGGAGAAAGGGATGGCTCGGCATCTGGGCCGTGCGATCGGAACGAATTACACGGTGCCGGTGCACGCCGCCAAGTTCGGGGAAGCGATGGGAGCGGAGGCGTTCCGCTGCTCGACCGAAGCGGAGCTGTACGCTGCGGTGAAGCAGGCGCTGGCGATGAGGCGTACGGCCGTGATCGAAGTGATGGCCGACCCGCTGGAAATTCCGCCGACGATGGCGCGCGGGTAACCGGAGAGGGTTATGAATATATAAGCAGAGGTGAGCACGATGGGAAGTGAAGACCGATTAACGAATGCCGAGCGGTATGAACGGGGCATGAAGACGTTAGTGGAGATGGTCGGAGAGGAAGGAGCGCAGACGATCGGGAATATCGGCGCTTTTTTTCCGGATATGGCGCATCAGATCGTGTCCTTCGGATTCGGCGATTTGTATTCGCGCAAAACGCTGGACCTGAAGCAGCGGGAGATCATTACGATCACCTCGCTCATCACGCAGGGGGCGACGGAGCAGCTGCCGTTCCATGTGCATGCGGCGCTGAACGTCGGCTTGACGCCGGAGGAAATTTTGGAGATCGTCCTGCACTGCGCAGGCTACGCCGGGTTCCCGAAAGCATGCGGAGCCTTGAATGTGGTCAGTGAAGTATTCAAAGCACGGAACATTACGCCGGTTACGGCGTAGAATGCTAACGGTCCAAGTGCGCTTAGGAAAGCGCAGCTTGGGCCTTTTTTTGTGTTGGCTTGGAAATGACGCCTCAAATGTCGTACCAACGCCTAAATTGCTGATAGAATAGCCGAAGCCGCAATAAGAAAAAGGATTAGGCCGCGAATTTTTCGCGCCTAATCCTCTGGTTTATTTAGGCCTGAATATAAAAGTTTAAATCCTGCCCGTTTTTGACTGGTTCCTGTGCGAGCGTATAGCCGTGCTTGACGACTTCTTCCGGGACGTTGCGGAAAGCCGCCGGACAGTCGACAATCACATGAAGCAGCTGCCCCTTCTTCATGTCCCGTAATGTTTCCAGTGTATAAATAACAGGGTATGGACAAGATTCCCCTCTAAGATCCAACGTGAAATCAACTTCAACCGACATTTTTATAGTCCCCTTTCTTGAATCCAACGCCGAAGCGGTAGTTTTTTTGCCAGTATGCGGCTACGGCATATCCGATGCCCAGCAAGATCAATGTCACCAGCAGCGCGCCAGTCGGCCCCATGATCGTGAGCAGATTGATTTTGGCGCCGCTTTGTACGAGAACGTTGTAGACACCAAGATGATCCCAAGCGTAGGCGAGGGCCGTGGCCCCGATAATGTTGCCGATAAATACGGGCAAGAACACGATTTGTCCTTCCATCAGCCGGTACATCATGCCTGTCTCGCAGCCGCCAGCCAGTACGATGCCGATGCCGAACAATACGCCGCCGATAAATGTGCTTGGTGCGGCGATCTTGGTAATGGGGTCTAAGCCGTAAATCAGAATGATTAGCAGTGTCGCCACGGAACTAAAAGCCATGCCGACCGTGATTGCTTTTGTCATGGTGGCCCGCCCGCTGATCCATAGATCACGGAACGCAGATGTAAAGCAAATTTGCCCTCTTTCAATCAAAATGCCGAATGCGGCCCCGAATAGAGCAGCTACGCCCAACATCGTGCGGCCCGAGATAAAAAAGTAAACGATAAGACCTGTATATAACAATGCAACGACGGTCCCTGCAATGGGTTGAATTTTTCTGGCCTTGGCAGCGCTTTGGGCCATATTGCCCTTTTGCAGGACAGGCTTGCCTTTCCACCATCTTGTATTGACGATTTTAACGCCCGCGTAAGTGCCGATTGCGGTGGCGATCATAAATATCCAAGCATGAAATGAAAACTGAGGCACGCCGGTAAAAAGGGCAGCCAGATTGCAGCCTAGAGCCAAACGGGCGCCAACACCCGCGATGAATCCGCCAATCAGCCCTTGCAGCAAGCGGCGCTTTTGCTTCGGAACTCTTACCTTAAAATTATTGCTGAGCAAAATCATAATCAAGGCGCCAATGAACATGCCCCACACGATCCAGCCGTCTGTTCTGCTGAAGGTCGTTCCATCCATATGAATCAAGCCGTAATAGGCCCAATCGGAAATATCCACGCCGAAAAGCTGCAAAACGTGACCTCCCAAACGAGTGAATTCACCGGTTACAGCCCACACGGTTCCGGTAATTCCGAAGTAGAGTGCGCTCAGAATACCTGCAATTCCCATCGCGGCATAGGGGCTCCAGTAATTGTTGAGCAATTTGCCTAACATGTGTTTCATTTTTCTTATCCCTTCAATCTGTCAAAATGCAATCCTTGATCGGTTTGTATGCGGCAACACACTTCTTATGTATACCGGAGTGAAAATGCCATCTCCATTTTACTATAATCGGCGTCAGTTGTGGGTGATACGATTCATACAGAAAGAAACCGTGTGCGCTATAAGCTGCTCATTGATGGTAGGAAGCGGGGGAAAATCAGATGTTGGGGGAGGAAGGGCTTTTTTTGTATACCTAAGAACACCGCCAAGATAGGATGCACGGAAAATAGATGTATATAGAAGGCTTCGCAGGCATGTTATTTATCGGCCACGTCTTCTTTCTCGTTTACCGAGACAATAAGTTGGTCGACGGTAATATCCAAGGCTTCGCAAATTTGCTCTAATGTGCGAATGTAGACTCTGTCTACGGAATTAGAACAGAGATGGTTGATGGTTGCGGGGCGCATATTCATTCTCAGTGAGAGCTGCCGCTGGCTAATTCCTCTTTCCTCTAACAGTTCCTTCAATCGGATTTTAATTTTCATATGGTATTCCTCCACTAAAGAGAAGCTACGTTTAACAGTATAACTCACAAATTACTATAGCATAAGAATCAAAAGATATCATTGAAACTTACGCTTAAAGGTAATATAATATTTACATACTCTTAAGAGTAAGACTCATAAAAGTATCAAAACATTGGTGGGAGGGACAAATATGGAAGATGCAGCCAAGCATAAGATCTTGTTAGGTGAAGAAGCTAAGTTACTGTTGCAGATTCAAACGTGCCAAGAAGTTATTTTCACACTCAAAAGTATTGTTCGTCAGCGTGGAAAAACGTTGCATATGTTGACGATGGAAGATATCCTTACGCTCATTCACCAGATGGAGATGGATTTCCGGGTCGAATTGCTCCATGTCAACCTTGAGCAAGCTAGGCAAGATAGTAAGTATCATTAGATTTGCTGGAGTATAATAGATCAAAGAGGATAGCTTTCGGCAAAAGAGGCGGAAATTACAACGGGAAGTGGTTCGATTTGTCTGATGCAGCCAAGGCAATTAACGAGTTGGCGAGAGACTGTTGTTATTCGGAAGAAGAGATGATAAAGAGTCTTGAACTTCTGATAACTCAACTTGAATTGGGGCAACAATTGGAGTTGCACAGTTTGCTTTCGGAGGAGGCCTTAAGCATGATTTATTCTTTTAGAAAAAGATTGGCCGTCGCTCCGGCAGTACAAGAGCATCTCGTATGGCGATACTTTAGTGGGAAAGTCTCGAAAAGTGGCGACAGCATTGACGCAAAGCTTTTTGATGAAATGATTCAAGAATTCATCGATTCTAGGTCGCTGGGTATCGAAAGCATTATTATACAAGCGGTAAAATCGGATTTTTTGACAGATTCGCAACTGGAAAAAGCCAAGTCTGTATTGACAAGCAAAGTATTTGAAAAGGAGTACCTGGCTTGTTCTTTTCGTAAAAAAATAGATTCAGGGGTGATCTTAGATTCCGGGGATATTCGTAAATTGCTTGAAATTAGAGCTTATTCCATACTAGAGCTTGCCATTGACAAAAAGGCAGTAACGTCTGATGGCCTGAATTGTTTCGTGGCTCCGGGAGAGGGTACACCGGATAAAAAAATGAAATCGAATCTATTCCGAAAAGCGCGGCTAAATTGAACGTGATCCTAACTATTCTACTACAATGCGTCTGGCTCACGTTTAATCGCCGGCCACATGGATCGCTTGGCTTTGGCTCAAGGCATCGATTAAACAGTCCAACGCTGCATGATGCCTGTAATCTATAAACAATCTGATTTGTTTCAAATCTCCGACAAAATGGTGCAGATCGGGTTGATGAAACCGGATATTCGTCTTGTAGTAATCCTTGATTTTTCTTAAATAGGGATAACTGCTCCAATGCGGCCCACCCATGAATATAGCTTCGTGTAAACTGCTCGGAATTTCAATGAATCCTGCCTTGGCGCCTTTGTCATCGTATAGGATAATATCCAGTCCCATAGTTCCTCTAAATGTATTGCATGTGATGATGGCGTGCAATAACCTTGCCGAACTGCAAGCTGCAAACCGATTTTATTTTAATGCGCGGTATCCCCGGATTCAAGCTCGACGAGCAAGAAAAAATTTCTTGACACAAAATTAGTTAGGTGCCATACTATATTCATGGCTAACGATAACAAAGTTTGGAATCAGAATGATGCGATTCCCTCGCTTGTCCAATCGAAGCGGCAGCTTGAGCGTTATGGGCTGGACGTTGACGCGCAGGCCATCCTTGTCGCTACCAGGCTGTTGGCAGCGGGGACGAAGCTTGGGCATGCCTCGGAGGTTCATTTTGCAAGATTCGGTTTATCGACAGGGCGGTACCGGGTGCTGGTCGAGCTGGAGGATAACGAGGGAGAAGCGTTGCCGTCGCAATTGGCAGAGAATTTGGGTGTTACGCGGGCTACAATGACAGGGCTTATCGACACTCTGGAGCGGGACGGACTCGTATCCCGCCGGACCAGCGCTCAAGATGGCCGTCAGAGATCGGTCGTTCTGACGGAGGAAGGAGCGAAGAAGCTTCAAGCTATGGCTCCGGAGCACTTCGCGAGGCTGGAAGCGATGGTTGGCCTTCTCAGTATCGAGGAGCGCGGCGTATTTCTTGACCTGCTTGGCCGGGTGACGCAAGGCATCTCGGCACTTACAGACGAGACGATTGAACCAGACAAACCGGCGGGCGAGCTGCAAAGAAAGAAGCGCAGCAGCAAAGAGTAAAACGGGCTAGAATAACTAGCCCGTTTTCACTCCCATATAGTTAGGTTCCTAATTATATGTGGTATAGATATTCGCAAGAGAAAGGAGCAAGTGTATGAACAGGATGGAATCCGCGGATAAGCGCGGAGGCGCTCCTTACAGCGCGTCTGCCGGTTCTGGCGCGAGCCATTTTGTGCTGTGGCGAGAAGTCGTCATGGCCTATGCCTCCCCTGCCGTCATGGCAGGAATCGGAGGATTGGTTACCGCCGACAAGGGTCTTCAAATTGCGGCGCTGACCACCATTGGCGGAGCATCGGCCTTGATCGCCTGGATGCTGGGCCTCTGGCTGCGAAGCGCGGGAGGCAGAAATCGGTGGATCGCCAGCGCGAATCGCGTAGTTGTCACAGGTGCTTTTGCCTTGGGCGGGGCTGCGCTTGGCTTATTGGCCGCCTGGGCCACGATCTATTTGTTCGGAATCGTACGGCCGTTCGATCACGCGGCTTGGCTGGACCGGGTATGGTTCGATTTTCCGCTGTCCGGCACGATTGCAAGCACGATAATCACATGGCGCTGGCGGCTTGCCGTCCGCAAAAAATTTTCATTCAAAGGAGAAGAGAGAAAATGATTGTTATTCTGGGAGCAACAGGTACGATTGGCAGTGCGCTTGTGAAACGTTTGGTTGAACTCGGTGTGCCCGCGCGGGCGCTGAGCAGAGAGCCGGAGAAGCTGCGGCATCGGCTTGGGGAGTGGGGCGTAACGACGATTGAGATCGCAGCGGCCGACGCAGTCGATCCTGAGTCGATGCGGCGCGCTTTCGCAGGGGCCAGCCAGCTTTTCCTGGCGATGTCCAACAGTCCGAGACAGGTCGAGCTGGAGACTTCGATCATTCGGATGGCCGCCGAAGCCGGAATCGGGCATATCGTAAAAATATCCAGCCCCGCCTACGATCCGAGCGCCCCGGTGGCCGTCGCGGGATGGCACCACAAAATCGAGAAAGTCTTGTCCGAATCCGGGCTCATACATACCGTGCTCCGTCCCTATGCGTTCATGCAAAACCTGCAGCGTCTTGCCCCCACAGTCGTCAATCAAGGGGTGTTCTACGGCTGCATGGGCGAAGCGGCATGCAATTTCATCGACTGCCGGGATATTGCGGACGTTGCCGCAGAGGCGCTGACCAACCGCGAGGTCGCCGGCCATGTGTACACACTTACTGGGGCGGAGGTTTTCAGCTATCCGCAGATTGCGGACAAACTGTCTGCCCTGCTCGGCAAGCCAGTCCGGTACATCAATATGGACCCCGAAGCGCTGCGCCGCGATCTGATGGAATTCGGCCATATGCCTCTCTGGCTTGCGAACCATGTGGCGGGAATTCAGTCCATGTCGGTGGCGCTGCCGGAAAAGCCTACGGATACCGTGAAACGTCTGCTCGGTAGAGAGCCGCGCACGCTGGATGCTTTTCTGCGCGAGCATGTGGACATGTTCAGGTAACGGGCCCAGCCCGGGCTATCCATGTTGCAGGCTTCAAACTTTAAAGCGGTGGATCGA
Source organism: Paenibacillus tyrphae (assembly GCF_024158745.1). Classification (GTDB taxonomy): domain Bacteria; phylum Bacillota; class Bacilli; order Paenibacillales; family NBRC-103111; genus Paenibacillus_G; species Paenibacillus_G tyrfis_A. The sequence goes on along the minus strand of NZ_JAMZAW010000016.1, from coordinate 167,248 downwards.
TTGTTGAAGCTCTTGAGCCATCTCCAGCAAATGACCGGCCGACGCCGCAATCTCCGCCATGGCATCGAGCTGCTTGCTGCTGGCTCCGGCGATATGCTGGGTTCCTTCGGCATTGGCCGCCGCAGCGTCGGCGATCGACCCGATGGAGCCGGCGATGTGCCCGCTGTCCTCGGCCATTTTGCTTGAGGCGGCGGCCACATCCTCCATCTGCCCGCGGATGCTTCGGATGGCCAGGACGATATGGTCGAACGAAGCGCCGGCTTCGTTCACCGTTTGGAGGCCGGAGTCGGCCTCGGCCGCGCTGCGTCGCGTCATCTCGATCGCCGCTTGAATCTCGGTCCTGGCGGATTCGATCAGCTCGGTAATGGTCTGTGCCGATTCGGCCGACCGCATGGCTAGCTTGCGAACTTCGCCGGCGACGACGGCAAAGCCTTTGCCCTGCTCGCCCGCGCGTGCGGATTCGATTCCGGCGTTCAGGGCCAGCAGGTTCGTCTGACGCGAGAGGTCCGTGATGAGCTGAATGGACGTCCCGATCTCCCGGGAACGGGCATCGAGCCGATTCACCGCTTCGGTCATCCGGCTGATCGTTTCATGCACGAGGGAAATTTGCTTCATGGAAGTGTGGATGGCTTGATTGCCCTGCAGCGCGGCTTCCTCCGTCATTTGGATCGCAGTGAAGACGTCTCCGGATTTGGCGGCGGTCTGTTGGGCGTTCAGGGCAATCATCCCGATAATTTCGGAGCTATGCCCGACGGCTTCATTTTGCGTTTCCGTTCCGCTTGCGACCTCCCCGACCGTTGCCGCAATATGCTCGGATGCCCGGCTCGTTTCCTCGGCGCGGACGCTGAGCTGAACCGCATACGCCGCGAACCGTTCCGCATGAGTGCCAACCTGCCGTACAAGTCCTTGCAGGTGCCGGACCATCTGATTAAACGACGAAGCCAGCTCTTGAAATTCGCCTCCCGACCGGATCGCAAGCTGCTTGGTCAAATCCCCTTCCCCCTCGGCAATTTCTTTCAGCTGCCGGTTAACCATCACGAGCGGCTTCGATACCCGAGAGGCTACGATCAGGCCGAAAACAAGGGCAATTCCAATGGCCGCGGCGCTGGCCGTCACAATGAGCTGCTGGGTGAAGGCGACACGGGCGGCGTTGGTTTCATAGGCATGGCGCATCGCTTCTTCCTGCCGGTCGACGATGATTTTGGCTTGATTTTTGATCTCCGTGCCAGCCGGCAGCACCTCCTGACTGACGACCGCCCGCGCCTGCTTCGGATCCGTTTTCAGCAGGGTGACCACTTTGTCCGCGCTCTGTTGCAGCGTTCGGTTCCATTCGGTAATTTGCGCCAGGGCGGCCTGGTCTTCGGGCTGAGCCAGCATGGGCTTTACTTTGTCCGCCAGTTCGCTCAAATCTGCATTCGTTCGCTGAAAACCTTGCAAGTACTGGCTTTCCTGTACGACGAAGTACGCATTAAGGAAGTTCATCTGCTGCGCGGCGTCGAACTGAATGACATGGGTATCCAGCGCCGCTTGAATATCGCTGCGGATCAAATCGGAGTAAGAACGGTTCACGGACTGCAAAGAGTAGAAGGACATGCCGCCGATGACGCCGAGCAGCAGAGGCGCCACGAGGAAGCCGATCACGATTTGTTTGGCGATAGACAGGTTCATAGAGATCGATCCTTTCGTTATCGTAGACCTAAAGAATCGGGCCAATGGAACTATATATTTCCATCTTACAGGAACGTCTCCGAAGATAGTGTTAAGTTATTGTAGATGCCTCACCGGAGCAAAAAGGTTCGTCAGCGGATTCAGAAGTGGCATGGTTCTCGAACGATGGAACATCGAGCGAGGATATGTGATAATGTTCGTGATTTTGTTTTATATTGGACGAGACCTCAGGACAAACGTATAATTTTTCTGTAAAACACGAACAAAAATAAGATATTCCCTTGACACCGATCTGAAATTCCGGTAACGTAATTTACGTAAACCGAATAAGCGTCACAGATGAGACTGTTCGTATATCTTCGGCATGACGGGCCGGGGGTCTCTACAAGGAACCGACAATTCCTGGCTACGAGCGGCGGGTTTTCCATACCCGTTCGAGGCCGGGATTTTTTGCGTCTCCGGACGGGTAGGCACGAGATTATTCGTTCGATGGAGGGAAAGCGAAGATGGGCAAGCGCTTTGATGTGATTATTGTAGGAGCCGGACCGGCGGGGATTTTTGCCGCTTATGAGCTGACGTTGAAAGCGCCTCACAAACGCGTTTTGTTAATCGATAAAGGGCACGATATCGACAGCCGCCGGTGTCCGATTCTGGAAGAGAAGATCCGGCTCTGTCCTCCCCCGGCGGGGAAAAAGGAGTACGCGGGCTGTCTGCCGGCCTGTTCGATTACGGCCGGGTTCGGCGGAGCGGGCGCTTACAGTGACGGGAAGTTCAACATTACGACGGAATTCGGCGGATGGCTGACCGACTATTTGCCGCCGTCGCAGGTGCTGGAGCTTATTCGCTACGTCGACAGCCTCAATCTGCGGCACGGCGCTCCCGATACGATCACCGACCCGATGACCGAGGTCGTGCGCTCGATCGAGCAGCGCGGCTATGCGGCCGGACTCAAGCTTCTGCGGGCGCAGGTCAGGCATCTGGGCACCGAGAAAAATTTGCAAATTCTGAAGTCGATCAACGACTATTTGAAGCGGCATATCGAGATGCGGTTCAAGACGGAAGTGGCCGACGTGCTGACGGTGAAAGAAGCGGAAGGCTACCGGGTGCAGGGCGTCGTGCTGTCCAGCGGCGAGGAGCTGGAAGCGGACGCTGTGATCGTCGCGCCGGGACGGGACGGTTCGGCTTGGCTGACGGAAATTCTCCGCAAGCGGCGCATCCCGATGTTCAACAACCAAGTGGACGTCGGCGTCCGGGTGGAGACGTCCGATGTGGTCATGCGCGAAATTAACGAGCATTTGTACGAGGGCAAATTTATTTTCAACACCTCGGTCGGCACGCGGGTGCGGACGTTCTGCAGCAATCCGTCGGGCCATGTCGTGGTTGAGAACCACAGCGGGGTGATGGCGGCAAACGGGCATGCTTTCAAGGACCCGGCGCTTGGCTCGCTCAATACGAACTTTGCGCTGCTCGTCTCCCACCGGTTTACCGAGCCGTTCGACAAGCCGAACGAATACGCGCGGGAAATTTGCAAGCGGGCGAACGATTTGTCGGGCGGCGGCGTGATCGTTCAGAAGTACGGCGACATCATTCGCGGCCGGCGCTCGACGGCAGGGCGCATTCAGGAAGGATTTCTGGAGCCGACGCTGAAGGAGGCCGTTCCGGGGGATCTGGGCCTCGTGCTCCCGTACAACACGATGAAAAGTCTGATCGAAATGGTCGAGGCGCTGGATAAAGTGACGCCGGGCATCGCATCGGACCATACGCTGTTCTACGGTGTGGAGGCGAAGTTCTATTCGGCCCGGCCGAAGCTGAACGCGCAGCTGGAAACGATGATCCGCGGCTTGTACTGTGGTGGCGACGGCGCGGGCGTGACCCGGGGGCTGGCCCAAGCGGGCGCAGCCGGCGTGTGGATGGCCCGGTCGATCGTGGAGCGGATGTAGCGGAGACGACAAGGTGAAAAGCCGAAGAAGCCGGAGGGCGGCTTCGGCTTTTTCGATAGCCGGACTTCGCTTAAAAGAATCGTGCAACCGTATAAACTCAGGGCTTCCGGAACATCCTGTAAACCGACAATCCTATCGGGAAGGAAGCCGAATCCATGACCGACAACGATCCAATCGCTCTGCCGGAGGAAGCTGCGCCGCAGCATGCGGCATCCTGCAAGCTATGCGAGTTGGCAAACCAGCGGACCCGCGTCATATGGGGGGAAGGCAATCCGGAAGGCCGGATCATTATGCTGCTGGATAATCCCGGAGCGCGGGAGGACCGGGAGGGCCGTGCCTTCGTCTGCGGTACCCGGGCCACGCTGCAGCTCGGTGCGGCGGAGGCAGGACTCGATATGAGCGACGTTTACGTGACCTATGTGTTGAAATGCCGGCCGATTCGCAAATACGACAAAGAAGCCGCTAGGAATACCTGCCGGGCACACCTGCTTTCCCAGTTGGAGCAGAAGCGGCCGAGGCTCATGATCTGCTTGGGGAACGTGGCGGTACAAGCGTATTTTCAAGACCCGGAAGCCGAAGTCAAGCAGCTCAGGGGAAGCTGGTACAATATCGGCGGGCTGCCGACGACCGTCAGCTACCATCCGCTCGCCGTCCGGCGCAGGCCAGGGCTTATGCGTTTGTTCGTGGAGGACCTGAGAAGGGTGGCTGTAAGGTCGGCTGAAACCGGCACGGCAGCGGTCGCCACATCAGGCGGGCTACAGCCGGAGAAGGGGAGCTGACGGAGCGAAGAAGTCCGTCTCAGCTTGAAGTGTAAACTGCTTGCAGTCCGACAGCCGTGATAAGGACATGTCCGCCCTTGCCAGACATGTCCTTCGCAGGTGGGAGAGGGCTATTGCCGCGAGAAGCCTTCCTCCGCTAAATACTCTTCGGCTTCCCCGTACGTTTCGAAGGCCGCTTCGAGATTCAAACCGGCATAGACGCACCACAGCTCGTTCTCGTACAGCAGCATCAAGGTCTGCTTATCCGGACCGATCCAGCGTTCCTCAATCTCCGCTTCGCCGGTGACGGCTTGTTCTTTTGCCGTCTTGGGCGCAAGGGAGCGGATCGAGGCTTCGACAATCGAGCGGAGCTCATCTGCTGTGAAGTCCCGGATGTTCACCATCCCCCGCTCATCAATGTCGTAACCGGACAGATGACCGGCATAGACGAAGCCGTTGCCGTTCGGGTGCAAATGATAGACAACGGTTTTCTTGTCGTAAGCGCTCTGCTCATAGTGATAGTTTACCCGGCCCAAGGATACGTTTTTCCTCTCCAGCTCCGCAAACGATTCGATTACGGCAATCTTTTCCTCAAACGTCAGCATATTTTCCTCTTTCCGTCAGATAAATTTTGAATATATGTCAATTATATTATACATTATTTTTAGAATAAAAATAACAGATAGTGAAAGGTTTTTTGAAGTTTTCTGACGCCAGTAATTTGCGAATATTGTCAAAAAAAACGGTTGAAAGTGGAAGTCGATACCTATAGAATAAAAAACAACTCATTATTTCAGCATTACGTTAAAGCATAGAAGGAGATGGAGATGAATCGATGACTGTTACTACACTGACTGCCGAGAATCTAAACCCGTTTAAAATCGCCCAAAGGCAAATCGAACATGCGGCTTCTCTATTAAACTTGCCCAAAGAGGCCGTAGAAATTCTGAAGCATCCGAAACGGGTGCTGTCCGTCACGTTCCCCGTGAAGATGGACAACGGTCAAGTCCGCGTATTTGAAGGCTACCGCTCTCAGCATAACGATGCGGTCGGTCCGACGAAGGGCGGCATCCGGTTCCATCCGGACGTGACGCTGGACGAGGTTAAGGCGCTCTCGATGTGGATGAGCTTCAAATGCGGCGTTGTCGGCCTCCCGTACGGCGGCGGCAAGGGCGGAGTCATCTGCGACCCGCGCGAAATGAGCAAGGGCGAGCTGGAGCGCGTCAGCCGGGGATTCATGGAAGCAATCGCCGATATCGTCGGACCGGAGAAAGACATCCCGGCTCCGGACGTGTATACGACCCCGCAAATTATGGGCTGGATGATGGATACGTTCAGCCGTTTGAAGGGCTTCAACAGCCCGGGCGTCATTACCGGCAAGCCGCTGATTATCGGGGGCTCCAAGGGAAGAAACGAAGCGACGGCCCGCGGCTGCGTCTTCGCGATTCAAGAGGCGCTGAAGGATATGGGCAAGACGCCGGAAGGCGCGACGGTAGCCATTCAAGGCTTCGGCAATGCCGGCCGGATTGCGGCGAAGCTGCTGTCGGAGCTGGGCTGCCGCATTGTGGCCGTCAGCGACTCGCGCGGCGCGATTTACGACCCGCAAGGACTGGATTTGGACCGCGTAGAGCAGTTGAAGGATCAGGGAGACCTGTCCGCGTACGGCGCGTCGTCCGCCATTCAACCGGAGAAGCTGCTGGAGCTGGATGTCGATATTTTGGTGCCGGCTGCGCTTGAGAATGTCATTACATCGGCGAATGCTGCTCAGATCAAGGCGCGCATCGTGGCGGAAGCGGCCAACGGACCGACGACCCCGGAAGCGGACGAAATTTTGTTCGGCAATGGCGTGAAAGTGATTCCGGATATTTTGGCGAATGCCGGCGGCGTGACGGTTTCCTATTTCGAATGGGTTCAGAACCTGATGAACTATTACTGGAGCGAAGAAGAGGTAAACCTCAAGCTCAAGACGGCGATGACGGAAGCGTATCGCGCGGTTCAAGATCTGGCGACCCAATACAAAACCGATCTGCGTACGGCCGCTTACATGATCTCGATGGAACGGATTTCCAAAGCGATGGAAGCCCGCGGTTGGGTGTAAGCGTAGAGCCTGAATCGAATATGCAATAAACAATCGCCGCCGGCGGCCTTGTACCTTGGTACAGAAGCGCTGGCGGCGATTTGTATGAAGCCGGGGTTCGGTTTGGAACAGCAGCGGGACTGAAGCCTCCGTTCAGGCCTGTGCGGCAGAAGGCCGGCTGGCTTCGCGCTTGCTCCGGCTGCGAAGATGCAGCCAGGCGTAGCCGGCGGCCACGAGTGCGGCAATCGTGATGTTCAACCCGATCAGCGACTGATAGTTGCCGAAGCTGTCGAACAAAAATCCGGCGAGCAACGCCCCGATAATGCCGCCCGCTTGATGGAACAGCAGAAGAAAGCCGGTCTGCGTCGACGTTCCTTTGAGCGTCTCCCCGGCAAGCAGCAGTCCTCCCGGAATAGCGCCGATGTAGGTTGCGCCGAACAAGACGGAGAACAGAACCGGAGACAAATCCAGATGAAACCAGAGCAGCATGAACCCGAGGACCCGGAAGCCGTATAATACGGCCAGGGCGAGCGCCCGCGAAATACGGTCCAATAAATAGCCGAAAACGAACGAGCCGGCCACCTCCATGACCCCGAGGAGACTGAGTGCCGATGCGATCATTGCGCCGGGAACGTGCGCATGCTGATGAATGGCTACCATGTTCATTTCGACGGTGCCCATGTTGAACCCGCAGGCGAATAAAGCGAACATGACGACCGGGATAACCGGGGAGCCGAAGTAAGGCGCGAATTTCTCCCTCAGCCTGCGCAGCGGTAGCCCGGACCGGGAGGGGGCGGCTGCTTGGCCCGTTTCTTCCGGCTGACCAGAAGCTTCTGCGGCCTGAGCCGGCGCTCCGGAGTCCGTCCCTTTCCCGGAATTCCTCCCGTCGCGGATGAACAACAGTGTACTGGGGAGAACGAGTCCGATGCCGAGTGCGGCGGTGATAAGGAAGGCGTATTCCCACGTAAGCTGTCCTTCGTAGCTGATGAAGATCGGGCTGACGATAGCGAGGCCCAGCGGCGAAGCGCTGTTAATGATCGTCATGGCTTTCGCCCGGTGGCGTTTGAACCAATGGAGCACGAGCGTGAACACTGTGGTCGAACCGATCCCGACAAGACCGGTAATGATGCCGTAGCCGATAAAGAAGGCGACGGGATGATGTACGAAAAAGACCACGCTGGAGCCCGTTGCACCGAGCAGCGTGCTGAGCACCATCACCTTTTTGACACCGTATCGATCGACCAGCCACCCGCCGAGCGGCATACACAGCGCAGCGATCAGCAGGTTCAGTGACCAGGACAGCGAAATGAAGCTGCGCCCCACGGCGAAATCCTCGGTAATGGCCGCTTGGTAGTATGCCATGACGAATCGGGATAACGCTGCAATACAACCGAAAACCCAGAGGACCGCGAGAAGCCCCCAGGCGTATTTTTTCTCTCCAAACCACATGCGGAAGCCCTCCCTGACCTGACGATTTTGTTCTAATGAGAGCATAAAAGAGCCTGCGGAGATTGTATGCATCCAATTGGAGGGTACCATTGCCAGCCAATTTGGCGTATACTGGGGTAACCTGGAGGGGATGCGTGTGAACTGGAGGTTGGATACGGATAGCCGGGAACCGAGGTACCGGCAAATCGCCCGTTATTTCGAGCAGCAGATCGTTTCCGGTCAGCTGCTGCCGGGCTCGGCGCTGCCGACGGAACGGGAGCTGTCCGTGCGGCTCGGCATTAACCGCAGCACCGTCACGGCGGCTTACTCCGATTTGCGCGCATCAGGCTTCGTGCAGTCCACGCAAGGGAGCGGCACGCGTGTAAGCGAAACGTTATGGGGCGATACACCGAAGCGCGGCTTGAATTGGCACTCATATGTCAGCGGAGGCTCGTTTGTGCCGACGCTGGCGATTGTCCGGCGGATCCGGGAGATCGCAGCAGCTCCCGATACGGTCGTTTTCTCCAGAGGAGAGCTGTCGGCCGACCTGCTGCCGTCGGAGCAGCTCAGCGCATTGCTTCGGAAGTTAACGCTGTCGATGCCGCTTGATTATGCCAATCCGAAAGGAGAAGCCGAGACGCGGGAGGCGATTTCCGTGCATCTGAAGGAGCAGTACCGGGTGAATGCCGCTCCGGACGAAATCTTGCTGACATCCGGTGCCCAACAGGCTTTGCATCTCGTGACGCACTGTCTGCTGAACCCGGGCGACGCGGTCGGGCTGGAAGGACCGTCATACGCTTACTCCCGCTCGCTCTTCGTCTCGGCAGGCTTGCGTTTGTTTCAAATGCCGATGGACGAGCAGGGTCTCATTCCTGAGGAAGTGGCTCAGTTGTATAACAAGCATAAAATCCGGATGATCTTCGTCAATCCGACCTATCAGAACCCGACCGGAACGACGCTCTCGCTTTCCCGCCGCCGGCGGCTGCTGGAGCTGTGCGAGGAACGCCGCATCCCCATCGTCGAAGACGACCCCTACAGCTTGTTAGCGTTGGAAGGAGCTGCGCCGCCGCCTCTATCCCTTAAGGCGCTGTCATCCGGCAGCGGCCATGTGCTGTATATAGGTACGCTGTCCAAGATGGCCGCGCCCGGATTCCGCGCTGGTTGGATCGTTGCTCCGGCAGGTGTCGCGAGCCGGCTGGCCGAAGCGAAGCAGGAAATGGATTATGGCTACAGTACGATCCTTCAAGAGGTGACGAAGCTGTACTTGACGTCGGGCGTATGGCAGGGTCACCTCGCGGACCTGCGTCAGGCGCTGACGCGCCGCCGCAATCGGATGCTGACCGCGCTGCAGGAGCATCTCGGGAATCGGGCCGAATGGCTCGTGCCGCAGGGCGGCTATTACCTGTGGTGCAAGCTGAACCGGAAAATCCCAGACGGCGAGCTGGTCCGGGAGATGGAGGCGCACCGCGTCGCGGTCATGCCCGGCAGCGTATACGGCGCGGAGGGCAGCTCGTTAAGGCTGTCGTACGCCCGGGAACCGGAAAGCCGGATCGAGGAAGGCATCCGTCGTCTAGCCGCCGTTTTGCGCCACCTGTGATCCGGGGGTCCGGCTGAGGGAACATTTGCTTGAAACTTATTCCCAGGTTCAATCGTCTAATAGATGACGGTCCTTTTGTCCAATGACACCTGGAGCCGCGCTTAGGCACCGTACGCCGGAAGCGGGTGAAGCTTGGCGCTTCTATCGTTGGCGAACCTAAATGATATTGGAGTTGAAGAAATGAAGTTTTTGAAAAACGTTATCCTCATCGTGCTAAGCTGCATCGTTAGCTACTGGCTCGTTGGCGGGGCGTTTATCGATTTGTTTTCCCGTATGAAACATTAGGTTGGGTCCGAAAAAGCCCTCCGCTTGCAGCGGAGGGCTTTTTCGTGCGTCTGACGATTGGTTTTGTTCGGACCGTCGGTTTACTTTACCGGCACACCGGCTCGGCTCCAATACGCTTCGAGCTCCTGCCGAAGCGTCGCGCTGATGCTCGTCATCGGCAGGCGGAGAGCCTCCGAGGCGATAATGCCCTGATGAGCCAGAATCCACTTGACCGGCGCCGGATTCGATTCCTTGAAGAGAAGCCGGATGAGCGGAAGCAGTCCTTCGAACGTTTGCTTGGCTTCGTTCGAGTCTCCTTCGGCGAACTGCCGGTGCATTTCTACTAAAGCTTCCGGCACTACGTTGGAGGCGGTGAGGATACCGCCCTTGGCCCCGCAGCAAAGCATCGCGTAAGCGTAAGAGTCGTCGCCGCACAATACCGGTTTGCTATTCAAGCGGGACAATTCCGTAAGCAGCTGAATGCCGCCGGAGCTGTCCTTCAAACCGATCACCCCGTCCAGTTCCAGGATGGCTCCGGCCGTCTGCGCCGTAAGCCCTACCCCGGTACGCGACGGGTTATCGTAGGCGATGACGGGGATGCCGACTTCCGCCGCTTTGCGGAAATGGGCGGCAATGCCTTCCTGCGACGGGCGGTTATAGTAAGGGACAACGACAAGTACGGCATCCGCGCCAAGCCGTCCCGCAAGCTCCGTACGCTTCACGGTCGAAGCGGTGTCGTTCGTTCCGGTGCCGACGATTACCGGCAGTTTCCCGCCTACCGCGTTCTTGGCAGTCTTTACCAACGCCTCGACTTCTTCCCATGCTACCGTCGGCGATTCTCCTGTCGTTCCGTTGACGACCAGGCCATGGATGCCGCGGTCCGCAAGCCAGCGAACATGCCGCTCGAATGAAGTTAGATCTACGGCGCCGTTACTGTCGAACGGGGTGACGATAGGGACGTAAACACCAGTTAGCTGCTCTTGGGTTAGCATTTTTTACATTCCTCCATGGGTTTCGAATAATTTTTGTTTGGCTCTACTTTACCATGGTTTCAATCATCGGAGTTAGCTATAATAAGTGATAGTCATCATCAATAATATTGATAATAGGGGCGAACATCACATGGATCTGACATATTTCCAGACGTTTCGCGAGGTGGCTAAACGTCAAAGCTTTACCCGGGCCGCCGAGGAGCTTGGCTATGCGCAATCCAGCGTGACGATGCAAATTCAGAAGCTGGAGCGGGAATACGGCGTTTCCTTGTTTGAGCGTCACGGCAGGCTGCTTCGGCTTACGCCGCCCGGCGAAGTGCTGCTGAAGCTCGCTGTGCAGATGCTGGATTTGTATGCGCAGTCCAAAGAAATCGTCGGAAATCAGGTCGGCGGGACGTTGACGATCGGCACGATCGATTCGCTGGCGGCCTACTATCTTCCCCCTTATTTGCAGCAGTTAAGAGAACGGTTTCCCGAATTGAACATTCATATCCAAGCGGAACGCGAGTCGCTGATCGTCAGCAAAGTGAAGGAGGGGGAATTCGACATCGGCCTGCTGCTCGACGGCAAGCCGGTCGACCCGGCTCTTCGCTGCGAGACGATCCGGGAAGAGCCCCTGGTGCTGACCGCGCCGCCCGGCCATCCGCTCACGCAGTTATCCGGCGGTGTAAGCGTGGATCATCTGAACGGAGTCGAGCTAATCATGTCGGAGGAGAGCTGCAATTACCGGGGCATGTTCGAGAACGTGTTAAGGGCGCACAACGTCTCGTTTCTTATCCGTTTTGAGCTGGGTAACCCGGAGGCGATCAAGCAGTGCGTGATGAATGGACTCGGCGTGGCTCTTCTTCCGCAGATCGTTGTGGAAGAGGAGGTACGGCGCGGACGCCTGAAGGTGCTGCCTTTTGTCCACCCCGATATCCGGTTCGATCTGCAGCTGTTTGTCCATCCCAAGAAATGGATGTCGCAACCGCTGCTGGCGTTCATTCGTCTGCTGAAGCCATGAGAAATTGAGGTTGCTGGAGGAATGCCAAAAGAGGGGGTTCGCAGCGAGCCCCCTTCCCGTATGCCCGTGATGTAAGAAAAAAAGCCCAGGCCGCCGCCCGGGCCTTGTGCCTCGAATTAGAACCAGACGGCACAAGATACGATTACCAACAAAATAAACAATACGAGGATTACGCCCGTAGAAGTAAAACCGCCAACCCCTTTTACGCAGCTCATACATCCATCCTCCTTCCGTTTGACCTAGTATACCTTATGATGGTCAGAGGCCCCTTGATTGGGTGAGTGGGAAAATGTGCGTTAGCGGAGATGCAAAAGGATAGGGTGCTGGATGTAGTCAAATGGATTGCAACTATACTCAGCTTATGGCTGAGCGGTAGGAAGCTGTTCAAGTTGATCAAACGGAAGCTAAGCAAGCGAAAAAACCACCGTCAATAAGGTTGCAGCCCTGACCGGTGGTTTTTCGCTTAGATTGAAAACTATGCGCGCCGTGGGGTAGACCACAGCTTCGTTTATCCAAAGAGCCGTTTAGTGTTGGCGCACTGCGGCTCTTTTTAGTGTTCCCAAATTTCAACTGAGACAATCTCTGATTTAATCGGAGTAAATATCAGTTACTGATACTATCTATAAATATCACGTATTCACTGCATACGCCACATATTCATGTCTTGCTTCTTAGACTCAGGCTGACTGTTTTCAGTCGGATGAAACGCTCGGCGTCGTGGCGTTAGCCTGGTCAGATATGCGGCTGCATGCCGCTTTCCAGCCAATCTTCCCGCGTCGGGCCGTAGATGTCCGGAACCCTGAGCCCGGCCTGGCGCATCAGGACGGTCATTTGGCCCCGGTGATGGATCTGATGCTGGATTAAAATCCGCAAGGTCAGGCCATTCGGCCACGTGTCGCCGTACATTTCCGTCGTTTCCGCCAGCTTGGCGTCGGTCCACTGGGTTTGAACGGCATTCAACGCCGCTTGAGAGGCGTTCCGGTAAGCTTCGGCAATCACGGCTGCCGAGGCCGGCGCATGCTGGTCGTCTCCGGCCGATGCGAATTCCAGGCCGGTCCGAGACAGCATCTCATGCACGGTCGTCGTCAGATGCCAGGCAAGCTGTCCAAGCGTCCGATGGTCCGGAGTAACCGCCTGATCCAAGGCTTCGTCGGTCAAGGTATCCATGACTCTCTGGGTAGCGGCTGCTTCTTGCTGCCATTCGGCTATAAAATCGGCTGTTTTTACAAACATCTCGAATTCCTCCCTGTGCTCGCAATTTAGCGTACTTCTTTACAATAGCATAGATTCCCTGACAACTGTATGTCAGGGTTGCTCGTAGAGCCGCGCGATGGCTAGTGCCTCCTCCCGCACCCGCCGGGCGACGGCTTCCGGCTCCAGCACCTTCACATGGGGACCGTACGACAGCAGATGGGCGTACGTCCATGGCGCGTCCGGATGGGAAGCGCGAACGATGAGCGTCCCGTCCGGGCCATACTCGATTTGCTCGGGCTTGTAATAATCCACCACCGGAACCCGGACCTTCGGATTGAATTGCAGCACGAGATTCACGGAATGGGGAGAATCGCGCCGCATCCAGCGGGTATCCAATGCTTCCGTCGGCAGCTGGCGAGGTTCGAACGTCTCCGTTCCGGCTTGCAAATTCCGCATCCGTGACAGCCGGAATATCCGAAAATCTTCCCGCAGCCGGCAATAGCCGTACATGTACCACACGTAGCCTTTTAGCACCACGCTCATCGGTTCGCACAGACGCTCGGCCTGCTCCCCTTTCCCGTTCGTATACTCAAAGGCGGTGAGCCGGTTTTCCCGGATCGCCTGCCTCAGCGTTTCCAGCTTTTCTTTGTCGGCGGTACCGTTCCTCCAGGGATTCATATCGATAATGATCTGCTTGGATGCGTCTGTCACGCTTCCTTGCTCGGATTTCGCCAGAAGCGCGCCGACTTTGTCCAGCAGACTGCCGAAATGCCGGTCGTCCAAGGTGGTCTGCATGCCGCGCAGCGCGACGATGAGCGACTGGAGCTCGTCGAAGGACAGGAGCTGACGGTCCAGCCGGTAGCGGTCCGTAATCTCGTAGCCGCCGGTCTGACCGGCGTAAGAAACGATCGGAATCCCCGCTTGATTGATCGCTTCGATATCCCGGTACACCGTCCGCAGCGACACTTCGAAGCGCTCGGACAATTCCTTGGCGCTTACCCGTTTGCGGTTAAGCAGCAGCATGGTGATGGCCAGCAGCCGGTCGAGTTTCATAAAATGCAGCCGTCCTTTGTTTCCGATTTAATGTCGGTTGGTGTTCATGCCTAATTCTCCATCCGGGCAGCCGAATCCTTTTTATAGAAAGCGACAAGTTGCTTTTTAACGTTTGTTTTTTATGCAAAGCAAAAGAGCGCCGTTAAGCGCTCTTTCTTGGTCTATAGGCGGAACTAACGGATCGTGATCGTCCCGGCTTCGGACTTCACGTCCGCTTTCAGGATGTCCGAGAAAAAGGCCAGCGGCACGTACATTTTGCCTCCACTGTTGATCGCCGGGGCGGTGCCCAGGGAGATCGGAGCCATTTTGTTGATCACGTACTCATCCTTGCCCGTCCGCACGATCGTCCACTGGGCTCCTTTATGCAGCTCCACGGCTTGCTGCTCGGCGTTCCATTTCAGCTCGTAGCCAAGAGCTTCGGCGACGCTCCGCAAAGGCACGGTCACGGAGCCTTTGGCATCAGTGTAGACAGCTGCATCGACGGTGGACAGCTCGGTGCCGTTCACGACAAGCTTCTGCGGCGGGCCGCCCGCTTCGGTGCCCGGTGCCTGCGCTTGCTTCGGCAGCGGGATGGCGAATTCCGGCATGCCTGCGGCGTAAGGCGCGATCTCGTACGGCCCGAAGACGATGACGGCGCTGCCTTGATGAATATAGAACGACTGCGTATCGGCGATGCCTTCGAAGCCGTCTTTGAAATAATCGTCGGGATGCTTGGCGATCTCATCCTTGATGTGCTTGTCGATCGTCTGCTTGTAGTCCGCGCCGAACAAGTCTTTCAGCTCGATCCGCTTCGCGGCGTCTTGATTCAGCACGTTGTATGTGTCGGTGCGCGGCAAACCGTGGGCTCCTCCTGTATACACGTAGGTCGTTACTGCGATGGAGAACATGTCCGCATCGGCAGCACCGCCCCCGGCTTTCACTTCGTACTTGACGGCGACCTCGTACGGTCTGAATTCAAAGCCCGATTTTTTGGCCTCGGCCGCGTCATTTTCCGCTTGCTTCTTCAGCAGCTCCAAGTCTTTCATCGCATCACGCTCCAGAATATCGTTCAGCTCGTCTTGGTATTTTTTATCTTTGAGCCCTTCGATGACCGGGATGCTCAGATCCGCGGAGTACAGATCGGTCTTCTCTTGTACGGCCTTGGCCGATACTTTGACGGCACCTTGCTGAACGGGAGCGGAGATCGGCACGGCTTGAACGGGAGCGCTCGCGGAGGAAGGCTCGGCACTTACCCGGGAACCAGGGATGCCTGCGGTCAATAGGCAAGCTCCTGCGATGCTGAGAGTCAATAGTTTGAACGGTGTTTTCATAAAAGTCCCTCCTAGGTTGTAATGATTTGATGCTTTGATTATAGGACGAATGACTGGCAAGAAAGTTACAATCTGGTTACAAACTCCCGTGACGGCTAGTTCGGTAAAAGATGATTAGAAGTCTTTTTTTACTTTGATGCAGTCGGTCCGGTTCATTACAATAAATGGTACAGCCGTTTTGTCGGCATGAAGAATGGGAGGAAAACAATTGACCGTATACCATCTGTGCGATTGGGGCTGGGACGACCGGCGGGAGGAGGCGTTCGCCCCTTACCGTGAGGCCGGACACGAGCCCGGGCGCATCATTTTGGAGCATAAGCATGTTTACCGCGTGGTGACGGCCGGCGGAGAGCTGCTGGCCGAAGTATCGGGGCGGCTCCGGCATCAAGCGGCCGGCCGGGCCGATTATCCCGCCGTCGGCGATTGGGTGGCGCTGCAGGCGCGGGCGGAGGACGGACGCGCGATCGTGCACGCGGTGCTCCCGAGGGAGAGCAAGTTTTCGCGCAAAGCAGCCGGGTCGGCCGTCGAGGAGCAGATCGTCGCGTCCAATGTCGACACGGTGTTTTTGGTGCATGCGCTGAATGCGGATTTTAACGTGCGGCGGCTGGAACGCTACTTGACCTTATCCTACGAGAGCGGCGCGGCGCCTGTCGTGCTGCTCAGTAAAGCGGATCTGTGCGAGGACGTACCGGGCAAAATAGCCGATGTAGAAGCCGTGGCGCCGGGCGTCCCGGTGCATGCGATCAGTTCTGCACGAGGCGAAGGCTTGGATGCGCTGTCCGCGTATTTGAAGCCGGGACGGACGGTGGCGCTCCTCGGGTCCTCGGGAGCCGGGAAATCCACGTTGGCCAATATGCTTTACGGCGAGGCCATCTTGGACACCGGGGAGATCCGCGAGGGAGACGGACGCGGTCGGCATACGACGACCCACCGCGAGCTTGTGCTGCTGCCCGGGGGCGCGCTGCTGATCGATACGCCTGGGATGCGGGAATTGCAGCTGTGGGATGCGGAATCCGGCTTGGACGCCGCCTTCCGCGACGTGGATCTGCTTGCCGCGGGCTGCCGGTTCGGCAACTGTACGCACCAGGAGGAGCCCGGCTGCGCCGTCAAGGAGGCGCTGGAGAACGGCACGCTCGACCGGGGACGGTACCATAACTACGTGAAGCTGCAGAAGGAGCTGGCGTTCCAAGCCCGCAAGGAAGACAAGGGCTTGCAGCGGGCGGAGAAAGACCGGTGGAAGAAGCTCAACCAATCGATGAAAAAGCATCCGAAGCGTCCGTTGGATTAAATATGCCGTTCAAGGTCATACAAGGCCATACAAAGCCATACAAAGCCCATTCCCTTCGATAACCGGAGAGAATGGGCTTTGCGCTTGATTTTGCCGGACGAGTCTTTCATTTTCGACCGGTTCGGTATACAATCCAGAGACAGCTTCAAAATTAAGGGAGAACCGTATATGTGGACGAACCGGAACGTGTGGATTGTCCTGGCAGGGGAATTTATCGCCGGGCTTGGTTTGTGGATGTCGATTATTGCCAACTTGGAGTTTATGCAGCAGAAGGTGCCTTCGGATTTCATGAAGTCGCTTATTTTATTCGCCGGGCTGCTCGCCGGCGTGCTCTTCGGTCCGCTGGCCGGACGAGTCATCGACACGACCTCGAAGAAAAAGGTACTGCTGATCTCGGGCGCCGGACGCCTTGTCAGCGTCAGCTTTATGTTTGTTGCACTGTATTTCGATTCCATCTGGTGGATGGTGCTGTTCGCCGTGACGCTGCAAATATCGGCCGCGTTCTATTTCCCGGCACTGCAGTCCGTCATTCCGCTGATCGTGAAGGAGCGGGAGCTGCTTGCCTTAAACGGCGTACATATGAACGCGGGTACGATCGCGCGCATTCTGGGGACGACCTTGGCCGGGCTGATGCTGACCGTGATGAGTCTGAAGGGCTTGTATGTCGCCTCCTTCGTGGCTTATGTGGCGCTGCTTGCGTCTACCGCCTTCCTGAACGTGCCCGAGCCCGGCCTGCGGCAGGCGAAAGAGGCTGACGAAGGGGCGGCGGCTGTATCTCGTGGAGAGCCGGAGCAGGCCGAAAAGGGCCAGCGCGGCAGCGATCCGGCAGGGCAGGCGCCGCCGGCGGAGCAAAGCGGCTTCAAGGCGCTTCTGCCGCTGCTGCGTTCGGAGCCGACCGTGCTGACGGTGCTCTGGCTGACGCTGGTGCCGACGTTGTTCATCGGCGGCTTCAACCTGATGGTTATCAACATCAGCGAGCTGCAGCACGATGCGCAGGTGAAAGGGCTGCTCTATGCCGTGGAAGGGGTCAGCTTCATTCTGGCCGGTTTTCTGGTCAAGTGGATGGCCGACCGCGGCGGCTTGATGAACCGCCTGTTCCTGTTTGCGGCGATTGTGGCGGCGGCGCAGTGCCTGCTGTTTTTTGCCGATTCGAAGCTGTGCGCATTGCTTTCGTTCGGGCTGTTCGGCTTGGCGGCGGGCGGATTTTTCCCGGCGTCGGCGACCTTGTTCCAGAAGCAAATTCCGAAAGCGTACCACGGCCGCTTCTTCTCGTTCCGCAGCATGCTCGACCGCGTCGTGTTCCAGGTCGTTCTGCTGAGCACGGGGCTGCTGCTGGATTTGATCGGGTTGCAGCTCATGGTGCTGCTGTACGGGGTGCTGTCGTTTGTGCTCGTCGCCGTCTTTGCCGTTCGCGAAGCCAGATCGGCGAAGAAGGATCGGGCAGAAGCATCATTTTGATTGGAAATGAACGGAAAAGCCGGCTCTTGCGGATAGGCAGGAGCCGGCTTTTTGGGCTTTAATTTTTGCGCAAGCCGCGCTCCTCCCGGAGCGGGAAGCCCTCCAGGCGCAGCAGCCGCTTTTTGGCCTCCAGGCCGCCGAGGTAGCCGGTCAAGGAACCGTCCTTGCCGATCACCCGGTGGCAGGGCAGCACGATCGGCAGTGGATTGGCGCCGACGGCGGCACCGACGGGCCGGGCGGCCAGCGGCCTTCCCAACACCGCGGCCAGCTCCGCATACGTCCAGGTGCTTCCATACGGAATGAGCCGGAGCGCTTCCCAGACCTCGAGCTGAAAGGGGGTACCCCGCACGTCGAGCGGCAGGTCGAACGGGGTGCAGTCCCCCCGGAAATAAGCGGCGAGCGGCTCCATATAAGGGCGCAGCGCCTCCGCGCTTTCCACAAGCGCTGCACCGGGCCAGTGAATCCTCGCCCAAGCAGCCAGCGCCCCGGGCTTCTCGTTCGGGAAGCGAACGCGGCAAAGTCCCTGATCTGTCGCCGCGATTTTCAGCATCCAATCCCCGTCCCGATAGGTGGTCCAATAAACGTACTGCGTCTGCGTGTCCTCCACAGAACCGCGCGAAGTCGGCGAAGCGTTCCGCGCGTTGGAAACGGCGGCTGTATCTAACATGAACGTCCCTCCTCTGTTCTCTTCTTCGACGGATAGGAGCCCGAGGCTTCCTGCGCCTGCCGGTAGGCGGTCGGCGAGAGCCCGGTTCTTTTATGAAATACGGTCGAGAAATAAGCGGCGTTCGGAAAGCCCGTGCGAAGCGCCACTTCGGTCACCGTCTCGCCGGTTTCCTTCAGCCGCCGCTTGGCCGCCTCCACGCGGGTAGCCGCGATATACTCCGCAGGCGTGATCCCGGTCAGCCGCTTGAATGTGCGGTGCAGATGGTAAGGGCTGGCATGCTGCGCTTCCGCCAGCACGGCGAGGGTCAGCGGCTCCGCATAATGCGCCTCGATCCACTTGGCGGTATGCCGGATCCATTCTTCGTCCGGCATCCCCTTGCCGTCGGGACGGCATCGCTTGCAGGGGCGGAAGCCTTGATCGGCGGCGTCGGCCGCGCCGCGGAATATCCGCACGTGCTCCCTCTTCGGGGGCTTCGATTTGCAGGAGGGCCGGCAAAAGATTCCCGTGGTCTTCACGGCGTAAATCAATCGGCCATCGAGCCCGGCATCGTTGGAAATGATGGCGTTCCAGATATCGTCGGTTAACGCCGGCTCCGCTCGTTCGCGGTCCGCCGGCTGTTTATAAAGGTCAGTCATAGCGATCACCTCACGAGCTCAGTATACCCCGGCAGGTCCTGCGATGTAAGGGGGGACGAGTGAGAGCGCAAGATTTCAAAAGCGGAGAAGACCGGAGTATGGTAAAAAGGTAACATGAAGAAAAATAGCGCACGTTGGTTGGATAAAGGAGAGAATGGATGATGAACGAAGCACAGCTTGGGGCCGAGCTTGCATTTCAAGAAGGATGGAAGGACGGCGGACTCGAAGGGGAGCTTATTCCGCGGGGGTCTTTCCGGTTTTCCGCGGCTCTCGCCTACATGGCGAGATCGGAGAACGAATGCCTGTTTTACGTCGATCAAGATCAAGACCGCGTGTACAAATGGATCGAAGCGGGGAATGAGCGGGTGCTCGTCGAAATCTTCGGCGGTCCGGAGGATCGTACTGTGCGTCTGCGGTTTCTTGACGAAGCGGTGCATGGAGATCCGCAGGCTCGTCTGGCGGCGGCCCGCTATGTGTGGGAATGGTTCGACTTGGGGACGGATCTCGACGCGTTCTACCGGCTGGCTGAGAGCGACTTGCTGCTAGGGCCGTTGACGCACCGGTTTTACGGGCTCCGGTGCATCGGCATTCCGGATTTGTTCGAGGCGCTGTGCTGGGCCATTCTCGGGCAGCAGATCAATCTGACGTTCGCCTATACGCTCAAGCGGCGGTTCGTCGAGTCGTACGGCGCTTCCATGGCTTGGGACGGCCGGACCTATTGGACGTTTCCGACGCCCGAAGCAATTGCCGGACTATCGGTGGCCGACCTCACGCCGCTGCAGCTCACGTCCAAAAAGGCCGAGTACGTGCTCGAAACGGCGGCGCGCATGGCGGATGGCCGGTTGACTAAGGAGCATCTGCTCAGCTTGGCCGATGCGCAAGCGGTCGAACGTGAGCTGACTGCCATCCGCGGTATCGGGCCATGGACGGCCCATTACGTAATGATGCGCTGTCTCCGGCTGCCGTCGGCCTTTCCCGCCGGCGACGTCGGGCTGCAGAACGCGGTCAAGCATTTGTTCGGCATGGACAGCAAGCCGACGCCGGCTGAGCTGCAGCGGCTTGCGGCCGGGTGGAGCGGATTTGAAGCGTATGCGACCTTTTATTTGTGGAGGGTGCTGTACTGAGTTAAGCTTCCGCAGCGTCCTTGTCCCTGTGCCGGATCGAGGTCATGAACTCTTCCATCTCGCAGGCGGGCAAAGGCTGGCTGAGCAAATAGCCCTGCACGGTATCGCAGCCGATCTGCTTCAGCCGCGCCAGCTCCGCCTCTGTCTCCACGCCTTCGGCGACCGTCTTGAGTCCGAGCGCATGGGCCATGCCGACGATCGCTTGGACCAGAGCACGGTTGACCGGATCATGGTCCAGCCCGCGGATGAACGTCTTGTCGATTTTGAGCACGCTGAAATCAAACTTTTTCAGGTAAGCGAGCGCGGAATGACCGGTGCCGAAATCATCGATGGCTGTCCCGACGCCAATCCGGCGCAGCTCCTTCAGCAGCCGGATCGTCGCCTCAGCCTTCGTCAAGCCGACGCTTTCCGTAATTTCAATCTCCAATTGGGAAGGATCGACCTCGTGCCGCTGCAGGATCTGTCGGATGCGTTCAGGCAAATGAGGCCGGTGCAGCTGCCGCGCGGACAAATTGACGGCCACCTTGACCGGATAGCCCAGCGCCTCTTCCCACCGGACGTGCTGCAGGCATACATTCTCCAGCACCCATTCGTCCATATCCGCAATCATGCCGATTTCTTCGGCCACCGGGATAAACTCCTGCGGGCTGATCAGGCCCAGCACCGGATGGTTCCATCGCGTCAACGCCTCCAGCCCGACGAGGCGGCCCGAGCGGCAGTCCATCTGCGGCTGGTAGAACACTTCCAGCTCGCCGTTCAGCGCGGTGGCGCGCAGTCCGTTCTCCAGCACCAGCCGCCGGGGCAGCGTCTCGGTCCAATGGGGAGCGAACAAGCGGTAGCCGTTGCGCTGTTCCTTGGCCGCGTACATGGCGGAGTCGGCATGCTTTACAAGCGTTTCCAAGTCGCTTCCGTCTCTTGGGTACAAGCTGATGCCGATGCTGCCGGTGATGTACAAGTCGTGCGGCTCCACATGGAACTTCCGCGCCAGCTCCTTCAGCACGGTATCCGCGACGTCGGTCACCTCCTTCGGGTCCAGCAGCCCGGGCAAAATCACCGTGAATTCGTCGCCTCCAAGCCGGGATACGATCTGCGGCTCCCGGGTGCAGCGGCACAGCCGGTTTCCCGCTTGCACAAGCAGCCGGTCTCCGATTTCATGACCGAGTGAATCGTTAATGATCTTGAACCGGTCGAGGTCGATGAAGAGCAGCCCGACCATCGTGCCGCTTTGCTTCGCATCCAGCAGCGCCGCGTTCAGCTTGTTCTGGAAATGACGGCGGTTTGGCAGCCCTGTCAGCATGTCGTAATGGGCCAAATAACGGAGGTTCTCCTCCGCCTGAATACGTTCCGTAATGTCCGAAAAAATGCCGACATAGGTGCGGATATTCCCCTCGTCGTCTTTGACCGCTTTGATCGTCAGCCATTCCGGGTAAATTTCGCCCGTTTTGCGCTTGTTCCAAATTTCGCCTTGCCACCCGCCGGTCTCCCGGATGGAGGCCCACATCCTCATGTAAAACGCCCGATCCTGACGCCCCGATTGCAGCATGCTCGGCTTGTTGCCGATCGAATCTTTGGCCGTATAGCCGGTCACCGCAGTGAATGCGGGATTGACCGCCAAGATCGTGCCTTCCATATTGGTAATCATGATTCCTTCGTGAGACGATTCGAACACGCTGGCATGCATCCGCAGCGTTTGCTCGGCTTTTTTGCGCTCGGATATATCCGAGAAAATGCCTACGTAGTTGGCGATCCTGCCCGTCTCGTCCTTGACGGCGTTAATGATGAGCCATTCGGGGAACACGCCGCCGTCTTTCCGGCGGTTCCAAATTTCGCCCTGCCAGCTTCCTTGCTGACGGATCGAGGCCCACATGTCGTCGTAGAACGTCTTGTCCTGCTTGCCCGATTGGAGGATTCGCGGCGTTGCTTTGATGATCTCGCTTGCTTTGTACCCGGTCATGCGGGTGAAGGCTTGGTTTACATCCATGATCCGATTCTTGGCATCCGTGATCACAATGCCCTCCTGTGCCGCTTGGAACACCCGCGCATACAGCCGCAGATGCTTCTCCGAGCGTCTCCGCCGGTTCGCCTCCCGCAGCAGCCGGGCGTTGTAGCGGCGGAGAATGAAGTAGAATACGACCGAATTCAGCAGAAACAGCCCCCACCTCAGCAGCAGCGGCACGTCCGGCGTTCCGTAGCCCAGAGCGTCGAGCAAGCCTGACACCTTATCCACGGACAGATCGGCCAAAAAAATGAGCATTAAATTCGATATGATAAAAAACATCGTCAAGGAGTCCAAAACGGGCAGCTTGCCCCGGTTGGCGGATTTCATAGTACCTTCCACCTTTGTCGTAATATGGGTTTGTATCCGGAGGTGAAGCGGTCCCATTATACCAAGGGTATACCAGCCGCGCCTGGCCGCCTATGATGTAGATCACACAATTTCCCATAATGCTGCGACATTGTGTCCGTATTGCCTTGTTACTTTAAGGATGCGGGGAGACAAGCGGAAAGCCCCGACAATCCGGAGAGAAATAAGGAGTGTATGAACATGAAAACCATAGTAAAGTTCGGTACGATTGGCACTTTGCTGCTGGCAACGGCTTTCGGAGCGGTCGGTTCGGCGGCGGCCGAGACGGCGGCAGAGCTTCCGGCAGCCGTTCCCGCACAGAAGGTGGAGGGTGCGAAAAGAGTAGGCGTGCATCGCTTAAACGGTATGCTGCTGCAGCAGCCGGCACATGAGCGGGCTTATCTGAAGCTGCTGGCGAAGACGTATGCGCCGGAAAGCGTGGAGGCATGGAACCAGGCCATCGCGGAGCGGCAAGAGGTGGAGAAGGAGATGCCGAAGCTTCCGGCCATGCTTACCGTTACCCGTAAGGATAAGGCCGACTCGGATGCCAAAGACGATGCGGGCTTGAGCAAGGATGCGGTTGGAAAAGAGGGGCCGGTAAAAATCCGCGTTCTGGACACCGTGAACAAGGAGAATATCTCGGCGCAGCCGCTTCGCGTTGAAATTTTGACAGATGGCGCTGCGGCGGAAGGCCAGAAAACGATTGGCGTCGCGCTTGCGGATGATATAATGATAGCGGGGCCGTCCGAAGAGATGAAGCGTCAGGAGGCGCTGGCCGAAGCGGCGGAAGCCGGCAACGGGGAAGCGATCCGCGGGCTGCTGCCGCAGCTGCTCGACGATTACCGCAAGGAAACGGCCGAACTCAAGACGATGGCCGCGAAGCTCAAAGCGGAACTGCAAAAGACGGAAAGCAAGTAATCCGATGACATAAGGGCGTTCTCTCCGGCCTCTTCAGGCTGCAGACAAGCGCCCTTTTTTCCATTGGCGGGCTTAGGATAGCGAACATACAGGGGGATGGCAGATGTACCGTATTTTTTTGGTGGAGGATGAAGAGCATCTGAACGGGGTACTCACCGCTTACTTGGAAAGCGAGGGTTGGCAGGTGCGTTCGTTTCTGGATGGCGCAGAGGCGCGTCAGGCTATAGCGGAGCGGCCGGACTTGTGGATCCTTGACATTATGCTGCCCGGCATCGACGGGTACCAGCTGCTTCGCGAGATCAAGGCGGATCAGCCGCGGCTGCCGGCCATCTTCATCTCGGCGCGGGACGCGGATATCGACCGGGTCGTCGGGCTGGAGCTGGGGAGCGACGACTATATGGCCAAGCCTTTTTTGCCGCGGGAGCTAGTCATCCGTACGCGCAGGCTGCTTGAGCGCGCATACGGGGTCAGAGGACGGGAAGAACCCGCGGGAGCCGGGAGCCGCCCTCGGCTGTCCCTACCGCCTTATATGGTTGATGAAGGGGCGAGGGCGGTGACGGCGGAGGACGGGCAGCCGATAGAGCTGACTTCCAAAGAGTTCGATTTGCTGCTTTACTTTGCCCGGCATGCCGGGCAGGTGCTCGAACGGGAACAGGTGCTGGCGGGCGTATGGGGCGACGATTATTACGGTTCCGACCGCGTGGTTGACGATCTGGTCCGCCGGCTGAGGCGCAAGCTGCCGCAGCTGCGGCTGGAGACGGTATACGGATACGGGTATAGGATGGTGAAATCATGAGACATTGGCCGCTTTCCGTCAAGTTATGGGGCATTTTTACGGCCTTAACGATCAGCAGCTTCGCCCTGCTTGCCGTCTTGCTGCCGTGGCTGCTAAAAGGCTTTTTTACGGAGCAGCTATACGATATTTTGCTTGATTCGCAGCAGGCCGTCCGAATCGAACCGGCCGTCGCAACCGTAGCAGGGCCTCCGTTAGCGACAAACGCCGTGCCTCCGGTTCTTTCGCTGGATGTCATGCGCATCCCGGATCGTGAAATGAGCGAGATGAGGGTGCGCATCGCCTCCAAGCCCACATCCCAGGCAGAGACGGCTTTATCTGAAGTGGCGCGGACAAGCATTCTTGTGCAAGCGCCTGAAGGTCCGGCCGTAAAGCATATGATGATCATGAATCCGGGTGCAGCATCGGGCTCGATTGCGGCAACTGCCACGGTGAATCCGGCTGATCCTCTCATCAGGCTGGTCGAGCAGGATGCGCTGGTGCAGCAGGAGCCGGTCCAGAAGTACGCCCGCTATGTCGGGGATAAGCCGGTATTTTACGTGATCCGTAAGGAGCAGGTCGAAGGCAGCCCCGGCTTCATGGTATCGTACGCCTCGGGTAATTACCGCAACGATCTGGTCATGACGATGTTCGGCCGGCTGGCGATGCTGATGGTGGCGCTGATCGTTCTTAGCTGGCTCCCGTGTCTGGGGCTGGCCAAATATTTGACGCGTCCGCTCGTGCAGATGGAGCGGCATGTCGGCCGGCTGGCCAAGCGTGATTGGCACGAGCCCTTGGAAACCGGACGCAAAGACGAAATCGGCCGATTGGGCTCGGCCATCGAGACAATGCGCCAGCAGCTTGTGAGACAAGATAAGGCGCAGCAATTTTTCCTTCAAAACATCTCGCATGAGCTCAAGACGCCCGTCATGGTGATCCGCAGCTATGCCCAGTCCATTATGGATGGCGTGTTTCCGCGGAAAACGTTGGCAGGCAGCGTGGACGTCATTATGAAGGAATCGGAGCGGCTGGAGAAACGGATCCGCGACCTGCTTTATTTGAACAAGCTGAATTACTTTACGTCTCGGGAGAAGCCGCATCAGCCCTTCGATCTGAAAGCGCTGCTGGACGATACTGTGGAGAGGCTGCGCTGCCGACGCGCAGACATTGCATGGGAGGTAAATGCCCCGGAAGCGGTCATGCTCACCGGCGACCGGGAGCAGTGGAGCGTTGCGCTGGAGAATCTGACCGACAACCAGCTGCGGTATGCGCAAACCGGTATCCAGCTTGAAGTCAAGCCAGGAGCCGAAGAGGCCCCCGTCGTCCGTTTATGGAACGACGGGCCGCCGCTCGATGAGGAAACGGCGCAAAGCTTGTTCGAGCCGTTCCGGACCGGAGGAGACGGGCAGTTCGGCTTAGGTCTGGCCATCGTCAGGCAAATTGCCGCCAACCACGGCTATACGGCCCGGGCCGAGAATGAAGAGGGGGGAGTCGCCTTTTATTTGGAGCCGGACGCTTCGGTCTAATCGCGCCCTTGCGGAATAGTCGCATTACTTCCCAAGTCGATTGACCTGACGGTACGAATAAATTGGACTGGGAAAAGCACACATTTTGTCACATAGTCCAAACATGCCAAAGGGCGAGGCCATAGGATATAACATGTAAACGAAAGGAGGGACCGAACAATGGGTTTTGGTGGTTGCGGAACTGGCGGCTTTGGCGGCTGCGGAGGGTTTACTAGCACAGGTGTCATTCTCGTTCTCTTCATTCTGCTTGTGATCGTTCTTCGTTCCTTGTTCATCTAATTGCGAGCAACTCCCTGAAGATCCCGTTGACGGGATCTTTTTTTTATGCCTGCCCGCTGCTGGTGAAGCGGTATACATATAGGGGCTGTGGCGGTTAGAATGGAGAAAGAACCATTGCCGGAGAATGAACGGGGAAAGGAAGGCTGCGATGGTACAGGCCGTCATCTTATTTATTCTCGCGGGGCTGGCCGAGATCGGCGGAGGGTACCTTGTCTGGTTATGGCTCCGGGAAGGAAGGCCGATGGGCTACGGCATCGTCGGCGCGCTTATTCTTGTCGTGTACGGGGTTATTCCGACACTGCAAAGCTTTCCGAGCTTCGGGCGGGTGTATGCGGCTTATGGCGGCGTCTTCGTCGTCTTGTCGGTTCTGTGGGGCTGGGGCATCGACAAGAAAACCCCGGACCTCTACGACTGGCTCGGGATGAGCCTATGCTTGGCCGGGGTCGCCGTCATGCTGTACGCCCCGCGGTCCTAACGTGGCGTCCTGGGTGGAGAAAAAAAAAGCCTTTCGCAGCGGATGATCCATCCGGCGAAAAGGCTTCTTTGGGCTTGCGTTATTTTTTCGGGTCGAACGAGCTCTTCAGCGACACGATCCGGTTGAACACCGGGCGGCCCTCCGTCGAATGCTTCGGATCGACGTTGAAGTAGCCGTGGCGGAAAAACTGAAACTTGTCCTGAGGCTTCGCGTCCTGCATATTGTTCTCGACGAAGCCTTGCGCCGTTTCGAGCGACTTCGGATTAATATTGTCGAGGAACGAATCGCCTTCTTCCGCTTGCTCGTCGAGGATGAGTGGCTCGTACAGGCGGAATTCCGCCGGGACGGCTTGCGTCGCTTCCACCCAGTGAATCGTCCCCTTGACCTTGCGGCCGGTAAATCCGCTGCCGCTCTTCGTTTCGGGATCGTACGTGCAGTGCAGCTCCGTAACGTTGCCGTCCGCGTCCTTGATCACGTTCTCGCATTTGATAAAGTAGGCGTGCTTCAGACGCACTTCATTGCCGGGGAACAGGCGGAAGTAACCTTTGACCGGCTCCTCCATAAAGTCGTCCCGCTCGATATAAATTTCTCGCGAGAACGGGATTTGACGATGTCCCATTGCTTCGTTCTCGGGGTTGTTCTCCGCGTCCAGCATTTCCACTTGCCCTTCCGGGTAATTCGTGATGACCACCTTCAGTGGCTGCAGCACGGCCATCGTGCGCGGCGCCTTCAATTTGAGGTCCTCACGGATGAAATGCTCCAGCATCTTCTCGTCGACGATACTGTTGTTCGTCTTCACTACGCCGACTTCGCGGCAGAACGTACGGATCGCTTCCGGAGTATAGCCCTTGCGGCGCAGACCGGAGATCGTAGGCATCCGCGGATCGTCCCAGCCGTCGACGACGTTCTCGTCCACGAGCTGCTTCAGCTTCCGCTTGCTCATCACCGTATTGGTCAGGCTGAGGCGGTTGAATTCGTACTGCCGCGGCACGTTCTCCATCTCGCACTCCTGCACGACCCAATCGTACAGCGGACGGTGATCGGCGAACTCCATCGTACAGATGGAATGCGTGATGCCTTCGATCGCGTCCTCCAGCGGATGAGCATAGTCGTACATCGGATAAATGCACCACTTGTCGCCGGTATTATGGTGATGCGTATGGGAAATCCGGTACAGCACCGGGTCCCGCAGGTTGATGTTCGGGGAGGCCATGTCGATTTTGGCGCGCAGCACCTTCTCGCCGTTGGCATACTCGCCTTTGCGCATCCGCTCGAACAGGTCGAGATTTTCCTCCACGCTGCGGTCGCGGTACGGGCTGTTTTGGCCGGGCTCGGTCAGGGTACCCCGCGTTTCGCGGATTTGCTCCGCCGTCAGATCGCATACGTAGGCTTTGCCCTTGCGGATCAAGCGTACGGCGCGCTCGTACATTTCATCGAAAAAGTCCGAAGCAAAATACAGCTGCTCCCACTCGAAGCCGAGCCACGTGATGTCTTCCTGAATCGAGCGTACAAATTCCTCGTCTTCCTTCACCGGGTTCGTATCGTCAAAACGCAAATGCGTACGTCCGCCGAATTCGTCGGCGAGCTCGAAGTTCAGACAGATCGACTTCGCGTGCCCGATATGCAGGTAACCGTTTGGCTCCGGCGGAAAGCGGGTGACGATGGTATTAACTTTACCCGTGTTCAAATCTTCGATCACGATGTTTTTGATGTAATTGGAGGATGATGCAGAAGCCGGTTTCGTCGTGTCCAATGGGATCAACCTTTCTCACAAATTAGCTGTCAAAATCTATTACTCTCTATAATACACAAAATGGAGGGCAATTATAAATGGTTTTCCGTACGATTCTTTGAAGAAAGCCCTTACTTGACGGACTTTTATGTGTTTTACCATCCGAATCTTGGGCGGTATCTATGAAAATGGGAGGGATTTTCTCTCTTCTACAAGAGATGGTGCAAAATCCGCACCTTGCGGCCAAGAGAACATAAGGTGGAAAGAAGGGGGAAATGCATAGAAAGGAGAGAGTCATTGTGAAAACGAACCATGGAAAAGAAACGAACCGTCTCGTAACGGTACCGGTGCTGCGGAAGACGCTGGCCGCCATGATTCCGTTTTATCGGAGGATTGCTTCGGACCCCGCTTATGCCTCGGCGTGGACCCGGGGCGTGCGCCGTGCGGATCTGGATACGCTGATTCGGCTGTTTCGGCAAGTCGGCTTACCCGAGCGGAGATATGCGTCGTTGTCTACGAACGGCATCGGCTACTTCGTCGATTTCGACGCGCCGAAGCCGATTGTGCTGTACTCGAACGCCACCACGATTCGTCCGGGGACGACGCAGTTTTATTTTAACACCAAGGTTCACCGCGCCATCGCCAAGGCGATTTTGCCGCTCTATCAAGAAATCGTCAACAACCGGCCGTTCGCCTGCATCGTCGTCCGGGCGATCCGCAGCGGCAACCGAGCGCTGCTGGACCGGGTGGTTCGCAGCATTGTCGCGACCCCTCATCTGCGCTCCGTCTCCATCGAAAGCTCAGGCTTCCGGCTCGGCTTCAAATACGCGGCCAGTCCGTTCCGCTTCGACAACCTGACCTTTGGCGGCGAGCCTTAACCTTCATGGCGGCAAAAGGTACGCATAACGGCAAACCCCCTACGTCCGGGCGAGAGGCCGCCGGTCGCAGGGGATTTCTGGTGAGGATATCAGATTAGAGCAGAGCCGAGGCCGCCGACTGCTTCTCCTCATACTGCAGCAGCAGCGCTTCGGCTTTGTGCAAATCTTTGGCGTGCACATCAAGCTTCAAGCTTTCGGGGTGATGGAGATCGACGGCTTCGGCCGCCGTCTGGATCGCGCTCAGAGCCGCATCGGTATCGGATTTCACCCGGCATTTCACCTGCTTCGACCGTAAGAAGGCGTGCCTCGCTTGAAGGTCGCGGGCTTCGTGCCCGGAAGCGGCCATTACCGTTTTCCACTGCGCGGAGCGGCTGTATAGCAGGTACATCGCGGCAAGGACAATCAACAGGAACAATAAACCTCCCATTACCATTAGAAACACCACCTTCGTCTAATTGGATTTTGCGGACGGAGGACTGCCGGTAGTCTGGGGCGGGCGGACGCTTGCTTGCCATTACCCGTTTCCGGCCGGGTTGAAACATGGATTTTTTTGCCTCGACGCCGAACAAGCCGGCTATCGGTTCGGCGACCGATGCCGGCTTGCTGTAAGTCTATTTTAAGGTTTTAAGCATTAGAACGGCTTACACGGTCTGCGCGGCGAAAAATCGCGGCAAGAACGCTTTGTTCTGCTCCAGCATCTCATCCAGCATCGGCTCCGCTTTGTTGACCGAGGTCACGAGCGGATGGTGGGCGAGCGCTTGCAGCGCAAGTCCGCGGTCGCCGGAGACGGCGGCGGCAATGGCGAGACGTTCGTACGTTTTCACCGCATGGATCAAGCCCTTGGCGGCTTCCGGCACGACCGAGACCGGCAGCGGAATCGGCCCCTGCTTCGTGACGACGCAGTTGACCTCGATGCAGGCGTCCGCCGGCAGGAAGTCGAGGATGCCCTGGTTGCGGACGTTCAGCGTCTGAAGGTCGCGCGTATCGTTGTACAGCGACGTCATCAGCTTGACGGCGGCCTCCGAGTAGTATGCGCCTCCGCGCTTCTCAAGCTGCTTCGGCTTCTCGGCCAGATCCGGATCCTTGTACAGCTCGAACAATTCGTCCTCCAGTCGCTTCACCACTTCGGCGCGGGTGCCTTCCCGGGCGGACGATTCAATCTGGTCGGCCAGCATCTCTTCGGTCAAATAAAAATACTTCAAATAGTATGTGGGAATAGCACCGAGCGAACGGATGAACGACGCGTTCCATTCGTACTGCGGGACGTTTTTGGCGGAATAGCCGTCGCGGTTCGCCAGCAGCTCTTCCAGCTTCGATTCGCCGTCGATCCGCACCTGCGTGACCCAGTGCAGGTGATTCAAGCCGACGAATTCGGCGTAGATGCGCTCCATCGGCACCTCGTAGAGGCCGGTCAGCCACTTGTACACCCCGATCGGCGAATTGCAGATGCCGACGGCCCGAATGTTCGAATGGTGGAGGATCGCTTCCGTCACCATCCCGGCCGGATTCGTGAAGTTCAGCATCCAGGCGTCCGGGCACAGCTCCTCCATATCCTTGGCGATGTCCAGTAGTACGGGAATTGTGCGCAGCGCCTTCATCATGCCGCCCGGACCGGTCGTTTCCTGGCCGATCATGCCGTAGCGCAGCGGAATCGTCTCGTCCCGGATGCGCGCTTCCAGCAGCCCGACGCGCAGCTGCGTCGTGACGAAATCGGCGCCCGCCAGCGCTTCCCGGCGATTGGTCGTCAAGCGGACCGTGATCGGCAGCTTCGATTTCTCCACCATGCGCTGCGCCAGTTGTCCGACGATGCGCAGCTTGTGCTCCCCTTCCGGGATATCGACCAGCCACAGGTCCGTGACAGGAAAACGGTCATGATGCACAATAAATCCTTCGATCAGCTCCGGCGTGTACGACGACCCGCCGCCGATCACGACGACTTTCAAGCCTTTGGTTTCAGCCACCTGCAAGCACTCCCTTCAAATCGGATATGCGTCGGACTTGCTCCTGCACCGGCTCGGAGACGGTCGCGCCGTCTTTCTCCATAGCCAGCAAGATCGCACCGACCACCGGCTCCACACCCAGCACCTGAAGCTGGCAGTCCGGAGCTTCCGGCTGCACCAGTTCTACGATATACGGATGAATGAATTGCCCGTCACCCCGGGTCAGCACACTGCCCGCAAGCACCAGATCGAAGGTTTCCCTCTGCATCCCCAGACGCCGGATGACCGCCCGGGCCGCCAGCCCGAGCTCCATTCCCTGCATGCGGAGGATGCGGGCGGCCACGCGGTCTCCGTGGGCGGCTGCTTCGAATAGCAGCGGCGTCAGTTCAAACGGGATGGGCAGCGCATGGTCCAGAAAATGATGGAACATATGTTCGACAGAGGGGTAGTCGAGCTCCTTCGTGACCAAAGCGGTCAGCAGCGTCTCTTCCTCGCGGCCTTCCCATGCCCGGATGACTGCGCGGAACGCTTCCGCCGCCAAGTCCCCGCCGCCGCCGAAATCGCCGTACGGGTAGCCGAAGCCGCCGCATTGATACATCTCGCCCGCAGGGGAGACGCCGACGCAGTTCGTGCCGCTGCCGCAAATCGCCACGACGCCGTACGGCTTCGATGTGCCGGCGCGCAGGGCGATGACGGTGTCGCAGACGACGTCGGAGCCGGGCAGTCCCAGCTCGGCGATCATCGGCCGCAATATGCGGAAGTCGGCTTCGCGGTCGGCGCCTGCCAGCCCGAAGCAGGCCGCGGCAATGTCCTGCTCGCGCAGGCCGGCTTGGCCAAGCGCTTGAGCGACGGCTTGGCAGATGCTCTGCGCGGCCGTATCGCGGTCAATCTGATGGTTGCCGGGGCCGCCTTTGCCGGCTGCGACCAACCGGCCCGTTTCGTCGGTAATGACGGCATACGTTTTGCTGCCGCCGGCATCCATCCCCAAGTAGTATTTCAATGTACTCCACTCCCGTCCTATAGAGCCAGCTACGGTGTGGGGGAATAAGGCGACGTGGATTCTCTCACGATCAATTCCGGCTTCAAGCAGACCGAAGTGTTCCGTTTCATGGAGCCGTCGATCAGCTTGAGCAGCAGGCGGACGGCCTGCTGTCCCATCTGCTCCATCGGCTGTCTGACGGTCGTAAGCCGCGGATGAATATCGGCGGCGAACACTTGATCGTCATACCCGACGATCGAAAGATCGCGCGGAATGCGGTACCCTTCGTCCCGGAACGCATCCATGACGCCGAGCGCAAGGCCGTCTTCTCCGGCGAAGACGGCCGTCGGCACGTTCCCGCTGCGCAGCCATTCCTTGGCGACGTCGAAGCCGCTGCGGATGTTGAATTCGGTGCAGGCCACGGCCAGCGGCGTCAGTCCCGCTTCGGCCATGGCCGCTTCGAATCCGCGTCTGCGCTCCCTGGCGCTGAGAAACAGCTCCGGCCCGCTCACGTGCGCGATGCGCGTATGTCCCAGGCTGATCAAATGCTTGGTCGCCTCGTAGCCGCCTGTATAGTTGTCCACATTCACCGTAGTGGCATTTGTTTTTTCAATCTGATTATCGATAATAACAAACGGGATTTTCTTCCGTTTGAGCTCCAGCACATACTGCTCTTCTTCCATGGGTGACAGCACGATGATGCCGTCGACCCGGTCTTCCTGAAACAAAAAGTTGGTCGGCTTCAAACCGCCGTTCGGAGAGGAGCACACGTTCAGCGCCAAAAAATAACCGTTCTCCTCCAAGGCTTCGTTCACGGCATGCACGATGCCGTCGAACACTGAATCCTGCAGGGTGATCAGCGTCAGGCCGATTAGTCCCGTCGACCCCCGCGCCAGATTGCGGGCGGCGGCATTAGGCCGGTAATCCAGCTCCTGAATGGCCTGTAGCACCTTCTGACGGTTGCTCTCCCGAACAGTGGGCGAATTGTTAAGCACCTTCGACACGGTCACAAGTGACAGTCCCGATTTTTTTACGACGTCCCATATGCTTACTTTTTTCATGATTAGATCAAACTCCCGGATCGGTATTCATTCTTATAAGCAATAGTATACCATAGCTCCGAATGGCCCCTCCGCAAGGAGAGGCCGGGGTGCAAGGGGAGTTGTGGCGCGGCAGGGTCAGAAGGCTTGAGCGCTTACTTTTTGGCTTTGTCGGCGTTTTTCTCCTTCAGCAGGTCGTTCACCTTTTTCTCCAACTGCGGGCTGACTTCGGCCACGGTTTTTTGCCCGTTGTCCACAAGATCCAACTCGTTCTTGACGATGTTCAAAATCTCGGAGTAGTGGGTAATCAAATGATTATACGATTCGACGCCGTATTTCAGGCCGCCTTCGACGACGTTCTTCATATCTTTGGCGTCGATCGCCGGGCTGTAGAGACTAAAATACTTTTCCGCCGCCTGCTGATTGGCCGGAGGCGTGCCGCCGCTCAGCTCGATCGACTTTTCCTGGATGTCCTTGCCGAGCTGGAATTTGATCCATTCGTACGCTTCCTTCGGATGCTTGGAATCCTTCAGGATGAGAAGCGGGTCGACATACAGCACGTTGCGGTTCTTGTCGCTGCCGCTGTACGGGACGGCGGCCACGCCGACCTTGAAGCTGTAATCCTTGACCGAGGCGAGAATCCAGGCCCCGGCGACAGACATCCCTATGCGCCCGGTGGCGAACGGATCGCCGCCTTGCCCGGCGACGGCCTTGGTGAATTCCGGCGACGGCATCACCTTGTCCTTCAGGATCAGGTCGGACAAGCGCTGGTTGATTTTGACGACCTCCGGCGAATTGAAGTGGAAGGACGTCGCATGGCCGCCGTTCGTCCACGTATCATCGGAGTAGACTTTGGCTCCGAAATACACCGGACGCATATCCTTCTCGCCCCAGACCCAGTCCATGCCGAACTCCACTTTCTCAAAATCGTCGCTCGGCTTGCTCAGCTTCTTGGCGGTTTCGACCATTTTGTCGAACGTCCATGACTTGTCTTCGTAGTCCGACGGCGGGTACGGAACGCCTGCTTTATCGAACATGTCCTTGTTGTAGAGGAGCATCGTCACGTAGCTGTAAACCGGGATGCCGTAGTTTTTGCCGTCGATTTTGTAGATGTCCATCAGGTTGTCGGGAATGCCGTAGTCGGACGCTTTGAAGTTGTCCTCTTTCATCAGGTCGGTCAGGTCGCGCAGCAAGCCCTTGTCGTAATACTCGATGAAGCCGCCTTCGCCCCAATGCGAGGTGATGTCGGGAGCCGTGCCGGCGGCAATCATCGCTTGCAGCTTCGAATCGAATTCCTCGTAAGGCGTCTTCATGATCTTGACCTTGATGTTCGGGTGCTTCGCCTCGAATTCCGGAATGAGCTTCTCGACATAGGTTTTATCCGGAAGATCGGGAACGAACTGCGTGATCGTGACCGTGGAGTCCCCCTTGGACCCGCCATCCTTCGTGTCGCCTGAGCAAGCCGGCAGCAGTACTGCGCCTGTCAGCAGAATCGCGCCAAGACAAGCCGTCTTGTTTCTTTTCATCTTTCCTCACTCCTTCATTTGGTGACCCCGCAGACGGGTTATTCATTTCACTCCGGTCAGCACGATGCTTTCTACGAAATATTTTTGTGCGACGGAGAATAAAACCAGGATCGGAACGAGAGCCAGAACGGCCGACAGCATGACAAGGTTCCACGGCACCAGCCGGGTGGCGGACGAATACATCGCGGTCATGCCGATCGTCAGGGTGAAATGCTCGGACGAGTTCAGGTACAGCACCTGCCCGAGCAGATCGTTCCAACTGTACATGAAGGCGAAGATCGCGACGGTCGCCAGCACGGGACCGGAGAGCGGCAGTGCGATGTTCCACCACTGGCGCCACTCGGAGCAGCCGTCGATTTTGGCCGCGTCGTACAGTTCGTTCGATAACGAAGTGAAGAACTGCCGGATGAGGAAGATGTTATAGGCGGAGCCGAAAAAGGCAGGGACGGTAATCGGCAGAATCGTGTCCATCCACCCGAGATTTTTGAACAAAATGAACTGCGGAATCATCAGCGCCGGATACGGAATCATCATCGTGCTGAGCAGAAACAGGAACAGCACATTTTTCCCCCGGGCGTTATAGCGCGCGAACCCGAATGCGACGAGGGACGACGAAAGCACGGTCCCGATGACGCTGAAGAAGGCGATCAGCAGGCTGTTTTTGTACCACAGGCCGTACTGGTATTGAGTGAACAGGTTCTTGAAGTTGCCCCAGGCGAACTGCTCCGGGATGAGTCTGGGCGGGAATTTGAGCACTTCCGCCTGCGACTTGAACGCGGTCGAGAACATGTTGAGCGTCGGGAAAATCATGATGACCGCGATGACGATCAGCAGCAGAAAGACCAGCCACTCGAACGGGGTCGTTTTGCGTTTGCCGCCCGTTTGCCGAATCGAACGCTTCTGCGTTACGGTTGCCGTACTCATACGCCGCCGCCTCCTTCATAATGAACAAGCTTCCGGGATACCCTCATGATCAGGAACGTCATGAGCATGATCACGATGAGCAGCAGCCAGGCCATGGCCGAAGCGTAGCCCATCTTGAAAAACTTAAAGCCGTTCTGCCACAGGTAGTACACGTAAAACTGGGTGGCGTAGTGCGGCCCGCCCTTGGTCATGACGAACGCCTGCGTAAACACCTGGAACGAATCGATAATGCCCATGATGAGCTGGAACAGCACGACGGGCGAAATCATCGGCAGCGTGATGCGCCAGAGCGACTGCCACCGGGTGACGCCGTCGATCTTGGCGGCTTCGTATAGGATCGGAGGCACGCCCTGAAGTCCGGCGAGGAAGATGACCATGCCGGCCCCGGCGCTCCACATCGTCATAATGATCATAGAAGCCAGTGCCCAGTTGCTGTCTTCGAGCCATTTGGGCCCGTCGATCCCGAGCAGGCCGAGCGCCCAGTTGAACATGCCAATCTTGGAGTTGAACACCCACAGCCAGACGAGCGACATAGCCACGCCGGAGATCATGCTGGGGAAATAGATGGCGGTCCGGAAAAACCGGCGGAACGGAATTTTCTGATTGACCAACACCGCCAAAAACAGCGAGAGCAGAAGCTGCAGCGGTACGCTAAATATCGTGAAAAGCACCGTCGCTTTTACCCCGCGCCAGAACAGATCGTCCTGAAACATCTTGGTGTAGTTCTGCAGGCCGACCCACTTCGGCGGGCTGGTGATGTTGTATTCCGTGAAGCTGATGTAGAGCGAATACAGAATCGGGTACAGCGTGAATATTGCCGCTCCGATCAGCCACGGCGAAATAAACAGGTAAAAATATTTGGTCTCCCGTCTGCGTGCCCCCTGCCGCATGGGCAATCCCTCCTTAAAGTATAAACGTTTATATTTTTGCTGAATTAAGGCACGCCCCCTGCCGGCCGGTGCAAAGCCGCTCGTCCGGTTCTGCGCAACATAAAATTGACTTTTTCTTAATGATTTTCTGAAAAGTTTTGCCGGTTAAACTAGGATGTTGTTGAAACGAGGGGGAATTGCGGATTGCACCGAAGCTTTAAAATTATAAACGTTTATATTTTTATACGCCTATAGTAATCGTTTTCAAGGATGGCGTCAATCCCTAATTTTCCAGTCCGTCCCCGGAGACTTGCAGATAGGGCGTCCGAAGCCGGAGAGAGCCGGTCCGTACTTGAATTGACACGCTGTCGGCGCGTAAGCTACCATGAGAAAAATACTTTGCTTATCGCTGCAAAAGGGGGAAACCGCGCATGAATTCGGAGCAGCTAACGGAACGTGTCCGGCTCACGCAGAAAAGGCTGCGCAAGGAGCTGCTGAGCAGTGTGTTGGACGAGTTCGACGGACAGATTATGGCGCTGCCCGAGGCCAAACGGCTGCAGAAATACGCCAAGATGGCGGGAAGCCCGTTTTCGTTCTTCCGGGGGACTGCGTACTTGTTTTATTTTGACGTCAGCCGGGAGTGGTTTCCGTACCACAGCTCGCCGGAGCGGCCGACGTGGATTCAAGGGGATCTGCATTTCGAGAATTTCGGGGCGTTCCGCAGCGAAGAGGGGCGGATCGTGTACGACGTGAACGATTTTGACGAGGGGTATCTGGGCTCCTACCTGTATGATCTGCTGCGGATGTCGGTCAGCGTAGCGCTTGTGTGCCTGACGAAAGATATTGACGCCGATGGACAGAAGGAAGCGATCACCGCTTACTTGGACGCGTATGCGAACCAGATCCGGCGCTTTGCCCGGCGGAAGGACGATCCGCGGACGCTCGTCTTCGACAAAGACCGCACGGACGGGCCGATCCGCAAGCTGCTGAAAAAGACGGAGAAGCGGCTCGCGTCGCAGTTTCTGGAAGGCGTAACAACGCTGACGAGGACGGCGAGGCGGTTTGCCAAATCGGACGAGATCGTGCCGCCGACGCCGCAGGAGCGCCGCATGCTGGAGGAGAGCTGGCCGCAGTATCTGCAATCGCTGGAGTGGAAGACGAAGCGTTCGGACGGCTATTACGCCATCAAGGACGTGGCGGTAAAGCACGGCTCAGGCACGGCCTCCATCGGGCTGGACCGCTTCTATGTGCTCGTCGAGGGCGAAGGCGGCGAGCAGGCGCTGGACGATATCGTGATCGAGGTCAAGGAAGTGCGCGCGCCGGTCCCGGCTTATTTTATGCCGTATAACGAGGCGTTCTGGACGTATTTCGGCCATCAAGGCAAGCGGGTCATCGTGACGCAGCAGGCGATGCATCACGAGGCAGACCCGTTTCTCGGCTTCTTGACGATGGACGAGCGGCATTTTTACGTCAGGGAGCGCTCGCCTTACAAGAAGCGGCTGAAGGCGGACAAGCTGACGGAGAAGGAAGACCTGCTGTCCGTGCTGGACTGCATGGGCCGGATTACGGCGAAGCTTCATGCGCGGGCGGATGCGGACATGGAGCACGGGGTGATGTCGTACCACAGCGAGGAGGAGATTCAGCGAGCGATCGGACCGGACACGGACGCGTTCTGCGATTATATCGCGCACTGGGCGATCGCCTACGCGCATCAGGTCGAGGAGGACTATGCGCTGTTCGTGGAATGGCTGGGCGAGCGGCAGGAGCGGGAGTAAGCCCGAAAGTCCGCCCGCCCGGGCGGCGTTTGATGCGCATCATCTTGCGAAAAAAAGGAGCTGTTCCCTTGCAGCCGTGAACGGTGGCGGCGGGGAATAGCTCCTTTTGGTATGGTATGCGAAACCGGCGTTGTGCCGTGCGATGAAGCTTGCTTATCCGCCCGGCTCGCGCGGGCTTAGTAGCGGTCCATAATCAGCTGCGTTTTCAGCGAATCCTGGGCCAGGAACCAGCCTTTGCTTTGCAGATAAGTGACCAGCTCGTCATGCTTCTGCGAAGCGGTGTCCCGGTCGTCCGTCTTGAACGAAATCTCAACTACGTTCTCCGTACCGGAGCCGTTTGCGCTGCGGATCGGCCACACCTCGATGTACGTTTTCAGGCCGCTATAGGTGCCGGTGTACCGCTTGGCCAGAACCGGGCCGTAGATTCGGGATTTTTGAAGCTTCTCGGTGCCCCAGCCGGCGTACAGCCACTTGTCGAATTTGCCCGGAATGTTATCGATCAGCAGCTGGCGGGAATCTTTGACCGAGGGCAGATCCACGCCGCTGTAGCCGGATTTTTTGACGTCTTTGGAGCGTGTGATGCTGAGCGTCTTGTTCTGATAGCCCCATTCCACCTGCGCCTCGTAGTTGGTGTCCGACGCGTCGAACCCTTCTTGATTGGCCTTCGTCAGCGCCGCGTCGATGTTACCGTTGACGATCGGATAGCGCTTCTTGTAGCTCAGTTCGAACTTGCTGTCGCCTTCCTTCTTCCGAATGCGGGGACTCCAGCCGTTGCTGTAAATGTCTTTGCCGTCCGTATCCAGAAACTGCACGTTCATCTTCGTCACCTTGTCCGGCATACCGAACGCGCTGCGGACCTCGCTCTTCAGCTTGTCGTCCGAGCCCAGCACGGCGTTCGCGGGCATGAGCAGCTTCACCTCGTAATCCGGCACCAGGTTGCTTGCGGCTTTGACAGGCGCAGCAGGGAAGACGGACGATACCGTCAAAGCGGCGGACAGGATGACCGCGGACAGCGCCCCAATCCATTTGGATCGTTTGTTCATCATCGACAACTCCTTCATGTTTTGGAATAGGCTTACACGCTAGACTGTAATGATCGTTTGTTATCTAGATGTTAAGCAGATATGTTGTTTTTGTAAAGAAAAATTTGGAAATTGGTATAAATACTAGATTTACCGGGCTTCTTGCCGCAGAAAATCGATGAACCGCTCCATGACGGCGGACTGCCGCCGATCCGCATTGTACGCGCAGTACACGTAGCGCTTGAACGGATTTTGCGGAATCGGGCGAAATTCGAGCTCCCCGCGTTCCACTTCCCGCTGCACAGCCTGCCGTGAAACGAACGATACGCTCTCCCCCTGCATGACGACCTGCTTGATCGCTTCCAGCGAATCCAGCTCCATGTGCGCTTTCAACTGCACGCGGTTGCTCTGCGCCCATCGGTCGGTCATTTGCCGTGTGCTGGATTCCGGTCCGTGGAGCAGAAAAGGCGCCTCGGAGAGCTGGTCGGGATACAGCTGCGGGTAGGCGGCCAGCCGGTGACGCGGCGCGAAGACGACGACCAGCTCGTCCTCGCACACGGTTTCGGCGATCAATGGGGCCGATTGGAACGGCTCGGTGGATAGGATGCCGAGATCGATCTCGTGATTGCGCAGCAGCTCTTGGATGACGGGAGCCGTCTTGACTTGCAAAGACAAGGTGATTCGCGGATACGCCTTGGCGAAGCCGCTGAGCACCTTCGGCAGCAGGTACGTTCCCGGCACGTAGCTGGCGCCGATCTTCAGCGTGCCGCGGCCCAGCTCGTCGAACTCTTTCACGACCCGCCCCGCTTCCTGCGCCAGCGCGTTGATTTTGACCGCGTAATGGTAGAGCGACCGGCCGGCCTCGGTCAGAATCGTTTT
The DNA here is from genome assembly GCF_024158745.1 of Paenibacillus tyrphae. Classification (GTDB taxonomy): domain Bacteria; phylum Bacillota; class Bacilli; order Paenibacillales; family NBRC-103111; genus Paenibacillus_G; species Paenibacillus_G tyrfis_A. Next base: position 126,914 of record NZ_JAMZAW010000016.1, on the reverse strand, counting down.
GCCCGAGCGCGTCTCGAACAGCTGCACCCCGAGCTCCTGCTCCATGCTCTTCATGTGGAACGTTACCGTCGGCTGCTTGAGCCCAAGCTGCTCGGCGACGGCGGTAATTTTCTTGTGCTTGTCCAACAGCTCCACGATTTCCAGCTTCAGCAGACTGAAATTCAATGTGCCCACTCCCCTTGTTCGGCTCCGTATTTGACCACAGTATAGAAAAAATCTATGCGAATGAATAGTATGCATTGAATTAATTAACACAATCTTTACGTCCCGCTGACAATCTTCTGCATTTCGCCATGTACACTAGAGCTAGTTTGCAAGATAGGATGGGTTGCAGCATGGATGTGGTCATACGGGGGTTGGAAAAATCGTTCGGGGCGATGCAGGCCTTGCGCCGGACGGATCTGGTCATCAGGAAAGGGCGGTTTACGACGCTGCTCGGGCCGTCGGGCTGCGGGAAGACGACGCTGCTGCGGATGATCGCCGGGCTGGAGCGGCCGGACCGGGGAGAAATCCATCTCGGAGACGAGTGCTTGTTCTCGGCCGAGAGGCGGATCGATCTGCCGGCGCATAAGCGGCATTTTGGCATGGTCTTTCAGGATTTCGCCTTGTGGCCGCATATGACCGTGTTCGAAAATGTCGCCTTCGGCCTGCGCGCCACCGGACAAACGAAAGAGCTCAAGCGGCGGGTGGAGGAAGCGGTAGCGAAGGTACGGCTGCAAGGGATGGAGAAGCGGTACCCGCACCAGTTGTCGGGCGGGCAGCAGCAGCGCGTGGCGTTCGCGCGGGCCGTCGCGCTGAGGCCGCAACTTGTGCTGTTCGACGAGCCGCTCAGCGCCTTGGACGCCGTGCTGCGGGACGAAATGCGGCTGGAGCTGATGAGTCTGGTGCGGGATATCGGGCTGACGGCGCTGTACGTGACGCACGATCAGACGGAAGCCATGTCGATGTCCGACGAGATCGTCGTCATGCAGGAGGGCCGCATTTTGCAGCAGGGCGCACCCGAGGACATTTACCGCACGCCGGCCCATCCGTTCGTCGCCCGCTTCATCGGCAAGTCGAACTGGCTGGTGCCGGACCGAAGCCTGCTTCGTCCGGAGCATGTCCGCTGGTCGGAGCCGGAGGAAGGCGCGGCTGCCGCTTATCCGGGCATGATCCGCAGCGTCAGCTATGTTGGGGACCGCTACGAAATCGGGCTGGACATGGGCGAAATGGGCCTCTGGACGGCTTATCATTCCACCCGCTTACAGGCGGGAGAACGCGTGACGGTGTACGTATCGCCGCAGCATATTCACCATATGAGCGAATAGAACGAGGAGGAACGACGCATGAGCATGGGGAAGGGATTGAAAAATGGGGCTCTGCTGCTGTTGACGGCCGTGATGGGCTTCGGTATTGCCGGCTGCGGAACGACGGCTGCGGACAAGTCTGCGAACACAGGCGCAGCGACCGCGCCGAAGACGGAGCAGGCGGCCGCCAAGCCGGATGACAAGAAAGAGGACAAGAAGCTCGGGGGCAAGCTGGTCGTCTACAGCGCCGGTCCTAAAGAGCTGGCGGAAAGCATTCAGAAAGGGTACGAAGCGAAGACCGGCGTGAAGGTAGAAATGTTCCAGGGGACGACGGGCAAAATTTTGGCCCGGATGGAAGCGGAGAAGGCGAATCCGGTCGTCGACGTCGTCGTGCTGGCTTCCCTGCCGTCGGCCCAAGGGCTCAAAAAGAGCGGCCTCACCCTGGAATACAAAAACGCAGCCAACGCCGACAAGCTGACCCCCGACTGGTCCGACAAAGACGGCCATTTCTTCGGCTACAGCGCCTCCGCGCTCGGCATTGTGTACAACACGAAGCAAGTGAAGACGCCGCCGAAGGAATGGAGCGATCTCGCCAAGGACGAGTGGAAGGGCAAGGTGAACATCCCCGATCCGGCGCTGTCCGGCTCCGCGCTGGATTTCATTACCGGCTATCTGAGCACCAAAGGCGATGGCGGCTGGGAACTGTTCGATCAATATAAGAAAAACGGCGTCGCTCTGGCGGGCGCGAACCAGGAGGCGCTTGACCCGGTCATCACCGGAGCGAAAAGCATCGTAGCGGCAGGCGTCGACTACATGACGTACCAAGCGAAGGCGAAGGGCGAGCCGGTCGACATGGTGTATCCGGCCAGCGGCACGGTCATCAGCCCCCGCCCGGCGGCGATTCTGAAATCGAGCAAAAACCAGGATAACGCCAAAGCGTTCATCGATTATCTGCTGTCCGACGAAGCGCAGAAGATGGTGGCGGACACCTACCTGCTGCCGGGTCGCAAGGACGTGAAGGCGAAGGACCGCGCGAGCGCCGATCAAATCGCGCAGATGAAGATCGATTGGACGTGGATGGACGCGAACGGCGACGCGGCGACGAAGAAATTTACCCAAATGTTCAAATAAGACGGTGAAGGCATGCAGGCAAGAAGCTGGATTTCTATACGATCGGTAGGGATGACCCTCGCCCTCTTTCTTTTGGCGATCCTGGTGGTCGTCCCGCTTTTTTTCATCTTTCTGACGAGCGTGTACCCGGAGCAGACGCTGGATTTGTCCGCACCGCTGCGGACCATTCTGGAGAACAAGCTCGGCGAAGTATTCTGGAACTCGATCTGGCTCGGCCTGTGCGTCGTGCTCGGAACGACGGCGCTGGCGCTGCCGCTAGCCTGGATCTTGGCTAAAACGAGCCTAGGCCGGCACGCGTGGCTGGATATCGTGCTGCTGATCCCGTTCATGACGCCGCCGTACATCGGTTCGATGGGCTGGATTTTGTTCATGCAAAAAAACGGCTATATGGAGCAGCTTCTTCCTATGGCGGAGGCGTGGACGCCGAAATTTTTCAGCGTCTTCGGCATGGTGGCGATCATGAGCTTGCACTTGTTTCCTTTTCTTTACTTGATCCTGCGCAACGCTTTATTGCAGATTGGCGGGAGCAAGGAAGACGCCGCCGCCGTACACGGAGGCCGGTTCTTCTACAGCTTCCGAAGGATCGTGCTGCCGCTGCTGCTGTCCAGCTACGCGATGGGGGCGCTGCTCATCTTCGTGAAGACGATCGCCGAATTCGGCACACCGGCCACCTTCGGCCGCAAAATCGGCTTTTACGTGCTGACCTCGGAAATTCATAAGTACATTTCCAGTTGGCCGATCGATCTCGGCAAGGCGACGGCGCTCGCTTCCGTGCTGCTGAGCACGTGCCTGCTCTTATGGTATGTGCAGACGGTCGTCACCCGGCGGTATACTTACCGTTTGGTCGGCGGCAAGGGAACGCGGAGCAAAATCTATCCGCTAAGCGGGCTGACGCGCCTATTGGCTTGGGGCTACGTGATCGCGCTGCTGGTGCTGTCCGTAGGCGTTCCTTACTTTTCGATCATTTCCGCTTCGCTGATGAAGCTGCGGGGCGTCGGGCTCGCCTGGAGCAATCTGACCTTGAATCATTACGCGGAGCTGCTGACCTGGGGCTCCAAAAGCATGACCGCGCTGCTGAACAGCCTCGGCTTGTCGCTGGCGGCGGCGACGATTTCGGTTCTGCTGGGCACGTGGTTCGCACTGACGATCAAGCAGTCTAGGACATGGCCGCAGCGGATGACCGACCTGTTCAGCCTGCTGCCGAATACGGTGCCGGGCATCGTGCTGGTCGTGGGCCTGATTCTGCTGTGGAACGCGCCATGGATGCCCGTGCCGCTGTACAACACGTACGGGATGGTCGTGCTGACGTATGTCGTCTTTTTTCTGCCGTACACGGTGCAGTACGTCAAAGCGAATTTCTCTCAGCTTGACGATGCGCTGTTTCAAGCGGGGCAAGTGTTCGGCGGCCGGCCGGCTTATGTCTTCCGGCGCATTTTACTGCCGCTTATCGTCCCGGGCATGCTGGCGGGCTGGATGATGACGTTCACCATCTCGGTCCGCGAGCTGGTAGCGTCGCTGATGATTTTGCCGCCTTCGATGGAAACGTCGGCGACGTATATTTTCGCGCAGTTCGAGCAGGGGAAGGTATCGCTCGGCATGGCCATGGCGGTCGTCTCGGTCGGTCTGACGACGCTGATGCTGCTCGGGATCGACCGGCTAAGTTCAAAACAGAAAGTGGATTGAGACTCATGCAGCTCGACATCTGGGGCGGGGCGGGCGAGCACGGCCGCTCCTGCTACCTCCTACACAATGACCGCATCCGCGTGCTGCTGGATTGCGGCGTCAAAAAGACGGGCGCGGGACAATACCCGCTCGTCGATCCGAACGTCATTCCGCGGCTGAATGCCGTTTTTTTGTCCCATGCGCACGAGGATCATTCGATGGCGCTGCCGCTGCTGTACAAGCACGGCTACGGTGGCGTCGTCTGGACGACCCGGGCGACGGCGCAGCAGTTGGACACGTATTTCGCATCCTGGAAAAAATATGTCAGGGGACAGTCGGCCGAGCTGCCGTATGGCGACGAGCACGTGAAGGCGATCCGGTTCGCGTATTTGGAGGACGCCGGTGCTTCAGGGGAATGGATCGACACGGCTCCTCACGTGAGAGCCTGTTGGGGCCGGAGCGGGCACTTGGTCGGCTCCGTCTGGCTGATGCTGGAGCTGGAAGGCAAGCGGGTCTTCTTCTCCGGCGACTATTCTTCAGAGTCCGTGCTGCTTGCGGCGGACGGACCGGAAGTGCTACCGCCGGGAACGGCGGGCCGCCCGGCCGATCTGGCGGTGATCGACGCCGCTTACGGCATGGACGCCGAGGCGCAGCCGGTCCTGCTGGAGCGGCTTGCCACTCGGATCGGGCAGGCGCTGGCGCAGGACGGCTCCGTGCTGCTGCCGGTTCCCGCCTTCGGGCGCGGGCAGGACATGCTCGTCTGGGCGCGGGAGCGATTCCTGGGCGTTCCGCTCGTTGCGGAGCGGGAGCTGCTTCAGGCGTTCGGCCCGATGCTCGACCGGCCCGAATGGTTGAAGCCGGGCGCGGCCGAGCGGATTCGGCGCTGCCTGGAAGACCCGCGCGTCGTCGCAGTGGCGACGGATGCGCAGCGGGAGCAGGCGCTGGCCGCGGGGCGGAGCGCGCTTTATTTCACCGCCGACGGGATGATGCAGTCGGACCGCGCGCAGTGGTATTACCGCAGGCTGGCGGCAGCGGGGAACGGCTGCGTCATCTTGACGGGCCATCTGGCCGCCGGCAGCTTCGGACAGCGTCTGCTGGACGAGCCGCAGGCCGGGGGCGATTGCTCGGCCGAAGCGATCCGCTACAAGGTGCACCAAGGTGTGGCCGATGTCAGGCGGATGCTCCGGGATTTCGGCAGCCGTCAGTCAGTACCGGTGCATACGGGACGGAGCGCGACGGACGCGTTGTGCGCAGCGCTGGCAGCAGAGGGCTTCGCCGGGCTGCATTCGCTCGGGCCGGGCGAAGCGCTGCGCTTCTAGCCGCTGCGCAGCCGCTCCAGCACCCGGCGCTTGCGGTACAGCATTTTGCCCGCTTCGGCGACATCTTGCAGCGTGCTGCGGTTCAGCACCGCACCGAAGATCATCCCGGCGACCGGGACAAGCTGGAACAGCTTCTTCCAGCCGAAATTGTCGCGGTAGATCATCACGACCTCGCGCCAGCCCTGAAGCTGCGAGATCGCGTCCCGCTGCCGGTGCTCGTTGTCGAAGTCGGCCAGCTCCTCCAGCACGGCCTTCTTCCCGACGATGTCGGAAGAGGCGAACTGCAGGCACTTGATCACGAAGACGCGCTCGCGCTTGTCGTTCGGATCGTAGCCGTACACCATTGCCGTCTCCTGCAGCACCTTGAGCGACAAGCCGAGGATGGCCGGAATGTCGATGGCGAGCGTAAAGATGCCGCCGAATCCGGTCGTCGCCCCTTGGGCCGTCGCGAAGAGGGTGCGGCTGCGGGCGAATTCTTCGGCCGCGCCGTCCATGACGGCGAGCGGCAGCGAGGCGACCTCGCCTAGGGTGAGCGCATCGGCAAGTGCTGGCACCGGAGCGTCCGGCCGGCCCGCGAGCTGCCGGTTTAGCTGATCGAGCACGCTTTGCTCGGAGATCAGGTATTGGCCGCCTGTTTGCACGAAGCTTCCGACCTCGTCGATCGCCTGCGCCAGCTTGTTCTGCAGCGCCTTCGGCGTGAGTCGGTCAAGCAGCTGAAAAGGCAGCCTGCCGAGCTTCTCCCAGAACCACAAATCTTTCTGGCTCGCCTCCCACGACTCGATGTCGAGAAGCGCCTGCCGGAGTTCCTCTTTCGTATCGGGGGCAGGCAGCGGAAGAGGGTTATCATTTATTGTCATGGATGGATCAGCTCCTTTATATCCTAGTATTACGGTACGAGTCCTTGGAAGGATGCACATGCGGGCCGGGTTACTTTCTATGCTGCACCGAGGTGGCGGGTTCTAGAGAAAAATTGTGCCTGGCGCAAGAAGGAGCCGGTTGTAAGCACTTGCTTCTTTGGTTAAATTGGTGTAAATTGGAATACACAACATCGCGATTGCTCGAATGTTTATGAAGCGAAAAGCAACGATCAAGGACATGGAACGTGCGACCGGTTGCGCCAGAGAGGGCGTCCGAGGCTGATAGACCCCCCACCGCCGTATGCTTCGCCTCACCTTGTAGCTGCAGCGGGGAACTGAGCTGGACGTATCCGCTGCCGGGCCTCCCCCGTTATCTGAATGAAGGACCGTGCGCGCCTGGAGTCCGAGGCACATGCGGTTGAACCAAGGGTGGTACCACGACACGTTTTCGTCCCTGACGAAGACGTGTTTATTTGTTTATATCCAGTCTGGCTGTACCCAAATCAGGATGCCGAGGAGGAATTCAAATGCAAACCGTTTCGGACTATTTGTTTATCGCCTCATTGCTGACGCTTATTTTGAGTTTTGTGTTCTTGGGCGGAGGAGGGCGGTATAACGGCGTCTCCGCGTACACCACGGATTTGCACATGCAGCAGGACCCTGGTAAAGTATTCGAACGACAGGATAACGTGGTGAAGAGATATTTCAAATCGAAGCTGTTTTGGATCGCTGCGGCAGGCATCGTCATTTCGGTGATATTGTCGGAAATGGGGTCTTAAAACAGCAGTTCGGAAACCTATGCGTTCCTTGCAACATCGAAAGGCCGGAAAAGTATGTATGCATCGTTACCTTGATTAATAAGTCGTAGGCATTGGAAGCGAAGAACTCCCCAAAATCATGGGGAGTTTTTCTGCATGCTATGGAGCCATATTTTAACAAAATAAACGCGAGGAGCAGTAATCCTAAAAGGATGGGTGTAACATCCAATTGAGAGCCCCACCGGAATACGAATTACGATGGCCACGATCATTCTCGAAATAAACTGGATGTGACCCTTTGCATTTTGTATCGCATCCAACCAACGTACAGAGTCATTATAAAAATGGGTAGAATGAAGTATAGCAGTATAGCAGTATAGCAGTAATGAATAAGATGAAAAAAACTCTTTAAAAGCTAAGTTCCGTCTTCAACTTCGCAAAAAATATCAAAAATATCGATCTGAAGTATATTATAGTTATGTTAACTCCATGGAGGCGTTGGAATGAAATACATGGAATCCGTAACTAAAGCGATTGCCTACATAGAAGGTCATCTATCCGATGAGATCACAGCAGATGAAATTGCGAAATGGGTAGGTTACTCACCTTATCATTTCCACCGAATATTCCAATCGGTTACACGAAACTCCGTTTCGAAATACATTAGGAGGCGGAGATTAACCCATGCTGCTTATGACTTGTTTTACTCCAACCTCAGAATTGTAGAGATCGCAATCAAATATCATTTTGCATCTCAAGAAGCTTTTACTCGTGCATTTCAGCAAATGTTTTCTATCACGCCGGGGCAATTCCGCAAGCAAACTGATATGAAAGACACGCCATTCCGGGCAATGGAGAAGAAGGCATTGGACGAAGTTAGGCTACGGCAATTACACAACGGAGCAGCTCTTGATCCCGTTATCATCACCAAGAGAAGACTTCAATTGGTTGGCATGGAAATACGAGGACTTCATTCTCACGTCATCGGAAAGCTATGGGACTCTTTTAAACAACACGTATCAGAAATTGATAGAAGGCGAGATCCCGCGTCTATTTATTACGCTCTAATTGAACTTACAGGAGATAAATGGGAAGTCTCTTATACCGCCTGTGTTGAGGTTGTCGAAGAGGGGAAGCTACCTGAAGGAATGGTGTATAAAGTTCTCCCATCAACAACCTACGCTGTATTCTCACATAAGGGAACCGTTGCAAGAATACAAGATACGTTTGAGTACATTTATAGCTCTTGGTTGCCCAAATCGGGGAGAACGCGTTTGAACCAACCGGAATTTGCACGTTACGATCACAGATATCTGGGTCCAAGTAATGAAGATTCGGAATTTGACATTTACATTCCTATTGGCCCTAAATCTAATTACTTCGCGGAGGAATAAATGGGATGAGAGAGAACGAAAGATTACAACAAGGGTATGCAGGTTACCATGAAGTGAAAATATCCGATGCATCGCTGGGCATAACATTTCCTATGTTGGTGATGTATCCTGCCGGCACCCCTGAACAAGCAGATCAATTGGGGCCCTTCCCGTTGGAGTTAGCGAGAGACGCAGAAGTTTTAGCAGGAAAGTTCCCCTTGGTCTTGATCTCTCACGGCACTGGCGGTTCACCGCTTATGTATCGAACATTAGCTCGGTATTTGGCGCAGAACGGTTTTATCGTCGGAATGCCTGAGCATCCGTTCAATAACAGGAATAATAACAGCCTGGAAGGTACGATACAGAACCTCACCAACAGACCGAGACATATTCGGATGGCCGTCGACTGGTTTTTTGAAAATAAGATGTTTGAGGGAAAGGTAAAACCGGATGCCGTTTCTATCATCGGGCATTCGCTCGGCGGTTACACAGTTCTGGCAACTGCGGGTGGCTTGCCGACTTCGTTTCCTCACGAGACCCCGGACGGACAACCGCAGCTCATAGAGGTTGCGCCAGATCCGCGAATCCGGTCCCTAGTATTACTGGCTCCGGCATCGGTCTGGTTTAGAGCCGAGGGGGCGTTAAGTTCGGTTACCGTTCCGATTTTGATGCTGGATGCAGAGAAGGATCCATATACTCCTTCTTTTCACGCACAAATTATTTTGAGAGGGGTTGCTGCCCAGAATAAGATTCAATATAGAACGGTAGAAAATGCCGGGCACTTTTCCTTTCTGAGCCCATTTCCGGAATCGATGATCACCCCGTCGTTTCTTCCTTCTCAAGACCCTCCCGGCTTTGATCGGAAACAATTTCATGAGATGCTAAATGCTGAAATATTGAGCTTCCTCATAAGTCAGCCATCTTTTATCTGATCTTTATAGGCATCCCGTATGGGCTAAAATGGAAACCACGCAAGTATGTCTCTCTACTCTACGGTTTATTGAAAGCTTGTGTTGATATTTGGAAGAAGAATGATGTATGATCAAAACATACGTTAACGTATGTTTTGGGGGGGAGAATCGTGCAGCTCACGAGTGATGATTGGATTAGATCGGGACTCGAGACGTTATCGCAATCTGGGATTGCATCCGTCAAAATCGAAGCCATCGCTCGAAAACTAAAAATCAGCAAGGGGAGCTTTTACCACTATTTCAGGGATCGCGCTGATTTACTTGAAGCGATGCTTTTCTATTGGGAAGAGCACTTAACCCGAGAAGTCATTGGCCAGATGGAGAACAGCGGCTTGTCTGCCAAAGAACAATTTCAGGCATTGGTGTACCAAAGCTTCTCGCATACGACCAAATTGCAATCGGCCATACTCGCCTGGGCCAATCAAGATGAACAGGTTGCAAAGCGAGTGATGGCGATTGAGCAAGAGCGATTGCGATACATTGCAAAACTGTTCAATGAAATGGGATTCGATCCTGCTGACTCCGCTACGAGAGCGGAGATTAGTTACTTTACTTTCCTCGGTTGGATTGACCGAAGCAGCAGAGATCCGGCATTGAAATCAACTCGGTTGGCGGATGCATTTATTAACCTTATCACACAGATGGCCTAGCGCCTTTTAAATTTGATTTAAAAGGCTTTTCTGTAAACGAAACATACGGATTCGTATGTTTTTGCGTCGTTCAATTCTGGTCATTTCCGTACTACATATCGTGGGATTATTCTGGGCGAAGGAATTTTTCCGGGTAACAGGTGTTGCCGAGCCCATGAACCAATTATCAGCGCTTCACTATTCGCTGCCTTATCTGTTAACCGTGCTAGTGGCTATCGTATTTGCTCTAGCCATGTATGGCTTGGGTGGAGGGTACCTTTTCAATAAAACAAAAACGATTCGTCAAACAAACAAAAATCGAGGTGATCTGTAATGCGGATTTGGAAATATAGCGGTATGTATATGGTCGCGACAGGGATAATCCATAATGTTGTTGGTTTACTCATGGAACTGTCAAGAATAATCCACTCATCGAATTCTCATTCATTTCTAATAGTTGTGGATATTCCTAAGAGCTACTTTGTTTCAGGAACCTCACTAGTAAATTCCTCCAACTAAATCTATGGTACAGTTAGCTCTGGTGGCCGAGCTGGCTAACCTATTGATCCATAAGGAGGATGTCCGAACATGTCACAAGTGAAGAAAAATCGCCTTAGTCAATCGTTATTGGGCATAGCTCTAAGCCTTTCCTTATTCGGTTCGGCAAGCTTGTTGCTGCCTGCACAATCGGCGCAAGCCGCAACGGTGAGCGCTTCAAAGGCAGATCAAATCGTGAAAACGGCTCTATCTTACCAAGGTAAAGTAAAATACCGCTTTGGTGTAAAAGATCCGCAACATCTGACTTTCGACTGCTCCTCGTTCACACAATTTGTATTCAGTAAAAACGGCATTTCGATCCCATGGGGCTCCAGAGCCCAGGCTCGCGTCGGATCGCCGGTAAAGGACAAAGCGCATCTGCAGAAGGGCGATCTTGTCATGTTCAGCGTCAGTACACCGGGCAAAATCAACCACGTCGGTATTTATCTGGGTAACGGCAAATTCGTCGGCAACTCTCCGAGCCGAGGTGTTGCCATCTATGATATGAACTCGGGCTATTGGAAGAACCGTTATATCACCGGACGTCATCTGTAAAATTGAACACCATCCATTATCTGTACTTAAATCATTTTGACTCCCTAGGGTCCCTACGACTATCCGGTTGTGGGGATTCTTTTTTTTTAATACAAATCGAGACGATGTCGAATTCATACAAAATACGGATTTCATTCGCGGATAAGACAGGTTTGAGATTACAGGTATATACCGATAAAATATAATATAGGCTTTAAACTTGTTTAAAAGTGGTGAGTTTATGATATCAATCGGGCTTGCTGGATGGGGAGATCATGACGAGTTATATAAGACTGGAATCAGGCCGCAGGATAAGCTAAAAGAATACAACAGATATTTTAAATTGGTTGAAGTGGATAGTTCCTATTACGCGATTCATAAAGAAGATTTGTATAGTAGATGGGCATCAGACACTTCGAAGGATTTCTCATTCTTGGTGAAAGCTTATCAAGGTATGACAGGGCACACCCGTCAGAATTATTCTGAAGCCGATATGGAAAATATGTTCCGAAGTTTTAATGAGTCGATAAAACCTATTTTAGATGCGGGCAAGTTAAAGGCAGTTCTATTCCAATATCCACCGTGGTTTGATTGTAACCGCATTAATGTGCGCTTGCTACGAACAGCTAAGGAACGAATGAAGAATATTCCAATGGCTCTTGAATTTCGTCATCAAAGCTGGTTTAGTACGGAAATGAGCGAAAAGACGTTATTATTTATGCGCGAGGAAGGTTGGATTCATAGTATTTGTGATGAGCCTCAAGTTTTTCCGGGTTCTGTTCCGATCGTCTTAAAACCAACCAATGACAGTTTAACCATTGTCAGGTTTCATGGGAGAAATACGGATGGCTGGACTGCAAGCGGAACTAAAGACTGGCGAGAAGTAAGGTATCTTTATCGTTATAATCATGAAGAATTACTTGAGTGGAAGGAAAACCTCTTGAAGTTGGAAAAAGAAACCCGGGAGGTTTGTGTGATATTCAATAATAATTCAGGCGGGGATGCTGCTACTAATGCTTTGCAACTTCTAGATCTTCTAGGCCAAGAGTCAACGCAACTTCCTCCCAAGCAAATGGACATGTTCGAATGATATTACCAAATCGTGCTAATTTAGGTGTTGATGGGAGGTGATGAATCATGAAAGTACACAATTGTCCTTCTTGTAATACCTACAGTAGAGAATGTATAATCGTCATCCAGAATGCGCTGAACTATTCGGAAGAGATTCTAAAGTGCAGTATTTGTTCCTGGAGCGGAAAGTGGTCGGACATGAAAGTGCGGGAGATCCCAGACGACGAACCGGTCCCAGGCGTCGAACCGATTACTGACTATGGTGTGCTTCATTCAGATACAGCTAGAATTACATATACAGGAGGCTGTTGCCCTCATTGTGGGGGGAGTGATCCTTTATGCTGGTGCATGGCGATCGATTTCTATGAGCCTCCTGCTCGTTAGCGTAACAAGGCTGCTGATCATCGCGGCATTTGGACTTATTTTGAAAACAGGCTCAGGCCCGGATATTCCGGGTGTGGGCCTGTTTTTTTTGTGCTCGGGCGCCGGGCTGGAAACTACTGGTTCCAGTTCTGTGAAACTTACCACTTTATCGCTGAAAACCTAAAGTTCTCAATAAACAAGGTCGATAAAAACATATGCGAAATGACAAAAATTGCAAAGCAATCCTTGGAGCTTTCCAGACTATGATTTTCGAAAAGATTTTGAGAACCATTTTACTGATGATAAGGATAACTACTAAATATGAGGTAAGAGAAATGTATCTTGAAAGTGCGATTTCAAAAATAAATAGTATAAACTGGAATTTAGTGGGGAAAGTCGTGAACGAGGGCGATGAAGATTTAGGCTATGAATTTTAATGGGTCTGTCAGGGGCTATTAAACTGCGGTGCCGCGGCTTGACATGGAGCCTCCGTGGGCATGATGATTACGTGTCGTGATCTCGTAAGCCTTGTCATGGCTGACACTTCGGACAACAGAAGCCCTCAGGCCACTTCATTTCATGAGATGACGATGGCATGCTTATTCCGTTTGGAATGTCTTTTGAAACTGGATGAGATTCATCGCTTCTTTCTTTGTCATTACCACTCCCGAACGTACGTTTCATTCTAGCATGCTGAACTTACGTTCGTATTAAAAGGTTTAGCTGAGTTAATTGGAGAGTTAAAACGTAAATGTAACCAGAAAGGATGTTTATATGATTATTTGGAGGGGCTTAGGAATCTTGAATATCGTTGTTCCAGTGATTGTGTATTTTATAGTCGATATTTTATTATCCGCTCTGGGGCTTAGGTCAATAAATCCCCGGCTGCCGCTGGCTTTTGTCTTCATTGTATCGGGAGTTATTATCTGGTATATGGGGAAAGCACTTAACGCCAACTCAGGCAAAGTGCTAGTTGATGTGGAAACGGGACAACACTATAAAATGGGAACCTCGCACAGTCTGTTTTTCATCCCTATGCATTATTGGGGCCCTGTCGGTCTAGTGATAGGATTTATTTTAATAGTTGCATCGATATTTATATAACCCTGATTGCAGAACATGAGCAATTTCTAGATCAAAAAGTGGTCTTTTTTCTTTTGGTTCTTGTCGCGGCGGCAGGTGAAAAAGCCCCACAAGGTCAACAACTGATAACAAGCAAAACGTTAAAAAGCTTATTCCGACTTGAACTATTAAGTAGGAATAAGCTTATTTTTTACATACTCATTTTTAGGAGGGGGAACTTTTACCGGTTCCGTGAATCATTGGGTACATTTCAATCAGGTATTGTTGCCCAATAAAGATTATTCATCTTCCATAACAATCAAATCATGGATGTGGATGTTCAATGCCGCGCAAATTTCTTCGAGGGTGCTAATGTAAATTCGGTCAGTTGTTCCCCTGCACAGGGCGTTTATCGTTCCCGGGCGCATGTTAGCTATTAACGCAAGCTGACGTTGGGAAATACCTCGTTCATCTAAAATTTCTTGCAATCTAACTTTGATTCTCATTTTGTATCTTCCCCCAGTGGGTATATAGAACAATATATCATGATTTGCAAAAAAACACATTGCATGATACGCTGTAACGTCATATAATATGAGTGTGACGCTGTAACGTAACGGTGGTCTTAAAAATTCTGTGGCGGAGGTCATTTTAATGAATGTAATAAACGATATTAAAGTTTTAAGACGAGTAAAGGTGGAAACTTGGCAAGCATCCAGCCGTCCTACGAGGAGGTTCCCGATATGGAAATGACCGAAACTACCCTTAAGGACCGATTGGATGCCGAAGAACGAGAAATGATGCGGCAAATTCAAACCTATGAAGCTTGCACCATGGCTGTATTAAATATGACCAATGGTCAATTAAAATCATTACATAAGTTAGCGGTTGAAGACATTGTTTCGACCCTTCATCGCGCAGCCCTCGATCTGCAAACCGAATTGCTTTATGTCCGATTAGAAAAGGCGCTGTGCCTATCGTCAAAACAAGAAACAGGATTGGTCTGAGATCCAGGAGATACGCAACTTTACCGAGAGGTTAAATAAAATAATGATCACGTTAACTTCAAAAATTTGTAACTTTTGGATAAAAAGATTGTGTAATTTGATTGAAAAATATTTCAAATAAAGGGTAGATATGGTATTAATTGAGTGAGGGCACTGGCCAGACCTCAAAAATTACTTTTTGCATGGTGTTATTCGGAGGAGGATAAAGAAATGAAAAAAGTGACAACTGCTTTAACGATTGCCGTGATTGGAGCAAGTCTTGTATCAAGCCCCGGCTTTGCGGCGGAGGGAACCCCGGTTCAACAACCGCCTCAGCAGCAGATTATTGTCGCGCCGCCGGAAGGCGAGGTTACGTATCATTTGGAGCCGGGTGCCGTAGCAGTTGCCGGTCCTTATGTACTCCAGCCGAACGAAGGCATTCGCATCACCTCGATTATTGCCGACGAGTACGATTGGTGGCTTGTGGATCTTCGAAATAACAACCAGACGATCCGGAAAGAGCAAGCGGAAAACAATACGATTTATGTGAAACAGAGCAGCCAGTACATGCTTTTCATCAAAAACAAAAAGCAATGCACCAACTTTATGAAGGTGAATATTCGGGTGGTTCGCTAGTTTCATTCCAAGCAAAGTGCAGTTCCTTCACGCTTTTATTCTCGTTCTGAGAAATATTATAGAGCAGTAAGGTTGTAAAGGACGGGACTCCCCACCGGGAGTCTCTTTTCCATTTACCCGGAATACTTCAAGTGTACGAAACATGCAGAGAAATTAGTTTGAACGTTAGGTAAACGTTAAAGGTTAATGATTTTAAAAGTAAGCGTAAAAAAGCTCCCCGCCTTAAGCAAGGAGAGGAACTTTTTACGCTATTGATGATTCGGCATGTTAATTTTAGTTCAAGTACGCTTCGGCGATTTTAACCAGGTCCTCTTTGCTCATGTTGGCGGATTCGTCGATTTGATACGTATATTCGCTGCCCGAAATGCCGTTGTTCCATGTGATATTTTTTCTTCCGCCTTTTCCGTCTTTGTCTTTATATTCCGTGTAAAGCATCTCTACTCCCTTAACCGTGATCTTTTCCTGGTCGAAATCAATTTTTTCATCGATATAAGCTGTAAATGGACCATTGTTGGATTTGATGACAGTAACGGCTACTTCTTGGTCCCCTTGTTTATAAACGGTCCTCAAATGTAAAAGATCATCAGACAGCTCAATCGGCATCATCGCATAATCCTTGCCTGATTCCTCCGCCTGCTTCCGCAGCTTTTCCGCCGTTGCCGCCTTTTCGTCGGGGGTAGGAGGATTTACCTTATCGACTGGCTGAAAGAAGACCTTGGCGTTTTCGAATTTGTAGTTTTCTTGTAAACGATCAAGAATCGTAATCGGCTTGCCTGCCATTTTGGCGCGGAGTGCGGACAGATCGTTAAAGACGAACGGCTTGAACCTGGTGTCCGTTTGCTTGTTCGGATTGTTCGGAACGATATAAAAGATCGCTGCCGAACCATCCGGCAACAGCTCTTCCGCCAAATCCTGGCTCATTCCTATGCGTTGGGTATCTTCTTCCGAATATTTGGTCTGGGGAGGAGCCGACTTCAACGGTTTTACCTCATAAACCGCTTGGCCTTGTTCGTTTTTCAATACCCCGTACTTCACCGCTGCAAACCCTGAAGATACCGTCAACAGCATTCCTGCTACGACCAACATACTGACTTTATATTTCACAAAAAATCGCTCCTTTTTGTTCCGCTCGGCGTACAGCTTCCTCATCACTTCTCCAGTCAAGTCAACATCGGGAATCTGCGGGTCATGAAAAAGTGCTTTCAAATCCTGATCCTTGTCCAATGTCATACGAATCCCACTTCCTTCACTTGAGCATAGTACTTCCGGAATTTTGCAGCCGAACGTCCGTATTTTTTTCGCAGGTTGGCGCTGCTTTGATTCAGAATCAGGCTGATTTCCTCGTAGCTCTTATCCTCCACACAGCGCAAAATTAGCAAGTTCCGCTCTTCTGTCGTTAATCTCGATAGGGCCCGATGCACGAATTCATTAAAATAGTTGGCTTCGATCTGCAGATCTATAGGTTTATTTTCTTTCTCATCCCGGTAAAAGAAGGGCAGATATCTGGCCAGCTTGCGCTTGCGAATCACATCGATACAATGGTTGTAGGCAATCTTGTACAACCAAGCCCCGAACGGCACATCCTGACTGTACTTCGTCAAATTGCGAAATGCCTTCAAAAATACTTCTTGTCCGCTATCCTCCGCTTCCGTATCGCTGCCCAGCATGTGATAGCAGTAGCGGAAAATCGGCTTTTGGTAATGCTGCACGATGTTTTCGAACTTGTCGATATCACCCTCCAAGACGTCAGCAATCATCTGACGCAGTTCTGAATCGTCCACCTCGTTCACTCCCTTTCACCCTGTACAACGAACCACCCGTGCAAAAATGTGACAGTACCAACAGAATAATTTAAGCGCGTCAGCCGGGCAAGCAAGAAAAAAAGCAAGGCTTACTCCGACTCTCATTCGAGAAGGAGCAAGCCTTTCCACATGCTTACTTATCGGCGGGCGCTTTGCTTCCCTTGGGTACGCCGTCCAGGCCGTAATATTGGTCATACGCGTCGAATATTTTGCGGGCGATCGGGGCGGCGCCCCATGCGCCGAATCCGCCCTCCGGGACGACGACGGCTACGGCGAGCGTCGGATTGTCCAGAGGCGCGAAAGCGATGAATACGGCGTTGTCGACCAGTTTTTTGCCGACGGACTGCGTCGAGGTGCCGGTCTTTCGGGCAAAAGGATACGGGAAGCCGTCGAAGCCTTGTACCTTGACATTGGCCATGCCTTGCAGCACCGCGTTCCACTCGGCCGCGGCAAATTCCGTTTCGTCCAGTACGACCGGTTCGTCGAACTTTTGGATCAGCTGGCCTCTATCGTAGCTTTCGATCTTGTCCACCAACAAAGGCTTGAGCCTTTTTCCCCGTGTGGCGAGGGTGGTGGCGAATTGGGCCAATTGCAGCGTCGTGTAACGTTCGTTCTGGCCCCAGGAGGCAAATACCATCCGGGATTGGAACGATTCGCCCTTGTTCGTTTTAAACTCATTGACGCCTTTATACTCTCGCGGCAGGCCGCTTTGCGTGGAAACCCCCAGCCCGAACTTGGCCAAATAATCCTCCCACACGTCTACGGCTTTTTCGCCGTACTTCGAGTGCAGCTCATTGCCGATTTTGGCCGACATAAACGTGTTGGACGAGTGCGCGATGGCCGTGGCCGGCGTCAGCCACCCGTAAGCGGCCCGGTCGGAGTTGGTTAAGCGCGAGTTGTCTTTGCCGTAGGTAAATACGCCGGTATCGTAATATTGGGTTCCAGGATGGATGAGCCCTTCCTTGAAGCCGATCAATACGGACAACGGCTTGATCGTCGAGCCCATATACACGATTGAAGTGGGGTGCTTGGTCCATTCTTCCTTCGGAAAATTGCCATAGGCGGTCGTAATGGTGCCGTTGTTGACAAAAGGCTGGATACTATCGTAATCGCTTTTCGTCGAGAATCCGCTGATCCATAAGTTCGGATCGTAATCCGGCATGCTGGCCATGGCGACCACTTTGCCCGTCTTCACCTCCATCGCTACCGCATACCCCGCCCGGGCATTCGGAGCGTAAGTGAACCGGTTGCCGGAGGATTGCAGCGTCGCCAGATGGTCCATTATCGCTTGTTCGGTGATAAGCTGGACGTCCTTATCAATTGTTAAATACAGGTGATTGCCCTTCTTCGGAGCTTGCAGCGTCACCTCGGGGCCGGCAATTTTATTGGCCGCATTGACCGGAAACGCTTTGTATCCGCTTTCACCACGCAGCTCCTTTTGATACATCAGCTCGATGCCATCGAATCCGACATCCTCCGTATCGACGTAGCCCTCCGTATTTTCTTTCTTTTTATAAAAGGAAAGTCCGTACTGCGGTTCCCGCGCGGCAGGGTACGGCTTCATATAGCCGACCAATTGAACGGCAACCGTATTTTCCCGGTCGTAGGTCCGCGTGCTTTCCTCGATGACTTGAACCCATTTCAGTTCATCGCGCCACTCCCCGATATACGCGATTTCATCGCGGGTGAGATCGGTCTTGATCCGGCGGGGGACGTAATAGAAGGAAGGCTCCTTGGTTTTGGCTTTCGTCAGATCGTATCCGACATCCATCAGCCTGATGATGTCTTCGGCGGACAGCTTTTTGGGAGACGGGGCTCCGCGTTCCGAGAAAATTCGTTCCAGCTCGCGCGCGAGGGCAATGACCTCATCCTGCGTTTGCCCTTGCTCGATACGAAAATAAAGCGATTGGGTAGGCGTGGTATAGGCGATCGGAGCGCCTTTGCGATCGAAAATATTGCCCCGGGTGGGCGGTATGGGCGTGTTTTTATGGTTGAATTCCTCATCCTTCAAATGTTGGCTTTCCACAAGTTGAAGCATGGCAAGCCGGAGAATCAAGACCGAGAATAAGCAGAACGTAATAAAGAAAAAGACATTAATTCTGGATGCAAGGGGAAGTCCGCTGCTTGGCGGACGCATCCGTTCGGCTAACTTTTTCAACATCGTGCCTCCTGAGCGGGAAAAGGAAGAAATTACTTCAATTGTACAGACGATCCAACATGAAAAAAAGGTGCAAAAGCCGAGAAAAAAGGGGGATTTATTTTTTTATACGGTTCAGAATTGTGAAAATCACCACTTTACGGGGTTTTATCCTAAAGCTTTCAAACTCATTCGCCGATAAAACAAGCTGGTATGTATTCGCCAGGTCTGGACCGAAAATTTAAATCGCTTGGAGGCTTATATTTTGAAAAAGTTCAGCTCATTTGTTGCGCTCGCGCTGCTATGCACGATGTTTACCGCCTGCTCGAATCTGAAAATAAACCGGCCGGCTGCGGAGCCAAGCGGCACGACGGCCGAAAAAACGTCCGGAGACGCGTCGGGTTCGAAAAAAAACGACGGGGCGAACATCGAGGAATTGGAAAAGGCGATGGAAATCGAGAAGTATAACGCGTATGTAGGCCTGAATAATTTTATGACCGGACGGTTAGATCAGGTGTTAACCGATTATTTTGACAAGTTTGGCGATGAAGAGCAGCCTGTCATTGACAAGAACTTCAGCTTTACCATGCTCTCGATTTCATCGGGCGACGCGAAAGCTTTGGAAACGCAGTTTGGCTTCGCCGATAAAGCGCCTGCCTTTCCGGCAATCGATCCGGTTGTCGTCCGATTGAAGCCGGCGATGAACGATCTGACGGCGATCCTGAGCGAGGCCCGCGAGTATTATAAAACCAAAGGGTATGTCGATGACCATTTTGCCAAAGCCAAAGAAATGCATCCGAAGATCGTCAAGGCGGCGGATGCGTATTATGCCGTCGCGGACGAGTACTTGAAGGCGATGGCCGGCATGGGAGCCGAGCGCAAGAAGGAAAGCCTGAAGAAATTCCAGGAGAATGACGAGCAGATCAGGTACGGGGCTTTGAAGTTCTTGGTCGATGCCCAGGCGCTGTCCGCCGAGATGGAGGAGCAGGGTATAACGGCAAAAAACATTCTGGATCTGGACATGGAGAAGTTTAGAGCGAAGTACGATCCGCTGGTGGACGATCTTAAAAATCTGACACAGCACGCCCAGGACGAGAAACGGCTGAAGAAAGAAAAGATAGAAAGCTATACCTTGAATTCATATATAGAAGAGGCTCAAAAGGTCAAGGTGGCTGCTTCCGACATCATTGAGCGCGTGAACAAGAAACGCAAGGTGGACGAGTTTGATTTGAAAAATCGTTTCTTTACCGAGAATCAAGACGGCACGCCGGAAAAGTTCGAAAAGATGCTTCGCGAAGCCATCCAAAAGTACAACCGCTTGAAGTAGAGTTGGACTCTCCCGTGTCCGAGGCGGCATTTCGCCGCCCGCCGGGAACATCGTACCTTGGCTATCAGTCCACCATATTCATGTTCACATAGACAAGCAGGATGACATATCCCAGGATAACAAGAGGAACGAGGGCATTGCCGTAAGGAAGGTTGAGTGCGCCGGCCAGGACGAAGAGCACGCTGACGATCAGATTGTAGGTCCCGACGATTTTGGCCAGCTTCTCTTTATCGCGGACCCGGCTTTCGTTGAAACCGGATAAAAAACGGGTATATTTTTTCGCGCCGATCAGATAAGCTAAGAGATAGGTGATGAATCCCAGCAGAATGAGATGATAGTTCATAGGCAAGAACCTCCTCGTATCATCGTATATTCATAGCCTTTGATTTCATTATACCAAGGATTTGTCGCCCCGGCATGAAAACATGAAGGGCAGGGGAGATTGAATATGAACGACAGAATCGCGAAGCTGCAAGCTTATATGGAGAGCCGTGAATTGGACGCGGTGCTGATTACGCTGCCGAAGCACGTATTTTATTTGACGGGCTATGCCTCGGACCCGCACGAACGCTTCCTCGGACTGCTGATCGCCCGTGGGGAGGAACCGACGCTGGTCGTCCCTGCGCTGGATGAAGAAGCCGCGCGGGGTGCAGCCAAGGGTGTCGGCGCGTTCGCCACCCATACGGATACGGACGATCCATACGCCGTGCTCAAGGGGCTGCTCCCGGGAGGAATCCGGCGGTTCGGCCTGGAGAAGACGCATCTGACCGTCAGTCGGTTCGAACGGCTGAACGAGGCGCTCGGCGCTTCGGAATACGTCGACGTGGACGAGCCGCTCCGCGAGATGCGGGTCGTGAAGTCGGACGACGAAATTGTACGGTTGAAGCGGGCCGTGTCGCTAGTGGAAGAGGTGCTGCGGCGCGGGCTGGAGAAGGTTGCGCCGGGAGTCACGGAAATCGAGATTGTCGCCGAGCTGGAGTACCAGATGAAGAAGCTCGGCTCGGAAGGCCCGTCGTTCTCTACGTCGGTCCTGGCAGGTGAAAAATCTGCAATGCCGCACGGAACGCCGGGGCTGCGAAAAATCCAAAGCGGCGAGCTGCTGCTGATCGACTTGGGCGTCTTCGCGGACGGATACGCCTCCGACATTACGCGGACCTTCGCCGTCGGAGATATCGACGACGAACTGAAGCGCATCTACGACACGGTGCTGCAGGCGAATTTGCGGGCGATTGAGGCGACGAGGCCCGGGGTGACGTACGCCAGCATCGATAAGGCGGCCAGAGACGTGATCGAGGCGGCTGGATACGGTCCGCAGTTCGTGCACCGGCTCGGCCACGGGCTCGGCATCGATATCCACGAGTTCCCGTCGATTCATGCCGGAACCGCCGATCTCCTCGTTGCGGGCGCAGTCTTTACGGTCGAACCGGGCATTTATGTCCCGGGGCTTGGCGGCGTGCGCATCGAAGACGACGTCCGGGTGACCGACAGCGGCGTCGAGGTGCTGACGTCGTTCCCGAAGGAACTGACGGTGATCGGGTAAACTCGCATGAAGAAAGGTCTGCTTGCTCGTCCTTCGGACGGCAGGCAGACCTTTTTCGTATGGGCGAATAAGCGTCTAAACCTTAAGCTCCGCCAAAACGCAGCACAATCTCCGTCCCCTCGCCCGGCTCGCTGCGTACGGTAATGTCGCCGCCATGCGCCAGCGTCAACTGCTTGGCGATCGTCATGCCGAGGCCCGAACCGCTCGTCGTTTCCTCCGTGTTCGTGCCGCGATAGTAGCGATCGAACAGCCGGTCCAGCGTCCTCGGGTCCATCCCCGCGCCGTTGTCGCGGATCGTGACCGTGAAGCCATGGTCGGCCTCTGCTTTCACCACAATGTCGATCGCCGTCTGCGCCGGGTTGTGCTTGATCGCATTGGAGATCATATTGTCGACGATGCGGGTGAACCATTTGCGGTCGATCGGGTACGTGACCGGGCTGCTCGATGGGGAGAACGTGATGGCGTAGGAGGCCGCCTGTGGATCGTTCATAAAGGCGACCACCGCCCGGCGCACGACTTCATTCACGTCCGAAGGCTTCCGGTCGAGCGGCAGCGCGTTGTTTTTCAGGCGGTACGTCAGGCTCAAATCCTCGATCAGCTCCGACATGAAATCGGACTTCTCGCGCAGGGTGCGGCCAATCGTTCGCAGCTCCTCTTCGGACCAAGAGTATGGGGCCGATTCGAGTACATGCGCATAGCCGCTGATCGACGACAACGGCGTCTTCAGGTCGTGGGATACGCCGGTGATCCATTCCTCGCGCGTCTGCTCCAGCCGGTTCCGCAGCTGCTCGCCGCGGGCAAGCTCCAGCCTCAAGCCTTCGAGCGATTCGTTCACTTCCCGGAACAACCGGAAGGTCCCCTTCGGCTTCCTGAGCCGTTTCCCGCTGACGCCGGACTTCCCCTTGCCCGTCCGGGGCGGCTGCGCATAGTTCCCCGAAGCCAATTGCTCGATGAATTCCAGCATCGCCCGGAACGGACGTCCGAAGCGGACGCCGTATACGTAGGAGAGGAGCAGAATGAACGCGGCCAGACCGATAAAATAGGCGAGAAACCCATTCGAGATGATCTGGTCCAACCCTTCCCCGGCCTCCGCAGACATCCCGTCCGAGGTACGGACGATCCACGTCTGCCGGGTCGCCGGGTCAAAGTGCACCGCTTCCTCCGCCTCCGTCTTCCCCGCAGCTGAGGCGCTCCCAATCATGTCACTTAGCGTAGCCTCTGAACGGGCCGCATGTTCTTCCCCAAATGCGTGAAGCAGCCGGCCGTCGGCGTCGTAAATGTACAGCGAAGCATGCTGCTGCCGCAGCGCCTGCTCGCCTGCCAGCGATAAAGCCTGCCCGTCGAAGGCGGACAGCACCTGTTGCAGTGCCTGTTCGGCCTTGCGCTTCTCGCCGTAGACGACGACGTACGTCTTGTTGTCCTTCTCCACTCGATTGACGGTCAGCGCGTATGGAAAAGGAAGCTTTTTCTTCCAGTAGGCGAATAGCTCTCCTGCCGCGTACTGCCCGGGGACATCGACGGGAGCCGCGGATGAGGCGAGCACACGCCCCTCCGGGCTTACGACCTGAAGCCAGCCGCCGCGCTCCGGCAAGGCGGACGCCCATCCGGCATCGACGACGGCTTGACCGCCCTTCACGGCAAACAAAGAACGGAACGCCCCTAACCCCGGCAGGCCTTCGGGATTTTGGGCGGCGTGTTTTTCCGTCTGCAGGCCGATGTAGACGATTAATACGAGTGCCCCCAGCGCCATGACCCCAATGAACAAGACCAACTGCGCAACGAATTGAAAGGTGAGCCTGCGGCTGATCCGGTTCATGGCAGCTCCTTCGGCGGGACGAGCTTGTAGCCGAGCCCGCGGACCGTCACCAGGTAATCCGGCTGCCCCGGGTCCCGTTCGATGCGCTCGCGGATGCGCCGGATATGGACGATGACCGTATGATCGTCGCCCATGCTGTCGATGCCCCAGACCGCTTCATATAGCTGGTCCTTCGTGAAGATGCGGTTCGGATGCTTGCAGAGGAAAAGCAGCAGTTGGAACACCTGGGCGGGGCAGGCGACCGGCTTTCCTTCCACGCGTAATTCTCCGGCCAGCTCGTCGACCTGAAAGCGCCCGTAATCGTAGACGGGCGTATGCGTGCGTGCGGACTTGCCCGGTTCCTCCGCCTGCGGCCTGGAACGGCGCAGCTGCGCCTTCATGCGCGCGACGACCTCCAGCGGATTGAACGGCTTCGTAATATAATCGTCGCCGCCCATCGCGAAGCCCGTCAGCTTGTCCAGATCCGAGCCCTTCGCGGTCACGAACAGGATCGGGGCATCCGTCGTCTCCCGGATAAACGGGCAAATCTCGAAGCCGCTTTTATCCGGAAGCATCACATCGAGCAAAATGATATCGTAGCGCTTTTGTCTGCATCGGGTGAGCGCCGCGGCGGCCGATTCGGCATGGTCGATGCGGCGGAAGCCTTCTTTTTTCAACACCATATCCAGCATCAGCAGGAGAGCCGGCTCGTCGTCCACCAGCAAAACAGCCGTTTCTTCCATGTCTATCGTTCCTCTCTATAGGCCAAAGATGATCTTGTCTTAAGTATAACGCTTCCGGGTTAACAGAACCTAAACGGCGCGGCACATGATTTATCTTGTCTTTATCTGATGCTTTGTCGCCGTTTAGCTCCGTGGGGTATGCTGGTTGGAGTGAAGGAGGAGAAGCAAAATGTTAGCCATCTGGAAAAAAGAATTCGTGCAGTCCTTTAAAAGCGTGTTTTCGATCGTGACGATTGCGATTTTTACGGCGGTCTCTTATTACTTGTCCGATTTCATAGCGAAGAACGGCGCGATGCTCGGCAAGGAGGTCGCCGAAGAAGGCTATGTCAGCGGCTTGGTGCTGCTGATGTATCTCTTTGGGTTTCTGTTTATGTTTTCCCTTTTCCACGATACCATGAATCGCGAGTTGGAAAGCCGGACCATCCGTTTTTTGGTAACCAAAACGTCGCGGTTGTCCATCGTGCTGGGCAAATTTCTCGGTATTTTTACGTACTGGTTCGTCTGTTTGCTGGTATCGTTCGGCATCATTACGGTGTTCGCGGAAAAGTTTTATTTCAAGTCGTTCGGCCAACTGCTGGTGATGATTCTCTACATGGTATCCATGTGCCTGTTGCTGTCCAGTCTGATTCCCAGACGCTCGATGTCGATGTTTAGCGGTCTGCTCGTCGGCTTGGCCATCCCCCTGTTCGGGCTGTGGAGCCAGTTTTCCGACAAGCTGTGGCTGAAAATATTCAAGTATGCGACCCCGTATTATTATTTTATCGATGGCGGCTCGTGGGGCTGGGCGGTCGTTCTGCTGATGGCTGCTGTCATGTTGGGCGGCTCCATTCTGCTGCTGCAAAGGAGGGATCTGTAATGCTCGTGATCCAGACGAAGGAGCTGAGAAAATCGTACGGCCCGCACGAGGTGGTGCGCGGCATATCGCTGCAGGTGAGCCAAGGGGAAATTTTCGGCTTCCTCGGCCGCAACGGCGCGGGGAAAACGACGTTCATCAACATGCTGACCGGCATCGTCCGGCCCTCGGGCGGGGAATTTTCCATTCTGGGCACGCCTCACGGACAGTTGGACCGCGTGAAGCGGCATATCGGGGTGCTGCCGGATTATACGGAGTTTTACGGGAACGACACGGCGCTTGAGCACTTGCGGTATTTTTCCGGTGTGAAGGGGCTGAAGGTCTCCAAGCGGGAATGTCTGGACGTGCTGGACAAGGTCGGCTTAAGTCAGGCGGCGCATGTGAAGACGAAGAAATTTTCGTTCGGGATGAAAAAGAAGCTTGGAGTCGCGCAGGCGATTCTCGGACAGCCTGAGCTGATTTTTCTAGACGAGCCGACCTCCGGCATGGACCCCGAGTCGGCCTTGGAGATGCAGCAGCTCATCCGCACGCTCGCGGACAAGCGGCAGACGATCTTTATGACCTCCCATAATCTCCATGAAGTGGAAAAGCTCTGCACGCGCATTGCGATCATGAAGCGGGGGACGATCACGGGGCTGGGTACGATCGAAGAGCTGCAGCGGACGTTCCAGCCGGGCATGCAGGTGACGGTCAAGCTGGCGGCGCGGAACGAAGAGCTGTATGGGAAGGCGCGCGAAGCCTTGCAGCAGCAGGGTGTATGCCGCATCCAAAGCTGGGACGAGCGGTACCTTACGGCGGAGATCGGGGAGGAAGCGGACATTGCCGCCGTCATCCGCGTGCTATGCTCGCATGAAGTGGACATGTTCAGCGTACAAACGGCCCGTCTGTCGCTGGAGGACATTTTTATGTTGGATTAGCACTTGCGGGATATCTCCTCATGGTTGACAATGGAAAATGGAAAAAGCCCATCTGTGAAGATGCGTTCACGCCGAAGTACATCACCCATTGGAGGAGAATGCCGCGATGGAACTGAACCTGATGACGTTTAACCTGCGCGTAAATACGCCCGTAGACGGAGGCAACGCTTGGCCTTACCGCATCCGGCACGCAGCCGCCGCCATCAAGAAGACGGTCCCCCTTGTCGTAGGGACGCAGGAAGGGACAAACGCGATGCTGCTCGACTTGGACCGGGAGCTGCCGGGGTACAGCCGGCTGGGCGAAGGACGGAGCGGTTCGACGAACGAGGAAGACAGGCTCCACGACGAATGCTGCGCGATCTATTACCGGCATGACCTGCTTGCTCCGGTGGCGAGCGGGCAGTTCTGGCTGTCGGAGACGCCGGACGTGCCGGGCAGCAAGAGCTGGGACAGCAGCCTGCCGAGAATTTGCACGTGGGCTTGCTTTGAGGTGAAGGCGTCGGGACGCCGCTTCTATGCGTTCAACACGCACTTCGATCATCTGGGGCAGCGGGCCAGGGAAGAAAGCGCGCGCCTCGTGCTGGAGCGTATCCGACGGTGCCGGGAGGAAGACGGAATTCCGGCCGTACTCACGGGGGATTTCAATGCCTTCCCCGACAATCCCGCGATTGTCGCGCTGAAGGAGCGGCTGGCCGACGCCTTCGACGTTCTGCAGGAGGAGGTCGGCCGGACGTTCCATGCCTACGAAGGCGGTACGGAAGGTCAGCCGATCGATTACCTGTTCGCCACGGAAGGCGCCGAATTTGCGAGAACGATCGTACACCGCGAGCGCTGGGAAGGTGTGTATCCGTCGGACCATTACCCCGTCGAGGCACACGTGCGGCTGCTCTAGGAGGCGATCCAGGGGCGGCTGGCACGCTCCACGACCTGCCTGTTCAACGCACATCTAAGGTCTGCTTCTCGCCCTCAACCGGGCAAAGGAGCAGACCTTATTTTTGTCGGGAACATGTTCCCTCGTATCATCCCTTCAGCGCCCCTGCGGTCAACCCGCCGGTAATTTGCCGTTGGAAGAAGCTGTAAGCGACGATGACTGGAATCATCGAGATGGCGAGTCCCGCGAACAAGGGGCCCCATTCCGTACGGTACTGCATCTCCCCCTGCATGATGGCGATCCCGACCGGAACCGTATATTTCGTCGGATCGTTGATCAGGACGGTTGCCATGATATATTCGTTCCAGACGGTCAGCGCGTTCATAATGGCGACGGTGACCAGCCCCGGCTTGGATAACGGCAGCATGATGCGGAAGAACGTTCCGAAATACGAGCAGCCGTCGATCGTGGCCGCTTCTTCCAGCTCTTTCGGCAGCGATTTGTAGAAGCCGACGAGGAAGAAGACGCCGAAGGGCAATATGCCGACCGCCCCCACCGAGTAGACCAAGGTCAAGCCCAGCAGCGAATTGGACAACTGCAGCGTATTAAGCAAAAAGACGAGTGGAATCAAGCCGAGAATCGTCGGAATCATCATGGAGGCGACGTAGACGAAATAAAGCGCGCCTCGTCCTTTGAATTCGTAGCGGGCGAGCACGTAGGCGGTCGTAGCGGCCATCGCCAGCGAGAGCAGCGTGCTGCCCGCGGTGACCAGCGTTGAGTTGATGAAATAATCGCCGAAATGCGCGCGGCTCCAGACGTTGGCGTAATTTTCGAAGATCAGCGGGGACGGCAGATCCCACGGCTTTCCCTGAAGCACCTGCGGATTATCCTTCAGCGAGGTGAAGAAGGTCCACAGGACCGGGTAAATGACAAGAATGCTCCATACCAGAGGAAAAAAACGGACGAGCGCTTTCGTTGCGCCATGTGCGGGTTTGCCTGCGGCGGAAGTCCCGGCCATACCCATCCCTCCCTACAATTCGATGGTTTCCCGCTTCAAGAACCGGCTCAAGATCAGCGTGGTCAGCAAAGACAGGATTAAAATCAGGACGCCGATGGTTGCGCCGTAGCTTAAGTGATACTGCTTGAAGCCCATCTGATACAAATAGTAGCCCATCACCTGCGTCGCGTTGTCGGGACCGCCGTCGGTCATGAGCCGGACGATAATGAACGACCCGTTCAGCGTGGTGATGACAATGTGCAGCACCGAGGTTTTGAACTGCTCCCAGATGAGCGGCAGCGTCACGTTCCAGAACTGCTGCCACTGCCCGGCGCCATCGATCTCCGCAGCCTCGTAGAGCGAGCTTGGAATCGCCAGGATGGAAGCGATGATCAGAATCATGTAAAAGCCGATCCCGGCCCACACGCTCGGAGGCAGCAGCGACCACATGGCGAGCTTCGCGTCGCCCAGCCAGTTCGTCTCGACCGGCTTGTCGGTGAAGAGCGACAGGAACGCATTGAGAAAGCCGAGCTGCGGATTATAGATGAAGCTCCACAGCACGCCGATGACCGCAACCGAAATGATGTTCGGGAAGAAGAAAATGACGCGGTAGAAGCCGTATTCCCGCAGCTTCAGCCGGGTCAGAGCCACGGCGAAGAAGGTGGCGATCAGCATGATCAGAACCACTTTCCAGAAGACGAGAAAATAGTCGTTCTTGATCGCTTGGCCGATAATCTCGTCGGACAGCAGCTCGCGGTAGTTGCCGAGTCCGATGAAATTCATCGTTTCCGAGCCGCCGGACCAGTCGAAGAAGCTCAAATACAAGCCGCGGAATAACGGATAGATCGTGAACACCAGAAACACCGCGAAGGTCGGCAGCAGGAAGGTCGTAATAAAAAGCGCGCGATTCCATTTCATAAGACATCCTCCACTGCTAGGGATTGGAAGAAACAAATCGGCAGGAAGAGGTCCTGCCGATCGTTCCCGGGTCGAGACGCTATTTGCTTCCTCTGACTTTAGCGGCGGCTTTCTCCATGCGGTCCATCCATTCGTCCGGCGTAATTTTCTTTTGCAGCAGCGCGATCGTGGCGTCATTCTCGGCCTGCTCCAAGTCGGCGTTCAGCTTGAATACGGGGGCGACGATGGTGTTGCTGCTGTTGAAATATTTCATGGCCGTTTTCACGACGCCGCTGGCGCTTGTCGCTTCGAGGTCGGCCTTCACGTTCATGATGGCTCCGGTCAGCTCCGCCCAGCGGGTGGCCGTTTTCTTCGTGAAAATGAACTGCACGAACGCTTTGGCCGCTTCGGGGTTTTTCGCTTTCTTCGCGATGGCGATATTGCTCGTGTATGGAATGGCAATGCTTTTGCCGCCCGGCTTCTGCATGACGGAAGGAAGGAAGCCGAATTTGAAGTCGGCCGGGACGTCCTTCTTCATTTCGTTCTCCAGCCACAGCCCGTTCGGAATCATGGCGTCTTTACGCTGGAGGAACAGCATTTGCGAATCGGTGTGATTGATGCCGAAGGAGGCATTGTCAAAGTACCCTTTGTCCCGCATAACGACCAGCTTTTGCAGCGTTTTGGCGACGGCGTCGTTTTTGAACGCTTTTTCCTTCGCGGCTTCCTGATCCTTCAAAATTTGCGGATTGTCGCCGTTCTCGGACACGAAGCCGGAGTTGACCAGCCCGCCGACGATGTAGTACGGGTATTTGCCGGTATGGATGTAAGGATTGATGCCGGAGGCTTTGATCTTCTCGCTGGTGGCGAGGAAGCTGTCCCAATCGGTCGGAACGGTCCAGCCGTTCTTCTTGAACAGCGCTTCGTCGTAGAACGTGCCCCAAGAGCCGAAGACGAGCGGGATCGTAAAGTTTTTGCCGTTGAAATCTTGAGGAGGGGCGATCAATTGGTCCGTCAGCTTGTCGCCGTCAACGTTTTTCGCGGTTTTCACCCAGTCGGAGATGTCCATGAGCTGATCGTCCTTGACCATCTGGGCTTCGTTCGACCCGGCTCCATCGATGTAGACGACGTCGGGCGGATTGCCTTGAATCCAGCGCGGCTTCATTTGGTCGTTGATCTGCGAGCCGGCCGATTGCTTGATTTTCAGGTCCGGGTACTTCTTCTGGAACTCGCCGATCACTTCTTTCCACCAGGCGTCGCCGTAGCCGCCGACGAAGTATTGAATCTCGAAGTCGCCCGCGATTTTGGTGCCGTCCGCCGGTTTGGCCCCGTCCGCAGGCTTCGCTCCGTCGGCGGGCTTGGCGGCTTCGCCCGGCTTGGCCGTGTCTGCCGGTTTAGCGGCCGGTGCGCCCCCGCAGCCGGCCAGCGAAAGCGCACAAAGCAGGGAGGCCATACCCAAGGCCGCGCTTTTGGTTAATGCTTTTTTCATCATACAAACCCTCCTAAAATAGGATCTCTAAGGCATACATTGATTGCGTAACCTTATCTTAGGAGGTTTGATGCAAAAGCTCCATTGAATATCTTCCAAGAGTTCTTTATTTTTTTATGATAATCGTCACTCAAACAAATGAAATAAGCTTCCTATGCAAGGAAGCTTATTCAGAGTGTCGAGAAAGTAGTCAATCAAGGTAATAGAGGTTACGAGGGGGTGGGGTATCTACTTCCGGTCGCTGTTGTCAGTGGGAAACTTTGATTGAAGCCGCTTAACAGCGGATATTTCCCACAGACAAAGGCGAACGCTATCGCTCCTCCAGTAGATACCCCACCTCCGTATGTTTCTCTATTTTTGTCAAAAGATCTTTCTTAAACACTCTAATCTTCCAAAACAAGGAAGCTTGTTTCATGTAGGCGAAACATGTTCTAGAAGGCGAAGACGACAAGCAATACGCAATGTTCGCGTCAGAGTTCGTGAAGACGATGCCGCAGAAAGGAACCGCTAGCGGCTGGCGTGTGGTCGAGGAGACGAGGCCGAAGTTTGCTTCTTACTATACCTCTGTTCCAACCTAGATTCTCTCTTTTGTTTGACTTTTTCTAGGTCTGCAATTCTTTTTTCTACAAATTTCAGTTCTAGCACGTCCCTCGCTACTTCTCGAATAATTTTTAAGAATAGCAACGAAGATGAGAATCCTATAGCGCAATACACTATTATTCCCAAAGTAGTTATAGTGGATGGACTTAAAATCCCCCAAGTAGGAATAACATCCTTAATGAAGTAGGTACAGAAAGTTATAATGAGCCCAATAATGACTGGTATATAAGCACTTTGTTTGCCACCTTCAATTTTTGCTTCTAAGGTGCCTTTTCTCAGTAAAAGCGAGTCCGCCGAAAGAGATCGAATCTCGTCAATAGATGCATCAGAGACACTAAGTTTATATCCCATAATTATTCCGCCCCCTATAAGATTGTTATAAATACTGGCATCGGTATATTCTAACAGATTCTTTAGAGGATTACGGAGACGGTATTATCGAGGTCGAAAACCCACGCAGAGTGACACTCTTTACCACTGCCCGGCGTGCGGCGACGGCTCTGACGGCCGCGCTACAACGGAAGTCCCGATGCCTTCACTTAACGTTAAAATCCGTAAACTCCACCCACACGCTACCGTACCTACTTACGCCACGGCCGGCGCTGCCGCTTTCGATCCTGTCGCGGTCGAGGACTTTGTGATCGCGCCCGGCGAGACCGCTAAAATACCTCATGGCCTCACGTTCGAGATTACGCCCGGATACGATGTATGTTTGTATGCGGTCCTATTTGTTTTAAAAATTTTTCCATGCGTTCCCAAAACCTTTATTCGAAGAGATAGGCACTGACCACTACCATTCAAACGCTTTTTTAGTATTGGATTCCCATCACATTATTCCCTGCTTTTCGTGAGGGCGATCTGCTGAAGCTGATCGAGGGCGGCTTGGGGCGGCATGTGGTCGACCAGGACGGCTTGACCCATCTTTCGCGTTCCGTCCATGACCTTCTGCCAGGCAGGGTGGTTGACAGGATAAAATTTGGCCGTCTGCAGCGCTTCGAGGCTGTCTTTTACGTTCTTGTCCTTGGCCGCAAGCTTGTCTCCTACGGATTTGGTCACCGGCAGGAAGCCTTCGCGCAGAATAAGGTTCTCGTAGCGCGCATCGTCGTATAGAAAGCTGATGAATTTGGAAAGCGCCTCTTTGTTCGTATGATCCGTCTTGAAGGACACCAGCACATCCTGCACGCCGAAGGAGATGGGCGGGGTTCCGTCCTTGACCGGCATCGGTCCGATGCCCCATTTCAGACCGGGAAATTCTTTGGGAACGACGGAAGTGAAATAATTGCCCGAAATCATCGTCCCGAGCTTTCCGTTCCCGAGAATGCGGTGCTTCTCGTCGCGTGTCGTGACGGTCGGCTCGGTATCGGTCAGCCCTTGGTCGTAAAGCGACTTCAGAAAGGTCAGCCCTTCGACGTTTTCCGGCGAATTGATCGTCCACTGCCCGTCCTTCATCCAGCCTCCGCCCGCTCCGAAGAAGAAATAGGACAAGTAGGCTTGGCTTTCGTTGTCCGTCAAGTCCACGCCGAAGCCTTCGGCTTTTCCCGTCTGCTTGATTTTCCGCGCCGTCTCGACCAGCTCGGACCACGTTTTCGGCGGCTCGGTCAGCCCGATGTCATCAAAAATGTCCTTGTTGTAATACAGGTTGCGGACAGTGGCGAGATAAGGGATCGCGTATTGGGCGCCGTTCCAATAATCCATTTGCAGAAACTTGGGAAGAAGGTCCGCCTTCAGCTCCGGGGACAGGATTTCGTTCCAGTCGTTGAGCAGGCCGTCCTTGGCAAAATGGGCGTACACGTTCGTATTCAACAGGTCCGGCGGCTGGTTCTTGCTGATCATGGTCGTATAGACGCCGTCGAGGATGTCCCAATTCGCCACCTGCAGCTCGACGTCAATGTTCGGATATTTCGCTTCGAAATCTTTCACGATGCTCTCCAGCAGCGGCCGCGTATCCGTGCTGTACTCCGCGGCCAAGAACTGGATCAACGCCTTCTGCTCCGCCAGAGCGGGAGAAGGGGAAGAGTCGATCCCGCAGCCGGACAGCGGCATCAGCAGCAGCGGCAGCGTGGCCGACACGGCCACTGCGGCGGGCTTCCGTCGGTTCATTCGGTCCACCTCGATTCTTGGATTGATCGCCCGAGCCGGGGCATGGTTTCCTTACCTTTCCACAAAAGGGAAGAGCAGCTTTTGATTCTCCGGATCGTACATGTTCTCCTTGGTGACGACCGTCGAATCGATGTTGTCGCGCGGGTTCGCATTTTTCCCGTCGATGAGCTCCACAGCCGCCTTTACGCCCAAATAACCGATGTTAAAAGGCTTCTGGACCAGCGTGGCATGCAGCGCGCCTTCCTCCAGCAGCTTGATCTCATAGATCGAAGCTCCGAAGCCGACGAGCTTGACCGAGGCGCTTTTGTTCAGTTCCTTGATCGCTTTGGCGGCTCCCAAGGTAGCCGTCTCGTTCAGGCAGATCATGCCGTTAATCTCCGGGTGGTCGGCCAGCAACTGCTTGGTCGCTTGGTAGGCCAGCTCCTCCTGATTCGCAGCATACCGCGTGCCGACGACGGCCGCCGGCGGGTCGGCGGCGAGCACCTCCCGAACGCCGTTTTCCCGGTCTGTGGCGGTGGGCGAGCCGCCCTTGTCGCTAAGGATCGCCACGGCGGGCCGGCCATTGGTCATGGAGACCAGCGCCCGTCCGGCTTTTCGGCCTGCGTCCAGATTGTTGCTGGCGATAAAGCTGTCGCCGGGATTGCCGTCCAACGGCGAATCGATCACGACCAGCTTGATTCCGGCTTGGCGCACCTTCTCCGCTACAGGAACGAGCAGATCGTTGTCGGCGGGGGCCAGCACGATCGCTTGGGGCTTCTCCGCGATCGCTTGCTCCACGAGGCCGATTTGCTCGTGCACGTCGGTTTCCTGCAAGGGGCCGCGAATGTCCGCCTTCGCCTGAAATTCTTTGGCGGCCGTCTTCGCCCCGGCCCGGACCGTCTGCCAAAATTCCGTGCGGATATCGTTGCTTTTCATAATGACGATAATGCTCTTGTCCTTGCCGCTTTCGGTCCGGACGGACTGGAGCAGGATGGCGGTATAGGCGCCCAAGGCCAAGAGGGGCACTAGCATCCACACGATTTTTTTATGCGTCTGCATCGGCTGCTCCTTTCCTACTCGCTTTTCGGGATCGTCAGCGTGACCCGGGTGCCCTTCTCCGGTTCGCTTTCGAAGCTCACGCCGTAGCTCGTCCCGAAATAAAGCTGAATCCGCTCGTGAACGTTGGCGATGCCTACGCCCGTGCCGCGCTCCGTTCCCGTCTTCGGCACCAGAATGTGCCGCAGCTGGTCCGGTGTCATGCCGAGGCCGTTGTCCTCGATGGTGAACACGATCTTGCCGTCTTTCTCCCTGCCCGCAATGGTGATGAGTCCGCACCCCGGTTTGTTTTTGATCCCGTGGTAGATGGCGTTTTCGACGAAGGGCTGGAGCAAAATTTTGATCGTTTTGCAGGCCATAATGTCTTGGGAGACGTCGATCCGGTAATCCAGCTTTTCCTTGTACCTCATCTTCTGGATCAGCAGATAGCTGCGGATATGCTCGATTTCGATGAAGAGGGGCACGAGCTCGTCGCTTTTGTTGATGCTGGCGCGGAACAGCTTGGCGAGCGCGGAGGTCATGAGCACGACTTCCTCATGCTTTTTGCCCTCGGCCATCCAGATGATCGAATCGAGCGTATTGTACAGAAAATGCGGATTGATCTGCGCTTGAAGTACCTTGAGCTCGCTTTTGCGCTTCGTTTCCTCGTTGCGGATGATTTCGCTCATCAGCTCCTTCGTGTGGCCGACCATCAGGTTGAACGTGCGCCCGAGCTGGCCGATCTCGTTCTGCTGCTCGATCTCGGCGCGAATGTCGAAGTTGCCTTTTTCCACCTGCTTCATCTTATCCTGAAGGTTCTTGATCGGCTTGGAAAACCGGTGCGAGAGCACAAACGACAGCAGCAGGGTGATCGCCAGCCCGAAGACGGCCAGCAGCAGGAACGAGCCTTGAATCGTGTGCTTGTTGGTGACGAGCTCGTCCGTGTAGGCGACGCCGACGATTTTCCAGCCGAATTTCGTATCGTGGACCGAGTAGATCCGCGATTCGTCGCCGTCGTACGCGACGAAGCTTTCCGTATGCATCACCTTGTCGATCAGCTCGCTTTTCAGGTTGCTGTAGATGAGCTGCTGCTGCGGGTGGTAGACGATGTTGCCGCCGTTGTCGACAATGAACACGTAGCCCCGCTTGCCGAGGTTGACCTGGCTGCAGATTTCGCTGATGACGCTCAAGTTGAGATCGACGAGAAAAATGCCTTCCCCCGCGATCCCGTCGGTGCTTTTCAGCTCCCGGCTGAGGGAGACGACCCAGCGATATTCGTTCTGGATCACATGCTGGACGTGGGAGGAGGAGACGACCGGCTTGCCGCCTTCCTGCTTCGCTTGCTTGTACCAGAGCTGCTCCTCCGGTCTCGCGTTCGGATTGAGGCTGGTGCTGCGCCGGTCTGACACGAACTTGCCGTTGTATCCGAACACCATGATGGAGGCGATGTCTTTGCGGGTGTACAGAATCGACTGGAACATGTCCGAAATGCGTTTCTCGTATATCCGGCGGTCGGCCTCGCTGATGAACACCGTGTTGGAGATAAAATATTTGACGTCTTTGTTCGTTAGGGCCAGGGTGGAGATGTTTTCCATGTTCGTGAAGTAGGACTGGATGTTGGCGCCGACCTGCTTCATGACTTCCGAGAGGTAGGCTTGCGAATTTTTCTCCACGGCGTCGGCGGACAGCCGGTAGGAGATGAAGCTGGTGATGCCGACGGAGACGAGAATCAAGCAGGAAAAAGCCGCAGCGATGCTGGAGCGGATGCTCTTGAATTGGAACCGTGGCAGCGGAGGGCGGAGCATCGGCTTCATTGGCGTGGCTCCTTGGTCGCGTTATCCCGGTATTCCGTCGGCGTGAGGCCGGAGTGCTTCTTGAAGATCAGGCTGAAATAGTTCGGATCGGCATAGCCGACCTGCGCCGCAATCTCATAGGATTTGAGCGGGGTATGCAGCAGCAGCTCCTTCGCCTTGTCGATGCGCACCCGCGTCAAATATTCGACGAACGTTTCACCGAGCTGCTGCTTGAACACGGTGCTGAAATAGCTGGTGCTCATGAGCGTATGCCGGCACAGCTCCTGCAGGGAGAGCTTCTCGTTCGCGTAATGCTCGTGAATATACTCGGTGGCCCGCAGCACCTGCATATGCGTCAGGCGGTTTCGCTGCTCGGAAATTTGGTTCAGCGCCAGGCTTAGAATGTGCTTCAGCCAGTCTAGGATTTCGTCCAGCGTTTTGAACCGGTACACGTCCGTCAGCCAATTGCGCTCGCCTACGGCTGCGCGCGGTTCGTCCGCTCCGAGCTCCCGGACCGTATTCGTCAGCGTGACGATCACCGACTGGATCTGCCAATAGCACGCTTCGATCGGCATCCGGGACGTTTTCAAGTGGGTGACCAACTGCTCGATCAAGAGGTGAACGTCTGCGGTTGTGCCCGTTTTCACGGCGGAGGCAAGCAGCCGGTTCCATTCCGCGCCGTTGTCCGGAGCGGCGGGCGGCTGTCCCTCCATATCGACGATGCCGATCACTTGGTTTTTGCCGAGCAGCAGCCGGTATTCGAGCGCGGACAGGGCGCTTTTGTAAGAGAGGGGAAGCTGCTCCAGCGCGCCGCATACGCGTCCGACGCCTATGCTTACGGTCAGTTTCAAATATTTCTCGACAAACTGCCGGATCGTTTCGGCGAGCTGGTACGCGAGCTCGTACAGAGGCATGGCTGCAAGCCCGGACACGATGGCCACAACGCGCTCCTCGCGGGTACGAAACGCGATTCCATTCTCCTGGCCCACGATTTCCTGGACCATGTTGTACACGGCAAAGCGCAGCAGCTCCTGATCCTGGTCGGAGGGCAGGTGGCCGCCGCCGCCGAAATCGTCGATGTCGACGACCATCGCCACATAGTCGGGCAGAGGCTCGGGAAGCCCGAAATAGCGGAGCCGCTCGCGGATTTCCATATCCCCCATGGTGGTCGTCGCCCATCGTTCGAGAAAGCGTTCCTTCAGCAGGGGCAGACTTTGGTTCAATTGCATGTGCAGCCGCGTCAAATCTTCCCGCTGGCGGGTCTCCTCGTCGAGCTCGCCTTTCACTTTCGTCAGCAGCGCGCGAAGGTCGGCCGCTGTAATCGGTTTCAAAATAAAGTCATAAGCTTTGAGCCGCAGCGCCTGCTGCGCATAATCGAAATCGTCGAAGCCGGTCAGGATGATCACCTTCACGAAAGGGTACCGGGTCCGGATGAGCCGCGTCAGCTCCAGCCCGTCCATAAACGGCATGCAAATATCCGACAGCACGAGGTCCGGTCTGAGCTGCTCCATCGCTTCCCACGCTTCCCGGCCGCTCGCATAATCGCCTACGAGCTCGAAACCAAGCCCGTTCCAATCGATATGCTCCTTGATGCCCTCGCGTACGATCGCTTCGTCGTCCACAATCATGATTTTGTACATGCGCACCCCCGGATTTCCAGCGTAACTTTGTGTTGAGTGTACTGTAAAAAGGGAAATTCAGGCAAGAGGATTGTGGGCGCTTTTGCATTTTTTTGTAGAAACTTAACATGCCGCCCTCGCTCATCGCAGCTACGGCATCCGTAATATGAATCGTGTCCGCCTTCAACGAATCGTCCGCATGCCGTACGATGGCTTCGACCAAACCGAAAAGGAGAAAGCATCTCATGATCAAACAACCTGCGGCGTTAAGCCGCAACCTGTTCGACAAGCAATGGATCGGGGAATCGATACATCTACAAAAAATTGCTCCGCATAATTTCAAATGAAAAAGCCAGCATTCTTCAGAGAAGAACGACTGGCTCGCAGCTTATTGTGAAATGTCGGTTTGGCGTTTTTCTTTTTTCCGGCGTTGAATTTTTCGCACGAGCAGCCAGCATAATGCAATCACTGCGCCGGCAGCCAGCATGGAGATGGTGAGCGTGCTTCCGCCGACCATATCTTCTGCCGCATGGCCGTAAATGTAGAACAAAATTCCGACGACATAAAATTTCGCCGCACGCCCGATGGCAGCATAACCGATCAGCTTCCAAAGGGGATAATTCATACAACCCGATACAATGGTAAAAATCTTGAAAGGAATAGGAGTGAAAGAACCGATCATAATGGCTGCTTCTCCATGACGACGGAACATTTCGGTAACGGAATCCAGCTGCTTTTGTTTCATAAATTTGCGAAGAATAAGATTGCCTGAAGTTTTACCGATGGCGTAGCCGATTGGCGTACCGATCATACAACCTATAAAGCCGATCGTAGCCAGCCATAAGGCGTTCCCGGGGTTTAAAGCGCTCAAGGAAATTTGAAGAAAAAACGCGGGAATTGGAAAAATAATAGCGTCGATCATGGCGTGAATGAAAAGCCCGATATCCCCGAAGCTGCGCAGAAATTCCAAAACTGAATTAATCAAGCCTGTTTGCCCCCTCAACGAAAAGAAGGGCTTGTATCTTAGTTCCAATCATTTGCATTCTCCTCGAAGTCCTCTGTCCGGCAACTTCATAATATTTCGTTACTGTCATGATATCAAAAAATGGAGCGAAAGGCACTATTCCGAGGTATAGTTCCCGTCCTAGACTGAAGTCTTGGAAGCCGGACTTTTCCTATTTAAGCTCGAGGAGTTTCAATCGTATTTAACGGAATTGACGGCAATCGAAAAAAATCCCCCTTTTCGCCAGTGAAGAGAATGAAAAAACGGGCATAGTCCTCCGACAAGTGACAAGTTGGGGCGTGTTTGAGAACGGGATTTCAGCTTGTTATGCCAATTCCGTTGCTCCGATGACAGTAGGATGGTCGCGCAGCATGTCAACACGGATTTCCTTATACTTATAAAAGGTATAGACGGCTGGGAGATTAGCTCGTATGAATCCGACCTTGATTACAAACTGCCTGGTTAGTATCCGCATATATCGAAGTGGCAAATAAAAAAAGAGTGTCTCAAAAGCCAAAAATGGTTAGGGACACTCTCTTGTTCATTCAGCTTGGTTATCCGCTGTTTAAAGTATGGGAAAACGCGCTAGTTGACTAGACCGTTCTGAATGGCAAAAATCACCGCTTGCGTACGATCCCGAACCTCCATTTTAGCAAATATGCTGGAGAGGTGGTTCTTAATCGTAGTCTCGCTTACGTACATTCTTCCTGCCATTTCTTTATTGCTGCAGCCTTCCATTAACAGGTGCACTACCTCTCGTTCCCGTTCGGTTAACTGGACGTCAGCTTTGTCTTCTCTATGATAGGACCGCGACATCCTGAATGGTTGCCACGGTAAGAAACAGAGGAATCATCCACAATGTCCAGCCCCGTACCCGTCTTTCTCTAAGCTGAATTAAAGCTACTAGAATCATAACCAACACAAAATAAGCCAGTTGTGGATCTGCCATTTTATCCTCCACCATCCCATTCATCATAATGAGGATAATTATAAAAAATGCAGATTCAACTCACGTCACCCATTCAGGCAACATTCATCTGGCTGATTGGACCGTTTTTTTTGAGATTTGGTTATACGCTCAATCAAATATTGAAGAAAGGTAAAAAAAACAAGCGACCCCGGAACAGCACCGGGGTTCGATTGTTTTTTTTACCAGACTCGCATGGAAGCATACCCGAACCTTGGCCGGCAAGGGTAGCCCAATATTTTTGAGGAGGGGGGGATTCGCCTCATTTCGCGCGGTGCACGGTCAGATTCACCTTGTTCGTCTCGCACATGAACGTGGAGAGATGAACCGGCCGGTCGTGCGAATCGTAGGCGATTTTGACGATGCGGAACAGGTTGGCGCCGACGTCGCATTCCAGCGCTTTCGCCAGATCCTTCGTCGCTCCGATCACATTGATAATTTTATCGTTGCTGTCGATTTCCGTTTCGTAGTCTTGCTTCAAAATCTTGTACGTCGATTCGTCGCGCGCGATTTTTTTCTCCAGATCGGGGAATCGCGTCAGTGGGTAGTGGGCCAGATCGTAAAACAGCGGCCGCTCGTTGACATACATCAGCCGTTCGAGCTCAAGCACCGGGCTTCCTTCCTCGATCTGCAGCCGCTCGGCCATATCCGCGGTAGCCGGAATCACTTCACTGCGCAGCGTGCGCGAATTGGGGATCATCCCCAATTGGTGGCTGAATTCCGAGAAGCCGCTGACCGACAGCAGCTCGTTCTGGAATTTGCTTGAGGTGACGAAGGTGCCCTTGCGCTGGATGCGGGTGAGCGTGCCATCCTTGACCAGTTCCTCGATCGCTTTGCGGATCGTGATGCGGCTGACCTGATAGATGTCGCACAGCTCCGCTTCCGTCGGAATCTGCTCGTCGGGCTTGTATTTTCCTTCTTGAATATCGTTCTTCAGCATTTGCCTGATTTGCATGTATAAGGGCTGCGCTGTCGATGGGTTTAAGTTCATAGCGTAAAATCGACTCCATGTCGCCAATGTTTCTTCTCATTATACATGCAACTTTGCCGCGAATTCCAGCTACCAGGCCCCGAAATACGTAATCGTGTGCGCCGCGGCCCGCGTTCCTTGCTCCAGGCACTGCGTCAGCGGAAGTCCGTTCATGATCCCGTGCAGGAAGCCGGCAATAAACGAATCGCCCGCGCCCATCGTGTCCACGACGGTGACCGCTTCCGCCTCGTGCCGGAAATAACGCTCGCCGTCGTAGGCAAGCGAGCCGTTTTCCCCCAAGGTGGCGACGGCGACCCGGGCTCCGAGCGCATGCGTTTCTTTCAGGTAGCTGCGGATATAAGCGTCGTCCTGCGTATAAGAGAAGAAAGCGTAATCAACGAAGGCCGGGAGCCGCCGGGTCAAGTCGTGATGAAGCTGGTCCGAGAAGTCGAAGGAGGTGATCAGGCCCTTCTCCTTGAACCGCGGAAAATACGGCTCCGCGTGGCCCCAGATTCCGGCATGCACCAGCGCATGCCCTTCGATAAACCGCAGATCGGCTTCCGTCAGCGCGAAGTGCTCCATCACCCCTTCGTGATAGTCGCCGAATTTGCGGTCGCTGCCGATCAGCTCGACGTAGGTTACGGCGGTTTGGCCTTCTTTTTGGTGCAGATGGCTGACGTCGATCCCTTTGTCGCGGATCGCCCGGCGCATTTGCTCGCCGTAGCTATCGGTGCCGACCCAGCCGATATACGAAGCATCGCCCCCGAGCCGCTTTAAGTAGACGGCTACGTTCACCGGATTGCCGCCCGGGTAGCTTTCCTGCCTTGACAAATAGACGTCCATACAGTTGTCTCCGACGGTAGCAGCTTTCATTCTTCCCATTCGCCTCCTACAGGAGCGTAACCCCCTGTCCGGAAGACAGGGGGATCGCGCCATTCTAGTATTCGACGACGCCGTAGTAGCGGCGGTCATCGGGGTTGTGGTCTCTCGCGACGGCGAAGTAGTAAGAGAACCATTCCAGCGGCACGAACATGACCATCGGGGCCAGATCCGGATGCAAGCCGCCGGACAATTCCTGATAGTCAAACACGATGTGCTCGCCTTTGTATTTTTGCACGAAGCGCAGGGCGCGCTCCGTAATGTGGCGGGAAGCGTCGGTGCCAACCAGGAAGACGAACGGAACGCCGGGCTCGACGATTTCCAGCGGGCCGTGGCGGAACTCGCCGCTTTCGATCACCGCGCCGTGACCCCACATGAATTCCATATTCGTAATGACGCCTTCTTTATAAGCAAGGGACACGAGCGGACCGGCCGCCACCGTATAGAAGCCTTTCCAACTGCTGACCGATTCCGCCAGCTTCAGCGCTTTTTCCTCGAACGAATCGATATGGCCTACCAGGACGGCGGGCAGCTTCGGAATATCGGCAAGAATGCGCTCGACCTCTTCGGACGGTTCGACTTCCCGAATCCATTGCAGGGCCAAGAAGTACAGGGCTAGCAGATGGCATTCCCACATCGCATGGGCGTTGTAGTCGATCACGAATTGGGCTTCGTCGCCAAGCGGATTGCCTTCCTTCTTGTTCACGACGCTGATCGTCACGGCCCCGGCTTGGTTGGCTTTCCGCAGCGATTGAACGACTTCCTCCGTCGTGCCGGAGTGGGAGATGACGACGACCGCCGTGGAGGCATCCAGTGCGCGGGGCGTATGGTCGACGAATTCCCAGCCGGTATACACGTTCGAGACCAGCGTGCTGTATTTGTCGATCAAATATTTGGCCGCCGCACCGACAGCCTTGGAGCTGCCGCAGCCGACGAAGTATACGCGCCGGATCTTTTGCTGCGCCAGCTTTTGCGCGATGCCGGCAACTTTCGGCTGGCCTTCCCGGATGAAGGTTTCGACCTCGGGGATCATGCTCGACGTTACGAGAAAATCGACTTTTGTTTTGTCCAAATGCAGCATGAGTTCAACACGCCTCTCTTTTTTGATTTATTTGTTATGTTTTGTATTATAACAAAATAGAATTAAAAATCAATCCCAATTAGGCTTCTTTCGGAATTTCGTCATGGCCGATGCCGGGGGCGCGATGAGAGCGATTTCTTTTTTCCCAGTAATAGTACACCGGAAGGCCTGTGACGATGACGATCCCTGCCGCGAGCAAGCCCTGCCAAGGGGCCCAGGTGAACGTTCCCCATGCGAGCCACGTGGCGCCCAGAATCGCGAGAATCGTCGTCAGACGCCACACCGGCATGCGGTACACGGGCTTGTAATCGTCGCGTTTGCGGCATTTGTAGATCGCGACGAAGTCCATAATGTTAATCGCGAGCTGCGTCAGCGTAAAATAACCGAGCAGCGTCGTCAGATCGCTTAAAAAGACGAGCACGCATGCATAAACGACCTGAACGATGATGGAGAAGCTCGGCGTCTCGTATTTGGGGTGCACCTGCCCGAACCGTTTGAAGAATAGCCCGTCGCGGGCCATGACGTATTCCAGGCGCGGCTGGAACATGATGCACGAGCTGAGCGAGCCGATAATGACAATAATGGCAGTGATCGAGACAAACGACGAAGCGATATGCGCAAGCCCGGGAATAAACGAAACCGCCTCGGACACCGGCGCTTCCGATTTCATCAGCTGCTCGAAGGGCATTAAGCCCGTCACGGAGACGGCCAGCGTCGTATAGAGGGTCAGCACGATCAGCACCGAGCCGATCAGGGCGCGGGGGAGCACCTTCCCGGGATTTTTGATTTCACCGGCCATGAAGCAGATCGCCGCCATGCCCGTATAGGCCCATGTCGTGGCGGAAATGCCGCCCATTAGACTTGTATTGGCCGTACCGCCCGGAGGGGTGTAGGCGAAATTGTCGGTATTCATATACATAAAGCCGAGCGCGACGACGATGACGAACGGAACGATTTTGACCGCGGTAATCAGGACCTGGAATACGCCGCCTTCCTTCACGCTGCGATAGTGGATCGCGGTGATGGCCAGAATGATGGCGACGGCCAGAAATTTTCCCGCGATGCCTGCGAAGAACGGGAAAAACACGGCGGCGTAGGACACGATCGCGATAGCCATGATCGCAATCGACGGGGGATCGAGCGCCCAGAACGTGGCCCAGCCGTACAGAAAGGCGAGCGGCCGCCAGCCGGCTTTGTTCAGGTACACGTACCCGCTGCCGTTCTCGGGATAAGCGGTCGACAATTCGCCCAGAACCATCATTTGCGGAATGGCGATCAAGCCGCCGATCAGCCATGCCATGATCGAGACTGTCGGGGTGCCGGACGCGCGGGCCACCTCGCCGACCGATACGAAAATGCCCGAGCCGATCGTGGTCCCGACGGCGAGCGCCAAGGCGGACCAGAATCCAAGTTTTCGTGTGAGACTGCCGTTGCTCATACACGATTCCTCCATGTTCAAGTTGTTAAACCCTATGAAGAAAATCCGAACTGCCGGAGCTTGTCCAGCGACTTTTCAATGGCTTCTTGCGGATTGGCATAATAACGCGAGCCCATGATTTCCAGCGTGCAGCATCCCCGGTACCCGTGCTTTTGCAAGCTCTGCACGTAGCTTTCCCAGTTCAGAGCCCCGTCTCCAAGCGCCAGATGCGCGTCCGACTGACCGTCTCCGTCGATCAGATGGACATGCAGCAGGCCGCCCGG
This sequence comes from Paenibacillus tyrphae, assembly GCF_024158745.1. Lineage (GTDB taxonomy): Bacteria > Bacillota > Bacilli > Paenibacillales > NBRC-103111 > Paenibacillus_G > Paenibacillus_G tyrfis_A. Next base: position 82,647 of record NZ_JAMZAW010000016.1, on the reverse strand, counting down.
CGCGGCAAAATAATCGTCCGGCGTTTCGTCGGCCAGCTGCATCGCGACGGTATCGATCATGCCGCGCAGGGATGGGGAGCCGATTTCCGTCATCATGCTTCGCACATCCCGAAGGCTCGTGATCAGGTTCGTTTCAAATGACGTCAGCGGCTCTAGCGCCAGAAGCAGCCCTTCCGCTTCGGCGATTCGGGCCAATTGCGCAATGGAATCGCTTGCAAAATTCCAAGAATCGGCTTGTGGGACGGCAAAGTCGCCAATGCCCGACGTAACGAGCATCATCGGGGCTTCCAATTCAACCGCGGCGTACAGGTTTTCCTTGAAATACGCCACGCTCCTCGCTCGCCATTCTGGGTCCGAAGCAGCCAAATTATACGGGTAGACGCACTGCTCGGGGGTGTAGCATACGACGTTCAGCTTTCGTGCTTTCACCTCCTTTCGAATGCTCCGCAGCGTGGAGAGCGGATCTCGCCCCACATAGAAGTGAGGTTCCCCGGCCCATAACTCGATGCTGCCGATTCCCGCGCGTTCCATCCCGTTCAAGAAATGCTCGAACAGAAAATGACGATACGTAATATTCATGCCTGCGATGATCATGTGAGCAGCTCGCCTCCTGCATCGGTTTTATTTGTTATGTTTTGTATTATAATTAAACAGTACATAAAATGGCAAGCGCTTTCTTTTAAAAGTTTGAATTTTCCACGCAGCCGGCTTCACGGTTTTGTCAAAAACGAACGTTCCTCTTAAACCGGCATGGAAATGGTCATACTGACATCATGGGCAAGACGGCGGGTAAAAAATCTCATGGATAGCATTGACAGGGGATATGCGATGATGCATAATAATATATGAACATGTATTCATATATTAAATATACGGTCGAACGCCTCAGCGGATCGTCCGTATCTTGGGAGGGACGACCTATGCACAGTCATAACCATAGCGCGCATGCGCATAGCGGAGGAGCAGCTCATAAGCACGATCACAGCCACGGTCACGGTCACCATCATCACGGCCACGGGCATCACCATCACGACCACGCCCGGGAAGGGAACAAAAAGGGCCTGATCATCGCTTTGTCCATCACGGCGGGCATTTTGCTGCTGGAGTTTTTCGGGGGACTCATTACGAACAGTCTGGCGCTGCTTTCGGATTCCGGGCATATGCTCAGCGATGCCAGCTCGCTCTTGCTCAGCTTGATCGCGCTCAGCTTCGCCGCGAGACCGGCTTCCCCGGCCAAGACGTACGGCTTTCACCGCTTCGAGATTTTGGCGGCGCTGTTCAACGGCATTACGCTGTTTCTCATCGCCGGTTTTATTATATGGGAAGCGTACGGCCGCTTCTTCAACCCGCCGGAAGTCGCCAGCGGCTCGATGATGCTGATTGCTTCCGTAGGGCTGCTCGCCAACCTGATCAGCGCGTGGGCGCTAATGCGGAAGGGCGACGTGAAGAACAACGTCAACCTGCGCAGCGCTTATCTCCACGTGCTCGGGGATGCGCTCGGCTCCGTCGGCGCCATTATCGCGGGGCTGGTGATGCTGGCCTTCGGCTGGTACGTGGCCGATCCGATCATCAGCGTGCTCGTAGCGCTGCTGATTCTTAAGGGAGCTTGGGGCGTGATCTCCCATACGGTTCACGTGCTGATGGAAGGGACGCCGGCCGGCGTGAGTCAAGAGGAAGTGAAGCAGGCGCTGGAGAGCATCGACGGCGTGGTGGACGTGCATGATCTTCACATCTGGACGATTACGTCGGGCCTCGATTCGTTCAGCTGCCACATCCAGATCGAGGACGATCGGGACAGTCAAAAGGTGCTGCAGCAGGCAATCGGGCTGATGGCGGAGCGGTTCAATATCCACCATGCGACGATCCAGGTCGAGAAATCGGCTATACGCCACGAGGAATTGCGGGTATAATCCGGAATCCTGAAAGAATAAAAACGGCCGTTTCTTCCCACATTAACAGCAACCCCGTATGTGGAAAGGATGACCAAGAATGACCCGTTACGAATACGACACCAGCCTGCAATCGCAAAATCCGGTCTCGCAAGCGCAAAATTCGGTGGAAAAGGCGCATAACGCCGTAACCCAAGCGCAGAGCCATCCGACCGCCCAAATGATCGAGCAGGCCGAAACGGCCGTGGAAAAAGCCGAGCGCTCGATCGCCCAAGCCGGGCATGACGAGAACAAGCCCGCCGTAGAGCAAGCGTCTGCGCAGCTTGCCGAAGACCAATCGGACCTGCAAAGCTTGCAGCCGATGGAAGAAGAATAACGGCCGAAGCAAGTCTCAAGACCCGTTAACCCCTCCTCTTTAAGAGGTGGGGCCGACGGGTCTTTTTTCGGCTCGATGCAGGGCGTAACCAGACCTGCGGTGCCGTTGTCAAGCTTGGCGGCCGCATCGCTTTTGGCTTTTCCTTTGTGCTACAATGGAACCATATGGTACGTGCTTCAGGGCACGCAAGGAAGAGGAGGGCTGCAATTGGAACCGTGGCAGCTAACGGCGGAATTGATTTTGGACGGGAAGGCGGCGCTGGGCGAAGGGCCGGTATGGGATCACCGCAGCGGACGGCTGCTGTGGGTCGATATCGAGGGAATGCGGATTCATCACTATGATCCGGTCCAAGGAACGGACCGTTCGATTCAGCTTGACCAGCGGGTCGGGGCTGCGGTGCCGAGAGCGGAGGGCGACGGTCTGGTGCTCGCGCTGGAGCATGGCTTCCATCTGCTCGATCCGGCGACGGAGCGGCTGACGAAGATTGCCGACCCGGAGGCGGGGCTTCTGGAAAACCGGTTTAACGACGGCAAGTGCGACGAAGCCGGACGGTTCTGGGCGGGGACGATGAACCGCATGAGCAGCGGCCCGACGGGCGCGCTGTACTGCCTGGAGACTGACGGGTCGCTGCGGAAGGCGATCGATGGCGTGGTCTGCTCCAACGGGCTTGGCTGGAGCCCCGACGGGCGCACGATGTATTACATCGATTCGCCTACCAAGCAGGTCGTCGCCTACGACTACGAGCCGGCAGCAGGAGCGATCTCGAACCGGCGCACGGTCGTCACGATTCCGGAAGGCGAGGGCGTTCCCGACGGCATGGCCGTCGATCGTGAAGGGATGCTATGGGTTGCCCAGTGGGGCGGCTGGCGGGTGTCCTGCTGGAATCCGCAGACCGGCGAAAGGCTCGGCTTCGTCCGCGTCCCGGCTGCGCAGACGACCTCCTGCGCGTTCGGCGGTCCGGACTGGGACGAGCTGTACATTACGACGGCCCGGACCGGGCTGAGCGAGGAACAGTTGGCGCAGCAGCCGCATGCCGGCGGCTTGTTCCGCGTCAAGACGGGCGTGAAGGGCAGACCGGCTTGCTTTTATGGCGGATAACAATCGGATGATGGCAGGCGATGACGCCTGGGATGAGCGTCGCCCGTTCATCGTGCAGATCGAGCGCCGCCTATTGCCGGAGCTGCGCATCAAGAGCGAGCAGCCGCACGATCCGATCGCCGTATACCGCGTGCCTGTCCCTTGGCGGTTGATCGGTGCGGGCAACTATGCGGCGGTTGTTGCGCACACGGATTACCCGGAGTATGTGGTGAAGGTATATGCGCCGGGTCGGCCGGGGCTGGAAGAGGAGGCCGAGGTGTACCGCCGTCTGGGGCGGCATCCGGCCTATTCGGAGTGCCTGTACTATGGCGACGGCTACCTAGTGCTCCGGCGGTTGAACGGCATCACGCTGTACGATTGCATCCGGAAGGGCATCCCGATCCCCCGGCAGGTAATCGACGATATAGACGAAGCGCTTGCCTATGCGGTAAACAAAGGGCTTCGCCCGCACGACGTTCACGGCAAAAACGTCATGATGCGGGACGGCCGCGGCGTCGTGGTCGACGTATCGGATTTTTTGAAGCCGGAGCCGTGCGGGATGTGGGACGATCTGAAGAAGGCGTACGACCGGTTTTACCTTCCGCCCCTGCAGCGTGTCCCAATTCCCGGCTTCGTGCTGAATGCGGTCCGGAAAGGCTACCGTTTGCTCAAAAGATAAAGATTTATTCAAGCTTCGCCGGCATGGCGTTCCGGGCGAAACCGCCCGGCACTGTGCCGCGTATTGAAACCGCAGAGCTACAAATAACTTTGGCATACTTCAAGCGGGAGGCAAAGACGATGTCCATATTTAAGAAAGTGCTTGCAAGTGTAGGAATCGGTTCGGCGAAGGTGGATACGAGGCTGGATCATCCGCGGGTTTCACCAGGGGAGACGATTAGCGGAGTCATGCATATTCAAGGCGGTCAATTGGATCAGCAGATCGAAAGCATCTATATGTATTTGAAGACGGAGTACTTGAAGGAAGAAAACGATAAGAAAATGACCTATACCGCGGAGATTGCCAAGTACCACATCACCGACGGCTTCCTGCTGCGGGCGGGCGAGGGCCGGGAGGTCGCATTTACGCTGGCGATCCCGGAAAACGCTCCGCTGTCGCTGCAGAACACGCCGGTCTGGCTGGAAACGGGACTCGATATCGACATGGCGATCGATCCGAGGGACCGGGACCAGATCGACATCGTTGCCGGCCCGAACGTGGCTACCGTGATGGAGGCGCTGAATGAGCTCGGCTTCCGTCTGCGCGAAGTCTCCAACGACTACTCGCCAAACTTGGGCGGGCCGCTGCCGTTCGTGCAGGAGTTCGAGTACGTGCCGACGACGAATTTCCGCGGCGCGCTCGACGAGCTCGAAGTGCTTTATTTCCCAAGAGGAAACGATCTGGAGCTGTTTCTGCAGATCGACCGCCGCGCCCGGGGCTTCAAGGGAAAATTCGAAGAACAACTGGGGCTGGACGAAAGCTTCGTCCGCTTGACCATTCCGGGCAGCGAGCTGCGCCGGGGCTCGACAATCGTTGCAGGGCAGCTGCATGACCTCATTTCGCGTTATACTTAATCGTATACTTACCAGGAAGTCCGTTCCCTCGGGAAACGGGCTTCTTTTTTTTCGCGGCGGCAAGCAGGAGAAGAATGTCCGGCTAGCGAAAAATGTAAGGATATAGGATAATAACCGGACCCTAGGAGAGTATACATATGGCTGAACCGCAAGTGAATATACTGATTGTCGACGATCGGCCGGAACATTTGCTCGCTATGTCTTCCATACTGCAATCTCCCGATTATCGCATCGCCACCGCCAATTCCGGAGAGGAAGCGCTGCGGCAAGTGATGCAGGAGTCTTTCGCCTTGATTCTGATGGATATTGAAATGCCGGGAATGAACGGCTTTGAAACCGTTCGCATGCTGAAATCGCAAGAGCGGTACAGGTCGATTCCCGTAATCTTCGTTACGGCGCTCAGTCAAGCGACGGAGCACATGGTACGAGGCTATGAAATCGGAGCGATCGATTTTATATTCAAGCCCGTGCAGCCGGTTGTATTAAAAGTAAAGGTCAAGCAGTTCGCAAGCATCTACCGGGACCGGGAGCAGCTTAAGGCGCAAAAGGAGCTGATCACCCGGCGCACGATCGACCTGGAGCAGGCGCATGCCCGGCTTCTGGACAATACGGATAAGCTTCGGCGGATGGAAGCGATGGCCCGGGCCATCAGCGAGACGTCGACCGATGCTTTCTTGACCGTCGATGCGGAAGGAACGATCCTGTCGGCCAATCCTGCCGTGCGACCGCTGTTCAGGTACGGCCCGGAAGAGCTGATCGGGAAGCCCGTGTGGCTGGTGGTGCCGTACACCGAGCGGCTGTTCGGCTCGGGGGAAAGCGGCTCCCTGCTGCCGGATTGCGGCACGAGGGAAGCGACGGACGTTACGGCCGTGCGCCGCAACGGCGGGACGTTCCCCGCCGAGCTGCAGATCGGAAGCGCCTGTATCGGCGACCGGCCGATTTACGTCTGCTCGGTTCGCGACGTGACCGAACGCAAAATGCAATATATTCGCATGGAGCAAGCCGTAGAGCAGCGCACGTATGCGCTGCGCGAAGCCAACGGAAGGCTTCAGGCGGAAATCCGGCGCCGGCATCAGGTAACCGAGCAGCTGCTGCGGTCGTATGACCGGATCAACGATATTTTGGAGAGCATCACGGACGCGTTTTACGCGCTTGACCACGACGGGGCGATCGTCTACATGAACCGTTCGGCCGAGCAGCGCCTCCGCATCGTGAAGGAGCAGGCGCTCGGCCGGCCGTTCTGGGATTATGCGCCGGTGGAGCGCTCGAAGTGCTACGATTTGTTTCTGCGCGCAGCCTTGGAGCAAGCGCCGCAGCGAGCGGAATTTTATTCGAATCTGACGGATAGCTGGGTCGAGGTACGGGCTTTCCCGTCGTCGCTCGGCATCAGCTTATATATTCAGGATACGAACGAGCGGCGGCGCATGGAGCAGGATGCCCGGGAATCGCAGGAGCGGTTTTATACGATTTTTCAGGCGACGCCCTGTCTGATGGCGATTCAGTCGTTAAGCGGCCGGACGTATCTCGACGTCAACGAGAGCTGGATGAAGCATACGGGATATACGTATGAAGAAATGACGTCGGGAACCGCCAATTTGCAGATGACGCTCATCTCGGACGAAGGGCTGGTCGAGACGGTCCCCGTGGATTTCGCCGATACGGTGACGGACGTGAAGGTACAGTATGTGACGAAGGCGGGCGAGCGGCGGACGGGGCTGTTGTCCACGGAGATCATTGAGACGCCGGATGTGCCGTGTGTGCTGGCGGTCATTACGGATATTACGGACCGGGTGGCGCTGGAGAGGGAGATTGCGCGGCTGGACCGGCTGCATATGATCGGGGAGATGGCGGCAGGTATCGCGCATGAAATCCGCAATCCGATGACGACCGTCCGCGGCTTTCTCCAACTGATGCGCGCGAAGAAAACCCTTCCGCCCAAGGACATTATCGACGTCATGGTGGAGGAGCTGAACCGCGCCAACGGGATTATCAGCGAGTTTTTGGCGCTGGCCAAAAACAAGACCACCGACCGCCGCCCGCAAAATCTGGCTCAGGTGATCGAGGCCATCGGTCCGCTCATTCAAGCGGAGGCGACGCTGGCCGATAAACAGCTTCACCTGCGGCTCGAATCGTGTCCCGAGCTGGAGCTCGACGAGAAGGAGATCCGGCAGATGGTATTGAATCTCGCGCTGAACGGGCTCGAAGCGATGGACGCCGGAGGACGGCTCGAAATCGCCACCTACACGGAAGAGTCGGAGGTCGTGCTGGAGGTCAGCGACCAGGGCCACGGCATGGACAAGGACGTGCTGGCCAAGGTCGGGACGCCGTTCTTTACGACGAAGGAGCGGGGGACGGGGCTCGGTCTGGCGGTCTGCTTCAGTATTGCTGCCCGGCACGGAGCGAAGCTGACGTGGCAGACCGGACCGGAGGGCACGGCATTCTATGTCCGGTTTGCGGTACCGGCTGAGCCCATCGCCGCGAATGCCCCCTAGCCAGTTCCTTCGGTGGTATGTATAAAAGCGGCTTCAGTTTTTCATATTAACTAGGGATAAGCTGGAAAAGAACGCGATCCAAGGAGGAACGACCCATGTCCAAAAGCTTAACGGAAGTGCTGAATACCCAGATAGCGAACTGGAGCCTGCTGTTCATCAAGCTCCATAATTACCATTGGTATGTGAAGGGGCCGCAATTTTTCACCCTGCATGCGAAATTTGAAGAGCTGTATAACGAGGCGGCCCTTCACGTGGACAATTTGGCCGAGCGACTGCTGGCGCTCAAAGGGCAGCCGGTCGCCACCATGAAAGAAATTTTGGAGAAAACGACCCTGCACGAAGCTTCCGGCAGCGAGAATGCCGAGCAGATGGTCCGTTCCATCGCCAACGACTTCGGAACGCTGATTGGGGAGCTGAAGGAAGGGATGGCGATTGCCGAAGCGGCGGACGACGAGACGACCGGCGATATGCTGCTTGCGATCCACAGCGAGCTGGAGAAGCACGTTTGGATGCTGGAATCGTTTTTGGGAAAATAGCGTCCCGGACCGGGGGCATGGCGACTTGCGGATGGCGCAGGAAGCCGTGCCTTTTTTTGTAAATTGAGGCCTGATTACCCGCAGCCGCTGTGTAATCGTCGCTTCGGCGGGGAGGCTTGTCGCATATACTGTAGAGCGGAACCCAGTCGGCAGACCGCTCGCGGCGCTGCCCAGCAAAGGAGTGACAAAAACAATGAACGCGAATTCGTATAAAGACGGGGAACGGTTAACGAAGGTTGAAACCCGGCTCGAGAATATCGAAGTCGCCGTCACGCGCATGGAAGAAAAGCTGGATAAGTGGCATGGTAACTATATATCCCGAATGGAATTGAACGAGATGCTGCGTGCACGCGACGAACGTCTCGAACGGATTGAAAAAGAGCGGCTGCTCAACAAGCAGCTCTACCCCGGCTGGATCAATCTGCTCATTGCTTTTGCCGCATTGCTTGTCGCGTGGTTCCACAATAAATAAAGCAGCAGAATGAAATATGGTTCGGACAGGTCGCTTTTCCTTGCGCCGTTTGGGTATAATGGGATGAAAAGGGATGGAGGCTCTGGCCCTATGAATCGAACGATTTTGCGTACCGCAGCGGGACTGCTTCTTGCGCTGCTGCTTGCCGGCTGCGAGGAGGAGCGTCAGGCAGCCCCTGCTTCGGGCACGGCACCTTCCGCCCCGTCTCCGGGCGAAGCGTCCAAAGCTGCCTTTCCTTATAATCGGGAAACCGTAGCTGCAGGATTGGCCGTGCCGTGGGAAATCGATTTTGCGCCGGATGGCCGTATTTTCTTTACCGAGCGCGGCGGTGCGCTGCGCGTCATCGACAAGGGGAAGCTGATCGCGGAGCCGGTGTTTCAAGTGAACGGCAGTTTGTACAAGCAGGGGGAAGCGGGGCTGCTTGGCTTCGCGCTCGATCCGCAATTTGCACGCAACGGCTATATTTATGCCTATCATACGTACGTCCAAGACGAACGGCCGGTCAATCGGGTTGTCCGCCTGAAGGAGCAGGGCGGGAAAGCCGTTCTCGACCAAGTGCTGCTGGATAACCTGCCGGGCAACCGGATTCACGACGGCGGGCGGGTGAAGTTCGGGCCGGACGGCGTGCTGTATATTACGAACGGAGATGCCGACGACCGCCCGGCTGCTCAAGATGCGGCCAAGTTCGCCGGCAAAATATTCCGCATCGCCAAAGACGGCTCCGTGCCGCCGGACAATCCGTTCCCCGGCTCGCCGGTCTACAGCCTCGGCCACCGCAACCCTCAAGGGCTTGCCTGGCATCCGGAGACGAAGCGGCTGTACAGCTCCGAGCACGGCCAGACGGCTCACGACGAGATCAATCTCATCGAGGCCGGGGCCAACTACGGTTGGCCTCTCGTCGAAGGCGACGAGACCGAGATCAAGCCGGCCGATACCGGGAAAAAAGGGCTGGGACCGCTAAGAGCGCCGGTCGTGCACAGCCGCGACGTCACGTGGGCGCCGTCGGGCATGACCTTCGTCAGCCGCGGACCGTGGAAAGGCCACCTGCTGGTCGCCAATCTGCGCGGGACGCAGGTGCTGCACATCGTGCTGGCGCAAGACGGCAAGAGCGCCCATTCCGTCGAGCCGCTGCTCGCCGGCGAGTTGGGCCGGCTCCGGACGGTGGCGGAAGCGCCGGACGGTTCGCTCTATGTGCTGACGAACAACCGGGACGGCCGCGGCCAGCCGCAGAAGGACGACGATAAAATCATCCGGTTGATACCGGAATTTAAATCATGAACTAACGGATTGGAGAACGTGAAGCGGGATGCAAGAGCGGGAATTGACGGAATTGACGGGCCGATTGTTTCAGGAAGGGACGCTGATCCAAGCGACGCTGAGCCAGGTGCGGCGAAGCGATCCGGACGGCTGCACGAAGGTGACGGTGAAGCCCGTACAGCTCAAGGGGGCTTTGAATTATCAATTCAGCTCCTTCTGCGGGCCGAAGGTGCTGCATGAGAATTTGGCGCCGGAAGCGGCGGAGGCGAAGCTGAACGCGATGCTTGCCGAGCAGTTCCGGCAAGGGCTGCTGCAGACGGGCGAAGCGGACTATCAGGTGCTGATCAGCAAGAAGGGCAAGATCGGCGTCCTTCGCAAGCCGTCGACCAAGCAAGCAGTGGGCGGAGCGCCTGTCCATAACCGGAAAAAGAACTACGTGCTGGAGGAAGGCGTTCCCGTTCCTTTTTTGATCGAGCTCGGAATTATGAACGCACAGGGGAAGGTGCTTGCCCCCAAATACGACAAGTTCCGCCAAATCAACCGGTTTGTCGAAATGATCGCCGATATTTTGCCGCATTTGCCGAAGGATCGGACGCTCACCATCGTCGATTTCGGCTGCGGCAAATCGTATTTGACGTTTGCGATGTATCATTTTCTGAAGGAGATGCAGGGCTTCGACCTGCGCGTCGTCGGCCTTGATCTCAAGGAGGATGTGATCCGGCACTGCAGCGCGCTTGCGGAGAAGCTCGGCTATGACGGGCTGCGGTTCCTTGTCGGCGACATCGCCAAGTATGACGAGCTGCGGCAGGTCGACATGGTCGTGACGCTGCATGCCTGCGATACGGCGACCGATGCGGCGCTGGAGAAGGCGGTCCGCTGGGGCGCTTCGGTCATCTTGTCCGTGCCTTGCTGCCAGCATGAGCTGTTCCGGCAGGTGCGAAGCGACGTGCTCGGCCCGCTGCTGCAGCACGGCATTTTGAAGGAACGGTTTTCCGCGCTGGCCACGGATGCGATCCGGGCGAAGCTGCTCGAGCTGGTCGGCTACAAGACGCAGCTGCTTGAATTTATCGACCTGGAGCATACGCCGAAAAATATTTTAATCCGGGCGGTTCGCAGCGGCCAACCGCCGAAACCCGCCGAACGGGTCAAGTTGGCGGAGGAGTACCAAGGATTCCGGAATTTCCTGCAGGCGGAGCCATACTTGGAACGGGCGTTGCAGGATAAGCTGGACCTTGGCTGAAGCTGTAAATTTTAATTAGAGAGGGAGTCCCATGACATAAGTGGGGCTTTCTCTCTTTTTTTGTCCTTTTCCATGCATATGTCCTAAAATTCGACAAAACTTCTTCGCTTCTTGTGAAACTTTTCTCCTAGTTTCCGTAGTACAATGGAGGTTAATGTCCAATTGGAATATGGTTCCAACCATGGATTGTAAAAAAACTGAGAACCGAGGTGCTTGTATCATGAGAAATCCACTTCATTCGTTAACGGGCCGATTTATGGTGTACAGCAGCCTGGTGCTCCTGCTCTTAATGGGTGTGGTGTTCGCTTATCAAAGCAGCATCATTCGCCGCCATGCGGAAGCTTCGTTGTTCGACAAAGGACGGACGATGGCCATATCGTTATCCAAAAGCTTGCAGAGCCTGACCGAGTCGGATCTGCGTACCGGGGTGACGCTGCAAGACGGCACGAAGCTGTCCGGCGAAGAACTTCGGACCCGATTGTTCGACGACCGGCTGGAGCCTATCGCCGCGAGCCGCGAGGAAGCGGAGAAGCGGTCGAAGGATAAGGAATACGCTTCGGCGAAGCAGAAACGATTCGACGGCCAAGACATCCCGCTCGCGCAATACGAGCTGAAATATACGAGCGCTTACGGCGCTTATACGGACGAGCGGTGGCAGGCGCTGGTCGACGGATTTTTGACCGACCCGCAGATCGTGTTCGCCGTTCCGATCGCCTACTCGGCGAATCCGGACGCGGTCGGCTTCATCGCGACGCACAACAGCAGCTACAGCCCGCAAGGCGAGTCTTCGAAGGACCGCTGGGGAGCGGAGGGGCGGCTTAGCCAGAAATACCGAGCCAATCGCGTATTTAACGACCCAACGGGCTATGCGGCCGCGGCGTACAAGGACACTTCCGATGTGCTGCTGCAAAAATACCCGCGAAGCGTGGAAGGACGGGTCGTCGAGACGTGGGACATGTCTTACCCGCTTTTCTTCGAGGGCAAGCATTGGGGGGCGGTTCGCGTTGCGCTCAATAAGGAAAAATCGGACGCGCTGATCGCCCAGCAGCAGCTCACGGTCGCCGCAGAGCTTCTGATCGTGCTGCTTGTTGTGCTTGGCCTGCTGTTCGTGCTGTCGAAGTTTTCCGTCGCCCGCAAGCTTCAGGCGGTGCTGGATGCGACGGCCAATCTCAACTCGCAGGAAGCGGATTTGACCTATCGCCTTGCCGTAAAAGGCAAGGACGAGATGGGCCGGCTTTCCGGGGAGATCAACCGGTTTATCGCCCACTTGCAGCAAATGATGAAGGGAATGCATGCTCTTTCCCTTCGGGTAACGGACGGCTCGCACCAGCTGGCGGCGCATGCCGTGCAATCCCGCGAAGCTTCGGAGGCGATTGCGCATACGCTGGACGAACTGGCGGCGGGCGCCGAAAGCCAAGCCGTCAGCGCCGGGGACAGCGCCAAGGCAATGGAGGAGATGGCGGCGGGCATTCAGCGCATCGCCGAGGCGTCGGCCCACGTCACGGAGGCGTCGCTCGCGATGGTGCAGGAGGCCGAAGCAGGCAACCGCACTTCGGTTGGAGCCATGGAGCAGATGGGGACGATGCGTCAGTCGGCGCAGCAGGTCGGCCAAGCGATCAGGGAGCTGGAAGGCCGCATGCAGTCGGTGCAGGAGATGGCTGGCGCCATATCCGGCATCGCGTCCCAGACGGGTCTGCTCGCGCTGAACGCGGCGATCGAAGCGGCCCGGGCCGGAGAACACGGCCGAGGCTTTGCGGTCGTCGCCGGCGAGGTGCGCAAGCTGGCCGAGCAGTCCGAGGCGTCGGCGCAGCGCATTCAGGAGCAGATCGAAGACATACAGGCCTCGATGGCTTCGGCGGTAGCTGCGATGGCAAAGGGCGGCCGCGAGGTGGAGAAAGGTGTCGGGGAAGTCGGGCAGGCCGGCGCGGCCTTCGAGCGGATTTTGACGATGGCGCAGGGCATCACGGCACAAATCCAGGAAATATCGGCCGCCTCCGAGCAACTGTCCGCCGGCACCGAGGAGGTGACGGCCGGCATCGAGGAGATGGCACGCATCGCAGGCAGCGCCTCGGAGCAGACGCTGCGGGCGGCGACGGCATCCGCCGGTCAGCTCGACCTTGCAGGTCAGGCGTCCGGGGAAGCCGAACAGCTTCGGAAGGCGGCGGACGAGCTTCAGCAAACCGCAGGACGGTTCAAAATATAACCGCGTCCTGCGGTTTTTCTTTTGGCTTCGCTGTGTGTCTGTGTTGGAGTGGCTGTGCTACAATGAGGCTACTTGGGTGTGAAACGAATGAACGGGAGGCGATGCATCGATGGCAGCAGATAAGGAACGTCCCCGCTTGACCGGCTTGCCGCCGGTCGCGGATGAGCGCTGCCGGCTGCTGATTCTCGGATCGATGCCGGGGGAGGCGTCCTTACGGGCGCAGCAGTATTACGGCCATCCGCGCAACGGCTTCTGGCCGCTTCTTTACGCGCTGCTGGACGGCGGGGAGCCGGCTGCGGCATACGATGAGCGGCTTCGCTTTGCGTTATCCCGCGGCGTAGCGCTGTGGGACGTGCTGGAGGCCTGCGAGCGCGAAGGCAGTCTCGACACGGCGATTCGCCGCCCGGAGGCCAACGACTTCGCGCGGTTCTACGCGGCGTATCCGGGCATCCGCTATGTTTTCTTCAACGGCAGCACGGCGGCGGACCTGTACCGCAGGCAGGTCATGAAGGGGGCCGCGGACGACGGCAGGAGCTATACGCTGCTGCCGTCGTCGAGTCCGGCGCGGGCCATGTCGCCGGCTGCCAAGCTGGAAGCATGGCAGCCTGTGCGGGAGACTTGGCTCGCCGTACGCGGCTAGCGGCACAGCGAGCCGGATTACTCCTTCTCTTTCTGGGTGGCTCCGATCTGATTGACCGTCGTTTTCACCTGATTGAGCGTATCGTTGACGAATTCCATATCTTGATTTTCGGCTTTCATCGAAGCCGTGCTTTCGTAATTGCCGTCGTGCTTTTTATTTTCCGACATGCCGTTTCCTCCTTTCGGGATAAGGTTAATATCGTCAGTTCATGCTTAACGTGCGCAGTCTGCCCGGAAAATATTCTCTTTTTCCGAAAGGCATACTAAGTGAAAACCCATTTCTGCAAGCGACGAGAGGAGATGCCGGATGGCAAGACAGACGAGCCAAGTTCCGTTCGGGTACGAACCGCCGAATGGGCGCGATATGGTCCGCGGAAGCTTATGGATTTACGATGCGTTCGAGGATTACACGGAGCAGGAGCTTGCACGCGTCCTTGCGCTGGCGAGCGGGCGCGGCATCGCCAAGGCGGTGTTTTACCCGCTGCACGAGGAGACGGTCCGGCGCATGGAGAAACGGCGTTCCGTAGCTCCCTACTACCAAAGGGTCGAAGCGCTGCAGGCGCTGCTCGCCGCTTCGGATACGGATGTCGACTATGCCGTCGAACCGTTCGAGGGCAAGCGTAAGAAATACACTCCCGCAGACACTGCTTTCCGGTTTCTGGAAGAGAAATACGCCGCTCCCCATTTCGTTTGGGTGACCGGGACGACAGCCGAGCTGCTCGCAGGCTACGAGTCGTTCGAGACGTGGATCAAGAAAATCCGCTGGTTCGTGAGCGAGGAGGGAAGCCCGGCCACGCATCCCCGGCTGCAAGCGTATGCCAACCGTTGGGACCTGGTCTGAAGGCCTGGTTGGGTCCGCATCCCCTGAAAATGGCATGAAAGCCCGAACCCTATATCGAACTCTGTTCGAAAAACCGCGGGCGATAGCTTTCATGGCCTGTTACAGGGGGAGAGAAACGATGGGGAAACTTAAAAAAACGGTCGTGTGGGTTATTGCAGCCGCGCTTTTGGGCGGACTGGTTTATGGTGTCACTTGGGTGGGCGATGCGCCCGTATCGGCAGAAATATCGACGGAAGCCAAAGGGCGGTTCGTCGGCTTGGCGGACGGCAGCAAACAAATCAAAGTGTCTTACGACGGAACGGAAAAAACTTATCCGCTGACTGCGGACGTATGGGTATACCGCAATTTGCAGAAAGCGGCGATCACCGATTTGAAGCCGGGCGATTCGCTGGACATTATATTGAACAGCAAAAATCAAGCCGCCTACATTAAGGCGGCGGCACCCGAACAAACCGCTGCGCCGCAGAGCCCGGCCCCGCCGGCCGCCGAGCCGAACGCGGCGCCGGCGCAAGGCTCCGGCGCATCGCAGGGGTCTGCCGCGCCTGCGCCTTCCGGCAGCACGTCCGCCGTGCCGCCGGCCGGTCCGGCGCATACGTCTGCGGCCTCGACTTCGGTTTCGGCTGACCGTGCGGTTGCCGCGGAACCGGCTAAGCCGGCGGTAAACGGGAGCTGGCCTTGGGAGCGGCTGTCGTTGGAGTTGAAAAGCCGGGAGCTGGCTTTGAAGGTAAAGCAGGAGCAGACGGACAAGGGCGATGAGGCCGACGTTTATATCCAAACCAAAGATCGCGCGGTCGTTCATCTGAACGGAGCGCAGGCGGAGCAACTGCTTCTTCTGCTGATGCAGGGGCTGCCTTCGGAGAAAGAAGCTTGGGAGAAGGCGCTCAAGCAGCGCTTGGCGGCGCAGTTTAAGCTCAAGGACGATTCGCCGGATTGGAAGATCGACGTGAAGTGGAAAGAAGACGCCAAAGTCGTCCGTACGCCTCCCCTACAGGCCGGGAAGCCGGAGTCTAACGGTCACGGAGCGGACAAGGAGCATGGCAAAGGCAAGAATAAGGAGAAAGAGAAAGAAAAGGAAAAAGCGAAAAGCCGCGATAAGCACGACGATGAGGATGACGACTGATCGAAGGGCTTCCGCTTTCACCGCCTACACAACGGCAGCCCGTCTGGAGATGATTAACGCTCCGACGGGCTGCTTTTTTTCCGCGTTCCTCTAACCGCTCTAGTCCTCGGGAGTCCGGTCCAAATACAAACGGGAGACGAGAGTGGCGTCTCCGCGTCGCACTTCTTCCTCTGTCGCCTTTTCCTCCAAAGGATCGTGCGTATTCATGCCCGGGGCGATGGACGGCTCGTGGGGCCGCCGCGCCTCTTCTTTCTTGCCGGTCACAATTACTTCTCTCCTTCCGTCTTAGAATAGGCAATTAGCGTAATCGGATTACCGGTCAGTTCAGCTAATCGAGCTTCCGTCTGTTGAATGATATCGATGACTTTTTCTTGCTCGAGAAGCGGGGCGATTTGGTAATCGGTCGTTTCGATTTTCACGGGCGTTGGGCCTCCTGTATGGGATAATATCGATTTCCCGGTTAGAATTCCCTTCGGGAAACCCCTGCATGCGTGGAAGGCAATGGAAACAGAGCTGGAAAAAAACGCAAAAAACATGGCTCGGTATCACGCCGCTGTGTTATATTGAAGCTACTGTTCCGGGAACACGGTGAAACGATGAAGGAGGAAGGAACCGCATGAAATGGAACCGCTTGGCCGTGATGGCGAGCATCGTGCTTGCCGTGCTGATTTCGTCGATGGATACGACGATCATGAATACGACGATGCCGCGGATCGCGGAGGAGCTCGGGGATGTGAAGCTGTATGCGTGGAGCTTCGCTTCTTATATGATTTTATGTACGATCGTGACGCCGCTCAGCGGCAGGCTTTCGGATTTGTTCGGACGCAAAAAAGTGCTGTCGGTCGGCATTTTGGTCTTCTTGCTCGGGTCCGTACTGTGCGGTACGGCTGTGACCATGCTGCAGCTTGTGCTGTACCGGGGGCTCCAAGGGCTCGGCGCGGGCGCGATGATTGCGTTCCCGGCTATTATCGCCGGGGATTTATTCCCGGTGGAAGCGCGGGGCAAAATCCAGGCGTTCTTCACGGGCATGTGGGGCATCTCGTCGGTGCTGGCGCCGCTGCTCGGCAGCTTGTTCATCGAGCATTTGAGCTGGCGGTGGATTTTTTATATCAATATTCCGATTTGTCTGGCGTCGCTGCTGCTGCTTGTGCCATACCGGGAAGTGTACGAGGCCCGCAAAAGCCGGATTAACTACTGGGGAGCCCTCTGGTTCGGACTCGGCATCGGGCTGCTGCTGTTCAATACGGTGGTGAGCGAGGGCTTTTTGCTGTATACGGCGGGCGGTGTGTTGTTTTTGCTGCTGTTCGTGTATAACGAGCGGAGGCATCCTTCACCGATTATGCCGATGGCGCTGCTTAAGAACGGCTCGGTCGCCTGGATGAACCTGAACGGCTTCTTGACGTGTGCGGCGCTGTTCGGCACGTCCAGCTACATTCCGTTTTATTTGCAGCAGCACGGTTACTCGCTTTTCGTCAGCGGGCTGTCGCTGCTCGGCATGTCCGTCGGATGGATTCTTGTAGGCGTCCCGGCCGGCAAATGGGTGCTGCGCTACGGCTACCGGCCGCTGCTGTTTACCGGCAACGTACTGCTGGTGCTGTCCGGGCTGCTGCTGCTGTTTTTGCCGGACCAAGGGGGCTTCTGGTACGTCAATGCGATCATGGTGGTGCAAGGACTGGCGTACGGGCTGCTCTATACCGTATCGGTCATCGGGGTGCAGCAGCTTGTCGCCGCCGATCAAAAAGGGATTTCCACGTCGCTGCAGGTCTTCTCGAGGAATATCGGCACGGCGGCCGGAGTTACGATTATGGGCGCGCTTCTGACGTCGGCGCCGGCTTTTATGACCGGCATCCACCAGCTGTTCCTGTACGGGTTTATCGTCAGTTTGGTCGCGTTGGTATCCACTGTTTTTCTGTTTACGCGCCGTACGGTGTCGATTTCCGGAAGCGGGGCTTAAGAGCGGCGGCGCGATAGCCGTTGAAATGAACAAAGGGCGGTCTGCTTAATGCAAACCGTCCTTTGTTGTTACGTCGTCTTTCTTTAGTCGAGGTACCATTCGCCGGACCAAGGATCTTGTACCCAGCGAGCATGATGGTAAAAATGATGCCCATGCATATGATGATGGTGATGTGGATGATGATGCGGAAAGTGGTGCGGATGGAATCCAAACGGATGGAATCCGTGGGGGTGGAAGACATGTGGATGGAAGCCATGCGGATGAAAGCCATGCGGATGGAAGCCGTGGGGATGCGGGAAATGATGCGGATGATGCGGACGGATGTAGTCGATCTCCCCCGCTGTTTCAGTTTCGATTATCGTCTCTTGAGACATATTTGATTTCTCCTCTCTGATTGGAACATACTCCACCATATGTCAGAGAGGAGGAATTGGGCACTTATCCATCTAAAAAATGGGCTTAATTATCTTGTTTTTTTCTTAACCAGCCGGGACGGTGCGTTTCCGGCTTGCCGCCGCGCTCCTGCGGTTCCCCCGTTTCCGGCGCGCGTCCGTCGCTTCCGAGCGGTGAGCGCAGCTGCGCCTCCTCCATGGCCCGGCGCACTTCTTCGGGTACCGGAAAATCCGTCACCGGGACATCCTTCAGCGCTCGGGTCATGATTTCCCGAAACAGCTGAGCAGGCACCGCTCCGCCGGATGTCGTCAAATAATGGGTCTTATCCGTCTGATCGTACCCAAGCCAGATGGCGGCCGTCAGCTCGGGGGTGAAGCCTACGAACCAGGCGTCCTTAGCGCCGTTCCGGCCGATCGCCTCGAATTCGGCCGTTGCGGGCAGCTGCGTCGTCCCCGTCTTGCCTGCGGCGGGACGGCCGCTGAGTGCGGCAGCTATCCCTGTTCCCTGCGCGACGGTCTCTTGAAGCAGCCTTGTCAGCGTATAGGCATAGACCGGCTCCGTCAGCTTGGTCGGCTGCGGCTTGGCCTCGACGAGCGTAAGGCCGTCCTTGGTCGTAATTTTGGTGATGGCGTGGGCGTTCTGCATCACGCCCTCGTTGGCTATGGCGCCGTACGCCTGCGCCATCTGCAAGGGTGAGACGCCTTCGGACAAGCCGCCGAGCGCGAGGCTCAAGTTGCGGTCCGCCGAAGGCAGAGCGATCCCGGCCTTACGCACATAATTCATCCCGGCGTCGATGCCGATTTCATTCAGCAGCCAGACCGCCGGAATATTCCACGAACGCATCACGGCCTCCCGAAGCGAGACTTGCCCCCTCGTCTGTCCGTCCCAATCCTTGGGACGGTACCCGGAAATATCGAGCTGCCCGTCATACAAGATCGACTCCGGCGTATAGCCAAGCTCAAGCGCAGGCCCATAGACCGCCAGCGGCTTAAACGACGAGCCGGGCTGCCGCTTCAGCTCGGTGGCGCGGTTGAAACCGCGGTAGGTCTGATCCCCTCGCGCGCCGACGATCGCGCGGATGCCGCCGGTTCGCTGGTCCAGAACGACCGCTCCGCTCTGCACCAGGCGGTCGGGAGGACTTTGCGGGAAGAGCGCATCGATGCGGTACACCTCTTCCGCCGCCTGCTGCACCTTAAGGTCCATCGCGGTATGAATCCGCAGGCCGAGCGTCAAAATCTGCTGCTCCGTGAAGCCGTAGAGCTTCTCGGCTTCGTCCATGACGTAGTCGACATAGGAAGGGTGCCGCCCCTTCAGCGACTCTCCGTTGTTCGGCTTAAGCGCAATCGGCTCGGCGACGGCCTTGTCGTAGGCGGCGGCGCTGATGAAATGCTGCTCCTTCATCAGCGACAGCACGAGATTTCGCCGCTCCAGCGCCTTGTCCGGATGCCGCACTGGAGAGTAGAGCGAAGGAGCTTTGGGCAGACCGGCCAGCACGGCCGATTCGGCAAGCGTCAGCTGCTGAACGGATTTGCCGAAGTATTGCTGCGCCGCCCCTTCGATGCCCCAGCGCCCTTCGCCGAAGTAAATGCTGTTCAGATACAGCTCCAAAATTTCGTCTTTGCTGTAAGCAAAGTTGATTTTTATCGCGTAGCCGAGCTCCTTGAATTTGCGGTTGAACGATTTGTCCGAGTCGAGAAACAAATTTTTGGCAAGCTGCTGCGTGATCGTGCTGCCGCCTTCCTCCAGCGCTCCGGCTTTCAAGTCGCGGATCAGCGCGCGGCCGATCGACCACACGTCGAAGCCGGCATGATCGTAAAACCGCCGGTCTTCTACCGCAACGACGGCATTCCGCAAATCCAGCGGAATTTGGCCGAGCGGCACCGGGACGATTCGGGAGGAGGACAGCTGCGATACCGGCTTCCCCCCGGCGTCCATGACGAAGCTCGGCTCGGGGAGCGGATGCTCCAGCTTGCTGATGTCCAGACCGCGTACCCATACGGCGGCAGCGCCAAGACCGGCTGCCCCGGCCGCAAAACAGAGCAGCCCTGCCGTCCACAGCCACCGCCGTCCCCGTAACCGGCGCGCCTTCTTCGTCTCTCGCGCCGCCGTACCGCCGCTGTCCGGCGCAGGCTCTCGTGCCGCAGCACGGTTATCGGTCGCCGCATTTGCCCGTTCCTTCCGCGCCGCTGCTCCGCCACCATCACCCGGTACAGGCTCCCGTGCCTCGCGTGACGCAGGGCGGAAATCGCCTGCCGCCTGTCTGCGGCTCGGATCATCCTGCCCCGCACTGCCGGCTCTGCGCCACGTGGACCGGGCCGCCTGCCGCGCTTCGTCCGCCGCGCGGCTTCCTCCGCCGGAGGCTCTATACGACTGCCCCTCGCGTTTCGGCGAGGAGCCCGTGCCAGGCTTTGCTTTCGGCCTCCAACGAAACATCCGGAATAAGCTCATGGCAGATGGTCCCCCTTTTTGTCGCCACGGAATGTTCGCCGCTTTAGCGCAAAATAATCAATGCTAATAATATTCGAGCCGGACGCCTTGTTTCGGCAGGTGGACAAGCAAAAAAGGAGCCTCCGAAGGAAGCTCCAACAGGTTGTTGAGAATGTGGCTAATATAAAAATAGAGATAAATACGCAGGTGGGGTATCTACTGGAGGAGCGATAGCGTTCGCCTTTGTCTGCGGGAAATATCCGCTGTAAGCGGCTTTAATCAAAATTTCCCGCCGACAACAGCGACCGGAAGTAGGTACCCCACCCTCTCGTAACACCTCTATTACCTTAACTGACCACTTTCTCAACAAGCTCAGGAGCCTCTGAAGGAAGCTCCAAGCAATCCGCTATCGGGCGATCTCATTGCAGAGGGTCCGGCATCATGCCCTTTTCCATCACCTGCGAATTCGTTGGGAGGCTTGCCATCACCTTGCCAAGCTGTCGAACCTCTTTCTCGTTGTTGGCCATCTTGCCGTTCATCGCTTTGCCGATGGGCGTCGATTCGGTTGGCTTTGTCTTGGCCGGGCCGTATTCCATATATTGCTGAAGCTCCGCCAACATCTCTTGGGCAGCGGCGGCTGCCGAAACGGGTATATTTTGCTGCGCAACGAAGCCGGCCTCGTTCAAGTCAACGCGTGTCTGGCCGTTCTCCTGTGTGTGCGTATAGATACGGTACGGAAATTCCTGCAGCGAAGCGGAATCACGAAATGTCAATTCGTACGTGCTTCCTTCCCGGGACGGCAGTTCGGTGAATCCCATCGTTTTGAGCGTAGCGTGCACGTGGGAGAAGGGCTTGGTGATCGACGGCAGCGTTTTTTTACGGGTCATAGGGCAACACTCCTCGATTCGTTATTTTCCGCCGGACGGCGTGACGCATCTGTGTACCCACTTATTACACAGTTCCGGACAGGTTGAAACTTTGTACGGCACTTTATCGTCATTCTTTTTCGAATAGGTATTGAAGAACCGGGGGTGTTGGTATGCGCGGCAGATCGCTGCGAATTATTTTATTTCTTATGGTGTCGGTGACTTTATCAGCTCTGGTGTACGGGTACGCGTTTTCCAATAACAATAGCTTTGTCGGCTCCAGCATCGACGAGCAGTTTCCCGTGCCGGCGGAGGCTCGCAAATCGGACGTTCCGTTCTCCAATCCGGGAGTCGTCTATGTCCGCTATAACATGAAAGGTATTGAAGAAAAGGAAAGTATTCCCGACTTCTACGCGAGCGAGATTCGCAAGTGGGGGTGGAAGGAAGACAAAGAGGAGCAGGTGGGGGCCCTCCGTGTTTTTGTCAAGGACGGTAAAACGATGAATGTAACGACGCACAGCGGCTTTTTCACTTTGTTTACCAAAAAAGGCTCCGCTAAGCCGCACACAGCGGTTGCCGGTGCGCCGCGCGCCGAGGGTTCCAAGCCGCAAAGCCCGCCGGAGCGGTAAAACCCCCATGCGGCCAAATTCGCTTTTCCGGAGCTTGTCCGGCAGGAGAAGCGCATGGCAGGCGCAAGGGGGCTGGCGTTCGGTTCAACAGGCGGCTTTAATCGACGAGCGGAAGCGAGTACCGTGCGAATCCTTCGCCTTCGTAGCTGTATCGTTCGCATATCGTGTAGGTACGGTCGCCGACGCTTGTTTGAAGTCCCTTTTCGCGCAAATACGCTTCGACCGCTTGACCGGCCGCCTCGAAGTTCCCGTCCTTATTCGCCACGACGACGCACCGGTGCGCCGGGACGGTCAGGTGCAGGAACCATTCGGGAATGCCGTCGTACGATTCGACCTCCGTGCAAAGGATGTATACGTGCGTATCCGGATGGCTCTGCGATGGTCCGTGCGGCCACAGGCCGTAATGAATTTGAGGATTCACGATATGGGGCAAATGCTTGGCGGAGGACAGCAGCGCTTCTTTGGCGTGCCGATACTTGCCTCCCATGTCGTTCAGGCCGATGCACGGGATGCCGATCAGCTTCAATTCCTTGTGCTCCACCAGAACAGGCTCCATCTCCGGGAGCTTTGCCGCGTTTTCGATCATACGATGTTCGCCTCTTTTCCTAAAGTTATTTTCATTTTTTGCAACGAAAAACCCGCATGGTATAATGGAGCGATAAAGCCAGGACAAGCGGAGTGAGAACGATGAGAATCAACAAATATATCAGCGAAACGGGAATTTGCTCCCGGCGCGAAGCGGATCAGCTGATCGAGGGAAAGCGCGTCACGATTAACGGCCAGCTGGCCGAGCTCGGAAGCCGGGTGAGCGAAGGAGACGACGTGCGGATCGACGGAAAACCGATCAGCGAGAAGAAAAAGCACGTCTATATTGCGCTCCACAAGCCGGTAGGCATCACCAGCACGACGGAACGGCACGTCCGCGGCAATATCGTGGATTTTGTGGGACACCGCGAGCGCATTTTCCCGATCGGACGGTTGGATAAAGATTCCGAAGGATTGATTTTGCTTACGAATGACGGCGATATCGTCAACAAAATATTACGTTCCGAGCACGAGCACGAGAAGGAATACATCGTGACGGTGAACAAACCGGTCACGCCGATGTTTTTGCAGGGAATGGCGAGCGGCGTGCGGATTCTCGGAACCGTCACCAAACCGTGCAAAGTGAGCCGCATCGACGACCGGACGTTTCGGATCGTGCTGACGCAAGGGTTGAACCGCCAAATCCGCCGGATGAGTGCCGCCTTTGGCTACGAGGTGCGCCGGTTAAAGCGGGTGCGCATTATGAACATCAAGCTGGCCGGTTTGCCGGTAGGGCAGTGGCGCGATCTGGCCCCGGAAGAGCTGGACAAGCTGATGAGTACCATCGGGCATCAGCCGTAAGTTTTATGCTACACGTTGAATTTGTAGCCGATCCCCCGCACGGTATGGATGTACTTCGGATCGGTGGGGTTCGGCTCGATCTTCTTGCGCAGGTTGCTGATGTGAACGAGCAGCGTGCGCGTGTCGCCGTTGCTGTCCACGCCCCAGGTCATTTTATACAGCTGTTCGAGCGGGAGCACCTTACCGGGTGAGCGGGCGAGATGCAGCAGCAGGTCGAATTCCTTGGAAGACAGCGGCACGAGCCCGCCGCTTGCTTTCACGGTCCGGCTGAGCAGATCGATCTCCAGTCCCGGAAACGACAGGTACTGGGAATCTTCCTTGTGCTGCTCAAGCAGCTGGCTGCGGCGCAGATGCGCTTTGACCCGGGCGACGAGCTGGCCGGGACTGAACGGCTTCGTAATGTAATCGTCCCCTCCGATGCTGAACCCCAGAATGATATCCATATCCTCGCTTTTGCAGCTCAGAAATAAAATCGGCGTATTATAGGACTTCCGGATCTGCCGGCATACTTCG
Organism: Paenibacillus tyrphae; assembly: GCF_024158745.1. Classification (GTDB taxonomy): domain Bacteria; phylum Bacillota; class Bacilli; order Paenibacillales; family NBRC-103111; genus Paenibacillus_G; species Paenibacillus_G tyrfis_A. The sequence continues at coordinate 58,765 of NZ_JAMZAW010000016.1, read as the reverse complement.
ATGCCGTCCATTTCGGGGAGCAAAATGTCGAGAATCACCAGGTCCGGACGGTGCTCCCGCACCATGGCAAGCGCTTCGGCCCCATTTCCGGAATACAGTACGTCATACCCCTCCTTACGCAAATAAAGACTGATTAATTCGACAATCTCGGCTTCATCGTCGACGATGAGTATTTTTTCTCCAGGCATCGATTTCTCCTCCAAAAGATGATGCGGCGAAACATGATGTTTCTTTGAAACTATCAGAATCATATCCCGCCGGACTCGATACTGGATTCTGATATGGCAGCGACAAACGTCCCGAAATCCTCCAAAGGTGAGCCGTTTATCCCGGTTTCCAAATAATGCAGTTTAAGGTACGATATTAGCAGGAAGCCCATTTGAGCAACAGGAAAGAAAGTGGTATCGATTTCCAGAAACTATTTCTATTATAAATGGTTTTGGGTGTGTATTTCCATAGTTTTATTGGCCGCCGCGATTGCCGGTATCAGTTACTATAGTTCCGCTGCCGGGGAGTCCGCGCCCCGTGCCGTTCAAGGTGTCATAGATCTGGAGGGCTACGGCTTGGAATCCCATGGAACGGTCCGGCTGGACGGCGAATGGGATATGCACTGGATGCGCCTCATGACGCCGGAAGAGCTGGCCTCCCCGGAGCATGCCGCAGGGGAGCGGGCGACCTTGATTGCTCTCCCCGAGGTGTGGAATCGCGTCTTGGTAGAGGGCGTGCAGCCCGGCGGTTCGGGTCATGCGACCTTTCACTTGAAAGTGAAGCTGGATGGCCCCGCTTCCGATCTGGGGCTGAAGCTGCCATATATCCGTACGGCCTACAAGGCTTGGGTGAACGGCGAGCCGGTCGCAAGCAGCGGCACGGTCGGAGAAGACATGCTGACTTCCAAGCCTCAATATACTCCGAATTTGATCCGGTTCCGCCATACGGGCGGGCCGCTCGATATCGTCATTCAGGTTTCCAATTATCATCACCGGCTCGGGGGCATCTGGAAACCGGTCGAGCTCGGCTCATGGAGCGCGCTGGACAGCAAGCTCCGGAGAGAGCTTGCGATCGAGACGCTTGTGGTCGGAAGCCTGCTGTCGATGGGGCTGTATCACATCGGATTGATTGCGCTGAGGCGCAAAGAGAGAGGATCGCTTTATTTCGGCCTTTTTTGTTTATTGATCGGCATACGGGCCTTCTTCGCGGGCGAAGGCGTGATGTATTATTTTGTCCCCGAGGTGCATTGGCTGACGGAGCTGCGCATCGAGTACGTATGCTTCTACATGGGCGTGCCCGTCATGATTATGTTCATGCACTCGCTTTACCCACAGGAGGTGCGCTCCGGCATCGTCCGGCTTATTTTGGCGCTTGGCGTGGCGTTCTCGGCCGCGGCATTTCTGATTCCGCCCCCATGGGTGACCTATACGACGCCGGCGTTCCAGCTCATTACGCTGTTCACCAGCGGCTACCTGCTGTTCAGCCTGGGCCGCGCCGTGCTTCGCAAAAGAGACGGGGCGCTATTCGCCGCGATCGGCTCGGGCGCTTACGTCGCTACGGTGATGCTGGACATCATGTACTATAACCAGTGGATCAAGCTTGGCGAGCTATCGTCGTACGGGCTGCTTGTCTGTGTATTCATGACCTCATTTATCCTGAGTGCCAAATCGGCCAAGGCTTACGTGGAAGTGGAGACGCTATCGCGGCAAATGCGCGAGATGAACACCGGTCTGGAGCATAAAATTCGCGAGCGGACCGCCGAACTGGAACGCATCAACCGCAGTTTGGAACGGATGAACGACGACTTGGCGCGGATGGAAACGTCCAGGCGGCACCTGCTCAGCAATATCTCGCATGATCTGGGAACGCCGATGACGCTGATTCAAGGGTACGTGGAAGCGCTCATCGACGGCGTTGTCTCCCAGCCCGATCAGCAGCAAAAGTATTTAAAGCTCATCCATAACCGGATCACGGGCTTGAACCGGCTCATCGCCGATCTGTTCCAGCTCTCGAAGCTGGAGGCTAGACAGATGGATTTCGATATCCAGCCGGTGAGCACGGACGATTTTATCCGTTATTTCGACGAGCGCTATGAGCTGGAGCTGGCCGGCGCCGGGCTCAAGTTCGAGACGGTCGCCTACTCGCTGCGGCCCGAAGCCCACCGGCAGGCCATCGTCAAAATCGACGTGGACCGGATCGATCAGGTGCTGACCAACGTTATTTACAATGCGGTCAAGCATACGCCCCGTGGCGGGCTCATCCAGCTTCATTTTATCGTGGACGAGCATTCGCTTGTCGTGCAGGTGCAGGATAACGGCTCGGGCATCGATCCGGAAGACTTGCCGTATATTTTCGACCGTTTCTACAAGAAAGACAAGTCCCGCAACACGTCCGGCGGCGGCAGCGGCCTCGGGCTGGCCATCGCCAAGGAGATTATCGACTACCATGGGGGCCGGATCTGGGCGCAAAGCCGCGTCGGTCAAGGCGCCTGCATTGCTTTCATGCTGCCCCTTGCGAAAGGGGGTGAATAGAGACTCGGACGTTAGCGGCGCCCGCGGTGAATCGCATGCCCGACGTTTAATCGCCGGAATCAGGGGGATGCAGCAGCGAGATGCGGTAATCGGTCGGCGAGAGCTGGTAGTGCCGCTTGAACTGCTTCGAAAAGTACAGCGGGTCCTGGAAACCGACCGAAGACGCAATCTGCTCCACGGTCAGCTCCGGGCGCTCCCGCAGCAGATGGCGCGCTTTGTCGAGCCGGAGCCGGAGCAGGAACGTCACGGGCGTCAGCCCGGTCTGACGCTTGAACAGCGTCGAGAGATAAGCGCGGTTGTAGCCGAGCGACTCGGCCATCAGCTCGATCGTGATCGGCTCCGCGTACTGCTTGGATAAATATTGCAGTGCCCGCTGCACCGTTTGCCCGGCGGCAGTTGCCTGCTCCGGCTCGTCCGCGCGAAGGGGGCGAAGCGCTTCCGCGAACTCGGCGAACAGCAGATGCAGGCAGCCGTTCGCTTCTAGATTGGCGCCTGCGCCGCGGTGTTGAAACGCCAGCTGCACTTGACGGAACAGGACGCCGATCGAGCGCTTTCGTCCGGTATGCACGACCGGCTGCTGCGAACTCAGGCCCGTATCCTGCAGCAAGCGCTCCGCGAGCCGTCCTTCGAAGGCGACCCAGCGGTAGTGCCACGGGTCAAGCGTATCGGCCATGTAATTGACCAGCTTGCCCGGCTCGATCAGGAAGCTGTCTCCTGCGCCGAGCTCGTAAGTCTGTCCCTGGCAGACGTAGGTGCCTTTGCCGGATAACACATGATGCAGCAAATAATAATCGACCACCTTCGGTCCGGGCTTATGACCCGGTTTCGTCTGGCTGTGGCCGGCGAACAGGACGGTCAAAGGGCTGTCTTCCGGCGCGGGGTACGGGTTGGATACGACAAAGTAGGTATCGGGACGTTTGACAGGCCCGGACACGGCGCGACTCGCCTCCTTTTGGGGCATCGCCCCGGATACGTTCAGTATAGCACAACCGGGGATGTCTGCGCGTTCATGATCTAACATTTTTCCATGTCGTTCTGACATCGCTCCATAGTGAAAACCGGTTGTCGGGGCTATACTTGAGGCAAAGCTTACTACAGAAATTCACTATATCGAACGTGTCTTCTTAAATCCATTACGAGGTGAACCGTCATGACGGAAGTCAAAGCATTGCAGGAGCAGTTTGTCGAACTGTACGGAGGAGATAGCTCCAATCCTATCCGGGCGTTTCATGCGCCAGGGCGCGTCAATCTGATCGGGGAGCATACCGATTACAACGGAGGCTACGTTTTCCCGGCCGCTCTGACGTTCGGCACGACGATGCTGATCCGGAAACGGGAGGACGATCAGGTGGGATTCGCTTCCACCAACTTTCCGCTGCGCAAGCATATTTCCATTCAGCAGGTCGAATTCCGCGCTGAAGACGATTGGATTAATTATCCGAAGGGCATCATCCGCGAGCTGCAAAAGCGGGGGCTTTCCGTCGGCGGCTACGATATTTTGTACAGCGGGGCAATTCCGAACGGCTCCGGCCTCTCCTCTTCGGCTTCTATCGAAGTGGTGACGGCTTACGGCCTGCTCACAATGGAAGGGCAGCCGACGGACAAAGTGGAGATCGCGCTGCTGTCGCAAAAGGCTGAGAACGAGTTCATCGGCGTACAGTGCGGCATCATGGATCAATTTGCGGTAGCGATGGGCAAGAAGGAGCATGCGATTTTGCTCATGTGCGATACGCTGGAATACAAGCACGTGCCGTTCGTCAGCGGTGAATACAAGCTGGTGATCGGCAACACGAACAAAAAGCGCGGGCTCGTCGACTCGGCCTACAACGAGCGCCGTTCGCAGTGCGAGCAGGCAGTGAAGCATTTGGCTGCCGAATATCCCGACCTGACGCTGCTCGGTCAGCTGTCGCTGGAGCAATACCGGAGCGCGCAGCATCTGATTCCGGACGAAACGGTGCGCAAGCGGGCGCAGCACGTCGTCGAGGAGATCGACCGGGTGCTGCAGTCCATCGAGGTGCTCGAACGGGGAGACTTGGCGGCATTCGGCCGGCTCATGATCGGCTCGCATAACTCGCTGCGCGACTTGTACGAGGTGACTGGCGTCGAGCTGGATACGATGGTCGAAGCGGCGCTTGCCGTTCCCGGCGTGCTTGGCTCGCGGATGACGGGCGCCGGCTTCGGCGGCTGCACGGTATCGTTAGTGCATCAAGACAGCGTGGAGCGGTTTGTCGGCGAAGTGGGCCGCGTGTATAAGGAGAAGACCGGCTTGACCGCGGACTTCTACGTATGCGACATTGGGAATGGCGTGCAGGAGATGCAGCTATAGGAAACCAACAAATATATTCAGCTTGACGGAAGGAGAGGCTTGATTATGGCCATTATGGTAACCGGAGGCGCGGGTTATATCGGCTCGCATACGGTAGCGGAGCTGCTGGCAAAAGGCGAAGAGGTGGTTGTCGTCGACAATTTGCAGCAGGGACACCGGGAAGCGGTGCTCGGCGGCAAGCTGTACGTCGGGGATATTCGCGATGCGGACTTTTTGGATACGGTATTCCGTGAAAACAAGATCGACGCCGTCATTCACTTCGCAGCGAGCTCGCTCGTCGGCGAAAGCATGCAGCTCCCCGGCAAATATTATCATAACAATGTTTATGGGACGCTCTGCCTGCTGGAGAAAATGAACGAATATGGCGTCAAAAAAATCGTGTTCTCGTCTACGGCGGCGACGTACGGCGAACCGGAGAACGTTCCAATTCTGGAAACGGACCGGACGCTGCCGACGAACGCTTACGGCGAAACGAAGCTCGCCATGGAGAAGATGATGCGCTGGTTCGATACCGCGCACGGCATCAAATACGTCTCGCTGCGCTATTTCAACGCGGCCGGTGCGCACGAAAGCGGCCGGATCGGCGAAGACCATTCGCCGGAGACTCATCTGGTGCCGATCATTCTGCAGGTGGCGCTTGGCAAGCGCGCGCATATCTCGATTTTCGGTGAAGATTATGCGACGCCGGACGGCACGTGCATCCGCGACTACATTCATGTGACCGACCTGGCAGACGCCCACATCCTGGCGGTAGAAAAGCTTCGCGCCGGCGGGGATAGCAGCGTGTACAATCTGGGCAACGGCAAAGGCTTCTCCGTGAAAGAAGTGATCGACATCGCGCGCGAAGTGACGGGACATGCGATTCCGGCGGTCGTCGAAGCCCGCAGAGCGGGAGACCCGGCGGTGCTTGTCGCCTCCTCGGAGCGCGGCAGAACGGAGCTGGGCTGGCAGCCGAAGCGGCACAGCCTGAAGCAAATTATCGCCTCTGCATGGGCTTGGCATCAAGCGAATCCGGACGGCTACGGCAAGTAAAATTACGGGTGCAGGCGTTCGGGCCGAAGGCCTGCCGATCCGAAGGAGTGGAGAACAATGGAACAAAGACAGAAGGAAATGGAATTCGGCTCCCCCGACCGGAAGGCGGCCTATTGGGTCGAACGGCTGCTGCAATTCGGCCTGAAGCGCGGACTATTGGAGCCGCTGGATGTCTATGCGGCCCGCAACGGGCTGCTCGATCTGCTGTGTATCGGCGAGCCGTACGAGGGCGAGCTGAGCGAGCCGGTGGCTGACAGCGTAGTGGAGCTGCTGGAGCCGCTGCTCGATTACGCGGCCGAATTGGGCCTGCTTGAAGAAAATAACACGACAGTGCGCGATCTGCTGGATGCACGTTTGATGGGGCAGCTCATGCCTCGGGCATCCGAGCTTGTGCACCGGTTCTGGACGACCGCGAAGTCCGCCGGGATCGAAACGGCGACGGATGCTTTCTACAAGCTGTGCATCGACTCGAACTACATCCGTATGGACCGAATCGGCAAAAACATGTATTGGCTTGCGCCGACGGAATATGGCGATATCGAAATTACCGTAAACTTGTCGAAGCCCGAGAAAGACCCGAAAGAAATCGCGATGCTCCGAAACGCGCCGCAGAGCCATTACCCCAAATGCCTGCTGTGCATCGAAAACGTGGGCTACGCCGGCAGGCTCAATCATCCGGCGCGGCAGAACCTGCGAGTCATTCCGGTTGAGTTGGCCGGGGAAACGTGGTATTTTCAGTATTCGCCTTACGTGTATTACAACGAGCACAGTATCATTTTTGACCGGGAGCATCGGCCGATGAAGACGTCGAAGGAGACGTTCGAGCGCCTGCTCGATTTCGTGGAGCGCTTCCCGCATTACTTCATCGGCTCGAATGCCGACCTGCCGATTGTGGGTGGATCGATCTTGAACCACGATCATTTTCAAGGCGGGCGGCACAAGTTTCCGATGGAAAAGGCCGGCGTTGAGGAAAGCTTCAGTCATCCGGATTATCCCGGCGTGAAGATCGGCATCGTCAAATGGCCAATGTCGGTCATCCGCATCGGCGCCCACAACCGCGATCAGCTGCTGAAGCTCGCCACGGCGATTCTGGACGCGTGGAAGTCTTACAGCGACCCGTCGCAAGATATTTTCGCGTTTACGGAGCAGGCGGGCGTCAAGGTGCCGCACAACACGATCACCCCCATTGCCCGCAACAATTCAAGCGGGGAATACGAGCTTGATCTGGTGCTGCGCAACAACCGGACCAGCGAGGAGCATCCCGACGGCATTTTTCACCCGCACAAGGAGCTTCACCACATCAAGAAAGAGAACATCGGCTTGATCGAGGTGATGGGGCTCGCCGTGCTGCCGGGCCGTCTCAAGGACGAGCTGGAGCTGGCGTTCAGGCTGCTGACCGGGGAAGAGAAGCTGGACGGGAAGATTACGCGCGATCCGTCGCATCCGCTGCACAAGCATGCCGAATGGCTGGAGGAGCTTGTTGGCCGTTACGGTACGGCTATGCCGGAGGAGGACGCGAGGCAGGCGCTGCAAACGGAGACGGGCCGCAAGTTCGCGGACGTGCTGCGCGATGCGGGCGTGTACAAGCGCAGCGAGCAGGGAATGGAGCGGTTCCGGACGTTTTTGCGGCACCTTGGTGTGCAGGCTTAATGCGGGAACGGGAACAGTTGTCCAAGGAACGTCTATTGAGCGACAAGAGCAGGCAGTAATTGTTCCGGTCCATTCCAGCATGCCCTTATTGACTATAGAGGAGCTAGAAAAAGACCCCCATCCGGGCACCGTGTTGACGGAGCGCCGAATGGGGGTCTTGTGCTTCTTCATGGAATCGGGGCTGGGGTTATCCCGCCCGGGAGCCTTCGTCGCCGGAAGGCCGGCGCGTCTTCGGCTCGATCTCGATCAGATCGGGCTTCCGGGTGATCTCTTCGACCTCGATGCCGTTTTTGGCGAGCGTGTTGGTCAAGAAATTTTCATCCTGTGCCGGGAAAATGTACGACGGATGCCGATCGGTGTCGTTGAGCAACTGCTCGGCCACCTGCAGCAATTTATCCATCGAGAACGGCTTGCGCAGAAACTTCTCGATATCTTTCTCGTGATAATCCTGCGGAGGCTCCAGAGCCGTGGATACGATCACCGGGGTCCGGTAAAACTTCGGATGGCGGTACAACTCGCCGATGAAATCCCAGCCGTTCTTCGTTCCCTCCAAATGAATGTCCACGATGCACAGTCTCGGACCGCCCTCTTCGATCCGGTGCAGGGCGAGAATGCCTTCCTCGGCCGAGCGCACATGCATCGTCGGGATATGCAGCTTGGCGAGCGCCACTTGAATCAGCTTCGCCAAATTATCGTCATCCTCCAAAATCATGATGCTGTTGTCCGCCGTACCGACCCGGTAAGCTTGGAGCGTCACGGTGAAGGTCGAGCCTGACCCCATCTCCGATTCGAACGCGACCGTCCCCTCGTGACCTTCGACGATTTCTCGCACGATGGACAGCCCGAGGCCTGTTCCGCCGATCTGCCTGCGGTCGGAATTGTCGACGCGGTAAAATTTGGAGAACAGCTTATCCTTGGCTTCCTCCGGAATGCCGAGGCCGTAATCCTGAACCAGAAATTGTACGGCTTCGCCATCCTGCCGGAGCGTCAGATCGACACGGTCCGCCTGAGGCGAGTATTTGATCGCGTTGCTGAGCAAATTGTGCGCCACCTGCTTCAGCCGGTCTGCATCGCCGCGCACCCACACTTCATGCTGCGGCAGATGCAGCGAGAGGTCGTGGCTTTGCTTGCCCCGCCACTGCTCGACCACCTCCTGCAGCAATCCTCCCAGCTCCACCGGGGCAAAATGATAAATTTGCTTGCCGGATTCCATCCGCTGCAGATCCAAAAAGTCGTTGATCAACGTCGAAAGCCGGGTCGCCTCTTTATAGACGGTTTGCAGGTAACGCTGCTGCTTCTCCGGCGTAAGCTGGCGGTTGAGCAAAATCTCGATAAAACCGAGAACGCTCGCAAGCGGCGTCCGCAGCTCGTGGGAGACGATGCTGATGAATTCGTTTTTCATCTCGTCGACTTTCTCTTCCTCGGTCCGGTCGCGGAATACGAACAGGAAGCCGAGCTCCTCGTCGTGGCGTTCGACCATCATCCGGATGGCGTACAGCTCCACATATCTTTGCTGCTCTTCCCCGTCGGTGAAGGAGAAGCGCTCCGTCAGCGTATTCAAGTCGCCTCGGAGCAGGCCGCGGATCGATTGGGAAACGCGGGCGAAGCTCGGCGAGCGATCGAGCAGCTCCTGGCTGATCTCGGCGATCGATTCGCCGGTGCGTTCGCTAAGCCGGAGGAAATCGTGCATGCGATGATTGAAAAACATCAGCTTCCCTGAAGCATCGCACATCATCATGCCCTCATGAGTCGATTCGAGGATATTGTTGATCAGGTCGCGCTGCTCCTCCATCGCCGCCTTCTCCTGCTGAAGCTGCTCGTAGAGCGCCTCCAGACGGGCGGATTGACGACGGCGCTCCTCGTTCATTTGCTGCGCCAGGAAGGCAAGTCCGAATTGGCGGATAAGCCCTTTGGCCAGCCGCGTTTTTTGCTCGTCCGGCGAAGTTAGATATCCGGTCAGCAGCAGGAAGCCGGTCGCTTCATGCTCATCGTTGAACAGCGGATAATAGCGGTCTATCGCGTGGGTGATGCCTTGATGGAAGCCGCCCTCCTGCGCAGTGGCTTGACGCACGCACTCCATCGGCATTTTCTCCTTCAGGACGCGCCGCGCCGTGCCGAACAGTTCGCTTTCCAGCATCGTGGGCAGCGTCGACGGATAGCCGATGGAATAGGCGACCTGATAAGAGGCTTCCGTCCCGTCGCCGCCCGGCGTTTTCAATAAAAGCAGAGCCGCGTCGAGATGCAGCGATTCCAGCAGCGCCGGGAGGGAAGCGTTCAAAAAGTCGGCCATGTCCGTCGAGCCAGTCAGCTTTTCCTGATAGCTGCTGATGGCTTCCAATTCCAGCTCGCGCTGCGACAGCTTCTCCAGCGTCGCTTCCTGCTCCTCCTGCTGGGCAATGATCTCTTCGTTCTGCACCTCCAGGCTTTCCGCCATGTACCGGTACGTTTCCTCGCTTTTGCGCAGCTTGGCTTCGGCTTGATTGGCCCGGTTGAAGATGAAGAACGAGAACAGGCCGACGATAATGGCGATCCCGCCTCCGATGAAAACGATGACGCGCGCCCGTTTCTCCGAGGTTTGAGCCGATGAATACGCTTCCTCTGCAATAAGCTCGATCTCGGCGGTCAGCTTCGTATGAATTTGGCGAAAGCGGTCCATCTGGTTCTTGCCCATGGACACCCGCTTGATCGCGTCAGGCAGCTTCCCGGCGCGGATCAGCTCGATTTGGCTGGCATAATGCTCCTGCAGCCGCTGAATTTGCGGGATCGCGTCGCCTTCCATGACGCTGCGCAGGCCGGGGTATTTTTTCTGAAACGCAGCCATGGCGAGCAAGTCGTCCTGCAACTGGGCTTTGCCGAAATCGTAGGGCTCCAGATATTTCTCGTCTTGCGTCACTTCGTAGCCCCGCAGCCCGGATTCCATATTGACCAGATCGACCAGGATGCTTTCGGCCAAATTGTTTAGCGGAATCACTTCGTTAACGACGCTGTTCAGTTCCTTTTCCGTGCTGGAGGATGCAACAAAGCTGGAGACGCTGATCATCACGAGCAGGGAAATCACGACAATCACGTACCCGAGTGAAATTTTCGATCGTGTCATGTTCATGGCAGAGCCACCTTCTTGGCAAATAGACATTCTTTTTTGTACGTTCCTAGTTCGACAAAAGCAGAGTAAATCCTCTATCGCGAACGGTGCATTTCAAGCCGGAACGCAAAAAAAATCACTGCTTTGCCGAAAAGAGCAGCTTATGACGGCATGAGTCGAAGGATGTCAGGAAGCTTTGCATTCCTATTGTTTTCCGGAAGCGGAGGAGAAAGGGAAGGGGAAAAGGACGCGTCTCTTCAAGCCGCATGCTGGAGCTCGCGTCCTTGCTTGATTCGGATTAGGCTGCGCATGAAGCGTGGGAAAAGGGAGGGACTTGCCGCAGATCTGCGTTTCCTGCTGTCTAGCTGTATTTGAGGCGAACGGCGGAGCGGCTCAGGCGCGCTCCACCCATTCGCTGCGCAGGGAGAACAACTCTCTCAAGTCGTCCGTCGACAGCTCGGTGATCCACTGCTCGCCGGTGCCGACGATTTGCTGGCTGAGCCCGAGCTTCTTGTCGATCATCTCGTCGATGCGTTCCTCCAGCGTACCCAGCGTGACGAATTTGTGTACCTGCACATGGCGCGTCTGGCCGATCCGGAAAGCGCGGTCCGTCGCCTGGTTTTCCACCGCGGGATTCCACCAACGGTCGAAATGGAACACGTGATTCGCCGCGGTCAGATTCAGTCCGGTGCCGCCGGCTTTGAGCGACAGCAGGAAGATACCGGAATCGTTCTCCTCCGGCGGCGCTTCGCCTTGGAACGTTTCGATCATGCGATCCCGCTCCGCCTTGGAGCTGCCTCCGTGAAGAAAAGGCACCTTGCCTCCAAACTCTTCTTCCAGCACCCGCTGCAGCAAATGCCCCGTCTCCACGAATTGGGTGAAAATAAGACACTTGTCGCCTTCCTGCCGCAGCTCCTGCACCATTTCCAGCAGCCGTTCGACCTTGTTCGAGCGTTCGCGCCACGGTGCCCGGACGGCATCCTTGGCGAGCAGCGCCGGATGATTGCAGATCTGCTTCAGCTTCGTCAGCGCGGCGAGAATCATCCCGCGGCGCTCCATCGCCGACAGCTTGTCGATCCGCTCGAACATATCTTGAATGTAGTTCTCGTACAGCGTCGCCTGCTCGGCCGTGAGCGAGACGTACGTTTTGTACTCGTACTTTTCCGGCAGATCGAGCTGAATGGATGGGTCCTTCTTGATACGCCGCAGCAGAAAGGGCCGGATCAGCCGCTGTACTTTGGCGATCAGCTCCTTGTCCTGCGTGCGCTCGATGGCGCCGACGTACCGCTGGGTGAAATCGCGCAGCGTACCGAGATAGCCCGGGTTGAGAAAATCGAAGATCGACCACAGCTCGGTCAGCCGGTTCTCGATCGGGGTCCCGGTCAAGGCGATCCGGTGCCGCCCGGCGAGCTTGCGGATCGATTGCGCCTGCTTCGTGTAGGCGTTCTTAATGTTCTGCGCTTCGTCGAGACAGATCGATTCCCATGAAACGGAGCCGAGCTCCGTCTCATCCAGATGCGACAGCGTGTACGTCGTCAGCACGAGGTCGCTTTCGCTGCAGCTCTCGGCGAAGCTGTTTCCTTTGGCCCGGGCCGGCCCGTAATGCAGATGCACGCGCAGGTCCGGCGCGAAGCGCTGCAGCTCCTTCTGCCAGTTGCCCAGCACGGACGTCGGGCAGATCAGCAGGGAAGGGGCGGCCCCGCCCGTCTGCGGCGTGTCAGCCACTTGGGTATCGATGGCCAGCTGCTGTTCCCGGAGGTGTAGCAAATACGTGATCATCTGGATCGTCTTGCCGAGCCCCATGTCGTCGGCCAGACAGCCGCCGAGACCGCATTCGCGCAAGAACACGAGCCACGAGATGCCTTCCACCTGATACGGCCGCAGCTTGCCGCGGAAGCTGTCCGGCGGCTCCAGCAGCGGCGGGCGCTTCGAATGATTCAGCAGATCGACAAGCTCCTGAAGCTGCTCGTCAAGCTCGACTTCCATGTTGAGCGTACGGTGGAAGTCTTTGTCCTCTTCGCCTTCGCTGGAGCCGAGCAGATGAAGCTCCAGCACGTCCCGGAACGACAACCCCTGCTTCTTCTCCACCTGATGCATGACGCGCTGGAGTTGGGCAAGATGAACCGGGTCGAGCTGGATCCACTGCCCGCGGATTTGCACAAGCCGCCGGTTCTGCTCCAGCAGCTCGCGGAATTCAGCCTCGGTCAGCTCGACGTCGCCCAGCGCGATTTTCCAATCGAACTGCATGAGCTGATTCAGGCCGAACATCGACTGCGGGCCGGAGCCGACCGACGATTTGATCTTCGCTTTGAGGCGCGGCCGCCATCTGCGGATGCGTTCCCACCAAGCGGGCAAGATGACCGAATAGCCCGCTTCCATCAGGCGCAGGCTGCCTTTGGCCAGCAGCTCCCACGCCTCGTCCGGCGTCAGCGTGCTGCGCAGCCCGGCTTCGCCCTCGGCCAGCCACGGCAGCATGCGCCGCCATTTCGCCGCATCGCGCGCTGCGCGGCCGAGATGCAGGCGCCACTCGGCGGGGAGCGCCTCAGCCGCCACGGCCTCGCGGTCCGCGGCGTTGTCCGCGGGCGCTTCCGCTTGCGCTTCCGCTTGCGCTTCAGGCGGCACAATGCCGCCTACCGCATCGCTCGCGGCTTCGTCCGCGGCCGTCACGCCGGCTTCCGGCTCCGCCGCGGCCCAACCGGCGACGGCGGACGGGGCCACCTCGCGCTGCACGTCCTTGTCGCTACGGTCCTGCAGCACGACGCGCAGCGGCCATGCGCTGCCGGACTCCGCCGGCTCTTCGAGCTTCAGGCACGTGCGGAACGGCGTGCCGTCCGACTGCCAGCCGATGGAGATGAGCCAGTCCTCCTCGTCCATCCACAGCTCGGCTGCCTGACCGCCCCCGCGTCCAAGCAGTGGAAACGAGCGCTCCAGCTGCTCCAGACTCTGGCGCATGACGCCGTCCTCCTGAATCCACGCCGGGATGAGCAGATCCAGCCAATGCTGCGCAACCGGCGAGGCGGACCAGGCCGCTGCCGCCTCGGGCAGCTGCAGCTTCCAGCCGAGCTCCCCGGCCTTCCACTTGGCGAAATCCGGCATGAAGCGGCCGTGCGTCAGCGCTTCCTTGACATGGGGCGCAAGCTGTGTCAGCTCCTTCAGCTCGCGGCCGAAGGCGAGCCGTTGGTGCCGGACGACGCCCGGCGCCGCAAAATAGTCAAGCGCTTCCAGCACAGGCAGCAGCAATCCTTCGACGTTCTGCGACTCGACGACTTCGATGAACGTTCCATAGAAGGAAGGCTCGTGCCAAGCGAACAGCCAGTCCCGCAAATCGTAAGCGTCGCAGATACCGCCGTTATAGCGGGCGCCCCACAGGAAGAAGCCGCCCTGCGGCGCCCAGCGCACATGGACGTGGGTGAGGCCCGTATCGGTCATGGAATCCATTTTCCTTTCCTCAGCTCTTCCTGCAGCGCGCGCAGGCGCGAATATTTCATCGCCAGCCGGTAAATGAAATCTTCCCAGTCGTTCGACCGGTTCAGTTTTTTGTACATAGTGTGCAGCTTTTTCAGCAAGCGTACGGCGTTTTTGTAGGCCGTCCGGTTTTTCTCCGCGATGCAACGCTCTACCGCCTGGTGAAACAGCGGCAGCATCAGCGACGGGTCGTGCTTTTCGACCGTTTGCAAATCCAGCGAGTACAGATCCAGCGGCGAGACGCGGTTCGAGAGCTGCAAGTCGATCCAAGCCTTATAGCGCTGCGCCTTCATCAAGTAAGCCGTATAGAAATGGTACGTCCGCGGCAGCAGCGCGATCATGACCGACACCCACTCGCCGTCGTCGGTCTGCTGCTGCACCGCCTCCATCCAATATTGGCAAAACTGCCGCAGCTCCTCCTGCTGGGCCCGCTGTACTACAGGCAGCAGCCAGCGAAGCCAGGCCAGCATCCGGTCCCACGCTTCTTCCTCGTAGCAGCGGTGCAGATAGAGGAAGTAGTCCCGCGCTTCCCGCTTGGACAGCGCTTCGAGCTTCTCCCGCGCCGCGTCGTCGTCGCCTTCGATCACGGCAAAATGCGCCTCCGCCAGCAGCAGCGCATCCCGCCGCCTCGGCATCAGATCGGGCGATTCCAGCATGCGCCGCAGCCGGGCGCGTTCCTCCGCCATCCATGCGGGATAGCTTGTCATCCGCCACCAGACGCTGCGGTATACGGTAGACCACGACAAAGGCGATTCCTTCCCCGACAGCGCCGCCTCCGCCAGCAGACCGAGCGTCTCCTTCCAGGGAGCAGAAGCTTTTTCCGCCAAAAGGGCGACATCGAGCCGGGGAACAAGCCGTAGCAGCTCCTCCAGACATTGGCGGCCGACCGTCCGGCAGCCCGTTTCGATATAATAAGAAAGGTAGGACGTTTTCGTCTCCTGATAAAATTGTTCGATTTTCCGCATCACGAAGAACAGCACATGAAGCGAGTACAGCCCCCGCAGCGGCTGCTCCCAGCCTTCGCCGTAGGGCAGCAGCTTTTCCTTGACCGCGCTGTAGAACAGCTCGATCGATTGCTGCTGGTTGAGGGAAAAGCCGTAAAACTGCTGGTCAAAAAACTTCTGCCACTGGGCCGGCGTGTGATCGGGGGCCGGAGGCTCGAACCGGTCCTGCCGCTTCTCCGCAGCCTTGGAGACCGCCGTCTGCTTGGCCTGCTGCCGCGAACGCACGGCGATCGCCTGCTTGAGCTGCTGGAGCAGCAGCTCCGGACGGCCGAACGGCGCGTACAGAGCGAAAGCGACTGCGGCCATATGCTTGCAGTTGTCCCCGTCCGGGCAACTGCATTCGCTTTTGCCGAACTGGTCCAGATCGAGAATCACTTCGTAGCGCTTCGTACCGCGCACCAAAGCATGCACTTCCACGCCATGCTTCAGCTCCAGCTCCGCCACTTGCCCCTTGTGGTAATAAGCCCATCCGCGCTCAAGCCTGGCCGGGTCGAAATTGTCGCGCAGATGCCCGATCAGCTCATTTATTCGATTTTTCGGAATCTGCAGCTTCAGCATGTTTCGCCCACCGCCCTTTTTGTCTATCCTTATAGTGTACCAGATTTTGCATCGAAATGCGTGCCGGATCAAGGCCGAAATGCGACTTTTTTTCCTCGTACACGGCTTTATTGCTGCGGTTGCGGGCCGTCCGGTTTCCGAGTACAATGAGTCAAAAGGATTGCCAAAACATGATTGCCGTTGCCGTCCGCCCGGCCGCGAGCCGCCGTCTCTTCGGAGAGCATGGACCTACGGACAGGGCGAATCAGATACGCGGAAGCGACGGTGGCAACGGGAAAGGCGGAGAACGATGGGGATTAAATTCGGCAGGGAATACCGCGACATTATTGACGATTTTACGAAAGCGCTGCAAGAAATCGAACGATGCCACGAGTTTCTGGAAATGTCGGTCGAGGATTGGGGCGAATTGGACGAAGGCGAGCGGAAGGAGTGCATCAAGACGCTGGCCGACGATTTGTTCTACGGGCTCGGGACAGAAGCGCAGATGAGCGTCGGCGACTGTACCGTTACGCACGACCCGAAGCGGCATGTCATCCGCATCGATCAAGGGGAAGCGCTAACAAGGGTCATACACTTGGTATAGGGAGGCGGCAGGGCATGGGGAGCAAGCTGACGGCGGAAGAAGTGAAGGCGAGTCTGTCCGGTCTTGAGGGCTG
The DNA here is from genome assembly GCF_024158745.1 of Paenibacillus tyrphae. Taxonomy (GTDB): domain Bacteria; phylum Bacillota; class Bacilli; order Paenibacillales; family NBRC-103111; genus Paenibacillus_G; species Paenibacillus_G tyrfis_A. Next base: position 42,473 of record NZ_JAMZAW010000016.1, on the reverse strand, counting down.
GACGGTGGAAGAGGGGAAGTGGCTGGTGAAAAAATACCGCTTCCCCGCCTTTGCAGGCAGTATCGCGTTTGTGAACCGGATTGCAGACATCGCGGAAGCCATGAACCATCACCCGATGATCGCCATCGATTATCGGATGGTGACGCTCCGTCTGACGTCGTGGAATGCGGGCGGATTGACGGAGCTCGACTTCGCGAGCGTCGCCCGGTACGACGAGGCTTATGCCGGAAACGCAGACGAGCGCACGCCGTAGCTCTTGCTCTAGCCTCCCGCCACTGCCATAGCTGCAAGCACGCGTGCGCGTACTTCGGCCGGTAACGGCTGCCGCAAGGCGGCCTCCAGCCGGTCCCGCCGAATGCCTTGCTGCTTCAGGCAGGCTTCGATGAGATCGGCTTTGCCGCCTCGCCAGGGCATGAGCAGGTACAGTACGAACCAATCTTCCAGCGGCGTCAGCGGGACGGAGACGCCCTCCAGCGGTTCGACCCGCGTGTTTGCGTCCATGCGCCAGTCCAACCGGTATACGCCTTCCGCATGACGGATACCGAGCAAGCCCATGACATCGACTTCCGTACCGAGTAGGGTGTAATGGGTGAAGTATTTGGTGCAGAACGGCTCCTTTGGCTGCAGCGTCTCGTACGTTCCGAGCTGGCTTAACAGCTCGTGCGCCCGCAGCGCATCGTGTTCCGCGACCAGCAGATCGATGTCGTTGGGGCGGTCGATGAGCCCGTGAAACCAAAGCATGGACGAACCTCCAAGCCCCCAGTCGACGGCATTGCTGTTCAAAATTTCCGCGATCCGCAGCAGCGCTTCTTTTTTCAATCGATGATCTCCGATCTTAGCTCGATGGATTCAAAAATTCGCGAATTCGCGCGATATGATGCCGGTCATGCCAGACGAAATCCGGGATGTACTCCGAGATGACGAACGGCTTGCCGTCCAAGTCCGGAAACGAACGGCGGAATTCCGTCTCTGACAACCCTTCCAGCGTATCCACAAGCCGGCTGCGCCATAATACGAGCTCCTCCACAAGCTTGCCGCCGGATTGATCCCGCCCGTACTGCGCCGCCCGGGCGTTAAACGCGTCGAAATCCAGATGCTTCAGCGTCAGCGGCTTGCCTTCCGCGATTTTGCCGACCGCCGATTCGTAGAAATACTGGTCCCACAGCAGCAGATGCCCGGCCACTTCTTTCATCGTCCACTTGCCGGGCGCCATAGGCTTGTCCCATGTCTGCTCGTCCACGCTGCGAATTTCCTCTGCAAAAGCGAGCAGCCCGCGAAACTCGTCAAGCAGCTCGGCCTTCGCTCGTACATCATTCCCCATTGTCTTGTCCTCCTTCGTTAATCGTGCCTGTCCATACCATGCAGTGAAACTCGCCGGACCCATCCGGCGTCGGGCGTTCATACGTATCCGTGATGACAAAGCCTGCCCGCTCGTAAGTCCGGATGGCGCGTTGATTCCACGTCAGCACTTCCAGATCGATTTCGTTGCCCGGTGCGCTGCGCTTGGCCTCGCTGACGATGGCGCGAACAAACGTTGTGCCGCTGCCCTTGCCGCACAAGTCCGGCCGCAGTCCGAGTCCGAGGCGCGTGACGCCGACCATGGGGAAAAACTGCGCAAAGCCGCACAGTTCCCCAGATTCGTCAAGCACAGACCGGAACTGCGCCTCGCGGATGCGCGGATCGCCGAATTCCTCGCCGCGCGCTACCATCCACTCCCACGGGTCCCAATGGTATAGATCGTAGGGAGGCGGATAATTCCACATACAGACATCGCGCCCATGCTCTTCCCGCATCGGAACGAGACGGAAGCTTTTTGTTTCGATTGGCATCGTTCCTCCTGCTTTTTGCACCGACGTTTGTGCTTTCGCCGGGCATTTTTCCGTTGTATACTGATAACTATACCGTATTTCATCCCATCTAAGGAAGTGATTGGTTTGAAGCATATTATAAGCCAACCGTGGCTCTTCGAACATGGTACGGACGATCACATCGTCATCGCGGATTGCCGGTTCACGCTGGGGAAGTCGGAATCGGGGAAGCAAAGCTACGATATCGATCACATTCCCGGCGCGGTGTATTTTGACCTGGAGCGAGACCTGTCGGGCCCGATCACGGAGCACGGCGGCCGCCATCCGCTTCCTGACGTGCAGAAGCTTGCGGCGAAGCTGGGGCAAGCAGGCATCCATGCCGACTCCACCGTCGTCGCTTACGACGATCAGGGCGGAGCGATGGCTTCGCGCTTATGGTGGCTGCTCACTTACCTCGGCCACGATAAGGTGTATCTTTTGGACGGGGGCTACAGCAAGTGGAAGGAAGCGGGTTACCCTGTCACCGACGAGCCGCCGTTACTGCGCGAGGCCGTATTTACGCCCCGCGTGCGCGAAGACATAGCTGTCAGCGTCGAGCAGGTCAAGGAACGGCTGGGCAAGCCCGGTGTGACTTTGATCGATTCCCGCGAAGTGAAGCGCTACCTCGGCATCGAGGAGCCGATCGACCGGATCGCCGGACATATTCCCGGCGCGAAGTCGTATTTTTGGAAGGACGCCTTGGACGAGACCGGCGCTTGGAAGAACGAAGCTGCGCTGGCCGAGCGTTTCGACGCGCTCCGTCAGGCGGAGGAGATCATCGTCTATTGCGGTTCCGGCGTTACGGCCTGCCCGAATGTGATCGCGCTGAGCGAAGCGGGGCTGAACAATGTGAAGCTGTACCCCGGAAGCTGGAGCGATTGGATTTCCTACGCGGACAATCCAGTAGCGACGGGGGAAGAGTAAGAGCCGAGAGGCCGCGTCGGACGCGGGTTGGAGGGCTGCGACAGGTTGCCGTGAGGCGGACTGTTGCGGCCCTCTTTGGGCTTGTTTGCAAACAGCTTGCAAACAAGAAGCCGGAGAAAACAGTTGCAGCAGGCCCAGAGCCAGCCACGGTTCAACAATTGAGACAGGTTACTGTTGAAAAGCTCGTCCAGTATATCCATCCACAAACGTGCGCGGTGTCTTTGGCTTGGGAGCAAGAGTCCGACCGTCATGCTAGGGTAGCTCTTCTTGATTTTATATTTCACTAATGTTATATTGCATATATGTAATATAAAAAGGAGATAAACAATGAATTCTCTTTCCAACGTGGAATTTATGTTGCTGCAAATTATTGCGGAATCCAAACAAGCGTCGGGGTACCAAATCAATAAGTTAATAGAGCTTAGAGGCTACAGGGAATGGGCGAATATAGGTACGACTTCTATTTACGTCGGATTGCAGAAACTGAAAGACAAACGACTGATCCGATCCGAAGATTCCGTCCATAAGTCTGGCAAAGGACCTGTGCCGTCTACGTATGTCATGATGGAAGCGGGGATAGAAACATTAAGGAATGAAATCATCGTAAGCCTAGCTTCTGCGCGGGAACGGGATAACCGTTTCGATCTCGGACTCGCGGCTCTCCCTTTTATAGGGAAAGATGAAGCCGTGGAAGCTTTGCGGAAACGGCAGAACTTTCTAGAGGAGACATTGAGGAACTTAGGTCAGAAATATGAATCGCAAGGCGGCTATCGATTGCCATTGCACGTTAGGGCTCTTTTCCTTCACCCGATGAGTCTCATCGAGACTGAAAAGACATTTGTCGCAAATCTGATCAGTGAACTAACAGGGGAACTGGAGGGACATGCCCATGTTGATTGAAGGTTTTGCTCTTTTTCAGGGAGAACACTGCGAGACGACAGCGATGGGCAATCTCCTTCAACATAAAGGTGTTCGATTATCGGAGCCGATGTTATTCGGTATAGGGCAAGGTTTGGGATTCATTTATTGGGATTCGAAGGGAATGGACTTTCCTTTTATTGGGGGTAGAGTAAAGCCTGATGAACTGTCTGCTTGCATAGCATCCCGGCTCAATTTGAATATCAGGGTGCAAGAAACCTCGTCTGTTACAAAAGCATGGCAGAACGTGCAAAGCTGCATAGACCGTGGAATTCCTGTGGGACTTAAATTAGATTCGTATTATTTAGATTACTTTACGAACAAAATACACTTTGCAGCCCACTATGCGGTGATATATGGCATGGATGACGAATATGCCTATATGGCAGACACAAGCCAACAAGGCGGACTCGTGACAACGCGATTGTCGAATTTGACTATGGCAAGAAACGCAAAGGGGCCCATGAGCTCCAGGAATCGCTCCTTTACGATCGAGCAAACGGATACCCTTCCGCCGCTTGCACCCGCCATACGATCATCCCTTATCAACAATGCTCATGACTATTTGAATCCGCCTATCCGCAATATGGGCAATAAAGGAATCAAAAAAATGAGCGGTGAAATCCTGAATTGGCCTTCTAGAAGCAAGCATTTAGAGAAAGATCTGTGTTTGACCGCTTTATTGATGGAAAGAGCGGGGACCGGCGGCGCCTTATTTCGAAACCTGTATAGAGATTTTCTAAAAGAATGCGTGGATTTGTTCGGTGATTCTAAATTAGAGCAGGCATACTTTCTGTTTACGGAAATCGCGCCGATGTGGAACGGTGTTTCGGCATCGATTGATAATGCGGGAAGAACCGGAAATCAACAGGAGCTAAGACTTGCATCCGAGCTTCTAGTCGACATTGCGGAGAAAGAACGATTAGCCATGGAGTTTGTATTGACAATTTAACTTTATAATTGGTTTCGCAACTTAACTCGTTTTGAATCGACATTAGGGTAGACGCAAACAACCGCCAACAGGCTGCAAACAACAGCGTTGCAGCGCTCTATCCGTCCACAACCCAGCCCATCCACACTTTGGGGTGGTTACCTTGCTTCACTTGGCCTTTTGTTGGCGATCCGTTCGGCTTGACCCAGCCACAGGTGGATACTTCCTCTTAGCTCAAACCATACTGTTTCGCCAACCCCGTCCTCCACGGGCTTCTTGTTCTTGAATTGCTCCCAAGCGTAGCCAAGGGAGGTCGTAGCACACGGGCACTGGCATGTCCTCCGAAGCATTCCCGCCGCGCTGCTCGGAACCCCCATTTGTCGGCGTTGGAACTATTCGAGCATAGGGGTTCGTGGGGGAATAAGAAGCTGGAGCGATTGGATTTCGTATGAGGGGAATCCGATTGCGACTGGAGAAGAGTAAGAGCTGAAAGGCCGCGTCGGACGCGGGTCGGAGGGCTGTGACAGGTGGTGAGTAAGTGACCTGTTGTTGAGCTGTCTTCTCAATTGTGAAACAAACAACCCCGGCCGAAGGGCAGGAGCCAGCACATAACATGCCGTTTTCTGCGCCATCGTAGCGCAACCTTACAAGAGTGTAAGGCAATTGTAATCTAGATCAATGGTATCAACCTAGTTGCTCCTGTAAACTAATCCTATCCATCGATGGGATTAGTTTTTAGGGGGAGTTGGCGTGAGGCTTTTTGAAATGCTGCTATTCTTTTCAAGTGCTTGTTTGTTGGCACTCCTATTCATTTTCAATCAACGTATCCGAAGATCAGCTTTGCTCCTGACAAGCGGAGCCGGCTCCATTTTTTTAGTGATACATTTGCTTGTCGAAGGATACAGGGTTCAGCTTTTATTTTTATACGGATTTACGATCCTGATGCTTATGCTTTCGCTTATAGACGTTTTCATAACGCAGAAAGCCGTTCGGACTGCCTCGCGAATCCGTAGGGTGCTGGGCCGCCTTTTTATCGTGATTGGGTTAATCGTAACGGCGTGCTTCCTCTATGTGTTTCCCGTATTCGACCTTCCGGCGCCAACCGGCGAGTTGAAGGTAGGCACGCAAGTCTTTCATTTCGTCGATCCAAACCGGGAGGAGACATTTGGAAAACCCGCGACAGGCAAGAGGGAGTTGATGGTTCAGGTATGGTATCCGGCTCAAGCTGGCACCGGCAAGTACGCTCCCTTTATCCCCGATACCCGGATTTTACGTTATATGGCGGCGAACTATGGCCTTCCCGGGTTTACTTTTCAACACCTGAAGTACGTATCCAGTCATGCTTATTCGGGGGCCGAAGTCTCTTCGGCACAGACTTCATACCCGCTGATCCTTGCGAATCCCGGCTTCAGTTCCTCCAGGTTCCTCCACACGTCGCAAGCCGAAAATCTCGCGAGTCACGGATATATCGTGGCAGTGATCGACCACACCTACAATACATTTGCAACCGAGTTTCCGGACGGTCAAATCACGACCAGCACAACCAACGACTTATTCTCGCCCGACCATGATTTCCGGACGGAAAGCGGAAACCGCGACAAGTTGGGAAAAGTGTTAACCGACGATGTGGCGTTTGCGCTGGACCAATTCGAGCTCATCCAATCGGGGCACATTCCAAGTCAGCTAAAAGGGAGGATTGATCTCGGTCATGTCGGGGTGTTCGGTCATTCCATCGGCGGAGCGACGGCCTATGACGCTTCTTACGATCCGCGAATCGCGGTTGGAATAGACATTGATGGAGGGCTTTATCGACTGCGTGACAGAGAGGGTCTGCGAAAGCCGTTTTTGTTCATGAACTCGGAAAGCGTATTCGAAAGATTAAAAATGGTGATGGATAACCGGGTCTACACGGATGCAGAGCTTAACCGTATAGGCAACACAAGAGAGTGGGTAGATCAAGAAACGGAATACAAAAAGTTGGAGCTTGAACGGATGCGCGAAACGGTTGCCGCAGGGGGACAATTCCTCTATATCGACAATACGGAGCATTTGAATTTTACCGACGCACAGTTCATTTCTCCGATTTTCAAAATGCTGGGCATTACAGGAAAGATTGCGCCCGAAAGAGCGAACTCCGTTATCAATGCCTATATGCTGGATTTCTTCGATATGTATCTGAAAAATCAAGGCGGAATCTTAATGAAAGGACCCGATAGCCGCTTTCCGGAGGTGAAGTTCGTAACCTCGCTATTATAATTACGGAACAGGCTACCGATATCGCGGCAGCCTGTTCTCTATGAGCTATCGTACCCGTTTCCTTAAGCGTGGCTCGGCAGACGCGGTTTTGGGGGCTGCGACAGACCAGCATGGGCTGACTGTTGCGGCCCTTTTCTTTTTTACCCAGGCTTACTACTCCTGCTTCAGCCTGTTCATCTCTTCCAGAGTCATCGCGTTGCACCGCTTGATAAAATCGAGAATCACGCACAGCTCCTGTTCGCTATAGCCCGATATAATGTTGTGCGTTGCCCGGAAGACCGAGTCGAATAGCGGGGGGATCGTTTCGGATTCCCGGCCGGTAGGCTTGACGACGACGCGCCGGCGGTCGTTCGGGTCCTTATCCCTTATCACATATCCCGCCTGTTCCAGCCGGTCGATCACGTTCGTGACCGCCCCGGTGGTTAGACCGGTTAACTCGGCCAACCGTCCGGCGGTTACCGGTCCGGCGCTGTTCAGAAAGTCGAGGCATTTGTGATCCGTGGCATTCAGTCCAAGCTTCTCGGAGATGAGCTGGTGGAACATGACGGCCCGCGCGCTATTTTGGCGCAATTCGAGGAGCAGTTCCTGCTGCAAGGGAGTAAGCTGCGGGACAGTATGATTGCGTTGATCGCTTGACATAAGGAGACCTCCGGTATAAGATGAAAATATCTTAATTAATTAAGATATATAATTTGTTAAGAAAATTTATGGATTAAGCATTTATCTGGTCAACAGTATATCACAATAAGGAAAGCACAGCCAAAAATCCAATGATCGAGAGGACGGAACTGGAAATGGAATACCAGCAAAGAGACATGCAAGCGATGCAGGAATTGTTTACGGCGTTAAGCGATGCCTGGAATCGGGGCGACGGAGCGGCTTTTGGCGAATGCTTCACGGAGGATGCGGATTACGTGACGTTTATGGGGCAGCATTTAAAAGGGAGGAAGCAGATCGCGGAGGTCCATCAGTGGTTATTTAACGGTCCGCTCAAAGGGTCGACCTTGGAATCCAGTGCTGCCGCCGAACTACGGCCGCGGTTCGTCACCCCGGAAGTAGCCATTGTCCATGGGATCGGGGAGGCGAAATTGGCAGATCCGGCGCAGGACTCGACGGACCGGGGATCCATCAATACGAACGTGGTGGTCAATCAAAACGGAGTGTGGAAAATTACAGCGTTCCATAATTGCCGTATTCAAGAAATTCCGGGAGGCAGGGGTTAATTGTTACCAAGTAAGGACGAGGCTTCGTGCAAAACGGCGGTGGGGTTGCAGCGGGCTGCTTTTGGGCAGCTTGGAGCAGCCCCTTTTTAGTTTATTTGCGTTATCATAGAACTTGCGAAGCTTTTGTAACCTTTGTGTGCTCCTTCGGCACCTTATACTGGAGCGGCAATGAAAGGGGGCGAAACTCACATGCTGCAGTGGATTGAACAGGCAAAACAGAGAGACCGGGAAGCGTTTGACCTTATCGTCCGGCGCTTCGAAGCGATGGCTTATACGGTCGCGTACGAGAGGCTGCGCGATTCCTATTTGGCGGAGGATGCCGTGCAGGAGGCGTTTGCGGAAGTTTTTGTCCATTTGCACAAGCTGAAGGATGCGGAAGCTTTTCCCGGATGGTTCAAAACGATCGTGATTCGTCAATGTCACCGTCTCGTGCGGAGGAAACGGCATACTACGGTGCCGTTCGATCAATTGACGCAAACGATCGGGCGACAACCAAGCGTACCGGAGATTGTCGAAAGAAGAGAGATGCATCAGTTGCTTTACGATTCCATAGCCGCTTTATCGTCCAACTTGCGCGTCGCGGTCCAACTGTTTTATTTTCACGGCTACTCTCTGCAAGAGATTTCCGCGTATTTAGGAACGTCAGTTCCGGTGTTGAAAAAGCGGCTGTTCGACGCCCGTGCGAAGCTGAAAGGAACGCTCCCCGTTGCCGATTTCGTCTCCGTGTTTCACCAATTGTACGAAGGAGGGAAACGAATGCTGCACATTGTTAATGGCGATATTGTTGCGGAAAAGCTGCGGCAGGGCGTCGTCCAAGGCGACATACTTGTCTGGAGAGAGGTGTATCCCGAAGGACCGGTATTTACCAACCCGGCTCAGGAGGCCAATCGATCGGTTCGGGCGCGCTATTTGGAGCAGGCGCTGGGAATTCCGAGTGCGGAATTTATACGAATAAGCGAAGAGCAGGAGAAGGTACGCGCAGACTTTCGCAACTATGAGGAAATCGTGCTGTGGTTCGAGTATGATCTGTTCGATCAGACGATGCTGTGTTGTTTGCTGCATTGGTTTGCGCAGCAGTCGTTAGGCGCAACGAAGCTAAGCTTGCTGTGTATCGGGGCCTTCCCGGGAATCGAGCTTTTTCGGGGGTTGGGGCAGCTGTCCGTGAACCAAATGGCGACCTTGTCGGGCACTTGGCAGTCGGTTGGCAAAGAGCAGCTCGAACTGGGCACAATCGTCTGGGAGGCTTACTGCGCCCCGGACCCGGGCAAGTTAGTTCAACTGCTTGAAGAGGAAGATACCTCTGCGCTGCCCTATGTGCACGACGCTTTTCGGCTTCATTTATCGCGGTTTCCTGCGATCCGGAACGGACTTGGCATTGTAGAACAAACCACACTGGAGATGATCCGCGGCGGCATGACTTCTCCGCTGGACTTGTTCGGGCATGTAGGAAAAGAGCTTCATGGGCTGGGCATGGGAGATCTTCAATACTGGCACCGTTTGGCTAAACTTACGCAAGGTCCGCACCCGTTGCTGAAGCTCGAAGGTTTCAATGCTTTTCCTGGTTATAAGGACCCGGCGCCGTCATTTCGTCACGGTACGGTTGCATTAACGGAAGCAGGCAGAAGGGTGCTGGACGGGGAAGCGGATTGGATTGCTTTAAACGGCATCGACGAATGGTACGGCGGCGTACGTCTGCAAGGACGGTCGGCCCCTTGGCGCTGGGATGCGTCTCAAAACACGCTCGTTCCATGGACGGCCGCTGGAGAGTGATGACGGCGGCCGGTTCGATTTTAGGGTGCGAATCATTCTTCTGGCCCCGCCTGTTATGGTATAATGGTTTACAAGTCAAGAAACAGGGAGGCGTTTGTTATGAAAACAAACAGCGTTCAGGGCAAACTTCATGCGGGGATTAGTGCCTAATTGCCCGTAAACCGTGCGATTCCCCGCCTGAGAGGGGAAAATAGTTTGAAACAGCATGCACTTCAGCAGTACGATTACCACGTATGGGCGAATACGAAGGTTTGCGCCTATCTGCAAGAGCTTTCCGAGGATGTGTACCGCAAGGAAATCGCAAGCGTGTTTCCGACGATCTACGATGCCATGACGCATATCTATGTGATCGATTGCAACTGGCTGACGTTCCTTGCCGGGGGCGGCGTCACGGAGATGACCGCCGACTATATTGAGGAACTGAAAGAAACGACGAACCGGTTGGTGGCCGAAACGGAAGGCAAGACGATGGAAGAGCTGGGCCGGCTGATGACCGGACTGAGCGTCCGATTCCGGACGTATATCGCACAGCATGAAGATCTTGAAGCGATGTGTCCATCTGGCGAATTCAAAGCACGGTATGTCGATTTTATCCAGCATCTCGTCAATCACGGCACGTATCATCGGGGGAACGTTACCGCCATGCTCAGGCAGCTCGGGCATCCCGGCACGCCGACGGATTTTGGCTTCTATCTGTACACTTTAAGTCAATCCTAATAGCAGCATGTTAAATCAGAAGCAGTCTGGCGCCTTGGGGCCAGACTGCTTTCTTTGCAAGGGAGGCTATCTGATCGCCCCGGTATCATTGACAAAATACCAAAACCATCCTATAATACCCACAATACCTAGTTAATAAGTTGGTTTTTGGGAAGCCGGAACGCACTCGATAATCAAAGGAGAGTATACTATGGCCGCGGTTCAAACCTTCAAAGCAACAGCACATTTGCAAGACGGAGTGAAAGTAAAGGCCCGTTCCAGACAGTTCGAGCTGACTATCGACGAGCCGAAAAGCTTGGGCGGGACGGATACCGGAATGAATCCGGTGGAAGCGCTGCTGGCTTCGCTAGGCGCTTGCCAATCGATCGTAGCCAGAGTCTATGCACCCAAGTTCGGGGTCAAACTCGACGATTTCCAAGTAGACGTGGAGGGCGATCTTGATCTCGACGGATTTTTCAACCGCTCGGAGGTTCGTCCGGGCTACTCCGAAATCCGCTATACGTTTCGAATTAAAACCGATTCACCGAAGGACAAGGTAGACGAATTTATCCGGTTCATCGAGAGCAAATGCCCGGTAGGAGATACGATCGCCAATCCGGTCAGTCTCAAATTAAACAGCATCGTTATCGAGAGCTAAGAGAATATGAAAAAAGCCGCGGGGACGCGGATGGTTAGAGCTGCAGCAGATTGCCGTCGGGCAACTGCCGCAGCTCTTTTTGCGCTTTATTCCTGCATCTTTTCGCCTCCGGAGCGCTCAACCCACAAGATTACGGACGACCAACCTCTAGCTGCTGATCGCCTTCCGAAGCAAACCGTAGCGCGCGGCTGATCAACACAGGAAGCACCGAGACGTGCCCTTCACCCTCGAACTCGTGGAACTTCACACGCACTCCGCGGCTCGCGAGAGCGGACAGCCGTCCCGCAAGCTCCTTCGCATTATCGTTCATATGGCTGTGATGATGTTTTTCGTGCTCTCCCACCGCAAGCAGCACTCCGACGCTGCGGGGCTCCTTCTCCAACCGGGAGGCGAATTGCCGTTCTTCTTCCAGCAGAATTCTTTTGCCCCAATGAATGGAAGGACTTCCTGCGACGTACGCCTGGAACGTCCCCGGCCTTGTAAAAAGCGCATGCAGCACGAAGAGGCCGCCAAGTGAATGGCCGAAAATCGTTTGGCTGCCGCGGTCGATGCTGAACTCGCGTTCGATCTCCGGCTTCAGGTCCTCTTCGATGAAATTCAAGAAAGCATCCGCTCCGCCCAGCTCCGGCCACTCCGTTCCGCGCGGACTTTGAGGCAGTTCCGCTGCGGGTACGGGCATCGTGAAATCGTAATAGCGGGCGTTCGAAAACGGCCCTTCCGTATCATAGCCGATGCCGACGATCACGGCCGGAACGACTCCGGTCTTCTCCGGCCTTCTCGACTGCAAGCGTATCGCCTCGGCCATCGTACCGAACACGGAATTTGCATCGAGCAAATAGATGACCGGATATCCCGAAGGAGGCGGCTCAACGTCCGGCTTGGCGACGAAAATGCGATATTCGCGATTTTCGGCCCGCGAACGCATGATGCGCTGTTCTGTTCGAGGAAGGGTCACCAAGCCTTCGGCAGCAGTCTGTCCCTCCGTTGCGGATGATTCCCTTGTTTGATCGACCACGGTGTTCCTTCCTCCCTGATTCTGCATTTCTGAACCGATCAAATTCCTGCAAAGGACGATCATTTCCAAATTATAAAGCACGGCTCCCTGCAGAGCCATGGACGATATCCGGAAATCCCATGAGCCCTAATCCGAAAAGGACAGGGAATTCTTTCGGTGGATCGGCGGCTATGCTTACTGAACTCTAGGGGCGCGGTCTGAACATGCAGTAAATGGTAACGCCGCCCAGGTTTCTCTTCTCTACGAGCCGATATCCGAACCGCTCATACAGGAGAACATTGTCCTCGTTTTCCGTGTCGAGTCCGATGCCCGCAGATGTCGGGTCCTGATCTGCAAGCGCATGAACTTCGTTCAGCAGCAGCTTGCCCAGCCCTGTCCCTTGATGCTCGGGGTCGACACCCACAAATACCAAATAATGATGAGGGACGGAGGGACGGACGGATGTCGTGAGCCGCATATACTCATTGATCAAAGCAAACGAGCGCGGCGGAACTTGACAGAAAAGCCCGATTGCCCGGCAGAGGAATCGCGCTTTTGCGAGGAATCCCGCATCTTTATAGCTTGTCGGAAGCTCTACGCATGCGGCGCCCCGCAGCGTACCGTGTTCTTGCACGCCGATCAGCATTTCCTGCAGCAGCAAGCTCTTATGAAATAAAAAGATAAAAAAATGCCCGATATGAATGGATCGCTTTGTCCCCGGGAACAGATGGCAGAACATCGGATCATCGGAGAAGGCTTTCGGCAAAATGTCCCTAGCTTGAGCGGCGTGTGCAGTTCCCAAACGGATAATTTCCCGGCCGCAGGTTGAATGGTCCCGGTCCGTCATCTTCTAACGCTCCCTCCGCGCATAATGATCCACCGCGAAGCTGAATACGACTTTAAAAATAAAGAAAAACAGCATGACGAGAAGAAGCTTGGGGATCGAGGCGAAGAATAGCAGCAGACCGGCAAACCCGGTGCATACGAAAACCGCCGCAATCGTTCGTTGAGCCGGATGCCCGAGGAGGGCATTGACGATAAAAGCCGACACGATCGTATAGCCCCACACGAAAAGGCAGGGAATAAAGTGCTCCCCCAAGACGGCAGCGAGCAGAATGGGTTGAACATGAATGGCGATAAACACCAGTCGCGCTACCGGATGAGCCTGGTAATGGTTATTGGTCGATAGCGTGAAGTTGGCAATGACGCCGCCATGGATGTCCAGTGCCAAGAGCAGAATGGCAAGCAGCTGCCACAGGACAAGCCCGCTCCACTCGGAATACGTCAGAGCAAGGAGCGCCGCGCTCATGCCGACGCCAAAACCTAAGGTTAGCGCCAACTCCAAGACGGTCGATCTTTTGCCGAACACTTCATGAAAAAAGGCCGGGATGTTTACAGGTTTCATGACAAATCCTCCTTAGACTCAAAATATGACCGTTCGAACGGTCAGTTTTATGCGAAACGAGCTCCGGCTTACGCCGGGGAGTCGTCTTCGGCCAAGTGTCGGCAGAGCATGCTAACCTGCAGCTGCCAAGCTTGTTCGTAGAGCTGAGCGTTTCCATTCAGCAAATAATGCAGGCCCATGCCGTCCATGAGCGAAAAGAGAAGCGCAGTCACGGATTCCAGCGTTTTTTCGTCGAGGGGGCGGGGAGCCAGCCGGTTGAGCTGATGGCGTAAGAGCTCGGTGATTTTATCGGTACAGCTTAGGAGGGCTTCTCGAAACTCCGCATTGAACATTCCTTCATGATAAAAGGAGAAGAACGCTTTGAACGCTTTAAGATATGGTTCCGGCACTCGGAATACGGACTGTCCGAGCTGATGAAGAAACTGCTCCAAGTCCCGATATTCCTGCGTCATTGGCTCAAGGAGCTCGTCGAACAAAATATGGAGCGCGCCGTGAAGGATTTCGTCGATGGATTTGAAATGGTGAAATATATTGCTTTTGCTCACGCCTGTCAGCTGCGCGAGCTTGGCCGCCGATACCTCTTTGATACCGTGCTCCGAAATGAAGGCAATCGCAGCGTGTAAAATTCGTATCCGGGTTTGTTCGCCCTTTTCCATGCGCTTATCGTGTACTTTAGGGTCCATGTGAAGCTCCTTTCCGGATCATTATATAACTGACCAACCGGACAGTCAATATGTTGACGTGTACAAGATCGATGGTTTCAAAGTCACATGGGCTGGCAGGAGAGTGAAAAAATAGGTCTAATTTACCAGAATTTTTGACAAATTGTGTCGAAAATCACATTGAAATGCCCTGCTTTTACCAGATATCATATAGTACATGCCGAATGGACGGGTAACCGTTGGATGCGCGTAAAAATTTTTTAGCGGGAGTGGAAGTTTTGGTATGCTGACAAATTCAGAGCTTCGCCGGATGGCGAGGGAAAGCTTGCAAGGGAACTGGGTGAACGCGGTTCTTGGCGTTTTCATTTATGGGATTATTCTTTCCGTGATGGCGAACATTCCGTTGATCGGATGGATTGGCGCTATCGTGATTACCGGACCTTTGACGTACGGCCTGTACGGTTATTACCTGGGCACGGTTCGCGGCGAACTGACGTCGGTCAGCAATTTGTTCGACGGATTCAATAACAACCAGTTCGGAAATGCCTTCGTTTTAAATCTCGTGTCGGGCATCTTCATTTTCTTGTGGTCGCTGCTTCTTATTGTACCGGGGGTTATTGCAGCTTTGAGCTACTCGCAAGCGTATTTCATTATGCGCGACAATCCGGGAATACCGGCCCTCGATGCCTTGCGTCAAAGCAAGGAAATGATGAACGGACACAAGACCCGGCTGTTTATGCTTTATTTGAGCTTTATCGGATGGATTCTGCTCGGCATGATTCCGTTCGGCCTCGGCATGTTTTGGGTGCAACCGTATATCTATGCGGCGATGGCTGCTTTCTACGAGGAATTGAAAAACCAGAATTTTTCCACGCCCTATGAGGAAGCGCCTCGCAGCTATACTCTCTAATTTGCCATGATCGCAGGCAAACCCCGGAGCGGGCTTCCGGCAAGCGTATCACAAAAACAGAGCTGTCTCCGTCGAATGACGGCAGGCAACTCTGTTTTTTGTGCTTATTCACAACCGTTGAACCGAGAGAGGCCAGCTCTTCTTCCGCTAAAGACGGAAAGCCCTGCAGGCTTGTCCGGTCGGCTGTTCGTTGGAACGAACGCAGAGCAGGCAAACGCTGAGGGCTTTCGAAGGTACGGGAAACTTCCGTTCAGGTGTTAAATTTACTTGTCAGTCATCACTTGCGTGTACTGCTCGTCCGACAGGACGCGCCGCGCCGTGACGTAACGCTTGGCGTAGTAGGAGTCACTGAGTTTCGTAACGGTGACGCCTTGATCCGTAGCGGAGTGATAGAACTTGCCTTCGCCTACGTATACGCCGACGTGGGAGATCCCTTTGCCATCGGTGTTGAAGAACACCAGGTCGCCGGGACGAAGCTGGTCTTTGGCCACCTCGGTACCAAGCTCGGCTTGGCCTTTGGACGTATGCGGCAGATCGACGCCGAATTTGTCGAATACCCAGGAAGTATAGCCCGAGCAATCGAAGCCTTTGGTCGTGGTGCCCGCGTACTTGTAGGGCGTGCCCATAGCCTCGTTAACCGCTGCGCTTAGTGGGGTTTCTGCAAAAACGCTACCGACCGAAATGCTGCAAAACAGGGTCAAAGAAAATGCAAAACCTACAAGCTTTTTCAAAGAAGTTTCCCCTTCCGGTGCCTACGAGGTTAGCTTGAGGGTTCGGTTGAAGGTTCCCTATGATCACTCTACTGCGAGATCAATTCACCCAAAAATGGATCCCCCGTTTTCTGCGAACAGAAATTCGGCAAAATTTTCTTTTTTTAATTCCGAGTACATATATTCGAGCAAACATGACGTTTTCCTCCCTTTGTCACATAATTGTCACAAAATCAATGCTTATTTATGAAACTTTTTGTTTATAAGCCAAAAGAACGTCATCTTCCGGCAGTTTCGGAAGACGGCGTTCTCGAATTTTGGCACTATTTAACTTTAACGGGGGAATAGGGCTATGCCTTCTCCGCCCAAAGCGCATACTGCGTGCCGATCTCCCATACCTTGAAGAACATTTGCACCAGCCGGTACGCCTGCATGAGAACGAGCGCCGCGAAGCCTGCCCACCAGAAAGACGACACCATGACGGCGGCGGACAACACAATCGACAGAGTGGCGACCGCCAGCGCGGCCAGCGCGATGACCGGCAGATGCCGGAAGGCGAACAGCAGCGTGTACAACGTGGACCTTCCGTCCGTTTTACCAATCTGCAGGAACAGGAACAGCAGCTGCAGCAGGAACAGGTAGGCGGCGTACAAGGCCAAGGCGGGCAGCAGCGCTTGCCCCAGCGAAGCGTAGGAGGCATGGACGGCGAATTGCTTCGCGGCGTGAGGCGCAAGCCAGTAAAGCGGGCCGATCGTCAGGACGAGCTGGAGCGCATACAGCCCGAGGAACGGGAAGAACAGCTTGCGGATGCCGGCTACAAACCGGTAGCCCGCATTCAGCTCCCGGTACCGAAGGGAGTAGAAGACTCCGGCATTCAGCGCGGGATGCAGCAGCATCCGGAGCCCGAGCAGGCCGAGCCCCGTCCATAGGTACGGTACGATCAGGTCGGTCTTCATCAATTGAAATTGGCCCTCCACCCAGAACAGCCGTACCGACTCGCCGGGAAGCGCCCCGCCGGGATACCGGTGAAGGAGGGGGAGCACGACTGACTGAATGAGTTTATACAAGACGACGCCCCACAGCAGATTGTAGAGAAATAGAGCGAAGACGGCGAACGGCTGATGCCAGGCGATGGCCCAGCCCTTTTTAATCCGATTCCACATGTTCATCACCTCACCAGACGACCCAGCCGAACAAGGTCTCCAAAAATTTGACGATCCCCACGTTCCATCGAACGGACAGCTTGGTGTCGACCTCCGTTTTCATAAAGCTGTTGATCCGCTTGTTTTCCAGTACGATAGAATGCTGCGGATCGAGCGATACCCAAGCGAGCGGAGAGGCGTGATTCAGCTTCATGATTACTTCGCTGTCGACGCCGTCCCACGTCTTATCCAGCTCCGAGCCGTCGGCGAAGCGAAAGCGGATCGGCACATTGTGGTAGGTACCGCCCAGCTTGCGAAGCTGTACGCTGTTCTCATAGACGGGCTGCCCGTTTTCGGCCGCTTTCCGGACCTTGATTCCGGTGACGGCGTAGTCGACCATCATGCCGTTATAGATGTATTGATGGAAAAATTCCTGCCAGCTTGTTTTCGTTACGTCCTCGACCGTCCTTTGAAAATCGGCCGTACCCGGATGCTTGAACTTCCAGCGCTGGAAATAGGTGCGCAAAATTTTATCCATCGTCTCCAGCCCGGCCTGCCGTTCCATCGCCTTGAGCACAAGCTTCGCGCGGGTATAGACATTCTCGGCGTATTGATTGTGTCCGCCGTAGTTCCACGAATGCAGCTTGAGCGCCGCCGGATTCGTAATGTAGCTCGATTCGACGAGCAGGTTCGGGCGCACGCCGTATTCCGCTTCCATGATCCGGTCTTCGGCATACGAGGTGAAGCCTTCGTCGAGCCATGCTTCCTCGAATTCATTGCTGGCCACCATCCCGTACCAGAACTGATGGCCGATCTCGTGCACGACGACCCGTTCAAGCTCCAGCGACGGGTTTTCTTCAGCGGCTCCCCAGGCGGTCACGAGCGTCGGATATTCCATGCCTCCGGCGCCGTTGCCGTCTGCGGGCGGCACGACGATCGACAAGGTCGAATACGGGTAGCTGCCGTACCATTGGGAATAGCGGGCCAGCGCTTTTTTGGCGGCGGTCATGTAGCGGGCCTTGAGACGCTCGTGCTTCGGATCGAGATACAGCTTGATGCGGACGCCGGGCAGATGGGGAGTCGCGTAAGGCTCTTCGAAATAAACGAAACGCGGCGAGGCCGACCAGGCAAAATCGTGCACGTCGTCGGCATAGAAGGTGTAGGTTCTCGTCTTGCCGTCGTCGGTGACGGGTTTGGTGGGAAAGCCGGTGGCCGCTACGGTATAAGCGGAGGGAACCTTCAGCTTGACGTCGAAGATGCCGAAGTCCGAATAAAATTCCGAGTTGCCGTGATATTGGTGCAGGTTCCAGCCTTCGTCCGCCCGCCCGCGGACTCCTTTGGGTTCATAGACGGCAACTTTGGGAAACCATTGGCCGGCCATGACGAAATCTCCGGCATACCCCATCCGGGCGAACACCTGCGGCAGCTTGACCGAAAAATCGGTGCGCAGCGTCACCTTCTCGCCGGGTCCGACCGCTTTGGGCAGCGGCACCTTGATCAGCGTTCTGTCATCCTTGTTGCCGTCGTCCGGCTGGACGTATTCGATCCGGTCGCCGAGCTCGATTTCGTTGCCGTCCAGCGTCTTGATCGAGCTGACGGTCATGTTTCCGAAGCTGCCTTCCTTGCTCGCGTCCTGCCGCAGCTTTCCGCCGGACTCTTTCATGAAGGTCGATTTCTTCGATTCGAAGGCGTTCGGATACAAATGAAAATACAATTCCTGAACGGGTGCGCTTCCAGGGTTTTTCCAGGTCAATGCCGACGTGCCGCGGATCGATTTGCCCTGCGCGTCCAGCTCCGCGCTCAGGTGATATTCCACGATCCGGTCGCTGAGCGGCTTCGGAGCCGGCTTCTCCGCCGGGCGTGCCGGCAGACTGGGCGGCGCGGGCGGAGGTGCGACCGGTTCGTTCAGACGCGCGCTGGCCGGGAGCGCTCCGCCGGAGGGCAGGAAGATGCCCGTAGACGAGCCGTCCGCTTGTCCTTTGGCGTAAGGCCAGCGGGGCGCGGCGACGACGGCGCGACCCGTCATCGAAGGGACGGGTTTGAGCATCGTCAGCGGGTTCGCCGGTTCGTCTACAGGAAAGGCGGAAGGAATGGCGGCATCTGCGGGCAGCATCCACCCTGCCGCCGACTTGATCGGCTGCGGGCCGGATTCCGGCAGGACGTTCGTCAGCAGCGTGGCCGTGAAGGTAAGAGCAAAGATCGAGCCCCATGTTGCGATTCGGTAGCCGAGTCGTATTTTCATCCAATATTCACCCCGTTGACAAGCATCTACAGCATGTATATGTGGGGGGGACGAGGATTATTTCTACCGTATCGAAAAAGAATCGGCGGCTATGCGCAAGAGCCGAACTTGCCGGGGGGACCGCTTTTTAGTACAATTTTGATATCTGCAGTTTCAGGCTGCCGCTTGGCTGCAGCGGATCGGGACATTTTGGAAATAGCTTATTATCACGTGAAACAGGTGGTGCACGGATGGATATAAATGAACAAAACGCGCAGGCGGCGGATACGAAGAAGAAGCTGCCGACCTTGAACATCATCAGCAGCAAGGAGACGAAGCACCGCGGCTTCGGACAGGGCTCCATCGATCTGAGCCAGCTCTCCAGCGTCATTATCGACGGGGCGGAGGCATATCTCGATCTGGGGGCGCTGCACGCGAAGAGCAAGGTGGAGAAAGGCATCAAGTTTACCGTTAACGCCGAAGAAGTGCCGAACGGCCGTCCGTGCTGGATCGTATGGGTGGCGGTCGATTTTAAGGAAGAGGGCAAGTACTATGCCGGCGTCACCTCCTGCGAGATGCGGATCGATACCGAAGCGCGCAAAGGCTGGAAGCTGCTCGTCGACCATGTGAACCGGATGGATTATGCGCTCAAACGCCGCATCATGCTGGATAATCTCGGGCCGGAGCAAAAAGAGGCGCTCAAGCAATTGCTGGTGGACAACGATCCGGACATGTGGCAGCGTTCCGATGCCGCGCTGCATGAAGCGCTGGCCAATTAAATTTTTGTACATTATGTGACGGTCTTGTACCGTTTGCTTTAACGATGTATACTAATGGCTAGTATATGCATCATATACTAGGACAGCAAAAAGGCAGACCGTAGGTCTGCCTTTTTGTGTTTCCGCTAACAATACATTTTCCGCCTGCCTTACGCCATCCTTTTTGGTTCCCCGGCTTTTAGCTGCTCCACCAGCGCTTCAAGTCTTCCCACCAAGAGCGATTCTGCTTTCCTTTGCCAGATTTGCCCACATCGTTTTTCCCGGGCTGTTGCGTGCAGTATTCCGTCGGCTCCGTCCCTTGAATGAACGTTTCCATTCGCGAGCCTGGGCAGTCGTCGTTTGCCAGCTTGCCTGTCGCCGGGTCGACATATACGCTCACGACACCTTCCGGTACCGGGAACAGCTTCGGCGGCACCGATTCCAGCGTCCGCTCCGTAAACTCCGCGAAGAGCGGAGCGGCCAGGTGCGATTCGACGTTGTTGATGTTGCGCCCTTTGTCATAGCCCACCCAGACGGCGGTCGATAGCTCGGGCGTATAGCCGACGAGCCAGGCGTCCGTGTCCGTCGTGCCGGTTTTGCCCGCTACGGGGCGCTTGATCACGCTGGACACGCGGCTGCCCGTGCCGCCTTGGTCGAAGACGCTCTCCATCAGCTGCGTCAGCACGTAGGTATAGGCGGGCTCAATGACCGTTTCCTGCTTCGGCTTCGCCTCGTACAGCACCCGCCCGCGGCGGTCCTCGATGCGCACGATAGCCGTCGGCTCGACGCGCACGCCCTGGTTGGCGAGGATGCCGAAGGCCGAGGCCATCTCGTAAGGGCTGACGGGGAACGTGCCCAGCGCGAGCGAAGGCATCGGCTTCATCGGGCTCGTGATTCCCATCCGGCGAGCCATTTCGATGACGCGGTCCGGCCCCGTTTCCAGCACCGTATGCACGGCGTAGATGTTATCCGATTTGGCGATGGCCGTCCGCATGTCGATCCAATCGTAATAGGCGTTGCCGAAGTTGTTCGGCGTATAGGATTGCCGTCCCTGATCGTAGGTGAATGTCGTCGGCTCGCTTTTGTAGCGGGTGGACGGAGTGAATCCCTGTTCCTTCAGCGCCGTCAAATACACGATCGGCTTGAACGACGACCCCGGCTGCCGCGTGCTGGACAGCGCCCGGTTGTACTGGTTTTGGGCGTAATTGCGTCCGCCGACCATCGCTTTGACGTACCCGGTGCGCGGATCGATGGCGACAAGCGCCGCCTGCAGCTCCGGATATTTTTCCAGCTGCTTCGCCACGACTTCCTCGGCGACGGCCTGCGCCTTTAAGTCCAGCGTCGTATAAATCCGCAGGCCGCTTTCGACGAATTCCTTGTCTTCGAGGCCGAGCAGCTCGGCCGCCGCGCCTCGTACATAGTCGCGGAAGTAGGGGGCCGTCACCGCTTTTTTATGCTCCTCCAGCGGCAGAATGTGCAGCTTTTCCCGCGCCGCCTGGTCCGCTTCGGCGGACGTGATGTAACCTGCTTCCACCATCGTCTGCAGCACCGTTTTTTGCCGGTCGAGCGCACTGTCCATATCGTAATAGGGCGAATAATAACGCGGTCCTTTCGGGACGCCGGCGAGCAGCGCGCTTTCGGCCAGCGTCAGTTCCTTGGCCTCTTTGCCGAAAAAGAGCTTCGCCGCCGCCCCGATGCCGTACGTCGCATGCCCGTAATAAATTTGATTCAAATATTGCTCCAGAATTTGGTCCTTGCTCATTTGCAGTTCCATTTGCACGGCGTAATACGTTTCCTTGATTTTGCGGCTCCACGTCCGCTCGTGCGACAAGTACAGATTGCGCGCGAGCTGCTGCGTAATCGTGCCGGCCCCCTGCACCTTGGACATATGCTGGAGGTTGACCCAGGCCGCCCGGACGATCCCTTTCGGATCGAACCCGTAGTGCTGGTAGAATGTGCGGTCTTCCACCGCCAACGTCGCTTCGAGCAGCTTCGGGGAAATGTCCCGCAGCGATACGCTCTGCCGGTTTTTCACCGCGCCGTACGCTTCGATCAGCTCGCCGTGCACGTCGTACATCTCCGATGCCGCCTCCGTCTTGGATACGGGAAGCGCCTGCGAGCGCATGAACAGCAGCAGCACGATCATAATTCCGGCGCCAAGCAGCAGGCACGTCAACGAGAACGACAACCACGCCTTGAGCCGCCGGGCGAAGCGGAGCGCTCCGCCGTGTTCTGGCGCAGGTTGTTTTTTGGGCATATCCGACACGTTCCGTCAGCTCCTTTCGTCTTTCCACTGATGCTTTCCGTCTCTATTTCCAGTATGGAAAAACATAGCAGCACGTATTCACGCAGGGCTGGCGGAAACGTTAATTTTTTTTGAAAAACGGACGGAACGACCCTCTTTGTATTTGCAATTTTGGGGAGATACTCTATAATACAATTTGACATGCCAGAGACAAGCTGAATCCTTGGAAAAAAGCAGATGTCCGCCCGTCTTCCGGCCCTTGTCCGGCCGGCCCTAACGAACCGAACGAAAGGTGGAATTACATATGGAATTGTGGTACACGGAGAAACAGACCGATAACTTCGGCATTACGGCAAAAATCACCAAAACGCACGTCACCGAAAAAACCGACTTCCAAGATCTCGCGATGATCGAGACGGAAGAATGGGGCACGATGCTCGTGCTCGACGGCATGGTCATGACGACCGTGAAGGACGAATTCGTTTACCATGAGATGGTTGCGCATCCGGCACTCTATACGCATCCGAATCCGAAGCACGTGCTCGTGGTCGGCGGCGGCGACGGCGGCGTCATCCGCGAAGTCATGAAGCACCCGGAAGTGGAAAAAGCGGTGCTGGTCGACATCGACGGCAAAGTCATCGAGTACTCCAAGCAATTCTTGCCGACCATCGCAGGCGAACTGGACAACCCGCGCGTGGAAGTGATCGTGAACGACGGCTACATGCACATCCACGATCATAAGAACACGTACGACGTGATCATGGTCGATTCCACCGAACCGGTCGGTCCGGCGGTAAACCTGTTCACACAGGGCTTCTATAAAGGCATCTACGACGCGCTGAAGGAAGACGGCATTTTCGTAGCCCAAACGGACAATCCGTGGTTCAAAGCGGATCTGATCCAAAACGTCAACCGCGACGTGAAGCAAATTTTCCCGATCGTCCGCGTCTACTGTGCGAACATTCCGACATATCCGAGCGGCCTCTGGACCTTCACCATGGGCAGCAAAAAACACGATCCGCTCGCCGTCGACGAAACGAAAATTCCGGAGATCGACACGAAGTACTACTCGCCGCGTCTGCATAAGGCGGCTTTCGTACTGCCGAAATTCGTGGAAGATTTGACGAAGTAAGCGGAGGAGACTAGCGACTGATGAAACTTGATCAAAAATATTCCGGCAATGTGTTCATTCTGAGCTCGGACGACTATGCGGCGTCCCGCGCCGTCATTTACGGCATGCCGATGGACTATACCGTCAGCTTCCGTCCCGGTTCCCGGTTCGGCCCTTCGCGCATCCGCGAGGTGTCGATCGGCCTGGAGGAATACAGCCCGTATTTGGATAAAAGCTTGGAAGACATCACTTATTTCGACGCAGGCGACCTGCTGCTGCCGTTCGGCAACCCGGGCCGCAGCCTCGACATCATTGGCGAATACGTGCGCGGACTGCTGGCCGACGGCAAGTTCCCGCTCGGCCTTGGCGGCGAGCATCTCGTTTCGTGGCCGGTGATCCAAGAGGTATACAAGAAATACCCGGATCTTGCGCTCATCCACATCGATGCGCATGCCGATCTGCGCGAGCAGTACGAAGGCGAGCCGTTGTCCCACTCGACGCCGGTCCGCAAAGCGGCGCTGCTCATGGGCGGCAAGAACGTTTACCAGTTCGGCATCCGTTCCGGCTCCCGCGAGGAATTCCAATTCGGACGCGAGAATATCAACTTCTATCCGTTCGAAGTGTTGGAGCCGCTCAAGAAGGTGCTGCCGGAGCTGGCAGGACGTCCGGTTTATTTGACCATCGACATCGACGTGCTCGATCCGATGTGCGCCCCGGGTACCGGTACTGCCGAAGCGGGCGGCATCACGTCCAAGGAGCTGCTCGCGGCGATTCATGCGATGGCCGCCTCCGAATTGAACTTCGTCGGCGCCGATCTCGTCGAAGTGGCCCCGGCCTACGACCCGACGGAGCAGACCCAGATTGTCGCCAGCAAGCTGATTCGAGAAATGCTGCTCGGCTTGGTGAAGTAAGCTAAATCGCGCGGAAACAGCCGCCGCCATGTTTCTCCTTATGGGAAGCATGGCGGCTTTTTGCGTTGGCTTCCCGCCCGGTACTAGTCGAAGTTAGTACTTATCCCTCAATTGGATGCGGCCTACAATAGAGCCATAAAGAGAGGGGGGTCCCGCGGTTGAATGCGACAAAATCATTGGCTGCAACAAAGCCTGGGTTTCCGGTTTTCGTCCTGCTGGCGTACGGGGTATTCTGGGCATGGATGGCGATAGCGCCGTTAAACCGGTTCGACTGGCTGCTGGAAAATTTGCTGATTTTTCTGTGTGTGGGGGTGCTGATCGGAACTTACCGCTTGTTTCCGCTCAGTCACGGTTCTTATGTGGGGATTGCTTTGTTTTTGGCGCTTCATACGTACGGGTCGCACGGCTCCTATGGCGCGACGCCGATCGATCCGCTGCTGCAGCTGCTGTTCGGCGGGGGGCGTCTGCCGTATGACCGGCTGGTGCATCTGGCTTACGGAGTGCTGCTGGCCGGACCGATCCGGGAGGCGCTCATGAGGCTTGCGGGCTTGAGAGGATTTGCGGCGGATGCGCTTGCCGTTGCCGTCGTGCTGGCCACCGGCGCATTTTACGAGTTGATCGAGATGTGGGTTGCGGGACTGGTGGCCCCCGAGATGGGCGCGCTGTTTCTTGGATCGCAAGGCGATCCGTGGGACGCGCAGCACGATATGGAACTCGAGATGTTCGGGGCCGTGGCGGTATTGGGGCTGGGGGCCTTGCTGCGTCGCTTCAACCTTTTCGCAAAGTGAACACCGTCAGCTCCGGGCGGCATAGAAAGCGGACGGGTTGTTCAGACACGCCGATGCCCCGGTTGACGTACAATTGCAGCTTGCCGGCGCCAAGAACGTAATGCCCGAGCACATACTTCTTTCCGAATTTCGGCGTAATCACATGCCCGTAGAACGGCAGCCGCACTTGTCCTCCGTGGCTATGTCCCGACAGCTGGAAGTCAACCGGATAGTGCACGGCAATGTCGGCAAAATCGGGGCAATGCGACAGCAAAATGACGAAGTCCTCCGGTTTAACGCCGGCCAGCGCCTTGTCGATGTCGGGGTAACCTTTCCATTGATCGTCTACGCCTGCCATGACGAAGCTGCTCCCCTGGTGCTGAATCCGGACCATCCTGTTGGTCAGGAGCTCGAAAGCTGCGTTTTTCAATAGAGCTTCAACTTTCGGAGTATCTTTATAGTAATCGTGATTGCCCAGCACCGCGTATTTTCCCAGCGGAGGCCTCAGCTCCGAGAGAACGCGGGCATACGCATCGCCGTCGGGTCCGACGGCATAATCCACCAGATCTCCGGTAAAGCATACGATATCCGGTTGGATTCGATTGATGAGTCCGATCAGTTCCGACAAGTCCTTCGTATCAAAATTAAAGCCGAGATGCACGTCACTGAACTGCACCACTTTTATTCCGTCCAACTGTTGGGGCAGTCTTGCAAAAGACAGCGTATATTCCGTAACTTCCAGCCATTTCGGCTCGGCATAACGGGCATATCCGTAGGTCGCTCCGGGCAGGGCAACGAGTCCGGCGGCGGTTAACGTCAATGTCTTCAGAAATGATCTTCTGGACAACTTTTTATTGCGGTTGCTTTCATTGGAATCCATGTGAATGAGCAATCTCCTCGGGATGGATTGGCCGGCGGTCTCTCGTGGCTGCCGAAACTTACTATAACAGACGTATGAAGGCTTCATTTGGTTTCCATAAATGGAAGCCCATTATTCCTATACCATCTTAGCAAGAATAAGGAGTCTTGCAAACCGCCGCCTCCCGTCGACTGGGCTTGTCCGGGAGCGGAAGAAGTCCTGTCCGCGGACTTCTTTTTTTTGTACAATAGGAGGATCACAACAGGACGGGAGAGAAAGCGAGATGACGGAAAAGCAGCAAACCGGCGCCGGCAAGCGGGCCGTACGCATTACGCTGGAAAGCGACAGCGGCGGGGAACGGGTCGTGCGGCAGATGACGGGCGAATGGTTCTCGAAGGGACGGCATGCGTACCTCCGGTATGCGGAACCTCCGGAAGCGGAGATGGGCCGTACGGTAACGACCGTCCGGGTGGATAAGGGGGAAGTGCGGATTGTCCGGCACGGGGACGTATCCTTCGAGCAGACGTTCGTTCCGGACCGGCGGCATTACGGCTATCTTCAGACCCCTCAAGGGCGGCTTGAGTTGGAGACGTTCACCCAAACGCTGGACGTTGCCGCAGAAGGACCGGACGCTCTGCTTGCCGTCCGCTGGAGCTATGAGCTGTCGGTGATGGGGCAAGCGCCCGAACGATGCAGCATATGCCTAACCGCCGTACCCGAACCGGAGTGACCGGTTATTTGGATACGGCGGATACGCTTCGGAAGGCGTGGATTTCCTTGGCGCCGGTCATCATTTTGCGTGATTTTACGATATAGCGGGCATGCTTGCGCAGCAAATTTTTAATTCGCAGCGGCTTGAGGCCTGGCTTTTTCGCGAGCATCAGCGCGATAACCCCTGTGACATGGGAGGTTGCCATAGACGTGCCGCTGAGCTCGTGATACTTGCCCCGCAGCCAGGTGGAGTATACTTTTTCCCCGGGCGCGTAAATGTTGATCTGTTTGCCGATATTGCTGAAGGGGGCAATCCGGCTTTTGCGGGTCGTCGCGCCGACGGCGATCACTTGACGCAGCCGGGCGGGATAGTCGACCTGGGCCTGATTGCCTTCGTTGCCCGAGGAGGCTACGACGATGATGCCGCTCCGGTAGGCGCTGAGCACCGCCGCTTCCAGCGCTTTGCTGTACGTTCTCATACCGAAGCTCATATTGATGATATCGACGCCGCTGGAGACGCACCAGTCAATGCCTCCGATAATATCGGAGACGAATGCGCCGCCGTGCTGATCGAAAGCCTTCACCGGATGAAGAACGGCCTGCGGCGCCACGCCGATAATGCCCCGGTGCCGGGTGTGCGCCGCGATCGTTCCCGCAATATGCGTGCCGTGGCCGTTGTCGTCAATCGGCGGCAGCTGACGGTTCAAAATATTGACGCCCCGCGACAAACAGTGGCGAAGGTCGGGGTGCGTATAATCCGCGCCCGTATCGATGACGCCGATGCGTACCCGTTCCCCGCGCGATTTGCTCCAGGCCTGCGGGGCGCGGATGTGGCGGACTCCCCAAGGGATGACAGCCTTGACGGGCGATTTTTTTTCTTCGCCGGAAGGCAGAGCGGACGAAGCATGGCCCAGGGCATGCAGCTTGATGCGCGTATCCGGCTCGATCGAACGGATAAAAGGGGCAGAAACCGCTTCGCTGCCGGTCCGAAGCGTGCAGGAGATGGCGCGGATGAGACGGAGCGGCTGAATCTGGTGCAGCCGGGGCAGCGATTTCCGTTGCCGGCCGATTTGCCGGGCGAAAGAGGCATAGTCCCGATCGTTCAGAAACTGGATAATATGCCGCTTATCGGTACCCTCGGAGCCTTCCATGGCTTCGTGAAGCCATGACACGAACGTCGACGGATCCATGTCGTTCCCTCCCACAGGCTCGGAAATTCCTTTTTGTATCGTATGAGGGACCGAAAGCTTCCGTATGAGCGCATGGCCTTATTCAAAATAATTAGGTGCGTGACCGTGGCAAAGCGAAAGCGGGCACATACCATATTAGGGGAGGGTCTGGCACTCCTCCGTTTTTCATTCAGCAGGGGCAAAAGACGGCGGGCGGTCGGCTGCTTGTCTTTTGCGGATACAGTCGGAACAAGGATCACGCCTGCAGCGGACGGCGCCGAGCGCGAAGGAGCTGCCGGTGCGGTCCTTGTTTCCATTTCGGGAAATGCCGCGCGGCCAGTTGCTTTTTTACATAAAATAAGGTTTACTTATTGGTGATAGTGGATAGTTTAGTGGTAGTTAAAGACGTTGGAAGGGATGTGCCCCGAAATGAGTGCTCAAAACTTACTGCTTAAAATCGGCGCAGAACAAGCCAAGGAAATGCCTATGGTCGACCTCGCCTTTGAGCTTCTGAAAGCGGCCAATACGCCGTATTACTATCGGGATTTGATGGCGGAGATTGCCAAAATCAAAGGTCTGTCCGATGACGAAGTCATGCAGGTCATTGCGCAATTATATACGGAGATTAATATCGACGGCCGTTTTGCGTGCGTCGGCACCAATCTGTGGGGATTGAAACGCTGGTACCCTGTCGAGAAGTCCGAGGATTCGATGGGCAGCGGCAAGCGTCCGCGCATCATTAACGACGAGGATGACGATCTCGACGACGAGGATCTGTACGCCGAGGAAGAAGACGTATTCGTCGAAGAAGAAGAATACGATTCGTTCGATGCGCCTCGCGACGACGATTTTGACGCGGAAGAAGAAGTCGAGGAAGAAACCGAGTTTTTCGAAGACGAAGAGCTCGACGACGAGGAACTGGACGAAACGCTGGATGAGGAAGAGTCCGAAGAAGATCTGGAAGATTTGGGCGATGACGATGACAGTGCGGACGACGAAGAAGAAGAAAATAAATAAAACAGGCTTGTCCTTGACAGCAGGGATCGTTCAGAGTAAACTATTTTCTGGGCTTTAGATGGAACGTTACGAACCTTGATGATTTTTGATAAAAAGTGCCCCGTATTCACGGGGGGCTTTTTCTTTTTTTTGGTTGGAAAAATTTTATAAGTTTTCGTAACTTGTCGCTTCGTATCAACCTGGATAAACGTGCTTATCCTTTTAAAGATAGAGACGTTGAAGCCGTTTATCCTGGATCGGGATGCAAAACTTTTGGGAGGTATTACAGATGACAAAGTACATTTTCGTGACCGGGGGCGTCGTTTCCTCCTTAGGCAAAGGCATCACGGCCGCATCGCTCGGAAGACTGCTCAAAAATCGCGGACTGAAGGTCACGATCCAGAAGTTCGATCCTTACATTAACGTGGACCCGGGAACGATGAGCCCTTACCAGCATGGGGAAGTGTTCGTCACCGACGACGGTGCGGAAACGGATCTTGACCTCGGACACTACGAACGTTTTATCGACATCAATCTGTCGAAGAACAGCAATGTCACCACGGGGAAAGTGTATTCCTCCGTCATTGCCAAAGAGCGCCGCGGCGAATATTTGGGCGGGACCGTTCAGGTCATCCCGCACATTACGAACGAAATCAAGGAGCGGGTATTCCGCGCCGGACGCGAAGCGCATTCGGACGTCGTCATTACCGAGATCGGCGGTACGGTGGGCGATATCGAGAGCTTGCCTTTCCTTGAAGCGATTCGTCAGATCAAGAGCGACATCGGCCGTGAGAACGTCATGTATATTCACGTCACGCTCATTCCTTATTTGAAAGCGGCCGGCGAAGTGAAAACGAAGCCGACTCAACACAGCGTCAAAGAGCTGCGCAGCATCGGCATTCAGCCGCATGTGATCGTCTGCCGGACGGAGCATCCGCTGACCGAGGACATGAAGCGCAAGCTGGGTCAGTTCTGCGATGTCGACCCGGGCGCCGTGATCGAGTGTATCGACGCCGAGACGTTATACGAAGTGCCGTTGATGCTGCGCGAGCAAGGGCTCGACGACATCGTCGTCAACCACCTGAAGCTGTCCACGAACGAGCCGGACATGACGGAGTGGGAAAACCTTGTGGGCCGGGTGAAGTCGCTTAAGACGACGACCGAAATTGCGATTGTCGGTAAATACGTGGCTCTGCACGACGCTTATCTCAGCATTGTCGAATCGCTCGGCCACGCCGGAATCGACTGCAATACCGAAGTCAAAATCCGTTGGATCAATGCGGAGGAAGTCTCCGACGATAACGTGGACCAGCTGCTTTCCGGCGTTCAAGGCATTCTGGTGCCTGGCGGCTTCGGCGACCGCGGCATCGAAGGCAAAGTGACGGCAATCCGTTACGCGCGCGAGAACAAAATCCCGTTCTTCGGCATTTGTCTCGGCATGCAGGTGGCCGTTGTCGAATATGCCCGCTCGGTGGTGGGACTCGAAGGCGCGAACAGCTCGGAGATTCATCCGACGACGCCTTATCCGGTCATCGACCTGCTTCCGGAGCAGAAGGATATCGAAGACCTCGGCGGAACGATGCGCCTTGGCCTGTATCCTTGCAAGCTCAAGGAAGGATCGCTTGCGATGCGCTGCTACGACGACGAGCTCGTTTACGAGCGCCATCGCCACCGGTACGAGTTCAACAACGAGTACCGCGACCGCATCGAAGCGGCCGGCTTGCAGATTTCCGGCACAAGCCCGGACGGCCGTTTGGTCGAGATTATCGAATGCCCGGACCATCCGTGGTTCCTGGCCGTGCAATTCCATCCGGAATTCACCTCGAGACCGAACCGTCCGCAGCCGCTGTTCAAGCATTTCGTACAGGCGGCGCACGATCACTCGAAATAAATCGCTGTACGCAGCTATCGAAGCAGGAGACGTATCCGGCAAGAACCGGACGCGCCTCCTGTTTTTTTATCCCAAGAAGCGAACGGTTTGTGCATGTCTGCTTAATTTGTAAAAGTTTTCAACTTTTTTTGAAGATACGGCAGGAATCGCGGGAGCGGCAGCGAATACTGTTATTGCGGGCATAACAGAACGGAATTCTTAACCTCAGGGAAACGGAATAGGAGGATACCTCGATGAAAAAGAAGCTGCTCATTGTTGACGATCAAAACGGCATCCGCATCCTGTTGATGGAGGTTTTCAGCAGCGAAGGCTACGAAACCTATCAGGCTTCCAACGGAAAACTCGCACTCGAGATTGTAAGAAACGTATCGCCCGATCTGGTTTTACTCGATATGAAGATACCGGGCATGGACGGTCTCGATATCCTCAAGCACATTAAAAGCATCGATGCGTCGATCAAAGTCATCATGATGACGGCATACGGCGAGCTGGACATGATCAAGGAAGCGACCGATCTCGGCGCGATCATGCACTTTACGAAGCCGTTCGACATCGACGAGCTGCGCCAAGCCGTCAACCAGCAGTTGCGAACTCCTAACAATAACTCTTACGCCGTAGGATCCTGATGAGGGTCCTCTTTTTTCTTGGGGCGTTTCCCGGAGTTTATCGTCTTGGGCAGGGTGTGCGATAGATTATTAACGTTTGTCGCGATCTATGATATAATGGGCCAGTATGACAAAAGAGTACAGACAAGCACTCTGGCACGGTCATTAACGACATAGGAGGAGAGAACCACCATGCCACTCGTTTCGATGAACGAATTTTTGCCTAAAGCAAAAGCGAACAAGTTCGCCGTAGGTCAGTTCAATATGAATAACTTGGAATTTGCCCAAGCCATTACGGAAGCGGCGGAAGAATTGAAATCCCCGTTTATTTTCGGCGTATCCGAAGGCGCGCTGAAGTATATGGGCATCGAATTTACGGTAGCGATCGCGGAAGCGGCCGCTAAGAAATCCGGTCTTCCGATCGCCTTGCATCTCGACCACGGCAGCAGCTTCGAAGTCGCGATGAAATGTATCCGCGCAGGCTTCAGCTCCGTCATGTTCGACGGCTCCCATTATTCCTTTGAAGAAAACATCCGTCTGACCAAAGAGGTCGTGAAAACTGCGCATGCGATGGGCGTATCCGTCGAAGGCGAGCTTGGAACGATCGGCGGCGTGGAAGACGACATTAGCGTAGATGAGTCCGATGCCAACCTGGCGAAGCCGGAAGAAGCGATCCGCTTCTACGAAGAGACAGGCGTCGACTGCCTGGCCATTGCCGTAGGTACGGCGCACGGCATGTATGCCGGCGAGCCGAACATCCATTTCGATATTATCGAGAAGGTATCCAAAGCGATCCCGGTTCCGGTCGTATTGCATGGCGGCTCCGGCGTACCGGACGAAATGATCCGCAAGTCCATCGAAGCCGGCGTAGGCAAAATCAACGTGAACACTGAGAATCAAGTGGCGTGTACGCAAGCGATCCGCGATGTGCTCAATAAAGACGCGAAAGTGTACGATCCTCGCAAATACCTCACTCCTGCCCGCAAAGCCATGGTTGAAGTGGTCAAATCCAAAATCCAGCTGTTCGGAAGCGCCAACCAAGCTTAATCGACCACAGCGGGAAATACACCAGATTTCGGTGTATTTCCCTCTCTTCTTTTGTCAACGTAGGCACGGAACCCAACTTAGACGAGTTTGCACCTGACTGGTAATGCGTTAAAGCAGTGAAGTGGGAGGAAGAACAACGAATGGAGAAATTGATGATCGCCGGTGGGCGCCCGCTGCGGGGAACGGTTCAAATCAGCGGGGCCAAGAATAGCGCGATTGCGCTTATTCCGGCCGCCATTTTATCGGAAACGGCTGTTACGCTCGATAATTTGCCTGCGCTTAGCGATGTGGCGATTTATACCGAGCTGCTTCAGGAACTCGGCGCATCGGTAGAATGGAGCAAGGATCAGATGATGATCGATCCGAGCCGGCTGTTATCCCGGCCGATGCCTAACGGGAACGTGAAGAAGCTTAGAGCTTCCTATTATTTGATGGGAGCCTTGCTCGGGCGTTTCGGCGAAGCGACGATAGGGTTGCCTGGCGGCTGCAATTTCGAACCGCGGCCGATCGATCAGCATATCAAAGGTTTTGAGGCACTGGGGGCACGAATTACGAACGAAAACGGCGCCCTGCACATCCAAGCGAAGGAATTGCGCGGAGCCAAAATCTATCTGGACGTCGTCAGCGTAGGAGCGACGATTAACATCATGCTGGCGGCCTCTCGGGCCAAAGGCGTCACGACCATTGAAAATGCGGCAAAAGAGCCTGAAATTATAGATGTAGCTACACTTTTGAACTCCATGGGCGCGAAAATCAAAGGCGCAGGAACCGAAACGATCCGGATCGAGGGCGTCGATGCGCTGCACGGCTGCCGTCATTCGATCATTCCGGACCGCATTCAAGCAGGTACTTACATGATTGCCGCAGCGGCGACGCGCGGTGACGTCATTGTCGATAATGTCATCCCGAAGCATATGGAAGCTCTAACCGCCAAGTTGCAGGAAATGGGCGTACATATTTACGAAATGGACGAATCGATCCGCGTGGTCGGACAGCCGGAATACGAAAGCGTGGACGTGAAAGCGCTCGTATATCCTGGATTTGCGACCGACCTGCAGTCTCCGATGAGCAGTTTGCTTACGCAGACGCGCGGAGTCAGCATTTTGAGCGACTATGTGTACAGCAACCGGTTCAAGCATATCCCAGAGCTGTTGCGCATGGGGGCCAAGATCAAAGTAGAAGGCCGTTCTGCCATCATCGAAGGCTGCCAGCTGAGCGCGGCCAAGGTCAAAGCGACCGATCTTCGCGCAGGCGCAGCGCTGGTTATTGCCGGACTGACGGTCGCCGAAGGCGTTACCGAAATTACCGGCGTTGAATATATCGACAGAGGCTACGATCATCTGGTAACCAATCTATCGAATCTGGGAGCGGAAGTTTGGCGGCAGAATGACTAAGAACGGTATAGATTGCTCCGAAATTGGGTAAGGCTAGAGTATATTTTGCGCTGGCTTGAAAAATTAATAGTTTGGTGGTTGAAAATTTATGGATATGCATCTCGCTCAGCTTGAAGCGTTGAAGCTCACAGAGCTTTACAAGCTGGCTAAAAAACATCAAATCCCGTACTACGGCCAAATGAAGAAGAAGGAACTCATTTTTGCCATTCTACGCGCACAGGCCGAACAAAGCGGCTTGATGTTCATGGAGGGCGTGCTCGACGTTCTGCAGGAGGGCTTCGGCTTTCTGCGGCCGATCAACTATTTGCCGAGCTCGGAGGACATCTACATCTCCGCTTCGCAAATTCGCAGATTCGACCTGCGCTCCGGCGACGTCGTATCCGGCAAATGCCGGCCTCCCAAGGAGAACGAACGTTACTTCGGGCTGCTGCACGTGGAAGCCGTCAACGGCGAAGACCCGGAAACGGCCTCGGAACGGCTGCATTTCGCAGCGCTTACTCCTCTTTATCCGCAAAGGAAACTGGTTCTGGAAACCTCTCCTACGAAACTGTCCACCCGCTTGATGGATCTTCTGGCTCCTGTAGGCTTTGGCCAACGCGGCTTGATCGTAGCCCCGCCGAAAGCGGGAAAAACGCTGCTGCTCAAGGAAATCGCCAACAGCATCTCGACCAATCACCCGGATGTCAAGCTGTTCGTTCTCTTGATCGACGAACGTCCGGAAGAGGTTACCGACATGCAGCGCTCCGTCAACGGGGAAGTGATCGCTTCCACCTTCGACGAGGTGCCGGAAAATCATATCAAGGTCGCGGAGCTTGTGCTGGAACGCGCACAGCGTCTCGTGGAGCATAAGAAGGACGTCGTTATTTTGATGGACAGCATTACGCGTCTGGCGCGGGCTTACAACCTCGTCGTACCGCCGACGGGCCGGACGTTATCCGGGGGGATCGATCCCGGGGCCTTCCATCGTCCGAAACGTTTCTTCGGCGCCGCGCGCAATATCGAAGAAGGCGGCAGCCTGACGATTCTCGCGACCGCCTTGATCGAAACCGGCTCGCGGATGGACGACGTCATCTATGAAGAATTTAAAGGAACCGGGAACCTGGAGCTGCATCTGGACCGCAAGCTGGCGGAACGCCGCATTTTCCCGGCTATCGATATCCGCCGCTCGGGCACGCGCCGCGAAGAAATGCTCCTGACGAAAGAAGAGCTCGACAAAGTATGGGCGATCCGCAAAGGAATGAACGATTCGCACGATTATATCGATGCGTTCCTCAAAAAATTCGCCGAGACGAAAACGAACCAAGAGTTTCTGGACACCCTCGATCCGAACGGCGGCAGCCCGCAATCGGGCGGAAGCGGCGGCACATCCCGTCGGGTCAAGCACTCCGTCTCGTAGAAGGAGGACCTTATGAATCTGGTTTATGCGGACCGTGACGGCAACCTGTTCGACCATCCGGAATACACGGGCCTTGGCCGCAGCGGCGAGCTGGTGACGGAAATGATGGAAGACGAGCTGATTCCATTGCCCGAAGGCGCCACTCTCGTCAGCTTGCCGGATACGCGGCCGATCGGCGTTCATAAGCGGACGGGCGAAATGCAGGTCGTGCCGGGGGACTTCACCGCGGTCGGAGCTTTGCTTCCGCAGAGCTTTACCCGCTTGCTGCTGCCGGGTTACGTGAAGGCTGACAAATCCAAAATGCTGCCTTTGTTCGGCTATACGGCGGTCGTCTGGAAAGACGGCGGCTTCTATGTCGCAGCCGAGGCTTGCGACGATCCAGAGCGTTGGAACCCGCGCAACTGCGATCCCGATGAATTGGAGCTTGGAGTAAAGCGGATTCTCGGAGAGTACAAGGACAACCGGCTGTTTCAGCATTTGTCGAATTGCGCCCTCGGATATGAATGCCTGACGGCTTCCAATACGTTTTTGAACCGCTGGGAAGGGGCTGTTCCAGTCTCGTTCTCCTGTAATGCAGGCTGCTTCGGCTGCATCTCCGAGCAGCCGGATGATAGCGGGTTTCCGGCGCCGCAGACCCGGATGAACTTCAAGCCCTCAACGGAAGAAGTCGTGCAGGTGATGCTGGAGCATCTGAAGACGCCCGAGAGCATCATCAGCTTTGGGCAAGGCTGCGAAGGCGAGCCGTCCACCCAAGCCAAGACGATCATCGAAGCGATCCGCGAAGTGCGGAGCCGTACCGATCTGGGTTACATCAACATCAACACGAACGCCGGCTTGACCGATCATATCCGCGGCATCGTGGACGCCGGTCTCGATCTAATGCGCGTCAGCACGATCAGCGCGCTGGACGAACATTACAACGCCTATTACAAGCCGCGCGGCTATACGCTGCGCAATGTCGAGAAATCGCTCCGCTACGCCGCCGACAAAGGGGTTGTCACGTCGATCAACTACCTTATTTTCCCCGGGGTCACCGACCGGGAGGAAGAGATCGAAGCGATGATCGAATTCGCCCGCCGGACCGATCTGAAGCTGATCCAGCTGCGCAACCTGAACATCGATCCGGAGAGCTACTTGAGCCTCATTCCTGCTGCCCGGGGCGAGCGGTACGGCATGAAGCAGATGCTGGGGATTTTCCGGGAGGAGCTGCCGGATGTCGTGCTCGGGTCATATACGCACATTCCGGACGAGCTGGCGGAACGGCGCAAGAAACAGTTGCAGCGCGGCTAATGAACGTGATATAATCGCTCATGTGTGTTTAAATGATAACTCTGATTCACATGGTGTTTCAGGGCAAAAGAGGTGAAAGGGCAATGAAAACAGCGATTCATCCGACTTATCATCAAACGACGGTTACTTGCGCATGCGGTAACACGTTTGAAACGGGATCCATTAAGCAAAATCTTCGTGTAGAGATTTGCTCCGCTTGCCACCCGTTCTTTACCGGGAAGCAAAAATTTGTGGATGCTGGCGGTCGCGTCGATAAATTCAAAAAGAAATACGGCATGTAATTTGTTGCCAGCAGCATAACGGCATAAACGCGCCTCCTGTGGCTATCCTAAGATCATCCGATCTTAGAGCTGCAGGAGGTGTTTTCATTTGTTAAGATCGCTTGCCGTTCTGCTGAGCGCAGCTTTGGCGCTGTCCGGGCTTGCGGCGTGTCAGCAGCAGAAGTTCACCAAAAATTCAGCGACGCATACCCGGGACGGCGCGCTCGGAATTACTGAGACGAACCCGAATATGCCGCTCAGCGCCAGCTACCGCACGTATCCTGACGATGTACGCGTCATGCAGCATGCGATTAGCCAACGGTTTCCGAATGTCAGCATCGCGAGCATCAGCTTGAACGGGCCGACCGCTTACGTTCGCTTGAATGCTCCGGCCCCTACCCCGCCGGAAGAGATCGAGCGGATCCGGCAGGGAGCTGCCGAAGCTTTAGCCGCCGCTGCGCCGAGATATAATGCTAACGTTACCGTTACTGCTAAATAACCCCTTGAGGTTGCTATTTGGATACGAATCGACTATACTTATGTATGCCGTGCTAGACGGGGAGGTAGCGGTGCCCTGTAACCCGCAATCCGCTGCAGCGGGGTCGAACGCCTATTCGCGGTATTGCGATGTAAGGTTTGGGTTTTAAAGTTGGTGTTGAGAGTCGGGTCCTCCGCAATGGATGCCTGTGAATCTGGTCAGGTCCGGAAGGAAGCAGCCATAAGCAGGATGTTTCATGTGCCGGAGGGTGGCCTAACTTGAGCTGACGATAAAAATTCCACTTGGATCGTAATATCAAGGTAGGTGCGCGGTTTCCTAATAACAAAAAAATAACACCAAGATCATGAGCTGTAAAAGCTTGTCGAACTTGGTGTTTTTTTGTATTTGACAGAAGGAAAATGAAAAAATTAGGAGAATTGTATACTAAAGTTAACCAGACTAAGTAAACCATAATCAGACACCCATTGCGCTCGGCTATCCGCTGATTAATGGGGGGAGGAAGACGATGCGGCACGAACTGACCTTGCTTCAACGCTTTGCCGGCATATTCCTTAGGGACGTGAATCTGGGAGTGATGCTGATCAATACCGAATTTGAACTGATCGATATCAGCGACATGGCTTGCCGCGTGCTGGGGTTAGAAAGAGAAAAGGTACTCCATCAGGCGCTGGATTCCATTTTTGCCGATCTGCCTGCCGAGCATTGGCTGGTACGGCGGAGTATATTGGACGGGATGGTCGTACGCAACCATGCCTTGTCTTGGACCAATAACCAGGAGCGATACGAGCTGCTGGTCGATTCCAGTGTTCTTCGGGATGAGGACGAACGGATCGTCGGAGCTTATCTTATTTTCAAGGACGTCACCAACCTGCGTTCCCTGGAGGAGCAGGTCCAACGCAGCGACCGTCTGGCGATGATCGGCCAAATCGCCGCAGGCACGGCCCATGAAATCCGCAACCCGCTCACGTCGATCAAGGGTTTTCTGCAAGTACTGCGCAAGACGTTTCAGGAGCAGGGCATGGAACGCGAAGACGGATATACCGTGGTGATGCTGAAAGAAATCAATCGGATCAACGAGTTGGTCAACGAATTTTTGCTGCTCGGCAAGCCGAAGCACGTTACATACGACGAAGTGGACATCTCCGAAGTGCTGCGGGACATTTTGCCCATTATCAATAACGAAGCGATCCTGCACCGGGTCGTCGTTCAATATGAGTCGCTCTACGGATTGCCTCATGTGGTCGCGGACCGTGAGATGCTGAAGCAGGTGTTTCTCAATATCAGCAAAAACGGAATCGAAGCGATGGGAGAAGGGGGTATTTTGACGGTAAGCGAGAAAGTCGATTTGGAGGAACGCTTGGTCAATATCGAGATTCATGATACCGGTCCGGGCATCCCCGCCTATGTGATCGATAAAATTTTCGATCCGTTCTTTACGACCAAAGCGGAAGGAACGGGATTGGGTCTATCGGTCTGCCAGCGGATCATTCACGATATCGGAGGGCATATCCGGGTATCGTCCAAAGGGTACGGCACGACGTTTACCGTCAGCATTCCGTTTCCTTAAAAAGCAGCGCGGCTTCAATCCTCCCTCCAAGTGTAGTATAATAGACGACAAACAATCATTGGAGAGGGCAAGATGGCACATATCGCCTTATATCGAACGTGGCGGCCGCAGTCGTTCCACGATATGGTCGGCCAAAAGCATATTGTCCAAACCTTACAAAACTCGCTTCGCGAAGGGCGGTTCAGCCACGCCTATTTGTTCAGCGGTCCCCGCGGGACCGGGAAAACGACCACGGCCAAAATATTGGCCAAAGCCGTCAACTGCTTGAACGGGCCGGGCGTAGAGCCTTGCAACGAATGTGATGCGTGCGTGCGCATTACCGAAGGCGCGGTCATGGACGTCGTCGAGATCGATGCCGCCTCCAACCGCGGCGTGGATGAAATCCGCGACATCCGGGATAAAGTCAAATATGCGCCGACCGAAGTACGCCAGAAGGTGTATATCATCGACGAGGTGCATATGCTGACGACGGAGGCGTTCAACGCGCTGCTCAAGACGCTGGAGGAGCCGCCGCCCCATGTCATGTTTATTTTGGCTACGACGGAGCCTCACAAGCTGCCTGCGACGATTATTTCGCGCTGTCAGCGGTTCGATTTTCGCCGTGTCTCGCTTGAGGAGCAGGTCGAGCGGCTGCGTCAAGTGTGTGCCGACGAACGGATCGAGGGCGACGATGACGCGCTGGCGTTCATCGCGCGGTTATCCGATGGCGGAATGCGCGATGCGCTCAGCCTGCTCGATCAGATCATCGCATTTTCAGGCGCCCGGGTGACGTATGACGACGTATTGTCGATCACAGGCGGGATGGCTTCGGATCAATTCGAGCGCCTGGTGATGGCGATACAAGATCGGGACGTAGGCGCCGCTTTGAGGTTAATCGATACGTTCATGCAGGAAGGCAAAAGCGCCGACAAGTGCATGGAGAGTCTGATCTATTATTTCCGCGACCTGCTGATGGTCAAAATGGTTCCCGGCTCACAGGCGCTCACCGAGCGCATTCTCGACGTGAAACGGTTTGCCGAGGTGGCACAGCGGTTTTCTGCCGATGCGTTGATTGCCATGATCGATACATTGAACTATTATCAGACGGAGATGAAATATTCCGTTCAGCCGCAGACGCTGCTGGAAGTCGCACTCATGAAGCTTTGCAGCCAGGCGGGCGCATCGTCTGCTCCGGCAGGTGGATCGAGCGCCGGCGGGG
Organism: Paenibacillus tyrphae; assembly: GCF_024158745.1. Lineage (GTDB taxonomy): Bacteria > Bacillota > Bacilli > Paenibacillales > NBRC-103111 > Paenibacillus_G > Paenibacillus_G tyrfis_A. The sequence goes on along the minus strand of NZ_JAMZAW010000016.1, from coordinate 2,532 downwards.
CGCCGGCTTCGGAACGTCAGGACGGGGTAGTCGGACAGCTGATGAACCGCATTCAGCGGTTGGAGGAGCAGCTGTCTCAGCTGCTGAAGCAGGGCGTCGCCCCCGCAGCCTCAGGTCCTGCATCCGGTGCGAGCTCGCGCCAGGCACCTGCGCCTGCCGTCACCAAGAAGATCGAGAAGCTGGACGCTTACCTGCAGGGCAGGGATGATCCGGCTTTCCGGAACGTCGTTCAGCAGTGGAGTCAGGTGCTTGGCCGGGTGAAAGAGCTCAAAATCACCGTTCATGCGTGGCTTGTGGACGGGGAACCTGTCTCCGTACATGACAGCAACGTGCTCGTAGCTTTCAAAAGCGCGATGCACCGGGAGACGACCGAGAAGCCGGCCAACAAGCAGCTGATCGAACAGGCGTTGGCCGAAGTTTACGGTCAGCCTTACCGTCTTGTGACCATGATGCTAAGGGATTGGAAGGCTGCCGCCGACCAAGCGAAGCCGGGCGACGGACCGAAGGAGGAGCTGCAGCTCGTTCCGGAGGACGAAGGGGCATCCGGCGGCGCGAAGGAAGAATGGATCAGCGAGGCCATTCAATTGTTTGGGGAAGATTTGGTTAAAATTAAAGAAGATTAAGCGACGAGGAGCGTGTCTTTCATGAACAACATGAATCAGATGATGAAGCAAGTGAAAAAAATGCAGGAGCAAATGCTCAAAGCTCAGGAGGATCTCGCGAACCGCACCGTAGAAGGAACGTCCGGTGGCGGCGTCGTCAGCGTAACGGTAAACGGACAAAAGAAAGTTACAGCCGTTGTGATCAAGCCGGAAGCGGTCGATCCGGACGACGTGGAAATGCTGCAAGATCTGGTGCTTAGCGCCATCAACGACGCGATGACCAAAGCCGAAGAAATGGCCGGCAAAGAAATGTCCAAATTAACCGGCGGTATGAATATCCCGGGATTGTTCTAATCGAAGCCGGATCAAGCCCCAGAACCTACTCTGGGGTTTTCAACTTTAATGCGTGAGGAGCCAATCGCTTGTTTTATCCGGAACCGCTAGCCAAACTGATCGATTCCTTCTCCCGTCTGCCGGGGATCGGACCCAAAACGGCGGGTCGTCTTGCTTTTCATGTGCTGCGCATGAAGGAAGACGATGTCATCGACTTTGCCAAAGCTCTGGTCAATGTCAAACGCAATCTGCACTATTGCTCCGTATGCTGCAATATCACCGATACCGATCCCTGCCGCATCTGTCAGGATAAAAGCCGGGACGCTTCCGTCATTTGCGTCGTGCAGGAGCCCAAAGACTTGGTTGCCATGGAGCGGACCAAGGAATTTAACGGCTACTATCATGTTCTCCACGGGGCGATTTCCCCGATGGAAGGCATCGGGCCGGACGAAATCCGGATCGCCGATCTTCTGAAGCGGCTGAGCGACGAGCAAGTGCAGGAGCTCATTCTGGCAACGAACCCGAATATCGAAGGCGAAGCGACTGCGATGTATTTATCCAGGCTTGTTCGCCCGTTCGGCCTCAAAGTGACCCGGATTGCGCACGGATTGCCCGTCGGAGGAGATCTCGAGTATGCGGACGAGGTAACTTTAACCAAGGCGTTGGAAGGCAGAAGAGAGCTGTAATAAAATATTGATTTTCTACCACAAGAAGCCGGCTTACAGTTGTCCATTTGCGGTTACGCACACGGGGTAACTGTAAGGCTCTCAAAGCATGATTTGCGCGGTTCGCCGTGCGGATGCTTTTGAGAAGGCTTCTTTTTGGTTCTAACCCGGCTAAGCTCCCTATAAATATTTAAGTAGCAGGACAAACCTGGAGACTTGAATCGGGAGGTTGGCGGGAATGAAGCTTTGGAAATGGGAAATAGGAAGCAAGAAAGACCGCCTGCAGCGCGAAGCCGTTGAGCAAGACCGTCTGCTGCTGGTAGAAGAAATTCGCAAAGCCCATATGGAATGGGAAGTAGCGCAGAGACGCTTTGATTACGTCGTGGAGAAAGAACAGATCGACTATGCCATCTTTGCCCTCGAAGCGGCGGAGAAACGATTCGAAATGCTGCTGAAGCAAGCCAAAAACCTGAATATCTCGGCTAGAGAAGCATGTGCCGCCCGTTCGGTGGAGGTGTCTTCGTGAAATCGTACTTGTTGTGGAGCGTGCTCGTCGGGTCCGGTTTATTGTTAGGATTGGTTATGCTGCGCAATCGGTATGCGTTCCAATGGTTAGGTATGATTTGCCTGCATATTGCATTTGCTTCGATTTTGTTGTATATTCTAAATCTGTTCAGTTCGTACACGCATTTGGAGCTGCCTCTGAACGCAGTGACGGTTGGGACCGTAAGCGTTCTGGGTTTGCCCGGACTTGCTGCTTTGGCGGCACTGAAATTGTGGGTCGTTGGGGTTTAACCTCGACTCCAATAAATAGTCTAAAAAAAATGCTTGCAATCTACTGGGCGAATGTGATATATTATAAAAGTCGCCGCTAAACGAGACGACAACAACCGACAAAGCTGAATAGCCTAACGAAGCGGCTTTTGTCGATC
>NZ_JAMZAW010000015.1 GCF_024158745.1 Paenibacillus tyrphae | reverse complement strand
TACAAGCTTTCCGAATAATCTTTGGGAAGCGACTAAGGTTTGATTACCAGTGAAGATATATCTTTTAAGAGCGACTTTTGACGAAGTCAACGGAGCGAGAAAAGATATATCGGAACGCTTTGTTTCGATCCAGTTTTCAGGGCGCAAGTCTTGAACGATTAAGCTTGGAGAGATACCCAAGTGGCTCAAGGGGACCCTCTGCTAAGGGGTTAGACTGCGTAAGTGGTGCGAGGGTTCGAATCCCTCTCTCTCCGTTTCAAGTTTGGCGGCGTAGCTCAGCTGGCTAGAGCGTACGGTTCATACCCGTAAGGTCGGGGGTTCGATCCCCTCCGCCGCTACCAATTTTATCCCATGGAGGCTTAGCTCAGCTGGGAGAGCATCTGCCTTACAAGCAGAGGGTCGGCGGTTCGATCCCGTCAGCCTCCACCATATGCCGCTGTAGCTCAATTGGTAGAGCAACTGACTTGTAATCAGTAGGTTGGGGGTTCAAGTCCTCTCGGCGGCACCAGTTGTTTCAATATTATAGTGTGGAGCCGTGGTGTAGAGGCCTAACATGCCTGCCTGTCACGCAGGAGACCGCGGGTTCGAATCCCGTCGGCTCCGCCATGAATTATCTTACCAAGCAGGATAAGCTTGAACTTTAAGGGACAAGCTAACCGCATACATAAGGCTCGGTAGCTCAGTCGGTAGAGCAGAGGACTGAAAATCCTCGTGTCGGCGGTTCGATTCCGTCCCGAGCCACCATAGGCCTTACAGCCATTATACGGAGGCTTAGCGAAGTGGCCAAACGCAGCAGACTGTAAATCTGTTCTCTGACGAGTTCGGTGGTTCGAATCCATCAGCCTCCACCAGTTATTCTCACGAGCCATTAGCTCAGTTGGTAGAGCACCTGACTTTTAATCAGGGTGTCGTAGGTTCGAGTCCTACATGGCTCACCATTTAGGTGACAAGTAAAGAGACCTCAAGGGGTCTCTTTTTTGCATTGTGCTTACTTACTTCATGATTGAAGTTTGTCGCGGACGGAGCGAAGCTTCTGCTCCATCGAAGCATTTTTGTCACGGCGGTCATCGATTTTGATCGATGTGGACACGCGTTGGGCTCCGTGCTGGAACGGGGCTTCATGCAGACGTCGAAGCACTTGAAATAAATCTTGAAGCTCTCCTTCGATAATAGTACTCATCGGCGTCATTTGGAATTGAATCGGTTCCGGGGCTTGTTCCAGCAGGCGGTGCAGATCGGCGACATATCCGCTTAAGCTGGTCGTTTCGGTTCCGATGGGAATAACGGTTACTTCGGCTATAGCCAATGGTTCTCCCTCCTTCTTAGCTTGTAAGCACAGCATGTGTTTATTTTACCGTAAAGGATGGGCAGGGTATAGTCATAGCTCCATTCGCTTCATGGCCGCTTTGATATAATCGGCAGTGCGAGCCGCTAGCGCCATCACCGTATTCGTCGGATTGCCACCTCCGGACGTCACGAAAATGCTGGCGTCGCATATAAACAGGTTCGGAATATCGTGCGTTTGCCCGTAGGAATTCACGACGGACGTATCGGGATTATTGCCCATGCGGCAGCCTCCCATCAAATGCGCCGTATCAGGGACGACGAATTCGGGCTTGCCTCCCGCGGCGCTTAAAATTTCGCTCATTGTTCCGATGGCATGCTGGATAAGCCGATTATCATTTTCTCCATAGCTGAAAGTGACTTTCGCGCGAGGCATGCCGAAAGCATCCTTTTCATCGCTCAAGGTAATGGCGTTGTCCGGGTTCGGGAGCACTTCCCCGACTAACGTGACTCGCCCGAAGTAATTGTAGTTGAGTACCGCTTCCCGCAAACGTGTCCCCCAAATCGGACCGTTCTTACCCGATTGGGTAATCCCGCCGGCAAAGCTCACCGGCCGGACCCCGTGGGCGTGCAGCGTATAACCGCGGGCAAAATCTCGTTCGGGGGAAGTAGCGTAAAAGTCCTGTGTCGTTGCAAGCACCGGGGTTCCTTTATACAGACGGACCTCCTCTTCGAATCGTGCATAGACATCGTGACTGCTGTGAGTCATGAACGCTTTCCCGACCCATCCGCTGCTGTTGGCAAGTCCGTTCGGAAACCGGCTGTTGGCTGAATTCAGGAGCAGCCTAGGGGTCTCCACGACGTATGCGGACAAAATGACCAGCCGGGCCCGCTGCTCATAGGTCGCATCGTTATGAACAAACGTCACTCCCGTGGCCTGGCCGTTCGCATCCGTATTCACTTGAGTAACCCTGCAATCGGGCAGCACTTCCGCACCGGCTTCAATCGCTTTGGGAATATGGACGATCAGGGTACTGAATTTCGCATTCGGCATGCATCCTTGGTTGCAAAATCCGCGGTTAATGCAAGGCGGGCGGCCCTCGAAGGGTGCGGACAAAATGGCCAGCGGGCTCACGACCCAGCGAATGCCGAGCTTTTCGCAGCCTCTGGCAAATACCTGCGCGTTCGGGCTGATCGGATCGCGCTCAGGATAAGGATAGGGGCCGTGAAACTCGCCCCAAGGGAAATGTTTTGGGCCCGAGACGGCGATCTCCTTCTCGATCTTGGTATAGTAAGGCTCGAGATCGGAATAGCTGATTGGCCAATCCTCTCCGACGCCGTCGAGCGTTTTGGTTCGAAAATCGCTTTCATGAAAACGCAAGAAAACTCCGGTAAAATGTGTCGTTCCCCCGCCAACCCCCCAGCCGGAATTGTTATGGCCCATTTGCAGCGGGTCCTGACCATCGACGATACGTGCTTCCTGCCAACCCAAATTTTGCATGGATAGCTCATCACTGGCAAAATCGTGCTGCGGATCCCGGAACGGTCCGGCTTCCAGCACGACGACGCTCATACCGGCTTCGCTCAGTTCTTTGGCCAGCACACCGCCAGCAGCCCCGGCTCCAACAATGACGACATCTACCGTCTCACCCTCATATTTACGCTTCATGCTGTTTTTTCTCCTCCTTAGGCTCCCATGGATCGAGCTGACCCGGATGCATACGTACATAGCCGCGGGGATAAGCGGGCCCTCCGTATCCGATCTCCGACCATATTTCAGGATGAGAATAATAAGCTTCGACAGTGAGGTTCAGCAATTTTTTGAACAGCGCTTCCTGCGGCACGTGCTGCCACACTTCGAGAGGTACCGCTTGATTCCGGCTGACATCGAGCATGAGCTGTTTTTTCTGTTTCGGTTGAAGGTGAAAGAAGCGCTCGGTATGGATCGTTTGACATGCGATATCCAGGGCGTGAAGCCCTTCACGCACCAGCACGGCCGCCTCGGGCTCGCCGCTTTTACGCTGGCTTTCTTGCCCGCCCGCCAAGGTCCGATCGATATGATCCAATACGAACTGAATGATTTCCGGACGTTCGTCATCGACCAAGAGAGAGCACCAGGCCCGCAAATGTTCGGCCTCAACGGTCATCAGGAACACATAATCGCCGGTCGTGTGCAATCGGGAAAGCACGATTTGCTGGGTATGATCGTCCCAAGAGTCTTTTTCGTGCATGACATCGTAGGAAGGGTACCGTGTGAGCTTTTTCATCGATTTACCTCCAATAATAGGCGAGAAGTCCAAGGACGCTCAAAGCGCTGAACAGGATCGGAAGCACGACAGGAGGACCGACAAGAAAGTTGCGCATCGTATAGCCGCCGACGCGAACGCCTACCCCGTGGAAATGAAAGTAGAACCCGATGCCGCCTGCAACAACGCCGAACCACATAAGATAGGAAAAAAGTAAAAACAGCCAATCCAGCCGGTAATAGGCAAGCGATACGGCAAGCAGGCTGAATATAGGGGCAGAGACGACAGGAACCCACATGGCTTTATGGTGAAAGTTTTGACGGTAATGCGAGATGGTCACTTGTATCCAAATGGCAAAAAAAGCGACGCCCACGAACAAAAAGACAACGCGTGCCAAGGGCCATCCGATCCAGTACATACGAATCTTCCTCCGTTTTCTGTTAGCGGTGATGACGCGGATAAGTCAGCGAGCCGAACGGCATGATAGCCAGCTTCGCATCGGGGTCTTGCAGCACAGCTTGGGTCGTAGTGCTCAAATCGTCAGCAGGATAAAAGCCCAGCAATTCAATTAAATGACGGGGCAATGAGGAACGGACAAACACCCGGGCGCGGGACAGCACTTCTTCCACATGCAAAATTTTGTGGGCACCCAGTACGAATCGTTCACGCAGCTTGTCCGTCATTTTTCGGCGATCGCCCATCGTCTCGATCCACTGCTGAAATAAGCCGTTTCCCATCCCTTCAGGACACTCCGCCACAAGAAGCAGGGCGCCTCCCGGCTTTACGAAAGCGGCGGCATTGCGGAGCGCTTTTAACGCTTGATACATTTGCAAATCTTTCGGAGCCCCTCCGGCCGATACGACGACGACATCGTAAAGTTCGGCAACCTGCCGGGTAAACCAGCCGGCGGCAAACGCGGTTCCTTTTTTATGCGCTTCCGTGGGATTTCCGGCTACAGCTTTCAGCACATGACGATCGTGGTCGGCGATCACATTGAGCAGGAAATGGATAGGGACAAGCCGCGCGGCTTCCTCCAAATCGAGGTGCAGCGGGTTGCACGGGTTGCCGGGTACGGCCGTGTACGTTAACGACAACGCATGATGGCATTCAATGGTGCGTTTGGATGCTACCCCGGGTACGAGTGCTTTGACGCCTCCGGAAATGCCAACCATCGCATGAGGCTCGATATTGCCCGTCGCAATGCGCAGCGGCGTCTCGGCGACCATGCGGTTGATCTCGACCGGGGTGCCGAGCGACGTTGTCCCCCTATAAACGCAATCCTCCGATGCGGCGGAATGATTATGCACGCGGACTCTCGCGTAAATTTCGGCGCCGACCAGCCGCTTCAGTTCGTCGGGCGTGTGCTTGCGATGGGCGCCCAGCGCCACGACAATATCGAGCTGATCGTCGGCTAGGCCAGCCGCGCCAAGCTCCTCCAGCAGCGGAGGCAAGAGCAGCCCGGTAGGGCACAAACGGGTACCGTCGCTGATCAGAATGATCGCCCGGCTTCTCCCCTTGGCAAGCTCGCGGAGTCTGTTGCTCCCGATAGGCGCCGCCAATGCTTCGCGAATCCGGTTTTGGGACAATTCGGGAGACGTCTCTAAAGCTTCGAGCCCGTACGTCAATGTATCGTACGTCCTGCCGGAAGGCAGTTCCAGCGAGACAGTGGTCCAGCCATAACGCAGTTCGGGAATGACACAGTCCTCCTTCTCTTTGCAAATCAAGAATGGATGACGATGGAAATTTATATTTATTATTACCGTATGTTAAGCTCTTATCCGTAGCTAAACGCGATTAATGATTTACCTCCTAAGGCAGCTCCTTTTGTTGCGGTTGCTAGGCCCAATTGTGTTACAATAGATGTAACTAGTTATTTAATATAGACATAGGGTTGGGAGCGAGGAGATGGATTGGGAACAAGTGAGGGAGCAGCTTGAAGCCATATTGAATACTCCGGTTCAAACCACCAGATGGGCCTGGGAAGTGTGGCGGCGCGAAACGGAGAAACATAAGGCGGAGCCGGGGTCCGAAGGCGGAAGCTTGATTAGCGAGGGCAGGCTTCTTTTTTTGGCGCAAAAAGAAGGGCAGGATGCGCTGCTTCTGTCCATACAGGCAGATGCCGTATCGCCTGTGGAGCGGCGGCTCGTGGAGCTTACGCTGGAAAGCCGCAAAACGCAGGATAAAAAGCCCCCGTCGCTCGCCAACGAGGAGGAGCGCAAAGCGGGAATGGTGCGCGATTGGCTTCGCACGCAGCAGGAGCTCGGCTTGACGCAGGCCGAGATGCCCGATGCTTTGGTATCGCAGCTGTCGCTTTACTCCAAAAAAATTCCGCTGCTGTTGTATGGGGATTACACAACCTCACGGCGGGCGCACGACCGGGAGCTGAAAAAGCTGCTGGAATCATTCTTCGATGCGGATATGACCTTGGTTCCTCTGACGGATAAGGAATGGCTCATTCTCGGCTCGGAGAAAATCATGTCGATGGATTCCGGCGACGATAAGGAAGACTCGGACGGCGAAACGCTGGAAGACCGGCTTGCGGCTGTCGGCTACGGCTTGCACGAAATGCTTGAGAACGAATGGGTAGGTGAGTGCCATCTGGCCATCCACTATCCGATTATGCCGGCCAAATCGTTATATGCCGCGGTACTTCAGCTCAGGGAGACGATGATGCTGGGGCGTACGTATCACGTGGGCAGCAACATGCATATGCCATGGGAGCTCCAACTGGAAAGGCTGGTGCATTTGGTACCGGAAGCAGAGAAGGCGAGCTTTCTGGAGAATGTGCTGAAACGACTCGATGTGGCGTTCGATACGGAGACGATGACGACGCTAGAACAGTTTTTCCAGTTGGACTGCAACGTCAGCGAAACGGCCAAAAAGCTGTACATTCACCGCAACACGCTGTTGTACCGCTTGGACAAATTCAAGCACGAGACGGGATTGGACGTGCGGACGTTCAACAACGCCGTGCTTGTGAAGATTGCCATGCTATTGTACAAAGTAACGAAAAGAAAGTAGTTTTTTTGTGAAGATTGTGCATAGTCATGATACGCCTTGTTACGGTATCATTTAATCAATGAACACGATACTAATTCGTAGGGGGAATCAATCATGGCAGGTGTACGTTTGAACCACATCGTCAAAAAATATCCGGGCGCAGAAGAAGCAACGGTGAAAGACTTCCATCTCGATATTCAGGACAAGGAATTTCTGGTTCTGGTAGGCGCTTCCGGTTGCGGTAAATCCACGACACTGCGGATGATCGCCGGGTTGGAGGAAATCACGGAAGGCGAACTGTATATCGGCGACCGTCTCGTGAACGACGTCGCTCCGAAAGACCGCGATATTGCGATGGTATTCCAATCCTACGCTTTGTATCCCCATATGAACGTATATCAAAACATGGCATTCGGTTTGAAACTGCGTAAATTCAAAAAAGCCGACATCGACGCCCGCGTGCGCGAAGCGGCCAAAATTCTCGATATCGAGCACTTGCTCGACCGTAAGCCGAAGGCGCTCTCCGGCGGTCAGCGTCAGCGCGTTGCCTTGGGCCGGGCGATTGTCCGTGAGCCGCAAGTGTTCCTGATGGACGAACCGCTGTCCAACTTGGACGCGAAGCTGCGCGTACAAATGCGCGCCGAAATCACAAAGCTCGTGAAACGTCTCGAAACGACGACCATCTACGTAACGCATGACCAAACGGAAGCAATGACGATGGGCGACCGGATCGTCGTTATGGATAAAGGTATCATTCAACAAGCGGCATCTCCGGAGGAGATCTACAACTATCCGGTGAACATCTTCGTAGCCGGCTTTATCGGTTCCCCATCCATGAACTTCATCCATGGCGGATTTGCTGAGCAAGGCGGCAGCTTGTACTTTAAAGCAGCGGGCTTTAATGTCGAAGTACCGGAAGGCAAGGCCAAAATCCTCCGCGAAAAAGGCTATGCCGGCAAAGAAGTCGTGCTGGGCGTACGTCCGGAAGATTTCCACGAAGAAGCGATCTTTATGGAAGCTTCTCCGAACACCATCATCAACGCTCATGTGGAAGTGGCGGAGAACCTCGGTCATGAAATGCTCTTGCACCTCAGCGGAATCGGCAGCCAAATGGCCGTTGTTCGTGTAGACGGCCGCTCGAACGCCAAAGAAGGCTCCAACGTGAAGCTCGCTGTGGATATGAACAAAGTTCACTTCTTCGATAAAGATACGACGAATTCCATTTTGCTGAACGCTTAATGCGCATTGAACGGAATAAAAGGTCAGTCCTGACGGGCTGGCCTTTTTTGCTACGGCTGCGGGTGGCGTTGGAAAGAAAATCGCGATATGCTAGGCGTAGCCTCTACGAATGAAGAGCTTGTCCGGACAGCGCGGCTGTACGAAGAGCTGGGGAGTGGGAAGATTCATGAGCATCGAGCAATTGAAAGTGTTTGTGACGGTGGCGGAGCTGCAGCATTTTTCACGTGCCGCGGAGCTGCTGCATTTGTCTCAGCCAGGGGTCAGCATGCATATCCGCAGTTTGGAGAACGAGTTCGGGACGAAGCTGCTTCATCGTTCGTCGAAGCGGGTGAAGCTGACGGAGGCGGGGGAAATCTTGTATCGTCAAGCGAAGGCGATACTGCTGCAATACGAGACGGCGAAGCATGAGATCGACAGGTTGAACCAGGTCGTCTCCGGCAGTTTAAGCGTCGGGGCAAGCTTCACGATCGGAGAGTTTCTTCTGCCCAAGCTGCTGGCGAGCTATGCACGGCTATATCCGGGCGTAGAGGTACAGGTCACCGTCGGCAATACGGATGAAATCGAGCGGCTCGTGCAGGCGCACGAACTGGAGGTCGGGCTGGTCGAAGGAGAGCTGCAGCGGCCGGGGATTCGCTCGGAAACGTTCATGGAGGACGAGATGATCGTGGCCGTTCCGGCGGGCCATCCGCTTGCGGCGTACCGGGAAGTGACGCCGGAGGCATTGCAGGATCAAGTCTGGATTTTCCGCGAGGTCGGCTCCGGTACCCGGGCCTATAGCGACCGGCTGATCCGCGAATGGGGACTGCGGGTGCAGCGGGCTTACGTGCTGAGCAGTACACAAGGTGTCAAGGAGACGGTTGCGGCCGGACTCGGCATTGCCGTACTGTCGCGCTGGACCGTAGGACGGATGCTTGCGACGGAGGAGCTGAAGGAGCTCCGCATTCGCGGCCAGCGACTAACCCGTTTGTTGTCCCTGATTCAAGGCGAGGAGCGGGCAGGGACGCTTGCGCTGGACCGGTTCGTCCAGCAGGTGAGAGGGCTTCGCACGGCCTCTTCCGGTTGATTTATGCAACTGATTCCTTTAGGATGAGGATATTGGGATAAAAAGGAGAAAGATCACGATGCCGAAAAAAGTGAAAGTATCGGATTTGGTGAGAGAGTTCCATCTGGAAATTATTTGCGGCGAAGAGGGACTAAAGCGTCCGATCGTCACGGCGGATTTGTACCGTCCCGGGCTTGAGATGGCTGGATACTACGAATTCCATCCGACGGACCGGGTCCAAATTCTCGGCAAAACGGAGCTGACGTTCTTCGACGGGTTGTCGTCGGAGGAGCGGATGGACCGGATGCACCGGCTGTGCGCGCCGGAGGAGACACCTTGCATTATTATCAGCCGCGGGATGGACGCGCCGATCGAGCTGCTGGCCGCGGCCAACGACCATCAGATCACGGTCGTTCGGACGGCGATGGCGACGACGATTTTGGCCAGCCGCGTAACGAACTTTCTGGAAAACCGGCTTGCCCCTACGACGACGATTCATGGGGTACTGGTTGATGTATACGGTATCGGCATGCTGATTTCCGGGTCCAGCGGTATCGGCAAAAGCGAAACCGCATTGGAACTGGTAAAGCGGGGACACCGGCTGATCGCGGACGATGCGGTGGAAATCCGTCAAACGGCCGACCATCAGCTGATTGGCAACGCGCCCGAATTAATCCGGCACCTGCTTGAAATCCGCGGCATCGGGATTATTAACGTTATGACGCTGTTCGGCGCCGGTGCGGTGCGTACCGAGAAGAAAATATCGGTGGTCGTCAAGCTGGAGACATGGCAGCAGGACAAGCAGTATGACCGGCTCGGGCTGGACGAGGAAACGACCCAGATTATCGATACGAATATCCCGCTCGTGACGATTCCGGTTCGGCCGGGACGAAACTTGGCGGTTATTATTGAAGTTGCAGCGATGAACTACCGCTTGAAACGGATGGGCTATAACGCTGCCCTGCAGTTTACGAATAAATTGACCGAGTCGCTGGCCGAGGACATGGACGATTTGTAAAGGGAAGCCCCGATTTGAGGGGTGGACAATTTTTGGCATAAGGAAGGAGCACAAGCATGTTTCTCGCGATTAATCCGATTGCTTTTGCCATCGGTCCGTTAAGCGTCCGTTGGTACGGCATCATCTTAGGGACGGCGGCGCTGGTCGGTTTGCTGCTCGCGATTCGAGAAGGCAAACGATTCCGCATGTCCCCGGACTTCTTCATGGATCTGGTGCTGATCGGGGTGCCGTCGGCGATCGTTGGCGCAAGAATTTACTATGTCGCTTTCAAATGGGAGGACTACCAAGATAATCTGTGGAAAGTGTTTGCCGTTTGGGAAGGCGGTATTGCCATCTACGGAGCGTTAATCGGCGCCATTATCGCGGCAGTCATTTACGTGCGGCGGAAAGGCTATTCGTTCTGGCGCATTGCCGATATTTGCGCGCCGGGCCTAATCATCGGACAAGCGATCGGGCGTTGGGGCAACTTCATTAATCAGGAAGCGCACGGCGGGCCGGTAGCGGAATCGTTCCTCAGGAACAACCTGCATCTGCCGGATTGGCTCGTCAATCAAATGCTTATTGAGGGCCAATACTATCATCCGACGTTTTTATATGAGTCGCTATGGAACGTCGTAGGGCTCCTCCTGCTGTTCGTGCTGCGGCGGCGTTCGTTTTTGCGGGCGGGAGAGCTCTTCTTCAGTTACTTCATCTGGTATTCGATCGGGCGGTTTTTCGTGGAGGGCCTGCGGACGGACAGTCTCGATTTTACGGGACCAAGCTGGCTGGCCGCGCTGATGAACGGCATGTGGTCGCCGATGAAAGCTTTCGGCTTCGAGCCCGGATTCATGACCTACGGAGGCAATGTGCGGATTTCGCAGCTTTTGGCGGTGCTGATCGTGCTGGCCGCGATTGCGCTGATCATCGTTCGCCGCCGGACGGGCGCTGCTTCGGAGCGTTATAGCGATCCGATTGTACGGATCGGACAAGCGCCGGAGGGAACGGGCGAAGCCGGTGGTACAGAGACTCGGCCGGATGGCAGCAAGGAAGCAGACGTAAAGACAAAGGAGTAGCAGCATGATACAAACTGTGTTATTTGATCTGGACGGAACGATTGTCGATACGAACGAGCTGATTATTCAGTCGTTCTTGCATACGTTTGAGGGAATCACCGCAGAGCCGGTAACCCGGGAACACATTGTTCCGAACATGGGACGGCCGTTGATCGAGCAGATGGTGTTCTTTTCCGGACGGGAGCAGGTGGACGATTTGGTACAAAAGTACCGGGCGTTCAACATTGCGCATCATGACGAGCTGGTGCGGGAATTTCCCAATGTGCGCGAGACGCTGGCCCAGCTCCATGCCGCCGGCGTGAAGCTGGGCGTGGTGACAAGCAAAATCCGGCAGACGACGGAAATGGGACTGAAGCTGACGGGGCTGTACGACTACTTCGGCACGATCGTCACGGTGGACGACGTCGGGAAAGCGAAGCCGGATCCGGAAGGGATTCACAAAGCGGTCCAGGAGCTCGGCGGCGACCTCTCGTCCGCGCTGATGGTCGGAGACAGCCATTATGATATCGAAGCGGCGCATAATGCAGGCATTCCGTCGGTGGCGGTCGCTTGGTCTCTGAAAGGGACTGAATATTTGAAACAGTACAACCCGACCCATATCATTCAGGATATGCGCGATATTGTGCCGATTGTCGGAATCGAGGGGAAGTAGCGCTTGAGAAACACGGACAAATATCCGGTGGAAGGGCCGAACTCGCTGTGGCAGGTATATAAGACGATCAGCCGTTTCAAGGCGGTCCGCAATTTTATTTTTATCCAAATTTCCAGGTATGCGCCCTCCTTGCCGATGAAACGGTGGATCTACCGCCACGTGCTCGGGATGAAGGTAGGGGAGCATGCCTCCTTTGCGTTGATGGTGATGGTGGATGTGTTTTTTCCGGAGAAGATCGAGGTCGGAGACAATACGATTATCGGCTACAATTCGACGATTTTGACGCATGAGTATTTGATCAAAGAATATCGGCTCGGGCGAGTGAAGATCGGCTCTCATGTAATGATCGGAGCGAATACGACGATTTTGCCTGGGGTAACGATTGGCGATCATGCGGTCGTGGGCGCGGGCTCGGTCGTGCATAAGGATGTCGCGCCGTACAGTTTTGTAGCGGGGAATCCGCTTCGGGTGATCCGGGAGGATGTGCGCTTGACCGAGAAGCATAAATGAGTCTGCACGTTTTAGAAATTGCGAATTTAATATTTTGCAAAAGTTAACATTATGTTCTATAATACGGCTTGTACAATAAAAAGGCTTGCAAGGGCGGTCGGCTAATCTCCCGGAAGGGAGGTGATGCCTGTGGAGGTTAAGGACACGCTGACTTTAATGATCGGCTTCGGGATGCTGCTTGTTGCACTGCTCACGCTGGTAGTTAACATCATCGTCGCTCTTATCCAAAACAAAAAGAAATAGACCGCCCATCACACAGGGAATACGGTCTATTTCACGATCATTCCTTATTCAGCCAACCGCCTTTGAAGCGGTTATTGTACCTAGGGAGAACGGTAGCCGCCGTTGCTCCCTTGTATTGTTATTATATGCTCTTGTCTTTATTCGCGCAACCGGCTCCATGCAATCGGATCATTGACGAATCAAGCATTTCCGTGATAAACTTACGATTACATTCTTTATTTTGGTAGTATGGTAGCGCACTAAAGCAAAATTAAAGATAGCAGGGTGAAGACGGTGTCCAAACCTAAGGTATTTGAAAAGCCGACAGGCGTAAAAGATTACCTCCCCGAAGCGGCGGCCAAGCTCCGCCGCATCGAATATAAAGTCATGCAGTGCATGGAGCGCTGGGGATATAGAGAAATTATTACTCCTACTCTTGAGTATTACGATACCGTTGGGGTGGCCAGCTCGACGGAGGACAAAAAGCTGTTCAAGCTGCTGGACCGGAACGGCACGACGCTTGTGATGCGTTCCGATATGACGGCGCCGATCGCCCGGGTTGCCTCCTCGCTGCTCAAGGAGCATCCGTTCCCGCTGCGGCTTTCGTATCAAGCGAACGTATTTCGGGCGTTCGAAGCCGAGGCGGGACGGGATGCGGAGTTTTTTCAGACGGGCGTGGAGCTTATAGGCGATGCTTCCAGCGAAGCCGATGCCGAGGTAATCGCCTTGGCCATCGCTTGCTTGCAGGCGGCCGGTGTGCAGCAGTTCAAGATCGCCCTAGGCCACGTGGGCTTCCTTAACGGCTTGTTCCAAGAGACGCTGCAGCAGCGTCAGGACGCACAGACCGCGCTGAAGGCATGCTTGCTCAGCCGCGATCACGTCGGTTACCGGGAGACCATCAAGTCGCTGGGCCTTCCTAGCGAAGTGCAGCAGGAGCTGGAAGGCATTCTCCGGCTGCGCGGGGGACAGGAGATTTGCAAGCAGGCGCGGCAGGTAACGAAGGATCCCGTCGCCCAGCATGCCATTGCGCATCTGTGCGAAATCTGGGACGTGCTCGAATCCTATGGCGTCAGCGATCATGTGCTGATCGATCTGACGATGATCGGCGATTTCTCGTACTATACGGGGATGACGTTCGAAGGCTACGCTGCGGACCTTGGCTTTCCCGTATGCAGCGGGGGACGGTACGACAACCTGCTGGCGCAGTTCGGGCGTCCGGCGCCGGCGACGGGCTTCGGGCTGAAGACGAACCGGATCTTGGAAGTGATCGGCAAAAGCAAAACGGAAGAAGCCCCGCAGCGCGTGCTGATCGTCTACACGGAGCGTCATCGGGCGGCAGCCTTGGCTAAGGCAAGGGAGTACCGCTCGCGAGAAGGCTTTATTGCGGAGACGCGTCTTCTGGCGGACGGACAACAAGGGCTGAATGCGGTTCGGCAAGCAGACGGCGTACTGCAAGTGCATGGCTCCCGCTATTGCGACATCATATCGTTTACGGAGTAAGGAGGGGCAGCGCATGCAGGACTTATTGAAGGTGGCAATGCCCAAAGGGCGTATTTATAAACAGGCTTCCAAGCTGTTCCGCGAAGCGGGGCTCGCCATCCCGGAGGAGACGGACGATTCGCGCAAGCTGATTATCGCCGTTCCGGAGGCGCGGATGGAATTCATTATGGCGAAGCCGGTCGATGTGCCGACTTACGTGGAATACGGCGTGGCGGATATCGGCGTTGTCGGCAAAGACGTGCTGATGGAAGAGAACCGGGACGTATACGAGCTGCTTGATCTCGGGATTGCGCGCTGCCGCATGTCCGTCATCGGGCTGCCGGATTGGCAGCCGGTGCTGAACCCGCGGGTGGCGACGAAATATCCGAACGTGGCCTCACAGTATTTTCGGGAGCAGGGACAGCAGGTGGAGGTCATCAAGCTGAATGGCTCGATCGAGCTAGCCCCGCTGATCGGTCTGGCCGACCGGATCGTCGATATGGTGGAGACCGGCAGCACGATCCGGGAAAACGGGCTGGCGGAGCATGAGCAGATTTTTGCGATTACGAGCCGGCTCATTGCCAACCGCGTCAGCTACCGGATGAAGAACGACGCCATTCAGGCGCTCTGCGACCGGCTGCAGCCGGTCATTGCCGCGGTGACGGCAAAGGTATAGCCTCATAGCTGGCTGTATAGCCGGAAGAATAGAAAAGAAATTCGCATACATCAAAGGAGGCTGCGGTCATGAGAGTAATGCCCGCATCGGAATTTTCGCTGCAGCGGGAGGTCGAATACGGCACGCCCGAGCAAAACGAAAGCGTAAAGCGCATCATCGAAGAGGTGCGCCGGGACGGGGACGCCGCGCTGCGCAAGTTCGCGCAGCAGTTTGACGGCGTCAAGATAGGAGAGCTGCGCGTCACGCAGGAGGAGATCGAAGCCGCCTATGCACACGTGGACGAGAACTTCCTGGCAGCACTGCGCGAAGCGGCGGCAAACGTTCGCCGCTTCCATGAGAAGCAAATGCGCAATTCGTGGATGGATCTGCAAGCCGACGGCAGCATTCTTGGCCAAGTGATCCGTCCGCTGCGCCGGGTTGGGCTGTATGTGCCCGGCGGCAAGGCGGCGTATCCGTCGTCGGTGCTGATGAACGCGATCCCGGCACAGGTCGCGGGCGTACCCGAAATCGTGATGGTGACGCCTCCGGCTACGGCCGGGGTGGAGGGCATCAACCCGCACATCCTCGTCGCGGCCGCGGAAGCGGGCGTGCGCGAAATCTACCGCGTCGGCGGCGCGCAGGCGGTAGCTGCGCTGGCGTACGGGACGGAGTCGATTCCGGCGGCGGACAAAATCGTCGGCCCCGGCAACATCTACGTCGCGCTGGCGAAGCGCAGCGTGTTCGGCGCGGTGGACATCGACAGCATTGCCGGGCCGAGCGAGATCGTCGTTCTGGCGGACGAGACGGCGGACGCCGCCTATGTGGCAGCGGACCTGCTGTCGCAGGCCGAGCACGACGAGATGGCGTCCGCCATTCTCGTCACGCCGTCGCGGGAGCTGGCCGAAGCGGTCCGCCTGGAGGTGGACCGCCAGTTGAGCGAGCTGCCGCGCCGCGACATCGCCGCGCAATCGATTCGCGATTACGGCGCGATTTTGACCGTGAACAGCCTTGAGGAAGGCGTCCGTGCCGTGAACCGGCTGGCGCCGGAACATCTGGAAATCATCGTGCGCGAGCCGTTCGATTATTTGAGCCGGATCGAGAACGCCGGGGCGATTTTCCTCGGGCCTTATAGCTCGGAGCCGGTAGGGGACTATTTTGCGGGACCGAACCACGTGCTGCCGACGAATGGAACGGCACGGTTCTCGTCGCCGCTGAACGTCGACGATTTTCTGAAAAAATCAAGCGTCATCTATTACAGCAAGGAAGCGCTGCTGCGCGACGGGGAGAAAATTGTAACGCTGGCCCGTCACGAAGGGCTGGACGCGCATGCGCGGGCAATCGAAATTCGCTTGAAGAAAGAAGGGGACCAGCGTGGCTGAGCAAAATAAGCAAGGTGCCGGGCGCCAGGCCGATATCGCGCGCAAAACGAACGAGACGGACATCCGGCTCGCATTTAACGTAGACGGTACCGGCGTATCCGAGATCGAAACGGATGTGCCGTTCTTGAATCATATGCTCGATCTGTTTACGAAGCATGGACAGTTCGATCTGAAAGTAGACGCCAAAGGTGACGTCGATATCGACGATCATCATACGGTCGAGGATATCGGCATCTGTCTCGGACAGACGCTGCGCGAGGCGCTCGGCGACAAGAAGGGAATCAAGCGCTACGCCAACGTATTTATCCCGATGGACGAAGCGCTGGCACAGGTGGCGATCGATATCAGCAACCGGCCGCATCTGGAATACCGGGCCCAATATCCGTCGGCGACGGTCGGCAGCTTTACGACGGAGCTGGTGCACGAATTTTTGTGGAAATTTGCACTGGAAGCGCGGATTACGCTGCATGTTATCGTACACTACGGACATAACACGCACCATATGGTCGAAGCGGTATTCAAGGCGCTCGGACGGGCGCTCGACGAGGCGACGAGCATCGATCCCCGCGTACAGGGCGTGCCGTCGACGAAAGGGGTCTTGTAATCCATGATCGCCATCATCGATTACGGCATGGGCAACCTGCACAGCGTCGCTTCGGCGGTGGAACGGCTAGGCTACCGCGGCGTGATCGTTTCGGACGAGCAGGAGCTGCTTCAGGCGGAAGGAGCCATTCTTCCCGGTGTCGGGGCGTTCGGCGATGCGATGGAGCACCTGCGCGAATCGAAGCTGGATGCGGCCGTGAAGCGTTATGCGGACAGCGGCAAGCCGCTGCTTGGCATCTGCCTGGGCATGCAGCTCTTGTTTAGCCGCAGCGAGGAGCATGGTCTGCATGAGGGGCTGAACCTGCTGCCCGGAGACGTCGTCCGCTTCCAAGGCGATTACAAGGTGCCTCACATGGGATGGAACAAGCTCGAATTCCGGCAAGCAAGCCCGCTGTTTGAAGAGGTAGAAGAGGGGCATGTGTACTTCGTTCATTCGTTTCATGTAAAGCCGGAGCAGCCGGGCGATCTGCTGGCGGTAACGGATTACTATCAGCAGGTGACGGCTATCGTCGGCCGCAATAACGTATTCGGGATGCAGTTTCACCCCGAAAAAAGCGGCAGCGTCGGCATGAAGCTGCTCGGCAATTTTCTTGCGCTGTGTACGCGTAAATAGACACGCTTCGCCAGCCGTGCGCTTGGCTCCGGCTTGCCGGGTCGGGCTTCCAAACGGTCGGCGCGATTCATATTCCAAGGTTGGAGGAACGTTTTCATGTCTTCATTCATCATTTATCCCGCCATCGACATTCGCGGAGGCAAGTGTGTGCGCTTGATCCAAGGCGATTACAATCAGGAAACCGTGTATAACGAAAATCCGCTGGAGGTCGCCAAAGCTTGGGAAGCGCAAGGAGCCAAATGGATTCATCTCGTCGATCTGGACGGAGCGAAGGCGGGCTATCCGGTCAACGACAAACTGGTCGGCGATATCGCCAAGGCCGTTAACGTTCCGGTACAGCTCGGGGGCGGCTTGCGCACGGAAGCGGACGTGGATCATATTTTGTCGCTCGGCGTTTCGCGTATCATTCTCGGCACGGCAGCCATCGAAAACCGCGAGTTTGTGAACCGGGTGCTTCAGAAGCACGGGGACAAAGTCGCCATCGGCATCGACGCCCGGGACGGATATGTGGCGACCCGCGGCTGGCTCGAAACGTCCGCGGTCAAAGCGGATGAGCTTGCTGCAGAGCTGGCGAAGGAAGGCGCGAAGACGTTTATTTTTACGGATATTTCGCGCGACGGCATGATGGGCGGTCCGAACGTAGAGGCGATCGTCCATTTGGCGAAAGTATCGGGGCAGTCGGTGATCGCTTCCGGCGGCGTAAGCCGTTACGAGGATTTGGAGCGGCTGGCGCAGCATGCGGCGGACGGCGTTGGCGGCGCCATCGTCGGCAAGGCGCTGTACACCGGCAGCATCAAGCTGGAGGAAGCGCACGGACGGATATAAAGGCAGAAAGGAGGACGGCAAATGCTGGCCAAACGGATCATCCCTTGTCTGGACGTGAAGGACGGGCGGGTCGTCAAGGGAGTCAATTTTGTCAATTTGCGCGATGCCGGCGATCCGGTCGAGCTCGCATCGATCTATGACCGCGAAGGAGCCGACGAACTGGTGTTCCTGGACATCTCCGCCTCCCATGAGGGACGGGCGACGATGGTCAACGTCGTGCAGCAGACGGCCGGGCAAATCACGATCCCGTTCACGGTCGGCGGCGGAATTTCGAGCGTGGACGACATGAAACGGCTGCTGCGGGCGGGCGCGGACAAAATCGGCATCAACACGGCTGCGGTCCGCAATCCTCAGCTTGTATCCGACGGTGCGCGGCGATTCGGCTCGCAGTGCATCGTCGTGGCGATCGATGCCCGGTACAATCCGGAGTGGAACGAATGGGAAGTATTCACCCACGGCGGACGCAACGGCACGGGCATCCGGGCGCTCGAATGGGCCAAGCGGATCGAAGAGCTCGGCGCGGGCGAAATTTTGCTGACGAGCATGGATGCGGACGGCACGAAGGACGGGTTTGACCTGCGGCTCACGCGGGCGGTTTCGGAGCTCGTATCGATCCCGGTCATCGCCTCCGGCGGAGCGGGCAAGAAGGAGCATTTCTACGACGTGTTTGCGGAAGGCAAGGCGGATGCAGGGCTGGCCGCTACTATTTTTCACTATAAAGAGATGACGATCGAAGAGGTTAAGGACGACCTCAGACATAAAGGAGTGGAGGTCCGGTGAGCGGGCGAACGACAGGAACCTTGGAGGAGTTAACGGCGGCTATCAAATGGGACGCGAACGGCCTCGTGCCGGCCATCGTGCAGGATGCGGCAAGCAAGGACGTGCTGATGATGGCCTACATGAACCAGGAGTCGCTGAAGCTGACGCTGGAATCGGGCGAAACGTGGTTTTGGAGCCGTTCGCGCAGCGAGCTGTGGCATAAGGGCGCGACGTCCGGCCATGTGCAGAAAGTCAAGGCTTTGAAATACGATTGTGACGGCGACACGCTGCTGGTGCTTGTAGATCAAGCGGGGCCGGCTTGCCATACCGGGCGTTACAGCTGCTTCTACAACGAAGTGAAGCTCGGGGCTTTGGCGGACGGCGGGGAAGCTGCGGCAGAATCGCAGTCGGCAGACCGTTTTGCCATGCTCGGCCGACTGGAGTCGGTGATCGCGCAGCGCGACGCGGAACGGCCGGAAGGCGCGTATACGACGTATCTGTTTGAAAAAGGCATCGATAAAATATTGAAAAAAGTCGGCGAGGAAACGGCCGAGGTCATCATCGCGGCGAAAAACCGCGACAACGACGAGCTGCGGTACGAAGCGAGCGACCTGATTTTCCACCTGATGGTGCTGCTGCGCGAAGCGAAGCTGCCGCTTGACGAAGTTATGCGCGAGCTGGACCGCCGACACAAAAAATAATGGCGCCGAAGGAGGGGCAGGCTGGTGACCATGCCGCCTTCCGTAGCCTAAAAGGAGAATTCACTCGAATGCGCATCGATTATCATACGCACCATGTGCGGTGCGGACATGCGTCGGGAGAGCTGGAGGAGTACGTGCTGAAGGGCATTGAGATCGGACTGGACCAACTGGGGCTGTCCGATCACATGCCCTTGCTTCATGTGGACCCCGCTTCCTATTACCTGGGCATGGCTATGCCGATGGACGAACTGCCGAACTATGTGGAAGAAGCGCTGCGCCTGCAGCAAAAATACAAAGACCGGATCGATATCCGGGTCGGACTCGAAGGCGATTATATCGAAGGATACGAAGCGGAAATCGAGCGGATCATCAAAGCGTATCCGTGGGATTACGTGATCGGGTCCGTTCATTTTTTGGGCGAATGGGATATTACGGATTACCGGCAGACGGACGGCTGGAAGGAACGGGACGCCTACGAGGTCTACGTTCAGTATTACGACGCAGTCTGTAAAGCGTGCCGGACCGGCTTTTACGACTACATCGGGCACATCGACGTGATCAAGCGGTTTGGCTTCAAACCGGAGCGGAGCGTGGAACAGTTGGAGCGTCAGGCGCTGGAAGCCGTCCGGGATGCAGGAATGGCCATCGAGCTGAATGCATCGGGCTTACGCATGCCGGCGGGGGAAATGTTCCCAAGCCGGCGCATGCTGGGGTATGCCTACGAGCTGGGAATTCCTGTAACGCTCGGATCGGACGCGCACCAGCCGGACCGGCTCGCACAATACCTTGACCAGGCAACCGACCTGCTGCAGCAGGAAGGATTTAACCAATTAGCCACATTTAAAAGCAGGAAACGCACCATGGTGCCTATTGGATTCGCTTCATTTCATGTATAATGGGGACGTGGGCATTTTAAATATTGTGTAAACCGGCCAACCGGAGCCTTTTTGATAAGGTCCATCCATCGTCAAATGACCCATTGTAACATAAGCAAAAGCGGAGGTAACCATGTACAGCGACAAAATGAAGATTTTCTCGGGTTCGTCCAACCCGAAACTGGCGGAGCGCATATGCGAAGAGCTTAAAGTGCCGCTCGGCAAAATCAAGCTTTCCCGATTCAAGAGCGGGGAAATTTATTGTCTCTACGAAGAAAGCATTCGGAACTGCGACGTCTTTCTGGTGCAAACGTTCTCTCATCCGATCAACGAGAATTTCATGGAGCTTCTCGTCATGATGGATGCGGCCAAGCGGGCTTCGGCGAGAACGATCAATCTTGTCGTTCCTTACTATGGTTATTCCCGCCAAGAGCGCAAAGCCGCGCCTCGGGAACCGATCTCGGCCAAGCTGGTGGCGGACCTGCTGACAGCAGCGGGTGCGGACCGCGTCATCACGATCGATCTGCATGCCCCGGCGATTCAAGGCTTCTTCAACATCCCTGTGGACCATTTGACAGCGCTGGACTTGGTTAGCGATTACATTAAAAAGCTTGATATCCAAAATCCGATCATCGTCTCCCCGGATGCGGGACGCGCGACGACAGCCGAGAAGATGGCGAACATTCTCGATGCGCCGTTTGCGATGATGATCAAGAAAAGACCGGCTCACAACGAAGCGGTCATTACGCATGTCATCGGTGACGTAGCCGGCCGCACGCCGATTATCATCGAGGATCTGATCGATACCGGCTCGACCATCGTCAACGTCGTGGAAGGCCTGAAGGAACGCGGAGCCCACGACGCTTATGTCTGTGCGACGCACCCGGTATTCTCCGGCCCGGCCTTGCAGCGACTGGATCATCCGAACATCAAGGAAGTCGTTATTACGGATTCCATCGCTATTCCGGACAACCATCCTAACCGATTCCGGGTGCTCTCGGTTGCCCATCTGCTTTCGGACGCGATCAACATCATCATGTCCGGCGGTTCGCTCAGCTCGCTGTTCAAATACGGCGGCGTATAATAATTATTACCACACGACTCCGGCTGTCGAAACCTTACGGTTTTGGGCCGGATTGTGTTATACTTAGGAATCATTATTACTCCGGCGATGTAGAAATGAAGCTCTGAAATGCACAGGCGGGTTTCTCATGTAATTCCGGACGGGTCACGGAGGTGCCTGAATTATGGAGAAGAAAAAACGTGTGCTGCCGAAACCCAGCACCAATGTCATACCGATGAAAATGGACGCCACGTTCTTTTTCGAAAAAGCCGTTCAGTCCTTGGACCGTTATCATTATGATAAGGCATTGAAATATTTTCGTCGTGCGGCCGAGTACGAGCCGGAAAATCCGGTCAATCACTGCAACTTGGCCGGGCTGCTGTCCGAGATGGGAAATTACGAGGAATCCAACCGCATTTTGCAGCACGTACTGGACCGGATCGATCCGATGATGACGGAATGTTATTTCTATATGGCGAACAATTTTGCCAACATGGAAAATTACGAATCGGCGGAAAAAGCGATTATTCATTACCTTGAGAACGATCCGACCGGACAGTTTCTGGAAGAGTCCGAGGAAATGATGGAGCTGCTAAGCTACGAGCTGGACCGCCCCGCGAAGCTGTCGACGATCAAGAGCCGGGAAGGCTTGTTCGATCACGACCGGGCACGCTCGATGCTGGAGGAAGGAAAGTTCTCCGAAGCGGTACGGCTCCTGGAAAATATCATCAGCAAGCATACCGATTTTATGGCCGCGCGCAACAACTTGGCCTTGGCATATTATTATATGGGGCATTTCGACAAGTCGGTCGACATGATCCGGCAGGTGCTGGAGATGGAGCCCGGCAATTTGCATGCGCTCTGCAACCTGGCGATCTTCTACCAGCATTTCGGCGACCGGGAGAGCTTGGCCGAATTGCTCGAAGTGCTGCGCAAAACGTACCCGTTCCATCAGGACCACGTCTTTAAGCTGGCCACGACGATGGGGATCTTAAACGAGCATGAGAAAGCGTTCCGTCTGTTCAAGCGGCTGTTGAAAACGGGCGAAGCGGGTCTCGATCCCTGCTTGTTCCATTACACCGCCGTAGCCGCTTACAATACGGGGCGGTACGAAGAAGCGCAGCGGCAGTGGAAGCAGGCGGAGAAATTCGATCCGGGCTCGGAAATCCCGAAGTTCTATCTGAATTTGCTGGATAAGCACCGGGAAGAAACGAGAAAGCCTCCGGTAAGCTACCACTACCATCTGCCGTTCGAGGAACAATTTCGCGGGCTGGAGCGCGCCGAGGGCGGACTGCCGGAGCATATGAAGCGAGATCCGCTTGTCCGGTCGTCGTTCTTCTGGGCGCTTCGTTACGGAGACGGGGATACGAAGCTGCAGGTGATCCAAGCGTTCGGTCTGATTGCGGACGACGAAGTGAAGGATGCGCTGACGGAATTTATTATGCTGCCGGACGAGGACGATTACTTGAAGCAGGTGGCGATCTTCGTGCTGCGCAGCATCGGGATGAAGGAGCCGCTGAATGCCATGCTGAATGGCAAGGCGACGACGGTCGCGCCGTCGCCGTTCTCTCCGGGGCTTCCGGTGTGGGAGAGCAAATGGCAGGCCATCATGGAAACGGCACTGCGGCATATGGCCCGGCGTTACGATATGGTGCAGCAGTACGATTTGCAGACGCTTTGGGTAGAATATTTATCGCGGGTATTTCCGAACGTGCCCAAGATGGCCAAGGTCGAGGGCTGGGCGGCTGCGCTTGAATATTTGACGGCGAAGATGCACCGGCGCCCGATCAGTTACCATGAGGCGGCGGAGCGTTACGGGGTGTCGGTGGCGACGGTAAGCAAGAATGCGAAGCTGATCGACGAAGCTTGCGGTCTGAAGGAGAAAATGGATGCCATTTTCAAAAAATTGACCGGCATGGAGTCTCAATCTTAATATAGAGATCAAGAAGATGCGATAGGAGGAACCTCTATGTACAAATCGATCGTAATCGGAACCGGCCCGGCGGGACTCACGGCTGCCATTTATTTGGCCCGCGCCAACCTGAATCCGCTTGTCATCGAAGGACCGGAGCCGGGCGGACAATTGACGACGACCACCGAAGTCGAGAACTTCCCGGGGTTCCCGGAAGGAATCATGGGCCCGGAGCTCATGGACAACATGCGGAAGCAAGCGGAGCGTTTCGGAGCCGAGTTCAAAACGGGCTGGGTGAACAAGGTCGATCTGTCCAAGCGTCCGTTCAAGCTTAATGTGGAAGGCCTCGGCGATATCGAAGCCGAATCGCTCATCATCTCGACCGGCGCTTCGGCGAAGCTGCTCGGCATTACGAACGAGAAGGAAAGCATCGGCCGCGGCGTCAGCACCTGTGCAACATGCGACGGCTTCTTCTTCCGCGGCAAGAAGATCATCGTCGTGGGCGGCGGCGACTCGGCGATGGAGGAAGCGAACTTCCTGACCCGTTTTGCGACGGAAGTGCGCCTGGTGCACCGCAGAGACGAGCTCCGCGCCTCCAAAATCATGCAGGACCGCGCGCGCCAAAACGAAAAAATTACATGGAGCCTGAATCGCACGCCTCTGGAAGTCATTTCCGGAGAAAAAGGCGTAACCGGCCTGAAGGTGAAAAACAACGAGACCGGCGAAGAGGAAATTATCGAAACCGACGGTATCTTTGTGGCGATCGGCCACAAGCCGAACACGGACTTCCTCGGCGGGCAAATCGTTACGGACGAAGTCGGTTACATTCTGGTCAAGCCGGGTACGTCCCTGACCAACGTCGAAGGCGTCTTTGCCTGCGGCGACGTGCAGGACAGCAAGTACCGCCAAGCGATTACGGCAGCCGGCAGCGGCTGTATGGCGGCGCTCGACTGCGAGAAGTTCCTGGAAGGGCATATGGTGCATGACTGGAGCAAGTCCCAGTAACAACGCCATTTAGGCGTGGAACCCTGCGTTCTGCGCCTTTTTCATGCTTATAAGAAAAGCTTCTATCGAAGTCTATTCATGGATGAGCGACCGCGGTTTAGCGGAAGTTTTTCTTGTGATATAGAATTTGTTCAGCTTCGCTGAAAATTTATAAATTCTATATCGTTAAGAAAAGCTTCTTATCGAAGCCTTTTCGAGGAAGATACATTCGTGTTTTAGTGGAAGCTTTTCTTGCGATATAGAATTCAATCAGCTCCGCTGATAACTTATAAATTCTATATCTAAAAAAATTACCTTCCGTATTAAAGCTTCGCGGGGCGGTTCTCCGGCGATTAAGCGGCTGGAAAGCGGTCATTGACACTTTCTCGACACACTCTCGGAGGAGTCTCCGGCTTCCCTTTGGCTAATCTTGACCTTCTAGGTAGGTTGGCTTATAGTTGGAACAGGAGCTTATAGATAACGGATAGGGTACGAGGTGATTCGACAGGTATGGGAGAACGTGTTTATGTAGGAGTCGATTTGGGAGGAACCGCGATTAAAGTCGGATTGTGCGACGAGCAGGGCAAGCTGCTGCAAACGTACGAAGGTCCGACCGGTACCGAACATGGCGCAGAGGTAGTGCTGGAAAATATCGCGCAGTATGTGCGTAAGCTGGTTGACGAATCTCCATACGAATGGGAGCAGGTCGCTGGCATCGGTGCGGGAATCGCCGGGTTCATGGATATTCCCGAAGGCTTCATCAAGCTGTCGCCCAACCTGGGCTGGCGCAACGTGCCGGTCAAGAAGATTCTGGAAGAGAAGCTTGGCAAAACGGTCAAAATCGACAACGACGCCAACGTCGCTGCGCTTGGAGAAGCATGGAGCGGCGCAGGCGCGGGCATTCCGAATGTCGTCTGCTATACGCTGGGCACCGGAGTAGGCGGCGGGGTCATTATCCACGGCCGCATCTACCAGGGCTATAACGGCATGGCCGGCGAGCTCGGCCACATGGTTGTTGTGCCGGATCTCGAAGCAATCGAATGCGGCTGCGGCAAGAAAGGCTGTCTGGAGACCGTATCGTCGGCAACAGGCATCATCCGCATGGCTAAAGAAGCGGTGGAGCGGGGCGAGCATACGTCTCTGGCGCTTGTCGAGAACATTATGGCGAAAGACGTGTTCGACGCGGCCAAAACGGGCGACGAAACGGCGCTGCGGATCATTAACCGCGCTGCGCTGTATCTCGGCAAATCGATGGCGGCGATTTCCGTCGTTCTGAACCCGCAGCGCTTTATCGTGGGCGGCGGCGTATCCAAAGCAGGCGACATCCTGTTCGACGCGATCCGCAAGTATTACAACGAGCATGCCCAAGAGACGGCAAAAGAAGGCGTGGACATCGTCCCGGCCGTTCTCGGCAACGATGCCGGCGTCGTCGGCGCAGCGGGCCTCAACCTGCACAGCTAATAAAGGCAGGCTGACAGAACTGCACGGCTCATGAAGCCTGCGCATTGGTCTGGAAACCGCTGAAGCCCGGAACCCGGGCCGCATTTTTACGTATAAACAACCGGCGCGACTAATTTCAAAGCGCCAACAGATATATAGCGAGGAATCCCGTAGGCGAAAGCGGCGGTGAAGAGGCCGTAGAGTTTACGTGGTCTCTTTTAAATCGCGTTCCCGCCTTAGTGAGTAATTGATAGGAACGCGATTTAAACAGGACCCGAAGGGCCTTTACCGACGCGCTAGCCATACACCGGATCTCCGAGCGTCCTCAGGAGGAGCAGCCATGGAAGAAATGCAAACTCTCGGAAAGCTGGTCATCATTACGGGCATGTCCGGAGCCGGCAAGACGATTGCGGTGCAGAGCTTGGAAGACTTGGGCTTTTTTTGCGTGGATAACCTTCCTCCGGTGTTGATTCCCAAATTTGCCGAGCTGATCGAGCAGTCCAAAGGCCGGATCGGCAAAGTTGCGCTGGTCATCGACCTGCGGGGGAGAGAGTTTTTCACTTCGTTGTCCGAATCGCTGCGCTACTTGAGCGAGAACTACACGCTGACGCACGAGATTTTGTTCCTCGACGCCATGGATTCCACGTTGGTGCAGCGGTATAAAGAAAGCCGGCGCAAGCATCCGCTGGCCCCGACGGGAGCCCCGCTGGAAGGGATTCATCAGGAGCGCAAGCTGTTGGAGGAGCTCAAAGGCCATGCTACGCAGGTGATCGATACATCCAACCTGAAGCCGGCGCAGCTGAAGGAAAAAATCATATCCCGGTTCACCAACCTCGAAAACAGCGGCATTTCGATCAACGTCATCTCGTTCGGCTTCAAGTACGGCATTCCGATCGACGCCGATCTTATTTTTGACGTCCGCTTTTTGCCGAATCCGCATTATGTGGACAATCTGCGCCCCAACACCGGGCAGGACCCGGATGTGTATGACTATGTCATGAAGTGGACCGAAACCCAGGAGTTTCTCGCGAAGCTGCTCGACATGCTCCACTTTCTCGTTCCCCAGTACAAGAAAGAAGGCAAAAGCCAGATCGTCATCGGCATCGGCTGTACGGGCGGTAAGCACCGTTCGGTGGCGATTGCCGAATATCTCGGTAAAATGATGGGCAATAGCGAAACGGAAGTCGTTCGGGTCAGCCACCGCGATTCCGAACGCGACCGGGTTGAGGTGAGGAAATGACGTTTGACCGGGAGAGGGAAACGTACATTCCGCGCATCGTCGTGATCGGCGGGGGAACCGGGCTGTCGGTCATGCTCCGGGGGCTAAAGCATAAGCCCGTGGACATTACGGCGATTGTCACCGTAGCCGATGATGGGGGAAGCTCGGGCATTTTGCGGTCGGAGCTGGAGATGATCCCGCCGGGCGACATCCGCAACGTTTTGTCTGCTCTAGCGGACGTGGAGCCGCTGCTCGGTCAGCTGCTCGATTACCGTTTTGATAAAGGCAACGGATTGGCAGGGCACAGTTTGGGTAACCTAATGCTGGCAGCCATGTGCGACATCACCGGCGATTTCGTCACCGGCGTGCGCGAGTTAAGCCGGGTGCTGGCCGTGCGCGGGCGCGTTCTTCCGGCTTCCGATCATTCGATCGTGCTGCGGGCGTTGATGGAGGACGGTTCGATTGTTGAGGGAGAATCCAATATCCCGAAGGCAAGAGGCGTTATACGTCAGCTGTACATCGAGCCGAAGGACGTTCGGGCGCTCCCGGAGGCGCTGGAGGCGCTGCGGGAGGCGGACGCGATTCTGGTCGGTCCGGGAAGCTTGTATACGAGCATTTTGCCCAATCTGCTGGTGCCGGAAATCGCGAAAACGATCGTCGATTCGAATGCGCTCAAAATTTTTATTTGCAACGTGATGACTCAGCCGGGCGAAACCGACGATTACAAGGTCAGCGACCATCTCAAAGCGGTGCGCGACCACGTCGGCAGCGAGCTGTTCGATTACGTGATCGTGAACAACGGGGACATCCCGGAGCAGGTGCAGAGCAAGTATGCCGAGCAAGGGGCCAAGATCGTTCCGCTCGATTTGGATGAAGTGACCAAGCAGGGCTATAAGGTCATTGCCGATCAGCTCGTTCTGTTCCGGACCTATCTGCGTCATGACGCCGAGAAGCTGAGTCAACATATTTATCAACTGGTGGAGAGCTGGATGTTCAAGAAGAGGTGATTCCCATGTCCTTCGCCGCCCAGACGAAAAAAGAACTGACCATGACGGAGTCGGAGCGCTGCTGCGAGAAAGCCGAGCTGTCCGCTCTCATCCGCATGAACGGGGCTGTGCAGTTGACCAGCCAGAAGATCGTCCTCGACATTTCGACGGAAAACGCCGCGATTGCCAGACGCATTTATTCGCTGCTCAAAAAATCGTTCAAGGTGCATACCGAGCTGCTCGTCCGCAAAAAAATGCGGTTGAAAAAAAACAACGTGTATATCGTACGCGTGCCGAATCAAGTGCAGAACCTGTTGTCGGAGCTGCATATCGTCTCCGAAGGGTTTTTGTTCACTCCCGGCATCGAGCCGGATATCATTAAACGCAGCTGCTGCAAGCGCGCTTACTTGCGCGGAGCATTCCTTGCTGGCGGCTCCGTGAACAATCCGGAGGGGTCGTCGTACCATCTGGAGATTTATTCAATGTACGAGGAGCACTGTCAGGCGCTGGTGCGGCTGGCCAACGAGTTTGATCTGAACGCCAGATGCATCGAGCGGAAAAAGGGCTTCGTCCTCTACATCAAAGAAGGCGAGAGGATCATCGAGTTTCTAAGCCTGATCGGCGCTCACCAAGCGCTTCTCCGGTTCGAGGACGTTCGGATAATGAAGGATATGCGCAATTCCGTGAACCGCTTAGTCAACTGTGAAACCGCCAATCTGAACAAGACGATCGGCGCCGCCGTCCGGCAGATCGACAATATCCGGCTGCTGCAGAAGGAAGTAGGGCTCGATAACCTGCCCGACAAGCTTCGGGAAGTGGCGGAAATCCGGCTCAAGCATCCGGATATGAACCTCAAAGAGGTCGGCGATCTGCTGAAAGGCAAAGTCAGCAAATCCGGGGTTAACCATCGGCTGCGTAAGATCGATGAATTGGCTGAAAAGCTGCGGAAATCGTGAGTAGATTCGGCCAATTATAGATTTTTTGTGTAAATTTGCAATAATTCTAGTGCAAACTGCCGAAAAATGATATAATGTTTGAAAAATCGCTTTTTTAAATCGGTTTCGGGTAGACTGACTTCCAGATTGCGCTTCAATGCCGAAATCGTTGGTAGACCGTTTGTCTATGTCCTGCAGGACGATGTATTCGTTTACGTTAAGGGCGTTATGCCCTTCCTTATTTTAGGAATTTAAAGATTGTAGGGGGTATTGGTTGCATGTCGAGACGCCCAGTAGTCGTCAAGTTGAAAACAGGCCTTCACGCCAGACCGGCAGCACTTTTCGTGCAGGAAGCGAATAAGTTTTCTTCGGAGATTTTTGTGGAGAAGGACGAGAAGAAGGTCAACGCGAAAAGTATTATGGGCATTATGAGTT
Source organism: Paenibacillus tyrphae (assembly GCF_024158745.1). Taxonomy (GTDB): domain Bacteria; phylum Bacillota; class Bacilli; order Paenibacillales; family NBRC-103111; genus Paenibacillus_G; species Paenibacillus_G tyrfis_A. The sequence continues at coordinate 167,094 of NZ_JAMZAW010000015.1, read as the reverse complement.
TGGCCATCAGCACAGGAACCGAAGTTCACATAAGTGCAGAAGGTTCGGACGCCGAACAGGCTGTAAACGCTTTAGTCACATTGGTCAGCAAGGAAGAGCTGGAAAACCAATAAACCGCCACAGGGCTTCCGATCCGGAAGCTTTTTTCTTTGCGGCGTTCCTTATTTTGTCACATAGGATACTTGGAAATAAAGCGCAACCTTTTTTGGGCTGATGCGTCTAATTTGACGTGTCTTTGAACCGGAAAAGGTTTTTTTCTGTATCGGGCACCACTAGAAGCGCAGAAAGAGGAGTAGAGGGAATGAAGCCGTTGAAGAAAGAATGGGTCGTTCTGCTGGTTATGGCCATGCTGCTGTCGTTTGGCATTGCGCCGCTGGCATCCGCCGCAGAGAAAGAGGCGCCGATGTCGTCCGCCACAGAGAAAGAGGCGCCGATGTCGTCTGGAACCACCTATGTGCTGCTGTATATCGATAAGCCCGATGCCTTCTTGAATGGCAAGCAGGTGAAGCTGGATGCGCCTGCGACGATTCTGAAGGACAAGACGTTCGTGCCTGCCAAGTTTTTGGGCGATGCGTTCGGGATGAAGGTCGAATGGAACGATAAGACGCGCCAAATCGAAATGGTGACGCCGAGCCACAACATTATGATCGACATCGACAATAAGTCGGTGTGGATTAACGGCTATTGGATGAAGTTCGATGACGTAGCTGCGATCGTAAACGGCCGCTTGATGATTAAGCTGACTTGGCTGGCCGATTACATGGGAGCGAAGTATACGTACAACAACGAGCTGCGCCGCGTAGAAGTGCTGCATGTGAAGGCACCAACGGGGATTTTCGATCCGAATCGGGGCAACTCGAATCCGGTAGCGAAATTTACGTTCGCCCAGCCGAGCTACAAGATCGGGGAACCGGTCAAATACGTGGATCTGAGCTATGATCCGGATGCGGAAGGCATTGCGCGGTATGAGTGGACCGGAAAGCAGGAAGCTTTCTTCACTCCGGGGACGTATCCGATCACGCTGACCGTATGGGATATTCACGGCAACAAAAGTGAGACCTATACCCGCAATCTGGTGATCAGCAACGATACTTATCTGAGTGCGCTTGAATATCCGATCTTCATGAAGCCGGTCGACTCGTTTATCAAGACCGACTGGAGCATGCTCTGGGGCACGTTCTGGGAGCTGCCGCAGCTGCCGAAGACGGTGAGTGAAGATCGTTCGCGTAAGCTGCTTGTCAGCGACAGCCCGGAGACGTTCACGGAGCGGGGCGTTCTGTACCAGGATGAAGTGGAAGGCAAAGGCCGTCTGTACGCCGACCACATCAACGGGACGAAGGAAAAGCTCAGCATGGCGATTCTTGCCAAAAACTTGACAGACAAGCCGATTACGATCAAAACGACGAACAAAGGCGAAGTGTGGCCTTCGGTGTATGCGAATTTGATCGGCAGCGAAGCGACGGTCGATTTTCTGATGAACGACCAGATCAACGAGACGATGACGATTCCGGCTCACCAAACGTTCATTTACAAGCAAATGCCGGACTTCTATCCGGATCAAGGCGTTAACTTGTTCTATGATGTCGAGACCGACGGAAAAGTGCAGTTCTCGTTCGTGGCCGACCGCGAAATTTCCCAAAATTCGCTGACTCTGCCGCTGCTTCCTTTTGAGGGGCATGTAAGAGGCTCCTTCCCGGTGTCCGAGATGACGTGGAAGATCGATGCTTCTTCCTTTACGAAGCCGTCCCGACTCTTGATTGGCGACGGAATTACCGATCCGTTCCAGCCGGGATACGATCCGATGCGCAAGATGGAAGTGAAGAACGACGGCAACTACGGCGTCGTTTATAAGATTCATGCCGATAAGCCCCGGAAGATGGCCGTCATGATTTTGCCGAAAGGCGGCGTATACAAAGGACCGTTCAAAATTAACGGCGATATCCGTCTGGCTCCCCCATCCGGCGTGATGACCGCATTCGACGGTATGCAGATTCTGGCCAAAACGACGGGCAAAGAAGATTCGCTCGATATCGAATTCAGTCCGCCGGCCGGCTCGGCGCTGCCGATCGAACTGATCTTCTATCCGCTCGACGAACGTGCGGCGGAATAAAGGTAAATAACAAGGCCTTGCTCTTCAGCCGCCAATGCGGTTTCGGAGCAAGGCCTTTTTTCTATGTAAAAAAAGCCCGGCCATTCGCACGAGGCATCCAAAGATGCGCTGTGGAACGGCCGGGCTTTTCGTGCTAACTTGATCGGGTTATACGCGTTCGATAACTTTGTCGATCAAGCCGTAGTTTTGAGCTTCCTCTGCGGACATGAAGTTGTCGCGGTCGGTATCTTTCTCGATGCGTTCGAACGATTGGCCCGTTCGCTCAGCGAGAATCGTGTTCAGCTTGTCGCGCATTTTCAGGATGCGCTTCGCGCGAATCTCGATATCGCTGGCTTGGCCTTCGGCTCCGCCGAGCGGCTGGTGAATCATAACCTCGCTATTCGGCAGCGCGAAGCGTTTGCCTTTCGCTCCCGCAGCCAGCAGGAAGGCGCCCATCGATGCCGCCATGCCGACGCAAATCGTGGACACGTCCGGCTTGATAAACTGCATCGTGTCATAGATCGCCATCCCCGACGTAATGGAGCCGCCAGGGCTATTGATATACAAGCTGATGTCTTTATCCGGATCGGTTGCGGCCAGGAACAGCATTTGCGCGATAATCGAATTGGCTACAACATCGTTGATCGGACTTCCGAGAAAAATAATCCGGTCCTTGAGCAGACGCGAATAGATGTCATAAGCGCGTTCTCCTCTTGCATCCGGTTCGACGACCATTGGAATAAAACTCATCGGCTGCAGCCTCCTTATATTCAAACTATAACCATCATATACGAAAAACAAACAAAGGTCAAGAAAGGTCAAACCAAGAAAATAAAAAAACCAGTTTTGCACAAACTGATTGGTGTGTAAATGGCGCGCCCGCAAGGAATCGAACCTTGATCTCAGGCTCCGGAGGCCTACGTCATATCCATTGGACCACGGGCGCATATTCAATTCGTGTGCTGTGTTTCATAAGTGACAGCAAAAATTATTATAAGCCATAAGCCCAAGAAAAGCAACCTTTTGGCGACAAAAAAATTTTCCAACCTCGATTGCCGCAAGAATAGCGGCTTCGGAGGGTAACGGAATGTCGAATGGTGACGAAGGCACTTGATGCGAAGGGAAGAATGGGTTATAATGGGGACACTAAGTGAAACAACTTAGTACTTTTTTTAGAGTATGTGGGACTTAAAATGCAGCACCGGGACAAAAAACGTCCAACTAAGCTGCAATCTTAAGCGGGTGTGAATCCATGAGAGAAATCCTCGACATTCAAAAGCAGCTTTTGCCCGATCTGGTCGACACCATGAAGAAGCGATATACGATCCTGCATCACATCATGGTATCCGGTTTGGTGGGCCGTCGGACGCTGGCGCTGTCGGTGGGAGCGACGGAGCGGGTGCTCCGCGCAGAAGTGGATTTTCTGAAGGAGCAGGGCTTGATCGAAGTCGAAGCTTCCGGCATGCGGATCAGCGTGTCGGGCAGAGAACTGCTGGAGCGGCTCGAACCGCTCGTCAAAGACTTGTTCGGTCTGACCGAGCTGGAAGAACGCATACGTTCGCACTTCGGCTTGAAGCAGGTGATCATCGTCCCTGGCGATTCGGACGTTTCCCCTCATACGAAGAAAGAGCTTGGCCGTGCCGGCGCCTCCGTCTTGCGGAAGCTGGTCGGCGAGGACGAGACCATTGCCGTAACCGGCGGCTCCACGATGGCTGAAGTGGCCTATCATTTGACGCCGGCGACTCCGATGAAGGGCTGCTGGTTCGTACCAGCCCGCGGCGGACTCGGGGAAAGCGTCGAGCTTCAGGCGAACACGATCGCCTCGACGATGGCGAAGAAGGCCGGCGGCCGTTACCGGCTGCTGCACGTGCCGGACCATCTCGGAGAGGAAGCCTATCAATCGCTGATGCAGGACAACCACATCGCCGAGATCATCGCCTTCATCCGCGGCGCGCGGATTGTCGTTCACGGCATCGGAGAAGCTATGGTAATGGCCAGACGGCGCAAGGTGGACCCGGAGACGACCGAAAGCCTGCGGCGCGACGGAGCGCTTGCAGAAGCGTTCGGGTACTATTTTGACCGGGACGGAAACATTTTGCACAAAATGCCGACCATCGGGCTGCGTATCGAAGACATTCACCGCATGGACCATGTGATCGGAATTGCCGGAGGCAAAAGCAAGGGCGAGTCGATCACTTCGGTATTGAAGCACGGTCACGAGGACGTGCTGGTCACCGACGAGGCGGCTGCCTGGGAAGTTGTCAATCGCTTGCTATCTTGACGGGCTCTGCCTGTCTTGACATATCGCTGCCGCGGTCGTAATTCTACGAAACCTTGCCGGGAGCAGCGGACACCAAATCATTTCTAGGAGGCTTTCAACATGGTAAAAGTTGGTATTAACGGTTTTGGACGTATCGGTCGTAACGTATTCCGCGCAGCACTTGGCAATCCTGAGGTGGAGATCGTCGCTATCAACGACTTGACGGACGTAAAAACGTTGGCTCACCTGCTTAAGTACGACACGACGCATGGTCGTCTGAACGCTACGGTGGAAGCTACCGAAGGCGCGCTCATCGTAAACGGCAAAACGATTAAAGTGTTCGCCGAGCGCAATCCGGAAAACCTGCCTTGGGCTGCAAATGGCGTTGAAATCGTCGTTGAATCCACAGGGATCTTTACCGCAAAAGAGAAAGCCGAGCTTCACCTGAAAGGCGGAGCGAAGAAAGTTATCATCTCTGCACCTGCAACGAACGAAGATATCACGGTCGTTATGGGTGTTAACGAAGATAAATACGATCCGGCTCAACATACGATCATCTCCAACGCATCCTGCACAACGAACTGCTTGGCTCCTTTCGCCAAAGTTATTAACGACAAATTCGGTATCGTTAAAGGCATGATGACGACGGTTCACTCCTACACGAACGACCAGCAAGTGCTCGACCTGCCGCATAAAGACCTGCGCCGCGCTCGTGCAGCTGCTGAAAACATCATTCCTTCGACGACTGGCGCTGCGAAAGCCGTATCCCTCGTACTGCCGGAGCTGAAAGGCAAGCTGAATGGTATGGCGATGCGCGTTCCTACGCCGAACGTATCGGTTACGGACCTCGTTGTTGAACTGAGCAAAAACGTAACGGTAGACGAAGTCAACGGCGCTCTTAAAGAAGCGGCTAATGGTCCGCTGAAAGGCATCTTGAACTACTCCGAAGAGCCGCTCGTATCCAGCGACTACAACGGCGACCCGGCTTCCTCCACGATCGACGCACTGTCCACGATGGTTGTCGGCGACAACATGGTGAAAGTGGTATCCTGGTACGACAACGAGTGGGGCTATTCCAACCGTGTCGTCGATCTCGTAAGCTTTATCGCGAAAAAAGGTCTGTAATGGTAAAATTGTGGTGATGTTCTGAGAAGCATTTGAAAAAGATCTCGCTATGACGGGGCAAATGGGATGTACCTCCGGGCTCTGTTGAACTCTCGTTTCTTGATTTAAAGGGTAGTTGAGGAAACGAGAGTTCAAAGGAGCCGCGCTAACGCTCTACGGCACATCCCATTTGCTGCCGCGCGAGATATTTTTCTTAGCCCGAGGGACCGTCCCCACAATTTTTTGTGTGTGGGTAGGAAGAGACAAAACCGCTGGGAGGCATGGAAGATGAATAAGAAAAGCGTTCGTGACGTAGAAGTTAGCGGTAAGCGCGTATTTGTCCGGGTCGATTTCAACGTGCCGCTGGAGAACGGAAAAATTACCGACGATACGCGGATTCGCGAAACGCTGCCGACGATCAAGTACTTGACGGATCGCGGAGCGAAAGTCATTCTGGCCAGCCATTTGGGCCGTCCGAAGGGACAAGTCGTGGAAGACATGCGGCTGACTCCGGCTGCGGCACGCTTGGCCGAGCTGCTCGGCAAGCCGGTTGCGAAGGCGGACGAAGCGATTGGCGACGCAGTCAAAGCGCAAATTGCCAAGCTGAACGACGGCGACGTGCTGCTGCTTGAGAACGTGCGTTTCTATGCGGGCGAAGAGAAGAACGATCCGGAGCTGGCGAAAGCTTTTGCCGAACTGGCGGATCTGTACGTCAATGACGCGTTCGGCGCTGCGCATCGGGCTCATGCTTCCACAGAAGGTATCGCGCATCATCTGCCGGCCGTATCCGGATTGCTGATGGAAAAAGAACTCGACGTTCTCGGCAAAGCGCTGAACAATCCGGATCGTCCGTTCACCGCGATTGTCGGCGGAGCGAAGGTGAAAGACAAAATCGCTGTCATCGAGAAGCTGATCGAGATTGCAGACAACATCATCATCGGCGGCGGGCTGTCCTACACCTTCTTCAAAGCGAAAGGCTACGAGATCGGCAAGTCCCTCGTAGACAACGACCGTCTGGAGCTGGTGCAGGAATTCGAGCGTAAAGCCAAGGAAAAAGGCGTGAACTTCCTGCTGCCGGTTGACGTTGTCGTCGGCGACGATTTCAGCGCTTCGGCGAACGCGAAAATTGTAGACGTCGACCAAATTCCGGCGGATTGGGAAGGCTTCGACATCGGACCGAAAACCCGCGAGCTGTTTGCCAAAACGATTGCGGAGTCCAAGCTGGTCGTATGGAACGGACCGATGGGCGTATTCGAATTGAAGCCGTTCGAGGACGGAACGAAAGCGGTAGCGGAAGCTTGCGCGGCGACGGCCGGCTATACGGTCATCGGCGGCGGCGACTCGGCGGCGGCTGTGGAGAAATTCCATCTCGGCGACAAAATGGATCACATCTCCACCGGCGGCGGAGCTTCTCTTGAATTTATGGAAGGCAAGGCGCTTCCAGGCGTCGTGGCTTTAAACGATAAATAGGAGGCGGGGCAAATGCGCAAACCGATCATTGCAGGCAACTGGAAAATGTTCAAAACGGTAGGAGAATCGCTGGCCTTCGTCAGCGAGGTTAAGGGCAAGGCGGAAGCGGCGGGCGTCGAGAGCGTCATTTGCGCGCCGTTTACGAACCTTCCGGCCTTGGTAGAAGCGGTGAAGGGCACGACGCTGAAGGTCGGCGCTCAAAACCTGCATTTTGAAGACAACGGCGCGTTTACTGGCGAGATCAGCGGCGTGATGCTGAAAGATCTGGGCGTAGAGTACGTGATCATCGGGCACTCCGAGCGCCGGGCTTATTTTGCGGAAACCGACGAAACGGTCAACAAAAAAGTGCACGCGGCGTTTAAGCACGGCTTGACCCCGATCGTATGCGTCGGCGAGAAGCTGGAAGAGCGCGAAGCGGGCCAAACGAAAAACGTATGCAAAGTGCAGACCGAAGCGGCGTTTGCCGGCTTGAGCGCGGAGCAGGCGGCGAAAGTCGTCATCGCTTACGAGCCGATCTGGGCGATCGGAACGGGCAAATCGTCGACCGCGGCGGACGCTCAGGACGTGATCGGCTACATCCGCGAGCTGGTTACCGGCTTGTATGGAGCCGAGACGGCAGCAGCGGTACGGATTCAATACGGCGGCAGCGTGAAGCCGAACAACATCGCCGAGTACATGCAGCAGCCGGACATCGACGGCGCACTGGTAGGGGGCGCGAGTCTGGAGCCGGCATCCTACATCGATTTGATCAAGGGGGCCGAGTAACATGGCCAGACCGAAACCGGTAGCACTGATTATTTTGGACGGCTTCGGCCTTCGCGGCGAAACGCAGGGCAATGCGGTAGCGCAGGCGAACAAGCCGAATTACGACCGGTATTGGAACCAGTTTCCCCATACGACGCTGACCGCTTGCGGCGAGGCCGTCGGGCTGCCGGAAGGGCAAATGGGCAACTCAGAAGTGGGTCATCTCAACATCGGTGCCGGACGAATCGTGTATCAGGACTTGACGCGGATTTCCAAGTCGATTCGCGAAGGCGAGTTTTTCGAGAACGAAACGATACTCGGCGCCGTACGTCATGCCCGCGAGCACGGCAAGAAGCTTCATCTGTACGGTCTGCTGTCCGACGGCGGCGTACATAGCCATATCGCTCACCTGTTTGCGTTGCTGGAAGTGTGCAAGAAGGAAGACTTCCACGAAATCTACATTCATGCGTTCCTGGACGGCCGCGATGTCGCGCCGGACAGCGCCGTGAACTATATGGAGCAGTTGCAAAACAAAATTGCAGAGCTCGGCGTCGGCCGCATCGCCACGGTGCAAGGACGGTACTATGCGATGGACCGCGACAAGCGCTGGGAGCGTACGGAGAAGTCGTATCGCGCGATGGTATACGGCGAAGGACCGTCCTACGAGGACCCGATGAACGCCATCAAGGAATCGTACGTCCGTTCCGTATTCGACGAGTTCGTCATGCCGACGGTCATCGTGAAGAAGGACGGTACGCCTGTCGGTCTGGTGGAGTCCGGCGATTCGGTCGTGTTCTTCAACTTCCGCCCGGACCGGGCGATCCAGCTGTCGCAAGTATTCACGAACAGCGATTTCCGAGGTTTCGACCGCGGGGACAAGTGTCCGAAAGATTTGTACTATGTATGCCTGACCCTGTTCAGCGAAACCGTGGGTGGCTACGTTGCGTATAAACCGAAGAATCTGGACAATACGCTCGGCGAGGTACTGGTGCAGAACAACCTGAAGCAGCTCCGCATTGCCGAGACGGAAAAGTACCCGCACGTCACGTTCTTCTTCAGCGGTGGTCGCGACGTCGAGCTTCCGGGTGAAACGCGTATCCTTATCAACTCCCCGAAGGTTGCGACGTATGACCTGAAGCCGGAGATGAGTGCGTACGAGGTAGCGGAAGCGGCGGTGAAGGAGATCGAGGCCGAGCGTCAGGACGTGATCATCCTGAACTTTGCCAACCCTGACATGGTCGGACACTCCGGATTGCTGGAGCCGACGATCAAAGCGATCGAAGCGACGGACGAGTGCCTCGGCAAAGTCGTGGACGCCATTCTGGCGAAGGGCGGGGTCGCGCTGATTACGGCCGATCACGGCAACGCCGATATTGTGACGAATCCGGACGGTTCGCGCAATACCGCGCATACGACGAATCCGGTCCCTTTCATTCTCACCGATAGTCATGTTACACTAAGAAACGATGGCATTTTGGCGGATATCGCCCCGACGATGCTCGAGTTTCTGGGCGTGACGCAGCCGGCGGAAATGACCGGGAAATCGATCGTTGCAACACGCGGTTAACCCTTGTGCAAACGGAATAAAAAAACGAGAAGGAGTGTTCTAGCAATGACTGTAATCTCCAATGTATACGCACGCGAAGTGCTTGACTCCCGCGGTAACCCGACGGTAGAAGTGGAAGTATATCTGGAATCCGGAGCGCGCGGCCGCGCTATCGTTCCATCCGGCGCATCGACAGGCGCTTACGAAGCTGTAGAGCTTCGTGACGGCGACAAAGGCCGTTACCTTGGCAAAGGCGTACTGAAAGCCGTTGAGAACGTGAACGACTTAATCGCACCGGAAATCATCGGCATGAACGCCCTTGACCAAGTCGGCATCGACAAGCGCATGATCGAGCTGGACGGCACGCCGAACAAAGCGAAGCTTGGCGCCAACGCGATTCTGGCTGTATCTATGGCCGTAGCTCGCGCAGCGGCTGAAGCGCTGGACATTCCGCTGTACGTATACCTCGGCGGATTCAACGCCAAGACGCTTCCGGTTCCGATGATGAACATCATCAACGGTGGCGCACACGCGGACAACAACGTGGACGTGCAGGAGTTTATGGTATTGCCGGTAGGCGCTCCGACCTTCAAAGAAGCGCTGCGTACAGGCGCGGAAATTTTCCACAGCTTGAAAAACGTATTGAAAGAGCAAGGCCTGAACACGGCTGTTGGTGACGAGGGCGGTTTTGCTCCGAACTTGAGCTCCAACGAAGCGGCGATTCAAACGATCATCACGGCAATCGAGCGCGCAGGCTACAAGCCGGGTGTCGACGTATTCCTGGGTATGGACGTAGCTTCCACCGAGTTCTTCAAAGACGGCAAATACCATCTTGAAGGCGAAGGCAAATCGTTCACTTCCGCCGAGTTCGTGGACTTCCTCGCTTCCTGGGTAGACAAATACCCGATCATCACGATCGAAGACGGCTGCTCCGAAGACGACTGGGAAGGCTGGAAGCTGCTCACCGAGAAGCTTGGCGGCAAAGTACAGCTCGTCGGCGACGACTTGTTCGTAACGAACACAAACCGCCTGTCCCAAGGTATCGAGCAAAATATCGGCAACTCCATCCTCGTGAAAGTGAACCAAATCGGTTCCTTGACCGAGACGTTCGACGCAATCGAAATGGCAAAACGCGCAGGCTACACGGCGGTTATTTCCCACCGTTCCGGCGAAAGCGAAGACAGCACGATCGCCGATATCGCAGTAGCTACGAACGCAGGCCAAATCAAAACCGGTGCGCCTTCCCGTACCGACCGCGTAGCGAAGTACAACCAATTGCTCCGCATTGAGGACCAACTGGCAAGCGTCGCTCAATACGCAGGCAAATCCGCATTTTACAACCTGAAAAACTTCAAATAAGTTTGCAGTTGTAAAGTACAGGGGTTTAATAATAAAATATCGTCAGACGGTATTGTTTTTTTGACGGCACGAAGGTGAAGGGTATTGTGTCCTCCGTAGAGTCTACGTGCTGCCTTTAAAAACGGGTTATTACCGACAGGTAAGTTCAATAGAACCCGTTTTTAAGAGCAGCCGCAGGGGGACAGCAATACCCGTAACCGTACGAGCATCAAACCTACAACGACGACTGACACTCACCCGGAGGGGATCACATGAGTAATCTGATAAAGACCGTATTTTTCTTGATTTTATCGGCCTTTCTTACGCATCTGATTCCCTTCAGTGATTTTTTCCGCAATCTCGATACGATGATTCACGAGTTCGGCCATGCGATCGTGACGTTGGCGCTCTCCGGCAAAGTGATGTATATTGAGCTGTTCGCGAACCATAGCGGCGTGACGTATTCGCAGGTGACGAACCGGTGGAGTCTCCTTCCGATTGCGCTGGCAGGGTACACGACGGCTTCGCTGTTCGCGCTTTTCATGTTTCGGATGCGGGCCAGTGACAAGCAGCGGCTCGGATTGCAGGTGATGACGGCGATCGCCATCGTGGCTCTTATCCTGTTCGTGCGCAACGAATTCGGAATCTTCTGGCTGCTTGGCTTCATTATCTTGAATACGATCATGCTGGCGTTTATGCCGCGCTGGCTCAGTGATCTGTATTACCTGCTTTTGGCCTTCCTGACGCTGGAGGAGTCGGTTTTCGGGCCGTTCTCGTTGATCCTGTATGCCTGGAACGATCCGGCGAAGGCGGGCGATGCGACAAACCTCAGTCTGGTGACCCCGATCCCGGCTATTGGGTGGGCGGTGTTGTTGACGCTGTTTTCCTTATGGTGCGCGGTACGGGCGCTGAAGTGGTTTCTTAGCGGACGCAAATCGTCGCGAGCCTCGCGATCCGCGTACCGGCAGCAGTTTGAAGAGTAAAGATTTTGTAAAATACGCATAGGACGATCCAACAGGATTTGTCAGTGCGTATTTTTTGTGGTATACTAAGCATGCTGTCTATTTTCGGACAAGTCCGTTTATTTTTGCAGGAGGTGGAATCATGGAATTAGCATTGAAGATCATCCTGGTAATCGCTTCGCTTGGCTTGATTGCGGCCGTATTGCTGCAGCCGGGAAAAAGCGCAGGTTTGTCCGGTGCCATCTCCGGAGGGGCGGAGCATCTGTTCGGAAAGAAGAAGGCGCGGGGGCTGGAGCTGTTTTTGTCCCGTTTGACTATGGGTCTCGCCGTTGTATTCTTCGTCTTATCTTTGATTGTGGCGTACTTTGTAAAAGGCGCGTAAACATAAAAAGGCGGCAGCAGGGGAATATTACTCCTGCTGTTTTTTTGTAGCTTTTCACATGGATAGATCTCGCGGGGCCGCATGCTTCAGGAAGGTAGGAACGGCCTGGAACATCCCGAAGGATGTGAGACGGAGGCGGGACGCTTGAAACGAGTATACAAAACAACGGAGCCTTTTCGGCTGGAAGGCACCGGTGAACGGGCTTCGACGCAGTTGCTGCTCATTCACGGCTTTACGGGGTCCCCATCGGAGCTTCGGCGGTTAGGCTATTATTTGAACGATCTTGGCTATACTGTTAATGCCGTCCTGCTGCCGGGGCATGGCACGACGCCGGAGGATATGATCCGAACCGGCCGGGACGATTGGTCCGGTCACGTGCTGCGCAGCTATGATGCGATGGCTGCCAGGCGGGCCCGTGAGGGCAAAATTGTAGCGATCGGCCATTCCATGGGAGGGCTGCTGGCTTTGGAGCTGGCGATGAAGCGAAGGCTTGACGGCGTGGTTTCGCTGGCGGCGCCGATGTTTTTGTCCAGCCGCAAAACCTCGCTGGCCCTGCTGCTGCAGTATTTTATCAAATACATCGAACGGCGGCCGACGGCGGCGGCGCAACTGATGGAGGAAGCCTGTACATATGACAAGACGCCGGTCCGGTGCGTGGTCGATCTTCGGAGGCTGATGAAGCTCGTAAAAGCGGACTTGGGCAAAGTATCGGCGCCGTTATTTGTCGGGCAGGGCATTAAGGACGGGATGGTCCTTCCGAAAAGCGCAGAGTACATTTACCGGCATGTATCCTCGCTCGTCCGTCAAATCGAGTATTACCCCCATTCCTCCCATGGCTTGCTGCTTGACGAGTGGCGGGAACGGGTATACGAAGATATATCCCGTTTTTTGGCGAGGCTTGACCAGGTCGGGACATGGAAACAGGCGGTCGTGGAAATTCAGACATAGGTTATAGAAAGAAAAGGCAGGTGAGAACATTGATAACGCGTGAAGTTTTACTAGATTTTATGAAAGAGACGGCTTATAAGCCGATGACGTATCATGAGCTGGAGCAGCACTTCGTGCTGGAGAGCGCAGAGGAGTTCAAAGCGTTTCTCAAGCTGCTCAATGAGCTCGAGAATGAAGGACTTATTCTTCGTACGCGCAACGAACGGTACGGGGTGCCGGAGCGGATGAATCTGCTGCGCGGCAAGCTGCAGGCGCATGCCAAAGGCTTCGGCTTTCTCATTCCCGACGACCGGGACCATCCGGACGTGTACATCCATGCCAACGACATGGGGACGGCCATGAACGGGGATATCGTGCTCGTGCGGATTACGTCCAAGAGTCCGTCCGGCGGCCGGATGGAGGGCGAAGTGGTACGGGTGGTCAGTCGGGGCAATACGCAGATCGTCGGACTGTTTCAGTCCCATGAGGAGTATGCATTTGTCATTCCGGACGACAAGCGGGTAGTGCGGGATATTTTTATTCCGAAGGAATCGTTCGGCGGCGCCATGGACGGGCACAAGGTCGTGGTGAAAATCGTATCGTATCCGGAAGGACGAGCAGCGGCGCAAGGTGAAGTGGTGGAGATTCTGGGTCATAAAAACGATCCGGGCGTCGATATTCTCTCGATTATCCGCAAGCACCAGCTGCCCGAAGCGTTCCCAGACGAGGTGATGGAAGAAGCGTCGGCTGTCCCGGATGTGATCGCGGAAGAGGATCTAAAGGGCCGCCGCGACCTGCGCGGCAAGCGTATCGTCACGATTGACGGGGAAGATGCCAAAGACTTGGACGATGCCGTCAACGTGGAGCGGCTGCCGAACGGCAATTATGTGCTCGGCGTGCATATCGCTGACGTCAGCTATTATGTGCGTGAGGGCTCGCCGCTTGACAATGAAGCGTACAACCGCGGGTGCAGCGTGTATTTGGTGGATCGGGTCATTCCGATGCTGCCGCACCGGCTGTCCAACGGGATTTGCTCGCTGAATCCGCAGGTGGACCGGCTTACGATGTCCTGTGAGATGGAATTCGACGCGGATGCGAACGTGGTGCGTCATGATATTTTTACAAGCGTGATCAAGACAAGCGAGCGGATGACGTATTCGAACGTCCGCAAGCTGCTGAGCGAGGAAGCACCGGAGCCGGAGCTGCTGGAGAAATACGCTTATCTGATGGATGACTTCCGTTTAATGGAAGAGCTGGCGATGAAGCTGCGGTCGAAGCGGATGCGCCGCGGTGCGATCGATTTCGATTTTCAGGAATCGAAAATCCTGGTCGATGCGGACGGCAAGCCGACAGATATCGTGAAGCGGGATCGGACGATCGCGGAAATGATCATCGAAGAGTTCATGCTGGCGGCGAACGAGACGGTGGCGGAGCATTTTCATTGGCTCAAAGTGCCGTTCCTGTACCGGATTCACGAGGACCCGGACGCGGAGAAGCTGCAGCATTTTATGGAGTTCATCACGAACTTCGGTTATGTTGTCCGGGGCAAAGGCAATTCGGTGCATCCGCGGGCGCTGCAAACGCTGCTGGAGGAAATCAAGGGTACGAAGGAAGAGACGGTCATCAGCACGGTGATGCTGCGTTCGATGAAGCAAGCGAAGTACGATTCGCAGAGCCTGGGCCACTATGGTCTGGCTGCAGAATTTTACTCGCACTTCACGTCGCCGATCCGGCGTTACCCGGACCTCGTGATTCACCGCGTCATTCGTGAGGTGCTGGAAAGCGGCACGCTCAGTGAAGCGCGGCACGAGTACTTGGCTTCGCGGATGGACGATATTGCGAAGCAATCGTCCGAGCGGGAGCGGGTGGCCGTCGATGCGGAGCGGGAGACGGAGGCGCTGAAGAAGTCCGAATTCATGCTCGACAAAGTCGGCGAGGAGTTCGACGGCATCATAAGCAGCGTCACAAGCTTCGGGATGTTCGTGGAGCTGGATAACACTGTGGAAGGGTTGATCCGTCTATCCGATCTGACGGACGATTACTACCACTTCCACGACGCTCAGCACGCGCTCATCGGCGAGCGCACGTCCAAAATTTATCGCCTTGGCGATGAAGTGAAGGTGCGCGTCTCGCGGGTGAACATGGAGGAGCATACCATCGATTTCGAGATGGTCGATATGAAGCCGCGGCCGCAGAAGATGAGTCTGGTTGACGCGCTGAATGCTGTGCGCAAGACCAAGCGCGACGGCCGTCCCGGCCGGGCAGGCAAAGCCGCCGCAGGCGGAGCACGCACTGGACGCACAGAACGCGCCGGGAAGCGCGGTACGGGCGGCAACGGCCGCGGGAAGGGCCCGGCAGCCGCGAAGACGCGCGCACTGGAGGCGGTGCGCACCGGCGAGGGCGCCACGGCAACCGGCCGTGCCGCAGGGCGCAAAAGCGCCAAAGCCGTGGGCAAGGCGGCCAAAGGCGGCGGCGTGGGCATCGGCTTCGCCAAGAAGAAGCGCAAAAAGACCGTCAAGCGCTAATTCCCCTTGATTTCCGGGGATGGAGTTGGTACAATGGACTCCATCCCTCTGTTTGGAAATCGGTATGGGAAGGAGCGGCTACGGGGGCATGAGCAAAAAAAGCGATGGAAAAGTGCTGGCGCAAAACAAAAAAGCGTCTCACGATTATTTTATCGAGGATACTTACGAATGCGGCCTGGTGCTGACCGGTACGGAGATCAAATCGCTGCGGCTCGGACGAGCCAATATCGGCGACGCGTTCGCGACGATCCGGAACGGCGAAGCATTCGTGCACAATATGCATATCAGCCCATTCGAGCAAGGCAACCGGTTTAACCCCAGCGATCCGACGCGGGCCCGCAAGCTTCTTCTCAAGAAAGTCGAGATTAACAAACTGCTGGGCCAATCGAAGCAGGAAGGCTATACGCTGGTACCGCTCAAGGTATATGTGCGCAACGGCTACGCGAAGCTGCTGCTCGGCTTGGGTAAAGGGAAGAAACAATACGACAAACGCGATACGGCGGCGAAACGCGATGCTCAGCGGGATATTCAGCGGGCGCTGCGCGAGAAGCAGAAGGTCGCAAGGTAACGTTTTGGCGGAAATCCGCCAGTATGTTTAGGTTTTGGCATCGCTCCCAACAACTCTCCCCTTCATTTTGCTCAGGGATATGTTATAATGAAAGAGCACTTGGGGAAGTGCACAGCTTTTATAGCAGAAGTCAGCAGAAGTTGTAGGTAAGTTTTTTTCATAACCTTTTTAATTAGGGTCTCCCATTCGATGGGAGGCCCACCTATGCGGGGACGTTCTTGGATTCGACGGGGATAGTTCGAGCATGGGTTGCGGGTAGTGGGGACGCGTCCGCTTTATCAACGCTAAAGCCAATTAAATGGCAAACAACAACAACAACTCGCTTTCGCAGCTTAATAACCTGTGACGCGGCTTCTACCCTGCATCGCCCATGTGCCGGGATAGGGGCTCAACCTTAGTGGGATACGCTGTCTAGTCTCCGCCTGCGGCTAGCTGAAGAAGACAATCAGGCTGACCCAACGCGTAGCCGGTTACGGGGCGACGCTCGGGTGACATCAAAACTGTGACTACACCCGTAGAAGCCTGTGTGGCGTTATCTTCGGACAGGGGTTCGACTCCCCTCGTCTCCATAAAAGTACAAAAGCATCGACCAAATGGTCGGTGCTTTTGTTTTGTGGAGACGCGAGGCGGGAGGCGAAGCCCCTGATGGGGTTCAGACCGCGCGCAGTGGAGCGGAAGCGGAACGAGCACGGCATTGAAATTTACCGCTAAGATCGTCATCATCGACTAGGCTTCGAGAGCAGGTAAAATCGAGATTTCAATACTCCCCTCGTCTCCATATGTTAAATCCACAACCGCATGAGGTTTTGGATTTTTGCACGTCTAGGACAGATTTTAATTTAAGTATTCAGTATAAATGAAGTGATCTCGAGATGAGGAATTAATCGTGTCTTTGAAATTATTGTAAATTTTTACCAAGCCCTATCAAGAAAGCCCGTTTACGTGGGCGGACGAACGGTAAGTCCCTTTTTGATTTTCTCTTTTCCGACAACTTGCATAGTTTTCTTTTACGAACATATTTGCTTCTAAGTCAGAATGGTTTTTATTAGAAAAATATCATTCGGTATGGTAAAGTGAGGTAACGGTCGTGCTGCCACACCGTGGAAGAAGCTGCAAATAAATCAATTCAACTATGTCTTTCGTAACGGGGTGAAGTAGATGAATAGTAGAAAAATGATTAGTTTGCTTATTGTTTTCGTCTTACTTTTCGGGGGGCTGGATTTTCGGGCAGGAATTGCAAGTGCGAATGACCGGCTTGATTTTAGGGAAGGCGATTACCTGGTAAGTCTCCTTCAAGAAGGGGATGGATACAATCGCGTTTTTAAATTCACGCCGGGTAATCGAATTACGGCTACCAATACGAAATTTCGCTTGTTTATCTATGCGCGTGAAATCGAGCCCACAGAGTATACGGTTGATTATGAGAACTGCACCATAACGATGCGTCATGCTCCCGACTTAGGAGCTGAACTGCATATCAAATACTCCATCAGCCCTACCTTTGAATGGGGGGAAGGGGAGTCGGGCACAGACAAAATTGGAAATGCCCTTTCCGAAGGGGATGGTTCAACGCGAGTTTTTAAAGTAACTTCCCGTTACACCATCAACTCTAGTAAAAATGTCAGTTTATACATCGATGGATCTAAGGTTCGCCCTTCGGAATTCACCTTTAACCATGAGAATAATACAGTAACAATAACAGAAAAACGCCGGGCACTGGGCGCCAAGTCGAAAATTTACTTCTATTTTCCCAAGACTTCTATTTCCGGTACACAACCATCCCACGGGGAACCTGCAGCGATTCCTCCATCAGGCCCAGCTGTAGATCCATTCCCTAATACAACCGTTAAACCGGAGTTCCAAGTACCTAGCGGAGCAAGCTTTCCCGGCGCGATTACGCTAAACCCGGATCATACATTCACTGTGAATACCACAGCTGCAACTTCGCGACCGGCCTATTTTTCCTATTTAATGGTCAAAAATGCAAAGGGGAAACTCGTTAAGCAAATCCGAGTTACCCCCAATAGACCTTCAACCTATTCATTGAGCAAGCTTGGGCTGCCGTCGGGTGGATATTACTTTTATTTGAAAACAGTCAATCAATCGGGAGGGTTGGCGGCATCGATCCCTCAATTCGTTCCGATTAACAATGAGCCGCAAAAAATTCAAGTCTTTATTGGCGGACAACTGCAAGGTTATGCACAGGCGCCTGTAAATTGGAATGGAAGTGCACTTGTTCCGTTTCGGGCCATTTTCGAATCGCTTGGCGCAGCAGTAGAATGGGATAGTTCCACCCAGACGGTCAGAGCAACAAGAGAAGGCAAAACCATCGTATTAACGATTGGTTCCAATATAGCTTACGTGAATGGCGTTCCTGTAACTTTGAGTGCACCTGCACAATTAATCAATGGAATTACCATGGTTCCCGTTCGATTCGTAAGCGAGGCTCTTGGCGGCGTTGTAGAGTGGAACGAGGCTTCCAAGTCGGTTGTTGTTTTTCAAAACAAGCCTGACATCCTTACATCTGTTGAAAGCGAGAAAACTCCAATCGAGGCAGGAGTGCAAGAACCGTCCGAACCGTCGGCCTCCTCGCCTATTTTACAAAACATATCGAAAGGGATTACGAATTCTTCCGATATCGTTTTTGTAATTGACGTTACAGGCAGTATGGGGGAAGTCATCGACTATGTGAAAGAAACGGTCAAAAGCTTCGTGGATTCCGTCCCGTCCGGTTCTAATTTTGCTATCGTTGGGTATCGGGATATTAATTATGTGGACCTTTATAACCCTGATTTCGAGATTTTTGATTTCACGAATAATAAAGATTTGTTAAAGGCTCAATTGGAGAACTTGGTGGCTTCCGGCGGAGAAGATGTGGAGGAATCCGGACTGGAGGCTATTAATAAGGCGGTCCAAAAATTATCGGGCAGCAAGAACTCCAAACGAATCATCTTTATAACCGATGCCCCTGTTCACGATAAAGGCACCTCGCCAGAAATGGCCGGGTTCTCTCTTGAAGAAATTAACGCTAACCTGCAAGCGAATCAAGTTACTCTTGATGCCATCGCACCGCAAAGCGGATTGGCCCATGAACAAATTATCAAGCTTGTTCAAAGTAATCATGGCACCCTGTACGATATTAACGATGCCAATCTAATGCAGCTGCACTGATTTTGGGCCAAGCAGCCTGTCACTCATTCTTGGGATCACGCAGCGGCGGATTGTGGATTGGCTAAGCCAAGGTTCGTCTTCATAAAGTACAAAAGCATCGACCCCATGGTCGGTGCTTTTGTTTTGTAGAGAAGCGTAGAGGGAAGAATCCGCGCTAAGAATGTCATCGGGAATAGGCCGATCCTTTCCCTCCCCAAAGAGAGGACTAATACTTGATTTTGAGACTCTCTCCGTTAACATAGACGCCTTCCGAGCGGGTAATCGGCAGCTTTTGTTCTGCGCTAAAGCCGATCGTTTCTCCGTCCTTTAAAGTTACGTTATATTCTATAACATAACCGGAAATGTCAATCAGAAAATCGCGCAGCTCGGCAGGAGAGGCCTGACTGTCCAACACTTCGATTTCATCTTTGCCAAAGGACTTCAGCCCGTGGGTGTAGCCATTCATCCCTGTTTCGGTTCCGACCAGACCAAAGTGAACCAAATTCAACAATGGAAAAGCGTCATCCGATTTCATCATGTCGGCCATTTCCAGAAAAAGACCCGGTTGAAACACGGTTCCGGATGAGTAAAGCCCGATAGCATTAGGAAGCTTCAAGCAGCTGGCCGCCAGCTTAGTGTAAAGCCTGCCGCTGTCGAGCGGAGAGCCGGATCGGGTAAATACGGCCACAATAATTTGGGCGACATGGGTTTTGGTAATGTCCGCAGCTTCTCGCCAGAGGTAGTTGCCCTGTGCATAATGCTCTGCCTCTCCGTCCGGTACAGGAGCATCGATAAAGCTTAAGGCTGCAGTGAAGCCGTCCACTTCAAAAACAAGGATACCTTCTTTTTCTTCCTCGGGGTGGCTTTCTCCCTCTGCCGATGAGCAGGAGATATTCCAATCCTGCAGGAGGTTCTCCTTCACCTGATCAAGATCGCACTCCGAAGAATTCAGCAGAACGAACCCGTTAAAAATGCCGGAACCGGATGAATCGTCCTGAGATTCCGCGTCACCTTCTTGCGTTTGTGCAGCCTCAATAGCGGCCGCCTGCTTCATCCAATACTCACGGATCATCTCTACCATAGCAATGGCTTCCTGCTTCGCAGTAGCCGGGTCATAGGGCTGCATCTCACTGAATATGTGGCCGCAATGCTCCGTATCGGATGGATCTTCATAGCCGCCGCAGACGGCAAGGAGCCATTTGCCGAGCAATGTTTTTTTATACTTGAATATGTAGTAATGCATGTCATGCAAATCAAATTCTCCCGCGATTTCGATTTTGCTGGGTTTGCGGCCGAGCTCGCGTTCATCGGATAGCCAGTCAATCATGGACTGCATGGCCGCTTGTTGTTGGGCTGTCATTGTATCCTCTCCTAGTCGAAGTATGCACTCTATCCATTGTATATATTACCAGACGGTGGAGCAAATCGGGTAATAGATTGCTTCTCTCCCCGCGTCTTCAGTGTTATAGCCTCGACTAATCAACTCTCTCATAGCCACTTTGGCTTGCTTTGATATAATAGAAAGTGGCAAATTCTCATTATAGTTAATCTGGGCTATATTTTGCAATTGAAATACAGGAGGTTAAATTCATGTCATCCACCATCTATAAATTGATACCTGAGGATGTACATTTTGTGCCTGAAAAAGGAAACGTTGAGCAAGTTCGGTCCTATCTGGCCTCTATATTCCCGACCGCTACGATATCGGTCGAGCAATCGGAAGAGATTCAATTCGTCGATCAGGGTGAAAATTTCGTTCAAATTACCTGTCCGAACTGCGAGACAGTAATAGAATTAAAATGGTGGCACCAAGCGATGGATACCGCATGGCAAAGTGCATTCAAGGACTTGGATGTGCAGCTCCCTTGCTGTTCGGCGCATAATACTCTTCACGGTCTTCACTATGATTTCCCGGCAGGATTTTCGCGTCTCATTTTTGAAATCGAGAACCCCGAGGAAGAAGTGACGACAGAGCAATTGAGAATGGTTGAACAGCTATTGGGATGCGAAATTCGTATGGTGAATGCTCGCTATTAAAAAGCAACCGCCAAGGTATCTGTTGTTTTTCCTGCTCCAGGCCTGCGGGGTGCTATGTAGTACTGCTGCTGCCTTGGCTTTATTCGAGCGGAAGGAAACGAGCGTAAAGGGAAATACCTCAAATTTGTGATTGACTAATCACTAACAAAATGATACATTGTCATTAAGTTAGTAATTGATCAATAACTATTGATGGGGTGAGACCATTGAAAAAAGCAATTGTGGTAGGAGCAACTGGCGGTACTGGCGCTTCGGTTACGGAGGAAATGGTTAGACGAGGGATTCGAACGGTGGCCTTCGGGCGATCCCGTGGGAAGCTTGAGCAGCTCAAGGCTAATCTGGGTAATCCGCATCATTTAACGATTGCCGTAGGCGACGCTTTCCGTCCGAATGATATTGTCTCGGCTTCGGAAGGCGCGGACGTTCTATTTCATTGCGCAAACGTGCCGTATCACGAGATGGTGAGCAAGCTGATTCCGCTGGGCGAATCCGTGATGGAAGCCGCCAACCGGCTTAGCCTAAAGGTAGTTGTGATCGACGGCATCTATCCCTATGGAAGAAGACAGATGGAGCGGGCGACCGAGGATCATCCGAAGCAGCCGCATACGAGGAAAGGCAAGATTAGACTCGCTTACGAGCATATGCTGTTCGAAGACCGATGGAACCGGGCTAAGGTAATGATCGTCCGCTTGCCGGACTATTACGGTCCCACGGCGAACGAGGCCTCCTATCTGGGCTCTACGCTCGAAGCTATCGCGGCGGGCAAAATGGCTTTTTTCATCGGCAATATGCGTGTCCCGCGGGAGTATGTCTACTTGCCGGACGCTGCGTTCATGATTGCGGAGCTCGCTGCCAGGGACGAGGCTTATGGGGAGAACTGGCATATTCCGGGCGCAGGCTTGATCTCGGGTAGGGACATCGTGCGAATTGCCCGACAAGCAAGCGGGAGCAGCAAACCGGTCATTCCGCTCGGAAGAGGCGGGCTATCCTTGCTCGGCATGGCGGTACCGGTCATGAAGGAGGTCGTGGAGATGCTCTATTTGACCGAAGAACCGCTTGTGCTGAGCGGCGACAAATACAAGCGGTTGATCGGACCGGTGCGGGCGACGTCCTTTGAAGAAGGAATCATGAATACGGTGCGCGCGTTGAACAAGAAAAAATAACTTTCATTTTAGCTCGAAGTAATTGATTAATCACTATTAAGATTGGAGGGAAAGGGAATGAATCATCTCATTATCTATACGTATCCAAGAAAAAGAAGCTTTAACCACGTGACGATGGGGTTCAAATCGGACTGCTGGCGGGCAAGAAAGCGACACTCATCCATACGCAAAACAAGTCGAGCGAACAATATGAAGCAAGCGGTATGGGGAATGCGCTGCGTCTTACGATAGATGAAGGAATACTCGCGTACTGCGGTTTCGAAGTAAATCGTCATTTCGTATTCGATTCGATCCTCTCTTCAACCGTTGAGCATAGGCAGACTTGGCTCGCTCAGCTCTCGGAAACAGCTCTATTTCATTTCTTGATTAAATGGTCCGAAAAAGAGTAAGATGGTTTTGCAAGGAGGAATGCAACCGATGGGAAGAAATAAGGAATTCGATACGACCGTCGTGCTTCGCAAGGCCATGGAGGTATTCGGACATTACGGATATGAAGGCACTTCGCTGCAAA
This sequence comes from Paenibacillus tyrphae, assembly GCF_024158745.1. Classification (GTDB taxonomy): domain Bacteria; phylum Bacillota; class Bacilli; order Paenibacillales; family NBRC-103111; genus Paenibacillus_G; species Paenibacillus_G tyrfis_A. The sequence goes on along the minus strand of NZ_JAMZAW010000015.1, from coordinate 144,318 downwards.
TTTTGCTTGATGGCTTAGGGATTGCCCGGCAAAGCTTGTATGACACTTACGGTACGAAGAAAGACCTTTTCATCTCCGCAGTCAAGCATTATACGAACGAGAAAAGCACAGTCGTACTCACAAGGCTTGATCGTCCCGGCTCTGTTAAGGCGGCCATTACGGATATTTTTCGCGAGATCGCGGCGGCGTTGAAAGACGAGGCTCGGCGCAAGGAATGCTTCATCATGCACAGCGCCATCGACCAGGTCCCTCACGTTCCCGAAATCGCCGCCTTCTTCGAGAAGGATGCCTCCCGATTGGAAGAGGCGTTCTACCAAGCATTGGTGCGTGCTTACGAGCAAGGTGAATTAAGCGATCGTCATGGCGATCTGAGGGCGCTAGCCCGCTATTTGAATCATTCCAGATATTCGCTGACGCAAGCCGCTAAATTGACTCCTGAGCCGAAAGTTTTGGACGATATTGTAAAAGTGACGCTTTCTGCGCTGGATTCCTGAACGGAGCGGTCCTAGGCTGCATGGCGGGACGCTTCATTCTTTTTTGAGAATATTAGACCGTTTAGTACGAAAAAGAAGATGGCCCGAATTTGGCAAGCAGCTTCCGCATATTGTAATACGAGAATTGTTCGGGCGGTTCAAGACGTTGAAAATTTCCCTCCTAGGGTGTCGGCGCCCATCCCCTTTAGCATGATCCGCAACCTAAAAAATCCTCTCCCGTATTTATCCTTATACCAACAATAGAAGTTGAGGTCATACACCTATGAATGAGGAATATATAATTCATGCCGATACCTGTTATCGGCTGGCTGAGCAGAAAGCTGCCGGCTACTTTGCGTCGCTTTATCAGCAGGTCATGAACAAGACGTATGTGTCTATCCTTACGCAAGATTTCGAATGGTGGAAACGAGATCATGTTCGTGGCCAATCATGGCTGTCCATGTTTGCCCGAAGCAAGCGAAAGTCCAATGACGGGGACTATCACCGCTATATCCAATGGCTGAAGCATACAGGCAAATTGGATGCTTACTTGGATCGAAGCGTATCCTATATTTACATGCGGGATCTGGGCAAAGCCATCGATTCTCCTGAAGCACAGGTCAAAATACGGCGTACAGCTGACGACGTCAAGCATCGCTTGCTTCTCCCCGCCGCAACTAACCGGGAAGACCGTCCGGCGTTTGTCAGTTTTGCGGGGCTGTATCGATGGGCTCAGAAAGAAGGCATTGAAACGGCTGCGATATGGGTGATAGACAAGCTGAAGAGTGTAGCGGCCCATATTCCGGAGGAAATGAATGCCGAGCATGCCCAGCGCAAGCTGATCAAGATCATTGTCGGGGTAGTCATGCATGCGATCGAAGAGATGGGAGATGAGTCATCGCCCGAGGAGCGTGCCCGGAGACTAGATGAAGCGATCCGGCTCGGTTATTCCTATGGTCTCACCTATCCGTTCATCGACGATCTTTTGGATGCGCAGGTGTTAACCGCTCAAGAGAAAGCACATTATTCCGATATGATACGGACCGCGCTTCTCACGGGATCGGTGCCGAACTTGGGCGAGTGGACCGGAGCCCGCAAGGCCATGATTCAATACGTGCACGCGGAGCTGCGGGAAGCGTTTGAATATATTAAGCACTGTCAGCGGCAGGAAACCCAACACCTGTTTTTCGAGCAAGCCTACGTTTTCTTTCACTCGCAGGAATTGGACCGTGCCAAGGATCTGACCCATGCCACATATACCAATGAGGAGCTTTATGTACCCATCATCTTAAAGTCCGCTTCTTCCCGCTTGATTGCCCGCTCGATCCTTCGCGCTCCCTTAGACGAAGGCTTTGAGGATCGAACCTTCTTTTATGGCATATTCAACCAGCTGGCTGACGATTTCGCGGATATGTTCGACGATAGGAGAGACGGTGCGGTAACGCCCTATACCTATTATTTGACGTACCGTGATCAACGGCCAGATCTGCTCAATCCCTTTGAATTATACTGGACGGTCATTGCCCATCTCATTCATGACGTATATCGCTCCGATCCGAAGGCCCGAGAGGTGATTCTGGATCGGGCCATCAACGGTCTAAAACGCTGCAAAGCACGCATCGGCACCGAAAAATATAACGGTATTATGGAGATTTTTGCCTCTGGAAATCCGGCGTTCAACCGGCTTGTTCAACATATGGTTGAAAAAGCGGCAGATGTGGAATTTTTCGATAAACTGCTTCGGGACCAGTTGGTCGCCATGTTAAAAAGAGACCGGAACGAAAAAGAAGAATTCGCCGAAACTGTCAAAACGGTACGCCGGCAGATCAACGAAACCTTGCAGATTGCCAAGCCTGACGGCATTCCGGCGATGAAAGAGTCGCTCATTGATGCGGCAAATTACAGTTTGGAAGGGGACGGCAAACGTCTGCGCCCGATCGTGACCTGGGTCATGGGCGTGCAAGAATATGGACTCCGTGCACCGTCCATCGTTCCCTTACTGAGATCCATGGAATATATGCATACCGCATCCCTGATCTTCGATGATTTGCCTTCCCAGGATAACGCGTCGATCCGTAGAGGGCGTCCGACACTGCATCGGGTGCATAATAGCGCCACGGCGGAATTAACCGGTCTGTTTCTGATTCAGAAGGCCATTCAGGAACAAGCTTCGCTGGATCGATTCGATGCGAAAACCGTGCTTGCCCTGATGAAATATTCGGCCGAAATGGCGGAAAACGTGTGTGTGGGACAGGCGATGGATTTAAGCTCCAAAGGAAGAGCGTTGACTCTGGAGCAATTGGATGCGATTTGCTTTTATAAAACCGGCATTGTGTTTGAGGCTGCTCTGGTGATGCCCGCTATTCTCGCGCAGGTGAACGAGAAGGAAATCGAAGTGCTGAAAACATTTGCTTATCATGCCGGGATAGCTTTTCAGATCAAGGACGATTTGCTCGATTTGGAAGGGGATGCGCGCTTGCTTGGAAAGCCCGTCGGCCAGGATGCGGAAAACAACAATTCGACGTTCGTCACTATCCTTGGTTCGGAGGGCGCCGGCAAAAAGATGTGGGAGCATTACTGTACTGCTATGGAAGCGTTGCAGGGAATGCCGCGCCGTACCGTTTTTCTGAAGCATTTGTTGGATTATATGGTCAGCAGGAACCGCTAGGGCGAGCAGAGATTACTTGCGAGGGATCAGATACGGGGCCAGTCCCGTGGCAATCACCCTGTGCCCCCGATCGTTCGGATGGATGGGCAACGATCCGCTTAACGCGTCTTCCACCTTTCCGTTCCGATAACCATGCACAAGCTCGGCCTGCTTACCTTCAAACCACGTATGAGTGGGAGCTATAGTGGCGTTGCAGCTATGGGCAAGCTCGTTGATCATCCGATTCAATTGTCCTATCGCCTCAACCGCAAGAGGAGTGCTCGGAAACGGGTTGTACTGCGTGCAGCAAACGATCCGGGCCCGGCTCCCTTTTTTGATTCGAGTCAAAATGGCACTGACATTACGCCTATAGCCGGCTACAAGGTGTTTTACGGCAAGCGGCTGCTTGGTTGTAAAGGAAGCCAGCGCCGCGTTGGCTAAATCCACTCCGCCAATCCAAACCGAAACGACCGAGGAATGGGCGATGACGGAGGCTCCCCGCCATATCACGGCGTCCAATAGATCATCGCTGCTCCACCCGGACCGCGCCAGAACAAACCCGCGAACCTTGCGCGAGCCCGAATTTAAAGCGGACACGGTCAATTGAGGGTAGGCCTTTGCCAAAGAGGAGGCATTTTCGCCAAATGTAATGGAATCTCCGAGAGCTGTATAGATCATCAAGATATCACCAACTCCAACTTTTGATCATAACATATCATATTGCAGATGCGTACATGTTGTGTGGACGCTAACGGCTTTAGGAGCGGGGCTTTAAGAGGGGATCGGAAGCAGTCTGGGAGGCTTGATTTTCGCGCAAATGAACAAGGAGCTTTGCCGCCGGAAAAACGGTGGCAAAGCTCCTTGTTACATGCGTTCCTCTTCAGCACGCGTATTCGTCGAAGTCCGTCTCGAATTGCATGATGTGGGACACATCCTCGGCGACTTCTCTTCCCGCTAGGCGGTCCACCATATGCAGCGACATGTGCATGCCGCAGGCAACGCCTCCCGAAGTGACGATCCGGTCTTCGTCCACGTATTTGACGCCGTCGATGACATCAATCGCCGGATGTTGTGTACGCATCCAATCGATGCTGTCAATATGAGTCGTTGCCTTTTTCCCGTTCAGAAGACCCGTTTGAGCCAGCAGCAGCGACCCTGTACATACGGAAGTAATCCATGGCGTATCGCCCGAACGGGCGCGAACCCAGTTGACAAGAGCTTCATTCAAGAGACCCTTCCTCACTCCCGGTCCCCCGGGGATCACGAGCAGATCGTAGGCAGGGGCGGTAGCCAGACTGTAATCAGGAGTCACTTTCAAGTTATTCTCTGCAACAATCAGACTCCCGGATTCCGATATCGTGGTGACGTTGAACAATGAGCGTTCACTCGGTTTATAGCGGTCGTGTACAGCAAGGCCGAACACTTCGTACGGGCCGGTAAAATCAAGAATTTCCACCTGATCAAACAACAAAATACCGACATTCCAAGATTTCATACAATCTCCTCCTCGGTTTTGGTATTCAAGTCTCGCCTTCAACGGTCTGCCTTCGCCAGTTGCGCTTATTGGTAAATTATATAAGCAGAACCCAAAACATAAAATAACTACAAGGTGCTATTTTTGGCGACAATCGGATACGGCTACAATGGCAATCCATAAGAAACCGCTTGGCAAGCTCTATGCTATAATGGGGACAAAGGACGGATACCAAATGATCTTTGGAGGAATGAATATGCCCGAAAACAATGCAGCGAGCGATAACGCAATAAATGCAGACGAACTTGAGCTGGTAACCACGCGCATGTTCGATGCGCCGCGCGAGCTTGTTTTTAAGGCCTGGACCTTGCCTGAGCACTTATCCCAGTGGTGGGGACCGAAGGGCTTTACGAATACGTTTCAGGAGTTTGACTTGAGACCGGGCGGCACCTGGAAGTTTATCATGCATGGACCGGATGGCACCGATTATCGGAATAAATGCGTCTTCGTGGAGATCGTCGAACCGGAGCGGATTGTTTTGCAGCATGTATCAGGCCCTAGATTCCAAGTGACGGCTATTTTCGAGGACCTGGCCGGCAAAACGAGACTTACTTTCCGTCAGCGCTTTGAGACGGCTGTCGAATTCGAGAAGGTTAAGACGTATGCCATTGAGGGAAACGAACAAAATATGGATCGCCTTGGGGCGCTTCTGGCGAATATGTCTGCATAGGCGAGGCGGGCTCTTTCGGTTATCATAAAAAGCAAAAGCACTGACCCTAACGGCCGGTGCTTTTTTTGCGTGACGGGCCTCGATGTTTATTGTCTCTAAGATGGACAAGCTATCTTTGTCTGTCAGCTCTCGGCAGCGAACAATAAACCGGAAGGAGTCCATCATGGTAGACGTTCATACGGAAATCATTATCAATTGCCCCTGTGACCAAGTATCGGTTTATACGGCTGACCCGGACAACGCTCCGGAATGGTACGTCAATATTCAATCGGCCGAATGGCAGACCCCAAAGCCGCTTGCCGTCGGTTCCAAAATTGCTTTTAAAGCGCAGTTTCTGGGAAAGCAGCTTGCCTACGTCTATCAAATTGTCGAATACAAGCCGGGTCGGTTGCTTGTCATGAGCACGGCTGACGGGCCTTTTCCGATGGAGACAACGTATACCTGGGAATCGGTTGGCAGCCATGCAACCCGAATGACCTTGCGAAACAGAGGGAACCCGGCCGGGTTTTCCGTGTTGCTCGCGCCGTTCATGTCTTTCATGATGCGGAGAGCTAACCAGAAGGATCTACAGAAACTTAAGAAGCTGCTTGAACATCAAGCGAGGAAATAAATCCGGGGCGGATGCCCGTAGCAGCCTCATTGCCAATAGGAGGGAGAGGAGCTATAATAGACCAAATCGTGAATGGCATATGCGGGAAAATAGGCGAACAGACCGCGAAGATCAATTCGATGCAGAAGGCAGGAGGGATTCGGATGAACAAGGTCCGGTTAGTCAGACCTGCTATGGAATACCGGGAGCCGTACTTGTCGTTCTATGCGGACTGGATAAAGAGCGGAGAACCGATGGTCCCCTGGGTTGTCCGTCGAGATCCCGGCGATTTCGAAACGATGCTGGAGTTCCTGTATGCCGAAGATAGCGAGGAGAAATTAAGCAATCCTCATTGGGTGCCTCATTCGACCTATTGGCTGCTTAACGAAGAGAACCTTGTCGTAGGTGCGGTTAACATTCGTCATCGCTTAAACGAAAAGCTTCTAAACAGCGGCGGCCATATCGGTTATGGCATACGCCCCGGCTATAGGCGCAAAGGCTATGCGAGCGCATTGCTGGCCCAGACGCTGCAAATCACGAAAGCGATGGGATTGGACCAAGTGCTGTTGGTCTGTGACAAGGACAACCTCGGCTCGGAGAAGACGATATTGAAGCATGGCGGCGGGTTTGAATCGGAATTCACGGAGAACGACGGCAATATCGTCAAGAGGTTTTGGATTCGATTGGGAGGACATCATGACGGAGTTTGAAAAAGAAGTTGTTAGCTGCATCCAAAGCAACGATACGGATCAGGTTATGGCCGTTTTGGAAAAGCACGGATTACCGGAAGGAAGCACGCTTCCCGTCCATATTTTAAACCAAGCGTTGGAATACAAGCGGCTGGCTCTGGCCCGGCTTTTGTTGGACAAGTACGTATTCGACAATTTGAACGATGCGAAGAATCCTGTGATGCCTTACGCTGCCCGGTATGGAACGCGTGATTTATTTGAAAGATTGTTGCAAGCGGGCGCCGATCTAAATGCTCTTACCCATGTGAAGAGTTCCGCTGTGGGGAGGGCCCTTTCCTTCAATAATTACAAGGGAGTTCGTGCCTTGCTTGAATTGGGCTTCGATATGAGAACCTACGCAGGAGGGGACGCTCTTCGCAAAGCCGCATGGTCCGGAAAATTCGAATTCGTCAAGTTATTCGTGGAACATGGAGCCGATGTCAACTTTAACGGTGGTAGCCAGGTGTTTCCGTATTGTACGACCCCTGTCCAAATGGCCGCTTCGATCAACCGTTTTGAAATCGTAAAGTACTTGATTGAACACGGCGCCGACGTTACGATTAAGGACAAAAACGGCGACCGGGCGTATTCTTATGCCAAGCAGAATAACCATACGGAGCTGATGGAGTACATCAAGCAATTCGAACCTCCGATTTGGCATGAGATGGACAGCCGAGCGAAGGAGCTTAAGCGATTGGGCTTGCCGGCCGAAATTATCAAATGGCTTGGGATCGAGAATAGAAGGATTGATCTAAAGGATTCCAAGACGACCGAATACATTGAATTCGAAACGATATTCGACGTCAGAGTGTTGGAGTGGAGGGGCCGAACCTTTATCGACCTGGTCAAAGACATTGAAAATTACGCCAATACGGGCTTTATTGTGTGGGTGAAAGACAAAAAATGTCTGGGCAGCCTCGATGTCGAGCATGACGAGTTGATTCTGCTGCCGGGTCTGAAGTGGAAAGCTTTCCTGGCTAAGGCAGCCGGTATTATTGACGATATTTTGGATGGAAACTTATCGGGAAAACCGTTCGAAGATTAAAGCAAAAAGCACTGGCCATGGCGCTCAGTGCTTTTTACGTTATGGAACTGCGGGTGGTTAGGGTCTTACGGCTTTTGTGGGCTTGATTCGGGCAAGCACATTTGCAGGCAGCTTGCGGACATAGGCACGGGAGGTTTTCACGGCTTTGATCTGTTTTACTTTGCCTGCGCGGCTCGCCAGAGCTACCTTCGTTCCGAATGCCTGCATAGCCCAGCGGATAGGGAATGCAATGGAAAGACGGCCGTCCGATGAGCCCGCAAAATTGACAGCCGCGGCGTAATGGTCCGAGCGTCTGAGCCAGACCGATCCGGAATCGCCGGCCAACGAAATGGGAGTAGTTCCTCGGATCACCGTCTGATTCTTAAAGTTAAGCACCCCCAGCCTGCCGCCGTAGTCGATTTGGATATCGGTGTTGATCGATTCCACCCTTCCGTTCACCAAGCCTGTCGTGCGTCCCACTTTTTTTAAATGCTCTCCCACCCGATACGAAGTCACATGGCCGGGAATGGCTCCGACCGTCGGATAGTTCGGATTCAGCAGACGCTTGTTGGTAGGGACGGAGAGCGCCGCGTCGATAAAATTATTTTTGTTTTTCTCCAGTTTTACATAGCTGTATAAACGGCCGATACGGTCCGTGCCGGAACGGCCTCCGTCGGCGCCGCCGGGCTGAATCGTTTCCGTAGCGCTGTTCGTATTGTTCGGATTCAGCACATGGTTATTGCTCAGCAAATAGCGGGTTGCCGTCTCGGAACCGTTCGTCACGATAAGGCCTGCGCTGCCCGAGCCCTTCGTAGTACCGACACTGTAGCCTGGAGGTACGGGACGAATCCGACGGGTATAGTCTGCGTGCGCTTGTATTTTTCCTGTTTTGACGATGCGGATCGGGACAGCGGCTCCTTTGCCTTTCGCTTTGGCGGCAAACATGGCGGGAATCAGACCCAGGCTTGCGGAAGAAACCTTATCCGTATAGATGATGACGGCTGCGCCCTTTTTCGGATTCGCAGGATCTTTGTAGCCTATTCCGACCCCGTGAACACCGTTTTTTTTCAATAAGCGTGCGGCCATTTTTCTTTTCATTCGCAGTGCAGCCATAAACGTAGCCACAATATCCTCCCCTTTGCGCAGGATAAGATATTGTATGGTTTTGCTGCCGATTGTTACGGGCGTTCATGGAGCTGCGGCATTTAGATTGAGGGAGAATAGCTGATGCGCAGTTCGATCGGTAGGGTTGATTAGTCCGACTCCGAAGAGGTTATGAACTTTTTTATTTTGGGGACACTATTTTGGGGAATAGGTTGTGCCAGAAATTGCTTTACTTTTGGAAGGAGTTACAACATACTAAGGACAGGTGTGGGAAGTATTTCTTTCTTCAACTACATAGAGGGAGAACCTCAGATAGACTGCGAACAAGGGGCGTGACCTGATGCTAAGTGAGAACCTGCTCGCCAAGCTGAACGAACAAATGAACTACGAATTTTATTCCTCCCAAGTGTATCTGGCTATGGCCGGATACTGCTCGTCGGAAAGCTTCGACGGGTTTGCGAACTTTTTTATCGTACAGGCCGAGGAAGAGAAATTTCATGCCATGAAAATTTTTCACTTCATTAACACGCTGGGCAAGCGCGCCCATGTCAGTGGAATGGAGGACCCGCAGAACCAGTATACCTCGTTGCTGGATGCTTTTGAACATGCGTTTGCTCATGAGCAAACCGTAACGAAACGCATCTACGAGTTGTCGGATATCGCTTGGAACGAGCGCGAGCACGCGACAATCAACTTCTTGAAGTGGTTCATCGACGAACAGGTCGAAGAGGAAGCCACGTTCGACAGCATCATTCAGAAGCTTCGCCGCATCGATAACGATAGCAATGCGTTCTACATGCTCGATGCCCAATTGGCGCAGCGTACCTTCACGCCGCCAGCCGAATAACATAGACCGGAAACGGAAACTGCTCCTCCAAGCTATCCAGCTGTGGGGAGCAGTTTTTGTTTACGCGGATTCGCAGGAAGTCAAAACTGAAAACGGGCATGTCCCTTAAGCGTAAAATCTTCGAAGCCTTCCAGCCGGAGCAGCTCTTGTTTCACCTGCAGGCCGCCTCGGAACCCCGTGAGCGCGGAGTTTTTGCCGATCACGCGATGGCACGGGACGACGATGGGAATCGGGTTGGCTCCGTTCGCCGTGCCTACGGCTCGGACGGCCGCAGGACTGCCCACCTCCCCGGCAATGTCCGAGTAGCTGCGGGTTTCGCCATAGGGAATGCGGGCTAGCGCCTGCCAGACGGCGGTTTGGAATTTCGTACCGCGCATGTCGAGGGGAAGGTCGAACGTTTGGCGGGTCCCTTCCAAATATTCCTTCAGCTGCCCGACGTATTCGGATAACGGCTCTTGATCGTTAATCAACGTGGTACCCGGAATATGTTTAACCACCCATGTAGTTAAGGTGTCGAATGATTCATTAGGCCAAGTAATCCGGCATAAGCCCTGCTTCGTAGCAGCCAGATAGAGCGGCCGGTCCCCGAGCTTGGGATGATGGATGGCCGTCCAATACACCTCGGTCGTTGTTTTTCCCATAAGTATGCCTCCTTCTTGAACGGCTTAACGGGTGCCGGCGGTTTCCCGGTATTCCATCGGCGTACAGCCGACCGTCTTGTGAAATACGGATGTAAAGTGGGATGGGCTGCGGAAGCCGACTTCTGCCGCGATATCGGTTATCGGCTGTTCGCTTGCAGCAAGCAGCCGCTTTGCCTCTTCCATACGGATATGGAGCAGTTGCTTCGAGGGTGTCGTTCCGGTCACCCGCTTAAACACGCGCTGCAAGTGGTAGGGGCTCATTTTGAGCTCCGCTCCTATATCGCCAAGCGTCAAAGGCTCGGAGTAGCGCCGCTTGATCAATTCATGCACGGCATGAGCGATTTGCGCATCCGGTCCGTGCTCTCCCGGCTGTTCCGGACGGCATCTTTTGCATGCCCGGAATCCCGCTTGCAGCGCTTCCTGGATACTGCCGTATACTTTAACGTTTTCCGGCTTCGGAATGCGCGAGCGGCACGAAGGCCGGCAAAAGATTCCCGTCGATGTGATTCCGATATAATACCGCCCGTCGTAGCGGGTGTCGCGCTGCAAAATCGTCTCGTACACCGACTGAAATAGTGCGTCGTCCATATTGGGGCCTCCCCTCTGCCACTCATTATAAACCGAAGCCGCGCGTTCTGATAATAGAGCAAGAATAGGACAGCAATAATTCGATAGTATCGCGGAGGCACGACGGGAATGCAAAACGGCCGTCCAGAAGCGATGGAATCGCTCCGGACGGCCGGCGGCTGAAGCTGGAACAAGGGGCAAGCGTCAAAGCTTGCATGAATTGATGCCGAGCAGGCGGTTCATGAGACATTTTTGCGTAAGTGCCGTGTAGAGCAGGGGAATCCCGATCAAGCCGATATACTTGATTCCCCCTTCCAACAAAAATAAAAGCGAGAGCAGCGCAAGTCCTGCGACAATCCGAAATACCAAGTCAAAACCGCCTACATTTTTCATCGTGATCCCTCCGCTAAAAGAATGGTTTACATCCCTTATTGTAGCGGTCGGTTCCCATTCGTTATGTGACTAAGTCACATAACGGTTTTTCACTTGTTCGAGCGCGGCCCGCTGAATATTTTGAATTCGTCGGCGGCCTAAGACAAGCCATCCTTCTTTTTCGAACTCCTTCAGTTTCCGGCTGATCACTTCTCTTGCGGTGCCTAGCTCGACGGCGATTTCATCATGCGTGATACGCAGCGTGGTTGAGGCTTCGGGCGTCTTTTGCAAGATAAAGTCGGCGATTCGGTATTCCATCGGCTTGAAGGCGACGTCGTCGATCAGGGTGGTGACGATGGACATCCGCTGCGTGAACATTCGGTAAATGTATTGGCGGAGCGGCTTATATTTCTCGACCCACTGCTTGTACACGTCAATCGGGAGGATGAATAGCTCCGAGGGCGTCTCGACCGATGCGGCCGCCTCATATTCCAATTCGCCCATAATGCTGGCCATCATCAAGACGCAGCATTCGCCTCCCTGAACACGGTATAGCGTAATTTCTCTCCCCGTCTCGCTAACTTTGTAGACGCGAATACTGCCGTCCAGCGTAAATATTGCGTGCTCCAGCAGCCCCCCTTGTCGAATGGCCAGACTCATGGGAACACGAATAACGGCGATGTCCGGATGCTGCCAATCTTCCGGCTCGACGGATTCAAAACAGCGAAATCGATCCATGATCCGGTGAATATGCTCGGGTAACACGACGATGTCTCTCCTCTCTGTGGTCATGCGGTTACTTTCAGCATAGCGGATAGATCGGATAAAAGTAAACGAAGCAACTCTTGGAGCTTATAAATAAGCCTTCACCTGCGAGCGCAACAAAGCGGTTTAGTACCTTAATTCGAAAAAATAGGAAACCCGGGTCTTGGGATAAGGAGTTCTCGCCTCCGAGAAAGAGGAAGGACTCCTTTGTCGTTTTGAGTAACGGAGATTATATTCCACTACCCGAAGGTACTTGACCCGAACCGAATCCCTGTCCGGCTGGAAGGTTACTATGTTAAAATGGATGTAATACAATGGGTTCGGAGGTGACGGGATGCGTTGGGAAGAAGTACAGGAACGATTTCCGGAGGAATGGGTCGTTTTGGAGGCTACGAAAGCTCACTCCAAGGAAGGCTATCGATATATTGAGGAAGTTGTCGTAATTGATACATTTGAAAATTCGACGGAAGCGCTCCGGCGCTATAGCGAATTGCACAGGCAAGACCCTGGGCGGGAATATTGCTTTTTTCATACCTCTCGTCCTGAGTTGGTAGCCCGTGAACGTTATGTGGGAGTACGAGGGCCTAGAAGATGAACATAACCGAGGAATACGGTCTGCCTTTTGTAAGCCTTACGATTGTTTATAAAGGCAAGAAACTTGAACTGCAGAAGGTTCTGCTGGACACGGGCTCGGCAAGCACGCTCTTTAATGCCGATTTGGTTCGTGACATCGGAGTTGTTCCAGAAGAAAACGACGTCGTGGACACCATACGAGGAGTGGGTGGTATAGAGTATGTATATACCAAATATTTGGATGCCATTGAATTTGATGGTATCACCATTGAGCAGTTTCAAGTAGAGATTGGCAGCATGGACTACGGGATCGAAATCGAGGGAATTATTGGCTTCGATTTCATGAAAGCTGCCGGTCTTATAATTGATACAAAATCAATGATCGTCAACTCATAGCGATCACTTTAGGCGTCGAGGAGTTCAACCCTCTGAAAAAGAGGAAGGACTCCTTTTTTGTTTGCAGCAAACATTTTATCGGCTGTCCCTCTATTCAATCTCCCCATCGTTCTGTCGATAATAAGAGAAGTGCCGCAGTTTGGAAAAAAAGGGGACGAATCGAGAGCAGAGGTGCATTTCTTTGGTCAAGCCTTCGGATTATTCGGAATCGGGCAACCCGATTTATAAGCATGAGGACAAGGAACGCAGCTGGATGCCGCCCAACTATGGCGAGGATGGCTGGAACGAGAAGATCGAACGGCATTTCGAGACATACATCGGCGAGATCGACAACGTATTTCATGAAATAATTTCCGATATCGTCCATATCGATGTTTATCACGTTAAGCCGACGCAGGAACGGAATTACCACACGTTGTTTACGACGGGGATGAGCTATATGCCGATGAACGTTCCCGAAGGTATCGAGGGCTACAATTATGCGGAAGTGATGATTTGTTTGCCGCCCGAATGGCCGATTACGCAGGAAGCTTTCGCCGACGAGGACAATTATTGGCCGGTCCGGTGGCTCAAGATGCTGGCCAGGCTTCCTCACGAGTACGAGACGTGGCTTGGTCACGGACATACGGTGCCTAACGGCGATCCCGCGCGTCCTTTGTCGGATCGGACGAAATTAAACGGAGTCATTTTGCTGCCGCCTATCATGGTGCACCGCGATTTTCTGACGCTGGAGATGGACTCGGAAAGAACGATCCGGTTCTACTCCATTGTTCCCTTGTATCAGGAAGAGATGGAGTTCAAATTGAAATACGGCTGCAATGACTTGACCGATAAATTCGACAAATACGGCATCAACGAAATCGTTCGGGTGAACCGGAAAAATGTGTGCCGGTCGTCGGTTATTCCATTTCGGAGGAAATAGGTTCGCAAGCGAAAAGGCGAGCTAAATCCACGATTTATTATGGTATATTGCTGCCTTAGAACGCAGAAGAGCATCGCCCCAGGTGGACGATGCTCTTCTTATTTTTCAAGCAAAAAACCTGCCTCAACCATCGCCCCGGCAGGTCTTTCGATCTACACTCATTATTTCGCTTCGGATACTCTCACTTGCTCATTCAGCTTAAGCAGATCCGCGAAGCTAAGCGGCTTTCGATCGCCTTTACCGTTCAAACCGGTTCTTGGGGGAAACATACAAAGCCCTCCTTTGCATGAAAATAGTCCTGTATTCGTAGGATAACACGCCCAACAATGGAAGGTCAATCCTGTGATTTTGTGTACTTTGCAACATAATGAAGCAGGGCGGCGAAGTCGGCGGAAAACAGGTTTTCCGTCCCGTGGTAGCCCTCCCGCCGGCCGATGATCCGGGCGAACTTAGAGTAAAGCCGGGTTAAATACGCGTTGTCGGCCAAGGCGTGGAACTGAAAAACGCGGATGCCGCGATTCTCGGCTGCCATATGATGCACCAGATGGCGGAAGCCTTCGACGAACAGACGGCTGCTGCGATGAGCCTCGGTCGTGATCGCCGAATCCACGAAGGCAATCTCGCCTTCCGGATGCGCTTCGCCGTCAGGTGTCATATACCGGTAATGAGCCCAGCCGATCGTTTGTCCTTTCTTATCGATCACCAGAACAATAGTCGACGTCTGGATCGTTTCCAACGTATGCATGAGGGCATCGGCCAAGGAAAAATGACGGCTGAAATCTTGGCGGTGGCGGATAAAAAATAAAGCATACTGCGCATAATCTTCATCACTGCGGCAAACGCGGTATTCCGCTAACATTGAGATTCGCTCCTCCTACTTCCTGCGTTCCAGCAGCGTCTGCCGTATACGCGCATCGATCTCGGGATATTGAGACAACACATAAGCGAACGCCTTCCTTTGCAAAGTCAAAAAGACGCAAGAGGTCATCGCCGTTACATCGGCATTTCGCGGGGCGTTATCCAGCAGCGCCATCTCTCCGAAATGATCCCCATCCTCCAGAACGGCCAGCCGTATCCGGCTCTCGGGCACAGTGGAAGAGCGCTTGGAGACCTCCACCCGCCCGCGGGCGATGAGATAAAATTTCTCCCCCTGGTCCCCTTGGTAAATGACAGGCTGTCCGGCAGTGAACGTTTCCGTATGGAACAGGCCCTTGATTTCCTTCAGCACATCCGCATGCATCCCCTGGAAGAAAGGAAGCCGGGATAGCCGCTCCTCGTCAATGTCCGCTTCCTGCCCACTCGGCGATACGGACAAGCCGCTCTGTTTGTCCCACAGCTCTTTGTAGAAGCCGCCTGCCCGGAGCATCTGCGCGTGGGTGCCGCTATCCACCAGATGTCCTTGGTCGAAGACGAAAATTTGGTCTGCTTCAGTTATCGCGGAGAGCCGGTGGGTCACCGTAATCACCGTCCGGTTATGAGACAGCTCGGCGAACGTCCGGTTGATCGAAGCCTCCGAGATCGGGTCCAGCGCTGACGTGGCTTCGTCCAGCAGCAGGATTGAGGGGTTCCTCACGATGGCGCGGGCAATAGCGATCCGCTGCCTTTGACCGCCGGAAAAGTTGCTCCCTTCGTCCAGCACTTGGGTATGGTAGCCCTCCGGAAGGCTCATGATGAAGTCGTGGATTTCGGCTTTTTTCGCCGCCTCTATGACCTCTTCCTCGCTGGCATCTGGCTTGCTGAGGCGAATATTGTCCAGAATCGTGCCGTGAAATAAGAAATTGTCCTGAAACACGACGCCGATCTGCTCCCGGTAAGACCCTAGATCCAGCTCCCGCAGAGGGCTGCCGTTCATGCGGATCTGCCCCTCCTGCGGAGTATAGAAGCCGAGCAGCAGCTGCAGCAGCGTGCTTTTTCCCGAACCGCTGGAGCCGACAAAGGCTGTTGTAGTGCCCGGAGGGATGTGCAGACGGACGTGCTTCAGCACATCCTGCTGCTGTCCCGCATAGCGGAACGAAACGTCCTCAAGCGCAATCTCCGGCGGGCGTCCCTCTGTGAGAGTGAAACGGGTTTCTCCCGTTGCTTCCCGAGGCTCGCTTAACAGCTCTTGAATTCGCTTCATACTCACCGAAGCATCCGTAAAAGCCGGGATCGCAATGGTTAGATTGAACACCGAGTTGCCCATGGAGGTATACATGGTAAAAAAGGCGACCAGCGCCCCCACACTAAGATGGCCGCGAAGCGCCAGGTACGAGCCGAACCCGATAATCGAAAAATTAATAAGGAGCAGACTGATCATCGGAAGGCGCTCAAGCTGGGCGTTGACGACATTTTTCTTGTAATGGGTAACGGACAAAGCTTGCAGCATGGCGCCGAACTTGTTCGTCATCGCTTCCTGCAGGTTGAAGCCTTTAATCACTTTCTGGGCTTTGATGTTCTCCTGCACGACGCCGGTTAGGCGGGCGAACTGGTCCTTGTACGCGGAATTGACGGCTTCGGCACGTCTGCCCAGCAAATATGGACCGGCAAAAATAACAACGGCCCCAAGCAAAATCAGCAGGGCCATGCTCCACTGCAAATAGAACAAGACGACCGTGCTGATGACCACGACGGAAAACGACTGGATGCCAATGGTCAGGATGACCTGCATCGCTTGCGCGATCGAAGGCAAATCGACGGAATAATAAGAAAGCAGCTCGCCCGAGCGGGCTTTCTGGAAAAAGCCGATGTTCGTATGCTGCATATGGTCGAACAACCCCATTCTGAGATCCTGCTGTACCTTCGCAATCAACCGGGCCAGCGCATAATCGCTTATGACACCGGCGCTGAATCCGATCAGGCCGCCGATTCCGAGAACGGCAAGAATGAGGAAGAAGTAGTCGATGTCCTGCGGCGTGATCGCTTTGTCGATCATGAATTTAAAGCTCAAGGGAGCCAGCGATACGAAGGCGAGATCCAGAAATAACGTTAGGAAAAAGAAAGACGCCAGCAGCTTGTACGGACGCATGTAGCGCAACAGGTTCGTAATGACGGTGAGCATAGAGTGATTCCCTTCCAGGGTCAAAAATACGATTCGTAACGGAACTTCATGGCGTAAGCATGCCAATCGGAGAACGGAGCGCGGTATTCTTCCATCGTGCCGAACGCCGTATCCCGGCCGTCGGTTCTCACGGCCAGCTTGCCGCACAGCTTGCGGAGATCGTCCTGCACCGGCGTCCAGAAACGAAGTTCCGTCACCGGTCTGTTCAGCTGAGCGATGAACTGGGTCAAGTACTGGAGCCCCCGGAGAAAAAGACGGGTTCTGCGGTATTCGTCTAGCAAAAATACGGCCTGAATCTGCACGATATGCGTATCTTGGTAGTCGTTCTCGCCGGTTCCGTAAATATAACCGAGTGCCCCGACCAACTCGTCTTCGTCATTGAAGCATAGAATGGCTTCTTCCTTCATGAGAATCGGGCTTGCGAGGAAGCTAAGAGTTAGCGGGAACGAGTAGGGGAGGTTTAATTGTTGATAGTTCATCAGCATAAATTCGATGTACTTTTCCTGATATTTCTCGGAGGCGCAGATTGAAAAATAGTAGCTCATGCAAGCGATTTCCCCCTTGGTAGATGTGCCCAAAGTATACCACGATCTTCCTGTGAACCCAAGTAAAGAGTTGGTTAGGAGAGGGGGAGCGGTTGTGACTCAACGTAAAGTTTAATCATTCAATGTTTAATTCAACTAATTGTTGAATCTGTTTAAATAAAGTTTAACAAATGTTAATATGGTCTCTAAGTTGGTTGGCAAAATAGCTAATCGAGAGGAGCCCGGATAAAATGAACAACTTACAAAGCAAATATGAAAATCTACTTGAGGAAGAACGTCTGCTCGCGGATAAAATCGGAAGCTGCGAGGAATGTGTCGAAACGATACTAGATTATATTGCGAAAAAAGCGAACACGATCCATGTGCTTACGGCGGAAGAGATTGTGTCTGCCTTACATAACATGGGCAAAGATTTACGAACAGAGCTGCTGCATGTAAAGCTGGAGCGGAGCATCGTTTCCAACAAATTAAGCGGAGTCCTATAACCAAGAACAGTGAAAAAAGTTTTAATTTTTTTTCGAACTCCCCACAAAAAAATTAACGGGAACGAACAACTTAGTGAGCTCATGCAAACAAGAATTTTTAACCAACAAAGGAGAGTTATTGATGAACATGAAAAAACCTATGATGATCGCCGCATCTTGCGTCGTCGCAACCAGCCTGATGGCCGGTTCCGCATTGGCAAAGTCCGATAATGACAACCGCTCCGACAGAGCGGAAGCTGCAGCTCAAGCAATCACTGTCGGCAAAGAAAAAGACGTCAAGGTTAAAGTAGAGGTAGAACCGAAGGCATCCGTTACGGGTACGACTTATGAAAACAACGGCAAAAACGGCTATAAAGGCTTGCTCAACGCCATTGAAAATGTGAAAGACAAACCGGCCGGTGCCGTTCTTGCCGATCTTCTGTTGACCAAATACGAAACACAGCTTACGGCCGAGAAGAAGGCTGAATTGGAAGCTATCGTCGAAAAAGACGCTGCACTTTCCGCGGCAGCCGATCTGCTCGACAATCAAGGTAACGTAACCGATGCGGTTTATGTTCAGAAAGAAGCTGTAAAAGCAAACGTGAAGAACCTCAATGCTTACAAGAAGCTTGGTAAGCTTTACGAGAAGCTTGGAAAATCCGGCGTGCAATTGTTTGTCAATGGTGAAGAGCCTTCGATGGAAGTCCGTCCCTTCATCCGTGAGGGCAGCACTCTGGTACCTTTCCGGGCCATCTCCGAAGCTCTGAAAGCGGAAGTGAGCTGGAATCCGGAAGAACGCTCCGTGACGGTTACTCGCGACGGCATCACCGTTAAACTTTTCGTTGATAGCACGAAGGCTTATGTGAACGGCAAAGAAGTGACGCTGGAAGTGCCGGCGGCTATTGTGGAAGGCAATACCGTCGTGCCTGCCCGTTTCGTTAGCGAGGCTTTGAAAGCCGTTGTGAAATGGGAAGAAGAATCGAAATCCGTTGTAATCTACGAAGACAAATAAGACAAGTTTGCAAAGAAGCCTGCCTTGCGAGGCTGTGACAAATGGGTTGGGGACCGTGGTCCTCGGCCCATTTTTTGCTGTATTCGTGAGTCTTTATCTATCCTTTACCCCTTTCAGAGTTTCTTCATACTCCTTCATAGCTTGTGAAAGGGTATCTATAAAATCCGCACTAATTCCTTCAAGCTCGGATATTTTGTTTACCTCTCGAATAACGATTTTTCCGCCTTGCTCCCGGTCATCGATGCGCGCCCAATCTATCGGGTTCACTCCATCCCTCTTAGCCATATTGTTGTCATCCCCTTTTTAAAAATCTCAATGACTGACACCATTATACCTCAATGTAATTTTAGGAGAATAATCACTAAGACTTAAGGGACATTCCCTTCGACAAGCTCCCTCCAAGTCCTGTCGCATCTTGTCGAAATCTAGCAAAAATGTCTGTTATAACGCATCAAATGGAAAATTTTGAGTCCAAAAAGGGTTGGTTTCGTAGTATATTAATGTAAAAGGATTACACGTGAGACCAGCATATGGAAAGGGGTACCTAGATGGCAATTATAGAAGTAGTCAAATTCGACGGGCCGCCCGATTTATTGGTATGGAAATATCCGAATCAAGAACTAGGCACATGGACTCAGCTGATCGTCAACGAAACCCAGGAAGCGCTGCTGTTCAAAGGCGGGGAGGCGCTTGACCTGCTCGGTCCCGGCCGGCATACGTTATCGACGCAAAATATTCCGGTCCTTTCCTCCGTCGTCAATTTGCCTTTTGGCGGCAAGTCGCCGTTTACTGCGGAAATTTGGTTTGTGAACAAGCTGCATAAGCTGGACTTGAAATGGGGGACGCCGACTCCGATTCAACTGCAGGAGCCCAAATATCACATGATGGTATCGGTCCGCGCGTTCGGCCAATTAGGCATCCAGATCGAAGATACACGCAAGTTTCTGCTTAAGCTGGTCGGAACGCTTCCGGCGGTCGATCAGGCGGCGCTCGGCAAATATTTTCGCAGCATCTTGATGATGAACATCAAGGAGCTTATCTCCTCCTATCTGGTACATAAAAAAATTAGCATTCTGGAAATCAACGCCTATATCTCCGAAATATCCAAACATATGGAAAGTCGAATCGTTTCGATTTTTCAAGAGTACGGGATTCGTCTGGTCGGCTTCCAGATCGATTCCATCAATCTTCCCGAGGAAGATCCGGCCACGAAGCGGTTAAAGGAAGCACTGGCGAAAAAAGCGGAAATGGACATTCTCGGCTTCTCCTACCAGCAGGAAAGAACCTTCAATACGCTGGAAAGCGCGGCGAAGAACGAAGGGAATCCGTCGGCCTTCTTGGGCGCGGGCATCGGTCTGGGGCTCGGTCAAGGCGTTGGTATGACGATTGGCGATTCGTTTTCGCGGTTGTCGGGACATATGGATGTGTCTACTCCCGTTCAGACTTGCTCGAATTGCGGCATGAGCAATGTTCATGATTCGAGCTTCTGCAGAGGGTGCGGACATTCGCTCAAGCAGGGAGCTGCTTCCTCGTCCGTGGCTTGCCAAGCGTGCGGGCATTCCCTTCCGGCGGGATCGAAATTTTGTCCGAACTGCGGCGATAAGTACCGTCCTTGTCCCCGCTGCCAAGCGGATAATCCGGAACAAGCGCTTCATTGTGCGAAATGCGGCGAGTCGCTGGGCGCTCCTTGTCCTCAGTGCGCGACGATGGTGGAGGCGGGAGCGAAGTTTTGTCCGGAGTGCGGCAAGAGCATGGTGCTCACTTGCAGTCAGTGTCAGCAGGTCGTGCAGCCGGGGCAAAAGTTTTGTTTTGAATGCGGGAATAAGTTAGGGTGAAAAGGAGCTTGAGATGAATATGAACCGTTTGCCTGCCGTGGCCGCCAAATTGATGTTCGGCCTCATTGTCTTGGTAACCGTAGCTGCCTTTTTCTTATGCCGTGTGGAGGATTGGGGAACCGGGCACTGGTGGACTTCCTTGATCTCCATCGTTCTTGCGGAAGCGGCTTGCTATTACTGCGCAGTAGGTGAAGTGAAGCAAAACCGGCGCGGAGACGGGCTTCCCGCCTCCTTGACCTTCGTTACGATATCGGTGTTGTATGGAGCTTCCGCTATTTTTCATACGGCTTTCTTCTGGCTCACCTTGCGGATTTCCTTGACCTCTTACGTGGTGATTGAAGTCATCACAGCCGCAGTTTGGGCGATTGGGATGGGGGTTGCCCATCATTTTACGAATGTTGTGCGGAATCAAGAGGATGATCAAAGGGCACAGATGCAGCTGATGAAGCAGATGAAGCTGGCTCTCGACTCGGTGAGCTATGCGCTGGAAGAAGAGGAAATCGAGGAACGGGAAGCGTTGAAAGCAGGGGTACGGGAGTTGATCGAAAAAGTGAAGTACAGCGACCCGGTTTCACATCCTTCGATGATCCATATGGAGGAAAATTTGCTGTGGCAGATCAAGGAGTTGGAGCGCTGCGTTCGCGGGCTCAGTGATCGGGCGGGAGAGACGGGTAAAGTGGAAATGTCCCGCAAGCTTCTGCGCGATATCTCGGCCGACCTGGGCCGCAGAAACAGCCAGTTGATCACGTTGAAATGAGGTCGGCGCAGTGCATCAGAGCAATATAGAAGAGAAGACGGAAGTTAGATTGGACATGGACAGACCGGCGATCGAAGGCGTCGTGATCGTGTTGGCGTTCCTCTTGTTTTTTCCGGCGGGGCTCCTTTTGGCGGCTATCCGACTGTGGAAGCATCGCGATCTGAGCTATCAAAAAATAGATGACTGGAGAAATGCCGGCGCAACCTTTCTTGTTCTGTTTGTACTCCTGGTATTTATATTTTTGTTCCTAAACAGCATATCTCCAGCAGATACGTTTGCGTTGTTTTCAATATGGTTTATTCTTATCATTTTTTTATTCACTCCCGGAGTATCCATGCTATGGGTGAGCAAGCAGAGTCGTAAACAGCTTTTTATCAGGTATGACCATTATCGCCATATCGTCATGTCGGAAGGAATTACTTCTGTCCATACCATCGCGGAGATGATCTGGCAGCGCCCGGCGGTGGTTGCCAACGATTTAAAGCGCCTGATTGGTCTTGGTGAGTTCCCCAATGCTTATTTGGATATGAATTCAATGGCGATCGTTTTTCAGCGGCAAGTCCAACCGACGGTACATTCTGACTCGCCTCAGGAGAGCACGACTGAGGAGGATTTTCCGGAGGATCTGCCTAAAGACATAGACTTCAAACGCGCTTACGAAGAGATTCTGCACGAATACACCAAAATGACCTCTTCGTCCAAAACGGACAAGAAGCCGTTACCGAAGACGGTGGAATGCCCCGGCTGCGGTTCATCGACCTTGCTGCAGCCTGGAGAAAGCAAGGCGTGTGCTTATTGTGATTCTCCGTTGACGTATTCGAAGAGCGAATAGGAAAGTAAAGATATGAATTCAAGTTATACCATAAAGAGATGAGGGAGCCTTCTTGAACTATGATCGTCCAGCCATAAGCGGCGTTGCGATAGCGCTGGGACTTATTTTATTTTTTCCGATCGGCTTCATTTTGCTGGCCGTCCGACTATGGAAGCACCGCGATTTGAGCTACCAGAAGGTCATTGACTGGAAAAACGCCGGCACAACGTTTCTGATTATTTTTATCCCGTTTATGATTTCGTTCTTAATCCACTTGGCCGCAGGGAGCGATATTCAGTATTGGGTAATGGTGTGGGTTGTCCTCCTTGACTTGATTCCCGGCATATACATGCTGTGGAAGAGCGGGCAGCGGCGCAAGCAGCTCTTCGCCAGATATGACCATTACCGTCACCTCGTCTTGGTGCAGGGAGTGACTTCCGTTCAAACCTTGGCGGAGACGACGAACCAGCGGCCGGCCGTGGTGGTCAACGATTTGCAGCGCATGATTTATCTTGGCGTGTTCCAGGATGCGTTCATCGATATGTACTCGATGTCCATTGTGTTTAACCAATGGGCTCCGGCAGCCTCGATGGTGAATGTCAACGTGTCCGTGATCGGAGATGGCTTCGTACCGCAGCAGAACAGGCCGCAGCCGCCGCCCCCAACGCCCAAGACGGTGGAATGCCCCGGCTGCGGTTCGTCCGCTTTGCTGCAGCCCGGCGAGAATAAAGCGTGCCCTTATTGCGATTCCCCTCTGGCCTACCCGCAGCACGGATAGAGCAAGCCTTACAAGCGAAACAACGAGCACTGGAGCACTGGCCTGAAGGCCGGTGCTTTTTTTTCTTGACCGGGACCGCCTCCAATCGCCAGATGCTTCTGTGACGCTTTTATGACAGCACTTGAAGAAAGCGCTGTATAAAAAACGCACCCCTCATTGACCAAACCTTTCTTCGGAGCTATAATAAAAACAAATCGAAACGTTTCGATAAATTTCGGATGGCTTTATCGGGGGGAATTATGGTTACGATTAAAGACGTTGCAAAGCATGCAGGAGTGGCGCTTTCGACCGCATCCTACGCACTCAGCGGAAGCGATAAAGTAAGTCCGAAAACTCGCGAATTGGTACTGCAGGCAGCCAAGGAGCTGAATTACCAAAAGAACGGCTTCGCGATGGATCTCAAGCGCAAGTCGACGAAGACGATTTTGCTCATTTTAAGCGACCTGTCGGGTCCTTATTACTCCGAACTGATCCGCGGGACGCAGGAAGTTACACTATCCAACGGCTTCGATCTGATTGCATGCAGCTCGGTCGGCGGGGCCGATTCGACGGCTTATAAATTTTTGCAGGAGCGAAGAGTGGACGGCGCGATTGTGCTCGACCCGAACATCAGCGAGCATCTGCTGCGCGAATCGGCCCGGGAAGGCTGCCCGATCGTCGTGATGGACCGTTATGTCGAAGGCGATTTCATTATGAATGTCGCGGCGGATAACGTTCAGGGCGGATACGAAGCGACCCGTTATCTCATGGAGAAGGGACACCGCGATATCGCCTGGATCGGGGGACCGAGCAATTCGCTGGGCAGCCAGCACCGTAAAGAAGGCTATCTGAAAGCGCTGCAAGAAGAGGGAATCGTCAATACGAAATGGATGCTGGTCGGCAATTTCACGGAAGAGGGCGGCTATCATTCGACCAAGGTGCTGCTCATGCAGGAAGAGCATCCTACCGCCATCTTCTACGGCAACGACGAAATGGCGATCGGCGGCTACAAGGCGCTTCGTGAATTCGGCCTGAGCGTGCCGGAGGACGTATCGATCGTCGGCTTTGACGATATTCAGGTGGCGGAGTACTTATCTCCTCCTTTGACGACGGTCCGGCAGCCCAAATACGAAATGGGCACCATGGCTGCGCATCTTGTGTTCCAAGCGATGGGCGGCGAATACGTGAACAAGTCGTATAAATTAAAAATCGAGCTGATCGAGCGCTTGTCCTGCCAGCCTCCTCGGCTTGCTCCGAATCGCGGGAAGGGGATGGAGACGTGAAATCGTCAGTCGGAAACATTTCGCTAACGAAAAGAATGCTGTCCCACTGGGAGCTTTACCTGCTATTGCTCCCGGGTGCGCTGTATTTCCTGATTTTCAAGTATGTGCCGATGTTCGGGATCGTCATGGCCTTTCAGGAATACAGCCCGTTCCTCGGGGTGACGGGCAGCGAGTGGGTCGGCTTCCGGCACTTCGTCGATTTGTTTCAATACGATCAGTTCTGGCGGCTGCTGCGCAACACGCTGCTGATCAGCTTTTATAATATCGTGTTTTACTTCCCGGCTCCGATCCTTGTGGCGCTGCTGCTCAACGAGCTGATGCGGGAATGGTTCAAGCGCGCGATCCAGACGATCGTCTACCTGCCGCATTTTATTTCGTGGGTCGTGGTCGGTTCGATCACTTATATTTTGCTCAATACCGAAACGGGCTTGGTGAACCAGCTCATCGTCTCGTTCGGCGGCGAAGCGCATAACTTTCTGGCTGACCCCGATTCATTCCGGACGATGATTGTGCTCCAGAACATTTGGAAGGAAGTCGGATGGGGGACCATTATCTTTTTGGCAGCGCTTTCCGGCGTGGATACGCAGCTGTACGAAGCGGCGACTGTCGACGGCGCGAATCGCTGGCACAAGCTGTGGCATGTGACGCTGCCCGCGCTGCGCAGCACGATTCTGATTCTGCTCATTTTGCGGCTCGGCAACGTGCTGGATGTCGGCTTCGAGCAAATCTTCCTGATGCTTAACGATCTGGTGTACCCGGTCGGCGACGTGTTCGAGACGTTCGTCTACCGCGAAGGCATTGGCGGTGTAGGTCTCGGTGGCGGCCGGTTCAGCTTCGGTGTCGCGGTCGGTCTGTTTAAATCGGTCGTCGGTCTCATTTTGGTGCTTGGGGCGAACAAATTGGCCAAAAAATTCGGCGAAGAAGGCGTGTTCTAAGGGGAGGGACTTGCACAATGAACAGTAGAGCAACCTGGACGGACCGGGTCGTCGACGCGGCGATCGCGCTTGTGCTCATCGTACTCGCGCTCAGCTCGTTATTTCCTTTCATTTACATCTTGGCGACGTCGTTATCGCCGATGGACCAGGTACTGCGCGGCGGGATCATTTTATGGCCGGAGCGCTTTTCGTTCGATGCGTACAGCACGATTCTGGGCAATACCAATTTTGTCCGGTCGCTGTACATCACGGCGGTCACGACGATTGGTGGAACGTTTGTCAATCTGGCCCTGACGACCTTCATGGCGTACCCGCTTTCCAAGAAGACGCTGCCCGGTAGAGAAACAGTGCTGCTGCTCGTGACGATTACGATCCTGTTCAGCGGCGGCATGATTCCGACGTATATCGTCGTCAACAAGCTGGGCCTGCTCGATAGCGTATGGTCGCTCATTTTGCCCGGCGCGATCAGCGCATTCAATCTCATTATTCTGAAGAACTTCTTCCAGGGCATTCCTTCCGAGCTGGAGGAAGCGGGGAAAATCGACGGGTGCCGCACCTTCGGCCTGCTGTTCCGAATCGTGCTTCCGCTGTCCATGCCGGCGCTGGCGACGTTTACGCTCTTCTATGCGGTCGGTAACTGGAACCAGTTTTTCAACGCGGTCCTCTACATCACGAAGCCGGAGCTGTGGACCGTGCAGGTGTTCTTGAGGCAAATGATTTTCCAGGGTTCGACGCAGGATGTCATGGGGCAATCGGGCTTTGCCGGGGAGCAGGACATCCTTCCCGTCACGATTCAGATGGCGGCGATCGTCGTCTCGACGCTTCCGATTCTGGTGGTGTATCCGTTTCTGCAAAAGCATTTTGCCAAAGGCGTGCTTCTCGGCTCCGTGAAGGGCTGAGCGGCTTCGGCGGTTGGGTTTACGAGCGGCGCTGCGGCGCTGTTCTGACCATATAGTTATGGCGGTTATGAACACATAAAACGGAGGGGTTCACACATGAAAGTATCGGGAAAACGCTGGAAACAAATCTCTTCTTTGGCCCTTGTCACAGCTTTGGTCGCGGTGACCGGCTGCGGCGATAAATCGAGCGGTACGGGGAAAGAGGGCGCATCGTCCGGGGATTCCGGGAAAAAGCAGAAGATCAGCATGATGTACCCGCTTTACGGCAATCCTCCGCAAAAGACGGAAGTGTGGAAAAAGATGGAGGAAGCGGTCGGGATCGAATACGAATCCATGGCGATTCCTTCGGCTCAATATCCGGAAAAGCTGAAAGCTTCCATTGCCGCCAACAGCCTGCCGGACATTACGCATTACATGTCCTTCCCGGACCCGAACTTTACGCAGTATGCGAAGCAAGGGGCTTTCCTGCAGCTCGACGACTATATTAAAGATACGAAAAATCTGAAAAACTTGCCGCAGTCGTTATTGAACTTCATCAAAATCGACGGTAAAACGTACGGGATTCCGCGTCCGGCGCAGATGGAGCGTGCCGTCCTCATCCGCAAAGACTGGCTGGACAGTCTCGGACTGCCGGTGCCGAAGACGCTGGACGAGTTTTACCAGACGGCAGTTAAATTCGCCAAAGGCGATCCGGACAAGAACGGCAAGGAAGATACGGTCGGCATCGTGCTGAACCAAACGCTCGGCTATCACTTGGACCCGGTCTTCATGGCGTTCGATACCGGCAACGGCTGGCGTAAAATGGAAGACGGCACATTGATGAACGCCGCCATTACGCCGCAGCGGAAGGAAGCGCTGATGTGGCTGGGGAAACTGTATAAAGACGGCGGAATCGATAAAAACTTCACCGTCATGAAAGACAACCAAATGTGGGAAACGCTGGAAAGCGGCAAAGCCGGGATCTTCTTCGGCGCCCAGACGAGCGATTACAGCCGTTTTGTGACGAATCTGAAGAAGGTCGATCCGAAGGCCGAGCTGATCATGATCGCTCCTCCGGTAGGCAAGGACGGCAAAACCGGTTTCCCGGACGGCGTAGGCATGTTCGGACAGTTCGTGCTGCCGGCCAACATCTCCAAGGAAAAGGCGAAGAAAGCGATCGAGCTGCTCGATTGGCAGGCCGGTCAGGAAGCCCACATGCTTCGTAAGCTGGGCGTCGAAGGCGTTCATCATAAGAAAAACCCGGATGGCACTGTAGAGATGATTGGCGATAAATATGCCCAAGACGGTATCGCCTATCTGATCTGGAACGTGCCGAACGATCCGCTCGTCTCCGTTCCGCTGAGCGCTCCGAAGAACATTCAGGAAGCGGTGAAGAACAATCTGACCGTCGTGTCCAAGCTTGGCGTCGTCAGCCCGGCCGTCGCATATATGCCGTCGACCAACGTTTCGAAAAACTTCGCCGACCTGGATCAATTGATGCGCGGGCTTTCCGTGAAGATGGTCATTGGCGAAGCGACCGATCAAGACTTTGACAAATTCGCGGCAGAGTGGAACAAACGGGGCGGCGAAGCTTGGACGAAGGAAGTCAACGAATGGTATAAGCAGCAGCAAAAATAATTTTGGATATAAGGCGAGGCGGTAGCCCATGAATGCAGTTCAAAAACGGATCGAAGAGCTTCGCCGGTATGCGCCGGAGCCAACCGCTCCGGCCGACCTGGAGGCATTCTGGAGCGGTACGTTGGCCGATGTGATCGACAAGCCGGTACAAGCGCAGCGGACACGGCGGGAAACGCCGTTCCCGTATATGGACACTTACGATGTGACGTACCAAGGCTTCGCCGATACGCCGATCAAAGGGTGGTATCTGCTTCCGAAGTTTCCGGTACGGGAAAAACTGCCGTGCGTCGTCTTGTATCACGGGTACACGGGAGGCCGGGGATATCCCGAGCAGTATGCCTTCTGGCTGCTGATGGGGATGGCGGTGTTCGCCGTCGATATTCGCGGACAAGGCGGCGAGACGGGCAACCGGCTGGACAATACGTATGGGATGACGAAAGGCTGGATCACGCAGGGTATTCTGGATAAAGAGACCTGCTACTACAAAGCCATCGCCGTCGACGCGCTGCAAGCCGTCGAATGGGCGGCGGCGCAGCCGGAGGTCGACCGCAGCCGCATCGTCGTCGCCGGCGACAGCCAGGGAGGCGGACTGTCGCTGCTGGTTTCGGCCTTAAGCGACAAGCCGGCGCTGTCCATCGCGAATATTCCGAATATGTGTCATATGGACTTCGGCATTCTGAATTCGGTCAGCTCGCTCTCCGAAGCGGCGGAATTCGTGAGCCGGTTCCCGGAGCATCTGGACAAGGTCATGGAGACGCTAAGCTATTTCGACATCATGAATTTGGCGGAGCGCATCCGGATTCCGGTGCTCGTCTCGGTCGGCTTGAAGGACACCGTATGCTTGCCAGAAACCGTGTTTGCGGCATACAACCGGATCCGGTCGACGAAGGAGATCGGAGTGCATCCGTTTACGGGACATGCGACGAGCGGCTACCAGAACCGCCGCACGGTGGAATTTATCCGAAAGCATCTTTCCTTTTAGACGAGAAAAACTTATTTCGAAAAAGGACCGCTGGAGCGATGGTGTCCGGCGGTTTTTTTCACCCATATATAAACAGAAAACGGAGTGGAGACGATGACCATGCTGAATACGTCCCGGTTTCGGGCGGAGGCGGGGAATTTACGGTTTACCTTCTTGAACAGCGGCGATCTGTACGAAGCGGCTTGCCAAGATACGATGATCAATCAATGGCTGTCCGACCCGGTGACCGGATCGTTGAACAATTTATATTTGCGGCAGCACCGGGCTTCCGGCATAGAAGCGATACCTTTGCTTGGCGTCCGTTCCGCAAGCCGTGTGCGTCATGCGGACGGTAGCCGGGTGATCTGGGAAGGCGAGGCCGGCGCGCTTCGTTATCAAGTGACCTTTCGCTTAACGGCGCGCGGGGTATGGTTCTGGGACGTTGCCGTGTACGGGCAGGAGGCGGAAGTCGACATCGTCTACGGTCAAGACGTGGGTATTGCCCATTCGGGCGCCGTCCGCAGCAATGAGGCTTATTTGTCCCAATATATCGATCATGCGGTATTCGAGGACGCGCAGAAGGGATATGTCGTCTGTTCCCGGCAAAATCAGCCGCAGCAGGGGAAATTTCCTTATCTTCAGCAGGGCTGTCTGACGAAAGCGGCCGGTTATTCGACGGACGGCTTCCAATTTTTCGGCTTGTCCTACAAAGAAACAGACGAACCTGAGGCTTTGGCCAAAGCTTCGCTGGCTAACGAAGTATACCAATACGAATTTGCATATATCGCGCTGCAATCCGAACGGGTCAAGCTGGCCGGAGAAGCGAGATTCGTCTTTTACGGCTTGTTCCGGGACAACCAACCGGAGGCGGTAACGGCTCTGGAATACGAGGCCGACGTACAGGACGCTTGGCGCGAGAGCGGGGAGCGGGAGTCCTCGGCCCCGGTACAGGCCTCCGGCTCTTGGCAGGCGAAGGTCAGCGCAGCGCCCCAGCTCGGAGCGCCGCTGCGAACCTTGTCCATGACGCAGCAGGAAGTCGGGGACTTGTTCCCGAACCGTCAACAAGAGGAGCGGGACGGAGAAGAGTTGCTGTCCTTCTTCACCGATACCCACGAGCATGTCGTACTGAAGGAAAAAGAGCTGCGCATGGAGCGTCCGCACGGACATATCCTCATGACCGGGAACAACGACCGGATGAACGAGCAGGTCATCACAACGACCTCGTACATGTACGGGATGTTCAACGCGCAGTTGGTGGTCGGCAATACGTCGTTCAACAAAATGCTGACGAACGCCCGCAATGCGCTGAACGTGCCGAAGACGTCAGGGCAGCGCATGTACGTCGAGCTGGACGGGCAGTACCGGCTGCTGGCGATGCCGTCCATGTTCGAGATGGGCTTCAACTATGCCCGCTGGTACTACAAAACGGCGGACGAGCTGTTTGTAATCACGAACTATACGACCGTGGATACGCCGGAGGTTGTGCTGCACGTCCGCTCGGCCAGCGACAAGCCTTACCGCTTCCTGCTCTCGAACCAGGTGTCGATGAACGCGGCCGAATACGAGCTGCCGTTCCGCATGCAGCAGCAGGACGATGGCCGGACGCTCACTTTCTATGCGGACGCCCAGTCGCTCAGCGCCCGCGCTTACCCAAGCCTGTGCTACCGCATGAGGATCGAAGGCGCGGACATGCAGGCGGGTGACGAACGGCTGCTGGCCTCGAACGCGGAGCCGGGCTCTGCTTCCCTGGTCGTCCTCGCACTCAGCGCAAGCAGCGAATGGACCGTTACGGTGCAGGGCTTGCTGCATGGGGAAGAGCCGCCGTTTGTCCAACGGGATGCCGATGCGGAAATCGAGCGATACCACGAGTTTTACCGCACGGTCATGAACGGCTTCCGCTTGAGCCGGCGCGGCGAACAGCCGGACGAGCTGAGCAAGCTTAATACGCTTGCATGGTGGTATACGCACAATATGCTGGTGCATTTCTCGGTGCCGCACGGTCTGGAGCAATATGGCGGGGCAGCATGGGGAACGCGCGACGTGTGCCAGGGGCCGACCGAATACTTTTTGGCGACGCAAAAATATGACGTCGTGCGCGATATTCTGACCACCGTGTACTCGCATCAATACGAGGATGACGGAAACTGGCCGCAATGGTTCATGTTCGACCGGTACGCCTTCATTCAGCAGGAAGAAAGCCACGGCGATATTATCGTGTGGCCGCTCAAGGTGCTGAGCGATTATTTGACGGCGACCGGGGACGCTTCCATTCTGGAGGTCCGGCTGCCTTATACGAAGCGGGGCGGCTTTACGTTCACGGAACAGACCGAGACGGTGCTGGAGCATGCCAAGAAGCAGCTTGAGTATATCAAACGGCACTTTCTGCACGGTACGCACTTGTCTTCGTACGGCGACGGGGATTGGGACGATACGCTCCAGCCGGCGAACGCCCAGCTGAAACGCTATTTGATCAGCAGCTGGACCGTAGCCTTGACGTATCAAGTATTCAGCCAGCTCGCGGCGGCTTTGGCAGAAGCGGACGCGGAGACGGCGGCCGAGCTGAAACGGCTTGGCGACGGCATCCGGGAGGACTTTAACCGGTATATGCTGCAATCCGAGGTCATTCCCGGATTCGTATACATGGAGAAGCCGGGCGAGGCCGAGCTGATGCTGCATCCGTCGGATACGAAAACCGGCATCCGCTACCGGCTGCTGCCGATGACGCGCAGCATGATCGGCGAGCTGCTGACGAAGGAGCAGGCGGAGGCCCATTACCGGATCATCAAGGAGAAGCTGTTCTATCCGGACGGCGTCCGGCTGATGGATCGCCCGGCGAACTATGCCGGGGGCGTCAGCAAGCAGTTCAAGCGGGCCGAGCAGGCGGCTAACGTAGGCAGGGAAATCGGCCTGCAGTACGTTCACGCCCATATCCGTTTTATCGAGGCGATGGCCAAGCTCGGCAAATCGGACGAGGTGTGGAAGGGGCTGGCCACGATTAACCCGGTCGGCCTGCGGAGCGTCGTGCCTAACGCGGAGCTTCGGCAAAGCAATGCCTACTTCAGCAGCTCCGACGCGAAGTTTAGCACCCGCTACGAGGCGCAGGAGCGCTTTGACGAATTGCGCGACGGCTCGGTACCGGTGAAGGGCGGCTGGAGAATATATTCCAGCGGTCCGGGAATTTATATGAACCAGCTGATTGCCAATGCCTTGGGGATTCGTCTGATCGAGGGCGACTTGATCATCGATCCGGTTCTGCCACCGTCGCTCGACGGGCTGGAGTTCGAATTCGAGGTGATGGGGGCTCCGGTCAAGTTCGTGTATCGTCTGACCGGTCAAGGGCAAGGCCTGAGCCGGATGACGATGAACGGCCGCGAGCTGACCGTGAAGCCCGTTGCCAACCGTTACCGGGAGGGCGGCGTACGGATCGGGAAGCGGGAATTTGAGGGCAATCGGTCGGAAGCCGGCAATGTGATCGAAATTTTCATGTAATAAAGGGAGGGGCTAGCTTCTCAAGCCCCGGCCCATGAACACGGCGGCGGTCGTCCAGAACATGAGATTCATGTTCGGGCGGCCGCCGTATTTGTAAACAACAAATTAAGTTCGCTTATAGCGATTGTTGGAGATTCCGGTAAAGACGGCAAATTTGATGGAAGGCGTCTCAAGGCATCACAACAGCAGTTCCCCAAAATCGCGTATGACCCGCAGGAGCCCGTCATCGACCGGGTTGCATCCATCTTGTGGGTCACATTTTATCCTTGCGGCAAGGCCGAGCCATTTTGCGGCATGATCTGCTCGACACATAATGGCGACCAACCTGAATTTTCGCATCAATCGGCGGATCTTTTGTGATTCATTACGACGCTGCTGAGTGGCTCAAGACTGTTTTGTCGCTCCATCTTTTTGCACAGGAGAGAGAAGCCCACTGACCGTTACCGTAACGCATGTAAGTAATGTCAGTTAGCAGAACTTTTTCTGACAGGAACATAAGACATACCCTAACCTCCAAACTCTGAACGGTATCAATGGACATTAAAAAAGATGACTCCTGATGAATTCAGAAGTCATCTCATAGCTGCTTTAACATAAGGGCCTCTTTTTCAAACTCTTCATAATTCGGGTCAGAGTTCATCCTTGCGACAAGTGCCGATCTTCACTTTTCCCCGGATTTGTATCTAGGCTGACAATCTAATGATAAGCTTATTAAGGACGTGAAGGGGATAAAGTTCTTGTCATTTATGACATCAAGTTCTGGTCAACCGACAGGATTTCTCCAAAAAGATGGTCATGTTATGTTTTTGGAGAACCGGACATTTGTACAAAATTCGGGGTTATATATATGTGCTCGTTCCGGGACACGTAATTGGTGCCCGAGAATCTTCTTCTGTTCTTCCGGCGGCAATCTGTGACTTGGCATAAAAAAATAACCTTCAATGATTGATATTTTTTCTTAACGAAACATTTTCATACAAAAGAACGTCTATTTATTTGAATGTATAATTATGGGTATAGATATCATTTATTCTTTTATATCTGTAATAATACATAAAATGAAGTAAAAGGAGAATCAATCCCCGATGAAAAAGTTGGCATTAAGCATCGTAATTACAGCTACAGCACTAGCGACCACAGCATCAGGTGTATACGCTAGTGAACCTAAACCAATCAGCGTATCCTCGGACTCTGCCCGAGGAACAATAAGCGGTGATTTCAAGATGATGGCAGATATGAGTTGGTCAGACACGACAATCCCTTCCGGAGCAACAGCTACATTTGAACGTGCCGCCCCCAATAGCTACTTTTCAATTGGAAAGGGTGTAACCGCTTGGTTTTCGGCTAATTTCGATGATAACCACAATGCCGAAGTAGGTTTTATGAAAAGTGATGGGACAAGAATAAGCCTTAATAGTGGAAAATTTGCAGGATTCGGGGAAATGTATAAACCGAATGAAGATGTACAAGGGTATTTCTATATTAAAAACAACAATTCTTCGGGAAGTATTAAAGTATCCAGTATAAAAATGTATTATTAAAACAAAACCAGCAAGAAGGAAAGAATCAATCCTTTTTGCTGGTTTTTTTCTTACAATTGCCAAGGCCACACGGAACTGGTTCGCGAGATCCTCGCGGCTTCCTTCCTACGGGGGGCGTTTGGCTAGGGGAGTTTATTTTTTTTGGTCTTCCCTAGCTTAGCGCTGAAGACTTAGACGAAGCCATCACCGCGCATGGCTGGAATGGGCGACCTCCAATATTTTAAGGAAAATATACGTTAAGGACGTTAAGGCGCATAAAAAACCGTTTTTTTATTTGTTACACGGGGAGAAAATTGCCCATTGCGGAAATTTATTTAACGTGTCTCCAAAACAATCTGTGACGTTTGTTAGATTCTCAGGGCAACTGTAGAATCATCCAAACAACAAGGAGCAACAAAAGAACTCCGGTAAGTGCAGCTACCAAGATAGCTTTAGTGGATAAACGTGGTTGAACATTGTAAGGATGTGTTGGTGTCTCGTCAATCAACTCGTTCAGTTGTTTTTTTTAAAATGTGCTGGCGAATAACTCATCTCGATTTTCAAGCTCCTTCCATATTGCATCGTGCATTAATTGGAGTTCCTGACGCTTCTCACTTTCCTTCAGAAGTGCCATTTACATCTCACCTTTCAATAGTTAATTTTAACCTAACAAAAAATATATTGCCATAAAATTAAAAAAAATAGTAATATAAATACTAAATTTACCATTTTTGAGAGGGGATTTGCAGAATGAAATCATCTTTTAAAGTTTTTGTTGCCAGTTCTTTCGCTATTGGCCTCATAGCTTCATCACTTTGGTTAGTAAATAATTCGAATGCTTCAGCGCCAGATGTACAAGAAGCAAAGAAATCTGTACAAAATTACTTTGCTGCAATTGAAAAAAAAGATGTAAATGAAATTACGGAGTGGGTAAAAGATACCCGCTTTGACTCAGTAGCAGAACAAAAATATGAATACAATCAAATGCTTACAACTGCCCCCTTTGAAAAACATAAGATTGCAAATATTGAGAAGATCGATGATAAAACATTTGCAGTTACTATTCAGATGTCGAGAAAAAAAGATGGAATAATTACCACTCAAGTACTTCCTGTAGTTAAAGACGAAAAGGGCCAATGGAAGTTGCTAGTTACCGGAAAAGAAATAAGAGTAGATAAATAAAACGTTTGAATACTTCAAATCAAATTCAAAGGAGAGCTTATTCATGTCAAAGAAACTATCTCTAATTTTCTTATCTGCTATCATCGCTGTATCCTATAACGTTGCTATAGCGTCTGCTTCAACAAATGTAGTATATCCTGCTTCAACATCAGTAGCATATTATGAAGGTGATTTTATAAAAGCTGACCGCAGGAGTACCTACAGTGGGACATTTGATATGACATCCTCTTCTGTAACGATTCACGGATGGCAAGATAATGGACCTGGCTCCAAAGCCGACATGAAATATCAAATTGTTATAAAGTCTTGGACTGGCGATGACCTCAAAGGGGAGAAAATTATTCCAGACGGATATTACCCCAAAGACGGCACATGGTACTCTGAAAAGATAACCACATTGCTGCCTGAACTGTGACCCGCAAGATGTATACTTTGAAAAAAGTGACTCTCTTGTGGGTCATTTTGTGTTTTAATCAAACTATCGAGGACAAGCGAGGTGCGGACATGGGTAGATTGGTTACTGAGCAGGAAATAAAACAATTGGAAGCTAATCCGAACGTGGAGCATGCGTCCCAAAAGAGCATCATGTATACGCCCATGTTTAAAGTAGCTGCTATCATGTCCTACCAGGAAGGACAAACTCCCATGGAGATCTTTGTTAGAGCAGATTTTAACATCGATGTCATCGGACGGAAAACGCCGAAACGAAGCTTAGAACGGTGGCGCACTGTATACGCGACATACAGCGAACCGGGACTACTTGAGGAGCGGCGAGGAAAAGGAAGTACCGGGCGAAGATCAACCAGCGAACTGACGGTTTCAATGCACATTAAAAAAGATGACTCCTGATAGGTTCAGAAGTCATCTCATAGCTGCTTTAACATACGGGCCTCTTTTTCAAACTCTTCATAATTCGGGTCAGAGTTCAAGGATGCGAACAAGAGCCGTTTTTACGCATTTCCACGAATGGAAATCACCGCTTAAGGCTAAAAACTAACATCAGTAGCCTTTGCATTGGTTTAATAATTTCAATCGCAATCTATCATTTTGTAACTAGACCCTTAATAAAAAAGGTATTTAAGATAAATTAAAAGAGTAGGCGCATATATGGGAGTATGCGCCTATGGTCGTCCATAAATCATCCTTTCGGATCGAACGCTTCCTTCGCGCCTTCCCCGATAAAGTTAATGGCCAGAATCGTAGACGTAATCACGACGGCAGACGGCAGCCAAACCCACCATTGATTTTTGATAACTTGGGGCGATATCGCATCCGACATCATATTTCCCCAGCTTGGCACATTGGCCGGCACGCCGAAGCCAAGGAAGCTAAGACCCGTCTCTACACCGATCATAACGGCCATGATGACGATTGCCTGCACAATAATGGTAGAAGCCACATTAGGCAGCAAATGCTTGACGATGACCTGAAATGGCTTGCAGCCGATCGCGACGGCGCTCATGATGTACTCGTTCTCCTTCTCCGCCAGCACCTTGCTTCGTACAAGACGGGCGATCCCGCCCCAGCCAAGTACGCTGATGACGACAATCAGCACCAGAATGCCCGAGTCCGCAATGACCGTCTTCAGGACGATGACAAAAATAAGAAACGGAAAAATCATAATAAAATCGGTGAAGCGCATTAACATGTTGTCGATTTTGCCTCCGAAGTAGCCGGCGACAGAACCGATGGTCACCCCGATAAACGTGACGAAAAAGCTGATGCTTACGGCAATCAGCAGCGTCGTGCGCCCGCCGTACAGCAATCTTGCGATAATATCGCGCCCGCCTTTGTCCGTTCCTAACAGATACTCCGCCGACGGCGGCTTATTGATGAGGCGCAGGTTGATTTTGACAGGATCGTAAGACGTCAGCAGCGGCGCCAGCACACACAGGGTCGCAATGAGGACCAGAAACGCGAGGCTGGCGACCGCCAGCTTGTTGTGAAAAAAGCGGTTCCAGCCCGTAACCCATGGAGAGGCACTTCGTTTTTTGCCGATGGGCATCGTTTGATTCAACGGCTTCGTCGCGGTATTCATAGCCATCCTCCTCTCATGCTAGCGAAGCCGGATACGCGGATCGACGTAACCGTACAGCAAATCGGAAATTAAGTTGCCGATCAGCGTCATGACGGACGCGAACATCGTAATCGTCATCACGACGGAATAATCGCGGCTGCTGATCGAGGAGACGAATAACTCGCCCATTCCCGGATAAACGAATAACGTCTCGGTAATGACCGCTCCGCCGAACAATCCCCCGATATCGATACCGAGAAACGTGACCATGGGAATCAGCGAATTGCGCAGGATGTGCCGGTTGTAAATATGCCGCTCGCTTGTCCCTTTTGCCCGTGCCGTCCTGACGTAATCTTTGCGGCTGCTCTCGATAATGTCATTGCGCAGAAATTGCGTATAAGCGGCTGTGCCCAAAGAGCCGAGTACGAACGCGGGCAGCAGCGAATTTTTCAATACGTTCAAGTAATACGCAAGCGTGCCGTCGGCAACGCCGACGCTGCGCGATCCGCTGGCGGGTACCCAGCCGAGCTTGATCGAGAAGATGTAGATGCAGACGATTCCGATAATAAAGCTCGGAAGGGCATAGACAATGTAGCTGACCGTCTGGATCGAATAATCGATCGGCGTATTCGGACGTCTGCCCGCGATCATCCCGGTGAGGAAAGCGATCGCATAGGTAATGCATATGGCCATCGTAGCCAAGATGGCCGTATTCTGAAGCCGCTGGAAAAACAGCTCGCTCACAGGCCTCTTATGAATGAAGGATTGCCCGAAGTCACCCTGCAGCATGTTGCCGAACCAACGGATGAACTGCTGCGGAATCGGGTCGTTATAACCGAGCTGCTGGCGCATTTCGGCAATATATTCCGGTTTCGCATTAGCCGGATCGATCATCCCCGTCAGGGCGTCCCCCGGCATTAATTTTGCCAGGGTGAACACCACGACGGAGATGAGCAGGAGCAGCGGAATCATGCCCAGTAGTCTGCGCAATGCATAAGTCAGCATAAGACCAGCCTCCCGGATACGATCATTGCGTAACCCACCACTTATGAACGTCGATTTGATTCGTGAACGCGTTTGCCTTGACGTTCTGCAGACGTTTGTTGCTCACCGTCACATCGATCGGAGAATACAGGAACATCATCGGCACTTCTTCGTTCACGAGCTTCTGCCACTTGTGATACACGTCCTTGCGGTAGTTCAGATCAAAAGCCTTCTCGCTGATCCCTTCGTCAATCAGGCGGTCGGATTCGGCCGAGTACCAGCGCGGGAAATTCCAGAGCACGTTGCTCTTCCATAATGCCTTCGGATCGGGATCGCTGGCAAGCGACCATGCGCCGGCGAACAGCTCGACAGACGGATCGTCATTCTCGACCACATCGTAGAAGGCGTTGAACTCTTTCAATGCGCCTCCGTTCAGCTTTACGTCAAGTCCCACATCCTTCCACATCTGCATCATCGTTTGGGCGCGCGGCGCGGCAACCTCCGTGCCGGACATGGCGTCGAAGTTAAACGTGAGCTTGTTCCCTTGCGGATCTTCACGCAATCCGTCGCCGTTCGTATCTTTGTATCCCGCTTCGTCGAGCAACTTCTTCGCTTTATCGGGATTGTATTCGTACGGATTCAATTGATCGTCCGGAATCTTCGCCCAGCTTACTCCCGGCATGGGGGCGGAGATCGTTTTGGACAGACCGTTGGAGAACGCATCGATCAGCGCTTGCCGGTCCAGCGCGTAATACATCGCCTGCCGCAGGCGCTTGTCGGCGAACTTGGATTTCGGGTTCGCAATAATTTTCTCGGATTTCTTGTCCCACGTTCCCAGCTTGAAGCCGATATAGGCGTAGGAAAGCGCATCTTGTTTATCGATATTGACGTTTTTCAGCTTTTCAACGTCTTTAAATTGACTGTTCGGCACTTCCATGATGTCGATTTCGCCGTTTTCCAGCAGACTGGTCGCCATATTGCCGGCAACCACCTTGTAGATCACGCCGTCGAGCAGCGGCTTGCCTCCCCAATAGTCGCCGAACCGCTCCATTTCGACATACTCGCCCGGCTGAATCTTTTTTACTTTAAACGGCCCGATGCCGATCGGCTTTTTGCGGACTTGATCGGAATTGAGCATATCTTTGACGGCAACACCGGCAAAATACTTTTTCGGCATCGGATACGACCACAGGTTCGAGATCGTATTCGGCGCAGCGCTTTTGACGGTAACCGACATCGTGTAGTTGTCGATCAGCTTGATGCCGGCAATATCTTTGGCTTTGCCTTCGCGGTAATCCTCAACGCCGACAATCATCTCAACGTTGCTGTACCTGCTGCCCCCGGCCGCCGTATAGTCTTTATGAGCAATGGTCTCCAGCGCGAACTTCCAGTCCTCCATCGTCAGTTCATCGCCATTGTGCCACTTGATGCCGGGCTTGATCTTGAACGTAAACGTCTTATGATCGGCCGATTCCGTCCATTCGGCAATATTGGGATACGTCTTGAGGTCATCGCCGGTTTTGAGCAGGTCGTCCATCATGAACCGCAAAATCAAATCGTCGTCTTGACCGCCATAAAATGCTCGATCAAGCACCCCCTTGAACGGCTGCGTGTAGCCGTACTTTACAATGCCCCCCGGTTTCGGCTCGCTTGGAGCCGCTTTGTTCTCTTCGACCTTTTTTGGCGCTTCCGTCCCCTTCGGTGCATTATCCGTGCAGCCGGTTAGGGACACGGCAAGAAACAGCAGGGCGGATAAAACAATTGAAGCTTTTTTTTCCATGGAACGCATCCTCCTTTTATGAGATGATTCAATACAAATGACAGGCGACCTCGTGGTGAGGCGCCACCTGTTTAAGCGTGGGCTGCTCTTCCCGGCAAGCGGCAACGGCATGGCGGCAGCGCGGATGAAAGGCGCAGCCGACCGGCGGATTGGCCGGACTCGGCACATCGCCTTGCAGCACGATTCGCTCCCGCTTAGCGTTCGGATCGGGGATCGGCACGGCGGACAATAAAGCCTGGGTGTAAGGATGGAGCGGCTGTTTATACAAGCTCTTCTTATCCGTAATCTCGACGAGCCGCCCCAAGTACATGACGCCGATCCGGTCGCTGATATGTTTCACGACGCTCAAATCGTGAGCGATGAACAGATAGGACAGCCCGAAATCGGCTTGAATGTCCTGCAGCAGGTTCAGCACTTGCGACTGAATCGACACATCGAGCGCGGACACGGGTTCGTCGGCTACGACGAGCTTGGGCTTTAACGCCAGCGTTCTCGCGATACTGATACGCTGCCGCTGCCCGCCGGAAAACTCGTGGGGATATTTATAATAAGAGTCCTCGGAA
This sequence comes from Paenibacillus tyrphae, assembly GCF_024158745.1. Classification (GTDB taxonomy): domain Bacteria; phylum Bacillota; class Bacilli; order Paenibacillales; family NBRC-103111; genus Paenibacillus_G; species Paenibacillus_G tyrfis_A. Next base: position 104,018 of record NZ_JAMZAW010000015.1, on the reverse strand, counting down.
AGTCCGACCTTCACGAGCAGCTCGGCAACGCGCTCCTCCAGCTCTTTCCCGGTACGCGATTCATAATTGCGGATAGGCTCGGAGACGAGATGGCCGACCATCATTTTCGGATTCAGCGAGCTGAACGGGTCCTGAAACACCATCTGCATATGCTTGCGGATTTGCCGCAGCCCTTCGCCCTTGATTCGGGTAATATCCTGACCTTCAAAAAAGATCGTGCCTGCCGTCGGCTCGATGAGACGCATGATAGCGCGTCCGGTCGTCGATTTGCCGCAGCCGGATTCTCCCACAAGTCCGACGGTTTCGCCCCGCCGCATCGTTAGCGAGAAGTCGTTCACCGCCTGAATCGAGCCGACTTGCCTCCGAAAGAGCCCGCCGTGAATTGGATAATGCTTTTTCAGATTGAGGACTTGCAGCAATGGGCGGTCATGAGCGGTCAAGTCATTCATGCGGTTTCCTCCTCCTGGGCTGCCGGCATGCTCGCTGAAAAGTTCAGACAGCGAACGTAATGGCCGCCGCCGACATCAGCAAGCTGCGGCGTCAGCCTCCGGCAATCGTCGCTGGCGCTCGGACAACGTCCGGCGAACCGGCAGCCGGTTCGGGGCATATGTACAAGCGACGGGACGATGCCGCTAATCGAATTTAATCGCTCCTGCTCCTCGTCAAGGCGGGGGAGCGATTGCAGCAGCAGCTGCAAATACGGATGCTTGGGCTCGTAGAAAATTTGCGTGACGTGCCCTTGTTCCACGATTTGACCGGCATACATGACAGCGACCGTATCGGCCATCTCGGCGACAACGCCGAGGTCGTGCGTGATCAGAATCATGGACATGCCTCTCTGCTGCTGAATATCTTTAAGCAGCTCAATAATTTGCGCTTGGATCGTGACGTCCAGAGCGGTCGTCGGCTCGTCGGCGATCAGCAGCTTCGGGTTGCAGGCGATCGCCATCGCAATCATGACGCGCTGACGCATACCGCCCGATAGCTGATGCGGATATTCGCCGACAATGCGCTCGGCATGAGGGATGCCGACGGACTTAAGCAATTCGATGCTGCGTCTGCGCCTGTCTTTCTTGCTCATGACAAGATGATTCTCCAGTACTTCCTCGATTTGATACCCGACGGTAAATACCGGATTAAGCGCGGTCATCGGCTCTTGAAACACCATTCCGATATCGCTGCCCCGCAGCTTGAGCAGCTCGCTCTCGGATAAATTCATCAGGTTGCTGCCGGCAAACCAGATTTCCCCGCTATCCATCCGGCTTATTTTCTTGGGCAGCAATTTCATGATGGACAAGGACATGACGGATTTGCCGCAGCCGGATTCCCCGACGATGCCGAGCACCTGCCCGGGCAACAAGCGGAGAGACACATCGTCGACCGCGCGATAATAATTCCCTTCAATGGAAAATCCTGCACTCAAATGACGGATGTCAAGCAAGGCGCTCGACGGATTGTTCATAGGATCACCTCGAGAAGTTTGCCGATTTACAATGTTTGGAAAACGCTTCCAACACTATGGCTGCTTGATTAAATTTTTAAGACCGAGAGATTGCTTATGTACTAGACTCAGGCGTTTGGAACAGTGGAGAGGGGATCGTCCCTGGATCATGGCGTCGTGTGGACGATCGTGATAGGTATGAGATTCGTGAGGTCACCAAATCCGATGGTGTATGCTGTAGAAGTCGTCGTAGTTTAGTAATAAACCGTTGGCGAAAAATTGCGACAATTAAAAGCAATGACATTACTACACATTTTACATACACTCCCTTTTTTTGTCACCCCCCTTTTTTTGTTCGCACGAATTGTTGAATTTTATCGAAGGCATGTTCTGTTTGTGGGGGGAGAAATATAACATTTCTTGTTAACTATTAATACGCAAAAAGACCGCAAGGCTGTGCCTGCGGTCTGTATCATCCTTGTATGAGGCATACGCGAACAGCTAATGAAAAGGATCAGGCTTGGCTTGCTTGGGCTTCGTTGGTGATCATCCAGATCACGCCGTACTTATCTTCGATCTGGCCGAACAGGCTGCCCCAGAACGCCGGCTCCAGCGGGTGCTTTACAGTGCCGCCCTCCCCAAGCTTGGCGAATGCCTCGCGGGCTTCGGCTTCCGTCGGGAATTCCAGATTCAGTTGAATGCCGTTCCCATGGTTAAGCGGCGCGAAGACGGAATCGCTCATAAAGAAGGTAATTCCGCCGGCCATCACACACATATGCAGCACTTTGTCTTTCACCGCTTCGCTTGCATCCGGAAGCTGTCCATGCGTCATCACGGACCGAATTTCTCCGCCGAGCGCGTTGATATAGAACTCCGCTTGAGCTCTTGCATCCTCCGAGACCAGATAAGGTATAAGCTTCGCCATGATACAACATCCTTTCATCCGCTGGTTTTGGTCGATTTCATCCTAAGTATAGCATTCCCCCGGATTTCCGGTTTCTTACGGATTGCTGTTTTGGCGAGAAATCCACTTCTTTAATCTAACATATCGTGTGATATTCCGAGGCATAAAAGAGGATTTAAATTGAAATTTACTGTTCCACGCCTATCATAATTATGATAATATGGAAGCGAACGTTTGTTCCGTAAATTGGAAGCGTTTGACTAGAGGAACGTGATTGGAAGGAAGTGAAGGAATGGCGACCGACAAGTATCCGGAGATCGACGCGGTGATCGCCTATATTCATTGGAATATTTATGATCCGCTCCCGCTTGCTCGCTTGGCCGCTTATGCAGGCTACAGTCCGTTTCATTTCACGCGCATTTTTAAGGAAAGGATCGGCCTCCCGCCGTTATATTATGTTTCTTCCCTCCGTCTGCAAAAGGCAAAAGACTTGCTGCTGCGCACGAATCTGAGTGTTCGCGATATCGGACTGGAGATCGGACAGCAGAGTCTGGGAACCTTTACAACGAGGTTTACCGAACGAGTCGGCGTGACGCCGTCCGACTTCCGCAACTCGACGCCTCAAGCGGACAGCCATTTCCGGACGTTGCAGCGGCTCAGCGATTGGACGTCGGGGCGTCCCGTTTTCGATCACTATGCAAGAATCGAGGGGACCGTACAAGCGGAGATCCCTTTCGAAGGCGTTATTCTGATCGGCTTGTTTCCGAAGCCGATTCCCGAAGGAATTCCACTGCACGGCACACTGCTCTCCTCGCTAGGGGAATTTTGCTTTACCGGCGTGAAGCCGGGCACCTATTACCTTATGGCCACATCGGTTTCCTGGGGGATGCAGGCGGTGGACTTTTTGCTCCCGCATAACACCTTGCGCACCCGTTCAAGAGAGCCGATCGTCGTTCAGCCGTATTCCTCTGTTCCTTATCAGCAAGTGATGCTTCATGTCCCCCGGCTGGACGATCCGCCCATCCTCATTTCTTTACCCTTGTTGATGAACAGGTTCCTGAGCGAGCGGTTGCAAACGAGCTACCGCTAAGCGGAAAAGGCTCTATCCGTTGTGGAGCCGGATAGAGCCTTGATCATGGGGCTATTTTCCTTCGTCATACAATTGGAACGTGCTGGAGTCGAGCGAATGTTTCACGACGGCTTCGGCATATGTTTTATTGTTATACACCAGCTTGACGATTACCGTATCGACACTCATTACGTAAGTTTGATAGTCGACGGCGGAGTAAATCGCTTCTTTCTTGTAATTCTCGGGTAGAATCCGATAGCGGACCCACTCGGTTTCATTCAGCGGAGTGAGTTCAATGACCGCTTCTTTCTCATTTGCCCCTTTGACAGGCTTCCCTTTCAGGGTATACCTCAGCTTTTCCGCATTGTTGGCTGGATCGATCTGACTAAGCTGGGCTTCGTCCGACCAGATTCGCAGCTTCTTCGCTTTGGCCTCGTCTGCCAGCTGTCGGGATTCCGGCAGGTTGGAATAGGTTGCCGCATAGCCTTCTTGAAGCAGCGAATCGCTGAACCGTTTGCCATTCAGCCATACGACCGCGTACAGCGAACGGTCGGTTTCCTGCTTGTATCCGCTCGGCAGCTCCAACTCGATCGCTTGGCCCACTAGCTGTGCAGCGGCAAACGCTGCCGCCTCTTTGCCGTAGGGCTGTTCACGAGGCCCGGAGGCCGCAGGTGCTGCCGTATCTTCCAGCTTTACGATTCGTTCCGTTTCCCCGAACAGCACCTTGTATGTATCCCCATGGATCACCTCGGTCACCTTGACTTTAATCCTCGCCGTAATGAAGGCGGCATGCTTCTCGGCATCGTAGTCCACTTTGGCTCCGAACGCTTCGGTCAGCGCCCGAAGCGGGACGAAGGTGAGGCCGTAAATCGTTTGCGGAGGCACGTCCAAGGTAACATTTTGCCCGTTAACCTGAATCGTCGGATTATTGATCCGCATGGTGACGGTATCCGCGGCGTTTTTCACCGTAATCGTTTGAGTCGGTTCATCGTAGCTGATTACCGCGCCCAACTGCTCGGCGATTTTCCGGAAGGGAACTAAGGCGTGCGCGTTAATATCGATGGGGAGCTGCTCGAAATATACGGGATTCCGATTTAACGACACCCGAAGTCCGGATTGCTGGTACACGGTTCCATTGTCAGTAAACAATCGGCAATCCCAAATGCGCTTGTAGTAATCATTGTATTGTGTACTGCGCAGGTACTCGTCTGTTACATGTCTGCAGGACGGACCGGGAGGATTCTGATTTTCTACGATGGTGCTTCTTTCGATTAGCGGCTCGGGCTTTGGTTTCGGCGGCGGAGGCTGGTAACCATTGTTGGGCGCTTCATCGTCCTCGCTCTCTTCGTAATCGTATCCGTCGTCGATATACTCATATTCGTAGTATTCGTAGTCGTCACCGCCTGTTTTTTTCTTATAGTACGGTTTTTGTTGTTTGTAGTAGCTTTTGCCTTTCTGCACATTCGGCTTGCTCTTGGGGGCGCTGGAGCTGCCGCTTTTCGACGAACTGCTGCCTCTGCTCCCGCCCCCGCTGCTTCCGCTGCCTTTTGCTTCAAGAATAGAGGGACCTATGAATAAACTTAATACCAAGAGACTAATAAGCGCTTTGGGCCCTTTCCGCTTCATTCTGTGCACCTTCCTTCTTACAAAAGGAGCCGTCTCCCGATAGAGACGGCCTCTTGGATTAGACTTACTTTAAAGTTTGAGTCGAGGTGAGCACGCCGTCGGTGAAGTACAAATAATTGCCGGTGCCGATGCTCGGACCGCGGTATACCCATTGCTCGAACGTGCCGAAGCTGCCGGTCGTTTTATTGATATCGTCCGGCTTGCCCCAAGACATCAGGACTTGTTCCTGAGTCATACCGACCCTGACTTTTTGTTGGCGAATACCCGCTTTCACGCTTTCCGGCCAGTCGAATTGGGCCAGTGGATCGGCGGTGAAGAACGATCTATGGATGGCTTCGATCGAATCGAAATTAAACTGGACGTTCTTGCTCCCGTTGCTTAAGACGACGGTCGGACCGCTGTAGCTGATGACGGCCAACTGCTCGAATCTTTCGAATCCGCCGTTCATGGCGCCATCGCTGCTGCGGGGCAGGGAATCCACCCATAGGTTGGGATAGTTCTTCCATATCGCTTCGGCGTCCGAATCGAGTCTCAGCTTTTTGATTCCATCGGAAATGATGCCTTGTTGGCCCCAAGTATTGTTTTTCGACAAGTCCCCGACGGTGAGATCCACCCGCTGCTGTTCTCCCCAAACGATTTTCATGTCCATATAATCCGTTAAAAAGACAAGCGGCACATAAATGACATCGTTCTCCGAGATCGGCGGAAAGTCCAGTCGTACCGTGTGCGAGTCCATCTTGCCTCCGTAATACGTCAGCAGGTTGCTATTGGCGCGCAGCAGCAAAATGCGGCTCGGATGATTGATCCGGATGACCCCGTCTACGGCTTGGGCCGATGCGTTCACCTTGCCAAGTACGGCCCATAAAGGCACATAGACGGCGTTATTGCGAACGATCGGAGCATAGTCCGACTTCAAGTAGCTTCCGTTAATGTAGATTTTATAGCCTTCGGTCCCTGGAGGCGCTTCTTCCCGGACCGGTTTTCCGTCCTTCCATTGGCCCTCGAACCATTTTTCGCCGTAGATGGAGGTTCCTTTAGCAGCAAAGCCTTTTCCGTCGGGCAGACCGTTCTTCATCTCGCCATCGTACACAAGCGGCACGCCGTCCAGCTCGAAATACGGCCGGGAGATAATATACATATCTTTCTCTTTGGTGTCGATATGTGTCGATTGGGCTTCGGTGTCCCATTCCACCTTGGCGCCGAAGGCTTCTGCCACAAAACGTACGGGAACAAATGTTTGATCGCCCTTGATCTGCGGCGGGACATCGAGCGTCTGGGACTTGCCGTTTACCTGGACGGTCGGGTCGCCGATTTTCAATTGGACGGTAGTACTGTCTCTCGTCAGAGTGATCGATTTCGTGCTTTCTTCCCAGCTTAGCTTAGCTCCTAATTCGTCGGAGATGTCGCGCAGCGGAACAAGCACTCTTCCGTCGACTTGAATGCCGATATCCATATTGACGCCAGGTTTGGCGCTGTTTGCGGCAAAAGCGGGGACAGCCGTAACGAGCATGGCGGAAGCCAGCGTAGCGGAAACGGTTTGAGACAGCCGAAGGTTCATTTTCATAGCTAGTTGCTCCTTTGGGTGGTGGTTTTTCGGTAGAAGATAACAAAATATTACAAATAGTATAAGAGTTATTTCCTGCATTGTCGACAATTTTCTAGGAAATTCGACTTATACTACCGGGTAAAAAAGAAGATTTTTAGGAAATTTGTCGTATCTTAACCGTTAATACGGCACAACGTGGAAAATGTTGCAAAAAAACCTGCCATCGTAAAATGACAGGCTTTTCGGGCTTGGTGCGGGACATTCGCTGCCCGTCGGTTCCGTCAGGAGGCGAAGGACTCCCGCTCGAAGGCGGGCGAGGCATAGCCGAACAGCTGCGGCTGCGCCTGCATCAGCTCCATCTGCTCGATGCGCTTGGGCAGCGGGGGATGGGTCGACAGGGCATAGCTGAACCAGACGAAGAAGCCCGTTTCTTTGCGGCTCTCGGCCACGTATTCGGCGACGTTCACCTTGGCGTACATCGTTCGGCCGATGGCCAGAATGGTCAGGGCGGAGATCGCCGCCGGGGCATTCCCCGTATACGCCGCCGCCATCCTGTCGCAGGTGTACTCGCAGGCTCTCGAATAAGCTTTGCCCAGGAAAGGCATCCATTGGGCGGGCAGCAGCAGCAGGCTTTTTGTCATGTGATTCCGCTTGATATGCGCCAATTCGTGTGCGATGACGTAAGCCAGCTCGTCTTCTTCGCTGTCCGCCATTTCGAACAAATTGGAGTACAGCACGACGAAGTTGCGGCCGAAAAAACGCGAGGCGAAAGCATTCAGCATCCCGTCCGATTGAAGGACGAACACATCGGGAACCTGCCGGATATCCATTCGCTCGCACAGCTCGCGCACCTTCCGGTGCACCGCAGGGAACTGATGCTCCGTCAGCTTGACCCCGTTGCTTCGGATGTGGCCGATCATAAGGCCGTGAAGGAAAAACGTGATACCAAGACCGATCAATAGATAAAAGATGCCGATCAGCGATACGATCAGGCCGAAATAGACCATGATGCTAAAGAGCAGGCTAATAATGAAGTACGACGTTTCTTTGCTGTGAATTAACCGCGGATTCATGGGGTTCATGCAGTGCTCGTTCCTTTTCTCTGATGAATAATGTACCTTGTGTTCAAGCAGGCTGTTGAGAAAGTGGTCAATTGAGGTCATAGAGGTTACGATGGGGTGGGGTAGCCACTTCCGACTGCTCTTGTCCTCGGGAAATTTGAATGGAAGCCGCTTAATAGCGGACATTTCCCGAAGACAAAGGCGGCCGCTATCGCTTCTCCAGTGGATACCCCACCTACGTTTGCATCTCTATTTTTGTAAATGACCACTTTCTCAACAAGCTCAATGTGCCGTGTATCCAAGGCTCATTCCTAAATGTCGGCATTGCCCCGCGATTTGTTTAGACATTATTGGAAATTTGGCTCGGATGCAGTGATTGCAGGGAATACCGGCCTGTTGAAGCTTGTCCGATCGTTGAAAATATTCGTTGCCGGACCGGTACGAGTCATGTAAGATCATGGATGTGATAACGATTATCAATCTCATCTAGGAGGAAATCATGCTGCCTGTCAAAAAAGTCATTTGCCTAATCGGCGCCTTCATTCTGATGGCCTCTCTGCTGCTGGCTTGCGCCAGTACTACGGGGACTCCGGACGCCGCCCGGCAGGGCCAAGAATCTGCGAATAAGGAAGCGGGACAAGGGAAAAAGGAAGCGGCAACCCGATTGTTTAAAGATGCCAAAGGACGCGAGGTTACTATTCCGGCCGCCCCTCAAAGGGCCGTGGTCCATTATTATGCCGCCGAAGCGATATCTTTGGGCGTAAAGCCTGTTGCCACGAATTGGATCAATGCCAATCTGATTCTGACCAAGGATCAGCTGCAGGGGATCGAAGATATCGGAGGGGAGGGAGTGAACCCCAATGTGGAGAAAGTCCTTTCGCTCAGCCCGGATCTTATTATTGTCCCTGATTTTCTGGAGCAGACCTGCCTGGATGCCTTATCCAAGGTAGCTCCTACCGTAGCGGTGAGCTATACGGACGATGTTTTTACGCGCATGAAAACGATGGGCGACGTGCTGGGAAAAAGCAAGGAGGCGGAAGCCTGGACGGCCCGGTACAAAGCAAAAGCCCAGCAGAAGCGGGAGCAGCTCAAGCCTTACATCAAGGAGGGCGAAACGGCTTCGGCGTTCGTCTTTTTCCAGGATAAGCTGCTCTATGTATACGGGAATCAGCGGCTTAGCTCCACGCTCTATGATGCGCTCGGATTTTCGCGTCCGGAGAAAGTGGCGGCTCTTTTCAAAGATAAGCCGACCCTTCTATGGCAGTCGATCTCGAATGAAACGCTGCCCGACTATGCCGGAGACCGGATTTTTTTAGTCACGTTGGATAACAACGAGAACGCCAAAAAAGGGGCGGAGGAGCTCATGAATAGCCCCGTATGGCGCAACCTCCCCGCGGTGAAGAATGGGAAGGCTTATGTGGTCGGCAGTAAATGGTCGTTTTACGATCCCATTACATTAGATTGGCTGCTCGACGAGATGCCGAAGCTCATGATGAAATAACAGGCGCACCATGGCGATAAGCTTTTCGACTGCGATTAAAGTAGCATACCGTTCCACAGCGCGGAATGATATAATCGTGTTGGATTGACCATAGCCAGCAGATCAGGGAGAGGGATGATGACATGTTTGGGAAAGTAGCCGCCGACATCTTGGGAATCAGCGACATCGGGTCGGTCATTAAACCGCAGGATTACGACAAGGTAGACTCCGACGATTACGTGATGCACGAAGACAATGAGAAAATTTACTTCCTTATCAAGTCCAAGACGGACGAATACTGCTTCACCAATCTGGCGCTGATTCATCTGGACGGCACGAGCGCCATCAGCAAGAAGCGCACGCTGCACCGCTACAGCTACAGCAGCTACAACATCTCGGACGTTCTGCTGGAAACGGCCGGAACGGTGGATCTGGACGTCGAAATCAAATTTACGATGGGCTCCGGTTCCGCAGCGTTCTCCATCGATGTGCATAAAAAGCATATTGCCGAGGTCAAAGACCTGTACAAAGCGCTCATCAAGATTTCCGAGCTCACGCATGAGAACGAAGTGGCGATGGCGTACGCGAAGGAAAGCCTTGAGCTGGCATCTTCTACCTTGAACCGCGTGGTCAAGCACGACATCGATACCGCCGGACAGTTCAAGGAAATCAACCAGGCGGCATTCGACTGGCTGACCAATGCCCGCAAGCAGTATAAAATCAAAGACTTCGGCTTCGTGTTCGAGAAGTATATTAATCAATAAAAGAGAGCACCGCGTCCAGGATGGAGGCGGTGCTTTTTCTCATTATGACGGAAGTTATACCTTGAACTTCAACAGCTCTTCGTTGAGCTCCTGCGACATCGAGCTCAGCGATTTGGAGGAAGACGAGATTTCCTCCATCGAAGCAAGCTGCTGCTCGGAAGCAGCCAAAATTTCCTGCGCGTTCTGCAGGGAACCTTGCGAGATGGTGACCAGCTCGGTCATCGAAGCGCTGACTTCCTCCGTTCCTGCCGACATCTGCTCGGAGGCGGCGGAAATTTCCTGAATTTGCTCCGAAATGCTCTGTACGGAAGCGTAAATGTTTTGGAACAGCGCTCCGGCCTCGGTGATCAGCTTGGAGCCTTGCCCCACGTCGGTAACCCCTTGATTCATCGAGGTCACGGCCGCACGGGTCGAGCCCTGCACCTCTTTCACCAGGCTGGCAATATCGTCGGCGGATTGCTTCGCCTGCTCCGCCAGCTTCTTAACTTCATTGGCGACAACGGCGAAGCCCCGCCCGTGCTCCCCGGCACGCGCCGCCTCGATGGAGGCGTTGAGCGACAAAAGCTGCGTTTGATTCGAGATATCCGCGATGACTTCGACGATGTTGCCGATTTTTTGGGACAGCTCGTTGAGCGCCGCCAAATCGGATGCCGTCTGTCCGACCGAATCTTGAATCGACTTCATCTGGCGAATCGCCGAAGTGACGAGCTGGTTTCCTTCCCGCGCTTCCTGCGCCGAGGCGAAGGACAGCTCCGAGACGTTGGAAGAGGATTCGGCGATTCTCTGCACGCCGACGGCCATTTCCTCCATCGCCTTCGACGTCTGTTCGGCAGCGGTTGCTTGCGCCTCCGAGCCGTTGACGACTTGCTGTATCGCCCCGGCGACGTGATTGGAGGTTTCGACCGATTGATCCGCAATCGCGTTCAGCTCCTCGGAGGAAGCCGCGACGTGCTCGGCGGTCGCATGAGCTTGCTGGACCATGCCTCCGATCGAAGTCAGCATCGTATTCATGTTGTAAGACAGCTGACCGATCTCGTCCTTGGACTTGACCGGGAGTCTCGTTGTGAAATCGCCTGTTCCAATCCGCTCAAGGAGCTTGGACAGAAGCACGATCGGCTTCGTGTTTGCTCTGGAGATGAGCAGCGCCAAGAACGTGTTGATGACTACGAATACGGCGATTAAAATCCAGGAGAGCACCCTCGACTTGTTAATTCCTTCGTATACTTCAGCGGTCGGTGCAACCGTGATAATTTTCCATCCCGTAGAAGGCACGGTATCGTACGCGGCGATATTTTCGCCGTCCGAGGCTGCGAAGGTCACCATACCGTTCTCGTTGACCAAGATGTCCGACCGGAACGCCGCCGCTTGCTCTGCGGTGAATGCCTCCTCGACTTTTTTGCCGACGGCCGCCTTATCGGGGAATGTAACGACCGTGCCGTAGGAGGTCACCAGGAAGCCGAAGCCGGTATCCCCGAATTTGATGTTCGACGTCAGTCCGGACAAAATCTCGGAGTTGAGCACGGCGGAAATCGCCCCGGTAAATTCGTTCTTATCGTTCAATATGGGCACGTTCAAAATGATAACGTTTTTCCCGGATTTGCGGCTCACGATCATGTCGCTGATCGCAGGCTTCTTGGTTTCGCGAGCCTGCTTGAAGTAATCGCGGTCGGTGATTTGACTGACGCCGCCGTCCGGGCTGTAGCTGCCTCCGTTGACGTCCACGTAGGAATAGTATTCGACCTCGCTGTCGATTTCCCCGAACGCCTTCAGCACCGGTTTGATCGCTTCGACATTGCCCGATTTGAGGACCGGATTTTTTGTGATCATCTCTTGTACGAGTTCCGTTCGCTTGCGTACCCAATAATCCATATATCCCACATTGGATGAGGCCAGGCTTCTCTCTTTGTCGCGGGTCTCTTCTTTAATTTCCGCTGTCAAATAATTGGCCAGAAAGACGGTGCTGCACAGCAAGGGAAATAAAGAAAGCGCCAGTAATAATACGGTTAGTTTGATACGGATTGAAGCATTGACCCACTTTTTTAACATGCAAGTTCCTCCCGGTTGTAAGTTCGAGTCTAATTGATCATCTTGCGGCTCCGGCCGAAAGCATCTTGTTATTATATCGGCGCTGCAAGGAAACAAAATGATAGACATGCGGTACGAAAGTAAAAAATTAATCAAATTTTAGAATTGGAACGATTATTTTTTCGTTGCGCTCCGGCTTTTTCCAAGCTAAGCTCATAGTATGGAAAGTTCAGGAGGGTCCCAGATGCGATGGACGGCAATTCCGTGTGCGGGCAAAATGAGTATCGCCGCCATGCTGGCGCTGAGCTTGTGGCATGGCGCAGCCGGCAAAGAAAGCGGGGCAGCGGCCGCCGCGCCCCCCGACATGCTGTATGAGGCGGAGGACGCCCGGACGGAGGGGACGGCTATAGCGGCCGTACGGCCCGGGTTTTCCGGGACGGGCTATGTCACGGGCTTCGAGCGTGCCGGGGAAGCCGTGCGGTTTACGGTAAATGTGGAGGCGGACGGGTTCTACCCGCTCAAGATCGGATACGCGTCACCTTTCGGCGATAAGACGAACTATGTGGAAGTGAACGGCAGCACGGCGGGGGAGAAACTGTTTCCGCAGACGGAAGCGTTTACGGAAACCGATTTCGGTCAGGTGCAGCTGGAGGAAGGCGAGAATGAGATCCGTATTTCCACCTACTGGGGTTACTTCGACATCGATTACATTCGGCTCGGAGCCATGCAGCCGCGGCCCGCGATCGCAGAGGTAGCGCCCGCGCTCGCCACACCGAAGCCTTCGCGCGAAGCGCAGGCTCTGATGAACTATATGACATCCCGCTACGGGAAAAACATATTGTCCGGCCAGCAGCGCACCTCCTCCGAGGAGATGGACTATATTTACCGCGTGACGGGGAGGCTGCCGGTCATGGCCGGATTCACCGCGACGGATTTTGGCGACAATGCGCTGGAGTGGGCGAAGTACGGCGGGATCGTTTCCATAGAATGGCATTGGCCGGCGCCGATGGGGGGACATGAGTTTTTCGCTTCCAAGACGACCTTCGACGCGGCGAGAGCCGTGACCCCGGGTACGGAAGAGCACCGCTTGCTGCTTCGGGACCTCGACGACATGGCGGAGAAGCTTCTCCGCTTCAAGCAGGCGGGCATCCCGGTCGTCTGGCGTCCGCTGCACGAGGCGGAGGGAGGCTGGTTCTGGTGGGGGGCCAAGGGGCCGGAAACCGCGAAGCGGCTGTACAATTTGATGTTCGACCGGTTTACCGGCTACCACGGGCTGGATAACCTGATTTGGGTATGGACGACGTCCGATACGATCCATTCGAAGGATTGGTACCCCGGCGACGACAAGGTCGATATTATCGGGGTGGACCGGTATATCAAGGACGGCGATTACAGCCCGCTGCTCAGCGTGTACGATACGCTTGTGAACATGACCGGCGGGAAGAAGCTGGTCGCCTATCTGGAGAACGGCCCGATCCCGGACCCCCGGCAGCTCAAAAAAAATAAAGTCGGCTGGATGTATTTCAACACGTGGAACGGCAAATTTCTGATGGACGGGAAGGTCAACGCCGAGCATCACCTGCGGACCGTCTACAATCATCCGTATGTGATCACGCTGGACAAATTCCCTTCGCAAACCGTCTACGGCAAGCCGCCGCAGCCTTATCCGTACCCGGGGCGCAAGGAAGCGCCGCAGCCGGTTCCCGTGCATTAAGCGGGTCGGCAGGGCAGGAAATCTAATTTCGAATAAGGAGTGGGACTCATGCAAAGTATTCCAAAGCTGTTCGAGCATTTGAATTGGGCCAATCTTCGGATCTTGGAACGATTGAGAAGCGGGGAGGCTGGCAGCCATCCGAAGGCGGTTGGGCTTTTTGCCCACATCTTGCAGGCGGAACGGATTTGGCTGACCCGGCTGCAGGGGAAGGACAGCTCGGCGCTGACGGTCTGGCCCGAAGCCGACCTGGACTTCTGCGGCCGGACGGCCGAGCGGAATCATGAAGATTACACCGCTTATTTGGCAGGCCTGACGGTTGCCGAATGGGACCGCGTTTTTCGTTACGGCAATCAGTCCGGCAAAGTGTTCGACAATTCGGTCGGGGATATTTTGACTCACGTGGTTCTGCACGGACAGTACCACCGCGGCCAAATCAACGCCTTGCTCAGAGCGAACGGGGCGGAGCCGGTGAATGTGGACTTCATCACCTTCGTCAGAGAAAAAAGTGGCGCATAAGCGAAGAGGCCGTCCCGGCAAGTGGATCTTGCCATGGGCGGCCTTTCGTCTGTTCCCGGACGGAAAACCGGACGGTCCGCAGTGGTACCCTTCGATTCGGCGTTCAGTGGCTCTAACCGCAGCGGGCAGGGCATGGTATAGTATCCGCACGTGAACCAGAAGGAGGAACTTGTCCATGTCCAAGCCTTGGGCGGCTTATGCCGCCATGACCTTATCGATGATGACCGTGGGAAGCTCGGTCGTTGCCGGAAAGCTGCTCGTTCAATCCGTACCCGTATTCGTTGCTTCCGCTCTCCGTTTCGGGATCGCCGCCGCCCTGCTGATCGCCTTGTGGTTTATTTTGGACGGAAAGAAGCCCGCATGGGTCAAAAGCGAAGTATACCGGATGTTGCTCATGTCGTTCTGCGGCTCGTTTCTGTTCTCGGTCTGCCTGCTGTACGGTCTGCAATATACCGGTGCTGCGGAGAGCGGCGTCATCACGAGTACGACCCCGGTTTTCGTCGCCTTGCTCTCGGCGCTCCTGCTCAAGGAAAGATTAACGCCGCCGGTGATGGTTGGCGTCGCCGCCGCTGTCCTCGGGGTGGCGGTCCTGCACATCGGAGAAACGGCCCAGACGGGGACACGGTCTGTCTGGATCGGCAATCTGCTAATCCTCCTCGCCGTGGTGTGCGAGGCGTTATTTGCGGTCATCGGCAAGGGGCTCTCCGGCAAGTACAGTCCGGTTCTTCTGTCGGCGATCTCATGCACGTTCGGGTTTCTGTGGTTTCTGCCGCTTGCGGTTTACGATGTCGTACGGATGGAAGGGCTGCATCTGACCGCCGGGGAGTGGCCGTACATTGTGTATTATGCGGTCGTCGTGACCGTGCTGGGGTACATCTTGTGGTATGCCGGGGTGAAGAAGGTACCAGGGTCGGTCTCCGGGCTGTTCACGGCGGTCATTCCCGTCACTTCGATCGTACTCTCGTTCTTCATTCTGCAGGAACCGGTGACTTGGCGTCACGGCATCGGCGTGCTGCTTGTCGTCGCGGGCATCTTCGGCTATGCGCTCCTTGCGCCCGGAGCTCATAAAAGATTGCAATCGTCCCGTTCCTCGTATGCGGGCAAGAAAGTTTAACGTACAGCTATGACATCCAAATAAATCCAACTATAATGGAGAATAGAAGCCGGGACGGGCATTCGCAGAAAATCCGTAAGCTAACCCGGCATCAAAGCATATTATTCTCATGTGAATAATAGTAAAAAGGGGTGTGCATCAGGTGAGCCCAAATCAACCTTCGGATATGTTCATCCGCAGCGAGCGTGAGGCTGAACTTGCCGCGCTGGCGGACCGATTGGCGGCGCGCTTCGCGCAGCGGGCGCCGGAGCATGACCGGGAAGGGAGCTTCCCGTTTGACAATTTCGCCGATCTGAGGCAAAGCGGTTACCTTCGGCTAACCGTGCCGCAGGAGTACGGGGGCGATGGGATTTCGCTCTATGAGCTCGTCCTGGCCCAGGAGCGTTTGGCGCGCGGTGACGGTTCGACGGCGCTGGCGGTCGGCTGGCATGTCGGGCAGATGCTTCATTTCCGCTGTACCCGGCCGTGGCCGGAAGCGTTGTTCGCCCGGTTTTGCGGCGAGGTGGTGCGCGAGGGGGCGATGATCAACCACTTCGGGACGGAACCGGCGACCGGAAGTCCGAGCCGGGGCGGCAAGCCGCAGACGACGGCGGTCCGAACCGAAGGCGGCTGGCTGCTGAGCGGACGCAAAACCTACAGCACCTTGAGCCCGGCGCTGAACCATTTTACGGTAACGGCTGGAATCGAAGGGGAGGACGCGACCGGCGTGTTTTTCGTCCGGCGGGGTCCTGGCATCCGGGTGGAAGAGACGTGGGATACGATCGGCATGCGGGCGACGGGCAGTCACGACCTCGTGCTGGAGCATGCTTTCGTGCCGGAGGACGAGCTGCTCGGCCGATCGGACTCGGGCAGGCCCCGTGTCGACGACGGCGACGGCTGGCTGCTTCACATTCCCGCCTGCTATATCGGCATCGCTCATGCGGCAAGGAACTTTGCCGTCGGCTTCGCCCGGGATTACCGGCCGAACAGCTTACCCGGACCGATCGCGGAGCTCCCCCACATCCGCCAGCAGATCGGCCAGATGGAGGCGGACTTGATCACGGCCCGCACGCTGCTGTATGCGATGGCGGACCGATGGGACCGGGATGAGGCCGGGCGAGCCGCGCTGAAGCCGGAGCTTGGGCTGGTCAAGTACGTCGCGACGAACCATGCGATCCGGATCGTCGATACCGCGATGCGCATCGTTGGCGGTGCGAGCTTGTCCCGCAAGCTGCCGCTGGAGCGGATGTACCGCGACGTCCGTGCCGGGCTGCACAATCCGCCGATGGACGATGTCGCGCTGCAGCGGCTGGCGGCACGTGCGTTAGCGGAGTAAGCGCAGACGGCGGGACCCTGCAAAATTCGGGTAAATTTTTGTAAGCCCCCAGCCGATATTGGTAAGAGAAACACAACCTAACCAAGAACGAACGATGGGGGCAATCGAAGTGAGTTTGTACGAAGCCAGTTTGTCGCAGGAAACGATACGCCGCACCAAATCCTACGATATCGGCAATTTGTTCTATGTCGCGTTTTTCGGAGGCGTCATTGCGCTTACCGTGCTGGCGAACCGGACCGGCCGCTGGCTGCATGTGAATCCGAACGTCTTAAGGGGTTTCATCCTCGTGGCTGCCCTGCTGTATCTTGGCAAAATGGGGTTCTACTACGCTTATTTTCACCACATGATCGAACTGGAACGCGTTTATGTAAAATATATCGCCCGGGCCGCGGAGCTGCTGCTGTTCGGCGGGTACTATTTGGCGCTTCGCCAGCCGTACCGGCAGCATATGCTGACCGTCGGAGAGAGCGAGCCGCTCAAGAAAAGCGGGATCGTATGGTGCCTAATTTCCGCCGGGATCGAAATCGTTTCGATCGTGCTGTTGATCGCACTTTAAGGCTGGGAGGCTGCGGTTCGTGGACGAGAGAGCAAGTAGGGCGTTGGATTCGAAAATCGACCATTATTTGGGTATGCGGCGCTACGCCAAAGTGATCGAGCTTGTGAAGGAAGGATTGGCCGACAATCCCGGCCAGCCGAAGTATTATTTTTATCTCGGCGTCTGCTTCTATTCTCTGGAGCGCTATCGCGAAGCGGAGGAGAATCTGCAGGAAGCGCTGGTGCTCGGTTACGATAAAGAAGCGGTATTCGAATGGCTCGGAGACGTCTACACCAAGACGAAGCGCTGGGTGGAGGCGGAACGGGCGTATCTGGATGCACTCAGCGATAACCCCGAGAGCGCGCGGGTTCATGCGTCTTATGCGATGCTCTTGAGGGAGACGGGGCATCACGACAAGGCGGACCAATTGATGCGGAAGGCGCTTGAGCTGGACCCGGAGGACGATTACGTGGTGCGTTCCCACTACATGTTCGCGCTGACGAAGGACAGCCGTTTGCAGCAAATCCAATCGCTCGAGCGGTTGATGCAGGTGTCGGGCGACCAGATCGCCATCGAAGTGCATCTCGGGCTGGATGCCTTGTACCGCGACCGCCTGACCGACGCCCGAGACCATTTCCGGCAAGCGTTCCTGCTCGACCCGACGAATAAGGAGCTTGCGGCGCTGCTGGAGGAGCTGGATTGGGGGCGGCATCCGGTGCTCGTCCCGCTGCGGCTGGTCGAAAAAATCGGCGGCCCCATGGTCGTCTACGTGGTCGGCCTCGGCGCGATGCTGGGGACTCGGGCAATCGGGTGGGAGCAGGCGACGATCGTGCTGCTCGTTCTGTATTTTACTTACTTGATCTATTCGTGGACGGCCAAGCCGCTGGCGAAACTATTAACGAGAATCCGAGGATAGCGTATGGACAAGATCAATTGGCTGGAGCAAATGACACAGAAGCAGCCGGAAGATGCGCAGACCTGGTTCTGGCTCGGCAAGGAATACGAGGCCGCGGAGCGCTGGCTCGATGCGATTCAGGCGTTCTCCAAGGGCCTGACGTATGCCCAGGACGATGCCCTGCGCAGCGAAATCGTCGCCGCGTTGTCTCAGGTGACGGCGCGGCTGCAGCAGAGCGCGGCGGCAAGCGCTCCGTCACCCGCGGAGTCCCGGGCCGAAAGCCGGCCGGACACTTCCGGCGGCACCGTAACGGAGCTCTTTCCCGGCCAGGGGTCGGAAGCCCCTGAGCGCGGGGAGCGGTCCGAGGAGCGTGCGGACAGGCATGACGAGATGTTCGGGGAGCCAAAGCCGGAGGAAGACGGGCCTGACGAAGACGAGGCGGACGAGGCGAATTTCCCCAGCGTTCCGGGCAGGCAGGCGACGGCGTTCCGTCCGAAGGTCCACCCGGGCTTGCAGGTGGTGGCCGGCGGCAAGGAACCGGCTCCCGAGCGGAAATCCGACGTTCCGGCCATTACGTTCGAGCACGTGGCGGGCCTCAAGGACTTGAAGAAAACGATCCAGATGAAGATCATCAGCCCGTTTTTCAACCAGGGCTTGTTCTCCAAGTTTCGGAAGAAAACGGGCGGCGGCGTGCTGCTGTACGGACCTCCCGGCTGCGGGAAGACGTATATGGCCCGGGCGACCGCGGGAGAATGCCGGGCGAAGTTCATTACGGTGCATATTACGGATATTTTAGATCCGTACATCGGGATAAGCGAGCGCAATCTGAAGGAAATGTTCGATAAAGCGCGGGCGCAGCGGCCTAGCGTCATGTTTTTCGACGAAATCGACGCCATCGGCTTCAACCGCTCCAAATCGTCCTCGCTCACGAGAGGCTTGGTCGATACGTTTCTGCACGAGATGGACGGCATCGACAGCGATACGGACCACCTGCTGATCATCGGCGCGACCAATATGCCGTGGGACGTCGACAATGCGCTGAAGCGTCCCGGCCGGTTCGACCGTCTCGTCTTCGTCGAGCCTCCCGATGTGGAGGCGCGGCAGCACATTTTTGCGCTGCAGATGCAGGGGCGGTATGCCGAGAAGCTGGATACGGCTAAGCTGGCGAAAGCGACGGAATTTTTCTCCGGCGCGGATATCGCGAACGTGTGCGAGCGTGCGGTGGAGCAGGTGCTGATGGAAATTCTCGAAACCGGCGTCGAGCGTCCGGTCCGGATGCGGGATATGGAGGAAGCGCTGGCGGAGGTGCAGCCCTCGACGCTGGACTGGCTGCGGACGGCTAAAAACTACGTCAAATACGCCAATCAGGGCGGGATGTACAACGATATCGAGCGGTACTTGCGCAAGCACGGGAAGCATATTTGACCGGCTTGGCGCGTGCCCCGAAACAAGTTGAAAGTGGAAGTCCGGAATGCTATCATTTAATTACTATCATCATCTATGGAAGAGGAGCCCGATTGTGCGTCGTTCGGGCTTCTCTTTTTTGTAAAACCGGCTCGGGAGGAGGCGGCGCATGGCATTTGAAATCGTAGAGAAAACAACATGAGGTGGAGTGCAGATGATGAAACGTGCTGGAAGGATGGCTGTTCTGGCGCTGCTTGTCGTGACGGTTATGACGGGGTGCGGAAGCGGCGACAACTCGTTGATCGTGAAGGAGCCACAAGGGCAGACGACTTCCCCGCAGCCGGGGACGCCCGGTTCGGAACCGGTTCGCGGCAAAGACTTGCTGAAGCAGTTGGACATGACCGCTTCGGGAGCGAAGGAAGCCCGGGAAATCACGGCGTTTCTGGACGCCAACTTGGAGAAGGCCGACGTGAAGACGGCGGACAGGATGCTGCTGCGGCTTGAGCAGTATTACGATCAACTGCTGCCGGGCGTGAACGCCAATTTCAAGCGGATGCTGGAGCAGCCGGGAACGGCCGAGAAGCTGCGCGAGCTCGGGTTTCCTCTCGATTTCAATAAAATCCAAAACGACGATACGATGAAGCAGTGGCTCCTGCGGCAAACCGAAGGGAAGCTCGCGCTGGACATGAGCGGCGAAGGCGATTTTTATTGGAAAATCGACTATGAGGCTTTGAAGAAAGCGTATGCTTCTTTCGCGTCAGACGATGTGCAGGCTTACCTCGCCATCCGGGCGGCGGAGTCGAACAAGACGTTCTTCGACGACGGCCGTCTGCTGATCGGACGCAGCGAGCTTGCCGATCGCATGCTGCAAGCGGAGAACTACTTGACGGGCTACCCCTCTGGCCATCGAAGGACTGAAATCAAAGCGCTGTATGTCGATTATATGGAGCAGTACATTCACGGATACCGGTACGATGCCATCGATGAAAGCACGATGAAGCTGCTTCCGGCGGTCAAGCGCAGCTACGAGCAGCTGGTGAAGCAGCACCCGGATACGAAGACGGCGCAGATTGTGCAGGATTACCTGGAGGAGATCAACCGGAACAAGGACGTTATCTACCATCCCGGCAAAAAAGGCGAGAGTATCGTCGGCGATCCGAAGCGGAATATTGGCAAGTTCTGGAGCGGGCTCCGGGGCCGGATCGATGCCGCATTCCAGGCAACGAAGCAGCAGCCGGGGGCGGGATAAACACATACAACTGAATAAAAAACGAAAAAAGGACGATAAAAGCTAATGAAACCTTTGAAAAAGGCGATCATCACGTTGGCCGGCAGCGGGATCTTATGGTGTTCTTTTTCGTCGGGCAAGTAAGCCCAATAGAGGGACACGTTCCCATGCTGTCTCTTTTTGCCTTTTGAAATATTTATGTCAATCGGGCGCGGTTCCCTGAAACTTTCGTTCCCTTTGCTTCGTATACTGCATGGGAAGTTTAATTCCTTATTCCGGCGGCGACAGGAGATTAGATGTATGGAATGGCTTAAAACGATGTTTACCAACCTGACGGTAAGAAGATTCGCCATATTGCTCATAGTTTGCTTTTTGCTGTTCCAAATTCGGGATATGCTGAATTTGGTGCTGCTGACCTTCCTGTTCACCTTCATCATGTACCGTCTGCAAGGGTATGTCACGGCACAGTTGAACCGCGTCATCCGGATCAACAGCAAGACCGTCGTGATCTTGCTGTATTTGATCATTTGCGGCCTGTTGGGCTGGGCGATTGCTTACAATCTGCCTAAGGTTATCGTCCAAATCAAACAGCTGTATGACGTCGTGTTTACGTTGATGAACTCGCCTCAGCCGGATGACGAGCTGTCCAGATGGATTGTCGGCATCTTAAAGGAATTGAACCTGCAATCGTATGTAAAGCAAGGCTTCGAATATGTGCTCAAGATCAGCAACTGGGGAACGACGTTTATTTTCGCGCTGCTGCTCAGCCTCTTCTTCATCCTGGAAAAAAACCGCATCGTCCGCTTCACCTCCAAGTTTAAAACGAGCAAAATCGCTTGGCTCTATAACGAGCTGGAGTATTTTGGCCGGAAGTTCGTGCTTTCCTTCGGCAAGGTGATCGAAGCACAGCTGCTGATCGCCGTGTTCAATACGATTTTTACTGCGATTGGGTTATGGATACTGGGGTATCCGTATTTGTTCGCGCTGTCGATCATGGTGTTCCTGCTCAGCTTGATTCCGGTGGCAGGCGTTATTATTTCGCTTATTCCTCTCTGCATTATCGGCTATACGCTGGGCGGCCTGCTGATGGTCGTCTATGTGATCGTGATGATTACCGTCCTGCATTTCCTGGAAGGGTATTTCCTGAACCCGAAGCTGATGTCGTCCAAAACGAATCTGCCGATGTTCTACACGTTCATCATCCTCATCTTTTCCGAGCACTATTTCGGGGTATGGGGGCTCATTATCGGGATTCCGGTGTTCGTCTTCCTGCTGGACATTCTTGATGTGAACGTGGACGAACGCTCGGGCAAGGGATGAGCGGGAAGCCGGTTGGGTAGAGCCATAAAACTTGAACTTAAGACAAGGCGCCTCCGGGTGCCTTTTTTGTTGCTCCAAAAGTGCCATAATCCGACAAAAAAGGATGTTGGGCGGCCGCCGTTTCTAGTATAATCTTCCTAAAAGCACCGATGCGGATGAGGTGGAAGGATGAAAAAATTACTGCTCGGCGTCCTGCTGGCGCTAGGTTTGCTGATCCACCAGAACGCGCTGGCCGACCCGGCTCCGGTCGAGCCTGCTCAGGCGGTGCAGCCGCCCGCAGAGAAGCCTCAGGAGCCGCCGACTGCGGTTCCTGCTCCGGTGGATGCCGCGCAGTCGGGGAAGATTACCATCTCCGCCGGCACGTTCTTTCTGGTGCTGGTTACTGTACCGGTTTTACTTGTTGTGCTCGGCTGCGGGCTTGTCTACAAGCTGAGGGTCGGATGGCTTCGCCGCAGGGCGCAGCGGCTGCTGGTGAACGTGATGAGCGCAGCGGAGGAGTTAAGACCTTACGAAGGGAATGCAGAGGGAAATACCGAAACGATCGTGAAGCAGGCGGACGAGCGGCTGGCGAATTTGACGGTGGCCGTCAGCCGGAGATTGACTGTGTTAACGGAGACGAAGATTTTTTTTCTCCGCTTCATTAAGCTCTCACGGTTTATTCGTGATTCGAAGGGCGAACTCAAGCGGTTGAGGGCGTCTTTCAAGGAGGTTCGTGCCGAGGTTCGTCGCGTGCTGGAAGCGGCCCAAGCCCTGTCGCCGCGGCTTCAGCGGCTTGCTGATCAGCGCGCCGTCGTAGAAGCCGAGGCGAAGAGCCGGACGGCGGAGCTTGCGTTTCCGCTGAATCAAACGTACGAAGAGCTGGAGCGGCTCCGGCAAGAGCTGCAGCAAGCGTCCGATACAGCGCGGCCCGACCCGGTCGGAGCGCAGCGGATCGCGTCGCAAGCCGAGGCCCGGCTGCAAAGCATCAGCCGGGACGTGAAGGACATTGGCGTCTATCTGAACGAATACCAGGCTTTCCCGGGCCGCTTGGACCAAGCTGAGGCCAAAGTGAAGAAGCTTGTGGAAGAGCATCGTCTGAATCTGCTTCATATCGATCCTTACGGGAGCCTTGCCGAGGCCCGGAGACTGTCCGAGGACATGCTGGAAAATCTCAAGGCCGGCAGCCTTGAACGGGTCAGAGCCACCGCCGCGCAAGTCAGCGGTCTTGTAAAGGCTGCGGTCGAGATGACGCAGCGGCATGCAGCGTTCCGGCGGCAGAACCCGAAGGACATTCAGCATGTGCAGAAGAAGCTGTGGGAATACCGGACAACGGACGCGGCGCTCGCGCCGGCGCTTGCGAGAACGCGCCAATGCTATGCTCAAGAGCATTGGGAGGACATGTGGAGTCGTTACGGGACAATCGATCGGCATGTGAAGCAGATGGAACAGCAGTTGCCCGAGGTGCAACGGCAATCCGACGACGAGCACCAGGATTACGATACCGCCAGAAGCTCCTTGGATGACATGCTTGGACGGCTGCGCGAGGCCGAGGAGATGCAGCGGAATTGCCGCGGCGCCATCGAGCAGTTGGACCGGGCCTACGGCAGCTTGAAAAGCAGGCAGGAGCAGGCGTGGTCGGCGCTTGACGTCGCAGTGAAGCAGGTCAACCAAAACAGCCTGCGCTTCCTCGTGGCGGACCAGATCGACATGGTGCTCGCAAGGGCAGATTCGTTAAATAACGAGCTGAATCAGCGGCTGCTCGTCCCGCCTTATCGTCTCGGAGCGATTGAGCAGCACGTTGTCCGCTTAACCGATCTCGCGAATCAGTTTGCCGGAACCGTCAATCAGAGGCTGGATCAGAAACGGCAGGCGGAGAAAGCGCTCAATCGAGCGCAATCGAGCTACCGGTCTACACGCGCCAAGGTAAGATCCAGGATCGAGGTTCGAAGGTTTGAAGGTCCTTATACATCCGTTATTCAGCGCGTCGAAGGCCTTATTGCCGGAGGCCGTTACATCGAAGCTGTCAATGAATGCCATGATATCGATACAATCGTAGGCGAGATGAAACGGCTGTATCAGCGGGAAATCGACGAAGAAAGAAGAGAAGCGGCGGCACGCCGGGCAAGCGCTTCAAGCTCAAGCTCGGGCTTCTTCGGTTCTTCCGGTTCTTCCAGCTCCTCCCGCACTTCCCGCGGTTCCGATGACGATGACGGCGGAGGGGATAGCGGAGACGAAGACGAATAGAGTGCGCATGAAAAAAAAGGCACCGCTCCTGTTGTGGCAGGATGCGGTGTCTTTTGCATGGATGGGTCCGGTTCTGACAGGGCCGCCCCTATCAGTAAGTAATCATGACCGTCCGCGTAGCTTCGGCGTAATCTACCTTGGCCCCCAGCACTTCGGCCAGCAGTCGCACCGGGACCATCGTGTTGTCGCCGACCAGCCGGGCAGGCGTATCGGTTTGCCGCAGGTCGCCGTTCACTTCGTACGCGTTTTTCGTCGTGTGCAGCGTGACCTTAAGCGTTCCTTTCGTATACACGGCTGCGCGCTGCTGCTCGTCCCATTCCACGTTCGCTCCGAGCGCCGCGGCCAAGTCGCGGATATACAAGTACGAGGAGCCGTCGACGATGACCGGCGTCCGCTGCATCGGGAAGGAGACGCCGTCGACCGAATAGCTGCTGTCATCCAGCCCGAAGCTTGCTTTACGCTGAATCGGCAGGACGGTGACCGCCTGCTTGAGGTAATCGGACGCATTCCGGTGCAGCTTCGTTTTCCCGAGCTGCGGCACCGGTTCCGTCGTGAAATTCCATTCTTTCGACTCGGTGGTCGTAGTGCCGTCTTTTTTGGTCACCTGCAGACTCAGCTTGACGAGATAAGTCTGATCTGCTTGCAGCGGCTTGCGCGGCAGCAGAATGACGGCATTGGTCAATTTGTCATCGTTTTCGGGTGAATTCGTGAACAAGTCGATCTTCTGCTTGGCATTATCGGTCAGTTCGGCGCTCAGCAGCTTGATTTTGTCCACATTCTCGCCGAAATATTGAGCCATGATCGGGTAGCCGACAGGGTATTTGCCGCTCGTATGCATACGCAGCGGGTCTGGAGCTTCGTTCCCGTCAAAGGACGTTGGCACATACCGTTCCCCGTCCGCCGGCGAGACGACGATGGGCGAGGAGTCGCTCGTTCCGAAGCCGAATTCGATGATCGTGTAATCCCCCACTTTGGCAATACCGACTTCTTTGGCATCCGGGTTCAAGAACGGAGAACGGTGGTACGGCGCGTCGAACAGCACGTCGACCGTCTCGCCGATCGATCCCACGTGATACGCGGCATCTTCCCCGAGCTTGGCCGAATACCCGTAGTAAGCGGCGCGCTCCAGCGGCGATTGACCGAAAAATCCGGTTTTGTTCGGGTTCTGATCATGCAGGCTCTCTTGGCTTTTTTCGCTTTGGGCGATTTTGTTGGCATCCAAATATTTCGCATGCGCCTTCGCCATAGCGAAAAGCCGCTCGTTCATCTGAAGCTGGGGGAGTCCGTACAGCACCCGGTAGTCGTTAATGGCGGAGAGCCCAGTCTGGTCCTCCGGGGTAGGAGCCTCAAAGCGGCTGACCGCGTCTTTCGCTATGGTAAACGACCACGATTGCTCGATAGGCTTATAGCCGGGATAGGTGATCGACATTTGCACGGTGTAATTTCCGGGCGCGAGATCTTTGTCGGGCGTAAACGTGAACGTCCCTTTGTCATGGTCGTAACTGGCAGGCACGCTCTGCCCGTTCAGCGTCATGGTGTAAGACGAGGGCGCAAAGGCCAAATCGGTATCGAAATAAAACGTGAGATTCGGCTTGGTGACGCCGACGGTTCCTTTGGGAGCCGCCTCGTAAGAATAGGAGGACGCTTGGGCTTGGGGCACGGGAAGCGTAAGACCGATACACCAGAGCATCAGCGCCAAGGATAAGAGCATCAGAGATCTGCCCAGGCGGGCGGTTGAATTCAAGGGAAATTCCTCCTTACTCAATGAATTTTAGGGGTGCGGACTTTCTCTCTTAAATTATTCGGCATTTGCGGGGGAAACCCTTCTTCAAAAAAACTCCAGACAATGGCGGGAACGAAGGGTGGGAAGAAAAGGTCGCGGAAAATTATGATAATGATTATCATTGTCACTGGAATGGCGATTTGCTATAATGAGTGCCGACCGGAAGATCATACCTACGCAAAGGGGATACATAACGTGAAACTTCTTAAGCCTCTTTTCCTGCTGGCTGTTATCGCCTTGATCAGCGCCTTGCTGTTCGGCTGCTCCAAAGAAGGCACACCGGACAAGTCGGCCGAAGCCAAACCGGCTTCGACAGAGACGAAATCCGCATCGGCCGAGACGAAAAACGCAGGCTCCGCTGCCGCTCTAACCATCAAGCATGACCTAGGCGAAACGCCGGTTCCAAGCTCCCCGCAGAAGATTGTCGTGCTGGAGCTGGGCTTCATCGACGCGCTGCTGGATACCGGCGTGAAGCCGGCCGGCGTCGCCGACGACAATAAACCGAATCTGATCGCTGCCGAGGTGCTGAAAAAAATCGAAGGCTACACCCCGGTAGGCACCCGCGCGCAGCCCAGCTTGGAGAAGATCAAGATGCTGCAGCCCGATCTGATTATCGCGGATACGGACCGGCATAAAAACGTATATGCGGAATTGTCCAAAATCGCGCCGACGATCGCCTTGAAAAACTTGAACGCGGATTACGACGATACGCTGAAGACGGCGCTTACAGTTGCCGAGGCCGTCGGGAAACGAAGCGAGATGGAGAAGGTGATCGAAGCTCATAAGACCAAGCTCAAAGCGCTGCAGGCCAAAGCGCCGCAAGGGAAGCCGAGCGTGCTGCTCATCGGCAATACGAACAACGAAATCGCGGTGCGCAGTCCGGAATTTTTCACCTCGCAGCTGCTGATGCAGTTCGGGTATACGTATGCATTGAAGGATGCTTCGAAATACGCATCTACCTCGACGAACGCCAATTTGACACTGGAGCAGCTTCTTGAGATCGATCCCGATACGATCGTGCTGATGTCCGCCGAGAGTGACAAGCGTGACAAAGAGGGCGGCCGGCCGATCGAGAAAGATCCGCTGTGGAAAGACCTCAAGGCGGTGAAAAACAAGCAAGTATACGAGGTGGACCGGTATGCCTGGTCGCTTCGCCGCAGTGTGCAGGGAGCGAATGTGATGATCGACCAGGCGGATAAGCTGCTATTCGCAGCCAAATGATCTCGGCCTCAACGCTCTGGCGTAAGTTCGGCATATTCGATAGCGAAGGAGTCGGGTACTAGTGGATT
Source organism: Paenibacillus tyrphae (assembly GCF_024158745.1). GTDB lineage: Bacteria > Bacillota > Bacilli > Paenibacillales > NBRC-103111 > Paenibacillus_G > Paenibacillus_G tyrfis_A. The sequence goes on along the minus strand of NZ_JAMZAW010000015.1, from coordinate 76,766 downwards.
ATTCCGTACAGCCGCTCACGGAAACCAAAGCGCTCCGTAGGCGCGCGGCCCGGATCGCTCTGGTGGCTGCGGCCGGTTTCGTGCTGCTGACGGTGGCGCTCTTGCTGTCCGTTGCCGTAGGCTCGACGTCGATGCCGATATCGTCCGTTCTGACCGCGCTGCTTCACGAGGACGGGTCGCGGACGCACAGTATTATCCGGAACATCCGGATTCCCCGCACGGTTGTCACGGCGCTCGCCGGGGCGAATTTAGCCGTTGCGGGTGCATTGATGCAAGCCGTGACGCGCAATCCGCTCGCTTCTCCGGGTGTCTTCGGGATCAACGCCGGGGCATCGGTGGCGGTCGTCTTTGTGGCCGTCACGTATCCGTTTGTGACGGGCGGATATACGGTGGCTGCTGCTTTCGTAGGGGGAGCCGCAGCGGCGGTCGTCGTTTTCGCGATGGCCTCCGCCTTTAAAGGAGCTCATATGGAGGTCAACCTGGCCCTGACGGGAGTGGCCATCCAGGCGATCCTGTCGGCGGCGACGCAGGCGCTGCTTATTTTCAACGAAACGAAAACCGATAGCGTGCTGTTCTGGCTCGCGGGATCGGTTTCGGGGAGAAAATGGGAGCACGTCCAGACGCTCCTCTGGTGGGGCGTTCCCGCGCTTGCCGTCGCCTTCGCACTCGGGCGCTCGGCCTCCATCCTCAGCCTGGGCGAAGATATGGCCCGCGGACTGGGCCAGCGCATAGGGAAGACCCGGAGCCTGATCACGCTCGTTGTCATCCTGCTGGCCGGCGTGTCCGTAGCCGTCGCCGGTCCGATCGGCTTTGTCGGGCTGATGGTGCCGCATATCGTGCGTTATTTGACCGGCGCGGACTACCGGGCGGTGATCCCGCTGTCCGCCCTGCTCGGGGCGGTGCTGCTGCTGCTCGCGGACCTTGCCTCCCGCTTCGTGCTGTTTCCGTATGAGACGCCGGTGGGCGTCGTCACGGCACTGATCGGTACGCCGTACTTTATTTATTTGGCCCGCCGCAGGCGCAAGGAGGGGAACGACGAATGAACCGACAGCATGTTCAGGCTGCGGCAGGCAGACGGCGAAATGCCGGCGTTCTCGGCCTGCTGGCGCTCGCGACCCTGCTTCTTGCCATAGCCAATATCGGCATCGGGGATGCGAAGCTCGGGATCGGGCCGATCCTGTCGTCGCTCATCGGCCGAGGCGATCCGAATACGGCTGCGATTATTTTCGACTACCGGTTGCCCCGCATTGCGCTGGCGCTGCTGGCCGGTGCCGGTCTGGCCGTTGCGGGCGTCATCGCCCAAGGCGTCATGCGCAATCCGCTAGCCGCTCCCGATACGCTCGGCATTACGGGAGGCGCGGGGCTGGCTGCGGTCATCGTAACGCTGTTGTTTCCGCTGTCTGCACCTTCCGCGCTCATGGCAGCGGCCTTTGGCGGCGGTATCGCCGCCGCATTTGCCGTGTATTTGCTTGCTTACCGCAGAGGCGTCGCTCCCATCCGGCTGGCGCTGGTGGGGGTGGCCGTCAGCGCGTTTTGTTCCTCGGGCGTTCACCTGCTGGTGTCGCGGGCCACGCCCAACGTGAACACGGCGCTTATTTGGCTCAGCGGAAGCTTGTGGGGCAGGTCATGGGACCAGGTGCTGCAAGTGCTGCCCTGGATGCTGCTCCTCCTTCCGCTCGCCTGGCTGCTGGCTGTTCATCTGGACGTGATCCGTCTCGGGGACCCGGTAGCCCTCGGACTCGGTGTCAAAGTCGAGCTTCTGCGGGCGTCTCTGCTGGCGATGGCTGTCGCGCTGACCGGTTCGGCCGTAGCCGTGGTGGGCACCATCGGGTTCGTCGGACTGATCGTGCCGCATGCCGCCAGACAGCTTGTCGGGGGGCGTCATCGCATCTTGATCCCCACGGCGTCTCTCCTTGGCGGGCTGCTCGTTCTCGTCGCAGACGCGCTCGGCCGGGGGCTCGTACCGCCGGTGGAAGTTCCCGCCGGACTGGTCGTTTCGGCCGTCGGCGGCCCTTATTTTCTGTATCTGCTTTGGCGTCAGTCGAGACGATGAGGTATATTTGATTTATAAGGGGAAGGGGAGATTCGCGTGAAAATAGCCTTGGTCATTTTTGATCGGTTTACCGATCTGGATTTATTTCTGCCGTGGGACTTGTTGAATCGTGTCCGTTCCGTCGCGGGCGTGGAGGATTGGCAGGTGAAGATCGTAGGGACCAAGGATACACACGTGTCCGATGCCGGGCTCCCGATCCAGACGATGGGGACGATCGACGAGCTGCAAGAGATGGACGCGGTTCTGTTTACAAGCGGCGTACTGGTCCCGAAGCTGATTCAAGACCCGGAGTACGTGTCTCGCCTCAAGCTGGCTCCGGACAGGCAGTGGATCGGTTCGATGTGCTCGGGGGCGCTCATTTTGGGGGCGCTCGGGTTGCTGGATGGTAAAGAAGCGACGACGTACCCGACCCGCAGGAAGATGCTGGAGAAAATGAACGTGAAGGTGGTCGCCAAAGATTTCGTCAGCGACGGAAGAATCGCGACCGCTGCCGGCTGCCTGGCCGCCCAACAGTTGGCGGAATGGGTTATCGCGTCCGCGATCGGCCCGAAGGTCGCCGCACAAGTGCTGAGAACGATTCAGCCTGTAGGCAAAGGATTGTAAGAGTGAAAAAACAACCCGCGCGGAGCGTAACTCCTTGCGGGTTGTTGTCGTTATTGAGGAAGCTGAACCTTCATCTCCAGTTCCTTCAGGAACGTCACAGGCGTCATGCGCTTGGTCAGCACCTCAAGCTGTGCTGTCGGGTCCACGGCCGGAAACTCCAACTCGTACTGGTAGACGCCGTGCTCTACGCCAACCAATTCCGTGCGGGCCGCATCAAGCTGCTTCCCGTTTTGTACCAACCAAGTGCCCGTCTTCTGAACGGACGCCGTTTCTCCGGCGATCGCCAGTTTCAGAATGGTTTTATCCTTGCCGAAGTCCACGCCGGTTACCGACATGCTGCCGATTTTGCCTTGATCGAGCGTCAGCGGATATTGACCGGTCAATGGCGCGGTCACATTTGCTTTATCCGAGAACATCGTGCTTGTATCGTCGTACCAGCCTCCTACATACGGCCTAATGGTCAGTTCCTTGGGCTTGCCCTGCAAAGGCTTCACATTTTCGGTATAGTGGGGCACGAAAGAGCCGTCCGGCTGCTCCTGTCCTTGCTCACTAGCCTTTTGGTATTCGTAAATCCATCCGTTGTCGTCCGTGACCAAATAACTCATTTTCATGAGCTGTTCATCGATTTCTTTCGCGATCCCATCCGGGACGTGGCGGGCCAAGACAAATTCGGTCGTCTCCGGAGAGGCCGACAGCGACTTCAACGTGAACGTGGCCCCGCCGTACTGCTTTTGGATGGCCGGGTTCAACTTGAAGGTTTCTGCGTCTTGAGTGGCAAGCGGCACTGCGGCGGTTTGGTTTGCGGAAACGGCGGTTGCATCGGCCCGAACGGCTAGCGGTGCGAGTCCTCCTAATAATACGGCTGCGCTTAATACGGCAATGGTTGTTTTTTTCATTGTGGTTTGCTCCTCCTCTTTTTGGGTCGTACACCTTATAGGCGAACGAACCGGCGGCTCGGTTCATGGGTGAACCGAATTCAATTTTGCTTCGCCTTAAGATAAGGAGGTGTTTTCGTCCGGCCCAAGCGGCGATGATTCGGGGCGAAAAATCAGCACCGCCGCAATCCCTTATATGGAAAGATGGAGGATATGATGATGTTGAACAAACGAAAATGGGTGTCCGCAGGGCTAGGTCTCGCATTGCTTGCCATGGCGGTGCCTCTTTACGGAGCGACGGCTGCCCCGGCAGGAGCCGGAACCGGCGCATTAACCCTTGAGCAGGTCGCCAAGGAAATCGAAGGGAAGAAGCCGAGCCCGTTTTACTTGGAATGGAAGGAGACGTCCACGTTCGAAAATGGAACGAGCAAGGCTGTGTCATACAAGCAATGGGAGGATGTGCCGAATGCCCGATACCGATCGGAGGTCAACTATGACGGAAGCGGCAAAACGATGAGCACTTCGATCATCAACGGAGACGACGGAGTTTTCATCACGGAAGGGAAAACAAGCGGAGTAAAGTTGAAGGGGATGGAATGGGACGGCTTCTCCAAGATGTCCAAGCGAGAACTTAAGTCACTGTTAGAAGATAACGAAGCTCCGGTTTTTAAAGGAGAAGAAACGCTCCTTGGCCGGACCGCCTATCACCTGTCGGGGGCAAGCAAGCCATTGAATCGAAAATTCACGGATGCCGAAGGGATCGAGAGAGTGGAAAACGGGATCGCCCCGGCCAGAGAGCAATGGTTCGACAAAGAAACCGGCATATTGCTGAAAGAAACCACAACCGATCCGCGTGGCGGCAGCAGCGAGAGTATCGTAACGTCGGTTGATTTCACGCCGGTATTCGGTAGCGATACCTTCCGTTTCGAAGCGTCCACAGGCGGCACCGACGCCATTAAGGTAACCATTGACGGTACCGCGCAAAGCTTCGAGCAGCCGCCGGTTATCGTCGAAGGCAGCACGCTTGTGCCGCTAAGGGCGATTTTTGAAAAGCTGGGCGCCACGATCGACTGGAACGAAAAGGAACAGTCCGTGACAGCCAAGAAAGGAACGACGACGGTGTATTTGAAAATCGGCGATAAAAATGTCACGGTCGGCGGTTCGGCCAAAACGCTGGAAGTGCCGGCGCAGATCGTGAACGGTCATACGATGGTCCCGGTCCGTTTCATCGGCGAGGCGCTGGGGGCGGAAGTGAAGTGGGAGCCTTCGTCCCAAACAGTTATTATTACCAATAAATAACGGGATAAAATAAATAAAACCTTGATTTGGGTGACGGCTGGTCGTACCCGAATCAAGGTTTTTTCACATCCGTCAGTGTCTTTCCGGATCATTGGAGCGGCCAACGAGATAATCCAGGCTAACGTTGAAATAATCTGCAAGAGCAAGAAGACCTTCATAATCCGGCCGTCTGTTGCCCGACTCATAATGGCTGATTGAACGAATGGAAACCCCGAGGACTTGGGCGAGTTCCTCTCGTTTGACCTGATTTTGCTCGCGTAGCTCTTTTAATCGTTCGGCGATGGTAGGCATAAGATTCTCCTTAAACACTTGACTAGAACATAAAGTTCCGTTAGAATAAGTTTTAGGAACTTTATGTTCTGTGAATCAAAGCTTTTGACATCCAACAGATTACTTGCTGCCTTTTTCCCAGCGCGGTTTGCTTTTACGGTAAATTTCAAGGCTTCCAAGCAGGAACGCTTTTTCGTCTTCGGATAGTTGCTTAAACACTTCATCTGTAGAATTAAAGTCCGAACCATGACATAATGGAATGTCCGTTTTCCCCAACAAATAATCCGTACTGACTTGGAACACTTCGCTGATTTTAAGCAAGGTGCGGTAGTCCGGTTCATTCACGCCGTTTTCGTATTGTGAAATGGTAGATTTCACGGTTTGAAGCTTATGGGCTAAAGCTTCTTGCGTAAGCTTATGTGCCTTTCTCAGCAGGCGAAGCCGTCCTCCAAACATGGTCATCACTCGCTATATCCCAATGTTTATAGTGCTATACCAGTCATAGTAATGATTGCGCATGAAAATGAACTGTTAAATATACTTTAAACGATTTGGATATTGCAGACAAATTTTTGTTTGGAATAAAAGTTCATGAATCATGAATTTTTTTTGAAAAATGGAGGGAAATACGTGAATAATCAAATTACCGTACGTTGGATCATGCCGGATGAAACCTACGAGAGCCGGATCGCCGATATATGGAGTTTTGTGCGAGGCTTGAATGAAATCAATAACGTATCGTATAAAGGCATCTCCTACCATATTCAAAAGGTAGGGCTGGTACTGGAGCAACATCCATGGGTAGCCATTATTATGGAACCGTAATGCTGCTATTTCCCCCAAAAAAACACCCCGTGCCTTGCCCGCATCATGTCGGTGTGATCCGTCATGAACGCGTTTCAAAACACGGGGAAGCTTCAATAAAACCGATGGTGCCGAGTATCGGCAAGGTTAAGACTTCTACTTTCTAATTTCAAACGTGATCTCTTTTTTCAGCGGGATCGGGTTGGAGTTGCGCATCATGGTAATTTCGTAAGAGTCCTGCTCGGGCGTCATGATGCCGGCTTCGAAATAGTCATCCTCCGGCCGTTCGGACCGAGCCACCCCGTCGATTAACGCAACGCCGGGACGCCGACCGTACAATTCATTCAATTCCGGTGTATTTTTTATTTTCTCTTGATAAGCTTTCTCGAGGTCCTCAGGAATGTCGAACTGGATGCCCAAGCGGACGTCTTCCGGACGATCCTTCTTGATTTTAAGCCACAGGTAACCCTTTTTATAAGAGGTCCCGACGATCGTAAATTGTTTATCCTTAAAGCGCACCGTTTTCGGCAGCTTCTCGCCGGGCGAGAGCGTAAATGAGGCGCTCGGCGTTTTTTCGGTAAGCTGGAAGCCGTTCAGGTGCAAGGTTAGCCGCTTCACGGACGGGTCGAAATAAGGCGAAGACATGAACTCCATTTTGTTGCCGTCCCAATCACCAGGCTGAGCAAGGCTATCATACATTTTCTGCACTCTATCCACATTGAGCCGGTATTTGTTCCCCTTATCGTCGGTAAGATAAGGCTCCAATTTATGCTCATAATCGCCAAACTGTCTAAATTCCAAATAATAGTTTGAGCCCTGCTCGATTTTCACATCAAGGTGCGTATTTGTGGGCGTGATCTTGAGCTGGTCCAAGGTAAACGATGGAAGATCGGGGTCTCCGGCCACCTCAACCTGTTGATGAAGCGGAACAATAAGGTCTTCGCGCCATTGTGACTTATCGAACGGCACGCTGATATCGAACAAGAACTTTGAGCTTTTTCCAGGAGGATGCTCGTATACCTTAAACCGCAGTTCCTTCGGGTTCTTGTTTATAAAATCCTTGACTTGTTGCGGCGTCAGGGACAATTCGGAAGTTTCAACTTGGATTGGCTCCTTGGTTGCGTCATCGGACTCGATGGTGCCCCCGCTGCCTTGACCGATAGCTTCCTCGAAGTCATAGCTATTGATGGTATAATTCGTGATTTTTCTCTGGTCCACATCCAAATAGCCGTTATCCCGTTTGATCGCGTTTTTCTTGATTTCGTCGGATTTGACGAACGTCTTGTAGGAAAGCTTATCGCCGGTCAAATAAACATCGCTGATGCCGATGGTGACGTCGCCGAACTGCTTCACGACGGGCTCGGCCGGTTCATAGCCGTAGGAGTGCGCATTGCGGACGCCGTCATAGCCCCGTACTTCATCCAGCCAGCTTAACACGCCGGAGAAGCCGGGAAGGCCTTTCACCATATTGGCAAACGTCGGGGAAACCTGGGCGGCGCCGACCGAAGCGACTACGGCCAACGCACAGGCCGCGGCAATGGTAAAACGCGCCTTCCTGCTGCGCTGCCGGATCGGCCTGCGGGCCGGGATAGCAGGCATCGATTTCGCCATATCCGGAACGTCCTTGGCGAATTGAAGCAGCGATGCCGGGACCGGAAGCTCTTGAAGCGATTGGGTGAGCTCTTCTTTGACTTGTTTATCGCGCGTCGATTTCAACATTCCATCACCTGCTTTGGATTAGGTTGCATCATTTTTTCGTTCAATTTCAAGCGGGCGGCGTGCAGCCGCGATTTGATCGTGCCCTTCTTCACGCCGAGCACATCGACGATTTCGTCAAGAGACAGTTCTTGGTAATAGTACAAAATAACGACCGTCCGGTGGTTGATGTCCAGCGACATCACCGATTCCAGCAGCTCATGGCCCGCTTCCTTGCGAATGAGCGCGTCGATCGGGGAGGCTTGCTCGTCCGGGACTTCAATCTCCTCCAGATCGCCGGTCCGGCTGGCCAATTTCGAACGCTGCCTGGCCAGATCGAGCGCGCGGCAGGCGGTCAAATGATTGAACCAGCTCTTGAAATTGCGGATATTTTTGCCGTTCATAATGGCTTGATACGCTTCGAGCAACGCATTCTGTACCGCATCCTCCGCCAGATGCGAGGAACGCAGTATCGCGGCGGACGTGCTGTAGACGCGGATTAACAACGGCTCGACCAGCTTGAAAAAAGCTTCTTTATCTCCGTTCCTGCACTGCCTCATATATAGCTTTTCCTGATCCATTTACGTCACCTTCCTGACTTCCTCTACCTTATAGGCGAACGAAACGGGGCTCCGGTTCATTGATTCCGCAAAAAATTTTGAGTTTTCTTTAATGATACTTGCTTATCGTTGCGATCAAGGTGTCCGCCGTCATGTACGGCTCGCCCGCATTGATCCGGTATACCAGCCGGTCCGCGGCGGTATTGATGCCTTCGCGAATCGTAAACAGCAGCCCGATGCCTGCTTCCTCCGCCGCTTGAAGCGTCTCTTCATTGTACGCCCCGTACGGAAAAGCAAGCAACTTCGAATGATTGCCAAGCTCGGCGCGGAGCCGCTCGTTCATAAACGTCAAGTCGCTGCGAATCCGCCTGCGGTACTCTTCGCCCGACTCGGCCCGCTTCCGCTGGGTTAGATAGGCGGGATGGGTCAAGGCCGGCTGCGGCTGTCCGCCGGGGGCGGTATGGGGCATGCGGTGCGAATCATAGGTATGGCTGTAAATGCCGTATCCCGCCCGGACCAGCTCCCGCATTTGGTCCCACGTCAGATGCGGCTCCGCATCGGGATGATACGTATCCGACAGCGCTCCGATCATAAAGTTGGATGCGGGAACGCCATGCTTTTGCAGAATCGGATACGCGCGGGTATAGAACGACTCGTACCCGTCATCGAAGGTGAGGACGACGGCGTTGGCGGGAACGGATTTTCCTTGTAGGGCGAAGCGGACGTAGTCTTCCATGCCGATGATCTGGTAGCCGTGGTCCTTCAGCGCCTTCAGATGATCGTCGAATTGGACGGTCGAAACCGTCGACGGCTGCGGAAAGCTGGCGGCTTCCGGCTCTTGGACGTCATGGTACAGCAGAACGATAACTTTATTTTGATAATGGCCTTCGACCTCCGACTGCAGCGTGTGTCCGGTCAGCGTGACCCCGGTCAGCAAGAGCAGCAGAAAGGCGACGCCCGGGATAAGCCTTCTCATGCGTGCCTTCTAAGCTTGATGTGGTGTGCGCACGTGATATAGGCGAACGAAAGCGGCGGGCGGTTCAAATGATTCAAATGAGAATCAAGGGGGGCAGAGAGGGGAACGTGTCATGACGGTCAAAACTTACCTTATCGATTCCGTCATGACCGCCGTTCAAAACACGGGGAAGCTTCAATAAAAGCGAATGTGCCAGCCGCCGGCAAGGTTAAGACTTTTACTGCCGGCTTCCGGACATCCTCCATATTTTTAAAGATTGTTATCATTCATTTTGTGGTACTTGCTTATCGTCGCGATCAAGGCGTCCGCGGTTATATACGGCTCGCCTGCGTCGATCCGGTGCACCAGCCGATCTGCGGCGGTATTAATGCCTTCGCGGGTGGTGAACAGCAGCTCGATGCCTGCTTCATCCGCCGCTTGAAGCGTTTCTTTATCGTACGCCCCGTACGGAAAAGCGAGCAACTTCGAACGGTCGCCAAGCTCGGTGCGGAGCCGCTCGTTCATGAAGGTCAAATCGCTGAGAATTCGCTTGCGGAATTCTTCGGCCGATTCTGCCCGTTTCATTTGAGCCAGATAGACGGGATGCGTGAGAGCCGGCTGCTGCGGGCCTTTCGGCGCAGTATCGACCATGCGGTGCGAATCGTAGGTATGGCTGTAAATGCCATGCCCAGCCCGGATCAGCTCGCGCATCTGGCTCCACGTCAAATACTGCCCCTTTTTGGGATCGTTCGTATCCGACGGCGCTCCGATCACGAAATTGGATGCGGGGACGCTGTGCTTTTGCAGAATCGGGTACGCGCGGGTATAAAACGATTCGTATCCGTCATCGAAGGTGAGGACGACGGCATTCGGGGGAACCGGTTTCCCTTGCCGGGCGAAGCGGACGTAGTCTTCCATGCCGATGATCTGATAACCGTGATCTTTCAGGGCCTTGAGATGAGCATCGAACTGGTTTGGCGTGACCGTCAAGAGGCGGGGCATGCCGGCCGCATCCGGTTCTTGGACGTCATGATACAGCAGAACGATCACTTTGTTTTCATAATGGATTTTGGCTTCAGGTTGCCGCGATTGCCTTACCGTTGTGATATCGGACAGCTTGAGTGCGGTCAGCAAAAGCAGAAGGGAAACGATACCCAAGAGGATAGCGATACTTAAAATAAATCTTTTCATGCGTGGTCTCCTATGCATTGATGTGTTGTGCGCACATGGTATAGACGCGGGAAAGCGCTCCGCTGTTCCCTTACAGGAAAAGAGAATTCCAGCATCTTGCAATTCAGGGAGCGGTGTGAGAATCTAGGGAGTAGAGAGGGGAACGTCATGTTCCGCCTAAGTCATACGTAATGGGGGAATGGCAATGGAGCTTACGGTGAAGCGGCTTTCCGAATGTACGTTGAATGAAGCGGTAGAGGTATGGAACAAAGGATTCGAGGATTACTATGTCCAGATCGTCATGACGGTCGATGCGTTCTTGGCGCGAATGGTGGCCGAAAGCTTGTCGGCGGACTATTCCTTTGTCGCGTTTGACGGGGACGAGCCGGTCGGGATCATTTTGAACGGCATCCGTACGATGAACGGCGTCAAAACGGTCTGGAACGGGGGAACAGCCGTCACTGTGTCCCATCGCAGGCTTGGCGTCGCCAAGCAGCTGCTGGACGCCTCCATCCGGCTGTACCGGGAGGAGGGCGTATCGCTGGCGACGCTCGAAGCGTTCAAGCAGAACGAAAAGGCTATTGCCTTATACCGGCACATGGGCTACGAGGTAACCGATCAATTGGTGCTGCTGGAATCGGCGGAGGCCTGGCAGCCGGGGGAGCTTCCGCGCGGGGACTATACCGTCCGCTGGTCCGGGCCGCATGAGGCGGCGCGGCTTCCTTTCTACAACGCAAACTCCGCGTGGCAGACGGGATGGCAAAGCTTGAAGGACGGGCATACCGTTATCGCGTCCGACCTGCAGGGCCGTCCTATGGGCTATGCGCTAGCCAAGCGGGCGTACGATGCGTCCGGCGAGCATGTCTCGACGATCTTGTACCAATGCGTAACGGGCCCGGACGCCCTGGATACGGGCGGAATCGTCCGGCTCTTGTGCTCAGAAGTGTTTGCCGGAGCCGACGCGCTGCGGAAGCGTGCGTTTAACTTGTCGAAGACGTCTGTCTGCGCGGAGGTTTTGACGGCGGGAGGGTTTACGGTCGCTGTGGAGCAGGTTAAAATGGACAAAAGCCTCTAAAGGTACCGTGCGGGGAGAGCCGTGTGCGGAACCGCGCAAAAAAGGGGAAGTTTGCGATGCCATTTCAGTTCGAAGCGGGCGAATATCCGGAACGCCCGGGCTGCTACATCATGAAAAATGCCGAAGGCCGCATCCTTTACGTCGGCAAAGCCAAAAATTTGCGCAGCCGTCTGCGCTCGTATTTTCCAAAACCGGGATCAGCGCAGACGCATTCATCAAATGGTGCAGGACATCGCGTCCATTGAAGTGGTGCTGGTCAACAACGAGTCGGAAAGTCTGCTGCTGGAGAACAATCTGATCAAAATCCATAAGCCCCCGTACAACCGGGCGCTCAAGCGGGATAACAGCGGTTATGCTTATTTGCAGATGACGGACGAGCGGTTTCCGCGGCTGACCGAATACTACCGGGACCGCAGGCTCCGGACCGTGCGCGGCAGTGGCGGAGCGGACAAAGCCGCTGCCTCGGGCAAGGAACACCGCTTCGGCCCTTACCGGAGCGCCCGCTTCCGTGATGCCGTGCTCGATTTTGTCACGGAGCATTATAAGCTGCGGACGTGCGACAAGATGCCGAAGCGCGTCTGTCTGCTCTATCACCTCGGCAAGTGCAGCGGCGTATGCGAAGGCAAAATCACGGAGGAAGCTTACCGGGAGACGGCGCGGCAGGCGGCTGATCTGCTGTTGAACCGGGGAGAGAACCTGATTCCCGCGATGCGCGCCAAGATGAGCGAGTACGCCGAGCGTCTGGAATTCGAGAAAGCGGGCAGCATGCTCCGCCACCTGCGCATTTTGGAGGAAATGCCGGAGAAGCAGATCGTCGACCGGGAAGGCTCGACCCATCAGGATGTGCTGTATTTCGGCGAGGAGCGGGTGCTGATTGCCAAGGTGCAGGAGGGCATGCTGCGCGATTTTCAGATGCATGAACTGGAGCGCGCTTACGGCGAGGTCGCTTGCGACCGTTTTCTGGTTAGCCGTTATGGGGAAACCGAGGGGCCGGACGAGCTCATCGTGAACAAAGTGAGCGATCCCGGTTCGTTACGTGCCCTATTGCGGCGAACGGGAGGCCGGGCGATCAAAATTACGACGCCCAAGCGCGGCTTGAAATACGATTTGTTGCAATTGTGCAAGGACAACTACGAATACCGGGTCGGACGCGACGGGAAGAAGCCGTGAGCGGACGGCGAGGCCTAATAAAATAAGCACGGACCGCAGACAAACGGTCGGTGCTTTGTTTGTTTTCCGGGAGAGGAGCCGATGCCGCCGAGGAAAATAGGTATGAATGGCCCGGGTGCCGACTGGTAACAATAATTCGGCATCATTTTTTACGGGTTGACAAAACGAACAATTGTAACTACAATAGTTACAGGTGGTGGAATTAACGGAGAGGAGAGGATATGAATTGTCAATCAGCAGTCGTTTTGCCGTAGCGATTCACATCTTGGCTCTCCTCGATATTAATAAAGAAGGCCGCAATACGTCGGAGTTTATCGCGGGCAGCGTCAACACGAATCCGGTGGTGATCCGCCGTGTGATCGGTCTGCTGGGCAAAGCCGGGCTGGTGCATACGAGTCCCGGCGTCGGCGGCGCATCGCTGGCCCGTCTGCCCCAGGAGATTAACCTTTTGGATGTGTACCGCGCCGTACAGAACGACCCGCCGGGGGAGCTGTTCGCGGCGCACGATAAGCCGAATCCGAAATGTCCTGTCGGGCAAAATATTCAAGGTACGTTGGACACCGTCTTCAAACGGGCGGAGTCGGCCATGGAGGACGAGTTGGCGAAAGTTACGTTAGACCAGATTGTGTTCGATTTGGTGCGGGGTGACCGGTAACCCTTTTTTTTGCCATGACCTGTAACTAATGTGGTTACATGTGAATGGAAAGAAGAGACTCGGACGACTTTATTAAGGAGGTGAATTTAACAATGACCGTTAAAATTCAAGTGTATTCGGACTACGTTTGTCCCTTCTGCTTTCTGGCGGAAGGACCGCTGGAGCAGGCCGTGCAGGGCAAGGACGTCGAGGTGGAATGGATGCCCTTCGAGCTTCGCCCAAGCCCGACCGAGCCGCTGGACCCATGGAACGACCCGCCGAAATTGAGGATGTTCGAGCAATCCATCGCTCCTTATGCGCAGCGGATGGGGATCGATATGAAGCTGCCTCGGGTTTCCCCGCATCCTTACACCCACCTAGCGTTTGAAGGGTATCAATACGCCAAGGAGCACGGCAAAGGAAACGAGTACAACCACCGGCTGTTCCGGGCCTTCTTCCAGGAGGAGCAAAATATCGGGGACCCGGACGTGCTGGCGAAGCTGGCCGGCGAAATCGGACTGGATGCCGCCGAGTACCGGGAAGCGCTGGAAACGCGGAAATACAAGGAAGCTCATCAACAAGCGCTGAACCATGCTTACCAAGAAGCCGGCATCACGGCCGTCCCTACGTTTTTTATCGGCAATAAGGTGCTGAGAGGCGTAGCGAACCGGGAGACGCTGGAGCAGGTGATCGCCGAGGAACTGGCCGGTCAAGCCGGCAAGGCCGCCGAAGGGCTGTCCTGCACCGTGGATGGAGAATGCGATTAACCACGATAACATTTGATCACCATAACATTTTATAGGACGAAAGGATGGATGAACGATGAAAATTGCATTGGTTGGAGCAACGGGAACAATCGGACAGCGGATACTGGAGGAAGCTTTGAACCGGGGGCATCAAGTGACGGCTATCGTGCGCGATCCGTCTCGCGTGACGAAGCAAAACGAGAACCTGAAGGTTGTAGCAGGAGACGTTACGAACGTGGATAATCTCGCCGCAGCGGCAGCCGGTCACGACATCGTGATCAGCGCTTACGGTCCGGCGCACGGCCAAGAGGAGAAGCTGGTTCAAGCCGCCCAAGCGTTGGTCGAAGCGGCGAAAAAGTCCGGCGTCAGCCGTCTGCTGACAGTCGGCGGTGCGGGAAGTCTGGAAGTGGCTCCGGGCGTGCAGCTGGTTGATACGCCGGAATTCCCTGCCGAATGGAAGGGAATCGCACTGGCGCACCGGGATGCGCTGGAGGTATACCACGGCTCCGAGCTGGATTGGACGAACCTGAGCCCGGCCGCATTAATTCAACCGGGAGAAAAAACCGGTCAATACCGCACGGAAGAAAATCGGCTCGTAACGGATGCCGAAGGGAACAGCCGCATCTCGGCCGAGGACTACGCCGTTGCTATGCTGGATGAGGCGGAGCGTCCGCGCTTCTCTCGCAAACGGTTTACGGTCGGCTATTAATAGGGCTTCCGATTTCGAACAAAAGGCGATTCGCCGCGATGATTTTCATCGTGGGTGGCTCGCCTTTTTTGGCGTTCCCGATCAAAAAAATTTCACAAACGATTGCCTTTAGTGTATAATAAGTAAATATTTTAATTGTTTATTATTAAATTATTTCGTGATTTAATGGTTTTGTCTTAAAAGCACCTTCCTTGGAAGGCACCTTTTGACACGAAAGGAGTGATTTTCATGAACGAGGAGCATCAATTAAAAACCGAACTGGCCCGCACGTTCCGGAAGGTCGTCAAAGAAATGTCGATTCTGTGGAGCCGGCATATCGACAAGTCGCTTTCGATGGCCCAGTTTATGGTACTCCGGCAGCTGCGCGGAGGGCCGCAGAAGGTCTCCGATTTGGCCGAGGCGCTCGAGCTGACGTCCGGGGCGATTACCGCTAAAGCCGATAAATTGGTAGAGAAGGGGTATGCTAAGCGGTATCGGGGAGAAGACGACCGGCGGGTCGTGTACCTGGAGATGACAGAACGGGGCTTAAGCGAGCTAAGGGCGCTCGGAGAGCAGCAGACGGAGCTCGTCGAATCGTTGTTTGCCGGTTTGTCGGAGGAGGAGATTCGGCAGCATCTTCGTTTCTTTAACCAGATGCTCAACAACATGGAACAATTGGGAGAGGAGTAAAAAGGTACGTGGAACATTTATCGTATAAACGCAAAATCACGATTATGATAGCCATTATTGCGGCGATGTTCTTTTCAGCCATTAACCAGACGATCGTCGGAACGGCCCTGCCGCGGATTATTGCCAAGCTCGGCGGGATGGACTACTATACATGGGTCATCACGATTTATTTGCTTACCTCGACGATTGCGACAGTGCTGGTCGGCAAGCTGTCCGACATTTACGGGCGGAAGCCGTTTATTCTAACGGGAATCGTTTTATTTATGATCGGCGCGTTCATGGCGGGGACGTCCGTGGATATTTTTCAGCTGATTACGTACCGGGGCATCCAGGGGGTAGGCGCCGGGATTATTATGGCCACGGCCTTTACGGCCGTCGGCGACTTGTTCGCTCCTCGTGAGCGAGGCAAATGGTCCGGGATCATGATGTCGGTGTTCGGGTTCGCGAGCGTCGTCGGTCCGGCACTTGGCGGCTATATTGTCGACCATTTGGAGTGGCACTGGGTGTTTTGGATTTTCCTGCCTCTTGGCATTGTCGCTTTCATTATGATTCTGACGATGTTCCCGAAGGTGGAGCGCAAGCCGTCGGAATCGATCGATTATTTCGGCTCGCTGTTCCTTACCTTGACGATCGTGCCGATGCTGCTCGCGTTCTCGTGGGCCGGTACGAAGTACGCTTGGGGATCGTCGCAAATTGTCGGTTTGTTCGCCTGTACATTGGCAGCGCTGGTTATTTTCATATGGGTGGAGAGCCGGGTGAAAAGTCCGGTGCTGCCGCTCTCGTTGTTCAAAAACGGGATTGTGACGATCTCGAACGTCATCGGGTTTATTATGAACGCCGGGATGATGGGAGCGCTTATGTACACGCCGTTCTTCGTCCAAGGCGTAATGGGGATCTCGCCGACCTATTCCGGTTATGTGACGATGCCGATGTCCATCGGGATGGTTGTGACCAGTGCGATCAGCGGGCAGCTGATTACCAAAACGGGCAAATACAAGCGGATCGCGATTATCGGGATTATCATTATGGTCATCGGGATGATGATCATGCATTACATGAATACGATCTCGGTGACGGTGCTCAGTATGATCGTGTTCGGCTTCGGACTTGGACTGGGAATGCCGGTCTTTTCCTTAACCGTTCAGAACGCCGTATCGCCGAAAGATCTTGGCGTCGCCACGGCCTCCTCGCAGCTGTTCCGTAACTTGGGCGGCACGATCGGTATTGCCGTCATGGGGACGATCATGTCGACGGGCATGACGAACAAGCTGCAGGAGCTTCTGGCAAGCGGGCGGGGCGTCGACTTGAGCAAGCTCGATCCGAAGGTGGCCGAGAAGCTCGCCGCGTTCCACAATCCGCAGATGCTGCTCGATCAGCCGAAGCTGGCGCAGATTCAGGCAGCCCTGCCGCCGGAGCTGCAGACCGTGTTCGGCCGGATGATCGACTCGCTCCGCGAGGCGCTCAGTTATTCGCTGGCCAATGTGTTTTTGGCGGGGGCTGCGCTGCTTGTGGTGGCGCTTGTGCTGACGTTCTTCTTGAAGGAGATTCCGCTGCGCACCGGAAGCGGCGGCCAAGGGCCGAAGCCGCAGGAAGCTGCGGAAACGGACCGCGAACCGTCGCCCCGCCTCCGCGGGAAGCAGCCGGCGAACGGGTAACATTATAAGCGGGCTCGGACCATGAGTTGGTCCGGGTCCGTTTTTTTGGTTTAATCAAGAAGACATAAACGTTTTCTATCGAATTCGATAAATTCCATCACATCAGCTTCAGTTCTTTGATAAAGTCGACAAACGCTTTAATCAACGAAATATGCAAGGACTCCTTCCGGTAAATCATCCACGATTTTCGCAAAATCGGATTCCCGTGCTTCGTCCTCAATTGAAGGCGGTACATATCTTCGCTCTCGTTCAATACGATATCCGGGATGATCGCATACCCGAATCCGCTCGACACCATCTCTTTGCACGTTTCCATGTGATCGACCTCCATGGCGATGGTCGGCGGCGCGGAATACGTCTCCTTCCACCAATTGTCGAATACATGCTCCAGAGACCAGTCCGTTTTGTAAATAATTCGCGGCAGCTTGGGCAGCTCGCCCAGCGAGATTTCCTTTTTGGAAACGATCCATATGTTCTCCGTCATGATCAGATGCTTCTCCTCCGGCCAGGAATAATCCCCCCGGATAAATCCGATATGCACATCCTGCTTGTACACCGAATTGATCAGCTCGGAGCTGCGATTGGACGTCACTTTAAATTCCACATCGGGATAACGTCCGTGAAAATGCTTCAACAGCCCCGGAAGCTTATACCGCGCCAGGCTGCTGGCGGTGCCGATTTTGAGCGTGCCGGAAATTTTGTTTTCCATGCTTAGCAGAAATTCCTTCGTCTGCTGCAGCCGCTGGAGCATCTCCTGCGCATATTTGGCCAAATGCTCGCCCTGCGGGGTGAATTCCACGCCCCGTCTGCCTCTGTGCATGATCGTAATCCCGAATTCCTTCTCCATTTGCTGAATGCGGTAGCTTAGAGAAGGCTGCGATACGAATAAGGCTTCCGCCGTTTTCGTTAGATTTTGTTTATCGTAAAGCGTTTGCAGTAAAAGCCAGTCTTTCTCGTCCACAAGAGCTCCCCCCCGTATGCAAGATCGGCAGATCGGATTCGAAACTATTTTAAACCAATTCGCCATAGGCATCAAAATAATTTATGAATTTACATAAAATTTAAGTATTTGTTCTATTTCAAGGTCAGTGTTACTTTTATCACATCAAGGGAACGCCAACTTCAGCAGGCAGCAAATGCGGAGGAAACTTACATGTACGACTTTGGGCAAATTCTTAAAATTCCGACCGTGATGATGAGAGGAGGGACCAGCAAAGGATTGATTCTGCGTCAGGCGGACCTGCCCAGCGATCCCGATCTGCGGGATCTGGTCATCCTGCGAATGTACGGCAGCCCCGATTCCAATCAAATCGACGGCTTGGGCGGCGGCACGTCCTTGACGAGCAAATTGGCCCTTGTCGGTCCGCCCTCGCATCCGGACGCGCATATCGATTACACGTTCGGGCAGGTCAGCGTCGAAAGCAAAGTGATCGACTATCATGTGACCTGCGGCAATTTCGTTACGGCCGTCGGCTTATACGCGGTGGAGGAAGGGTATGTTCCGCTGAAGGAGCCGGTGACGTCCGTCCGTGTCTTTAACACGAACACCAAGAAACTGATCATTACGGAAATCCCGGTGAAAAACGGACAAATCCAATACGAAGGCGACTTTACGATTGACGGCGTTCCGGGCTCGTCCGCACGCATTATGCTTAATTTTCCGGATTCGGGCGGCACGTTTACAGGCAAGACGCTCCCGACGGGGCGGCCAAAGGATATCGTCAAGCTGCCGGACGGCCGCGAATTCGAAGCAAGCATCGTCGATTGCGGGAATGTGCTGGTGATGGTCCGGGCGCAGGATGTGGGGATGCAAGGAACCGAGTTAGAGAGCGAAATCAACGGAAACCGCGAGCTGCTGCACACGCTGGAAAGCATCAGGGTAGAGTGCGGCATCCGCATCGAGCTCATTCGGGAGGAGGAAAGAGCGAGCGTCACCGCAGCGACTCATGCGCTGCCCAAAATTGCGATGGTCGCTTCCCCGGCGGGCTATAATACGGCAGGCGGCGGCAAGGTTGTGAGCTCGCAGGATATCGATATCGTCTCGCGATACATTTCGATGGGACGGCTGCACCGGGCGCACGCCGTCAGCGGAGCAATAGCTCTGGCCGCGGCTGCGGGCATACCGGACACGATTCCGAACCAACTCGCTAAGGCCTCGGAGTCGGGGATTCGGATCGGCCACCCGTCGGGGGTTTTGTACGCGGAAGCGACGGTGGAACGAAACGGAGACGACTGGGCGGTAACGCGAGCCGCCAACGGCAGGACGGCGAGAAGGCTGATCGAGGGCTACGCCCATGTTCCCGTAACCGTATTGCAGAAGCAGGAAGAGGAGCTACGCGCCTAAGGTGTGCAGCTCTGCTATTTTTGCCGGGTCTGCATAGTCTGACTCGGGGATAAAACACGAACGATATTGAAAACGCATTCAATTAGAATTACGATGGTACTATCCAAAGGGAGGAACGGCGATTGAATACGACGCATCCGATGAATTCGACCAATGTGAAAAATCGTTTGGACAGACTGCCCCTTTCCAGATTTCATAAAATGGTTCTTGTGATCCTGTCCTTTGCTTATTTCTTCGATTTCTGCGACTTGAACACCTTTTCATATGTTGCCCCGGCGCTTGTGCAAGAGTGGAACATTACCACGAATACGATCGCGTTTATTACTTCCGTATCGTATTTCGGCATGTTTCTCGGCGCGTCATTCGGCGGATGGTTTTCGGACCGTTTCGGGCGAAAAAGAGGGCTGGTCCTTCTGGTTACGTGGTTTTCGGCGTTTTCCATGCTGTCGGCGTTGGCGTGGAATCCGGTAGCGCTTGGTATCCTTCGTTTTCTGACCAGCGTAGGCATCGGCGCCGTTACCATCTTGGCGAGTACCTACATTAGCGAGTTTTTTCCGTCCAAGGTCAAGGGAAAATACCAGGCGTTATGCATTACGATCGGAATTTGCGGCATTCCTGCGGCAGGTTGGGTGGCCAAATCGGTCATTCCGATGGCTCCTTGGGGCTGGAGGGCGGTATTTATTTTCGGAGGCATCGGCATCGTATTTCCCTTTATCGCAAGAAAATTGGAAGAGTCGGCCCGATGGCACGAAGCCCGCGGACAATGGGACAAAGCCCATGAGATTATGGCAAAAATCGAACGTGAAGTCGAGCGGGAAACAGGCAAGCTGCCGGCGCCCGAGCCGGTATCCGGGGATTCGCTGCACCATGCGGCGAAGAAAGCGGTCCCGTATTCCCAGTTGTTTAAAGGCTCGCTGCTGGGGAGAACGCTCGTGCTGATGACTATGTGGGCCACCTCGACCATCGCGATCCAGGGTTTTGGCACCTGGGTGCCGACGCTGCTGGTCAAGCAGGGGATTACGATTGAAAAATCGATCGCTTACGTCACTTTGGGCACGCTGGGAGCACCGCTCGGCGCTTTTATCGCCTCCCGTATTTCCGACCGGGTCGAGCGCAGGTGGGCGATCGCCGTTCTCTCCGTGATTATTATGGGACTCGGCTTGCTGTACGGCATGGTGGCGCTGCCGCTGGTCATTATTGTATGCGGATTTTTGATGCACATGTTCGAGCGGACCTTCAGCTCCATCGCGTATATTTATACACCCGAATTGTATCCGACCGAAGCGCGCGGCTCGGGGAACGGGCTGACGTACGGCATCGGCCGGCTGGCGAATATGGTCAGTCCCTTTATTATCAGCTTCCTGTATTCCGGGTACGGTTATTTGAGCGTGTTTGTCTTTTTCGGAGCCTGTTGGCTGTTGTGTGCGGCTGCTATTGCCGTATTCGGGGTGTCCACGCGATATCGCGGGACGGAGGAAGCTTCATCCGCACCGGAGTTGAAAGCGAATACAGCCGATGTGATGTAGAAAGGGATGGGCTTGGGCCGCGGTAGCGGGTCGGGCCTGTTTTTGTCTGGAGAATGAAACGGTTTCAATTGCTGTGATAAAATGGAATGAAGACAGGGGGCTTGATGATGAAAAAACTTTCTGTTGTATTGCTGCTTTTCGGAACCATTGTTACGTTTATTGGAATACTGCCCTTTATATTTGCTTATCCTTACTGTCATGGTTGTGTCAATTCCGGCCCCTCAACTTGGCGGGAGCTTGTCCTTGTCCTTTCGTATGAGGGGAAAGGCCGGTATTTGGCCGTCGGGATTGCGTTATTATTACTGTCTATACCATGGCTTATCCAACAAAGAAAAGCGCGATTGTAAAGTTGACGTCCGGCATTCCTCCAAGTCCAGGTCATTCATTATCGGAGCTCCCCTTTATGGGCTCCGATTTTTATTTTCCGGGCGGATCAGCCTCATGTTTGAAAACGTGGAACAAATCGGGCATGATGAGAGTGAAACGATCCGTCGAACGATTCGCAGCTATTGGCGGAATGGCGGAACGTATTTCCCAACGGCAGGTGAATCGACTTGAGAGTACATATACTGGTGGCGGATGACGACGCGCATATTCGCGAGCTGCTCCGCTTTTTTCTAAGCCGGGAAGGCTATGTCGTCTACGAAGCGGACAATGGGCTGGCCGCCGCGGAGCTGATGGAGCGCGAACAGATCCATCTGGCGGTCGTAGACATTATGATGCCGGGCAAGGACGGCTGGGAGCTGTGCCATGACATTCGCGGCCACTATGACATTCCCGTCATTCTCCTGACGGCCAAAGGCGAAGTCGAGGACAAGGAAAAAGGCTTCTTGTCGGGAACCGACGATTACGTCGTGAAGCCGTTCGAGCCGAAGGAGCTGCTGTTTCGGATCAAGGCGCTGCTGAGGCGGTATCAGATGGTATCGTCGGCGAAAATCCGGTTAAACGAGACGGTCATTGACCGCAGCAGCTACGAGATCCGGGTCGGCGACCGGACAATGACGCTCCCGCTCAAAGAATTCGAGCTGCTGTGCCAGCTGGCCAGCTATCCGGGGCGCATCTTTACCCGGGAGCAACTGGTGCAGCTCATCTGGGGCGCCGACTTCGAAGGCGACAGCCGGACGATCGACGTCCATGTGAAACGGCTGCGGGAGCGGTTTTCCCCGGTGACGGACGATTTTGTCATCACGACCGTACGCGGCTTGGGATACAAGCTTGAGGTGCGGGGCGAATGAAGACGCTGTATGTGCGGATCGTCGCAACGTATATTTTGATCGCCATGGTCAGCGGCGTGTTTGCCCTGCTGGTGGCTAACGTGTATTACCGGACCCAGATCCGGGAATATAACGAACAGAAGATCATGAAGGTCGCCAAAGAAATCCGGACGCTGTTCGAACGGATCCCGGATACCGATCCGGACGGCTATTTTCGCAGCATCGCCCAGTTGGGCTTTCAGATGTACCTTGTGGACGGCAAAGGGCAAGGCGTCTTCTACGGCGAGCCGTTCCGGCATACGCAGAGCGCGCCGGATCAAATCCGCCGCGTGCTGGACGGCGAAATCTACCGCGGTATCACGGAGGAGCCCCGCCTGCTGACGATTACGGGCTTTTTCGAAAGCAGCCTGCGCAACACGGTCGGCATCCCGGTCGATATCCGGGGAGAACGCCATGCGCTATTTTTGCGGCCGGCCTTGGAGCAGCAGATCGGGGAGGTCCGTCTGCTCATGGCGGTGCTACTCGCGGCGACGTTTGCATTCAGCATGCTGCTCATCGTTGTCTGCACGCGGTATATCGTCAAGCCGGTCAAAGCGCTGACGGAGGCGACCACCCGCATTGTCGGAGGAAATTACGAGATCGGGCTCGACGTTGCGCGCGCCGACGAAATCGGCAACCTGGCGCGCCACTTCGCGCATATGGCTGAAGCGCTCCGCCAGCTCGACAGCATGCGGCAGGAATTCGTCGCCAACGTCTCCCATGAAATCCAGTCCCCGTTAACGTCGATCCAGGGCTTCGCCCAAGCGATCCAGTCGGGGGAATTGCCGCCCGAGATAGCGCAGCGGTATTTGCACATTATCGAGGAGGAGAGCAGACGGCTTTCGTCGCTTAGCAAGCAGCTGCTGACGCTCGCCGCCTTGGACAAAGAAACGGGCGTTATCAAGAAAACGAGCTTCCGCTTGGACGAGCAGCTTCGGCAGGCGGTGCTCGTGACGGAGTGGCAGTGGATGGAAAAAGGCATCACTGTCGAGCTGGACCTCCCGGAGATCGTCGTCCATGCCGACCGCGAGCTGCTGCATCAGGTATGGCTTAATTTGATTACGAACGCGATCAAATTCTCGGATTCCGGCGACGTACTGACCATCGGCGTTGTGGTAGAGGAAAACATCATCGTTCGGGTTTCCGATACCGGTATGGGTATTCCTGAGTCCGAGCTGCCACATATTTTCGGCCGCTTCTACAAAGCGGACAAAGCAAGAACCCGTTCCCGCTCCGGCAGCGGACTGGGGCTCGCCATTGTCAAGAAAATCGTCGAGCTCCACGAAGGTACGATCGACGTGTACAGCCGCGTCTCCGAAGGAACGGTATTCACCGTCCGGCTGCCCCGTTTATTATCGTAATCTCTCATTCATCTTCCATTCATATTTCTGTCCTAGAATCCGAAGTGAGATCAAGGACAGGAGGTTGAATCGAAAAAATGCTTCGCGCTTTGCATACATTTTCCTCGTGGGTGAGCAGCCCCAAAGGGGCCAAAAGCATCGTCGCCGGCTGGCTTCTGCTTGTCGTTGTGCTGGCCGCGGCGGCGCCGTCTGCCAAAAAATTCGCTATCAGCAGCGGAGAAGGAAGCGTCAAAGAAAATACGCCGTCCGCGGCAGCCCAGCAGATCATGGACGAGGAGTTTCCGTCCGCCGACGGCTTAACCGCCCTGCTGGTGCTGCACGGGAAGCAGGCGATAACCGCGGAGGAGCGGGCCAAAATCCGCGAGCTCAGCGAATGGCTCGCTTCCGATGGGAAGCCGCGGCATGTCACCGGAGCGCTGCCATTCCACCGGCTTCCCGAAGCGGCGCAGGACCGGCTGTTCTCGGAGGACCGCAAGACGCTGCTCCTGAACGTAACGTTGGAGAAGGGCTTGGAGTCGGACCGGATATACGATACCTTGAAGCAAATCCGGGAGCAGGCCGGGAAGATCGGCCTTGGAGAGCTGCAGCTTGAAATGACGGGGCCGGCCGGCATTGCCGCAGATACGATAGCGCTGTTCAAAAATGCCGATTTCGTACTCATGCTTGCGACGGTCGGGCTGATTCTCGTCATTCTGCTTCTGATTTACCGTTCTCCGCTGCTTGCGGTGCTTCCGCTGGTCATCTCGGGCGTCGTGTACGAGGCCGTGAACCGGATATTGGGGCTATCCGCCAAGAACGGCTGGCTTGTCGTGGATAAGCAGGCGCTGTCCATTATGATGATTTTGTTGTTCGCGGTCTTAACGGACTACTGCTTGTTCGTGTTCTCCCGTTACCGGGAGCAGCTCGGCAAGGTCGGTTCGAAGCACGACGCCATGCGCCTGGCGATGAATCAGGTGGCGGAGCCGATTCTGTTCAGCGGCGGAACGGTGCTCGTTGCGGTGCTTGTGCTGTTCGCGGCCGTCTTTAAGCCGTACCACTATTTTGCGCCAGTATTCGCCGTGGCCATGGTCGTCATTCTGCTGAGTGGACTGACGCTGATTCCGGCCGTTTTCACCTTGGTCGGGCGCAAAGCGTTCTGGCCCTTCGTACCGAAGCTGGAAGAGCGGGACACCCGGCGTGCGGGACTGTGGGCCAAGGCAGGCTCGCTGGTCGCCAGACGCCCCGGCATGACGGCGGGCGTCCTCACCGTGCTGCTGTTGTTCGCTTCATTAAATATCAGCGGCATGAAGTATTCGTTCAATCTGCTGAAGTCGTTCCCGGATACGGCATCCTCCCGTCAAGGGTTCGAGCTTCTGGAGCAGTCGTATCCGCCGGGCCAATTGGCGCCGGTTACGGTCATCCTGCAGTCCGATCGTCCGCTGACGGAGGAGCCGCAGTTCCGGGAGAAGCTGACCTCGCTGACCGGCTTGCTCGCCAAGCAGACGGGCGTCGAATCGGTAGAACCCAAACCGGACTCCGCGCGAGGCGAATGGCCCGCGAACATGTTGTCGCAGGACCGGCAGTCCGTCCGGCTGCAACTGCTTGTGAAGGGCAACCCGTATGATCCCGCAGCGCTGGACGCGCTGAACGCATGGCGGGGGAACGCCGAGGCGATGCTGAAGGATAGCGGTTTCGATCCGCTGCGCGATTCGCTGCATTTTGCCGGCCAAACCGCGCAGCAGCTTGACGTCAGAGCGATGAACGAGCGGGATACGCTTGTCCTGTTTTCGCTGATCGGCTTGCTGATTACCGTCATGCTCGGGCTTCAGACCCGTTCCTTGCTGATGCCGGTGTACATGATGCTGACCATTCTGCTGTCTTATGCGGCCACGATGGGGCTCGGCTGGGGAATTGCACACAGCCTGCTCGGCTATGACGCGATCAGCTACCGGCTGCCGGTCTATACGTTCGTCTTCCTGGTCGCGCTGGGCGTCGATTACAACATCATGCTCGTCTCCCGGGTGAAGGAAGAGGCGCGTAAGACGGGGTGGAGCGAAGCGGTCAGCCGCGGCGTGTCGTTAACGGGCGGGGTGATCTCCTCCGCGGGCCTCATTCTCGCGGCAACCTTCGGAGTGCTGATGACCCAGCCGCTGCAGGAGCTGTTTCTGTTCGGTCTGACGATGACGATCGGGATCTTGATCGATACGTTCCTCGTCCGCGGGCTGCTGCTGCCCTCGATTCTGGTGCTGACCGGAAAACGGAAGCCGCTTAGCGATAATCACTGAATATAGGAGGGATATCTCATGTTCGGCTTTCTGTTGTTTTTGCACCTGACCGGCTTGTCCCTATGGCTCGGCTCGGGCCTGACGGCGGTCGTCATGCTGCCGCTGCTTAACCAAAGACCCGGTTCCGGGGAGCTGCGCGCCTTGGCCCACAGAACGCTTCGCGTGATCAGCACAATCGCCCATCCGAGCGCGCTCGTCGTTCTGATCTCGGGCGTCGTCATGATCGTCCAAATGAATATTCCTGCGGAGAGCAAGCCGCTATGGCTGCAGGTCATGGAAAAAGGCGGCGGGATGGTCATCCTGATCGCCGTCGTGCTGACAGGTATCCTCGGCAGCCGGTTGAAAAAGCGGCTGAACGCCGAGAACGGGCAAGGGACAGGAGCGGCCGCTCCGGCCCGCATCGGCGGCTATGTGGCAGCGACGGCCGGCTTCATGACGCTAACGCTGGCTGTTATGCTGATCGTCAGCTTGAAGCTGTAATAGGCACCCTCCGGGAGACGGCTCCGCGCCGCCTGCCGGAGGTTTTTGCCGTTTTGCGGGTCGTTGGAACCGGCGGGATTTTGTCCACATTATTTTCACAAAATTGCTTCGGGCGCCATAATTTTTTATGATAAAGGAGGACTCCATTGGGTGGTCTAATCCAATACTTAATTGACGAGGGACCAGATTATGATCGATAAATTGAAAGCAGCCGGCGAATGGAAAGAGATGTTCCTGCCTTACAAATTTGCGATGGAGCAGCTGAGCACGACGATCCGGCATATTAACGAAGAGGCCATGCACGTTTACAACTACAACCCGATCGAGCATATCAAGACCCGGATCAAATCGCCCGAAAGCATCATTAACAAGCTGCAGCGCAAGGGGCTGCCGATCAGCCTTGTTGCTGCGCGGGACCACTTGAACGATATTATCGGCGTGCGGATTATTTGCTCGTTTCTGAGCGACATTTACGATCTGTACGAAATTCTGAACAACCGGCACGATATGAAAATCATCGAATGCAAGGATTACATCCGCAATCCGAAGCCGAACGGGTATCAGAGCCTGCATCTGATCGTCGAAGTTCCGGTGCTGCTCTCCAAGGGCACGCAGCTGGTCAAAGCCGAAATCCAACTGCGCACGCTGGGGATGGATTTTTGGGCCAGCCTGGAGCATAAAATTTTTTACAAGTACAACAAGGACATTCCGGACCGCCTAAAGCAGGAGCTGCTGTCTGCCGCGCATCTAACCGTCGAGCTGGATGCGAAAATGAAAGCGATCAGCGACGAAATCGGACACCTGGATTCGCCGTATGCGAGGATTCAGTAAATCGGCACGCAAGCCGGGGCTGCACGGATGGAGAAAGACAGGACGCGAGGGTCTTGTCTTTCTTTCTTACACTTCAGAGAGAAAACGCTTATTCGCTGAGCCAAAACTTGCATTTTCCGATCATTTCCAAAATAATGGAAACTAATAATGCCTATAGGGAGGTAGCGGCCGCCTGATGAAAGCACTAAAAGAACTTGGAAACTGGCTTGGCGCATTCTCCATGGCTTTTGTACTGTCCTTGGTCATCGGCATCTTTGTTTTCCAGCCATTCAAGGTCGAAGGGCATTCCATGGAGCCTACTTTGCAGAACGATCAGCGAATCTACGTTTCGAAATTATCTCATACCTTATCTTATTTGCCGGAGTACGGCGATATCGTCGTGATCGACAGTCGTGTTAACCGGGAACGGACGTTGACGGACAGCATCCTGGAGAATCCCTTGGTGCAATACTTTAGAGGGAACACGAACGAGCATGTTTTTTTTGTCAAAAGAGTCATCGGCAAGCCGGGCGACGTTCTGGAGTTCAAGGAAAATCAAGTTTACCGGAATGGGAAAGCGCTGCAGGAGCCTTACGTGAAAGAGGCTATGATTTTTAGCTCGGACCGGAAGTGGACGGTTCCCGACAAGCACGTTTTTGTGATGGGGGATAATCGGAATAACAGCAGCGACAGCCGCAACATCGGCTATATTCCTCTCGATCACGTGATGGGAATTATGAAGTTTCCGTAAGCTAGGGGAGAAACCCCTTTCGATGACCATTGCGAATATGGAGCTTCATGGAAAATCGGCCTTGCTTATGCGGCAGGGCCGATTTTTTTGTCCAGTCGTTCTCAAACTTGTCCCTCAAACGCATAAAACGCCGGGGATGGGCTGGTAGCGGAGTTTATTTTTAATTGCTCCATTAAGGCGGGCATGAGCTCCCTTGCGGTCTGAAGGTCGACCCATCTTACCTCCAAAATATCTTGATCCGGATCATGGATGCCCATTTCCCCGCCGATCACCTTGGCAAAAAAAGTAACGACCAAGGCATGGTTTCCCCGCTCCGTAAATAGTACTTCCCTCAGCGAGCTTAATCCGGTAACGGCGATATCGTAGCCGGTTTCTTCCTTCACCTCGCGCAGGACGGCTTGCTCCAACGTTTCTCCTTCTTCTACCGCGCCGCCCGGCAGGCTCCAATACGTGGAATCGCCTCTTGTATTGTGCACGATTAATAAATTCCCGTTATCATCGGTGATCACAGCGGATGCAACATTCACTCTCTTCAACCAAGTTCCCCTTATAAGCCGCGGCTTCGATAGCCCGGAAGTATGCGCAGCCCGAAGCCCGCTCCAGTCGATAGCCGGACTGCTCCCACCGAAATGGGCTTAGGCATTGGATGCGCTTCGAATAGCTTAATGGGTAATCGCTCCGCTTGCAATAGTCCGCGCGCCGTTCAAGCTCAAGCGATCCTGCTAATTCCGGGCCGCGATCCGCGCCACTTCCCCCAGCTTGGCGGTTAGCCTGTAAGTCCCCCGCAGCGGCTCATAGCCCAGACTGCGATTGATCCGGAGAATGGGCGCGTTCATGGAATCGTTGTCCGTGCGGATATAGGCGGCATCTCGTTCCTTGGCCAAGAGCATGGCTTTGACTTTCAAGCCCAGCGCAATTTTGCGCCCGCGGTAGGCCCGTTTCACGCCCGTATACTCGTGATACATCCCGTTGGTTTGTGGATTGTGAAGCACATTGGTTACTCCGACATAGTTGTCGCCGTCCGCTGCAATGATCACTCGCTCCGGTGCGTAACCTTCGGCCATAAGATACCATTTGCGCCATTCCTGAAAGTCGGGAACCTCTCCCGTGTACCCCGGAATGTCTACTAGCGTCTCCTTGTACAGCTCGTACAGCTTCCGCTCGCTCTCTTCGTCGGGCTCGTCCGCCAGCGTCAGGAACCGCACTCCTCCGCTCTCCAACAGCTTGAGCGTTTCGGCCTCGCGCAGGCGCTCCGGGTCAACCCGATCCAGCTTCAGCACCGATTGAAAAGCGTGCCGTTCGACCGCAAACCCCCGGCGCTCGGCAAATTGCAGCGCATCCGGGTGATTGTCCCAGACCTCCGTGACGAGGGTAGTTGCCCCGAGAGCGGTTCCCCAATCGATGACATGTTCGAACAGCAGCTGTCCGGCTCCTTGCCGGCGGTATTCTCCGTCCACGATAAGCGTGTTATTGAGATGTCCCGGCTCCGTCCATGGCGCTCGCCAAGACCAGACGTATCCGACAATGACATCCTGCTCCGTCACGGCAACGCGCCGGGTGCGGTCATAGCCGGCCAGCAGGCCGTTGTCATCGAGATACGTATGGCCGACCGTATATAGCTTGGCATCGTCCTCCTCCAGCCTTTGGGCCGTGCAAGGCTCCGACCGGTAGGTATTCAACAGTGCCGCTAACGCTTCGTAATCATCCGACAGCCGCAAGGGCCGCAGTTCAATGGACATTCCGTCACCTCTTTTTTATGTTCGACCTATCGTCTACACAACTTATTATGCAATGAAGCGGTTGCGGTAAGGAATGGAAAATTTGGTTATAGTGAATTCGCTTCGTCCCTTAACCATAGAATCCTCCACCAAATCGAAGTTTTGTTACCTTGCTGCGGATGCGCTCCTTTCGGTACAGTGGAATGGCGGGTGAAAATTGACAGGTACGATATTACGGTATGTCACAACATAGGGGGGCTTAGGTTGTCGTCAAGTGTGGAATGCAGAACTCACTATTCGCTTCGCGAAGGAATCGGGAGAACGGCCTGGAAGCTGAAAAGCGGCGGCAGCGTCACGATTGCTTTTCTGGGAGGCTCAGTGACGGCGGGAAACGGGGCGTCCGATCCCGAGCAAACGAGCTACCGGGCGAGGCTTAGTCAGTATTTGACGGACAGCTTCAAGCAAACGGCTTTTCGCTTCATTCATGCCGCGGTCGGAGGAACGGACTCGGTCTACGGAGCTTACCGGCTACAGAGCCACGTTTTCCGCACTTGTGTGCCGGATCTCTTATTTGTCGAGTTTGCAGCGAACGATAACGGAAGGCGGCTGCCCTCGGTGCGGGCGATGGAAGGGATTGTACGACATGCTCGTACCTTGAACCCGCATATGGATATTTGCTTTATCTATATGGCTAAGCGGTCGGGATATCCATATTTCCTCAAAATGGGCAGGCCGCACGTGAATGTGTGCAATCATGAGGAGGTGGCCGAGCATTACCGGCTACCTTCTGTTGATATGGCAAGCGAAATTTACCGCCGGATGGCCTCCGGCTCGCTCACTTGGGACATGATCAGCGAAGATGAGGTCCATCTGAACAACGACGGACACCTGCTCTATGCACAGCTTCTCGAAGCGTTTATGAGCGCCGCGCTGGAAGCGGCCCCCATCTCATGGGCATCTTTCATGATATAGCGGTACATGCTGGATAGCGAGGAGTTTATCTCCACAATCTCATCGACCCCCGATTCCAAAGCAAGCCAGTTCACCGAATCGAGCGTATTGTACAGGAAGTGCGGATTGATCTGCGCCTGCAGCGCCCGCAGCTCGGCTTCCTTGAGCCGGACGCCGCTCTCGTACACGTCCTCCAGCAGCTTACGGATGCGCGCCATCATGTTGTTGAAGCTCTGGTATAGAATGCCTACCTCGTCATTTCCTTTCGGCGGTTCCCAGCTATCCGGGGATTACGGGCAATTGATGGCCGGGTATGCGATTGCGAGTGTTCCTCTGCTGCTGCTGTTCATCTTCGGCATGAAGCAATTTGTCCAAGGTCTGGCCTCGGGCGCCATTAAAATCTGACAGGGGCTCGTTCCTGGGAATAAACTGGCGCCGATTTGAATACGGCCGCCCCCTTTGATAAGATTACAACCAGACTTGAAGGTTTGTGCAAAGATAAGGGGAGACCTGCCCATGAAATTGTCCGGTACGAGACCGGTGTCATACTTGTATACCTACGCCTGTCACGAGGACGAGGCGGAGCTGTGCGCGCTTGAGCTGCGCACGCTGCTTGGCGCGGAAGCGCGGGACGGCTGGCTGGAGAGTCCTGCGGACGTCGATCCGAGCCGCAGCCCGTTCGTCAAGCAGCGTATTGATGTGCTGTGCGAGGCCGCCAGCCTGCAGGAGCTCGGGGAGCTGGCCCGGATGCTGGAGCTGCACGGCGGCTCGTTCAAGGTCGTCTTCGTCAAGGCCGGCTGCCATGCCGCGTACGAGGAGCAGCGCGCCATGGAGCGGGAGCTCGGCGCACGCATCCGCGGCCGGGCCGATATGCGCCAACCGGACTGGCTGCTGGGCTTCGCCTGCACCGGCGAAGGTCGCTGGGTGCTCGGCCCCTGCCGGCAGAACGAAGCGGTCTGGCTGAAGCACAGCCATAAACCGCATAATTATTCCACCGCCCTCAGCACGCGGGTCGCCCGGGCGGTAGTCAACCTTGCCGTGCCGCATCCTGCAGGCATCCGGGCGGTCGATCCGTGCTGCGGCATCGGCACGGTGCTGGTCGAGGCGCTCTCGATGGGGATCGACATCGTCGGCTCCGACATCAATCCGCTTGCGGTCCGCGGCGCCCGCGCGAATCTCGCCCACTTCGGACTACCGGACGTCGTCCGCGTGGCGGAGATCGGGGACGTGAGCGGGCGGTACGATGCCGCCGTCCTCGACTTGCCGTACAACCTGTGCTCGGTCATTTCGCCGGAGGAACAGCTTCGCCTGCTCGGGAATGTCCGGCGGCTGGCGGAGCGGGCCGTTATCGTGTCCACCGAACCGGTGGAGACGCTCGCCGGGCAGGCCGGGTTCGCCGTTCTGGAGCGGTGCGTTGTGCGCAAAGGCTCGTTTTCCCGGCACATTGTTATATGCCGTTAAGCGCGGACCCGCCGGGATCGGCGCTTTTTTCCTTCTGTACGGGAGGTTTCCCGGGTTTTTCCGGGAACCGGAATCGGCGCCGTTTCGTATGTAGGAGCAAGCGAATTGCAAATGCGAGAAGGCACGAGAAGACTCGAACGGGTTGGAGGAGCATCGATGCTAAACTATCTTAAAGGAATCCGGCAAGCCTGGATCGATTACCCCGAGCCGGAGGGGCGGCTGCTGGCGGGTACCTACGAAATCGTCCGCTCGCTCGGCAGCGGCAGCTACGGGCTAGCATACCGGTGCCGCGATATCCGTACCGGCGAGCACGTGGTGGTCAAGCAGTCCAAGCCGAGCAAGGGGGAGCTGGCCGAGCGGCTGCTGGAGCGGGAGACGGAGCTGTTGAGCGGGCTGAAGCACCCGGGCATTCCCGGCTTCCGGGGCTCGTTCCGGCTTAGGAACCGGCTCTGCATCGCGATCGATCTGATCGAAGGGCATACGATCGAGGACTTGCTGTTCGAACAGGAGCGGCCGTTCTCGGAGCTCGAAAGCCTGCGGTGGATCGCCAAGCTGATGGAGATCGTCAGCTTCGTTCATGCCCGGGGCATCGTCCATCTCGATATCCGGATTCCTAACGTGATCCTCCGGGAGGAGCGGCTTTACTTGATCGATTTCGGCTTGGCCAAACGGATCGGCGAAGAAGCGGCGGAGTCGTATGCGGACGAGGAGCTCAGGAAGCGGAGAATGCCCGAGGTGCAGAGCGATTTGTACGCGGTAGGGCATCTGCTGTTGTTTCTGCTGTATTCTTCGTATCAAGAACGCCCCGGGCAGCCGCCGGCCGACTGGCAGGAGGAGCTTGCCGTGTCCGACGGCGTCAAGCATATGATAAGGCGGCTCCTGCAAGTGGAGCCGCCTTATGCGGATACGGAAACGTTTCGATTGGAATTGGACAACACGCTGCAGAGGCTGCAAAATGCAGCAGGCGCAAATCAGGCGCTGGAGTGACGCCGGTATTTGTTCTTATAATAGCCGTGGCCGTGGCCGTGTCCGGAATGGTGCCGGTGGTCTGACGACGAATAGCGCCGCGGCTGGACGAACCGGTGCGAGCTGCTTCCGTGCCGGTAGTGGCCCTGTTTGGAATGCGTGACGGAGTGAACGATTTTTTTCAGCAAATGTTTAAGCATCGCGATTCCTCCCGTTTCGTGAAGTAGTAGGTAGTACGGACAAACGATAGGGAGGTTTCACGGACCGATGTGACGGCAGCGCCGCCGAGTCTACCGGTTCCTGTAATGGCTGGGAGCCAGGCCCTTCATCTTTTTGAACATGCGTGAAAACAACAGCTGGTCCTTATAGCCGACCGAATAGGCAATCTGGCCGATCGACAGCGCGCCGTTGTTCATCAGCTCGCAAGCCTTGTCCATACGATACCGGAGGAGGAAGTGCTGCGGCGATACGCCAAGCGCTTCCTTGAACAGCCGGGACAAGTATTTCCGGCCGAGGCCGATCGACTGGGCCAGCTCCTCTATCGTAAAATTCCTCGAATAGTTCGTTTCGATAAACTCCAACGCTTGTTTTACATATCTATCCCGCATCGGAGCAAAAGCTTCCGGCGGCATGTCCTCTACCTCATAAGCTTCGTCGGTCAGTACGGACAAAAAGTCATACAGCGCGCCAAGCAGCCTCATATCCCGGCTCGGAGACCTTCGGCCGGCCTCGAACATGCGCTGAAGGCAGGCTTCGATGACCTCCGGCCTGCGGCACTCGAAGACCGGCTGCTCCGGACTGAGGCGGGCCCGCTGCAAATAATGCTTCGCCTGCACCCCGTTGAAAGCCGCCCAGGAATACGTCCAAGGCTCGTCAAAGTCCGCCTGATAGGACGATACCGTATCCGGGGATACGAGAAAGCCGTATCCTGCCGACAGCTCGTACGTCTGCCAAGGAGTCCGGTACACGCCGCGTCCGCGATGGACGTAATGAATTTTATAATGATCCTTCAGACCGGGCCCCCAGGAGTGTCCGGGTGCGCAGTCCTCCATCCCGCAGTAATACAGCTTTAAGTCCGTACCCGCCTCGTGAGGTCCGGGACTGTGAACGTAATTAAAGGCATACACGATTGGACTGCCACCTCCGCTCCTTAAGTCCGCTTCGCTAGGAAAGGGATCAAGTGACATTATACTATATTTTATCCAACATGCTGACATACGATTTTCCAGCGGGGCGCGCTACAATGGAACAAGCAGTGCAGGTTAAATCATCTTCCTAAGGAGGAGTTGCGAATATGTCTTATTTACCAAGCGGCGATCGCTATGACACGATGAAATATAACCGGCTCGGGGCCAGCGGGCTGAAGCTGCCGGCCGTTTCCTTGGGCTTGTGGCACAACTTTGGCGGCGGTGACGTCTATGAGAACGGCCGGGCTATGGTCCGGCGCGCCTTTGACCTGGGCATCACGCATTTCGATTTGGCGAACAACTACGGACCGCCTCCGGGATCGGCAGAGGAAACGTTCGGCAAAATACTCCATTCCGATTTCCAAAACTACCGCGACGAGCTGATCATTTCGACGAAAGCGGGCTACTACATGTGGCCGGGACCTTATGGCGAATGGGGCTCCCGCAAAAATATGATCGCAAGTCTCGATCAGAGCCTTAAACGGATGAAACTGGACTACGTCGATATTTATTACCATCACCGTCCGGACCCGAACACCCCGCTGGAGGAAACGATGGGTGCGCTCGACCACCTCGTTCGCCAAGGGAAAGCGCTGTATGTCGGCATCTCGAATTACCGCGCCGACCGGGCGGAGCAGGCGATCGCCATGCTGAAATCGCTCGGCACGCCGTGCGTCATTCATCAGCCGCGCTACTCCATGTTGGACCGCTGGGTCGAGGACGGCCTGCTGGATCTGCTGGAGCGGGAAGGCGTCGGCAGCATCTCTTAC
This sequence comes from Paenibacillus tyrphae, assembly GCF_024158745.1. Taxonomy (GTDB): domain Bacteria; phylum Bacillota; class Bacilli; order Paenibacillales; family NBRC-103111; genus Paenibacillus_G; species Paenibacillus_G tyrfis_A. The sequence continues at coordinate 41,982 of NZ_JAMZAW010000015.1, read as the reverse complement.
TCGCCGCTTTACAAAGGCATCCTGACCGACCGTTACTTGAACGGAATTCCGGCAGATTCCCGCGCGGCCGGTTCGAGCGTCTTCCTGAAGCCGGAGGAGCTAACAGACGAAGTAATGGGCAAGGTGCGCAAGCTGAACGACATCGCCCGGGAGCGCGGCCAGAAGCTGTCACAGATGGCGATTTCGTGGGTGCTCCGCGGCGGCCGTGTAACCTCCGCTCTCATCGGAGCGAGCAAGGTAAGCCAGATCGAGGATGCCGTAGGCGCGGTAAGCAAGCTCGAATTCAGCAGCGAAGAGCTGGAGCGGATCGAAGCCGTGCTTGGCGGCAAGTAAGCTTTCGACACAAGCTGTGCGTGACTCGGAAAGTGCAAGAGTCGCGCACGGCTTTTTTTGTGCATCGTACCGGAATGGCTATCCTGCAATGAGACCGCATTCCTGAATTACCTCTTTTCACCAATACACTATTCTGATCCCGCGGCCGCTGCCGAACGCCGATAAAAGCGCCATTAATACGAAATACAAGGATTTGTACGAAAAGGGCAACGAATGGGCCGAGTTGTATCATGATTTTGACAACGAGTGGCGGCTGTATAAAATAAAAAAATGGCAGCCAGAGGCCCCATAAGTGTTAACCTTTTGTAAATCTGGGTAATAAGAAAGAGCAGGCAACCTCTCCGGAGCGAGCCCTGCTCTTTTTTGCCGATAATGGGGATAAAGTCATGAGCCGCAAGGACCAATTTCTCCCTTTCATCTTAAATTCATTTTCCTTTAATATTTAGCCTTTACAATAAGTTAAAATTTGATTCCGCAATTAAGAATGATATGCGGGCTGATAGGAGTGTGAGAAGCGATGCGTCCCTTGGTCGCCCAAGGACAGCCAAAGTCATCACGGTCAAAGCTTGCCCGCATGGGATGGAACAGCTTAATCGTTGCCGCAATGATTGGAATTCCCCTGCTTCTGGTATTTGGCATGGAACTGATAGGACGGGGAACCGTACACGAGACCTGGACTTGGCTAACCGCCAATTGGAAGCTGTTCGGATTGAATGCTTTGATTGTGTTTCTGGTGTTTGCGTTGATTTACTGTATCATCGGGTCGCTGGTGCTGTCTGCCGGCATTAGCGCCCTAGTGCTTTCGATTGTATCGCTGATCAGTTATTTCAAGGTAAAACTGATCGGCGAACCCTTCTTTCCATGGGATATTTTCCTGAACAAGGAAAGCATGAACATTCTGCCGCTGGTCACGACTCATACCGCCCTTGTGCGGATCGGGTTGGTCTTTGCCGTCGTGGCAGTAATCTTCCTGTTCCGCCTATGGATGCCGCGGTTAGCGCTGCGTCCCGTAACCCGGGTAGTCCTAGGGGCGTTGTGCGTTTTTGCTCTGTACAGCTTCGGCGTACGGGCTCCTTGGACCGGAACGCTGCTGGACCGGGCGGGAGTGAACGAGATCGTCTGGAACCAGCAGGAAAACTACGGCACGAATGGGCTGTCCCTGGCGTTCACCATGAACGTAAAAAATACAATCGTACCGAAGCCGCCGGGCTACAGTGAGCCTACCATGGCCAGTTTGGCCGAAAGCCTCAACGATATGGTCGGTACGTCGACGGCCAATGCCGCAAGCGGAGTGAAGCCGAACGTCATTTTTATTATGAACGAAGCGTTCTGGGACCCGACCTTGCTGCCGAACGTCACCTTCAGCGAAGACCCGGTGCCTACGGTGCACCGGCTTCAGCAGGAGAGCACGTCGGGCTATCTGCTATCGCCGCAGTTCGGCGGCGGCACAAGCAATGTGGAATTCGAGGTGCTGACCGGGCAGTCCATGAGTTTTCTGCCGGCCGGATCGGTCCCGTATCAGCAGTATATCAGTAAGCCGATTTCGAGCATGGCCAGCTATTTCAAGGGCCTCGGCTACAAGAGCGCGGCCATCCATTCGTACGAAGGCTGGTTCTGGAACCGCGAGAACGTCTACAAGCATATGGGCTTCGACAGCTTCCTGAGCAAGGACGGCTTCCAGAATCCCGAATACCGCGGCGATTTCATCGCGGATGACGAGGTGTCCAAGAGCATCATCAAGGAAGTCGAGGCCAACGACAACCCGACGTTCATCTATGCGGTTACGATGCAGAATCACGGCCCTTACGACGATCATCGCTACGGCAGCGACAATCCTATTCAAGTTCAAGGCAGTCTTGACGATACGGCCCGCGATACGCTGCAAACGTACGTGCACGGCGCCCGCGATGCGGACCGGAGCCTGCAGCTGTTGATCGATCATTTCGAAAAGTCCGGCGAGCCGACGGTTGTCGTGTTCTATGGCGATCATCTGCCGATGCTTGGATATGATTACGACGCGTATGTGCAGTCCGGGTTCATTCCTACGGCCAAATCGGATCAATGGTCCCTCGAGGATCTAAAACGGATGCACAGCGTGCCTTTTGTGATGTGGTCCAACTTCGACATGGCGAAGGAGCAGGTGCCGGTGCTGAGCAACTCGTTCCTGAGCGCCTACGTGCTGGACCGGCTGCAGATGGAGAAGCCGGCCGCGCTGGCGTACAATGCCGAGCTGTCCAAGAAGACGCCGGGCCTGCTGCGCAATCTCGTGATTGATTCGGACGGGCAGATGTTTACGTCGGTCCCGGCTTCGGTCGCTGCCGATGTGGAGAAGTACCGGGAGCTTCAATATGATGAAATGTTCGGGAAGCAGTATCTCGCCAAATATACCGGAGCCCCTTCTACCGCCGGGGCAGCAGATCCAGAAGGCGGGGGAGCCGGGCCGAATGCCGAAGGGCATTAGCTACGCAGGACGCTGAATAACGGATTGCTCACAGCAACGAATTGACGGTTGGACCATGGTCCAGCCGTCTTTTTGCGCTTTTTTTGCTTTGGTGGGCAAATGACTGCCTTTCCGCGCATACAATATAGAATCAATGCCGAAAGCAGGTGGGTTCTTGTGACGACGCCGGCGATTAATATTTTTTATATCAAAATCAACAGCATCTCGAATAACGGCTCCTTCAGCATCGGGGATACGTTCCACCACGGCCATACGGTTCGTTCCAAAACGCAAGGAACCAACGCGTCCTTTGGGGACGAATCCCCGCCACGATCCGAGATGCGCAATATTTATATCGATCCCGATCTGAACGACCAAGGGGAGCTCACGCTCTCTTCCAAATGAAGCATGCGCTTTAGCTTTACCAGCGGGCTTGCAAGCAGAAGGAGGCGCCAACGATGCCCAACATTATTAATGTTTTTAATATTAAGACGAACGGATTGTCCAAAAACGCGAACATTGATTTCGGCACGACGGTGCAAAACGGCCACACGGTCAACTTGAAAGTTGTCGGCGCCAATTTTGCCAACGGGGACTTATCTCCCGTTTCCTCGTTGATGATCAATGTCGGGGTGGACCCGGATCTTGTTGATCAAAATCAGAATTCGTTCGGCAGCCCGAGCTCTCCGGTGACGAATACCATCTAACATTCAGCGGTAGGCGGGAGGAAGGGACAAGAGGGCTGTATCGGAAGCTGCGAAACGGGACTTTTTCTGAATAGCAGTTTATGAGGCGGTCGGCCGTTGGGGGGCTTCGGGTTATGGACATGGATAAACTGAAGCAGTGGATGGAGCTGGCGCAGAAGCTCGAGAAAGGGGATTTTTGGAAGTCTGTATTCGAGGCAAAGGATGATGCGGCTTCCGAAGGCGCGGAGGGCAGTAAGCCAAGCCGGTATCCGGCGTACGATCTGTACGAGCGGGAGGAGGAGAACTGGGTCGTGCTGGAGCTCCCCGGGCTGTGCAAGGAGGACGTGGAGCTGACGCTGTCGGGCAACGAACTGACCGTGCGGGGGATTGCGAAGCCGCCGTTGGACAATGTCGTCCCGCTGCATAAGGAACGTTTTTACGGCCCGTTCGAGCGTATGATCCCGCTGCCGCAGCTGGGAGAGCAGTCTCCGGTCCATGCCCGCTTCGAGCGGGGGCTGCTGATTCTCAACTACGAAAGAATGCGGCGCAAAGACGAACATATCGAGATCGAATGATTGGATATTATTTCTAAAAAAAGTGGGGATACGATGAACAGGAAATCGCTTTTCGGGACAACGCCCAATGCCAACGCGCCCCCGCAGCAAGGCGGCAAGCACGAAGAAGCGCAGCGGCTCCGTCTACTGGAAGAACGGCTGAACCAGCTGATGGAGAAACTGGAGGACCAGCAGACTCAACCCGCCATCGTGATCCAAACGTTATCTATTGAGAAAGTGGTCGTCGAGCATATCGATTTGAACAACAACCTTGGACAATTGGGCATCCGGGAGCTGAGCGGCAAGCTGAACATCGGAGCGGCATATACATACGGCAAGGAAGCTGACGGGAGCGGGAGCGGCACAAGCCAGCCCGCAGCCGACGGGAAGCCCAAGTCGGAGGGCAAACCTAAGGCGGGCGGGAATCCCGCAACGGAGGGCAAGCCCGCCTTTGACGGCAAATCTGCGGCGGATCACAAACCCGGGGGGGACGGCAATCCGGATCAGGAGAAGAAGGCTGCCTCCGCTTCGCCGGGAAGCGATCCGCACCATGGCGGCCCCCGCATCCGCTTTGGCAGCAGGACGTAGGACAAGCCCATGAGGCGCCCCTTTTCCTTTGCAAAAGGAATATGCTACAATTTGCTCAACAACCTATGATGTTATTTTTCATGACATAGGAAAGCAGAGTAGCGGGGGGATGATTATGGACTTGCGTAAACTGCGTTTGGACGAACCGGTGGCCGGGACGTTCAGCGAAGAACGGGATGAATACGAGAGGGATTATGCGCGGCTCATCCAATCCCCGGCTTTTCGGCGGCTGCAGGGCAAATCGCAGGTATTCGGCGCCGGGTCCGGCGACTATTACCGGACAAGACTGACGCATTCGATCGAGGTTTCGCAAATTGCCCGCGAGACGGCGCGGCGGCTGGGTGAGCACTATGAGTTTTTGCAGCGCAGGGAGCACCCCGGTCTGATGATGGACCCGGCTGTTGTGGAATGCGCTGCGCTCGCGCACGATCTCGGACATCCGCCGTTCGGGCACAAAGGGGAAGAAGTGCTGGACCGGCTGCTTGCCGAAGAGCACGGCTTGGCTTACGAAGGCAACGCGCAAAATTTCCGCCTGCTGATGTTTCTGGAGAAGCGCGCCGGAAGCGGCAGCGGCTTGGATTTGACGGCGGCGGTGCTGCTCGGGATTAATAAATACCCGTATAATTTGGATACGCCCGGACGGATTAAGGGTGTGTATCCGATGGAATGGGAAGGCATCAGCTATCTTCGCGACAAATGGAACATGCCGGCCGGCTGCTCGACGCTGGAGGCGCAATTGATGGATTTGAGCGACGATATCGCCTATTCGACGCACGATATCGAGGACGGCATCCGCGCCGGCAAAATTCAGATGAACCGGACCTTTTTCGAAGACGACCGGCTCGCTATGCATCTGGTGGAAGAGATCGAAGGCGATCAGGGGAACCTGGAGGTCGGCTGGGACCAGGTCGATATCAAGGCGATGGTCAAGCGCGTGCTGGCTTCGTATCTGGAGCAGTGGGAGGAAATTTACGCCGAGTGCGACAACGAGGCTTCGCGGACCCGGAGAGAGATGAAAGCCCGCTGGGTGAGCGCTTTTGCCGGGCGGGTCGGCATTATCGACGATCCGAAGAAAGGCTGGAAGCGGGTCACGTTCGTTCGCGACGGACAGCAGGATTTGGAGCTGCTGCGAACGATGGAAATTTTGAAAAAGCTGGCTTGGGTGACGCTGATCAAAGATTTCCGTGTGCAGCGGCTCCAGAAGCGCAGCGAAATTATGATCCGGCGGCTGTGGGACAGCTTCAAGGTGCCTGAGGAAGGACGCCTGATCATTCCGGCCGATTGGATCGAAAATTACGAGCGGCATAAAAACCGCTGGACGTGGCCGCGTTTCGTGGCCGATTATCTCTCCGGCATGACGGACGCCTATGCGGAGAAGGTATACGCCGAACTGTTCGCAAGCAAATCCGGCTCGATCTACGAGATGGATTAAGGCTTTTTGGGGTCTGATCCTTGCCCTCCCCGGCATATACTGGGAGCGAGCGCTAGTATCGCATCTCTGACGAGGAGGTGACTGGTCCCCATGATCGTTATTGCGGACGGCCAGACGTCGGTCGATATATCCGCCTGGGAACCGCCCGAGAGGGACATCTACGAGGAAAAACACAGGAGCCCCACGACGTACCAATATGATTCGGAAGGAGCGCTGCGCTTCGAGCTCAGGCTGCGGACGGCGATTGTCCAAGCGGCCAGAGATATGCAGAACAGCGCGGCGTCGTTTGCTTCCTTCAAGAAATCGCGCTGCAACGCAGCCTATTGGACCCGTACCGAGGATGGCGGATTTAAGATGAGGCGGGACGTACAGCCCGCCGCAGCGATCCGCGATATATTCTCAAACGGCCGGGCCTATGCGTTCGAATGCGCTACCGCCATCATTATCGTGCTGTACAAAGCGGTGCTGGAGACGATCGGAGATCAGAAGTTCAACCGGCTGTTCTTCGACCTGTATTTGTATTCGTGGGAGGTCGACAGCGACCTGCGGCTGATTACGATTGCCGAGAAAATGCCGACGTATTCGGGCGATATCCTGTATTTCAAAAATCCCGACGTCGACCCGGAATGGATGGAGTGGCAGGGGGAAAACGTAGTGAAGCTCGGGCACGACAACTATTTCGGCCATGGGATCGGCATTACGAATGCAGCCGGTATCATCGCCAAGCTCAATAAGCACCGCAAGCCCGGCGCCACAAAGTCCGCTCACATGATCGATCAGGTGACGTACCCGAATTTCGTTTATTTGTATGAAGCGGCGTCTTCCCGCGTTCCGATTTCCCAGGCGGCGCTTGCTTGGCTGCCGCCGGAAGCCCGCGGCCGGATTGTCGTCAAAATCGGTGGAAGGACCAACATTTACGCTTGAGACACGATTATAAGGGATCTTTCGATACGCGAAATCGCGCACGAGAGATCCCTTTTTTATTGCGAGAGGTTATTGTAAGCTATTTGCGATTCGCAGCAGATCGTCTTGAGATACTTTCAGCGAAGGGGTCGTCACTTGGTACAGGATCGTGCTGCCGTCCTGCGTCTCCAGCCAAGCCAAGCTTTGCAACGCGCCCGTTTCACTGAGGATATGGTTGCGGTTCAACGTATAGTAGCCGTCTTTGCCCGAAACGGAAACGTTCTCGGCGGTCGTTGATTCGCCGGTTATGGTGCGGATGTCGGTCATCGCATCGTCTCCGGAGAATACTTGGTAACGTACCTCGATTTGCTCTCCGTCACCGTTGGCATAGACTAGCCCGGGCGTATCCATCGGAGAGACGGCTTTATCTGCCGAAGGCGCCTTTTGCCAGACGATGGTTTGGTTCGCTGCCCCGGCTTTTTTCCGAAGCAAGCTATGGTACTGCTCATAGGCTGCAGCGTCGATGCCGCCGACGGGAGCTTCCAGCTCCGCCCGGATGAAGGCGAATCCGGCCGGCAGCGCGGTCGGCGTCTTGAACGGTGCGAAGCGCTGCTTCGTCTCCGTTTTCCATGCGTCGATGTCCGTATAGGCGGCGGGGGCGGTAATTTTCAGCAGGGCCGGCAGCTTCTGCTTCTCAAGCTCCGCGCTGTATACGTAAGCGGATTCGCCCGAAGCGAGCTGGCTGCGGATGTCGCGTACCGATTGCGTCAGCTCGGCGGACAAGCTTGCGGGTAGGCTGGCTGCGGCTTGCTGGGTCAGTTCTACGCGAACCTTATCTGTCTGCATCGTATAGAGCAGGCTGGAAGCATAGGCGATGCCGGAAAACAGAAAGATGCATGCGGCGATAAGAGCCGCCCGGGTCGCGTATTTACGTTTGGCGGGTCTGAGGGACGGAGCCGTCACGCGGGAATGCTTCCGAATTAACGCTCCGATTCGCTCGTCGAGCTGCGATGGGGCGTGAAGGGTTCCGGCAAATTGCTGAAGCTCGGTTTTCAATTGATTTTCGATGGACATGGAGCAAGTCCTCCTTCGTTCGTTTCGATTAAATGGCCTGCTTGCTTGCGCAGCTTGGCAAGTGCGGCATGGTGCCTGGATTTGACCGTACCGGACGGGATGCCCAGCAGTTCCGCAATTTCGTCAAAGGTATGCTCCTGATAATACCGCAGCACGACGACGCTCCGGAACTTGTAGGGCAGCTTGTGGACAAGAGCGATCAGTTCGTGCTGATGCTCATGCTGCAGGAATAGCTCCTCCGTATCCGGGGCCAGATCTTTCGTTTCCAGCAGTTTGCTGCGCTCGTGCAGCCTGAATTTCCGCCACAGCTTTCGATTCCAGTTGCGGGTTTGGCGGATCACGAGGCCGGTAAGCCAGGAGCGGAATGGCTTGCGTCCGTCGTATTTTGCGAGCGATCTGAATAATTCGGCATACACCTCGCTAACCACGTCGCACGCGTCCTGTTTGCTGCCGATGAGAAGCGTGACCGTGCGGTACACCTGGTCTTTACTTTGTTCGTAAATCATTTGAAACGCTTTTTCGTCTCCGTGATTCGCTTGCTTGATCCAATGCTGCCATTCGGAGTCTGTCATAGGCGGCCGGCCCCCCTATCGTTGTTTTTTCACTCTATATTGGTCCTGAGCTTCGGATTTGTTCGTTTTTACCTAAAAAATGTCGTGGCTGCATGCGAAATAACTCCGGCTTGTCGGCGCCGGAGTCGGGTGAGGGACGTACCAACGTACTGCTGCGGCTTCATGTGCGCAGATCGGACCGTATCGTCAATGAGAATATATTTGACGGATCGTCTCCGCCAACCGGAGGAGGTCTGCGCGCAGCTCTTCCGGCTCCAGCACCTGCAGTCCGCCGCCGTGTCCCGGAATGATTCGCAGTGCGTACTCCGCCGTTTGAAAATCGGCGGTAAGCTCGGTCAGGCCGTCGGCAGCCGGGCGGGTTTCACGGATTTTGACGAAGTGCTCCTCCCGCAGGAGAGCAAGAGCGGAAGTATTCGCTTGCAGCGTCACGAGATAACTGGGCAGCCGGGACTTGAAATCGGCCGTCGATTGCTCCCAGTAACGGGCCAGCTCGAAGTCCGCCGGCCGCTCGAAGCTCTCCGGCCGTATGATGGCGCTCCGTATCCGGGAAACCCGGTAGGTGCGCATCTGGCCGTCTATGAGCCCGATCAAGTACCACGCGTTTCCTTTGACGACCAGCCCGAGCGGGCCGACCTCGCGCTCGACGACCTCGTCGCCTCGCCCATAGCGAATGGCCAGCAGCCGCTCCTCCCACACCGCCTCCTGCACGTTGGATAGGCACGATACCTCCTCCGAGGGTCCGTACCATCCGGCTCCGTCCACGTGGATGCGTTCGCGGACCGCCTCCGCATCCCGCCGCAGCGAGGGAGGCAGGGCGGCCAGCAGCTTCAACAAGGCCGCTTCAAAAGCTTCGCGCCAGCCTAGATCACGTATCATCCCGGAAGCGTGGGCGAGCAGGAGGGAGCGGATTTCATCGATTTTGAGTCCCGTGAGCTGAGAGCGGTAGCCTTCCGGCAGCACCCAGCCGCCGCCCGAGCCTCGCTCGGCATAAAGCGGAATGCCGGAAGCGCTGAGCGCCTCCATGTCGCGGAAGATGGTCCGCTCCGATACCTCCAACTGCTCGGCCAGCTCCCGCGAGGTCATTCGGCCGCGGTTCTGAAGCAGCAATAAAATCGATAACAGCCGGTCTGCACGCATGATCATCGCTCCTTGTATTTTTGAGATGCGCTTTAGTCATTAGATATTTTTATTTTATCACAGCAATATGACAAGGGTTGACATATTAGGGCTGGTAGAATGAAAGCGTAAGACGGAGATAGGTTTAGAGCAAGTTCAGACGGCTCGACAACAGTTGGGTACTGCGCGGGAATGGCATGACATTGCCAGCCAGACGACGAAGAAAAGCGGAGGAATGAACGATGAAACCATTGGAAGGACATATCGCGGTCGTTGCCGGAGCGACAAGAGGAGCGGGCCGCGGCATCGCCGAAATGCTGGGGGAAGCGGGAGCAACGGTCTATGTGACCGGCCGCAGCTCGCGGGGGCAGCTTTCCGACATGGGCAGGACGGAAACGATCGAGGAGACGGCGGAGCTGGTGACGGCCCGGGGCGGACGCGGCATTCCGGTGCGCGTGGACCATACGGTCGAGGAAGAGGTCCGGGCATTGTTCGAACGGGTGCGAAGCGAGAAGGACGGCAGGCTCGACCTGCTCGTCAACGACGTGTGGGGCGGGGACTCGCTGATGGAATGGGGCAAGACGTTCTGGGAGCAGTCGGTTGCCGACGGACTGCTGATGCAGCGGCGGGCGGTGCATTCGCACATGATCACCAGCTACTACGGCGTACCTCTCCTTATGGCGAACAAGCGGGGACTCATCGTCGAAATTACGGACGGCTGGGATTACCGGTACCGCGGCAACCTGTACTACAGTCTCGCCAAAATTTCGGCGATTCACCTGGCCGCGGCGATGGCCGAAGAGCTTCGCCCGCATCATGTGGCGGCTGTGGCGGTCACGCCGGGTTTTTTGCGTTCGGAAGCGATGCTTGACCATTTCGGCGTGACGAAGGACAATTGGCGGGCCGCGGCGGAGAAGGACCCGCATTTCATCATGTCGGAGACGCCGCATTATGTCGGACGGGCGGTTGCCGCACTGGCTGCCGACCCGCGCATCATGGACAAATCCGGTCAAGCGCTGACGAGCTGGGGGCTCTCCGACGAGTACGGCTTTACGGACGAAGACGGGAGCAGGCCGCACTGGGGCAACTATGCGGCGGAGCAGGGCTTTTACGCCGAGTGATCTGCGGCTATGCAGTAGTGCGGAAAGCTCCGTGCCGGGTAACGGACAAATGCCAAAAGGGACTACGGGAGGTTATCTCCGCAGTCCCTAAGCTTGTCGAGAAAGTGGGCTTTTACAAAATTAGAGATGCAAACGGAGGTGGGGTGTCCACTGGAGAAGCGATAGCGTCCGCCTTTGTCTTCGGGAAATATCCGCTGTTAAGCGGCTTCCAATCAAGATTTCCCGATGACAACAGCGGTCGGAAGTGGATACCTCACCCCTTCGTAACCTCTATTACCTCAATTGACCACTTTCTCGACACTCTGAGGGACTACGGGAGGTTATCTCCGCAGTCCCTTTTTGGCGTTGCCGCATCAGGAGGTGATAAACTGGCCTCCGTTCACATGCAGCGTCTCGCCGGTGACGAATCTGGAATCGTCGCTTGCGAGGTACACGTAGGCGGGCGCCAGCTCGAACGGCTGGGCGGCCCGGCCCATCGGCGTATCCGTGCCGAACGTCTTCACCTGCTCGGCGGGGAAGCTGGAGACCGTCAGCGGTGTCCAGACGGGTCCCGGAGCTACGCTGTTCACCCGGATGCCTTGCTCGACCAGCGATAGAGCCAGCGACCGGGTAAAGGTGACGATCGCCCCTTTAGTGGATGAATAGTCGATCAATTGCCGGTGGCCGCGGTAGGCGGTGACCGAAGCCGTATTAATGATGGAGTCGCCCGCCTTCATATAAGGCAGAGCGGCCTGTGTCACGAAAAAGAACGAGAAAATATTCGTTCGGAACGTCTCGATCAGCTGCTCCTCCGAAATATCCAGGATGCTCTCCTGCGGGTACTGAACCCCTATATTGTTGACTAGCACGTCCAGCTTCCCGAACGCGGCGAGAGTTTGCGCGACGACGCCCGTGCACGAAGCTTTATCCCGCAGATCTGCCGGGATGGTCAGGCAGCGGCGGCCCAACTGCTCGATATGCTGCTTCGTTTCGGCCGCGTCCGGATGCTCGTATAAGTAGGCGATGGCCACGTCGGCTCCTTCTTTGGCAAAGGCGACGGCCGTCGCGCGTCCGATCCCGCTGTCTCCGCCCGTAATCAGGGCTGCTTTGCCGAGAAGCTTGCCGCTGCCGACGTAGGCGGGATTGTCGAAGATCGGCCGCGGGTTCATCAAATATTCGAGTCCGGGCTGCCGCTCTTGATGCTGGGGCGGGAACGCAATCGGCTTTTCGTGGCACTCCGTTTCCATCGCATAGTAAGGGTATTCAGGGTAAGGCTTCATAAAGGAACCTCCGATCAAGCGTCAATATGGGCTTTTGCCGATAGTGTATTCGCGTTGGGCGCTATGGGTGCGCTCCGGAGTTACGTCCGGGTCATTGGCGTACTTAAGAAAGTTTTAAGCTCTGAGGATGGGATTTCTTCAGGTTTTTCGTTTAATATATAGAGTAGAAGTTCAAACAAAGAATAGTTTATGGGGGGCTACTTATGTTGACGAACGGCGAGATCCCCGCGGCTGCGCGCGTTTTGGTGCTCTCCGGCGACTTGGGTGACGGTCACCGGCAGGCGGCGCGGGCGCTGGCGGAAACATGCGGAGAAGGCTTGGCGGAACGTGTCCGGGCCGAGGTGATCGATTTTATGCAGGAAGTGTATCCGTATCTTCATCCGATGGTGAAGTACTGCTTTATGAAGGGTGTCGAGAAAGCGCCGTCGGTCTACGGCTATTTATATCGCAAAACAAGACGGAAAGAGGCGATGCCGATTCCGTTCAAAACGTTTTTGAGCTTGGGGCTGTCCCGATTCCTGACGCTCTTGGAGGAGAAAAGGCCGGACATTATCGTCTGCACGTTCCCGCTGGCCGCGGCGGCCGTATCCTTGCTTAAAGAAAAGGGCGCGGTTTCGACGCCGCTCGTTACGGTCATTACGGACCATACCGACCACAGCCTGTGGCTGCAGCCGCATACGGATTTGTATCTGGTCGGGTCCGAGCAAGTAGCGGCAGCGCTGCGTTTGCACGGCGTGTCGTCCTCCCGCATCCGGGTGACCGGCATTCCGGTGCGCCGCCGCTTCTCCGAATCGTTCGACCGGGTCCGGCTGTGCCAGTCGTTCGGTCTCGATCCGCAGCGCCCGGTCGTGCTCGTAATGGGCGGCGGCAGCGGCATGCTGGATGAAAGCATCCGTTCGCTGATCCGTTCGACATCTCTGCTGGAGCGGCTGCAGCTGGTCGTCATCTGCGGAAGCAACGCGGCCGTGCGGGAAGAGCTGGAAGCGGAGTTGCAGGAGCATCCGTCAAACCGCGTCATCGTCAAAGGCTTCGTAGAGGAAATTCACGAATGGATGGCCGTCGCGGATTTGCTGGTGACGAAGCCGGGCGGGCTGACGACGGCGGAAGCGGTCGCCATGGGCTTGCCGATGCTGCTGTACAAGCCGATTCCTGGCCAGGAGGAAGACAACGCCGCGGTGCTGGAGAAGGCCGGCGTCGCCATCCGGGCGACGGCCGCCCGGGCGCTGCAGGATCAGCTGCTGGAGCTTGCGGACAACCGGCTTGCGCTGGCCGCGATGCGGGGAAGGGCGCGGCAGTTCCGCCGCCAGCGCCCGACGGAGCAGGCTTGGGATGCGATTATGCATCTTCAACAGACGGCGTCTTCCGTGCGGAAAGCGTGGCAGACGACGACCACGATTCGCGAGGCGTGGTAAGTCAGCGAGGCTGAATCAGGCAGGGCACAAGCGCAAACGCCGCTCATCCGAGAGAAACGGATGAACGGCGTTTGCGCTTATTTGCGTCGGACCAGCCGTAAAGACAGCTGGCGCAGCCCGAATACATTAAAGGTCGAGAGCGGTTCGAGCCTGCATCCCTCGGGCAAATGAAACTCCCGGATGCGCTCGATCAAGGCTTCAAACGCGATTTTGGACTCCAACCGGGCGAGCGGCGCCCCGAGACAAAAGTGGATGCCGTGGCCCAAAGACATATGCGGACCCAGCGGGCGCGTAATATCGAACGTATCCGGACGCTCGAATCTACCTGCGTCCCGATTGGCCGCGCCCATGAAGACGACGACGCGCTCCCCGGCTTTCATCTGGCGGCCGCCAAGCTCGATGTCCTGCTTCACGACCCGGTACAACAGCTGTACCGGCGAGCGGAAGCGCAGCACTTCCTCGATGGCTTGCGGAATCAGCCCGGGCTCCCGGCATAACAGCTCCCACTGTCCGGGATGTTCGATGAACGTGCGAATCGCATTGCTCAACAGATTCGTGGTCGTTTCATTGCCGGCTACCATGAGAAGGAGACAGAAATTGCCCGCCTCCGCATCCGTAAGCCGCTGCCCCTCCACCTCGGCAAGCGCCAGCCGGCTGATTAAGTCGTCTTGAGGAGCTTCCCTGCGCTCCCTTGTCCGCTGCTCGAAATAGTCTTTCATTTCCCGATAAGCGGCAACATGCCGGGGATCTTCCGCCTTGCCGGTGAGCAGATGCTCGGAGGCCTCTACGATCACGTCCGACCAATACTTGAATTGGTCCCGCTCCTCCTCGGGCACCCCGAGCATTTCCGCGATGACCGTCACGGGAAACGGAATGGCAAAATCGCGGACAAAATCGATCTCGTCCTTCGCCAGCGCCTGATCGAGCAGCTCGCTGACAAGGCGGCGGATGCGCGGCTCAAGGTCGGCTACCGCCTTCGGGGTGAAGGCATGGACAGCCAATGCCCGAAGCTGCGTGTGCCGGGGCGGGTCCATCCCCTGAAGCTGATTCTCAAAGGTCAACTCTTGGGAAAGGCCGTCGAAGACCGCTGATGAAAACGTCTGATGGTCGGCAAATACCTTGCGAACTTCTTCGTAACGGAAAATAAGATAGGCCCCAAACTGCGGGCTGTATTCGACAGGGCTCACTTGGAGCATTTCTTCATACCACGGATAGGGATCAAGTCGTAAATCAAGCTCGTTGATCATGGAACAGGTCACTCCTTCAAGTTGGTTGTATCTCGTTAAAAGGACGATGCGGGCCGGCCCCGAAGGACCGGCACATCGAGGTTTGCTTGCTACGGCTTCGCCGGAGCGGCCGTCAACCGGCCCATCCGGTCCATCAAGCGGAGCATTAGGACGGCCGATTGCGCCCGGGTGGCGGAGTCCTGCGGCTTCAGCGCGCGCTCCTCCATGCCTTGGAGCAGCCCGTGCCGCACGGCGAAGGCGACGGCTTGATGGGCCCAGACGGAGACGTCGGTCCCGTCTTGGAAATCCGCAAGAACCGAAGCCGGTTCAAGCGGAAGGGCAGGGGCCTCGCCCCATGCGCGAAGCACCATGACGGCCATTTCCTCCCGCGTCACGGGATCGTCGGACCGGAACCGCCCGTCAGCCCCCTGCACCAGCCCAAGCTGCGAAGCGCGGTTGACGAAGCCGGCGTACCAGGCGTCGGCGGCTACATCGCTGAACGTTTCTCCGGCCGAAACCGCCTGCCGGCCATCGTCGCTTAGCCGTACAAGCAGCTTGGCGAATTCGGCGCGGGTGATCAGTCGGTCGGGCTCGAACTTGCCGCCGTCTACGCCGCTGACGAGATGGCGGCTGGCAAGCAGCTCGACATCTGCGCGGCTCCAGTGCTCTTCCAAGTCGGCGAACCGATAATCGGCGAGCCCTATCACATAGACGCCGAACCGATCGATCGAGGCCGTGACCTCGTCGGCGGTTCCGTCCGTAACTCCGCCGACATAGGTCCAAGCGCCCGATTTGCCGTCCGTTTGCCGGTACAGGCCAAGCTTGCGCGGGTCCGCTCCGGCCAGCCCGGATGCGTCGTAGCGGATTGTAAGCCGGACGGGCTTGCGCAGGACCTCTTCACCGCCGAGCGAGAGCGAGTATACCGGCGAGTGGAGCTTCAGCGCCGTGTCGTTCGGAGACCCGGCATTGGCCGAGCGCTCCGCTTGCAATGTGGCGGGCTTCGTCAAGGTGCCCTCCTGCAAGGCTATGTGAAGCGCTCCTCCGAACAGCGGGTAACTCCCCGCGTTTCCGTCCAGCTTCACGCTTTCGCGATTCGCGGAATCAGGCTTCGCTGTATCGTCCGGCTTCGGCGTATTGGCGAGGGACGACGGGGAGCTGCCGCCGGGGCTCGGGCCCGGGTCACTTTCTCCGCTGCCGCCGTCACCTCCACTGCCACCGCCGTTCCCGCCGCCGCTTTCGCCAACCGGCTTCGTGCGCGCTGCAATCTCCAAGGCATGCGACTCGTTGCCCGCGACGTCTTGAGACGAGAGCGCAATGCGGTAGTCTTTGGCGGGCAATAGGCCGGTAATCGTGTACTGCTGCACGCCTTTTTCCACCTTGGCTTCGCCTCCGTTCGGGTCTCCGACGAACCGGTTCCACCTCAGATGGACGGCTTGGAGGTCGTCATCTGCCGGATCGGTCCAACGGACGGTGAGCGTACGCTCGCCCGCTTCGATCTTGACGCCGGCCGCTTGCCGCGGCGCAATGATATCGACGGGCTCCGCCAGCCTAACCGCAGTTGCTGTCTTGATTCGGGTGGAGGCGGCATTGCCTGCTTCATCCAGCGACTTCACTTCGATTTCATAGGCGGTTCCCGCCTTGAGCCCTTCGAGCAGCGCCCATTGCTTGCCTTTGACGATTTCGATCGGGTCGCTGAAGGCCGAGGCCCCTTCGGCCCGGTAGCTGAGCGCCGCTTTGGCGAAATCCGGGTCACCCGGATCCGTCCAACGGAGCATCAAGCCTTGGGCATCGGCGACGGCGTCCAGACCGCTTACCGCAGCGGGAGGCGTATCGTCCACCGCCTTCACGATCACGTCGGCTTTATATCCGCTGCCCATCGGAATGCCGTTGTAGCCTTGAATGGCGCCGTCGGCGTTCACTTCGTAAACGCGCCCGACGACGAGAGGCGACGCCGCGTCCGGCGTAAAGCGGACCGTTTTCGACACGGGCTGCCCTTCGAAGGTAACGGGCTGCACAAGCGCCGTTTCTCCTATCACGGGAGCGCCGGTTTCCTTGTCCATCACCGTGATCGTCGTATCGTTCGTGCTGGCGGCTGTCACGTGGCGGTCGAAGGCGATCAGAACGGAGCTGCCGCCGGGAAGCGCCCGAACCGCAACGACCTTCGGCGGCCGGGTGGAGATCATCGGGACGTTGACGTCAAAATGCGGCGGCAGCACCGTAAGCTCGCTGCTGAAAGCCGTCCGGTAGCCGTCCTTCTCATACATGACCTTCCACTGGCCTTCCGGAACGTCCCATCCGTACCGGCCTTCGGCATCCGTCGTCAACGGATTGGCCTGACCGAACCATTCGGCGTCCCACACATTCCACTGCCGCGATTCGGCATCCTTCACAAGCGCCGTCGCTTTGACGCCTTCCAGCCGATTGTTGGGCGCAACCTCGTAGACGTAGCCGCTCGGATCGTACATCCACTTCGGATCGGCCAGCTTTTTTGTCGGTTTTTTAGTTCCCGGCTTTGTGGTTGTCGGCTTATTCGGAGGCGGGTCTTCGCACCAATTGTTATTCGCGATGTCCGCTTTGAGTTTGTCGACCTTGGCGGCGATATCGGCATCCAGCACTTTGCCGATGGCGTTCGTCAGAAGCCAGACGCCGATCGTGCCGACGCCGAACGTTTCCGGACCGAGGAAAAATCCTGCGAGCATCAAGGTCGCTTTGATCGCTTCGTTGATCATCGCTTCGTTGGCAATGGCTTTTGCCCAGTCCGTATAAATGCCGGCCATCTCGGGATCGCAGGTTTCCGAAGCCGCGTCGACCAAGCCTTCCAAATCCTTCAACGTATCGTTAATCCCCATGCCGTCGTAAACGGAATAAACCGAATCGATCGACGTCCAGGTCCATTTGCCGGCTTCCGAAGCGAGCGCCAGACTGATGCGGACCAGTACGGCCCCTCCCGCGCCTGCGGAGGCCGCGCGTACTTGCGGCTTGCTTCGGGCCCCCGGCTTCGGTTCAAGCGCCGCGGCTACGAGCGACACCGCCTCCTGCGCATTCAAGCCGGTCTGGAATTCGTCCAGCGGGATATAAGCTGACATTTGGACTCTGAACTGTTCCGGAGTCAAGGAGTGGCTTACCTTCAACCCGTACACCGGTACGCCCGTACTCTGTGCTTTGTTCAGATCCGCGGGAGTCGGAGAGTAGCTCGTTTTCTCTAACGATACGTCCAGATCCAAACCGGCGCTGCCCTTGGAAGCCGGGAGCGAGCCTTGCAGGCGTGCGGTTTGTTTGGCCCCATCGGGGGTTTTCTCCGAAATCTCCAGCGATTTTTTCTCGAACGCCTTCAGACCGGGAGGAAGCTGCTCCCGTATGTTTTCTTCCGTCGGGGTATCGCTTGGCACGCTCTCCAGCGGCGTATAGCTGACACCGATCGGTCCCAGCTTCTCAGCTTTCACGATGGTGATAAAGTCCCCCTTGTCGTTGACGGAAGGATCGATAAGCCTATCACCCACATGAATCCTAACGTTCCGCGCGCGATTGGGATGATTAAATTTCAGCGTAATGGCTAGCGGATCGCCAGGTTTGACTATGTATGGAAACTGTGCCACCCCCAGGGACGGGTCCAGCCGGTACTTTGTTCGGTTATGCTCGATGATCAGCTCGACCGGCTCCGGGTAATTGACGTCGTAACGGACGAATACCGGGGGACCGTACCAGGTTTGTTCCAATTTCGTCGCCTCGGCCCGGAGCGCGTGAGCGGACTGCGGCGCATCGCCCGGCAGGCGGATGTTTCGTTTCCAATCGCCGGACGGGGAAGCGAGGCTCTGTCCGAGCAGAAGCTTTCCGTCGTAGATGCGGACGAGGCTGCCTGGAGGCGCAATCCCGCTTACCGTAATCTCCTGACGGCTGGTGACGGCGGGAGCGTACAAGGTGACATAGACCCGTTCGGCTTGGGCCGCTCCGATGATTTCCGCTGCTTCGGCCGCATCTGTCCGGTAGCGCAGTTTCGGCGCAATGGCAATCCGCTCGACGTCGGTCTTTTCGTCAAAGCGCAGCTTATAGGACACGGTCCCCGACGCGCCGGGTGCGATCGCCCCGATGGCGATCGTCCGCTGCGAGACGCTTGGGGCAGCCGCAGGCGCTGCGGCGGCATTCACGACGGCGCTGCCTTCGATAAACGTCGCCCCCGCAGGGATGTCGGCCAGCAGAACCGCGTCCTGTACGGCAGAGGCGCTTGTGTTCCGATAGGACACGCGGACCGGCAGCTCCCCGCCGGCCGGCGCCGTATCCGGCTGAATGACGACGCCGTTGCCTTCCTTGTCGGCAAATACGCCCGCGTTTTCGAACGCGATGGCTCCCAATGCCTTGGCTTCTCCGTCGGCGACGGAAAAATCGCGGGACGCGTAATCGCCTCCGGAAGATGAAATCTGGAGCTGGTAATCGCCCGCCCCGGGCAGCTTCCATTCGTTGCTCCCGTTTTTGACCGGTCCTTGCGTCATCAGCCTGCGTTTGCCGTCTGCATCGGCAGCCAAGAGCTGATAAAAGTAAGGCTGCGAAGGATTAGGCAGGCTGATGTCGCCTGCAGCCTTGGTTCCTTTTTCTTCCATGCGAATCTCGACCGTACCCGTGTTTTTGCTCTGGATCGTGGTCGTGCCGCAAACGTCCGCTGCAGCGTGCTGCTGGTCGTTGATGCATACTTGCACGGCTTCTCCGGGGAAGGCGTATACCTGGAACGGATTTCCCGTGCTTAGCAAATAGCGGGAGGCAGTAACTCGATAACGCCCCGTGGAGCTCCAGTCGAGCTCGCGCGGGCCGGTCCAATCCCCGCCAATGGCTTTGGTATAGAAGTTCACCTGAACGCGGGTCGGAATCGCCGCATAAATCTCCAGCCCGACTTCATTCGTTCCGGGCACAAGCGTCTTGTACGCCGGCTGCGAAACGTTCGATCCGACGCGGGCCTGAACGGTCGCCGGACCGGTAGGCAGGTCGAATGAATAGCGGCCTTCCGCATCGGTCAGCATGCGGTAGCTTTTGCCGTTCTGCACCGCGGACACTTCCGCCAGAGCGACGGGACGCTTGCTCCAATCGGTCACCACGCCCGTAAGCTTCGTCACCGACTTCCCGAGCGTTACCGCGACCGGCGTCTTCCCTTGCGCGAGTGTCGCTTCCGCTTCCGTCTGCAAGTAATAGCCTTTTCGGTCGCTGACCTTAATGCGCACCTTGCGGCCGATCATTCCGGCTAAGGCCGGTGTCGTCACCTTTCCGCTGTTGAAGGTGTCCGCGCTGTACAGCACCTGGCCGTCCGTATCCGTTACGACGACCTGCACGAAGCCAACTTCCTCCTGCTGTTCGTCCTTGATGACGAGTTCCAAGTAGGCGGGCTCTGACGGCTTCGCTTCTACTGTACGGCTGACGCCCGCCTGCACGTCGATCAATGAAGCATTGTCGGCGAGCAGGTCGATGCCGTTGGAGCCGAACATGGACAGCTTATAATCCGCAGCGGGGGGAAGGCCCTTGAATTCGGCCTCCGGCGACTTGCCGATGACTATGCTTTTGGCTGCGTTGCTGCTGCCGCTGCGAATCGTGAGCGTCGTTTCATTCTCCAACCGCTCCCTGTTCGTGGCGCGGACACGCACCGTGCCCCCGACCGGCAGCGGGGCTTGCAGCGCTTCGGCCTCCGCCTTTGCGCCGTCTTTGGTTGCTGTGGCGCGGATCGATTCGATCATGACGGCCGTATCCGGGATGAGAAAGCTGCCGGTATACGTTTGCAAATGATCGCCGGCCTGCAGCCGGACCGATAGAACCTGACCGCTGAGTTCCGGCGTCGAATAGGAGACTTCGGCCAATACGTCCGCGCCCGGTTCCGTTTTGAGCGTTAATTGAACCGGATCGCCGGAAGCGGCATACTTGCGGTAATAACGCGGCGCTTCGTGAACGAAGGAGCCGATGACGAACCCGACCGGCCCGAATCGCTTCTCGACGGAATAAGGAAATTCCTGACCCTGCGCATTGACGGCATAGACGCGGTACACATATCCGACGCCGGATTCGGACTCCATGTCGAGGTAGGAATCTGCGAGCGGATCGTCCAGAGAGGCGATGATTTCTTCACGGCCGCCTGTCGTGCGGTGTATCCGGAAACCTGTAATGCCGCTTCCGGGCAGAGCCTTCTCCCAATACAGCTTGATTCGCCCGCCCTCGATGTCCACCAGGGTCAAATCCGACAGTCCGACATCTTCCAGTGTGGACGCTTAGAGAGCCGGTCCGTCGGTGGTCCATACGCCGAATTCGTCGACGGCTTCGACCTTGAACCGGTATTTCATACCGGGCGTGAGTTCATCGGCCCAATAAGAGGTCGTGTAATACGGCAGATCAAAGCTCATGCCGTTATGCTCGAGACGGTACCCTTCAGCGCCAGGAACCGGAGTCCAGCTCAGCACGATCATCCTTTTGCCTCGATCGGTTACGTTCATCGAGCTGCCGGCGGGCCAGTAGACGGCAGCGGCGACGCTTGGCAGCCCGGCGGCTGTCCGTTCCTGCGGAACCGGCAGCGGTCCGTCCGTCTGATACACTTGGCGGGTTACCGATGAGGCCCCGCCGGATTCGAGCAGCGGGCGGTAAACGGCCGGCATGGCGTCACCCGCGTCCTGGAGCAGGGGACTGTCTCCGAAGAAGGCCTGGTCCGCAGAAGCGGCCTTTACGGTCGGGGGCGGGGTGGCCCCGCTGCACAACAAGACAAACGCCAGCATCATGCTGACGCTTCGTTTTACGATATTTCCTGGCATGTTTAACTCCTCCTTCCGGATCTCATCGTAAGGCGGAGGAAGTCATAATGACCAGTGATCGCCGTCATGAGAACGGTCATGCGTCCTTCGTAGCATCTTTTGGCGGGGCGCCGCTCCAAAAAAGCGCACAAAAAAACGCCCCCTCGGCAGGGGCGTTGAACTATTCCGGATGAGCGGGCGGCCCGGGGATCGGGCTAAGCGGATAGAACGTATGGCCTTTGCATTTCGTACAGGTGGAGGAGTAGCAGTCCGCCATCTCCTCGATGAGTTCGCCGCACGTATCGCAGCATTTGGAAGGCAGGTTTTCATAAAACTCGGTCGTTCGCATCAACAAAGTGCATCACTCCCTGTGTTCATGATACTTTCACTATACAGGAAATAACTGAAAATGGTAAGCGCTTTTCCGAAGATTCCCGGCCTTTATTCCACCGGCAAAACGATACGGAGCAGACATCCGCCCGTCTCCGGAGCCGAGAGGCTCATCGTGCCGCCAAGCTGCTGCACCCGCTCCTTCATGGCAGCGAGCCCGAAGCCCATCGGGGTATTCTCGTAGGCCCGGCCGTCGTTGCTCAGTATGAACCGCAGCTGATGCTCCTCCCGACGCAAGGTAAAGTCGAACCGGCGGCAGTCGCCGTGCTTGATGCCGTTGGTCAGCCCTTCCTGGAGCGCATGGTACAACACCTTTTTTTGCAGCGCGCTTAGCGGAGGGAGGGGATCCAGCTCGAATACGACCGGGATGCCCGTCACCTCCTGCGTATCGGCCAGCAGCTTCTTCAAAGCTTCGGCCAGATCGTAATCGGCCGCGCTTTCCGAAAGCATGCGCACCGACGTCCGGATTTCGTTCAAGCTCTTGCGGACGAGCTCCTGCGAGACGCTCAGCTTCTCCAATCCGAGCGCGTCGTTTCGTTCGATCAGCCGTTTGGCGGCTTCGATCTGGACGATCGTCGTCGACAGGGTATGTCCGACGATATCGTGAATGTCCTGCGCAATCCGGTTCCGCTCCTCAAGCACGGACAGCTCGGCCATCGCTTCGGCCGTCTCCCGCATCGAACGGTGCAGCCTGCGGTTCGTATCCGCCAGGTCCGCCGTTCGCTCTTCGACGAGCCGCTCCAGCGAGTGGTTGAGCTGCAGCAGCTGGAGCTGCAGCTCGACGCGGGCCAGCAGCTCGGGGCGCGACACGGGCTTGGTCAAATAATCGTTAGCCCCGGCGTTGAAGCCCTCAAGCAAATCCTCCATTTGATTTTTAGCCGTTACGAGCAAAACCGGCAGCTCTCCGGGGCTATAGGTCCGGCGGATTTCCCGGCATACTTCGTAGCCGGTCATCCGCGGCATCATCACATCGAGGAGAATCAGGTCGGGCTTCGCCTCGGCAACAAGCCGGAGCGCTTCCGCTCCGCTGCCGGCGTGGCGGAGCTCGTAAGGCTGCTTGGCCAAATAGTTGCTGAGCACCTGCAGGTTGACCGGCTCGTCGTCAACGATTAAGATCGTTGGCTTAATACGCTGTGCCGGACTGACCTCCCGAGACTGCTGCGACTCGGATTCCTCCGCTGCAGCCAGAGAAGTCAAGGGTGTGTGGGCCGCAGCAAGAAGGGAACCCGCCGCGCCCGCGCCGGGCGCGACAGCATCGGACACCGTACGATTCCGAGCGGCAGCGTCTTCCTCCCAGACCGGCAGCGTGAACGTGAACGTCGAGCCGCGCCCTGGGGCGGAGTCGAGGCCGATGCTGCCTCCGTGCAGCTCGACCAATTTCCGGGTGATCGACAAGCCCAGCCCCGTCCCGCCGTATTCCCGGGAGGCGGAGCTTTCGCCCTGCTCGAACACCTGAAAAATCGCCTCATGCTTGCTTTCCGGCACCCCGATGCCGGTATCCGAAACGGACAGGCGAACGAAGCCGTCCTGCCGTGACGCTTTGACCCGGATTTCGCCGCTTTCCGTAAATTTAATCGCGTTGCCGATCAAATTGTACAAAATTTGCTCCAGCCGGTTGCCGTCGGCCTTAACCGGAGGCAGAGCTTCGTCCAACTGACGGATGAGCCGGAGCTTCTTCTTGTCGGCGAGCGGCGCGAAGACCGCCAGCACGAGCCGGACCGTTTCCCCGAGATCGATCGGTTCGAGCTGGAGAGCCAGATCGCGGTGCTTCAGCTTGGAGAAATCCAGAATATCGCCGATCAGGCCGGCAAGCCGCTTCCCGCTTGAGACGATCAGCTCCAGATTGTCCCGCGCGGCGGCATTCACTGGGCCGGCCACGCCGTCAAGCAGCGATTGTGTCAGTCCGAGAATGCCGTGAAGCGGCGTACGCAGCTCGTGGGACATATTGGCAAGAAACGCATCTTTGAGCTTGTCGAGTTCCACGAGACGCTCGTTCTTAAGCTCCAGCTCCGCGGCGTACCGCTTCATGTTCCGGTGCACCTGTCGGAACCGGTGAAACAGCACCATACCGAGACAAAGCATGAATACGAAGACACCGATAAAAATTTGGTCCGTCCAGATCCGGTACAGCGCCGGATACCGTTCATACACGATAAAGAACCACCGCTGGTTGAAAATGAGCAGCGCATGAAACAGCGTAACCGTAAGCAGCACGGCGAAGCCGACCAGAATCGACCGCGTTTCCCGGTCCCGGCTGCGGATAAAGACGCGTACGGTCATGACGGCAGTCAGCGCGAAAACGACGAAAAATAGCGGAGGAAACGCAAACTTGATCAAATCCGTGTACAGGACGTCGTCCCAAAACGCAGCCGCCAGACACAGCCCGGTAAACGCCAGCATCGTTTGCCGCATCCGCCGTCTCAGGTCCCACACCCCGCTGCCGTACATCGTTTCGAGAAACGAGAGAAAAGCGAACGTGGCGAGCGGGAAGGCGACATTATGCAGATAGATCCAGACCGAGTTGCCGACGAACACCTGGGCGAGCTCGGTTCGCGCAATGCACCCGTAGCCCGCCGATAGGGCAAAAAGCGAGAAATGAAAGTGCAGCTTCTCAGTGCGTTGAAATAAAAACAAAATAAGCGAAGCAACCCCAAGCGTAACGAACAGCGTTCCCAGCACGATGTTATACATATCGCGCATCAGAATGCGGTCCCAGTAGCCGCTCTCGCCGCCGATCGTGACCCGGCCGGTAAGGAGCCCCCGGTCGTCATGATTGATCCGGGCGTATACCGTGTGCCCTCCGGCATCGGAAGGCAGCGGGAGGAGACGCCACTGGAACGCGCCGTTGACTTTGAAATCGTACGGCTGAAAATTTACGCTGGCGAGGCGGCGGTTGTCCAAATACATCTCGTACGATTTCAAGCCTGCGACGTGCAGCGCCGAGGCCGGGTCAATCTTGCCGGGCAGCTGGCGTTTCAGCCAGATGATTCCGGTATACCGCTTGCCGCTGTATAAAGGCTGCACCGACTTGAGCGGGGCCCAGCTTGCCGGGCCTTCCAGAACGCTTCCGTCCGGCGCAAGCGGCAAATCTCCCAGATGAATCTGCCAGCCCGGTTCGTCCTGCAGATGATAGACCGGTTTGCTGTCCCCGGTTGTCATCGTCGGCGCCAGGAGCCCTCCGATCCCGACAGCGACTAAGATGAGAAAGGCGATCATCCGCATACCTAGGCGCAGCGGCTTTTGGTCGAACATAGCATACCAGCTCCCAAGTCGATAATAAGGACAGCGAGGAGTGACGACAGTCACGTGCCGCCTTCAAAGTTCGAACTGCGCCACAGATTCGAGCATTCCCATTCATCATGAACGATCGGACGGTCATATGAAAAGTGACGGCAGTCATAACATTTTCCGTCCGTCCCCCGCACCATTCCATGTCAAAAAGGCGGGGGAGCGATGCCAAAGCTTCCTCCCGCCGCCTTCAACTCCGGCCATTCCACCAAGCGCAGC
Organism: Paenibacillus tyrphae; assembly: GCF_024158745.1. Lineage (GTDB taxonomy): Bacteria > Bacillota > Bacilli > Paenibacillales > NBRC-103111 > Paenibacillus_G > Paenibacillus_G tyrfis_A. Next base: position 16,617 of record NZ_JAMZAW010000015.1, on the reverse strand, counting down.
AGCCGGTCCGATTCAACCGTTCTGCAGCCATTCCTTCAGTACGAGAATCGCCTTTGTCCGGTCGTTCGTTCCGATCTTGTTATAGATGACGCTGACGTAATTTTTGACCGTACCTTCGCTCATAAATAGCAATCCGGCAATTTGACGGTTGTTCTTGCCTTCCATCATCAGCGCGATAATATGCTTCTCCCGCTCCGTGAAGCTGATCCCTTCCGCTCTAAGGCGCTTTGCGTCAAATTCCGCCTGAGCCGGGGGCGAGCCTGCGGCCAGCCGCGCAGCCAGCTTGGAGGCGATGACGGCAGGCATCATGAGCTGTCCCCGCATGCAGTCGCGGATCGAATGGATCAGCTTGTCCCCGGGCATATCTTTCAGCAGGAAACCGGAAGCGCCGCCCGCGAGCGCTTCTACAATGTAATCGTCCTCCGCGAAGGTCGTCAAAATCAAAATAGCCGTATCCGGAAACCGCTTCTTCATCTGCTTCGTACATTCGATGCCGTTCATGACGGGCATTTGAATATCCATCAGCACCAGGTCCGGCTTCAGCCGTTCCGTCAGCTCCAGCGCCTGGACCCCGTTCTCCGCGACCCCGACGACCTCCATGTCCTCTTCCAGCGACAGGATCGTATGCAACCCGTCCCGCATCAAGGTCTGATCGTCGGCGATGATGATTGTAATCGAGCTTGCTCCCACGTCCTCACCCCATTCCCCCCTATTATAGTGGAATTTATACAGGAATTAAATGACGGAAGTGAACAAGTTTCCCATTGCTTTCCGTCCGGGAGGCCGCGAATAGCTAAGAAATGACGGAATACGTGAGGCCGGTAACTGGTCACATGACGCACCGGATTTTATGATGAGATCGGCAAAAGATTTTCGATCCGCAAAGAGGAGAGGTGTTCCAGTTGCAGCACAACACAGAATTGTCCGTTGCCGAACAGGATGACATCAGCCGGAATAAGACGGTTGCCGTCCTGGCCTATATTTTGTTTTTCCTGCCGCTGCTTGTGGCCAAAGATTCCCGCTACGCGATGTACCATGCCAATCAGGGGCTGATTCTGCTGCTCACGGGCCTCGTTGCGAACGTCGTGCTCGGGCTCATTCCCGTCATCGGCTGGCTGCTGCTGCCGGTAGCGAATCTGGCCGTCTTCGTTCTGGCCATTCTGGGAATGGTGAGTGCCGCCCGTGGCGAGCGTAAACCGATGCCGCTCATCGGCGGCCTCGAATTAATCAAGGCGCCGTCGTAACTGACAGCGAAGAGCTTATCGCTTAGCTATACCGCAATCCCTTGAGGTGATTCCCCGTGAAAACAATTCCTTCCATTTCGGCATGCTTGATTGTAAAAGACGCGAGAGCTTCGCTCCCTGCCGCGATCCGCAGCGTCCACCCATGGGCCGACGAGATCGTCGTTGTCGATACGGGCTCGACGGACGGCAGCGCGGAGACGGCGGCGGCCATGGGCGCCAAGGTTCACCGCTTTTCGTGGACCGGCAGCTTTGCGGAGGCGCGCAATTACGCGATCACGCTGGCGTCCGGCGAATGGGTCTGGTTCATCGATGCGGACGAAGAGCTCGTATGGGACATGCCGGTCCGGGAATTCAAAAGCCTGCTTGTCCGCGAAGCAGACAACACCGGCCTGCTCTCGTTGCTATGCCGCCATTTGGACGGCCGGAACGGACAGACGGTGCTCGTCAACCATGTGGAGCGCTTGTTTCGCAAGGGATGCTATACCTATACGGGCGCCGTCCACGAGCGGCTTCGCGTGATCAGCGGCCCGCGTCGCGCGTCGGGCAAGCTGTTTTACGGCTGCCGGCTACTGCATTACGGCTGTACGCGGAGCGAAATGGAGCGGAAGTCGCGCCGCAACATTCCACTGCTGCTGCAGGAGCTGCAACGAAAGCCGGACGACGGCTTGGTCTGCAGCCATTTGGCCAACGCGTATTACCATACCGGCGAGCCGACGCTGGCTTCCTTCTACGCGGCCCGCGCGCTTCGCCGAATCCCGCACAGGCACTATTACGCAAGGGCGCACGCATATTACTATTTGATGATGGCGCTGCTGGATGCCCATGAGCAGGGGCTGGCGCTGGATGCCGCAAGGTTGGCCGCCAACGAAATTCCCGATTATCCCGATTCGTACGCAGTGCAATTTGAAATTTTATGGGCGTTGGAGGATTGGGAAGAGGCGCTGAAGGCGTACCGCCGCTGGGCGCAGAAGAGCGGACGGGGCCTGCAGGTCCCGGAATATATGGGGCGGTTCGCGCCGGTTTTCGAGCAAAAGAAGCGGGCGGCGGAGGAGCGACTGTATCCTGGTGTTATGCATTTATAATTCGCCGTTGGGCGTTTACTGCATTGCGCGTCCAATCTAAAAACGCCGCCGGGGCAGGCGGATTTTCTACGTTTTCCTCCCCGGTGGCGCTCTTTGCTGTCTTCGAATTTTTGATTTTTAAGCAGTCAGGCTCCTCTGCCTTTAGTGAGGCTCTTGGGCAAGCCTTTGCCCGTACCGCGCAGCGGGCTCAAAAAAAATGCGCTCATTCCTTCGCGAGACGTGAAGAACTGGTTTCTTCCCGATAATTTGGCTCGGTACATGGCGGCATCCGCATTTTTCAGCATGGTGGTACAGCTGGACCCGGGAACGGAGCCGAGGCAGATGCCGATGCTTCCGGAGACGTGGGCCACCTTTCCTGCCAAGCGGTAAGGGGCCTTGATCGCTTCGAGCATTTCGCAAGCCGTTTTTTTGGCGGACGCTTCGCTGCACTGGAGGGCGACCAGCAGAAATTCGTCCCCGCCGAGCCGGAAAATTTGCCGATGCTTGTTCTGGAACGCTTTTAAACGCTGCCCCACTTCCCATATCAACAGATCTCCGATGTCGTGTCCGAGCGTATCGTTGACGGATTTGAACTCGTCCAGGTCCAAAAACAAGAACGCCGCGTTCCGGTTTACGGTATTTTTCTCGGCGTAGCGGTCCCAAGCGTTCCGGTTGAGCAAACCGGTCAGAGGATCGGTATACGCCAACTTCTCGAGCGCTTGCTTCTGGAGGCGCATGGCCCGCCAAGCGACGATATACACAAGACACATCGCGGCCAGAACGCCGAACAGCAAAAACAAATCTACCGGGCGCAGGACGGAGTGGACGATATAAGCTCTATCGTCATCCGGAGCGATGGCGGCTTCGCTGCCCGTTATATACATCGTTGCCATTCCGATCATCGTGAGCAAGCCGCCGCCCGCCAGTCGAAGGCGGCTTTTGTTTCCGAACAGAGCCAGATGAAAGATAAGGAACGTCGTCATGATGCCAGCAAGTAAAGAAATGAGGGTTAAAGTCGTATCATAACGCACGTTGTCGTCCCAGTGGAATACCAGCACGGCCAAATGCGCGGACCACACGCTCCCCGTGACGAACGAAGCCACTGCGAACCAGCGGTTTCTGATTCGTCCAAGGACGTGCGACAGATGGAACACGATGCAACAACTCCTTTTTTTGAATTGTTTATCCGTCCTATTCTAACAAATAAATCTGAACAAAATCTATACAACGCTCTCTGCCGGCTTCCTCTCGCTGCGAAGCGAGGAAGGAAAAGGAAGCGCCTTTACGCTGTATTTACCGGATTCAAGGTAAAAACTATATGCGTTGCCGTGTAAATTTATATTCGTAATTTTTTGTATGGTACTTTACAAAAGTAAGTTAATTGCGTTATTATACTAAATAGAGTTATACAATAAAGGAGTGGAAATTATGAGCCAAGTTGAACAACAACAAACCGCAGAGCAAGTTATTCTGTCCCGTCATTCCGTCCGTCAATATCAACTGGACGTCGTTATCCCGGATGCGGAGCTGAATGAAATTCTGGAGCTGGCCACAAGCGCGCCGTCGTCTTGGAACTTGCAGCACTGGCGTTTTCTGGTCATCCGAGAGCAAGCGAACAAAGACCGTCTGCTTCCGATCGCGTTTGGCCAACAGCAAGTATCCGACGCATCCGCGGTTGTCATCGTGCTCGGCGACCTGCAAGCGAACTTGACCGCCCCGATCGTCTTTGAAAAGGCGACGCCGGAAGTCCGCGACACGATGCTCGGCCAAATTAACGGCGCCTATGCAAACAATCCGGCGGTAGGCCGCGACGAAGCGATACGCAACGCCTCGCTGGCCGCTATGCAGCTTATGCTGGCTGCGCGTGCGAAAGGCTACGACACGGTTCCGATGGGCGGGTACAATCCGGCTGCTTTGATCCAAGAGTTCAACATTCCGGAACGCTATATTCCGGTTATGCTTCTCCCGATCGGTAAAGCGGCTAGCCCGGCACGCGCGACAGAACGTCTGCCGCTCAGCGACGTGGTCGTTAACGAGTCGTTCTAATTCGGAAAAGCCGATATCGACAAAAATACCCCCGGCAGCGCTCCCTCGACAGGGAGTAAAGGCTTCGGGGGTTTTTCATGTTATGATTATGCATCGGCGAAGTCACTTATCCGCATACCAGCGGTCATACTGTTCATGCAGGTTGTCGCGGGACAAGCGGCTGCGGTGCAGGGACAGGCTCGGGGCTTGGCGGTTCAACTCCGCGATCTGCTTGTTTGCATCCTCGATCAGCGCATCGATTTCCGGATCGACGGAGCTTTTGACTATCCGACTGATCGTTTTCTCCATCAGCGAGCCGATTTCCTTCCGCAGCATGACCCAGGGATGCTCAACCTTGGCTTGCTTGAGCAAGGACGACCACGCGTCTCCGGTCGGCACCGTCAGCGGCTTACCGAAGCCGGGCAAATGTTCCAGGCCGCCGTTTTTGACAAAATCCTCGTAAGCTTCGTCGATCCAGCTCTGCCGTTCTTTCTGCGCTGCGAGCATGGCATCTTGGTCTTCAAGCGTTTCTTTCGGCAAAGGAATGATAGGGCGGTCTGTCGGCTCTTTTCCGACACCGTACGTCTGATCCCGCTTGGGCGGCCGTTCGGACATGGTCATTCTCCTCCCGCATATCACTTTCTTTCAGAGTAGCGGAAGCGTGGGCCGGGGTCAAGAAGGGCGCTTATCCAAGCTTGCCTCTCATTCCGATCAACTTAATGGAAAAAACGAAAAATTTTATCACAAATACAATCCGTTTTCAACCGGAAAAACAAAAAAAGACTTGAAGTATCTGGGAATTTATAGTATTTTGGGTATGGAGTTAAATAGCAGATTCATAGAGGAGGTGAGCCGAGTGGAAAAAATGTGCATGAACATGATGATGACGATGTGTATGGATGACATGATGTGCAAAATGAACTCCATGAAATCCATGATGAACATGATGATGGAAATGAAGATGATGGATGCCATGGATATGGACATGATGATGTCCAAAATGCAAGAATGCGACGAAACGATGACGATGATGATGAACATGATGCGCGAGATGAAACAAGCGTCCATGTAATGCCCGGCCTGATCCATTCGCCAAAATGGATTCAGCCCTCTGCAGAGCAGTTTGCTGCATGCATCAAGATAACCGCCGGCTGAGCAGTTGTCTGCAAGCCGTGTTCGCACCAAGCCACTGGCAGAACGGTCCCCCGTATGCCATATTTACGCTCCCGCGCATGAAACAACCTCTAAGCTTGTTCCGCCTTGATTTTTCTCGAGACCGTAATGCGTTCCGTTTTCAATTCCCTCACTTGCTCTCTAAGCCGTTCCGTAACCCACGAGTCGTTCGTTTCCCGCAGTTCCCGGTAAAGCTCCAGCATTTTGCGGTTGATCGAATCGAAGGTCGTCCACAGCTCCTCAAGCTTTCTTGTACGCACAGCCTCCGATACATACGCGTCTTTTTGCTTCAGGATGTCCGTAATCTCTTGCTGCCAGGCCGTATCTCCGATCCGTCCGGCGTAATTGTACAAATCCAGGTAGTCGTCGACCCAGAGAGCGGCTGCAGCTTTCATGGCAGAAGAAATCATGTTCGTCATCCCCTAGCATGGTAAAATCAACTTATTTACCTAGTATTATACTCGGAATTATAAGGAATGCAACGTTTTTTTGAAAATATTCACTCACGACCCGTTGACGTGTTGCATATGCCTGTTCCCAAAGCCGCAAAGCGTACATACAATACCATGGTTTAGACGGGAGGTGATCGATTGGTTTATGCCAACACGAAGTGGGGGAAATACCGTTATTTGAAAACCGGCACACGTTGGAAGCCGTACCTTCCGCAGACGCAATGGGCGAGCCGGGCTGCGGTCAGCTCCATGCTGAAGCGATGGGGGGCGGTTTACCTGAAGCCGAACAACGGCACGGGCGGCCACGGGATCATGAAAGTCATCCGTTCAGGCGGCGGGCGTTACACGCTGAAGAGCGGCTATGCTACCCGGACGTTTCGTTCGTTCGGCAGCTTGTACTCCGCAGTTTCCAGACAGACGGCCCGGCGAGGCTATCTCGTGCAAAAAGCAATCCCGCTGCTGCATTACAAGAAACGCCCGTTCGATCTGAGAATCATGGTCCAACGCAACCGGCAGCGGGGCTGGGACGTGACGGGGATGGTCGGCCGACTGGCCAGACCGAAAAAGATCGTCACGAACTATCATAGCGGGGGAACCCCGATGCCCGCAGACAAGCTGCTTGCTCCTCATATTCGCGGGAAACGCAAGGCCGGATTCGTTCAAGAGCTGAAAAATCTGGGCCAAGGCATCAGCGAGTATATGAGCGCAAAGTATCCGCATTTTCCCGCTTTCGGCGTCGATGTCGCGATCGATGGCAAGCTGAAGCCCTGGATTCTCGAAGTCAACACGAAGCCGGACAAATCGATTTTTAACGCCCTTAAGAACAAAAAGATGTATAGACGCATTTTGTCCTACGCCCGGATGCAGAAGAGGACTTAAAGCCGATTCAGCCCCTGCCGCTTGCCAGGCAAGGGTTTTTTGTCGTTTTTCCGTTATTTTGCTTAGAAGGACAAGCTGTATTTGTTTGATTGACTATATAATTTATGTGTAAAATAGTTTATATCAAAACTATAAGGATGGTACCGTATGGAATCAATTTCTCCCGTGATTTTTATGATTGTCATCGTAGCGCTTGTACTCTGGCGGAGAATGCGTGCGGCGGCCAAGCCGGTGAAAGGCAACGGATACCGGCTGCTGCTGCCGCTGCTTTTTTTGGGCTTCGGCATACTCGGTCTGCTCAACCCGCAGCTTCATTTGACCGTGAAAGAGGTAACGCTGTCCCTGCTGTTCGGTCTTATTTTATCCGTTCCGATGATTATGACAACGAATTACGAGTTTCGCGAAGACGGGCAGATTTATCCGAAAAAGAGCAAAGCGTTTATTTTCGCCCTGATAGGACTCATCGTCATCCGGCTGGCGCTGCGCAGCTACTTGTCCGGACTTGATCCGGCCGAGCTGGGGATGCTGTTCTACTTGATCGCGGTCGCCTATATCGTGCCTTGGCGTATCGTCAGCTTCGTGAAATACCGCAAGGTTTTGGCGCAGCGAGGAAGTGCCTTATCGCCGCAGTGAAACGAATTGCGGTCAATCCCGTAAAACGTTAAGTAAGCGAAAACGCGACAAAGGAGGTGAACGGATATGGAGTGGTCTTTCGATCTGGCGCTGCTGCTGGCGCTCGGGCTGGCTTCGCTGTTCGTCGTGCCATGGTTCGGATGGTCGGGGAAGCAGTTGACCTTCGCATTCGAGCCGGCCGTCGAGCTTGCCAAGCTTCCGCTCAAACGTCATGACCGGGCCAGAAAAAGTCCGCGTACCGTCTTCGTTCGCCGAAAATGCCCGCCGCGGTCCTCGGCGTTATCCGAAGAAGCAAGCGCTCCTTTCCGTTGGAATGAGATGGTCGGTTGACCGAAAATTTCACGGTTGACGATTGAGAGACGATCGAGGCTCAATCGCAACGGAAGGAGCGCTCTATGTATACATGGTTTCAACCTATTATTGATCTGTTGGCTTATGTGCTGTCCTGGACGTTCGACTGGACCCGCGACTGGGGGGCTGCGGTCATCGTGCTCACGCTGCTGGTGAAGGGCGCGCTGTACCGCTTCAATCTGCTGGCCGCCCGGCAGCAGGTCCGTTCTGCCGCCGCTTTCCCCGAGCTTAGCAAGCTGCGGGAAACGTGCGGGAACGACCCGGCCAAGCTGGTTCAAGAAACAACCAAAATTTACGGCAAATACGGGATCAATCCTTTAAGCTCGCCGCTGTCGGCCATCATTCAAATGCCGGTGCTTATGGCAATGTACGGCCTGTTCTTTACGCATGGCAGTACGATGACGTCGATTTTGATCCCTTGGGTCGCACATTTGGCCGAGGTTGATCCGTTCCATTTGATCCCGATCGCCACGGGGCTGCTGTCGTTCGCGGTAGGCATGATCCCGCTGGCCGACTCCGCTGCCGTCTCGATGAGCGGAAGCAAGCGGCTGCTGTTCGGGATGATCCTCCTGCTGCTCCCGCTCGTCATTACGTGGCGGGCGCCGGTGGCGCTGGGGCTGTATTGGCTGGCGGGCAGCGTCTTCAGCCTGCTGGAGCGGTTGTTTTACCGGACGAGCGTCGGCAAACGGCTGCTGCGGCGCGGATTGCCGGAAGCTGCCGCAACCTGATATGCATAGATAGAAACGGAGTGCCTTGTGGCCTCCGTTTTTTTTAATTTGATTTTAATAAACGGCGCACATCCTATTTTCAGCCATCTGGCTCGGCAATTCGGTCGTATTTGTGATTCTGGGCGTCGTATCCGCAACCACCGGCGATTCGGGAGTGCTGAGCGCCTGCTATACCGTGATGCATCTGCTGTCGACATCGTCGCTGCGGGCGGTAACGCTGATTCCGGCAAGCGGTATGGACGTATGGCAGCAGCCGGATTTCGTCGTCAACAACGTACAGCTATGGGGCGGCATCGTGCTGCAAGTTCTATCTCTTGCCGCGATGGTCGTGCTGTCGGTTTGGAAGCCGTGGGGGCGGCGCAAACAAAAGTGACGGTGTGTTGTAGAACCTTCCGTATCTCTATATAATGAAAGCTTAGACGCTTGTTACAAGCAGCAGCAAGCTATCAGGGGAGGGTGAAGCCTGTGCAGTACCATCGAATAACCGATATCGGCGACCCGTATTTTCGCCAAATGCACGAGCTGATGCAGCGCGTGTTTCCGCCGGAGGAAGTACTGGAATATGAGCTGTGGGCGGAGCCGCTTCAAAATCCGGGCATCCGGGTGTTCGTCGCTGTCCAGGATGGCGAAGTCGTCGGCGCGACGGAGTACCGTTATTATGAAGATTTACAAGTTGCGATGACCGATTTTACGATTATCGGACGGGACGGCCTTGGCATCGGACCGTTTCTGGCGCGTCGCCGAATGGCCGATCTGCGTTCAGTCGTAGCGGCATGCGGAGGAGTATTCCTTGGCATGTTCGCCGAAATCTACAACCCTCAGCTCACGGGCAAGCTGGAGTTCGGAGGCGTGAATGCGATGAATTCGTTCGTCCGCCGCGAGGTGTTGGCGCATCTCGGCTACCGGAAGCTGGATACGGACTATGTGCATCCGTCCTGGCACAATGACGGCGAAGCGGTACACGGGCTCGATCTTTGCTTCATGCCGATCGCGGACGAGGAGCAAGCCTCGGTTCCGGCCTCGTTGGTCTGGAGCTTTCTGGAGCGTTATTATGCGGTGCTCCCGCAAAAACCGGACTCATGGTATCGGATGGTCGAGAACCTCAAGCAGCGCGAGAACGTCGCTTTGCTGCCCATTTGAAGCTAGCCTGTGCACGGCTTGCATGGAAAAGCGAAAGCTGCTTTCCGTGCAGGCTGTTTTTTATTTGTGCTATACGAGTTTTTTTTCAATAAAAACAACGAAGCGAATTCGTCCCGGAGCTCGGATTGAATTCGCTTCGTTTTACAGGTAGAGATGCTTAGATTCGACAAACTCTATTACACGGGTGAAGGGAGCCGGTCAGTTTTCCTGCCGCGCGGCTTCGGCTTGCTCCAACTCGTCCAGCGCCTTCTCCAAGCCGTAGTTCAGAAGCAGCGTTTTGAAGCCTTTGCTGCGATTTTCGGCGAGGGCATCCAGACGCAGCTTCAAATCTTTACGGATAAACACCCGGTCCTTGTCATGGGTTTCGCTGCGCTCCTTCTTCTTGAGGCGGGTTTCCAGCAGCTGCAGCACCGGAGCCGCATCCTCTGTCGTCTCGGTCGCGGCTGTCTTCACCTCGGCCGTGGCGGCGGACAAGGCAGATTCGCCAGCCGGCTCTGCTGCTGCGGGAACCGCTAGCGTAGCCTCTTCCGCTAGCGGGGCGGCTTCGGGAGCTTCTTGAGGCTGCGGCTCTGCCGGTTGAACGCCCGCAGCGCCCTTGCGGCTAGAAGCTCGCGGCTTCGCTGCCACGTCGGCCCCCGCGCCGTTCGTCTCGGCTGGCGTGTTCGCATCGCTTTTGCGCCTGGAAGCGCGTGGCTTCGTCGGTGCGTCGCCGTCTGCGCCGCTGGTCTGGGTTGGCGCGCTCGAAGCGCCTTTGCGCTTGGAAGCTCGCGGCTTCGCTGCCACGTCGGCGTTCGCGCTGCTCGTCTCCGTCGGCTGTGCGTCCGTCGTTGTCTTGGCGCCCCGTTTCCTCCGGGTGCCCGGTTGCTGCCGTTCGGCTGTGTTTGTTTCGGCGGAGACTGCTTCGGCTCCCTCCAAAAGCTTTCCGTTCATGTCGGTCTTCTCCGCTGCGTCCGAACGGACGGGCGGCTCTTGTTTTCTTGGCGGCATGACAGAATCCTCCTTCGTTCATCCGGTCTTAGCCGTCTCGGCAGTCTCGTCGATGGAGTTTTTACCGATCGTTTCATGGCTTTCTTCCATTGTACCATAGGCCAGCAGGCGGAAAAATATTTTTCCATGCTTCTCCGGGCGGACTCTTCCTTTCGGCTAGTTTCCCTTTCGCCGATTTTTCGGTATAGTGTTCAGTAGAAGAAACGAGAGCGAGGGGAAGGGGAATGAATCGGCAGCCGCTGATATCCGTCATTATTCCAACCTATAATCGGCTGGATGTTTTGGCCGAGCTGATCGAATCGTTGTGGCGGCAGACGTACCGTCATTTGCAGATTATTGTGGTCAACGATAACGGAGAACCGGTCGACGAGCTTAAGGAGCTATATCCCGAGCTGGATCTGACCGTGGTCAATATGGAAAGCAATCTCAAGCACGTGCATGCGCGCAATCGCGGGCTGGAGCTGGCTCGGGGCGATTATATCATGTTGTGCGACGACGACGATTTGCTGCTGCCGTCGCATGTGGAACGGATGCTGCGCGAAATCGAAGACAGCGATCTGGTCTATTCGGATGTGGAAATTTTTGATTATACCGTGGACAACGGGGTGCGCCGGGCGACGAAGCGATTTCTATTCGCCTACGAGCACGACTTTGCAGCGATGCGGAGGTTCTCGACGTTCTTCTCGTCGGGTTGCCTGTACCGTCCGGAGCTGCATGAGCGAATCGGTCCGTTCGATACGGAGATGTATCATTACTGGGACTGGGATTTTTACCTGCGGGTGGCCGAGCAGTTCCGGGTCAAACGCGTCCCGGCGGCCAGCGCGCTCTATGCGTTTGCGGACAGCGGGAACAATATGTCCGGCAATTTGGAGGACATGTCTCCGTACCTGGACAGGCTGTCGGCGAAGCATGGGCTTGGGGAGCTGCCGACCAAAAACTTTTTCCTCCTGCTCGAGGAGCCGGAGGTCAAAGCGCGCCGTGCGGAGACGGAGCTGCTCTGGAACGGGGAGCCGATCATATCGCGGCGGGCGAAACAAGCGGGAGGAGTAAGTAAGGAAGCATGAAACGACAAGATGATTGGTACGATCCGATGGACCCCGGACCTGCAGACCCAGGGCCGTCGGCAGACGATAGCTGGTACGAGCCGCCGGCCGATTTCAATTACCGGGACCCGCGGGAGGCAGGCTGGGGTGCCGGAGGAGATGACCGCCAAACCGGAAGGCCGGCGGCAGGAAACATGGAGTTCCGCAACCGGCGGCCCGTACAGACGGATCTGTTCGAAGCGCCGGTCCGCCGGCCGCAGGCGGTTAAGCGGCAGCCGGGGCAACCGATCGGGACGATGGCGGAAGCGCAGGAACTGCTGCGTAAATATTACGGATACCCGGATTTTCGCGATGGGCAGAAGCGGGTGATCGAAAGCCTGCTCAATGGACGGGATACGCTTGGCATTATGCCGACAGGCGGAGGCAAATCGATCTGCTACCAGGTTCCGGCGCTGATGATGAGCGGGACGACGATTGTCGTTTCGCCACTGATTTCACTGATGAAGGATCAGGTCGACGGGCTCGACAGCATCGGTGTGCCCGCGGCCTATATCAACAGCTCGTTATCCTATGCGCAGGTGGAGATGCGTATCCGCAAGGCCGAGCGCGGCGAATACAAGCTGCTCTATGTCGCGCCGGAGCGGCTCGAATCGGAGCGCTTTCTGGACCTGCTCGCCGGACTCGTCGTGCCGATGGTGGCTGTGGACGAGGCGCACTGCGTGTCCCAATGGGGACACGACTTCCGCCCGAGCTACATGCGGATCAACGAACTGGTCTCGCATCTGCCGGATCGGCCGCTGCTGGCCGCTTTTACGGCGACAGCGACGGACCAGGTGCGAGAGGATATCGTGAAGCACTTGAAGCTGAGCGAGCCGCAGGTGTTCGTGACCGGCTTTGCGCGGGAGAACCTGTCGTTTTCGGTCATCAAGGGCGAAAACAAGCGCGATGTGCTGATGGGCTACATCCGCGAGCATGCCGGGGAAGCGGGCATCGTCTACGCGGCGACGCGCAAGGAAGTTGACCAGCTGTGCGAATATTTGCTGCGCCATGGCGTGGCCGCAGGCAAATACCACGCCGGTCTGACGGATAAGGAACGTGCGGACGCTCAAGAGCGTTTTCTGTACGACGAGGTGCGCGTCATGGTGGCGAGCAACGCGTTCGGGATGGGCATCGACAAGTCGAACGTGCGGTACGTCGTCCATTTTAATATGCCGAAAAATATGGAAGCCTATTACCAGGAAGCCGGCCGGGCGGGACGTGACGGCGAGCCGAGCGACTGCATGCTGCTGTTCAGCCCGCAGGACATTCATATTCAGAAGTTTCTGATCGAGCAGTCCGTCTCGGACCCGGAGCGGCAGGCGCAGGAATACCGGCGGCTGCAGCAGATGGCCGACTACTGCCACACCCCGCAGTGCTTGCAGCGGTACATCGTCCGCTATTTCGGCGGGGAAGCGGAAGAAGACTGCGGACAGTGCAGCAACTGCGTCAGCCCGGATATGGAGCTGACGGATATTACGCTCGAAGCACAGCAGATCTTCTCCTGTGTCAAGCGTATGCGGGAGCGGTTCGGCATGACGCTGGTCACTTCGGTGCTCAAGGGCTCGCGCAACAAGAAGGTGCTGGATTTCGGCTTTGACAGCCTCAGCACCTACGGGTTAATGCGGAACCGGACGGAAAAAGACATCGTCGACCTCATCCAGCTCCTTGTCGCCGAAGGCTATTTGCAGCTCACGGAAGGCAAATACCCGGTGCTCCGGCTGTCGTCGAAGGCGTCCGATGTGCTCAGCGGCAAGGAACGGGTCGTGCAGCGCATCCGGTTGAAGCCAGCCGCGCCGGTCGTCCAGGACGTCGAAGCGGAGCTGTTCGACGAGCTGCGGAAGCTGCGTACGGAGATCGCGAAGCGGGAAGGCATTCCGCCGTATATCGTATTCCCGGACAGCACGCTGCGCGAGATGTGCGGCGTGCAGCCGACGAATCCGGCGGCCATGCTCAAGATCAAGGGCGTCGGGGAAGCGAAATTTTTCAAGTACGGAGCGTTTTTTATCGAGTTTTTCAAACAGCGTCAAGGGTAGCGGCGATTTCGGACGGCGCGGCGGTACTATCATAGGGAACGCGCGCCGAACCAAGGAGGAACACTGTGGCAAAATCGAAGTATTATGTCGTATGGGAAGGGCGTCAGCCCGGTATCTATAAATCGTGGGTCGAATGCCAAGCCCAGACGAACGGATTCCCGCAGGCCAAGTTCAAGTCGTACGAGAGCGAGGCGGAGGCCAAAGCGATGTTCGCCGCCGGCTGGAAGAAGGCGTTCGGAGCCGCGGCGCGCACAGGGGCTGGCACCGGCGGTACGGGCAAAAGCGGCGGACGGACCTCCAAGGCCGCAGGCGCGGAGGCTGCGGGCGAGTACGAGCCCGAGAGCTTATCCGTCGATGTAGGCTGCAGCGGCAATCCCGGCATCGTCGAGTACAAAGGCGTGTACACGCGCACCGGCGAAATCGTGTTTCAGCAGAAGCCGATTTCCAAAGGCACAAACAACATGGGCGAATTTCTCGCGATTGTCCACGGGCTCGCTTATTTGCAGCGAAAAGGCAGCGACATGACGATCTACAGCGATTCGATGACGGCGATCAGTTGGGTGCGCAACAAAACGGTTGCTTCCACCTTGGTGCGGGACGCCTCGACCCAGGAAATTTGGGCGCTCGTGGACCGCGCGGAAGCATGGCTGCGCAGCAACACCTACAAGAACAAAATCATCAAGTGGAACACGAAAGCATGGGGCGAGATCAAGGCGGATTACGGCCGGAAATAATGCATCAAAACCACACCAAAAAGCGCTTCTCCGCGACAGGGGAAGCGCTCTTCTTTTCGCACGACAACGCTCAGCTCATTTATCGCCTCGGTCGATATGCAGCCGCGGTTTCGTGTTATTTTTCGTGTCCTTATACATCTCTTCCTCTTGGCTTTCGAGCGGAAGGCTGACAAGCTCCCACTCGGTCTGTCCCATCGCCTCGTCGTACGGAAATTCGTCGCCGCGCTTGAGCGTTTCCTCCCGGCCCCATTCGTTCGAATAAATGCCGTCCGTTTCGACTTCTTCGCCGGATACCGGAGGCATGCTTTTGTCGTTTGCCATCTTTGCCATAACCCTCCTTAAACGTAGCTTCGCCCGTTAGTATGCCCGGATGGCCTGGAAGTATGACGCACGAAAATAGGGACCCTGCTTATCCGTGATAACCAGAATCCCTATGTTGGTATAGGTTGCTTATTCAATTTTCGAAAAACACACTCCAATCAAGCTGTCGTTAGGGTACGCGAACGAGTAACAGGTCTTATCGGATTCCCGCATGCCCTCGGTATAGCCTTCATTCGGTGCGCGTACAGTACAGATTTCAGGTAAGCGCGGCGGGGCATGCTTCGCTTCCTTACTTCAATGGACTATCCCCTTTCCCTTGTTTATTTTTATATCAATTCCAATCCGGCACTACCGAATTCTTCAAATCAAATCCGGATTGAAAGATATAAACGATACAAACTTCGGTGTGAATTAGGGCGATATCCGTAGGCTTAATCAGGTGAATCATTTATCTTGCTTACTGTTAGGATAGCCTATTATTAAATTATTGTAAATATTCAGAATAGTTAGTTATTTGTTGATAATCCTAATGTTTCTCGTGAATTCGTCATTTTTCTTCTTTATTCTTAGAATTTCTACTAGGTGCCATGCTAGATTGCTATTGAACTTCCTCACCTTGCAATAAAAACGATCCGTAATTTGATCCCATCTTGGACACCCTTCATATAAAGCCACTCCCTCTGAATGGATAGGAGCCGGGTGTTTAGGTCAATAAGCGAAAGAACGGAACTATTTTTTCCTGATAAAGCTAAGAGATCCTTCTCTAATTTATACAGTTGTTCTTTCAATACGGTGACCTCATTGATTTTTTCCGATTGAGCGGACAACTCATCGAATCGTATGAGCAGGGCCTCTCTTATCCAACTAACCATCTTTATCGGACTCCCTTGTAATTCTTAATTTTCGGCGTTGACCACACCTCTTATTCAATAAGTATAAATAACTGGATTCTTATTAAACATCTGTTAATGGATATTATCTTTTTGATAATTAATAGTTATAAATATTATTGTCGCATAACCTAGGCACACAGATTCGCGATTTGCGTAAAGAAAGAGGATTGTCCCAAGAATCGCTTGGAAAAAAAGGCGAATTCCATTGTTACTATATAGGTCACATTGAAAGAGGGGGGAATGAAAAAAGGAGAGCTAGAACCGTCAAGGTCTTCTCTCCCATTTCTAGATTTTAGTTAAATATCAATCATGGTATAATTGTTCCAAGGACTTAAAAGCGGTGGAGCGACCACGGCGTAGCACTTCCGAAAAGGGGGGGGTGCCATGGTCGCACTTGTGGCGCTACTGGACATCTTTTTAAAATGTTAATACATTCCCAAAATAGAAAGAAGAACCTGTATTTTGATCGACGTCTTAAGAGCCCACCACACCTTTCAGCTAAACGAGCAGGATAGTTTGATGGCTTTTCGAATCAATTCATTTTAAGAAATGAAGGATATCCCCTGTTCTGATTCGAATATGATATTATCCTGAAAGAGAACAGGAGCTTAACATTGGGATTGTATAACCTACTATTATTTAACGGGGAATGTGCCAGATGTGGGGCGGTTGTTAATACAGAAGCCGAATTTAAAATGGGTATGTTGAATCTAGACACCTATAACTTGGGTGATGCATTAACATGGGCGACAGGGAAGAGTAAGCCTCCGCACCAGAAAAGACCATTCAACGGAAGTGCATTCGGAGATGGATACGTCTGTTGTCCAAATTGTGAAAAAGATTTTTGGGTATCTATAAGAGTTGAACATGATAAAATTGTG
>NZ_JAMZAW010000014.1 GCF_024158745.1 Paenibacillus tyrphae | reverse complement strand
ATCCTTTTTATTATATCCAACCATAGTACTCTACAGATTCTTTCCCTCCTATTTAATATGAAATGCGGATTTCGTCGTCATTCAAGATTGTTTCTTAACCATTCCTCTGTGTAACCAAGTTCTTTTAACCAATCTTCACCATACTTGCTTTTCAGTAATTCCACTTCATCTTCCTGAAGATATTGTCTTGAGAAAATAAAGTATTAGATCGTATATACTGAACCTGCGCGGTTTTCATATTGTTACACCGTCAGGCTTCGTAAAAATAGAATTAGACTGATCTTGAAAAATAAAACAGCAGCAGTCTTGGACGAGAAATAAAGTCCTAGACTTGCTACTGTTTTTTCAACTAACGTTCCCGTTAGTTTAATTTGATCCATGCATAAGATTAGTCACACTTGGTCGAAAACCCCATTAATACTCACCATTGTATTCTACATAGCTTGCTTTTTTGAAGCGGACTACGTGATACGGCATATATCTATTCTTTGCATGCGGGATTAAATCTTCGATGTAATTAATTGCGGCGTCTACCATTTCCTCAGTAATAAAAATATCTTCATCTAAAAATCCGCTCAATAACGCTCCTTCGCCCTTAATTTTCAAAGAAATATACCCATAACCTGGATCTACAATAACAAGATTAATTATTTCGTCATCGTTTTGTTCTTTTGCTTTATCATAAAACCTTACTACAAAATCATCGTTATCTTTATTAAA
Organism: Paenibacillus tyrphae; assembly: GCF_024158745.1. GTDB lineage: Bacteria > Bacillota > Bacilli > Paenibacillales > NBRC-103111 > Paenibacillus_G > Paenibacillus_G tyrfis_A. The sequence goes on along the minus strand of NZ_JAMZAW010000014.1, from coordinate 197,987 downwards.
TATCTCAACATCACATGTGAAATTATTAAATATGAACTTCATAGGTTGACTCCCTTATCCAATTCATGTTTGGTTTCTAATTATACCGAGTTTACACCAGTTTGACGTTAAATAGTGAGAATAGTTTCGAGATAATCTGCCCGTTACTTCAATGACAAAGCTTACCGCTGTGGCAGTTTGCTCAACTTCACTATCATTACCTGTTAGCTTCACTGTAACTTCCATCGTGCCAAACTTTCGCAAAGAGCCTTATAAGCACGCACCGCGATATTAGCATCATCTGCAAGGATGGTGATTGAATCCTCGAGATACGAGACAATTATTCGAAAATAGAATTCTTCATCCCCTTCAATCCAGTAATAAATTTGATAAATCTTTTGTTCTTTACTGTCGCGCTCTAGTACCACTTTAGCACCTATAAATTCATTAACTATAGCCTCAGGAAGAAAAGGTACATAAGTACGCGAACCCAGAGGCTTCCTGTACCCGTAGATGATTAGTTTATTTTCCAAGTCTCCAACAATTCTATTCGCCATCTTTAAGCTCCCATCTCTATTTGATACTACTGATATTTTCATTTCCACTTTTTCGCTCGAGGACTGGTAGGCGCTGTTTCAGGTGTACGAGGAAGCCTGCGCGCTGCGGAGCAACGAGTTGATATAGCCAAGTCATCACTCCTAAAATTGTTTATAATAATTTCGCCATTTATTTGAACTACCCTGCCCGTTAGTTGAGCGATATCGTCAGTCTATAACTTTATTATTCCAGTCTATAACATTATTAGTTAGTCTAATCCCACATGGCCTCGCGGCCACCACCATGGATGAAAATGGGGTTGCAATTCTACCCAACCTTTGTAGTAATCAAAGTAAGCAGATCAGAGGTCGAAAAGTTTTTGGTGTTCGAACCCGAAGTCTAATCTGGCAATTGCAACCTCGAGGATCGCCGATTGTTGCCTTGAGAACGCGTATAAAAATTTCCTGTTACAGGTTGCATGATCTGCGAACTACACAAAAAGGTAGTGACACATCCATGGATGCTATTTTAGAAACATGCGCTGGACTTGATGTTCATCAAGAAACGGTCGTAGCCTGTGTATTAAAAGGCCCCTTGGATAAGAAGCCGAAACAAGAAGTAAAGACGTTCGGTACCACGACCGCTGAACTACTTCAACTGCAGGACTGGTTGAGCGAATGTGGATGCATCGAAGTCGCCATGGAAAGTACAGGTATATATTGGAAACCAATATGGAACATCCTGGAGTCCACCTGTCGACTAACTTTGGCCAATCCCGCAAAGATCAAGAATATGCCGGGCAAGAAAACCGACGTTAAAGATGCCGTTTGGATCGCTCAACTGCATCGATGTGGACTCATCGAAGGAAGCTTTGTTCCTGAAGAGCAAATTCGAGATTTGCGTGACTTAACCCGTTATCGTCGTAAAATGGTGCAAAACTGCACGCAGGAGAAAAATCGCATACACAAGATCTTGCAAGATGCGAACATCAAATTGACGACATTCGTATCCGATGTATTTGGTGTTTCGGGACGGGCCTTGCTAGAGTCCATTGTGGGTGGCGAAGTGTTAGAAGCGGGAGACGTTCGAAAAATGGTCAAAACCCGGTTAAAGAACAAAGTCCCTCAGTTAATCGAAGCTTTAAATGGACGTCTTCGTTTACATCACAGAAAGATGATTAAGCGCCATTTGGATCACCTCTGTTACATGGAAAAGGAAATTCAGGAATTAGAACTGGAGATCGATACGTCAATACAACCGTACCATCAGGAAATCGAATTGTTGGATACGATACCCGGAATTAATCAAGATGCAGCGGCGAGCATTTTGGCGGAAATCGGTCCGGATATGTCCAAATTTCCTACTGATGCCCATTTAGCCTCATGGGTCGGGGTCTGTCCTGCAAATAACGAAAGTGCAGGCAAAAAGAGAAGTAAAAAGAACCGACGAGGCAACAAAGGTCTAAAATCTGTCCTATGCCAAGCCGGCTGGGCCACCGTCAAATCCAAAAATACCCGGATTTCCGCAGTATACAATCGGTTATTGAAACAATGTGGCCCTCAAAAAGCCAACATGGCAATAGCTCATCTCCTGATTCGAATCATTTATGTGATGCTCCGTGATAAAGTACCCTATAAAGAACTTGGGGAACGTTATCTAGGATCTAAAGAAAAGTCAGTAGATTTCTGGGTTCGAAAGATCCGGGAAATGGGGTATCAAGTCGAACTCACAGAAGCACCAGCTTAATCCATAATTTGGTACAAATTGTTTTAAGGAACTCTTTTTTTGTTTTCTTACTATGTCACTTTAAAGCACTGATTTCATTTTCGTATAAAAACTTTATTATTTGAAGACAGATATTTCGGATGGAGTCCAGCAAACATGTTCAACAAAAGATTGGTAATGTCATCAATTTCGAAATTTTTCATTTTAACTCTCCCCTCGAAATACGAATTTTATTGCATTTTCAAATACCTCAATCCCTACCAATCATTGTTAGTCGCCCCTAAGATATAGGGGTTCTTTGTGTAGTCATCAACCTTTGCTTTCAATTCTTTAATTTATCTTTTACTTTTTTTGTGTATAACCTTTAAAATAACATATCAGTTCAAGATCAAAAGGAGAATATAAGGAGTAATATAACGGCGACCATCCTCCCTCATAGTAACTCGGAATGGGAAATGGCCGATATTTATGCCGACGAGGGCATTACCGGTACGAACACGAAAAACCGAGCCAACTTTAACCGTATGATACAAGATGCCCGAAATGGAAAGATCGACCTCATCCTGGTCAAATCGATCTCACGGTTCGCAAGAAATACGCTGGACTTGCTAAAATACGTCCGTGAACTGAAGAGTCTCGGTGTCGCTGTTCTATTCGAAAGAGAGAATATTAACACACTGGATACAACGGGCGAAGTATTGCTTACCATCCTCAGCTCCCTTGCACAGGACGAAAGCCGGAATATTTCAGAAAACAGCAGTGGGGAATATTGCGAGGATTCCAAACGGCAAAGTATTCTGTAACACAACCCGATTCCTTGGTTACGATAAAGACGAAAACGGAGAATTGGTTATTAACGAGAAGGAAGCCGAAATTGTACGTCGAATATACGAGGAATATTTGGAAGGTAAAAGCTATGAAGCCATTGCGAAAGGCTTAATGCGAGATAATATCAAAACGGTTATTGGCGGCGATAGATGGTGGGATTCATCCATCACGATTATTTTGACGAATGAGAAATATTATGGAGCCTTGCTCCAGCAGAAAACAATAACGGTTGACTTTCTTACCCATAAACGCATCAAGAATCAAGGGCAGGAACAGCAATATTTGATCGAAGAAAACCATGAGCCGATCATCTCAAAAGAAATGTTCGAAGCGGTAAAAAAGGAAAAAGAGCGCCGCGCAAAGCTGAAAGGCAATATCTTGGGCGACCGAAAGAAATACTCCAGCAAATATCCACTTAGCAGCAAAGTATTCTGCGGATGTTGTGGAACCAATTTTAAACGCCGAACATGGAACAGTAACAGCGCATCTAAGAAAGTCGTATGGCAATGCCGTACCTACGTAAATGAAGGTAAAGACGCTTGCGATTCCAAAGCGGTCGATGAACATGTACTCCAGGATGCGTTTATACGAGTCTTCAATCGGATGTACGACAATAAGGATAGCTTTATCCGAACATTGAAGGCTAATATTCAAACGATCCTATCCAAGCGTGAAGATAATGAACCGTTGCATGAAGTCGAGCAAAATATTGAACAGTTGAAAATGGATCTTAAAGCATTGGTCAACCTCAAGCTTCGAAACCAAATCGATGATGATGTATATGATGAAGAAAACTCAGCAGTTGGAAGAACTTCGGCAGAACGAAACTATGCTTCGGAAGGACCATGAGCAGAAGGTACACGTGAAGGAACGTATTAATGAAATTATTAAAGTTTTAACTACACGGCAAGAATCACTGGAACAATTTGACGACAGCCTATTCCATGCGCTGGTGGAGAAGATAACCATTCTCTCGCCAGCGCATTTTGTTTTCACTTTAGAAAGCGGGATGGAGATAACGAGTTAGTGGGCTAAACGATAATCTGACGAGTGTAAGGCGGGGTAAATGATTCGAATCCCGTCTTGAACTCCTTGCATATAGAGCCACTCTTTTTCGATATTATGCTTGTGGTTTAGCATGTCCTCCCACTCGCTCCAAAGAACGAGCAGATCATCGTCTGCCCGATGTTTAATGGCATCGTTTAAGGCAGCGAGTTTCTGGTGGACTGGAAACAGCGCATATTGATTTTGGGCAGTAAGCGCTGAGGTATCGAATCTTAACTTGAGAGCATCGAGAAACCAATTCGGCCAATGTTCCATAGGAAAATCCCCTCCGTTGTTTGAGTGTGTGTATCTTAACTCTGTTCGGAGAGGGTGGCAAGTTGTTTTTATCCGCCGTGCATACAATTTAGAAGTAGAGAGTCTGTCAAGAATTTTGTGTAAGCTCTCAAAATCGATCTATCAAACTGCGATACCGAGAGGCTACACAATTTATTTTCAGACCCAATCATACTGTTGCTTGTATTAATTTCTTATAAGTTCAAAAAAATCTCCGCCGCTGCCAACGATTAGAGTATTTTTATTTTTTATAAGAAATCCCTGTCCTATAACATTCCTTCCGCCTATCCAAGGTTTTCTGAGATCCTTGTCTAAAAAAACTTCAACTGCAATACAAGTATCTTTATTAATACCTAAATCATCAAAACTAATCTCGGTTTCTTTATAAAACTGCTCTTTAGTTATTATTGTTTTTTTATAAATTGGACTGGTAATTATTTTATCTTCAAAGCTAGCTACATTAGACGAATACACAATTTTTTTACCTTCAAAAGATTTCAAGTCTTCGCTGCTATGAGTAGTTATACTGCCAATAGGACCACTTGAAAGTACTCCTTTAACAATCCACTCACCGTAAAAATCTTCATTTTCCTGTTTTAAACTTACTTTCCCGTTCAAAGAAGCCTTATCACTGATATTGGAAGTACTACATGCCGTAATTAGTATACTTAGAATAACCACCCAAACAGCTGTATGTACTTTCATACTCTTCCTCCTTATTCAGTTCAGAAATATATGAGGTTTTAATTTTTAGGGACATCTGGAGAATCTCGGTTATATTCCCCTTTTTCGAATATCTGCCATTCATCAAGTCTTCGTCGATACACACCTGGCGAAAATATTTTTCCAGTTTTGGTAGTTACATGCGCCCAATCTAAGAATTCATTTTTCAATTGATCATTAGTATAGTCACCCGATTTAATAAGTTGCGCAACCACCGAGTAGCTAGTCAGTAATACCTTTTCTCCAGCATTAAATACAAAATCTACTATCGCATCGTATTGTTGTTGAGAAAACACCACATTATTATCAATAGCCCAGTTTCTTACATAACGCTCGCGCGAAGCAAGATCGTTTAGAAGTATTTCTCTAGCTTTCTCTTCTGTTATCTCTTCACCGAAATATTCTCCATTTTTTATTACATGACCGTATCCAATGGTTAGATTTTTATTATCTTGCCCTCGATAAGGTTTAGATTTAAAAGTTTCATAATCTATAACAAAATTTATTAACTTTTCGCTTACTTTTTTTGGATTTGATAACGTGTTGACACCAGCAATGTTTATATCTCTAACTTTAGTTGCATCGATACCTCTGTTCTCCAAGTCTTTGAAAGTGAGATATACTCCCGGTACGTAATTGTCTATATCCACAAAATACGTTCCTGAATCCAACATACTTTGTGCCCACTGTTTATTTCCCAAAGTACCATCGCTTAAGTTTTTATTATACCAAGCCATTTGATTTAGATCTCTTCTGATTCCAAGTTCAGTTGGATCAACTTTTGTATTCGGTTTAATGTCAGCAGACATCAGAAAACTCTGGCTTTTTCCTTCCCAAAAATCTATCTTTGGAACACTAGATTGAACCGCTGTATGCTTTTCTTTTTTATTTATAACTGAACCCAACCGAATGTTATCCAATTGATCCCGTCTCTGCCTTACAACAAGTTCAAACTCTAATACCCCCTTCAAGCCATTCACCTGTTCTTGATATACGTGAACGTATGCGTGTGTAAATTTGACCTCTCGAATCGTCTTTTCGTGCCTCACAATTTGGACGGTGACGGTTCGATAATAATCATTGTCCGGCCTATACTCGGTAAGCGCCCATGCATACAGCGTATTGGAGTTATCCGCATCTTGTTCCACAGGAGGAAGCAGTCGAAGTGGAATCTCACCCCGGATCTGAATCGAATGTACCACGTTATAAGCTTTGGCTAAAAAATCTGCTGGACTTGTGTTAGTATAGCTGTAGCCAGTGATTTGTCCATTGCCAAGCTCAATCGGCTGACCACCGGATTCTCGTTCAACCTTCAATAAAATGCTCATTACTGCATATCTCCCTTTATGCTAATTGGCTAACCTATTACTCTTTGGTTTCCATCTAAGTACTTGCGTCCATATGCTTCATGAATTACATCATTCCAAGCAATGATTAAATTACCATTTGAACCGAGTCCTTATCTTACTTATATCGGAAATATACAACTTCTATTTAATGTAAATTTCAACACACTTTTGGAGATTTGGGAAGGGAATTGTCCGAGAAGCGTTCTGCGACCCGTTGCTCGGTTTTGGCTTGCAAGCTCATTTCCATATTTGTAATTTTGGCAGTATACTATACAGTATGGAACAATGGATGAGTATCGGCATCAGGGATATATCTCTTTCACCGTCTCAACACATGTGGAGTGCGTGGTAAGGATGTATCGGGAGGGACATTAAAAGGTAAACGTTTCAATCAGGTCTGCTGAGAAAGCAGGCTTTTCTTTTATGAACTATCCTAAAGAGTTAACAGTTAAAATGAAAGAAGTTGAATTTATTTACGACACCAGTATAAAGTATAGGTAAAGTGTTGAATGGTAACTACGTGGGTAGCAAGCATTATGTTGCCCTCTCCCCACAGCGGTGGAAGAAAATTGAGAAACGCAAGGTTACTTGTATTTAGTATGATCGATGTGTTGGTTATTGTATTATGGATAATAGAACGACTGCCTCAATAGGTTTTTATAGAACATAGGAGGATTACATGGCCTGGAGTAAATTGAAGCAACATCTGGAGAGTTTTCTCTGTCCTGCGTTACATGGAAGGGTCGAATACCGTGCAACCGGCTACCGTTATTTACCTGATAAAGCAGGACTTTGTTATATTGCGGTAGATAAAAAGAACGTATTCAATATGAGTGATATAACTACCTTAATCAGATGGTATCAGACGGAGCTGGATATTAAGAATGATTCAGATATCCAAATTCCTATCAACAATGAAGAAATTGAAGCGGTCAGAAAAGATACCAAGGGGATAGTTCCGGAGGATCGTCTAAAAGTAATTGCAAGAAGTAGAAAAATATCAGAATATGCAAAGGAGCTTTTGTCAGCACAGTCATCATTAAGTAAATCAAATTTTGTCGTTGTAGCTAATAAGTTTTTATCCATTTCTATAGAGGAAAGCATAGAGAGCAATGATATCTTATTGAATATTCTTGCTTTGGTGGACAGACGAGTTGGAAAAAAGCGAATTTTAAACATGACCGAGAAGATGAAGTTAAAGCATCCAATTGTGCAGTATTTTTATGAACTACGGCTTAGTACGTTATGAAAATAAATAACTCATCTCCAATCGGGAGGTTTTTTCATGCTATCATATACTTACTGACAGATTAGGTGATGAGAATGTCTTGTACGCCGCGGTTATTGAGGTCGTTTAAGACGCTCAGCCAGAACTTCGAGGACTCATTCTCTCCGATCCAGATGCCCAGCACGGTCTTTATTGCCGTCCAGATCGATGCCAATGACCATGTAGGCTGCTTTGTTCACGATGGCCCCGTCCTGCTTGACCTTTAAATGAATCGCATCCAGGAAAACGACAGCAAAGGTGTTGCAGCGGACGGTTCTTAGAGAAGTTCAAGACCCGCAAAGAAGCCAGAGAGCGGATTTTTGAGTATATTGCGTGCTTCTACAATGGAAAACGAATCCATTCCTCCATCGGGTATTTTACCCCCAATCAATACGAACACATGTACCTGCCTGCTGTGTAATTCTCTCGATTCTATATGTCCAATCTATTGACAGTGGTCCAAACAATAACAGAGAAACCAACTGGCGAATGGGTTTAACAAATAATAGTTAGTTTTTTTTTCTTAGAAATAATAAAGGAGTTGGGATGAAATGGTCGCTGTAACAGGAGATTATAATCTAAACCTTCCAAAACGGAGATATTCTCAGGTGCGTGACTTAGGGAATAGTTTTATAGTTTATCTAATTGAATTACAATGAAAAGATAATTTTAAGGGAGATGAAAGCAATGAATAATAAATGTAATTTAAAATGGGCTGATTTAAGCGATTCAGTTAAAACGATAATAGAACACATTGATATTAATTGTTGTGATGAAGATTTTCAAGTTGGAACTAAGTTGAATATACCGTATTTTAAAGGGAGATTAACCCAAGAAATGGCAGATGCAATTCTCGAATATCAATTTTCAACTGAAAATTTAAACGAAAATTGTTATTCTGCCGAACTGCAAGATGGTGTATTGATGATAAAGTTCGTTAAGAGTTCAGAGAGACAATAAAACAACAATTTTAAGCTAACGATGTGGAGTGGAGAGAGTGGATGAGTGGACTACTAAGGTAGAAATAGATGAAATTCTTTATACGATTACTGTGAACCGCATTTATTGCACATCAATTGATGAGTTTTATTTTGAAGTAAAGATTAAAGTTATCAATGAGGTTTTCTACGCTTCTGAATCAAAACTTTATTCTAAAAATGAAGTTGAAAATTGGATTAGACAAACATTGAATTGTGCAGGAAGAGAGTTTGATTGGGCAGCTAGTACATAGCCGCAGCATACGAAATGATGTGGATATTTAATAGTTAGTTGAATTTATTAAAGAACATCGTATACAAAAATGGTTGATTTTGAATTGCTATTTAAGATTGAATAATTCATACGATAAAACAAATATTTCATAAGAAATATGGATGGTGAAGAAGATTAAATTATTTTTTGTTTGCAGCAGGAACAAGTGGCGTAGTTTGACAGCTGAAAAGATATTTCATGGAATCAATAATTATGACGTTAGATCCGCAGGGACAGAAGATAGTGCACGAATTAAAGTTACAAGCGGCCATGTTGGATGGGCAGATATTATTTTTGCAATGGAGAAGAAGCATGTACGTAGGTTAAGAGATAAATTTAATAATGAACTCTTGAGTAAGAAATTAATCTGTTTAGACATTCCCGATGATTATCAGTACATGGATGAAGATCTTATTGAAATTCTTAAAGCTAGAGTATCGGAGCACATTGATGTTCCTGAATGAAGAAACTTTAAACGGGGAGTTGATGTTGTGAGTAAGGATGAAATCATGCTCACTATTACTGAAACCGTCAAAAAATATGGATGGAGCACAAGTGAGGCCTTGGAGTGCCTAAGGAATATAGGTTTTAAGATTGAGGATGTTGTAGATAACAGTAGATTTACGAAATCACATGTTATGATGTCAGTGGACTTTGCTTATAGTGCAAGCAGATAAAATAATACTTTTATCTGATTAAAAAAACATTTTGAAGGTAGTTGACACTGATGACAAAGCAAATATTAGATCTCACATTAGATGAATTTGGATATAAAGGGATGATAAATCTACCCGTTTGGAATGAATTTACTTCAGACTCAGACGATGTTTATGAAGTAAATTTTGGTGGAGACATAAATTCACCTCTACTCAGCGAATTAATAGATACGTATGATTATATTGTATCTAATCAAGAAGAAATTAAGAATGTAATACTACAAGAGTTATTTGAAGAATATAGTGGTTTTCAAGCAAAATATTGCGATGATGAAGATGATGAATTTATGCCAGATTTAACTTGTGTTAATGATCTAAAGCCCTTAATCAGTTTAGCAAGAGTTCATATCTTAGATGTAATCAAGGATGGTATTGCTTATATTGGGTTTGAATTTGATTGCTCGTGGGATGAAGAGCACGGTTTTGGTGTAATGCTATTTAAAAACGAAGTTGTTGCAATGGGTGGATCAGATTCATCCTTTCTTTCATGGATAGCTAATGATCATTTAAATGAAAGTAGTGATTCAAAAAAACAATTCTCTTGTAGGACATGAAGTAGGTGGACGAGATGGGTATATTTTGGACTAGACAAAAAGAAGAAGCTTGGGAATATGCGAAGGAAATTGGTTATTTTGAAGGTAATCAAAAGTATATACCATCTACACACATCGAAGCATACAAGTGGATGATGGAGCAGATGGAGATGAGATTACAAAAATACAATGGAGAATATCCGATTTGGGTGTTTCTATCCAAACCTCAAACTCAAGAAAGATACGTAATATTAGAAGTCGAATTAGATGAGAGCGATGTTCTACTGTCTGATTTTTATGACTTCCAATCAATAATTAATGGTTGCTCTTTAATAGATGAAAATGATGAAGAGTATGATGATTATCTTTATGCTGAATGTGATACTGTGAAGGAAAAATTGAAAAGAAAAAGTTGGGATAAAATATTTGATTTGAACAGAAAACAGTTATCTTTACAAGGGACAACAGGAAGAGTTGAGTTGAGTAAGGTAATAAAAGTTTACGAGATTGAGAAATAACAGTATTGATTTTCTGACATGTGATAAAACGAGTCTTATATTGGCTATCCATGAAGAACTGAAGGGAGGTACTTCAATGGAGAGACGATCTTGTAAAGCCATTATTGAATGGGATAAAGATCCCAGTCATTTCCCAGTTAACGAGTGGCTAAGAAACATAGTTGTCAATTTTGGAAAAATTGAGAATAATAGATTTTATGGAGACACATGGACTGTTTTGGTAAAAGTAAATAAATTAATTTATGATACATGGAATACAGAGGCTGATGTAGCTTTTATTGTAGACGAAGCGCCATGGCACTTACTTGAAACAGGATTCAGTTTTAAGCTTTGGGCAGGAAGAGATATTGCTACAGTAAGAATTCTTTAAGTGAAAATGAAATGAATCTTTTACTCTATATAAACTTGAATCATTGAAGGAGTGTTTTTTTATGGAGATGATTAATGGTCAGTTATGGATCAACTGCAACTGGTGTGAATGTAAATTTCCCGAAAGAGAAGCCACAAAAGTAACACAGGACAAAACTTTTCTAGGATTTAAGACAGGCACTGAAACAGTAAAAGTTTGTGCGCAGTGTATTCATGAGCACAAAAAGTATATTAAAACTTTAAATAACAAAAACTAATGGTTGAATCAGATAAAATCGAAGTTTTATTTTAATGGGCAAGTTAGTACGAATAGTACCCATTATCCAATTAACAAGGCTCAGTGAAGTTGGATGGTAAAAAGTTAAGTGAACTAAGTTAATACTACTATTGAGAATTATTGGGAAGAGGATGCAGAGATGAAGTTTGTATACTATAACGATACAGGCAGGATAGTTTCAATTCATCCAGCTACAGTAAATCATGGCTGCATAGTTGATGACTCTCCAATCAAGCCTTTAGAGGAAAGAGAATTTGTGCTGCCTAAGAATACATATCCATGGGTAAAAATGTGGGACCACGGAGAAGATCTTGGATTGAGCATTTTAGTATCACCAAGGCCATTGACCAAATGAGAGTAATATTGCGATAAAGAAAATAGGAGATTATAGATTACCATGAATCCATTTGACGGTGTTGAATTAGGATTGTCTGCTCGTCCTTTGTTTTTGCTTCTTGGGTTTGCATTTGGAGCAGGTATTATTGGTTGGCTACTTTCAGCGGTTATACCGAGGAGTGTTGCTAAGTATATTTCCCTTGGGTTATTTTTAGTTTCTTTTTATTTTTGGATTAAATTTATATGATAAAACTGATATTTCATCGGTTATACTCTTGTCTTCTTTCTTCGAGTTCTGGATCATCTTCGTCAACAATAGCATTGCCGCAAGCACAGCCCAAGTGATTCGAATCTCCGATTGATAGACGGGACAAGTTGGGTGCTCATGTATATTTTGATATTTCGTTATTATAACTGCCGGTGTTCCCATACTACTTTAATAACTCCTTCAATTCATCTAGTGATAACGATAATGCTACCTTTTGTTTTTTATCCGCCGTGCAGTTCAAACTCCCATTCTACCTGTCCAAACAAAAAATAGAATCCATACACCTCCTATAATGTAAGCTACTCCTGAAATTTTAATATTATAAATAAAGTATCGATTGGGCTTTATGTGTTTGTGCAACATACCTAAGGTATACTTTAATGCAAGTTCCGGCTTTAGTAAACTCAACACTCCCCAAGCTATGATAGGCAGTGTTAAAAACGTAAGGACAATTTTGTCAGCCATTTCTAACAGCCTTCCTTAATTTGCATCAAGTCTTTTTTAATGGTATGTTGCCCGAAAGGATCAGCAAAGCTTAAAGACGAAGCGAGCGCTTCTTAAAATTGCAAATCTATAAAATTTTTAAATTCGTAATGACGACGACCAGTATAACAATCATTAATAGGATTAAAAATACTCCCATAACTTTGGTCATAAGCAAATCTGCTTGATTGGGTTCATGTACTTTGCTACTACGAAATCCATGCTTCCATGCCCACGTTGGATTTAGTACAGCAACAAGCCCATAAGAAAAAGAAGCACCAAAAAAGATGATTAGAAAAATTATGGTTACCAAACGAGACCTGCTTTCCTAAAACAAGGCTAATTTTCGTCATTTGAATTTCGAGGTCAGTTTTCTTTTCAGTCAGAACCTAGCACTCTAAGAGCTATATTATCGTACTGATCGCATACACATAGAAACTAATCATTATTATTATAAGAAACACTCCGGATATTCTTGTAAGAATTAATAAATCGCCTTCATTTGGTTCTCTTACCTTCCTTGAAGTCATGAAAGACCTTTCCCATACATATTTGGGTTTAACTATACTTGTTACTCCCCAGCCCAGAGCAACCAAACAAATCGTTGTGAGTAAAATTATAATTGGCAATCAGCTCCTTAATTTTGTGATATGGATATCCTGAATTATTTTACAGTTAAAAGGGATGTGCAATACCTTTCTAATTGACAAAACTATAAAAATTAACTTAACCAGACCAAACCCGATAAAGTATATATACACTTAGCAAAAATGTAGCTGCTCCTGATAGTCTACTGTTCAAAAGCAAAAATTTAGTAGGTTTTACGCCTTTGAAATTCCCCAAGTTATATTTCAGATTAAATTCAGGTCTGAAAACAGCGAAAAATCCCCATGCCATCATAAAAAACAAAAAAACTGAAATAACTATTTTGCCACCCATTCTTCTTGCTCCTTATTTGCACGAGGATTGCTCGGAATTAGCTAGAGTTTAATTTCGAACCTTCGATGGCTTATAATCCCTTATAGACAAATATGATTTTGAAGCAAAGTTTGAAATAATCTCTACTACTAATTGGATCTCCCAGCCCTTTGAAATAAGAACCAAGGTTCCATTGTATAACGGCGACCTTCTGGTTTCTCCTAGGCTTTCTTGCTTGAATCGTCACTCACTTTTTCGGGAATAATTTCCATAATTCATTGTCGTTCTTTATATTTTCTAGTATATCTTCATATTTTATTTCAAATTCTGCATGATCACCTACGGCATGAGAAACGCCAACGCTAATACCCAGTGCATTCTCTGTGAAGTAACTGCATATTTCTGTTTCGTTTGAATCGGCTTTATTAAGCATTGTTAGCCATTCCTTAGTTGTAAAGATACTAAGTATATAGTTATGCTCAGGCATTGTTTCCTTAAATTCTCCACCAATGAATTTCTTCACAAAACCTTCGTCGATGTTGACAAGATCCGCTAGCTTTAGTTTTTTTTCTTTATTAATATCGATATTTGTTGTATAAAAATTATTAACGGGATGAGCGGTACCTTTATCGTGGCTTATCCCAGAATATTGGATACTGAGAAAATGGTTGGTTTTCCATTTGATTTCATACTGGATTTCCATGCTAAACTCTTCGGCTTCCAGTGAATAGTTTTTCAAAAAACCGTAGGCACCATCTGCTATGATTTCATTTATGGCTTTTTGCTTATTACTATCCTTCATATTTATTATTTGGGGATATTCGATCTGGATGCCTTTATCCGTAAAGCTTGCTTTAGTGATTTCATAAGCTTTGTCGCTTTTTCCGACTAAATCGCCCATTTGTTGCGTATCTTTCATCGATAACATGTTCTTGGCATTAATGTTAGCGGCATCGCTAATACTGCATGCTGTTAAGAATAAAGCAAAAAGTATAAACAAGGTCGGCAAATTGTTTTTCTTCAACTTATGAATTCCTCCTTTTTGTGTTAATTATGCGTTTGTTTTGTTCTTAATGTAACGATAGTTATTCCCGGCTATTTAATAACTTCCTTACAGAGCTTATAATACTTTTCTCTTTCTTCATGATGGTTCGGTAATCCTGTAGTTTTGTTGAAACCATTTACTTTTTTTGAAATTTCCAACACCGAAGCCCCTTTATCTACAAGAGGGTTTAAGTTTTTATATTTCCCCCAAAAGTATCCGGCAGCTTCCCAAGGGTATTTTTTTTCAACATAAGAATAACCTTCGTCCACGATTTTGGGATCGTCCATAAAATCCGCGAATTTTTGGTATACATCCCTGCCCGTGATTTGTATATATCCGGAACCTCTGAATTTGGCCCCGTCTCCTTTATTTTTATTTCCGAGCTCTGTACGGCCGTCATATTTTTTATTGAAATGTTCCTCAGGATCGCTATTTTTAGGAGCTAATTCTCTGGTATACTCCCCCAACCCGGATTCTTGCATGCACTGTGCTATAAAATGTCTTATCCTCTCCGTACTAGTTATATCATATTTATCTAAAGTAATATTCAGGCCATTTACCATATCATCATTAACATTGTGCCATCCAAGTTCCTCAAGTTGCTTGGCAGTAACATAGGTTTTCTTCGCAGCAGCCTTAGCACCGGAGCTTTGCTCCGGATTTAACAGTGTATTGATTCCCGGTGCATTTATATCTCTAACTAGCCCCATGTTTATCCCTCTGGCTTCCAGGTCTTTAAAAGTAAGATACACCCCTGGCACATAGTTATTAATGTCAATAAAATACGCTCCTGAATCCAGCATACTTTGTGCCCATTGCTGGTCTCCCAAGCTCCCATCGGCTATTATCTTTTCATACCAAGCGATTTGGTTTAGGTCTCTTCTAATTGCAAAATCACTAGGCTTCGGTGCCCTAGACAAGATCGTTACAGGTTTTCCTTTTTCTTTTGTAAAACTAAGCTGCTTCTTTTCTGTAAAACCAAACTGAATGCTATCCAATTGATCCCGTCTCTGTCTTACGACAAGTTCAAACTCTAATACCCCTTTCAAGCCATTAACCTGTTCTTGATAAACGTGAACGTATGCGTGTGTAAATTTGACCTCTCGAATCGTCTTTTCGTGCCTCACGATTTGTACAATAGCGTTTCGATAATAATCATTGTCCGGCCTATACTCGGTAAGTGCCCATGCATACAGCGTATTGGAGTTGTCTGCATCTTGTTCCACCGGGGGAAGCAGACGAAGTGGGATCTCACCTCGTAGCTGAATCGAGTGCTCCGCGTTATATGCTTTGGCAAAAAAATCTGCCGGGCTTGTGTTGATATAGCTATAGCCAGTAATTTGTCCATCGCCAAGCTCAATCGGCTGACCACCGGATTCTCGTTCTACCCTCAACAATATACTCATACGGCAAATCTCCCTTTTGGCTAACTACTCCTGGCTTTCTACAACCGATTCCTTATCTTAATATATATCGGACATCTTCATATTCTATTTAATGTAAATTCTCACACACTTTTGGATATATGGGAACAGCAAATTTTCGAGAAAATGAGCGCTAGCCGCGACACCATCCCTCTTGATGGCTCAACACATGTGGAGTGCGTGGTAAGGGATGTATCGGGAAATCGATTGATATGGAGGATATTTGTGACCAGCAGATAATTATTGAAGCTAATGCGGATAAAGACGCGATTTATGACTTTAATATTCATGAAAAAATTCGAGATGGGAAGAGTACTTTATCACTGTTCACAGAAAACGATTTCTCAGAAAATCATTTCTGTCCGCGTTGCTGCGATCGGAGGCATCTTTATATGAGCTACGCCCTAAAGGTAGCTAAAGTTAAGCAGGTCCTCTCTGATATGAAATCTATTGGAAGAAAGGGTACGATCTGGCCTTTTGAATTGTTGGTTTTCTTTTTTGAAGTGGCTATTCAGTATATCCATGAGCAAGGTGAATACTGGGGAATTCATGATTCATTGAAAGGCTCATATTCTGTACTCAAATGGATAGATTACAATGAGGAAGAAGACGGCCTTAACAATGTTTCGGGTGTCATTTCCTATTTGGCAATAAGTAAGTGGCTCAAAATATCCGAGGATCTACGTCAAAAATACATCAGCAACGTCTGGTGTGGAAGATGCTTAGGAGCAACAACTATCAAAGATTTCACGGTACACTTGGATAAGTATGGAGTTATTCTTCAAGGAATTTCTCTAATTGCGGTCATCAGGGTAACCAGAGTTATTGAAGAATGAGTGAATACAAATAAGGACGCCAATTCGAAACTCGTTTGTATCCCAAACGTTTCGAGAAAGAGGCGACCTTAAGAAAAATCTACTATTTTTTACAGAACCAGTTCATACATGCCTTAATTTATACCAACGCTAATATCTTTTAATTTAAAGCCTTTAACCAATTCATTATTGAATTTAGCTCTAACATAAATGGTGGAGTAAGTTTTATTATAATAAATGACATAGGAATAGCTCAAATAAAATCCAGTCTTATCACTATCCACTTTTAACTCAGGTTTTATGTTATAATCTTTATTTTTAATAGCCAATACGCCGCCATTAGCAATTTTTTCTATCTCATCGGGAGAATAACGTTTTTTATATTGAACCAAATCTTCTGAGATTTCTTTAAAGTTTAATTCGGGACCATGATAAGTGCTATTCTCATAACCTATTTTATTTAAGGTTTCTTTCAGCGCTGAGTTATCATTACTAGAAAAAGCAGCTAAGAATGCATTAAGGATAGCATCTCCTGTAGCTAAGAAGTCATTTGTCAATGTGACTTGATCCGGTATACTATCATACGAAATTACTGCCGAAGTAGCCGCAGGTGAGGCAGGCGTTTGTGCAGTCGAAGGAGTAGTTTTTGTAGAGTTATCCTTAGTAGGTAATCCTTGTTCTTTAGGTGTATTTCCATTACCAGTGACTTCAACAGTCTGCGTATCGTTATTCCACTTAACGGTTGCACCTAAAGCCTCTGCTAAAGCTTTGGCAGAAACGTAACTGTGTCCTTCATAAACCAATGGGTACATAGTCCCGTCTTCGCTGGATTGGTCGATCTGTTTGCCATTAACCTTAATCTGAAGAGCACTGTTTTGATACGCTATGACTTGTTTTAAAGCAGAATCAGCATAGGCACCTACGGCTATTCCCAAAGTCAATGTTGCTGCTACTGTACTT
Organism: Paenibacillus tyrphae; assembly: GCF_024158745.1. Lineage (GTDB taxonomy): Bacteria > Bacillota > Bacilli > Paenibacillales > NBRC-103111 > Paenibacillus_G > Paenibacillus_G tyrfis_A. The sequence continues at coordinate 180,328 of NZ_JAMZAW010000014.1, read as the reverse complement.
ACTAAAACTTTCTTTGTTAAAGTTACTTTCATCTCTGAACTCTCCTTGTCAAGTAATATTATGTATCCAACTAAGTTGGTAGATACCTAAGCTTCAGCTAACTTGGAATCTCGATATGACTTCCAGTAAAATACGTCCATTTCTCCTACAATTCTACATCGCTTGACATAAATCCTTCAGCCCAATACAAAAGGACTATTTTTATCGAAAATTGCAAACATAGGGAGTAATTTGTAGTATTTATATCCCATTCCCCCCTTGATACATATAAAATGCCTGATAAGGAAGTATCATGGGGGTTAAGTCGGCTAGGCATTTAGAATAAAGTCGAAGCCTTTCAACATTTGCTCTGTTAATGACCCGCCAAAAGAGCAAATATTGCACTTTCTTAGGCGGGTTTCTTAGGTTCAAAGAATCTCTTAGGGTTCCAATCATCCCTTACAATTGTGCACACTCATCTAGGGTCTACGGCTAATATGAATTATTAAGTTATACTTGGTTATAATACCTCGCGTAACCATATTAAAGGAGGTTTTAAAATATGCCAGGTCACTATCTGCTTAATCGTCACCACCATAACCTGTTGAAACACCCTCATTTCGGCCATACGATCACCAATGACTCATATGGTCATCAACTCCACCCATTGTCCCTTCATGCTCCAGTGGTACACGTTAAGGCTACAATTATAAAAGTATATCCTGATCGAGAACGAAGAGGAGCGATGCACCAGCATTTTGATGTAAAAATTAATGAGCTAATTAGCATTAGAGGGGCCGATGCTTCTCTAGTTGATAAGAACTCGGATACTTTTGTCGCTGTCCGATATGGAGATAATATGGGATTAGCAGAGCCGATAAATGGCATTACTGAGGGACAAGAGATTGAATTGCAAGGCGAATACATTGATCATAATCATGCATATCCCACAGAAGATAACAGGGATCAATCTCCTGTTATTCATTTCACCCACAAGCCTGTAGGATTCGTCATATTTCAAGGAAAAGAATATCACTAACGGAAGTGAAGAAATAATTATTTCACTATTCAAACCGGATTTATACGTATTCCGGTTTTTTACATTGGCAAGTTTAGTGAACCCTTAAGCAAGAGCCGCCCCACAAGAGAGGCGGCACTTTTGCCTTTGTACACACATTTTCTACTATTATGATAATTGTCTCAACGTTTTTGCTTGAACATCCAACTTGCCAACCGCTTCACCAATACCTGCGAATTCTTCTACGGCTTGCTGAATTTGACGTTGACTGTCGACAATTGTTCTTTGCGAGGCTTTCGTTCCATCGCTGACTCGATCGACATGCTTGGCAATCCCATCAATGGTAGCTTGAATCTCCTGCGCGGCTTCTTGCACGCTACTTGCTAACTTTCGCACTTCGGAAGCTACCACATTAAAGCCGCGCCCATATTCCCCGGCATGTGCCGCTTCGATTGCCGCATTTAAGGCGAGTAGATTCGTTTGCGATGCAAATTCCCTAATCGTCTGTACAATGCGGCGAACGGCTATATTTTGCTGTTCTAAATCATGAAGATAAGACAGGTTTTTCTCATTCTCTTCCATCAAACGAGTAATGGCCGAAGCCACTTGTTGATTGCGTGTTATGCCTTCCTCTGTACGGGCGAGCAATTCCTCGGACATTTTTTGCAAATCGCTTGTTAACTGGGCTTTGGCAACTTCTCGTTCCGTTATGTCGGTTGCCACCTTTAGGACGGCTCCCACTTGACCATGTTCATCTAAAATAGGCATATACGTTGCTTCAAGATTAAGCATTCTTCCGTTCTTCGTTACACGTATGATCTTCTCTTGAAATATCTTGCCGCTTCTAAGGTTATTCCACAATAACGCATAATCGGGACTATTAGCAAAATATTCGGTACAAAATCGCCGATGGTGTACCCCGACTAATTCAGATAAAGAGTACTCCATGGCATGAGCAAAATTCTCATTTGCCCACAGCACCTCTCCCTGAACATTAAATTCAATCATCGCAAGCGATTGCTCTAAAGCGGCAAGCACCGCTTTTTCATTGAGCACTTGGGTTGTATGTATGGCCACTAAAATCCTCCATTTCCTTGATTCGAACAAAGGCTACTAGCCTAATCTTTTAAGTCTTTAGTACTATTTTACAACATCCCAAGTTCAAAAAAATGATATTTCTAGACATTCCTTTGACAAAAAAAAGAAATCGGTGCGGAAAATGTTAATCTAAACTCTTAGACACTTAGCTGCTCATTGTTCAATAAATGACAGAATTTCAACGTCGCTTGATTCCTGCGTTTTCCCTCATCTATAATGAAATGGCATTTTATCCCTAATTTAGTATTATATTGGAGGTGTAGTACATGGCACGCGTACTGTATGTAACGATTCCAGCGGAAGGTCACGTTAATCCTACCTTAGGCTTGGTGAAGCAGCTAGTCGACAACGGAGAAGAAGTCGTCTATATGTGCTCGGAAGAATATCGGGCCAGACTTGCCCAGACCGGTGCGCAATTCCGGGCCTATCAACTGGATGAACAAGTATTTCGGGAGCTTGGTTTTAATCCGACCGAATTTAGGCACCCGCTTCACTTCACTGATTTCATGCTGCGAGGCATTATTGAACCCCGAATTCCGGAAATCTTGAGGCAGATCGAAAACGAATCTTTTGATTACTTGATTTTTGATTCCTTGTTCGGTTGGGGAGGGGCTATTTTAGGGGAAAAGTTAGGTATCCCGACGATCTGCTCCGTAACAAACCTGGCTTTCGCTGAACCGCTAAGCAAGATTGTAGGAGTCTTTGATGCCGGTGACTTAGATGTGGAGGCTCTTTATGAAAGAGTAACGAAAACCGCACAGAGCGTCGCTAAGGAATGTAACGTAGCTGTACCTGCCATTGAAGATATTACCCGCCAGTATGGTCAGTTAAAGGTTGTATTTACAAGCCGCGACTTCCAACCCGATGCCGATAAGCTTGACGATAGCTATATATTTACCGGGCCTTCGATTACATCACGACTCGACGCTCCTTTATTTCCGCTGGAACAGCTTCGATCTCAATATGACCAAGTCGTATACATTTCCATGGGCAGCATTTTGACCAAAGATATTGAGTTTTACAAGCTTTGCTTTGAAGCCTTTCGAGATGTCCCGGCTCAGTTTGTATTATCTTGCGGTAAAGACACGGATCTGGACTCTCTGGGTGACCGTATTCCTCCTAATTTCATCATTGAGCCGTACGTTCCCCAATTGGAAGTGCTTCAACAAGCCGATGCTTTTATTACCCATGCCGGGATGAACAGTACAAGTGAAGCTTTATTCTATGATGTGCCGCTCGTCATGATTCCATTAAGCTCGGATCAACCTATTGTTGCGAAGCGGGTAGAAGAGTTGGGAGCCGGAATTATTTTAGATCGAAGTCAGCTTACGCCTGCAGCTTTGAAGTCCGCTTTACTGCAAGTGCTGAACGAATCTACTTATAAAGAACATGCCCAGCGGATCGGAGATTCCTTACGTAACGCCGGCGGGTATAAAGAAGCCGCAAGCCATATCATGTCTTTATTTTCCAAGGTCTAAGATGAGGTATCGCCAGTCCTGATGAACGAGACGTGTTCTGCAGGTGTTGCGGAGCTATTTTTAGACGGAGCACCTCTAACTCAATCTGGACCAATTTGACCATAACCTGTTCCATGCGCTGGTGAAGAAGATAACCATTCTCTCGCCAACGCATTTTGTTTTCACCAGCGGACTAAGCGATAATCTAACGAGTATACGGCGGGGTAAATGATTCGAAAGCATGTGCTGACTCCGGATATTCTTGTAAATCTGCAGACGGCCGTCAAAGAATTCGGTTATCCCACTTCTCATCGCCGAATCTGCGCCCTTTGTAGCTATCAATCTTCCACTGATCAGCCTTACGCAGCATGATGAATAAATATTCGTCCTGGAATGCAGTTTCCGTTTTGAAATATACCTCGGCTCGGTTTTTGTTCTTTAAATCGACACTCGTTTCGACAGGGCTGCCAATACCGTTAAACTTGACGGGAAACCCGAAGCTGCGAACCTTCTTCCCGCCGTATACCCTTTTTTTATCCGTACAGTAACGATCAAAAAGAGGCTCCACCAATTTACTCAATTCTTCGTGCCAATCCGTCGGCTTGTTTTCTTTGAACCATGCAAACTGTTCTTCCGCATCGGCAAACTCGGGCATAGCCGCTGTTTCAGTCTCGCTTTGTTCTCGAATGCTGTCCTCGTATTCATTCCATTTAGAACCGTATTTCTGCACCAAATTTATGAGATGCTCTTTTAACTGCTGCTCATTCATTCTATGATCCTCTCCTGTCTATACCCTGTAATTTAAGAGGTTTTCAAACCCTACTATATCAAAACTTTGACGGTACGGGATATCAAATTTTCATTCCTCCCCCGTACATATTAAGATCCTGTGATAAACTAATCATGTGAAATTGCCGCTAAAGCAGCCCAGATTGTACAATCATGTGGATAGGAAGCAGGTGCAACCATGATAGATTTGGATAAATTAGCCGAAATCTTTGCTAGCGGTTCCTATGATATAGAAGGTGTCCACCGTTTAGTCATCCAGCCGAAAAGTATATTACGTGAATTTAGAACCATCAGGCATGGATTTCTGTTTGTCATTCGTGGAGAAGCTAGAATGTGTGTGAATGGAACCAGTTATGAATTACACCCAGGATCCATATTTCATGCGGCTCCAGGCATGCAGCTGGACGCGCAAGTTATAGGTACATCGGAGTACGAGTACTATTCTCTGTTTTATAGATTCGACAAAGTAGACGATGAACATAGCGATCATGCATGCGGATCTCATTTCAAGCTGGAACCTGGAGCCAATCCGAGAGTGATCGAATTGCTGAGCATGCTCCATCAGAATGCTCCTATGCTTGGGGGCATCGGGAAACTGCGTATCAAAGAATTATTTTTAAGCGTCATGCATCAAGTTCTGGTGGGCTGCAGGCATCGAGAGAGTGGGAATTCTCCGAGTAAAAGGGTGATAGAGGAAGCCGTTGCATACATTAACGGACATTATATGAATCCGTTGACACTCGACGGGTTGGCCGAGCTGCATGCCATGAGTCCCAAACGGTTCTCGTACTTCTTTCACAAATATACCGGGTTCCGTCCAATCGACTATGTTATCCATTATCGTATGGAAAGAGCAAGTGAATTACTTAAAACAGGCCATTTTCCCATCCGCGATATTGCTGTCAGTGTCGGTTATGCCAATCCGCTATATTTCAGCAGAGTATTTAAAAAGAAATTCGGTGTATCTCCCTCCGCATATACCTCTCAATTCGATAATCGTATATATTGAGTTTCTGAAGAAGGCAAGCGCCAATGAACTTGGCTGTATTCGAATGCGTTGAGCGCTCGCTGCCTCCGTTCCACCTCATTCTCTCCTGCCTGCCCCGCCGCTCCCCTTCCCCGAATAACGGCTGAATATTCACTCAGCAAGCCTGGATTAGATAATGATACATATCGTATTCGTGATTTGTGTATTTGCAATTGCCCCGGTCCTTGCTACAGTATTTATTGATAATGAGAATCATTATTAATACATTGCCATGGAGGAGGCTTAGCTGCCAGATCTTCGCTTCTTGAGCATGCATCTGATCGGAGTATTTCCTAGGCACAAAACTTTTTTATTATATAGGAAAGGTTGATTAAGTTGAATAAAAAAAGACAGCTCTGCATCGGATTGTCCTTGTCAGCAACCTGGATGAAAGGGAATGGCTGGCGACATGCAGACAGCGGCGTGGAACACTTATATTCGAGCGACTTTTACGTCGGTCTGGCTAAGAAGGCGGAGAAAGTGAAACTTGATTTTGTTTTCAAACCGGATGCTTTGTATCTCAACGTAGAGACACTGGACCATTCTCCTGGTTTCGGCAGCCTCGATCCGACGATTCTGCTGACCTCCATTGCTCGCGAAACCGATCGGATCGGGCTGGTTACGACCGCTTCCAGCACGTTCAATCCGCCATATGTGGTCGCCAGGCAGCTTCAGTCTCTGGATTGGATCAGCAATGGGCGTGCCGGCTTGAATATCGTAACCTCCATCGACGGCGTCGAAAATTTCAGCAATTCCCCCATGCCTTCATCGGAGGAAAGGTACTCGAAGGCGCGGGAACTCACCGAAGTCGTACGCAAGCTTTGGGAAAGTTATCCGCATGAGGCGCTGATCCTAGATCGTGTATCAGGGCAATTTGCCGACAAGGAGAAGGTTACCCCCATCGATCATGCCGGCGAGTTTTTCAGCGTCAAAGGCCCGCTCAATTTGCCGGCCTATAAAGCGGGATCGATTCCGTTGTTTCAGGCGGGCGCCTCGGCGTCGGGACGAAATTTTGCCGCTTCGGCAGCAGATGCCATGTTTGCAGCAACGCCTGACATCGCTTCAGGCATCGAATTGCGCCATGATCTGAGGAGACGCGCGGGGGAACACGGTCGCCATCCGGACGCAATTCGGGTTTTGCCCGGCATGTATTTTTTCTTAGGCAAGACGCGTGAGGAGGCGTACGATTTGCATCGGGAGGCGCACGCCCATTTGAGCACCGCGCATCGCTATGCAGCCATCAAATCGATTCTGGGCATCGATATCAGCCACCTGCCTTTGGATCAGCCCGTCACTCCCGACCTGCTTCCTGACCCAGAGCAGCCGGTTCGCAGTCGGACACACGCTGATCTGCTGCGCAGCTTGATTGCGCGTCAGCAGCCTACGGTGAAAGCGTTGTTGTCCAGGCCGGAGGTCGTCGGCTCGGCGCATTGGGTGGTCGTCGGAACGGTCGAGGACGCGCTGCAAGAGATTACCATGTGGTTTGAAGCAGGCGCCGCTGACGGGTTCATCGCTCTTCCGGGAGGCTCGATGCAATCCCTGGAATTATTTTTCGACGAGTTGGTGCCCATGCTGGCCGAAAAAGGTTTGTTCCGAAGCGAATATACGGGTGTCACCTTGCATGATCATCTAGGGATTTAAAACGTTCGATAATCCAAAGTTCTATTACGATATAAGGGGTTCAAGAGAAAAATGAATAAAAATCTTATGCTAGTTGGTTTATTAGCATTTTTCATGCTTGTTTCGGCTGCATGCGGAGGAGGAGACAACAACGCACAACCGGCGCCGCCCAAAGTGGAGAATAAAACGGACAATGCAGGAGCAAGCAAAACAAGAACGATTGAGTATCTCGGTGAAAAGTATACCGTTCCGCATAAGGCAGAAAAAATTGTGATTACCGGGGCTATGGAAGCAATGGAAGATGCCGTAGTGCTGGACGTTCGTCCGGTAGGAGCAATAACGATCGGCGGGAAGTTTCCGGAAATGTTTGCTCCGGTAACGGGCGCCTCGGAATCCATTGGCGAAAAACAGCAGCCGAACTTTGAGAAAATATTGCAGTTGGAGCCGGACATTATTTTAGGTTCAACCAAGTTTCAAAAAGAAGCGCAGGAGAAATTGCAAAAAATCGCTCCCACAATTTTGGTATCGCACATTTCTACAGACTGGGAATCCAATTTGAAACTAATGGCGGAATTAACCGGAAAGGAGGCAGAGGCAGAAAAGATTTTATCCCAGTATAAAACAGATACGCAAGCAGTAAAAGCATCGTTAAAGGAAAAGCTTCAAGGTAAAAAAGTAGCCGCTGTTCGTATTCGTGGGGTGCAGGTTTTCGTTTACCCGAAAGATGTATATTTTAACCCTGTCTTATACGATGAATTCGGTTTGGAGGTTCCGAAGCAGGTAAGCATGGCCAAAACGCAAGAAGCGATCTCTGTCGAGCAGCTGGCGGAAATGAACCCGGATTATTTATTTGTGCAATTCTCTATGAATGAAAATCAAGATGCGAAAAATGCGTTTGAAGACTTGAAAAACAATTCCGTTATCCAAAACATCAACGCCTTTAAACATAATCGCGTATATGTCAACGTGGTAGATCCGCTTATGGAAGGTGGTCCTGCTTACAGTCGAATCAAATTTTTGGAAAGTGTGCAAAAGCACCTGGAAAAGTAATGGTACGGAGCAGAATGGCAATGCGCTCGTTCAGGGGATGACAAGAAATGTTCTTGCCTCCCCTTCTCTATAAGCTTTCAAGGCTTAACTTATGCCTGACATGTACTCGAATGCCGTTATGCCATACATACTTTTAAAGTGCCTGTTCATATGAGATAAATCGACAAATCCGCATTCCGTTACCGCGGCGTAAATATCCTTGTTTTTTTCGATGAGCCGCTTGGCATGCTCGACTTTGCAGTTTAAGAAAAATTGATACGGGGAGATGCCCGTGTCCGCTTTAAATGCCCGGATGAACTGAAATTTGGACATATCCAACTCTCTACAGATGTCATCAAGCTTTAGCACATGGTCCAGGCTGAAATAGATCATTTCCTTTGCTTTTTTCATCAGCGCATTATTTTTTTTGAATACATAGCTCATTTCCGTTTGGGAAAAGTGATCTGCAAGAGCCAGAAGCAGCTCGCTGCACAGCGATTCGGCTTTATTGTTGAATATCGCATGGACCAGATTTAATATGCCTTGCTGAAGCCTGCGATTATAAACAATGGGAGAAGAGAACATCACGACATCCTTTTTTTCAAGCATCTCTAAAAAAAGCTTAGGATGGATATAAATGATGACGTAATCAATGCCTGTCTTATCCTGCGCCCTTCCGTCATGAACCTGTTCCGGGTTAAAAAGCATCACCCCGTTTCGATAGGAGGACTGAAAGCTCCCATCCAGGTTATACTGCTGAACCCCTCGCAAGGTGACTCCCAATGCATATTCTTCATGGCTGTGCTTTTTGTATTCAAAATCGCTAAAGCTTGCGGATAATGCCGTAACTCCTGCTGATTTTTTATATACAAATTTATCCATATCCACTCACCTCTTCACGATCTCCACGATACCCGATACCTCGATTGCCGAATAAACCAATAATAGCGCTAATATGATATTGGTCACCTTTAGATGTTTCTGCAAAAACCTCTTGAAAATTATACCGAAGATCGCCCACGTGGCTAATGCTAAAAAGGCAACAATGGTTATAATCAGAACGAATATCGACAAGACAAACGGTGATTTGTAATAGGGCATAACATAGCTCGGAATGACCGTCATGGTAAACAGCCAGACCTTAGGATTTACAAACTGCATGAGGAATCCGTTCATAAAGGTAGCCGCTTGTTTGGCGGTATCCCCTGCTATATCCATTTTGTACACTTGATACGCAAGGTAGAGCATATAAAGGCTGCCTACGACCTGCATAAAAACCAAAATCTTCGGCATGACCGCTACAAGCGCACTGTTTAACATCACTGAAGCCGAAAGCAACACACCGAAGACGGCAGTCACTCCCCAAACGTATCGAAAAACCTCTTTCATCTTAACATGATGCGCCATAGACAATATAGCAATATTCGTAGGCCCGGGCGTGAATGTGACAATAACACAATATATAAGAAAAGATGTAATATTCATGAGAAGACCTCCTTAGGCGTGTTCCCATGAATGATACATCTTACATTTCATTAGCGTATAGTATAATATTGCAGATTCATGACCTAACATGAAACGGCATAGGTTTAACAAAATTCCATTGTCAGGGAAATAATGCTAAATTAGCACTATACAATCTTGAAGGGACGTGACGCCATGTTTATTGTAAACGTAGAAGGTGCGGTCTGCAGGGAGGATCAATGGCTTCTCATTACGCGAAGTATGAAGGAAGAACATGCCGGTGGTACTCTATCTCTTGTAGGCGGGAAAGTCGAAGTCGAAGGAAATACGCTAGACATCCTGGAACGGACGGTAAAACGGGAATTTTACGAAGAGATTGGCATCGAGATAAAAGACTCGGTTACTTTTGTATACAGTTCCTCATTCGTGACAGATGATGGGGGCAACGTGATCAATGCGGTCTTCCTATGCGAATATGATAGCGGTACAGCGCATCGCAAAAGTCCCGATGAGGTTGAAGCCGTACACTGGATGACCTACGAGGAAATCATGAATCATCCCAAAGCTCCTCCTTGGACAAAAGAAAGCATAAAAAGAGCGGCGGCAGCCAGGAAATAGCAGACCAGAATTTTGCATTTTAATCATGTTGCGCAGAAATGAGGCTGTTGGTATGAGTTTGTTTCATTATATCGGATCAAGTAAAGAATTGCCTTTAGGGGAAAGAGGAAGAAGAAAGTCCTCCGCCGATAAGAGTAGCGGGAAATTGACAAAAGCAATCCGATTCCGGTCTGCCCATTTGCCCGAGGGAGCCATTCCTCTTGAACAAATCGTCGATCTTTCTCATATCCAAGAAGATGAAATTGAAGTGTATGATTCGATGGAAGATGCCGCGGGAATTTATATTCAAGATTTAGGGACATGGAATGGAGAAATACGGGGGCATTTCACAAATCCTTTTGTATATCAAATTGCAGCGAATTGGGGAGGTTTTTCTGTACATCCCAACCTGAAAGAAAATTTCCCTGAACAATACAAAGCGCATGTAAAATGTATTCGCGAACTATTTGATCTAATGAAAGAATACGGTTCGGACCACGAACAATTTGAATTATACACTTGCTGGGACGGTGAGGAAAAGCAAAGAAAAAATGAGAAATTACACAAAATCATTGATTTAAAGATCTTTCAACTTGGCGATGAGTTTGAATTGAAAGATAAGCAGTATATATTGATCAAGACCTGATGCGAACTCAACATAACAAAAACAATGATAATCTGAATTGAGGTTACGATATGTCCTTAATGCCATTAAGAATACCCATGGGCTACGCTATTTGCTTTAATAAATTTTCAGATGTTGAGCCAATCCCTTGTAAGAGTGGGGATGGTTTTATTGATAATTGGGAGTATTTCACCGAAGATATTTTGCAAATCGCAAGGATGCAGCTTGTCGATGGGGTTTGGGGGTTACCAGCCAACGGGAAACTCATCATTGACTTGGGATGGTATCCGGATGGTCAAATCTCCGGTCAATACAGACTGGTGCAGGTCAATGAGCATTGGGAAGTGATTCGTGAAAAGCACTCCAAAAACAGGTATGAGATCAGGGATACGATCGAAGATTGGATGAAGAATCCCGCTGGTTTGTAACCGCGGCACGAGATTAGCTTTTAAAAAAAAGGAGACCATCTTATGGAAATACGATATGTTTCAGAATTACCGACAGAAGACGGGATATACGAGCTATACGAGAATCTGGATTGGAATCAATATTTGCAGCTAAGCAAAGAACGACTGCTGACCGCCATGAGGCAAAGCTGGTACGCCATCTATGCCTACCATGACAATCGCTTAATTGGTACCGGCAGAATCGTTTCCGATGGGATGATCAATGCTTACTTGTGCGGACTGGGGGTCCACACGGACTATAGAAGCAACGGGATTGGATCCGAAATTTTCCGTTTACTCGTAGAGCATTGTAAAAAATACAACCTGCATCTGCAATTTTTTTGTGAAGAACAGTTGGTTCCGTACTATGAAAATAAGAACTTTAAAGTTTTTGCAGTTGGAATGACAGGCGCTTAAGATGCTGTGCCTGCGGTTCACACCAAAATTCGGAGGTGCTTTATGAGTGCAAGCTTACTAGACCCTAGAAACCACCCGGATTGGCTGCGTCCTCATTCTATCGAATGGTATGCACAACTTGGAAAATTACAAGGGCAGTATTCGTTTTCGTGGCACTCCACAATCGCCGAGCCTAATGCCGAAGCCCTATTTGCAGAAGAAGTAGCGCAAGCGGTGCAGGGCAGGAAAGTATTGGACATCGGATGCGGGCACGGAGAATTTACGATCCAATGGAGTCCCCTAGTTAAACATATTACTGGTCTGGATATTACGAATGACTTCATCAAAACAGGGAATGCAGCGAATCTTTCCAATGTATCCTTCGTTACGGGAAATACGAAACACAGACTCCCCTTCGAGTCGGATGAATTTGATGTCGCGTATAATCGCAGAGGGCCAACCTCCTCTTATCTGGACGTTGGAAGAGTGGTAAAAAAAGGAGGAAAGATTCTCGGATTACATCCGGGGGACGGTATAGCTGCGGAACTCTCGGAATGGTTCCCGAACTTGTTCGAGCCGATTTCGGCGGGGACTCCCATCCTTGATAATCTCAAACAGCGCCTTGAGCAAGGCGGCCTGGGACATGCCGAGATTGAAACGATGAGAAGTATGGAATACTTCCATGAGCCTGTTGATGTGATCCGGATGCGCTGCTTCGGTCAGGCACCCTCCATTTACGAATGGGTGATGGAGAAATGCCTCACCGAAGTTACGCGGATATTCGAAATAAACACCGTAAACGAGGGCTTACCCGTCACGTTTGAACGCTATCTGATACGGGTCACGGTTTAAGTTTGTACTTCCGGCGTTTAGGAAACAATTTTACTTTGAATAATGGCATGCAAATCTTCCGGGGCGATCCAAGGGCTGCCCGCGTTAATGCGCGGGATTTTCATCAGATCCGCTTGACGGGTTGCCATGGCCTCAACGATGGTAAATCCGTATTTAAACCCGCCTTCTTGATAATATTGAATGGCTGTATCGGTATATATGCCGAAAGGGTAAGCTACGACATCCACCGCATGTTTATTCACAGGATGCAACTGCTGCCTGCTTCTTTTCGCGTCTTCCACAATCCGGGCATGGTATTGCTCGTCGGTTTCGATCGTTCCGTTTGAAGTAGGAAGTTTGGAAGTGAAGTACGCGTCCCCATCAGGGTCATCGTTGTTGGTTTTGTGATGCAAAGCATCCGTATGACTCTGGTTCTCGACCAAATCCGTTTCTTTGTTCATGATGGACAATTGCTGCGCCGTCATCGTTGGGGGCAGGTGTGATGCCTCGGGCAAGGTTTCCGTCATGATGAAGTTAACTATCGGAATATGCTGCTGTTTTATAAATGGATATACGTTCTCATAAACGCTCTCATATCCATCATCAAATGTAAGCAATACCGCGTTGTGTGGAATAGGGCTGCCGTTCAAATAATGTTTTAATTGATGCAAACTAATAAAATGGTACCCTAGATTCTGTAGATGACTGATCTGCTCTTTGAATAATTGGGGGGTAATCGTAATCCCTCCCTCATCCGTTGCATGTACATGATGATACATCAAAACAGCGACTTGATCCCGATAAAATGCAGTAGTCAAACCACATCACTCCCCACAAATGAATTTAAGGACGAGCGAAATCTTTGGTAATCAACCCTATTATACCTAAAATTTGGTTGGAAATTTGTAGAACTATGTAACCCCTCCTTCCTTTTTCTCGTATAGAACTTGTAAGGAACGGAGGGGTGATATGGATTGGCACGCCATATTCATTTTTATTTTGGTCATTCTTAATTTCCCGGTATATCGTTTCATTTATAAACTGATTTTTTCCGATCCGGAAGATTTTGACGAGTCGGTCAAATATTCTTTTACGCCTAATTTCATCTCATTTTTTAGGGGGAAGTACTGGCAGGACAAATGGGGTACTTTCAAACTAAGGATGTACATCCTCTTGTGTCTTGCCATTGTTCTTCTTGAGTACATGGCAGTGGACATGGTCATGGGGTACTTCCATTGATTGAGCCCCTCTCCCGTCATCCCTTATCCCGCAATATCTACACCGCAAGGTTCTCCATGTTCATCGACAAACACCATAATGATATGATTGCCGCAAATGCCATCGTCGTGATAGCTCAAATCAAAGCTTTTCCCTGAACCGACGGAAAAAGACTCGAGCTGCATTCGATTCACTATCTGTTCCTTCGTTATACTTGTACCTTCTACTATGTATTCCCGATAATGATTCAGCACTTCATCGGCGGCATACTCTCGAAATGCCATATCGTTCTCTTCTATGCGAGCAAAAATTTCTTTTGCATTCTCTATGATTTCATGCAGATCGTCTTCATCCGGCATGAAGGCAACCTCGATCTCCTCTCCTTTCAAAAGCCTCCGGCATGTATATAAATCCATATCCCGGTCTTTAATGATAACACCCCAGAATTCATCGCGGATCTCTACATTGTTCATGTTCTCTGTTCTCCTGTTCTATTATTTCATAGGAAATAACCATATACACTGAATGCAAACGTCGATACCAGCGCCATTCCGACAATCAAGCCTCTCCACCAGCTAATTTCTCCGTGGACGATCGTATTGCCCATATCTCGGTCCCACGTTATCATTCCTTCTCTTACTAGTCGAGAATGGCCAAGAATGCACGCTATTAATTGGGGTATTCCTATACCGAGTCCCGTCCCTCTCCACCAAACCAATCTGCTGCGCTGAAACGCTTGGGCTGGCGTTAATTTCTGTCCTTGATGATTTAAAATGGTAATCTTCAATAACCATTTCCCCAACGTCGTCCCAAAGATGGCTAAGCAGGCTCCTTCTACAAACAACCAACTAAAGGTTAACAGTACCGATAGCAACGTATTGTTTACATGATCCAGACTTTCCGCATCAATAAGAGCCCATAGGATACCGACAGCAATGCCAAATGTATAAACATCGAAGCTTCTTGCCCAGAACCGGACCCATGGTCTTGGAGCCGGAGGCGATCCGTTGGATACATTCTCCGATACAGAATCCATGTTGATCAACAATCTTCCTCCTCATCAATCACCCGAAAATAACTCGCCCTTCCAGTCAACCAATACAATCTCTTGTTTCTCCGAATAGCACCAATCGATTATTTTTCCTACCAACAATGGTGTGGCGGGAAAATCGTCCCATGCGGGTGTCCGGACTCTGATGTAGCCGGTACGCTGTAAACGATATCCGGTAAACTCTTGACCCATCACAACCAAATACGGACTTTTTCCCATTATGCTTACTTATCCGATCGAGTTTCGTTTATGGCCGCGTTGTTACGGTTTCCCCAGTTGGGAGATTGCCGTCATATCCAAAAGCAAATGTACCATGATAACAGGAACGATCTTCCTTGTTTTCGCAAAATAAATTGAAAACACAAAAAATACGATTCCGGTATACAGCGCGGGGATTAAGCCTTGGTACAGGTGGTACGAAGTTTGAATAATCGTACTGGCCAAAACGGTTATTTCTTCTTTTTTGATCAAGAAGTTCAGCTCAGTCATCGTATAAGCTCGAACAATTAATTCTTCGAAAAAAGGATTGATAACGATGAATGCAAAATAGCTTACGGTCATTTTCGTTCGTAGAAAATCGACGTTTTGGGGAGCCTGCAAAAAACTAGGGGAAATCGTAACAGCTATAATAACAACAAAATACAAAACCAGATAAAGCAATATCCCGTGAAAAATATCCGTTTTACGAAATTGAAAACCAATGTCTTTCAAGCTGCGTCCTTGCCTATGCAGGACAAAATAAAGCAGGCTAAGCGAAAGCATTTCCCATAGAATGCTATAAACAAAATTGGGATGTGTGCCGCTTTTTGCGCCTGTAAACAGGTAAACGGAATTCACGATCAGCGGGAAAATGGTAACGAGTAAAATGCTGACCAACAGTAGCAGTCGAATCTTGGCCTCCGATTTCACCGATAAACTCCTTTATTATGGATTTGTTTTTGTAGTAAAATTATACCACATCCCGGGGTTTCGGGACGTCCATAATCAAGATATACGGAGGGCCAATGCCGTGCAGGACATCACTTACCTCAAGAAAAATAACTGCTTTTACATTCTGATGACTTCCGACGAGGAGGAAGGAAAGACCGAAGTGCTGGTCATCCCGTGCGAAAACTTCCCGTCCATGGATCGTGCCTGGGAAAAGTGCACGGTTTATGAGATTGGCAATAAGGAAAGCTTCGAATCTTTCAATCATTTACTCCCTCCAACGGAAGGAATCTTGCTGAGCAAGTTGGGATATTTCTTTACGGAAAACTTCTACAATGCCGTGGTTAAGCTTGTCATGGAATAGGTAATACTACGAGAGGAGGCGACGGCCCCTCTTTTTTTCTTTGCTTGTGCAAACTATTTGCAGACTTTTTACGAATATACCTATAAGCCGCAATGATCGTCGGGAACAGAGGTGAACTATGGACAGTGAGCAGCGTTGGATGTCCTAAAGATATCCCAAGAGGTTTCGCAAAATACCCGCCGGAGAAGCTAATTTCGCTCTTGTTGCGGCGGGTATTTACCATAATACACAACTTTAGACTCACCCGATAATTTAATCTTAAATATGTCGGAATTGGGCTTTAGAACATGCTCCTCTGCTACAACGTCATATTCCCCTGTTAATGTCTCCTCGCTATATTGCCGTATGGATTCAATCAACGTTTGGCTTTCGTTTAGTCGAACTTTCACATAATTGCTAGTCGTAACCGACTCGTAAGTTCTTGGCTCATTTGTCGGCACAAAGCTATTGTTCTGGATATTTCGCATCGTCGTTTCTAACGCTTCATGATCAAAAAAAGCGTAAGGGGTCGGATAGGAATCATAAGGATAGACGCTCAATTCTTTCGTTTCCGGGGAGTACCTTTGCAACAGGTGCCCGTCCCACACCCAAATGTGCCCTTGCATGGGTCCTTCGGTATATTCGGCACGATACCGGCCTTTGGAGTCAAGCCACAGGCTCCCGGCATCCTTGGATTTTACAGTAAGCTTATTTTCATCGTAGGAAACATCTACGAACTTGATGAAGTGAAAGGTTTGTACCTCTCCAAGATCGACCTCGTAAGGGATCTGAAGAGTGACTCTCTTCTTTCGGAATAGGGATAAGATCGCAGAGAAAATTTTAGCTAGAAATTGGTTTCGCATAATTCACCCTCGTAAGTTAAGTAGTAGTCGTATTCGTACAACAACTTATGCAAAAGGATTCGGTCGTTTGACAGGAAGCAAGCGTTCTCCCCATAGGGTAGGAAGCAAAACTTCATTTTTCTCGTACAGCGTCGAGATAACGAGATCATGACCATCGAGTTCGTGCTCCATGCTGTCGAGCAGCGTATCAAAGACATAAACCTTGCCTTCGTAGTCGTGCTTAAAATACAGCTTGCCGGATCGCCCAATCGCCACGACAGCAGGGTAATAATACCCGGATTCGCCTAGACAAAAGCAATCCTCGCCCGCAAAGCTCACAATAGCCCTATAATCCTCATAGCGGCCAATTTCTTTAAGGGCATCCGGAATGAAATGAAACGTGTAGTCATGCCAATCATCGGCAAAACGGCTATTCGGTTCGTCCGGATGATATTTAAAATAAACGCTGTCGTCAATTCCGGAAAACTCTTGAAGAAACGCTTTCGCGCTATCGAATAAATCGATGCCCGCTTCCTTGCATCGAAGCTCAAAGCCTGAAATATCCACATGTCTGCCTTCATACCATCCCGCTTTTTTCAGCAGCAATATCATTTGTTCCCGTCTGCCGAGTTCATGAGTATCTGGTGTCATTCGGTTTCCTTCCTTATTTGACGATCGTCCTTCAATTTACTCCATAACGCCTCATCGTAGAAATCAACACACAAGCCTTGATGCTTTGGAGTAAAAAGGTCTAAATGATCGTGATCATGCCCGCCGTTTCGTATAAAATAAGAAGCCCCGGTTCTGGACAGCGGCTCCAAGCCTCCGGAAGCAAACTCGAATGCTTTCTTGCTTCCGTAAAAAAACAAGGTGTCGGCGTATTTTTTTATCAAAATTGTGTCTTTATTCTCCACATAGGTAAACGGGCTGTAATCCTCATATCCCAAATCTGAAAATTGACGCGGATTGCACTCGAAGCTTTTCGGCTCCCCTTTGGTTCTAAACATTCTTTGCTTCATCTCTTTCCAGAGCTTCGTGTTGAACTGGACCGAATGATGCATGAATACCATGTCCAGATTTTTGTTATAGGCGGAGAAATGCTGTAAATCTTGGGGGAGCAGCCGGGTTGTGACCGGCACATAGATCATCTTGTCCCGATGGATACTTGCAGCAAGAAATAAGCACGCCAAATATTGCAGAGATTTCTGGTCTCCGAACAACATAAAAGTTCCACAACTATGTTCGAGAGCGAACATGTTATCCGTAGGAAAGTTAGGGATGAAAACAGTATAATTTTTGGTTGGCAGGTTGATTTCTTTCTTTATGAAATGCAGCTTCATCTAAGTCACCGTAGGTTAGCCCTTCCCCATTATTCACAAAATTTCAATACACTCGTTCTCTATTTTATCGGAATTGTCCGTCTCGTCGGCCAGTATTCATTTTAACGCATCCGTGTTCTAGTGTACCAATTGTTAATTTTTGGTAAATGTATTGTCTCTGCTTCTCTCGTACTATATGATTGCATTGTAGCAAAAATATACAATTTTTGGAGGGATTCCTAGTGAAAACTTTTAAATCGCTGCTGTTATCGACTGTAGTTGCTGCGTCTCTTTTTGTTACGTCCGCCGCTTCCGCTCATCCTTTGGTCAATTTGCACAGCTATAATTCGTTTGCAACTTACAAAACCGCGTTGGACAAGCAGTTGACCATTGATTTAAACCATGCCTACGATCAATGGGAGCTCGACGAACACTATAAACAATACTACGCTGATATCGCGACGGGGACCGTATTTTTTAAAGGTACGGGATACGGCGAGCCGCGATTGAATCTGGTACATTACAAAACGTTCAATTCGTACAAAGCGGAATTGGACAAATTGCTGACATACGATTGGAATCATGCCTTCGATCAGTTTGAGCTGGATCGGATCACGGCTCAATATGATGCCGACATCGCCGCTGCCAAAATTTATTTTGGAGTATGACGCAGATTGCTGTCAATGGAATCATCATTGGAAAAAACTCTTGCGGGTCATCCGTTAGAGTTTTTTTCTTTGACAAAAAAGCCCGCCGCTAGAGTCGCTTTTCGACTCAACGCCGGGGCCGGTGGGCGCGCACTCTTAAGCGCTCAGCCTAAACGGGAATTCATTCCAGACGCTGTTAGGGTCTTCGAACAGATCTCTTTTGGCCTCCCATACTGTATCGTAAATGCTTCCTTCGTAAGCAATCGCCCTGCCGAAGGCAAACGAGATATAGTAATATTTCCAGTCCAGAAACGTTTTGCTGGCTTTCTTAGCCGCCTCCTCTATATACTCCCATGCCTCTTCCTCCGTAATGTAATCCAAGGCATGGCTCCATCTTGCAATATTGATCGCGCGATCGTAATCCCACGCGGCAATCGTTTCAATCGCGTTGAAGTCTTCGTCGGTAAAATTCAGCTTGCTTTTGATGACATTTTTAGCTTCTTCATAACACGACTTGGATTTGCCAAGTTCCTCTTCCACAATCGGATCGCCCGATTTCAAAGCCGCATAGACTTCGTTATATCTTGTTCGATGCCCTTCATTTATCAACCACTCCAATATATCGATGGCATCGTCTCTGCCGGAGATTCCCCAAGCGGACGCCAGTCCTTGCCTTAGTTCCTCGCGATCCCATTTGATCTCAAGAACCCGCGTCGATTCTGTCCTGTACAGGGCAAGGATTGCGCCGTAAGCAAGCAATCGCCGCTTGTCTTTGGACAGCTCGTATTTGTTTTCCAGCTCTTTTCTTTCCTTATTCATTTTGGCGGTTAGGCGGCTGCTCCACAGCAGTAATGCGCCTACGGCCGCGATGATGCACACTATGACGATCAATACAATCTTCATATTTTTACAACACCTTTTCTGAAAAGTTTTTTCCGTACAGCCCAATCTCATAGAGATGCGTCATCTCATGGTACATATATCGGATGCGCACTTTTCCATTTTTATGTAAATTTTCACACACTTTTAGAGCAGGAGACGGCATGAAGCGTATGCTGCACACGGTGTGATAAGTTAAGAACAGAACGGACGGGAGATATTCCTGGACCTGCGGACATGGAGGAGAATTGAATGGGGCTAATTCCAAGCATTGACGACGTATTTCAAGCGGTACAATCGGAAGATGCCTCGCGGCTACAAGACGCCGAGCCTCGCCCATACGGAAAACAGCGACGGGCTAACTCCCTTAGGGTTCGCGGCGCATTTCGGCAGCAAAGCCGCCGTGCAGGTGCTGCTGGACTATGGTGCGGATGTGAATGCCGTGTCGCATTCCAAAATTTCTTACATTCCTTCGAATACCGCGCTGCATGCCGCGATAGCGGGGGAACGGGACCCGGAGGTCATCCGGCTGCTTCTGGAGGTTAAAGGAGCGCTTGTGCGATAAGCGCCGCTCCTTTTCTCTTTAACGCGCTTATTGGATTTGATAAAGCGTCACTTCATAATCTTCGAACGTTTCTTCCAGCATCTTCCCTACAATCTCCCAAGATCCGTTAGCTAACCCGCAGCCGATCCCATAGGGAAGCGCCACCGTCAAACCGTGCTCTTTCGCATAGTTTTTTAACGAGAGCAGGGCCTCTTTTAGCGCGGCATAATCCGTATACACTTTCTTTGATCGGCCATAGGTCAATTGACCGAAGATGTTCGCGACGAACTTCCCTTGCACGGCTACAAGCTGAAGGGTTCCGAGAAGCTCCTCCGGAGCCTTATCTTTGCAATAATCCAGGTAGGACGTATACAGGTTCGGATATTTCGTCTTTAATAATTTCGCTACTCCCGAGCCCATCACGGCTTGGCAATTGACTTGGTGACCAACGATGTCTTCCTTAGCCTCCAGCAAATCTCCCGCAATGATCGTTACTGCCACGCAAACCCTCTCCTTCGGTTAAAATACTTTGCAGCCTTATCGACTACGTTCCGCAAACGGAAATATTAACAAGAATCTCCATCCGGACGATATAATACTAACATAACTTTTCATGAGGTGAGGAGACACCGTGGGAATTTTCGATCTTTTTAAAAAGAAGCAGCAGCCTCAGGCTCAAGGGAACGAGCTTATCCAATCCATCCGTCACGCGATCGAGATCATGGAGCATGCCGATTCGGAAAGCCACGAGGAAATCATCGAAAAGATCAGTCAATACACCGAGGACGAGCGTTTGGCGTGGGAGCTGTACTGCTTGATCCCATCGGTCTATTGCCGGATGATCGTCAAAGAGGTTCAATATTCGGACGAAATGATCGTTATTTTTCCTGACGATACGCAGCAGAAGGCTTTGCTTTCCAACAATCGGGTCTATAAGGTCATTCAAGGCGTCGTGGCGGACAAGTTCAGCGGAGAGATCGACAACGGGAAAATTCAAAACATTTTATTCCAAAGCTCGGAATTTAACGCCATCAATAATGCATTAAACGACGGCAGCTCCCTGGAAGATCTGATGACCGGGCCGCTGGTCATGTTCGCGCCGGAAAAGTAGTCACCCCTTGGCAGCAATATCGATGCATTTCAGCATGAGCCTGATCGCTTTGCCGTAAGAGCCGAACCGGTTCAGGCTGCCGATCAAATAAAGCTCCGACGCCGGGTGGTAGAACATAAACGAGCCCGTGGACCCGAAGTTCCCCCACATGTTGTATTTTTTGGGCATGACCAGAGGAACGGTACGAAACGACACCAGGCCATAGCCGTAATCAATGCCGATCGCAAATTTCGACCAGACCTTCATGCTCTCGAAGCTGTCTTTCCGGAGCAGTTCATGGTTCGCCAACGCTTTCACAAAGGTGAGCAAATCTTCGGAGGCAGATACGATTCCGCCGCCCGCATATTCTACGCTAAGACTGGAATAGTCCGTCACTCTGATATTATCAATATACAAGTCGGCGATGGGGTGTTCAGACTCGGCAATAGGCTCTCCGTGATGGGCCAGATGCGAATGCTTCATCCCCAGAGGCTGGAAAATGTAATGCCGGAGCGCTTGATGTAAAGGGAGCGATGTGACCGTTTCAATCATGAGTCCCAGGAGATGGTACCCTGTATCCGAGTAGTGGAACCCTTGCCCCGGCGGAAAATGGGACGGCAGGTTTTCCCTGGACCACTGGATCACCTCCTGCGGCGTCCAGAAACGGGAAGGTTCCTCCAAGATAAGCTCCATCATCGCCTTCCCCTGTTTCGGCTTGTCTTCGAAGTAATCGTGCAAGCCGGAGGTGTGGCCCAATAAATGCTTAATTCGAATTTCGCCGGTGTAGTCCTTCCCCTTAACGACATGCAGCCCGTGCAGCAGGTCTGTATCCACATACCGTTGAATCGGGTCCTCGTACGAGACTTTTCCCTCCTGAACCAACAGGACCGTTAGCACCGAGGTGAACAGCTTGCTGACGCTGGCAATAAAATAACGCTGCCCGGCATGGGCAGGACGGTTCCCGGTCGAGCCTTCCGCGATGTTGAGATGAATGCCGAGCTTTTCCGAATGGACTAGCAGATAGGCATTCTGGATTTTCCGGTCGTTCCGTACAACTTTGCGAAAATGCTCCTCCATCCGTAACTGAGCACGTTGTTTATTCATGCGCTTATCACTCCATCGGGCATCATGTCAACGTTCCTTTCTTGCGTAAGCGGGCCGCAGCCATGATGTCTACGGCGGTGCTCTCCAGCATCTCAACTTCCCTCTCCTCGTCGAAATCCTCGGAAAGCAGGCCGTTGGCTACCATAACGGAAAGCCCCAATTGAAAAATCCTCATTTTTAATAAAATGACTCGAAGCTCCTCCTCGGAGAAGCTTTCCAGCTCGGGATCTTCCTTCATTTGTTCCACAAGAACGCCCATTTCATTGTCGTAATTGTTCATGTAAGCATTGTTCTTCATAACCAGATCCCGAAACAGAACAGGGTATTCCTTGGCAAAACGCAGGCTCGCCACTCCAATATCCCGGAACGGGTTGCCCGTGCTCTGTTCCGCCAGCTTGCGCCGGCTAAGCTCGAAGATCTTATGAATCACTTCCCCGATCAGCTCTTCGACATCCTTGAAATTGACATAGATCGGGGCAATGGAACTCCCCAGCTTCTCGGCGACCTTTCTTATCGTGATGCTGTCCATTCCTTCGAGCTTCGCGATCTCGAAAGCGGCATCGATGATTTGCTCTTTGCTAAACTTCGGTTTGGGGGGCATATTCGCCTCTCCTTTAAAATATCTATTGATATATATCATATGATATTCATTGCCCATTGTAAAATAAACCGAGCGCTAATGGTAACCAATCGAGCTAGCGTGAACCGGTAGGCAAAAAATGGTACAATCATGATGGCCCCACAGCCCTCCCCGGCAAATGCTTAACAAGGAGGAATTCCAATGACAACAGAGCTTAAACGGCTTGCCCATCTCGTTCGGGCGAATTTTATAACCAAATCCACCTGCTTGGCGAAGGAGTCCGGTGAGATGAATGTCCGCAAAACGGCGGATTTTATTCGAGTGGATAGCGGACTGCCGTCCGATACGTTCAACAATTCGGTATGGCTGAAGGAGCAGGTGAAACCGTCGGACACCGGTCTGATCGAAGAGACCGTTGAATACTTCAACAAGAAGCAATACCCTATGGCGCTGTGGTCCTGGGAGGATCGCAATAGCTGCACGTTTGAAACGTTAAGAAGCCTGGGGCTGAACGAAGCGGAGATCAATATCGCCATGTATGCCGACTTGGATGCTTTGCGGCCGGATACGTTTTGTCCGGCGGAGCTGAGGCTGAAGGAGGTGGCGACAGTCTGGGAAATCGAACAATACGGGGACGTACTGACTTCTTTGTTCGGCGAATCGGCGGAAGCCGCTAACGTTCGGTTATATTATAAGAGGGTGCCCGCTTCCCTTCTGCAGAACCATTCCGTCATGAAACCGTACATCGGATCGGTTCAGGATGAAGTCGTGGCAACGGGCTGTCTAATTTTCGCTCCCGATAGCGTCGGCATCTACGACATTGCCACAAGGCAGGAATACCGTGGAAAAGGCTTCGGGTCCGCCATGTTTAATTTCCTGCTTGCGGAAGCCCGGAAGCTCCGCACCGGCTGGTGCGTACTCCAAGCTTCGCCGGACGGCATTAACATTTATAGGCGATCGGGTTTCGAGCCGGTCTGCGAAGTAACGGTTTATGAAAACCGGTACTTGCTTGAATAAAAACGGAGGAATGGCAGTTACAGCCCGTTCACCTTTACCATCTCCACAAAAGCGGCACAAGCTTTGCTCGAAAATCCATCGTTGCGGCGGACAAAGCTTGTTGTCGTATAGCGGAACGCTTCCGGAACCGGGTAGCTTCCCAGCTCCTCGAACTCCCCGGATAGTACAGATTGGGGCAGCAGCGTAGCGGCAAGTCCGGAACGTACGCAGCTCAGAAGCGTTTCCAGAGAGCTCACTTCCAGCATATTGGCCAAAGGAATTCCTTCGCTGCGAAGCCACGCTTCCAGAACCGCCCGGAAAGGACAGCCCTTCGGTGAAACGGCCCATTTGGTATGGGCCAGATCCGGGTACGTCTCCCCGGTCGTCCGGGTCAGCAGCCGGAGCTCGTCTTTTGCCGTATGTTCGAAAACCAGCTTGGATGAATCGATCTCACCGGTAACGAACGTTCCGTCAAGCTGATGATTCAGCAATTTGGCAAGCAGATCCGCGGAAGTTCCGGTCGTGATCGAGAGAGAGACGCCGGGATACCGGGCTTGAAATTCCGCCAGAGCTTTCATTAAATTACGGCAATTTACGGTTTCCACCACCCCGATCGCCAGCGGGCCGCTCGGATAATCCGTCTCCCGCACCGCTCTCACCGCTTCTTCGGACAAATTCAAGATCGTTAGGGCGTAATCGCGAAAAGCGCCGCCTTTTTCCGTCAGGACAACGCCTTTCGGATGCCGATGAAATAACGGGACCCCCAGCTCAGATTCCAGCTTCCGGATTCTCGCGGTCACATTCGATTGGACGTAGCCCAGCCGTTCTGCGGCGCGGGATATGCTGCCCTCCTCGGCAATGACTGCAAATACTTTAAGATCCGTCAATTCCACCGGACATCCCTCCGTTCATATATCAAAAATAATGATACCTTTATCAATATTGATCATTATACGATATGCCTCTATTGAATTACAATGACATCAAGCGTTTCTAAGCAAGCAAGGAGGAGAACAGCAAGAGATGAACAAAGCATGGTGGTTGTTAATATTGGCCGGGGCAACGGAGGTCGTCTGGGTCACAGGCCTGAAGCATTCGACGGCGTGGTGGGAATGGCTGCTCACCCTCGCATTTATTGTATTTAGCTTCAAAGCCTTTCTGGATTCGGCCGCCAAATTGCCGATCGGTACGGTGTATGTGATGTTTACGGGGCTCGGTACGGCCGGTACGGTCATTACCGAAATTGTGCTCTTCGGGGAACCGGCTCATCCGCTCAAGCTCGTGCTCATCGCTGCGTTGGCTGCCGGCGTTCTGGGGCTTAAGCTCGTTACGAAGGATGCCGAGGCCAAAGGCGGTGAGGCATAATGGCATGGGCTGCTCTGCTGGCCGCCGGACTGTGCGAGGTCATCGGCGTTGTTGCCCTCAAACGTGTGACGGAGCATCGCCACTGGACCTCGTACACGTTCCTTATCGTCACGCTCGGAACAAGCTTCACATTACTGTCGCTCGCTATGAATCACATCTCGATGGGCACTGCCTACGCCGTATGGACCGGCATCGGAACCGCAGGAAGCACGCTGCTCGGAATGTTCGTCTTCGGCGAGCCGAAGGAATGGAGGCGGATCTTGTTCATCGGCCTGATCCTCGCGTCCGCTATCGGACTTAAACTGATTTCGTAGAAAAAAGAGGGCTGCTTCTCTTAGCGGAGCTGCCCTCCTTCCGGAGTTTCCGTAGCTTATACCCTTTTTGCCAAGATCGTATGGCCCTGCCGGTCATATTCGACGGAAAAATAATCATCCTCCGTCTCGGTAAGCCGTAACGGAACTTGTAAGCTCCGTATCCCTTCCTCCCAATGCAAAATTTCGACCATATGCTTCAAGTGAAAGTTCTTTTCTTCGTTGAAAATATCGAGATATTCCATTAAGTACGCCTTGCTTTCCCGGGGATCGACCCGAACCGCAAAATGGTACATCATAGGCTCCCGGTGTCTGACGCCCATCCAGGCCATGTCCGCACCCGCAAACCGATTGTAGATTTCCATCGCTTCGTCGAGGGTGAAGCGCCTCGGCTGATCTGCAGACCGCACCACGCCGTCCGAGACTAATTCGTAGCTTTCCTTTTCGGTTAAATACGTAATAAGCTTCTTCTCGATCTCTCCGTCTTTTTTGAACCTGTGCGGCAATAACATGTGCTCCTCCTACGTCCAGCCCCAGAAGAAAGCGTCCCGGTCCCAGGCTACCCTTCCCTTGTGCAGCTTCTTGAACGCCTTCTTCACTTCCTTATCGATAGACGCGTTCCCGTTCTCGTTGACATAAATAAACGCTTCGCCAAAATGAGCGGAGATATGCCGCACGGCATCGCTTTGATATAGAATGCCCGCAGACTTCACTTCATTCAGCATCCACTCGGCAACCTCATCAGCGGTAAAATTCATTCGTATTCCCTCCTTTCCTTGAATCGGAGCCACTCCTCCACGCTCGCAGCCTTCACCTGAGGGTTAGGATGCTCCATCAGCTCCTGCAAAATCCCATCGATTTCGGGGCCCCGAAACTTGGAGATCACTGCAGCGAACTCGATGAGGACGTCCGGATTGGACGAATCCTTCAGGAACAACAACGGCCGAAAGTCCTTGATACGGCGATCGTGATCGATCTTCAGCACCCAAATGGACCTCAGAATCGACTGGATTCCCAGTTCGTCAGCTTGTCTTAGTTCGGACAGCAGCTCCTCGTACCTTCTCAAAATGAGCTTGTTATCGTTCATTTCTCCGCCGCGCAGGCACCCGGGACAGAGGCATCTCTTGGTTCCTTTCGCCTTCGGGTAAAAGCGCCAGCCGATCGTCTGAGACAGCTTTTTGGTTCGCAAGATTTCGTTCTTGAGGATTTTTCTCGGCACGATCACCTGAAAGCCCATCCGGTCTTCCCGGTTCAAAAAAGCTTTGACGGCCTGCCCGGCGCTCCCCTGCCGGTGCTTCTGGTAATAATCGCCGAAAAAGACGGTCTCGTCATCGCTCAGCTTGAAATAAACGGCGGTCATACTCTTTTTGTTAAACCGTCTCAGCTCCCGGAGCCATTGGTGCGACGCATAAAAATCGTGAATCACCGGCATGCAGAAGACGCCGTCTCCGACCTCGGCCGCATGAACCTCGCTCGGCTTGATGCCGTTTCGAACGATATTTGCGATCGATTGCTCCGGCGTCAAATGTACAAATACGGGCATAGGTCACCTTTCGCTTTAGAAAAATATAGTCAACCGTGCATTCCGGCGTCTTCCGGCTCGCCCTCGTCGGATGTATCATAGTAATTCATGTTCATTCTCCTCCGCAGGGTCCGATTCCCAAATTATATCATATTGTACTCGAAGCGAGCCGCCGTGGGAAATGAAAAAAGCACCCGTTAAGGTGCTTTCCGAGTGTTGAGAAAGTGGTCAATTGAGATAATAGGGGTTACGAGGGGCGGGGTATCCACTTCCGACCACTGTTGTCCTCGGGAAATTTGATTGGAAGCCGCTTGTTAGCGGACATTTCCCGAAGACAAAGGTGGCCGCTATCGCTTCTCCAGTGGATACCCCGCCTCCGTGTGCATCTCTATTTTTTTAAAAGCCTACTTTCTCAACACTCTGACCGGTTAAGGTGGTTTGCTTACCCGCTGCCGTTACTTAATCACTAGCACCGGTACTTTCGAGTGCTGAACGACATTGTGGCTGACGCTGCCAAGGACAAACTCGCGAATGCCGCTTAGTCCCCGGCTTCCCATAATAATAAGATCGACGCCGTTTTCTTCCGCATACTCCAGAATCGTAACGGCCGGCTGGCCTTGCTGCAGCACGTGCTTCACCCGGGACACGCCGGTAGTCAACCCTTCCGCTTCTTTCAGCACGGACCGGGCAAGCTCTTCGTAGTCCTGATCGAGGTTGGCCGGAACGGTGACGAAGGCGGATCCATAAGCAAGGACCGGAGTTTGATATACATGGATGACGATTAATTCCGCCGAATCTTCCTTGGTAATGGAGATTGCTTTCTGAAGAGCCTTCACGGACAGCTCGGAACCGTCAAAAGCAACTAGCACTTTTTGGAATGGCATAATTGGAAACCTCCCCGTAGATCGTTTACACTTTTATGGTAACGTCTACACGGGGCCGAAGATATGATCTAAATCACACTCTGCCGAAACCGGGCCGCGGACAAGCCAACATCCCCCGGGACGAGGGGGCGAATCGGCTAGCAGAAACGTCCCCGAAAAGGCCGGTCGAGGAGTACGATCGCCAACAGGTCAAACAAGACGAGCGGAAGAATAAACGGAAGAAACGAAACGGTAGCATTACTGCGATTGTTAGAGCCCGTTTGCAGGTAAACGCGGTTATGGTCTACTTTGACGATCCGCCCTTCGTACGAAGCTCCGCTGATTGTAATAATTCGCACTCGTTTGTTAATATAATTCTTGCAGGTACGGTAATGTTCGTGATTGGCTGACATAGCACACCATCCTTTCTTGTTGGACATGGTATATTCTATGTGCTTCTACGAACAAAAGTATGGACTAATCTGGCAGAATCCTCGCCAATTTCGTAAACTAGTAATAATGTGCAGTTGCTGGAATGGAACTGGAAAAGGAGCTTAAGCATACGATGATAGAAAAAGTTTCTTGGATCAAAGAGCAGCTGGGACCGTATTTCTCCAGAGCTGTCGATATTGCCTTTATGCATGTGCAAGAGAAAGTGCCGCAGGAGATGCGGGACGGAGAAGTCGACGAGGAAGGCTGGGTAAAATGGAAGCCCCTGGATTCGACCATCGGCGAAGACGAGATCCGGGCGGTAGAGAGCGAATATGCGATCGAATTTCCGCCGCTTTTTAAAGCGTTCTTGATGAGCTATCATTACGTATCTCTGCAATTCGATAATGTGGAAGTAGATGGGGAATACATAGGGGATTGTCAATTTATAGAGATGCCTTCGCTATCTTCGGAAGAAAGACTTCAGTCCTTGGAGTTTTTAATAAGTGCCTGGGAACCTCTGCTGTCGGCAGGCTATGTGCCTTTTGCCGAGTGCGAAGACAGCCAAGGTCCGGTATGCTTCGATACGATGCAGCGACAAGAAGACGGGGACTGCCCTGTCGTATGGTTCTTGCATGATCATTTGCACGAGTTAGGCGAGGAGGCGTCGAGGAACAGGGATCATCTCCTGCCTTACGT
Source organism: Paenibacillus tyrphae (assembly GCF_024158745.1). Lineage (GTDB taxonomy): Bacteria > Bacillota > Bacilli > Paenibacillales > NBRC-103111 > Paenibacillus_G > Paenibacillus_G tyrfis_A. Next base: position 151,223 of record NZ_JAMZAW010000014.1, on the reverse strand, counting down.
CAGACCGATCTTCGGTTCGTTCAAGGAAATGATGACCGTTTTGTGCAACCGGGAGGCGGTAACGGAGGACACGGAGGAGTAGCGTCTGCGGAGCTCGGGAGCCACTCCCTTACAAAGTCCGCACGAATCTTCATGCCATCTTTGCTTCCTTTTGCCGTCTTATTACGTATATACCAGAGGATGGAACGCTATACCACCTTGAAAAATTTGCCGGCAGGAAAGGATGTCACTCCATGGAACAACTCACTGAAATTACAGAATTCGCGGACAGGTTGTTTGATCTGATCGAGATTCCTTTTACCGAAACGACCGAGCTCGAACGGCAGCTGATCGCCGCTTTCAGCTTCGGCGCCGTGATGGCGGTTGCGGTCCGGGATGACCTGGATCAGCCGCAGACGCATGCGCTGACGATCGCAATGCTGATGCGCGCATTTCAATACAGCGAGCATCAAGCCGCCGCTTTCGCCCACGATCTGATCCAAGCGACGGACCGGGACCATCATCCGGCGATGAACACCATCATTCATCGAGGCATCAACGGACACTACGAGTACGTGAATGAAGAAATGGAAGATTTGCGTCAAAATCTGCTTGATATTTTAAATTCGTTTAGCGAGTGAAATGAGTGAAATCGATGAAGATACGGAACCGATTTCCGGAAACCGATAAACAAAAGCATGCGGAGTTCATCCGCAACGGCTGGGCCTTGCTGAAGGAGCCCAAATCTCCCATGCGCGCTCTAGTCCTGTCCGTTCCTTTCATGATCATCAATCTCATCGTGACCGTCTGTATCGTAAGTATGTTTTCGACTGTCCCTCTCGCAAATTTTTTGCCAGAATCGATATCGTTTACGATCGACTTGAAAAGTATAATGGGAATTGTATCGCTGCTCTTGGTTCATGAGCTGCTGCACTTCATCTTGATCCCGAACTTTATCGCGTCGAAGAGCACGTATGTCGGCATTACCTTGTTCGGGGGATATGTGTATACGGAAGAACAAGTATCCAAAACGAGATATATCGTCATTACGCTTTTGCCCTTTATTGTCATATCCATCATACTTCCGGCCTTGCTGGGCCTATTGGGGGCGCTCTCCCCTTTCATCCTCTTTTTGATCGTCTTAAATTCGTTGTCGTCTTCTTTGGATATCTTGAATTGGATTCTGATCTGGATTCAAGTCCCTTCCAAAGCGGTCATTGTCTGCAACGGAACGAAGACGTATTGGAAATCGACAACAAGGCAAAAATCTTCTCATATCTAAATCGCTTAGGACGTGAACGAAATGGAGCAAACTTTGTCTTACGAGAAAATTTTCGAATTGGTGCAGGAAATACAGAGCGCCCAGGATTCCGGGGAGCCGTACGAAGAAAAGCTGAAGCAGCTCAAGGCTAATGTCACCTATCCGGATGTTGAAGAGCTGCTGTTACATACCGACGAAGGCGCCGAGTTTGTCGCCAGAAGACTGTTCCATCACCGACCGGTCCTGCTGGGAGAATTGAGCAGGGATGAGCTGGTCGGGCTCGTGGAACAAGTGATGCAGTGCTCGGGAGAAGAGTGGGAAATGGACATTTGGCTGGATATGATTACGAGTTCGGTCGCGGACCCGAGCATCAGCAATTATATTTTTTGGAGCGACGAAGATTTGTCGGCCGAGGAGATTGTAGACAAAGCGCTGGCCTATAAGCCGATCATCCTGTAGAACAATTGACCCTCAATGGGGACAGCGCCTCATTTTATTTTGCGCAAATAGCCTCTCGGGTTGAAGGTTACGAAAAATTTATGCCGGCTTTCGTCGACTGCAAACCGGTCATTTTCTTGAAGAAACGCGTCCAGTGCTTCCATCGGGCCGGGACCGTGGCTCGGAAGCACGGGGTGTCCGGCACGATCAGGTCAAGCATCGAGGCGAAAAACAACGTGCTGCCCCCGTTAAACGTTCCGCTTTCGATAATAAGATCCGGCTGAACCTCATAAATAATTTCCTGATAGATCATCAAATCGAGCGGCATTTTCAGGATCTGCACCCCGAGCCATTTCGTATTCTGCCATACGAGGCTATCATAGTAATGCCGATGGAATTGGTCGATGAAATCACTCATGCCCTCCTCTCCTCTTCCTCTCCATTTATAAAAGCCACTGTATGTGTGCGGCGGGCAGAATGGTTCGTACACCAGCCTTCCCAAGCGGTTTTGCGGCGAATTTGGTTATAGTCAAAAAGCCACACCACTCTGTTTCCGGTTTATGGTAATCTATCCATGGCTTATAAGCCGGTTCATACCTTAGCTTCAGGAAAGGAGTGACGCGATTTTGAAGAGTGAACTTCAAATTGGCATATCGGTGGGAGGACTCGCCGCTTAATCGGGCTTTGTTCTCCCGCATGGTATGGCGGGAGGCAGATCCACAATGATGAATTTACGAAACATGGTGCAGGGCCTGGAGTCCGACGCGGTCGCTCTGGAGCTGATAGCACATTGGGAACACGACCAAGGGACGTTAAAATTTTGGAGAGCAAGCTCGACCTTTGTGTACGTTGTTAAACGGAAACGGAACACATATTTTCTAAGATTCACGTTTGAGCAGGAAACCCCGCTGGAACAAATCGAAGCGGAGCTGGATTTCATGCAATACTTGCATCAGCATGGGTTCCCCTGCGTCATTCCGCTTCCGTCCGTAAACGGCAGGCTCATCGAATCCGTACAACTGCCGCAAGGGCGGTACTACGGTGTTGTGTTCAGCAAAGCCGACGGAGTGCCGCTGTATGAGGTTGACGAGCTTCCTTGCGAGGCGTGGGGACGGTCGCTGGCATCGCTACACGGCTTGTCCCGGACGTACAAACCGGCGGGCGGAAAGCGCCGCAGCTGGCGGGAGGCGCTCCTGTTCGCAGAGAACGTCCTGCACAGGCATCCTCACGAGAACGAAGCAATGGCCGAGCTTGCCAGAGTGAAGGCTTGGCTGGAATCGATGCCGGCTTCGGAAGAAGCTTACGGTCTGATTCATTACGATTTTCAGACGGATAACGTCTTTTGGCAGGAAAAAACCAAGCAGCTGAGCGTAATCGACTTCGATGATTCCATGTACCATTGGTTCGCTATGGATATTGCGGCGGCGCTTGCAGATCAGTTGGAAGACGAGAACCCGGAAGGCGAGGCGCAGCTTCAGGCTTTTGTGCGCGGGTACCGCTCTGTCAGACCATTGGATGAGGCTGTGGTGCAGGCTTTTCCGCGGTTTCGGAGATTCGCCGAACTATACAGCTTCTCCAGACTGCTTGCTTCGCTGGAAAACAGCGAGCTGGAGGAAGCCCCTGAGTGGTTAGACGGGCTGAAGGCCGAGCTGCAGCAATACTGCGACGAAATGCGGCAGAGCTTTGCGAAGCCGTGGTAAGTACTTAGACATATGAAATGAAGCTTGAAGCAAGGCCGGAATTTCCCTCCAGGAGGGATTCCGGCTTTGCTTGTTGGAGGAACGCCCCCGCCGCCCTTTCTCAGAGAGCGGTGCCGCCGGGAATAACGAGCACCTTGCCATGAACGCCGGAATCCAGCGCCCGGTAGGCGTCGGCGGCCCGATCCAGCGCAAACCGCCCGGCAGCGCCGCTGGTCAAAGGACGCTTCGCGGCGAGCTTCACCGCATCCGCGATGAGTCCGGCCATGTCAGTCGGGCCCTCAACCCCGCCGGGGCCATACTTGGTCACGAAGACGGAGCCAGCCGTCATGAGCTCCTTCATGTCGACGGACGGCAGATCGCCGGACAGCTGTCCGTAGTTGATCAGGCAGCCGCGACGCGCCAGCAGGCTTAAGCTCAGCTTGTACGTCTCCGTACCGACGGGATCGAACACGGCGGCAGCCCCGCGACCGCCGGTGAAGGCACGGACGGCGGCCTGCACGTCTTCGGCGGAACGGTCGACGGCTTGAACGGCCCCGGCCGCCCGCACCGCTTCCAGCCGCTCGCCGCCGCTGGCGATGCCGATCACCTCGACGCCGCGCTCGGCCAGCGTAGCGACAAGCAGACGGCCTACGGCGCCGGCAGCGCCCCATACGACAGCGGTCGAGCCTTCGCTGAGCGGCCAGTGGCGGGCAAGACCGCCGGCGGTCAGCCCTGCGTGAGCCAGGCTGGCGCCGTCCTCGAACGTAAGCGGGTCCGGCAGAGGGACCAGCATGGCGGCTTGCGCGATGACGGCCGTCGCGCAGGACCCGGGGACGCCGGTCCAGCATACCCGCGTACCCACGGGGAGCGTGACCTCCGGGCCGACCGCCAGAACGACCCCGGCCCCCTCTACACCGACGCCGTAGGGAAACGGAAACTGGATGGGATACGTACCGGACCGCACCAAGGACTCCACGTGGTTCAGGCCGACGGCCTCCACCCGCACAAGCGCCTCGCCGGACTTTAAAGGGGCCAGCTCTTCTTCTGCAACCTCGATGACTTCCGGCCCGCCGGCACGCAGCGCCCGAGCAACCCGCCGTGTCGTGACCGCTCCCCCGGAGTGAATTTCCTCGGAACCATTTCCGTGCAGCCGATCGTTATTCATATTCGAATCCTCTCCTCGCAGGCTGACGAGTCAGCAATATTGTTTCCTGGAAACAATATTAGCGGCGATTACTCTGTTTGTCAATATTGTTTCCCGGAAACTTTTTTTGTTGGAGGATGATCAAGCTCCATTACCGTTTTTGAAATGGCCCCTTTCTTGATATACTGATAGAATAGAACCGATCGAAAATGAAGGAGATTTCTTCATGGCACATACTTCCAACGGCAGCCGGCCCAACGGGAGCCAACATTCCAAAGAGCCGCTCATCCGGCAGGTCATTGCCTTGTTCGGGCAAGTCCAGCGGCGGATGGAGGCCGAAGATGACGAGGAGCGGCAGTGGATGGCCCGGAACTGCGACAATGAGGCAATTATCGGGCTTTTGAAAGATACGACGGTGACCGAGCTGCATGTGCTGGACGCCATAGGACGGCTGGAGCCGGTGAACGGCATTACCGTCTCCAGACAATTCGGCATCCCGAAGGGCAGCGTCTCCAAAATTACCCGGAGGCTGACCGCCAAAGGATTGATTCAGAAACAGTTCCTTCCCAATAACAAAAAAGAGGTCCTGTTCCGCACGACCCCGCTCGGTCAGGAGCTGTTCCGGCTTCACGAAGCGCTGCACCGGCAAATGGAGCAAGGCGTCATACGCTTCCTGCAAAAGTATGACGACGCGGAGCTGCGCGTTCTTACCCGAATTTTGCAGGATTCCTTACAAGCCTCCTGGGTAAATCCGCAAGCGAACTCCGGCCCGGATGACGAAGCGGGGAGAGCGGAGCCGCCCTCCGTGTAAGCTTGCGCGCATAAACGAGAGAAAGCGCTTAGCCTGACCGGCGCCCTTCTGCAAGCTCATGGGGCCACCGGTATGTCGCTACATACCAAGCAGAGCCCGGCTAAGCCGGGCGATCCCCTCCTGAATATCCTCCTTGGGAAGATGACCGTACCCTAAAATGAGCCGGCTGCGGTGCGCTTCTTTGTCGTTGGCGTGCTCTTCCACCAGATACACCTTAACTCCCATACGCTCGATTTTCCGAACCGCCTCTTCGTCGAACCGGCGTCCGGGAAACTCCGCGACGAGATGCAGCCCGGTCGAATCGCCGATGATGTTCACCTGGTCCGAAAAAGCGGACCGCAAACATTCGATCAGACAATCTCTGCGGCTTTTGTACAGCTTCTTCATCTTCGCAATATGCCGTTCCAGATAGCCCCCTTCCATAAAACGCGCAAGAATGAGCTGATCCATCGAAGGCTTGTGCAGATCCGCGTACCACTTCAACCGGCGGCATGGCTCGACGAGAGGCCTGGGGAGAATCAGGTAACCCATGCGCAGCGCCGGAGATAAAATTTTGCTGAACGAGCCGATGTAGAGGACGCGGTCCGGCTCCAACCCCTGCAAGGAGCTGACGGGCGGCCCTTCGTAGCGGAATTCGCTGTCGTAATCGTCCTCGACCAAGTAGCAATCGTGCGTACGCGCGTATTGAATCAACTGAATGCGCCGCTGAATCGGCAGCGCTCCTCCCAGCGGATATTGATGCGAGGGCGTAACGAAGGCCAATTTAGGCGAACTTGCCTGCGGCAGCAAAGCCGTCTGCAGCCCGTGCTCATCCACCGGTACGAAGCGAATGGAGGCGCCTTGGGCTTGAAACATCGCCTGAATATCGCAGGTGATCGGATCTTCCATGATCACTTCGTCGCCCGGCGACAACAGCAGCTTGGACACCAGAGACAGCGCTTGCGTAGCGCCGGAAGTGATGACGAGCTGGTCCGGGTGACAGTGCACCCCCCTGCTTTTCAGCAAATACCGCGCCAGCACATGCCGCAGCTCCGGACGCCCTTCGGGAGCATCGTACCCCAGCACCGCAGGCGACGCTTCGTTCCAGACGGCCGAAGACAGCTGCGCCCATATTCTGCGCGGAAACCGGTCCAGGGCCGGAATGCCCGAGCGGAAATTGACGAGGTCCCCGTCCCGGAGCAGGTTACCATACGCGCTCGGCGCAATCGCTTCTGTCACTCGTCTGCGCTGTTCAAGATAGGCGCCTTCCGCCACGAACGTCCCCGAGCCCCTCCGCGAGATGAGAAAACCTTCAGCCAGCAGTTGATCGTAAGCCTCCAGCACGACATTGCGCGATACCTTCAACTCCCCGGAAAGCTCCCGCGTGGACGGCAGCTTCTCTCCGGACGGAAGCTCCCCCTTCAATATGCGGTCGCGGATTTGCCCGTACACCTGCCCGATCAGCGGCATGTCGAGCGACCGGTCAATCGGAATCCACAGCATAGACCTCTCCCCTTTTGCCAAAGTGGCTCCATTCAGATTCGGCTTCATTGGCACTATTATAAACCACTCGGCCATGCTACAGTAAATTTGTTGGATTTCATTGACAGCAGAAATTAATTTGAATATTATCTAATTAGATAAATATTAAATTAGATGCATATTAAAAAATATGGATGGTGATCATCAACCCATGCAGTTGGATAAGATCGTCAATTATCATAAAGCGCTCGCCGACCCGACAAGAATCCGCATCCTTATCCTGTTGGCGGACGGGGAGCTGAACGGACAGGTGCTGGCCGACAAATTAGGCGTAACCCCTGCCACCATTACCCACCACGCCGCCAAGCTGCGGGAAGCCAGCTTGCTTTATGAGCGCCGGGTGAAAAATACCATCTACTTTTCGCTGAATCATCATTTCATCAAGGCGAACGCCGCCGCTTCGGTAGAGCTGATCTACTCCCATTCCAACGAGACAGGAGGGCCTTCCATGCCCGAGGACAAAGCCGAACGTCTTCAACAATCCGTTCTGAAAAACTTCTTCACCTCCGAAGGCAAGTTGAAACACGTGCCAGCCCAGTTGAAGAAGAAGCTGATCGTATTAGAAAATATCGTCTCGAGGTTAGAGAAAGGACGAAAGTATACGGAGCAAGAAATCAACGACTTCATCCGGCAGTATCACGAGGACTTTGCAACGATCCGCAGGGAGTTTATTATGCACCGGTTCATGTTCCGGGACAACGAAGAATACGAGATGAACCCGCGCAAAATGTGGGCCAAGTGGGATAAGTTAACTTAAGAGAGGAACTTGCGGGAGGAATTGCTGTGGACCACATTCACAAGCTCGAACGATGGCAAAACAAGAAATGAGAAAAACTCCTTACCGGAGTCTTTTCGGGCAAAACGTTATAAATCCGCAGCGAAAGGCAGACCTGCAAGCTTCTCTATGCGGCTGCCTTTTTCGGGTCGCCTAACGGCTGTTTTTCAATAAGCGCGAATCCAGGATAAAATTGCCGAACGGAATGAAGGCGGCAAGCATGGCGAACAGCACTTTCAGCACGGTCCAGCGGTGGGCGAAGGTAACGTGGATGACGGCCAGCACGTACAGCACGAACAACAGGCCGTGGAGCGATCCGACAATTTTGACGGCTTGCGGCATGTCCAGGAAATACTTGAGCGGCATGGCGACGGCCAGCAGAACGAGATAGGACATCCCTTCAATAAAAGCGACGACGCGCAAGCGGCCGATGGGATGATTCAACATGGCATGACCTCCAAAGTACGAAATAGGATGTAACCGCTGTCTTCTGGCCCGCTTTGGACGAACCCAAAGATGCATCTTTATTATAAACTGCCGGAATCCGCCAAGTATTGGGCAATTGTGACTTTTTTCAAACACCTGCCCGTACCGTCCACAGCCGGCAGCGGCGCTTGGTCAATGCCCCGCGCCCGGCTGTGGACGGTACGGAGCACCTGCGCTTTGAGCGTCTCTCCCTGCGACAAACGGCTTGCCATCGACGCCATCGCGGCGCCGAGCGCCGCAGCGAGAGCGGCCACACTGCCTCCTCCCGGCGTCGGCTCCGCGCTTCCGGCCTCTTGAACGAACTCCCCGACCGTCCGCTTCCACCAGATCGCCGACGTCATCGTCCCGCCACCTTTCCTTGGGCTTGCAGCTCCAGCGCTTTTAGCACATTTTCGAACAAAATCGCCGTCGTGAGCGTCCCGACGCCGCCGGGCACCGGAGACACCGCCTTCACCGCTTCGGCCGCTCCTGCGGACACATCGCCCGCGATGCTTCCGTCCGCCGTTTCGTTAATTCCCGCATCAATGAGAATGAGCTCCGGGTGAACCATCTCCCGAGTCACAAGGCCAGGCTGTCCTGCGGCGGCGAACGCAATCTCCGCATGCCGCAGATGGAAGGCAAGGTCCGGGGTACGCGAGTGACAGACGGTGACGGTGGCTTGTTCCCGCTGCAGCATATGGAAGAGCGGCAGCCCGACCGTCTGGCCCCGGCCGATTAACGCGACGTTGGCGCCTTCCAGCCGGTAGCCGTAATGCCGGAGCAGCCGGATGCATGCTTGTGGCGTAGCGGGGTAAAGACCCTCGACGCCCGTCATCGTTGCCAGCTTACTTGCGGGCGTCACCCCGTCCACGTCCTTCTGCGGAGCGATGGCACTCTCGATCCGTGCCTGGGACCAATGCTTCGGCAGCGGAAGCTCCAGCATAATCCCGTGAACGGCGGGATCGGCGTTCCACTCGGCGATCAGGCTCATCACTTCGCTTTCCTGCGCGTCAGGCCGGAACGTTTTCAACTGAAACGCGATGCCCAGCTTTCCGGCAATTTTTTGCTTGGCCCGGACATAGAGCAGCGAGGCGGGATCGCCTTCGACCAAAATAACCCCCATGCAAGGCTGACAGCCCACCGCCTTCCATTCCTCCGTTCGCTTGAGAATCCGCTCATATACTTGATCCGCCGCCTCTTTCGCTTTCAGCAGTTGTGCCATAGATCTCGACCTCCAATGTGTTTTCACTAGAATTCGGTACATAAACGAAAAAAAGCATTCGCCAAAGCTCCTCCAACGAGTCTTCGGCAAATACTTTTACCCAGGCGAACGGCAAGATTCCGACCGCATGCTCCCTTGTGGTTATCCACTCTTTTCGCCAGTCGCATACGGCTTTCGTTTGTTGTTGATATTGTAGCAGAAGGAACGGTGTATGGAAACCTTGATTTTGCGAATGTACATAGAACATCGGAATTACGCATAATTCATTATTTTAATTAGGCATAATTACTTATATTTGTTGAAAATCACTTGTTAACACAAGTTGTCATAAGTATAATTAAGTTATCTTGCATTATTCATGAAGAAAGGATTGATTCCTCATGTATCCTTGTCTATTATTCGATGTAGATGGCACGCTGCTCGATACGGAGCAGGCGATTCTCAGTTCGCTGTCGGACCTGCTGCAGGAGAGGAACATCCCTTATGAGCCGAAGGACCTTGCCTTTGTGCTCGGGATCCCGAGCGCCCGCTCGCTTCCCCGCTTCGGGATTCAAGATATTGAGGAAGCCGCGGAACGCTGGAACCGGCTGATGGAGCGGCATGATTACCAAATCCGCGTATTCGAAGGCATCGAGCCGATGCTGCGCCGGGTCAAAGAGCTTGGACTGCGGACCGGCATCGTCACCTCCAAGACCCGCACGGAATATATCAAAGATTTTGCCCGGTTCGATCTGCACCCTTACTTCGATGTCGTCGTCTGCGCCGACGATACGGCCCGGCACAAACCGCATCCCGAGCCGATCCTGACCGCCTTGAAGCGGCTTGAGGCAGAGCCGAAGGATACGATGTACATCGGAGACAGCATCTACGATATGCAGTGCGCGGCCGGAGCGGGCGTCGCCTCCGGACTGGCGCTGTGGGGAGCGCACGATGCCGGAATTGCGGCCAATTACCGTCTGAGGCATCCGAAGGATATTCTGACGATCATGGAGGCCGCGCTTCCATGATCCCTTCCGCTGCTTAGAAAAGGAGCGTCAAGCCATGTCCAAAGCGGACAATATGTTATCGATCCTGTGGCTGCTTAAAAAGGGGAAGCGCATGACCGCCCAGCAGCTCGCGGACGAGCTGGAGATTCATGTGCGCACCGTCTACCGGTGCATCGACGCTTTGTGCGCCAGCGGAGTTCCCGTCGTCGCCGACGCCGGGCATCACGGCGGCTACAGCTTGCTCGAATCGTTCAACGAAGCCCCGTTGTTCTTCGATTTGGAAGAGCAGACGGCGCTCGTCCATTCGGCGGATTTCGCCCAGCAGGCGGGCTATCCTTACGGCGAAGCGCTGGAGCGGGCCATCGCCAAGCTCAAAAGGTACACGAACGAGGATCAGCTCCATGCGCTGGAACGGCGCGAATCGGGACTGGAGGTCATCCATCCGCCTGTCCCTCCCCGGCTCGGGTCGATCCTGCAAGTATTGGAACAATCCGCCGCCGAAGGCCGCACCCTGCGGATCGTCTACCAATCGGGATACGAAGCCGACGTTACGGCGCGGAGCATCGACCCGTACGGGCTGGTCCATTGGAAAAGCGCATGGTATATTATCGCTTACTGCCGGCTCCGTGGAGAAATCCGCAGCTTCCGGGTCGACCGTATCCGCGATTGGACGCACACCGAGGAGAGCTTCGAGCGGCCGGGCGGATTTTCCGCCCGGCAGTTTTTGCTGAAGGATCTGCTGCCGGGCCCCGAAACGCAAGAAGCGCTGATCACCGTCCGCATCCAGGGGCAGCCGCAGGCGATTAACGATCTATGCCGCCACTGGCTGCTCGGTCACACGCTCGTCGAACGTTCTGCCGATCATGTACAGTTTCAAGTCACCGAGTCGTTTGCCTACACCCGCTTGCCTTACATGCTGCTCGGCTACGGAGGATCGATCTTCGCTGTCGAGCCGCTCCCGCTCAAAGAGTGTATGGCGGGCATCGCCTCCGCGCTTACCGAATATTACGAAACAATTTAACTTCACTGGCCGTCCGTGTCAGTGAAGTTTGTTTATAATAGGATTATCAAACAAGGTGGAGGATGACGCGATGACGACCCCGATCTCCAAGCAAGCTTTACCGGACGAAACCGGCCATACGTGGGAAGAGTGGCTGATGATTTTGCAGAGAACCGTGGACCAAGCCTGGTCCTACGAGGATATCGTCAACTATTTGCGGGACGAGCATGACGTGGAGCCACGTTGGGGCGAGACGATCGCCGCCGCCTTCGAGCAGAAGCGGGGCCGTAAGCCCGCGGGATTGACGGCATCGGCCGGCTTCCAGATCGGGGTACGCCGGACGCTGCCGGTCTCCCCGGAACGGGCCTGGGAGCTGCTGACCGCGCCGGAAGGGCTGCGCTTGTGGCTGGGCGGGCTGTCCTCTCTCCCGCCGCAAGGGGAAGTCTATTTGACCGAAGACGGCACGTCCGGCCAGCTTCGGGTGCTCAAGCCCTTGTCCCAGCTCCGCATGACCTGGCAGCCTCAGGAATGGGAGTACGCGTCTACCGTTCAAATCCGTCTGCTGCCGGCCAGCTCGGGAAAAACGACGATCAGCTTCCATCAGGAAAAGCTCGAAGACGCGTTTCGCAGAGAAGAGATGAAACACCGTTGGGAGCAAGTCATCGCCAAACTGGAGGAGAGAATCTAGCATGAACAAATTCAGCCATGTCGACCTACATCCCCTTTCGCAGAGCCGCTTATAAGGCGCACTGCCTCCTCTTCATAACCTAAAAAAGAGGGGCTTCCGCCCCTCCAAGTGTTGAGAAACCTAGAGGTAGAAAAACTCAGACCAATAGAGGTGGGGTATATCCCGTAAGAGTTTACGTCCGCCTTTGAAACCCGTGAAAATACCGCTAATTCTAATCAAATTCACAGGTTTCAAGAGCGGCTGGAGGGATATATCCCACCGGCGTATGCGGAGAATTTCTAAGCGAAGCGGGTTTCTCAACACTCTAGGTGCCTCCGCCCCTCTTCAATCCAAAATGACCGGTTTGTCCGGATCGCAGAGAAACTCGAACATCGTCCGCAGCTGCGCCTCGGTGTTGCGCTCTACCGATAAGACGGGCAGCTCGTCTTCGCCGAAAAAACCGACGGCCGACGTTTCAACCCCGGTCTCAGCGCTTCCCCCGGTAATGTCGCATTGGATAAACAACTTATAAACATGATACGGCTCCGGCGGATGGCCGTGAAATTTCTTGTCCAGCACCGCAAGCAGCCGGACAGGCCTTGCGTCGAAGCCTGACTCCTCCTTGATTTCCTTGACCGCAATCTCCGACGGCGACAAGCCGATATCCGCCCATCCCCCCGGGAGCGCCCAGGCGCCGTCATGCTTTTCGCGGACCAGCAGAAGCTTGCCGTCCCGGAACACGACGCCGCGAATGTCCACCTTCGGCGTGGCATAGCCGGTATCGCTGGCGAACGTCAGCTTGATTTTCTCGGAGCCCGTCTCCGTATAATGAGCCAGGATGTCGACGCTCATTTGCCGCAATTCCTCGAACCGCTCCCGATCGTAGACATCCTTCGTATACGCCAATCCGGTCTGCGCGATTGCTTGAATCTGCTTGGCCCATTCCAACCATCGGTGATTCATAGGACAGCCTCCTTCATAGCTGTGTAAGGATCGTTCCCCCTCATTATACCTTCCTGACGTCCCTGCCTACAATTATTTCCAGCCATTCGTCAACCGCCCGGATTTGTCCAGCCACCGAATTCGGTTGACAAGATTTCCAATTGCGGGGATACTAAAGATACAGAAAACTTTTTTGGTGCTCAAACTATTTTTTTGCAACTCGTGGGGTTTGCACACTGAAGGAAAGAAGTGAGACGGATTGGAATCGGTTAAAGAGGAGATCAGCTTCCTCCTTCCCCTGATTCGCTGCATTGCTGCGCAGTTCGGGGATAAATGCGAGGTCGTGCTGCACGATTTGACACAGGGGTACGAAAGCACGATCGTCGCCATCGAAAACGGCCACATTACCGGAAGGAAGGTCGGCGACTGCGGCAGCAACCTCGGGCTCGAAGTGCTGCGCGGCACGGTTACCGACGGAGACCGGTACAACTATATCACGCAGACGAAGGACGGCAAAATTTTGCGCTCGTCCTCCACGTATATTAAGAACGGCGAGGGCGAGACGGTCGGAGCTTTGTGCATCAACTTCGATATATCGGACTTGCTCGTGGCGGAAAATACGATCCGGTCGCTCACCATGCACAGCCTCGATCAGGAGGTCAAGGAAGTTTTCGTGAACGACGTGAACGATCTTGTCGATTATTTGTTGCAGGAATGCCAGAAGTCGATCGGCAAGCCCGTGTCCCATATGGCCAAAGAGGATAAGATCAAGGCAGTGCAGTTTTTGGATGCCCGGGGCGCGTTTCTCGTGAAAAAAGCCGGCGACAAGGTATGTCAATTTTTAGACATTTCCAAGTTCACTCTCTACAATTATCTCGATGAAATCCGGGTAAATCAGGAACGCAGCGCGGCGCAAAAGTTTTTGTAAGTCCATAGACATAGAGCGTACTGCACCTGCGGGTGCGGCCCTCAACGATCGAGCGAAGCTTTTGCGGATGATTCGGACCTCCGCGGCTTCGCTTTTTTCCGTTTTCGGAAACGCTAAACAAATGCAGAATGATGTAATGGTTTTCATACGACTATTTTCGACAATTATGTCGATTTTTCAAACTATATGTCTTATTGTGAGGAATTTTACAAAAAAAACAATTGCCGGACTAGGAAAAATGGTGTATATTTCCTACAAGGCCATAGGCTGAATTTTCCATACGGGATCCTTTTAACATGAAAAAGGCAAACTATTCGAAAGAATAGGACGCAAAACTAGAGGGGCTAAGGCTGCTATTGCTATAGCGGCTATGCCAGCCAGCTACCTGTCATCAAGGATAAGAATGAAGGTGACGGTACCGAACTGTCTCCTTTTTTGCTTTTTCGCTCTCTTGTGACAGGCGAACAAATCTGCTAGACAACGAAGAGGAGGAACACGAATGCGAGCAAGCAAGAAGAAAATGGCTATTTTAGGAACCGTCGCGGCATTATGTCTCTCTACCGTTTCGAGCGTCGGCGCTGCAAACCGTCCGACTACCATGGCGCCTAGCGGAATGGTCACGACTCAACATTATTTGGCCTCGGCAGCGGCATTGAAAGTGCTGGAGGACGGCGGCAACGCCGTAGACGCAGCCATCACCGCAGCGGCTACGCTGGCCGTTATTTATCCGCATTACACGAGCATCGGCGGAGACAGCTTCTGGCTCATTTACAACGCCAAAAAGAAAGAGTTAAAAGCGTTAAATGCCAGCGGTCCTTCGAGCGAGAAAGCGACCATCGATTACTATAAAAACCAGGGCTATAGCAAAATTCCTTCCAGAGGCTACTTGTCGGCTAACACGGTACCGGGCACGGTTTCCGGCTGGTGGGAAGCGTACAACTACGCCGACGAAGAGATCGGCAACAGCAAGCCGTGGCGTTCTCTGCTCAAACCGGCGATCAAATATGCGGAAGACGGATTCCCCGTTACGCCGAACCAGGTACATTGGACCAACGTCAATCTGGATACGAAGGATGACGAGCTGAAGCATTTGCAGCGCTTCGAAGGCTGGGCCAAAACCTACTTGAAGCCTGACGGGCAGCCATACAAAGCAGGCGAGCTGATGAAGCAGCCGGATTTGGCCAAAACATTAAAGGTCATTGCCAAAAAAGGCGCGGACGGCTTCTATAAAGGCGATGTCGCCGAGAAAATCGTCAAGGACGTGCAAGCGAACGGCGGACTGCTGACCCTGAACGACTTTGCGAACTACAAAGCCGAGTGGCAAAAACCGATTTCGGCGGACTACCGCGGGTATAAGGCATACAACGTTCCGCCGAACTCGCAAGGCATTGCTTCCCTTTCGATCCTGAATATTTTGAACAACTTCGATGTGAAAAGCTTGGGCGAAGGGACGCCGGACTACTACCACCTGATCGTAGAAGCGACGAAGCAAGCGTTCGCGGACCGCAACAAGTGGCTGACCGATCCGAAATTTGCCGACATTCCGGTTGATTACCTGCTCTCCCCTGAGCACGGCAAAGAAATGGCGAAACGTATCGATATGACCAAGGCCGCAGCCGACGTCGTGCCGATGGATCCGAAGGGCGATACGACCTGGATGGGCTTCATCGACAAAGAAGGCAACGCCGTATCGTTGATTCAAAGCCATTACTTCGATTACGGTTCGGGGATCGTGGCGAAGGACACCGGCGTTCTGCTTCAGAACCGGGGCAGCTACTTCTCCTTGGATCCTAAGGAAGTCAACCACCTTGAGCCGAAAAAACGTTCGTTCCATACGATCAACCCGGCGATGCTGTTCAAAAACGACAAGCCGTACATGATCTACGGTACCCAAGGCGGCGAAGGACAGCCGCAGACGCAAGCCGCTCTTGTTACCCGCATCGTCGATTTCGGCATGCCCGTTCAAGATGCGATCGAAGCGCCTCGCTGGCTGCACGGACGCAACTGGGGATCTTCCTCCAACGATTTGAAGCTGGAAGGACGCATTTCGAAAAGCATTCAGGATGAGCTGATCCGTCGCGGACATCCTGTCAAAATGATAGATGATTACACTGATGCGGTCGGGCAATCGGGAGTCATTCTGATTGATCCCGAAACGAACGTGAAATTTGGCGGAGCCGACCCGCGCGGTGAAGGGGCGGCACTCGGATATTAATCCTTTTACGGACTGCCGACTCCATGCTCAGCAGTCCGTTTTTTCTTTGCCATGAGCCTGCCCAAAATTAACAGTAAGCGAGGATGAGATGATGGAGGAACATAGTAAACCGCAGATGCAAGCCGGACAATTCGGCCGTCTGACCGGATGGTTCAGCAAAAAGCTGAAAAATAAAATGATCGCCTGGTTTTTGATCGTATCGCTTGTGCCGGTCCTATCGATTTCCTATTATATTTCCAAGACGAGCTCGGCGGAATTGATCAAGAAGCAATCCGAATCGTACGAAAAGCTGGTGGTCAGCACCGCAACGCTGATCGACCAATACATATCCGAACGTATGTCCGAAGTGAAAATATTGGCTTCCACCACCGACATCCGGTCGAACGATGCGGCGGCGAAGAACAAGTTTATCAAAAACTTTACGGAAAGCACCAAAGTTTTCGACGGCAACACATTTATTTCTCCTAATGGAATCGTAACGGCCGATACGGTCGAAGCCAGCGTCGGCGTTAATTTGGGGGAAAGACCGTTTTTCAAAAACGGTTTGCAAGGAAAATCGACGTATACCGAGGTATTGCTGGCCAAAACGACCGGCAAACGCTCCATTATTGTAGCCACGCCCGTCAAAGACGCTAACGATGCGGTGATCGGCGTACTTACCGGGCTTGTCAATTTCGAAGGTTTTATGGATAAATACGTGAAGCCGCTGATGATCAATGACGGAGCAGGCTATCCGATTGTCGTGGATTCCAACGGAATTATTCAGCTGCATCCCGTGAAGGAGCTCATCGGCAAAAGCGTGGCCGACTCCGGCGTCTCGCCGCTGCTGGCGGATATCCTGAAAGTCGGGAACAAGCAAACGGGCTCGACCACCTACACCGACGGCGGAAAAACCTACATGGTCGCCTATTCCCCGATTCCGCAAACGGGGTACGGCCTGTATCTTCATTTGCCGGTGGAAACGATCACGGCGGAAGCCTCGAAGATCGAGCAGAACGTCCTGATCATCCTGCTGATTGTGGTTGCTCTGGTTATTGTTGTGGCTTATTTCTTGGGCCGACAAATTTCGAGACCGATTGCGGAGATGGCCGCCGTGACCAAGCGGGTTGCCGACGGGAACTTAAAGGTCGAGCCTTTGCCAATCCGCACGCAGGATGAGGTCGGGGAATTGGCCCAGTCGGTCAATACCATGGTAGAAAGTCTGCACACCTTTGTTTCTCAAGTTACGCTAACCGCGGAAGAGGTCGCCGCTTCGGCAGAGCAATTGTCGGTGAACGCCGGAGAAACAAGCAAGGCTACGCAGCTTATTGCCTTAACCATCGAGCAGATGGCCGACGGAACGGAACGGCAGATGCAAGGCGTCGAGGACAGCGTCAACGCCATCAAGGAAGTAGCGAACGGCGTTCAGCAGGTGGCGGCGAATGCCCAGCAGGTGACGGATTCTTCCCAGCACACGCTGCAGGCGGCCACAGAAGGCAACCAGGCCATTCAAACCGTCACCAAGCAGATGCAATCGATCAATACGACGGTCAACGAAATTGCCGCCAATATTTCAAGCTTGGGCGCAAGATCGACCGAAATCGAAAATATCGCCAAAGTCATCTCCGGAATCGCTACACAGACGAATCTACTGTCGTTAAATGCCGCTATTGAGGCGGCGCGCGCCGGAGAGCATGGACGGGGTTTCGCCGTGGTCGCGAATGAAATCCGGCAGTTGGCCGAGCAATCGTCTCAATCCGCAGCGCAGATTGGGGAGCTGATCTCTACGATCCAGAACGAGACTCAGAACGCCGTTGCTTCCATGGAGCAGGGAACGAAAGAAGTGGGCCTCGGCATCGAAGTGGTCAACGAAGCAGGGAAATCGTTCGATCTGATCCGGCAGTCCATCAACCAAGTGACCTTGCAAATTCAAAACGTTACGGACTATGCGCGGCAAATGCAGACCAGCACCGGAGAAGCCGTTGAATTGGTCAGCCAAATTTCCGAGGTGGCCCGAGAATCGGCGGACGGAACCCAGAATATTTCGGCTTCCACGCAGGAGCAATTGGCTTCCATTGAAGAAGTAACCTCCTCTTCGGAATCCCTTGCCAAAATGGCCGAGGATCTGCAGGGCATCGTGAAAGAATTTAAGCTATAGAACATAGGGCGGCCCTCGTTTCTTTTATGGAGACGAGGGCCGCCCTAATTCATTCGTCCGTCATGCGCGGGACGGATCCTCTCCGCTCTTGCCGGAAGCCGCAGGCTGGCCCGGAGCTTGACGCTTCGTACCGAAACGGTTCGCCCCGATCACCCCGGCAACGATCATGACCGAGCCGACGAGATGATAGACCGTTACCGTTTCGCCGAGCACTAGCGCTCCCGCCGCAATCGAGACGACCGTCCCGAGATTGGAGAAAACGCTCATTTTGGACGCTTCCATCTTGGACAGCACGTAATTGGACAAGAGCGAAGTTACCAGCGAGGACAATACGCCCAAATACACAATCGCGACGATAAAACGGCCGCTGCCAATCGGCTCGAACAGCTTGCCCAGCGTTCCGTCCATCCCGTGCTTGCCGAGCGAAATCAGCAGGAACGCGCCGAAGCCGAGCCATGTCGTAACGAAGCTCAGCTCCCAAGGGCTGAACCGTTTCGACAGCGAGCGGGCCAGAACGCTGTATCCGGCGAAGGCGACGCAGGACAGGAACAGCAGAAGCAAGCCGTTCATGTTGCTCACATCGATCGATCTGCCGTTCATGACGAAGACGAAGACCACCCCGAATACGGACAAAAAAATCGACAGCTTCTGCTTCGCATCGGTCCGCTCCTTCAAAAACCAAGAGGCCAGCAGCATCGTAATGACCGGCGTGAAGGCATATAGAATGCCGCCTTCGGCGGAACCGGCGTGCACCAGCCCGAACGCTTGAAAAGCGAAGAAGGCGACGGGGTAAAATACCGCCAGCAGCAGGACGTCCTTGATCCGTTTATTGCTGTAGTCGAGCTTGATCCAGCCGATGGCTGCCGGAACGGACATGACGACCGCCGACAGCAGAAAGCGGAACATGAGCGTATCCAGCGGATCGGCCGATTCCAATGCCTGCTTCGTGAACAGAAACGAAAATCCGATAATCACGGCATTCAGCACGGCGCACATGTAAGCAAGCCGCAAGCCTGTGGTTTTCATAGCTTTCTCCTCCTCTTCGTATCAAGCCTCCGGGCGTTCCGCGAGCGGAAGCCGCACCTGGACGACCGTCCCCTCGCCTGCCCGGGATTTTACTTCAATCCGGCCTTGATGGGCCGTCGCAATCGCCTTGGCAATGCTCATACCGAGCCCTGCGCCGTCCGTCTTCTCCTCCGTATTCGTCCCGCGGTAGTACCTCTCGAACAGATTGCGCATAGTCTCTTCGTCCATGCCTGCGCCGTTGTCTTCCACTTCGATCCAAGCGTCCGCTCCTTCGCATCCGGTACGAACCGTAATCAGCGTCCCGGGCGGGTTATGCTTCACTGCGTTGGAGATCAGGTTATCCAGCATGCGCTGAAACCACTTCGGATTCGCCCGCACCGTCAATGCCTGCTCCTCGCATTCGAAGGAGAAGGATACGTCCCCGATCGTCACGTCGTTCACATATCGGAGAACGATGCGGCGCACGAACTCGTTCAGCTCGACATTCTCAAGCAGGAAAGGGACCGCGTTGTTTTTCAACTGAAAGGTCAGGGAGAAATCTTGGAGCAGGTCAACCATATAATCGCCCTTTTCCCGAATCGTCTTGCCCATGTCGCGAAGCTCCGGCTCGGTCCATTGAAACGTCCCGCTTTCCAGCAGGTGTCCGTACCCTTGAATCGTAGAGAGCGGCGTCCGCAGATCGTGGGAAATGCCGGTCATCCATTCTTCCCGCGTCTTCTCCAGGCGGATGCGTTCCCGTTCCGAAGCTTCCAGTCGCGACGCCATCTCGTAGAAGCCTGCGATCACTTCTTTATACAACCGGTAGCGCAGACGGATGCGCCCGTTCTTGCGGAACACCTTCTTCCGGTCTTTCTCCGTAAGCGCTTCTTGATAGCGCCCCTGTCCCATCCGTTCGAACCAATCGACGAACAGCAGCAGCGGCTGTCCATACCGGTAGCCGTGCCATACCGAGAAGACGAAGGTCAGCAGCAGCACCACGCCTCCCGTGATGACGAGCGTCAGAATGACTTCATGCAGAATCGGCTGACTGGCAAAAGGCGGCCCTGCCTTGGCCGTATGCAAAATCCACATATACCCGGAGGAGGAGTCGTAATAGAACGACATATCGGACGGGTAAAGGCCCGGTTCCGCCCGCATCGCGATCAGCTCAAGCGGTCTATAAGGCTCCTTGCGCGCCGAATCGCCGACCGATTGCACGATGGCGCCGGACGCATCGATAATTTGTACATAAGCGTTCTCGGACGCCAACTGCCGCGTCAGCTCCTGAAGCGCATCCTCCCGGACCCGCCCCGCTTCTCCGTAGGCGCGAATCCATGCTTCCAGCTTCGCGGGCCCGCGATCCTCCGTCCCAAGCATATACAGAAGCGGCGAGCCTCCCGCGCCGCTAAACTTCGTTCCGACGCGGAACGAATCGAAGCGCCCGTTCTCCTCGATTTGCAGCAGCTCGGCGGTCCCGTACGACGCCGGGAGCCGATTCGGGGCATTGATGGCGCGGATGACCTTTCCTTCCGCGTCTATGACCTGCAGCCAGTAGCCCCGCTCCGTAAGCTGATCGGTCCAGTGTGAAGGAATCGTCACGCTTTCCCCGTTCTCGACCGTTTCCGTAATGATGGTGTCCAGAGCCCCGACGGGAAACGTCTTTTTCAAATCCTGATTGGTCAAGAATCGGATGACCAGCAGCAGAACGACAATCAGGGTGACCAGTACGAACATCCACAAGAAAAAAAACTGCACGGTAAAGTGCGCGGCAAGCCTTCGCCTCACCTTGCTCATCGGTCCTGCTCCTTGAGCAGCTTGTAGCCGAGCCCGCGAACGGTAACCAGATGCTTGGGATCACCCGGATCGGACTCGATGCGCTCGCGGATTTTGCGAATATGCACCATCACCGTATTGTCGTCGCCCATGCCGTCGATGCCCCATACGGCTTCGTACAGCTGCGCTTTGGAGAACACGATATTCGGATGCTTGCATAGATACAGCAGCAGCTGATAAGCCTGCGCAGGACAGGAAACCGTCTCTCCGTTCACCGTCAGCTCCCCTGCCTGCTCGTCAAGTACGAACCGCCCGAAATCGTAGCGGCTCCGGGAGTCCTCCGTCTCCCGCGGTGAAGAACCAGGCTTGTTCCGGCGCAGCCTGGCTTTAATCCGGGCCGCAATTTCGAGCGGATTGAACGGCTTGGTCACATAATCGTCGCCGCCGGTCGCGAAGCCGGTCAGCACGTCCAGATCCGACGTCCGGGCAGTCAAAAAAATAATATGCGCATCGGACATCTGCCGGATTTTCGGACACAATTCGAATCCGGTCTGGTCGGGCAGCATAACGTCCAGCACAATAATATCCGCTCCGTGCCGCTCCAGCAGCCGCAGCCCTTCCTGCGCCGTTCCCGCCGTGTAGATCTGGCGGAAGCCTTCTTTTTGCAGCACCATCTGGATCAAATGAATGATCGAGGCTTCGTCGTCTATAATTAAAATTTTTGGATTCAGCATCGTATCCCTCCATCCTTATTGTACCAGAGGCACCTTAATTCCGGCTAAACTTCCGCTCAGACGTTAAGCAAACGTTAAGGATAGCTTTCGCCGGAATTTAACCGGCGGTGTTATACTCGATTCGAGGTGATATCGTTGCTTGAAGGGAAAAACAGACTACACGTCATTGACGGGCTGCGGGGGTTCAGCTTGCTTGGTATTTTACTGGCCAATATGCTTATCTTCCAGTACGGGATCTGGGGGAAGGATGAGCTGCAGTTTTTCGCGTTGTCCCCGGCGGATACCGTCGTACATAAGCTCGTCAAAATTTTCGTCGAGGGCAGCTTCATGCCGATCTTTACGTTTCTGTTCGGGTTCGGCATGATCAAAATGAAGGAGAGCATGGAAGCGAAGGGGCTGAAAGCCGGGAGGCATCTGATCCGCCGGTTTCTGATGCTGCTCGGCCTCGGCCTACTGCATTCCACTTTTTTGTGGGAAGGCGACATTTTGGCTTTTTACGGAATTATGGGCTTTTTTCTGTTGATATTTATGAACCGGAAAGCGAAGACGCTGCTGATCTGGGGAACGATTCTGCTGTGCCTGTTCGGTCTGCTGGGGCTTGCGCCCGAGGCTCCCGACGACCCGGCCGCGAAACAGGACAAGGCGCGCATGGAGCAATACGTGAAGGACACGAACCTTATCTACGGAACCGGCACGTATGAGCAAATCAAGCATCACCGGCAGACGGCGGACCCGTTCGGGATGGATGGCTACATGATCTTTTTCATGCTGCTGCTCGCCCCGTTGTTTACCGGGCCGATGTTTCTGTTCGGGATGTACGCCGCCAAGAAGCGATGGTTCGTGGACCCGGTGGGCGAGCGAAGCGCTTATTTGCGGGGGCTGCTGATTTTCCTGCCGGCGGGACTGCTGCTGAAATCGCTGAAGCCCCTGTTTCCGGGGCTTGGCTGGGCGGGAATTGGCGAGATGCTTGGCGGCAGCATCCTGGCGCTCGGTTACATATTCGGCTTTGCCCTGCTCTGCTCGGCTGCGAAGAAGTCGCCTTGGCTGCGGCGGTTCGAAGCGGTCGGCAAGCTCTCGATGACGAACTATTTGATACAGT
This sequence comes from Paenibacillus tyrphae, assembly GCF_024158745.1. Classification (GTDB taxonomy): domain Bacteria; phylum Bacillota; class Bacilli; order Paenibacillales; family NBRC-103111; genus Paenibacillus_G; species Paenibacillus_G tyrfis_A. Next base: position 128,442 of record NZ_JAMZAW010000014.1, on the reverse strand, counting down.
CGGTGATCTGCACGTCGATTTTTTACGGATACGGTCTCGGACTGTTCGGCAAGCTCGGCGTCGCGGTCGGCTGCGGACTGGCAGTCGCCATTTATTTGATGCAGCTCTTCGGGAGCGCTTGGTACGTGAAAAAGTTTTCCTTCGGGCCGATGGAGCGGCTGCTGCGTATGTGGACGTATTTCTCCTTCGCCGGGAAGCCGAAGCCGCGCATACAGCGGCCAACCGTGTCCTCCTAGATCTGAACGCGAGAAAAGATGGGTCCCCCCGCCGCATTGGGGTCGGCCCATCTTTTTACTTTCTCGCCACACCGCAGCATCCACTCGTCGATCGTGGATAAACTAATAAACGGCCTCCTCCATCTTCCAGCTCGTCCTGACATCCCGTTCCGGGTTCATTGGCATCGTTTTTGCTTGAATCCGGTTGAACAACTATGTGAAAGAAGGGATCCTCATGATTTATGTGCTGATGGCCGTCGTTCAGATTGCTTATGTCGCGCTCAACTCTTTCCGCGTCGTCCTGATGATCAAAGGAAAAAAATACTTGGCTTCCGCCATCAGCACGCTCGAAATTTTCATCTATATTTCCGGGCTGTCACTGGTGCTGAATTACACGGAGTCTTCGCTCGGGCTGATCGTGTACAGCGTCAGCTTCGGCGCGGGCATTCTGCTCGGGATGTATATCGAGCAAAAAATCGCGCTCGGCTACATCGCGCTGCAGGTCGTGTCGGAATATGGCCGCGATTTGGCACCGCCGCTGCGGGCCAAGGGCTACGGCGTCACCGTCTGGGCAGGCGAAGGGGCGCAGGGCATGCGCAGCCTGTATCTGATCGTCGCCAAGCGTAAAGAATACGGCGCGCTGCGGCGGACGATCCTTGAGCTTGATCCGAAGGCGTTCCTTTTTTCTTATGAGCCGATGCAATTTTCCGGTGGGTATTGGGCCAAAAAACTCGAATAAAGCAAAAAGGGAAAAAAATACGGTAAAACTTTCACCCGCAGGTGCTGTATAATAGATCACACATACGAATTATTTACGAAGCGGGTGATCCGAATGTCATTGCGTCCCTCTCTGACCCAAGTGCAGACGTTGAAGGTTCATTTGACACCGCAGCTTAGACAATCCATTCAACTGTTGCAGCTGTCTGCCACGGAATTATCGGAATATTTGCAGGAGCAAGCGGTGGAAAATCCGGTCCTAGACATCGAGTGGATTCCCCCGTCACGAAGCCGGACCGCCGGGTCCGATATGGCGTGGCAGGACCATGCGCTGAACAACATCGGCGGGCAGGCTCCGACGCTGGAGCAAATGCTGCTCGGCGAGCTTCGCCTGATCGGGCTGCCCGAGCCGACACACCGGATCGCATGTTATTTGGCAGGCAATTTGAACGAAAACGGTTATGTCACGATCTCACCGGAAGAAGCGGGCGAAGTATTCGGCGTCTCCGCCGCCGAGGTTATGGAAGCGCTTCACAGGCTGCAGGACACTGCCCCGGCAGGCATCGGCGCGCGAAATTTGCAGGAGTGCCTGCTGCTGCAAATTCGCAGAGACCCTGGCGCGCATCCTTGGGCGGAGCCGCTCGTCAGCCGTCATCTGGCCGATCTCGGCGCCGGACGGCACAAGACCATTGCGGATAAGCTCGGCATTCCGCTGGACGACGTCATGCAAGCACTCGCTTATATCCGCAGCCTGCATCCCCGTCCGGGCCTGCTGTACGGCAGTACGCAGGCTGCCTATGTCGAACCGGACGCTTACATCGAGTGTGTGCGGGAGCAGCTCGTGATCCGGATGAGCGAGGCTCATTTGCCGCGTCTCTCGCTGAACACGTCCTATCGGCAGATGCTTGCCGACAGCATATGTAAAGATACGAAAAGCTACTTGCGCCAGCACGCACAAGCCGCGCAGTGGCTGATCCGCAGCGTGGAGCAGCGGAAACGGACGCTCTACCGTGTCATTGAGTGCATCGTCTCGGAGCAGGCGGCGTTCTTTACGGAAGGCATCGACCGGCTGAAGCCGATGAACCTGAAGGCGGTAGCGGAAAAGCTGGAGCTTCACGAATCGACGGTAAGCCGCGCCGTACAGCACAAGGTCGTACAGACGCCGCAGGGATTTTTCGAGCTGAGCTATTTTTTCTCGGCGAGGCTGCAGACGGAGGAAGGCGACGCGGCATCGGCCGCAAGCGTCAAGGCGAAGATCAAGCTGCTGATCGAGCAGGAGGATAAACGCAATCCGTTGTCCGACCAGAAGATTACCGATCTGCTCGTGCAAGAGGGGATTCGGATTTCGCGGCGGACGGTGATGAAATACCGGGAGGAGATGCATCTCTTGTCCTCCCGGCTGCGGACGCAGGCCTGAACGACCCGATCGCAATTAGTACGGCGGCTCGCCTGAGGAGCCGCCGTACTTGCGGATCAGGCGGGCAGCCTTCGTTTGGCTGATCTGCAAATGCTCGGCCACTCTGCGCGTGCTCCCCAGCTTCTGGTACGCAGCAGTAACGAGCTGCTTTTCGACCTCCGCCAGCGCATCGTCCAGCGCCGCTGGCAGCGAAGCGGACGGCGTTCTGGCCTTCGTATGCTGGAGCATGTGCTCCGGCAGGTCCGACGCTTCAATGACGGAATCGGTCGTGACGACCAGCTTCTCGATCAGATTTTCCAACTGCCTTAAATTGCCCGGCCAGGAGTAAGCGGAGAAAATGTCCAGCGTCGCTTGCGAAATCAGTTGGTTGACGCCGTACTGCTTGTTGAATTTGTGCAGAAAATAATACGTCAGCGGAATAATGTCCTTCGTACGTTCGCGCAGCGGCGGAATTTTGATATCGATCACGTTGAGCCGGTAATACAGATCTTCCCGGAACTGCCGGTTTTGCACCATATCGTACAGGTTGCGGTTGGTGGCCGCAATGATGCGGATGTCCACCTTTTTCGTTTCCCGGCCGCCGACCGGAATGAACTCATGGTCTTGAATCACCTGCAGCAGCTTCGCTTGGATTTTGGGCGAGATTTCCCCGACCTCGTCGAGGAACAGCGTACCGTTGTCCGCCGATTCGATCAGGCCGACTTTGCCGGTTTTGCTTGCGCCGGTGAAAGCGCCCTGCGCATAGCCGAACAGCTCCGATTCGAGCAGTTCCTCCGGTATCGCCGCGCAGTTGATCGTGAGGAGCGGACCTTTTTTGCGGCGGCTCATTTTATGAATATATTTTGCAAGGACGCTCTTGCCCGTACCGGATTCGCCTTGAATCAGCACGGTCGAATCGACGCTTGCGATCTTTTTGCAAAATTTGATGACGCTCTCCATCTTCTCGCTGTTCGTGATTAAGTTCGCTTCGGGCGCATCCGGATCGGCGGGCTGTCCCGTCTGAGCGTCCTTGATCTCCAGGCTCTTGTAATTTTGCAGCTCCTTGGAGTTGATGACGACCAACTCGATGTCGCCCGCTTGGTTCAGAATCGGCACCGCCGTCGTGATCAACTCGCCGCCCAGGTACGTCGTTTGCTTCATCGTGACCGTCTTCTTCCGCTCGAATACGGGAGGAATAATGGAAGGCGTCCAATAGCCTTCCTCGAATAGCTCCATCGTATTGCGGCCGATCACCTCGGCCGGCTTGAGTCCGTAATGCCGCTCGCAGGCATGATTGACATAGACGATGCGCTGGCTGCCGTCGACGACGAAGATTTCATCCGAAGAGTTGTCCAATATTTTTTGCAGCGTGTCATGGCTGATCTGAATCGGTTCGATGGGCTGCATTCGGCGTTCTCCTCCATTCGATTCGATTTTAATGAGTCGAAAATAACTCGTTTGAGTCAAAAACGACTCAGAATTGCGGCAGTTCATGCGAGGGACAGCATGATTCCCCCTGTTTCCCGGGCTTTTTTTGCGGTTGGCACGGAACTTGCTATATCTAAAAACGAAAGCGAAACGCCGGCAACGGCTTGGACGGAAGACCGGCGATCGCTGGAGGCGGTACGGGTATATTATATCACCGCCATTTTGAAAGCGCTATCTTGTAAGCGCATGCAAGTTCCGCCGAGGCAGATGCCATGGCATACAATCACGGACATTCGAAAGGGGCTATCTGACATGACATTGCAGAAAACGACGGTTTCCCACACGGGCGCTTTGCCTACGCTGCCTTATTACTTATACACGGACCCTCGCATTTTGGAGCTGGAGAAAGAAAAAATATTTTCGAAGGCATGGAATTACGTCGGACATACGAGTCAGGTAGCGAAGCCCGGAGATTACTTCACCTGTGAGGCCGCGGGCGAGCCGATTATCGTCGTCCGCGATCAGGACGGCACGCTGCGCGCCTTCTACAACGTCTGTCCGCACCGGGCCACGAAGCTGGAGAAGGAAGCGGCCGGACATAAAAAGATTTTGCAGTGCTCCTACCACGGCTGGACGTTCCAATTGAACGGTCAGCTTCATAAGGCCCCGAACTTCAAAGAGTCGGACGATTTCTGCAGCGGGGCCCACTGCTTGAAGTCCGTGCGGGTGGAGACGCAAGCATCGCTCATCTTCGTCAATCTGGACGAGAATGCAGCGCCACTGGCCGAAACCTACGCCGACTTTTTCGAAGACATCGGACAGTTCGGATTTCTCGGCAAGCTGAAGAAGCACGAGGTGAAGCAGCGGATCATCAAATGCAACTGGAAGGCGTTCATCGACAATTTCCTGGAGTGCGACCACTGCCCGATCGCCCATCCCGGCTTCGTGGCGACGCTGGACATGAGCAAGTACAACATCATCAACGGTCCGTACTGCAACATTCAAGGCTCGTCGGTCAAGCAAAGCCGCAGCGATTACGACGACGCCGAAGTGAAGGAAGGCCGCTTCTACTGGATATGGCCGAACGTGATGTATACGGTCTATCCGGGGCCGGGCAACCTGTCTACGATCCAGATGTTCCCGGTCGACCACGAGACGACGCTCGGCGTCTACACCGTATTTCTTGAAGGCGACGAACCGACGGAGAAGCAAAAAGAGCTGCTCGCCTTCACCGATCAAGTGCGCAAGGAAGATGTGGAGATTGTCGAGCTGGAGCAGATCGGCTTCAAGTCCCGCGCGTTCAGTCAAGGCATCTGCTCCCCGACGGAGCATGGCGTGCATCATTTTGCGCAGCTGGTGCGGGAAGCTTTGGACCTGTAAGAGGAAAGTTCGCAAAACGAAGCTTATGCTTACGACGCAGTTTTGCGAATCTTCGATCCGCAAAACTCTGAGGAGGGAGAGACATCGAATGATCGCTTTTAAAAACGTTTCCAAAACGTACAACGGCCACCAGATCATCAAACAGCTGGACCTTAAAATACACGGCGGCGAATTGTTCGTGATGATCGGTCCAAGCGGCTGCGGCAAGACGACGACCATGAAGATGATTAACCGGCTCATCGAGCCGTCCTCCGGCACGATCGAGATTAACGGCCAAAACATCTCCAAGCAGGATCCGGTCGAGCTCCGGCGCGGCATCGGCTACGTCATCCAGCAGATCGGCCTATTCCCGCACATGACGATCGGACAAAATGTGGCGCTCGTCCCGAAGCTGAAAAAGATGGACCCCGCCGCTTACGAGAAAAAGGTCGATGAGCTGCTTGACATGGTCGGACTGGACCCAAAGGTTTACAAGAACCGCTACCCCGCCCAGCTCAGCGGCGGCCAACAGCAGCGTGTCGGCGTCATCCGGGCCTTGGCGGCCGATCCGCCGATCATCCTGATGGATGAGCCGTTCAGCGCGCTCGATCCGATCAGCCGCGAGCAGCTGCAGGACGAATTCGTCCGGCTGCAGAAAGCGATCCACAAGACGATCGTCTTCGTCACCCACGATATGGACGAGGCGCTGAAGATTGCGGACCGCATCTGTCTGATGCAGGGCGGCGTGGTCGTGCAGCTCGGAGAGCCCGCCGACATTTTGCATCGTCCTGCCAGCGATTTTGTAACCGATTTCATCGGCCCGAAGCGGTTAAAAACACCGATTCAAAGCACCAATCTTCCACCGCAGCCAAGCCACGACGTCATCCAATTTCAGCCGGGCATTTCCTGACAAAAAAAGGGGGACGGCAAGCATGAGTGAATTTCTCGCCTTTGTCGCCGAGCGATACGCCGATATTTTGGCGGTCATCTGGCAGCACTTGTATATTTCCGCGATAGCGGTAGGCGCCGGCTTTCTCGTGGCCGTACCGCTCGGTATCCTGCTGACCCGCAAGGAGAAAGCAAGCCATTACGTCATCGGCGTCGTGAACGTCATTCAGACCATTCCGAGCCTTGCGCTGCTCGGCTTCATGATTCCGCTCATCGGCATCGGCACGTTTCCCGCCATTATGGCGCTGTTCCTGTATTCGATTTTGCCGATGCTCCAGAACACGTATACGGGTATCCGGGAAGTCAATCCGGCTACAAAAGAAGCCGCACGAGGCATGGGCATGACCGACCTGCAAATTTTTTTCCAAGTCGAGCTTCCACTCGCCATCTCCGTCATTATGGGGGGCTTCCGGACGGCCGCGATTTATACGATCAGTTGGGCGACGCTCGCTTCGCTGATCGGCGGAGGCGGGATCGGGTATCTGGTGTTCACCGGGCTTACGATCTCGAATCAGGACATGCTCATTGCAGGTGCCGTTTCGGCTGCCATTCTCGCCGTAGCCGCGGATTTTATTACCAAACGTTTCCAATACCTATGTACGCCCAAAGGGTTGCGCAAGCCTTAAAACTCATACGGGGGGATTCATCATGAAAAAGACAACGGGGCTTTTGCTGACGCTGATGTTAACGGCCGGGCTGTTTGCAGGCTGTTCTTCCAAAGAAACGATCAAAATCGGCTCGCAATCGACCTCTGAGCAGATGATCATTGCGAATATGATCAAACTGATGATAGAGGACCGGAAGCTGCAGGCGGAAATCGTGACGGGGCTCGGCTCCACGCCGGTGATCGTCAATGCGATGAAAAGCAACGAAATCCAGATTTCGGCCGTCCGCTACGTCGGCACGGACCTGACGGGCACGCTCGGCGTGAAGGAAATGCCTGCGGACAGCGCCGCCGCCCTCGCCATGGTGCAGAAAGGCATTCAGGAGAAATTCGATCAAACGTGGTTCCCCTCCTACGGCTTTGAGAACACGTACGTATTTACCGTGAGGCAGGATTTGGCCGACCAATGGAGGCTGAACAAAGTATCCGATGTCGCTTCCCACGCCAAAGAAATGCGTCTGGGCACCGACAACGCTTGGCTGGAACGGACGCTTGACGGTTACCCGGCCTTCAAGAAAGCGTACGGCCTCGAATTCGGCAAAACGTCCCCGATGGAGATCGGACTCGTCTACAAAGCCGTCAGCAACAAAGATGTGGACATCGTGCTCGCGTACTCGACCGATGCGCGGCTTAAGGAATACAATCTGAAAACGCTGGAGGACGATAAGAAGTTTTTCCCGCCGTATCAGGCTTCCCCTGTCGTCCGCAACGATACGCTGAAGAAGCATCCCGAAATCAAGGAAATTATGGACAAGCTCGCAGGACAGATCGATACGAAAACAATGACCGAGCTCAACTATCAGGCCGATGTGAAAAAGGTAGAGCCAGAGCAAATTGCGAAGGACTTCCTGAAGCAAAAAGGATTACTGAAATCGTAAGGAGCGTGAAGCCTCATGCAAACGTTCGTCGGCGTCTTCGAGATGATGGCAAGAGACTGGGATAAGCTCCTGAAGCTGACGCTGGAGCATCTGTATATGAGCCTGAGCGGCGTGCTGCTGGCAGCCGCCATCGGCGTCCCGCTTGCCGTCTTCATGACGCGCAACCGCAAAATCGCCCAAACGATTCAAGTGTTCATCAACATGGTGCAGACCATACCTTCGATCGCGCTGCTGCTTATCGTCATGATCTTTTTCGGTCTGGGCTACACGACCGCCATCATCGCGCTGATCTGCTATTCGTTTCTGCCGATTATTCAAAATACTTACGAAGGGCTTCGCAACGTAGACCCGCACCTGATCGAGGCCGGCAAAGGAATGGGCATGACCGACCTGCAGCTGCTCGTCAAAGTGAAATTCCCGCTGGCGATGCCGGTCATGATGGCCGGATTCCGGGTCGCAACCGTGATCTCCATCGGGGTGGCGACGATCGCCACCTTCGTCGGCGCGGGCGGTCTCGGCGAGATGATCTACCGCGGCATCGCGACGACCGACGACGTCAAAGTTCTGGCCGGTTCCATCCCCGCGGCGCTGCTCGCCGTCAGTATCGATTTCCTGCTGCGGTGGATTGAGAAAAAAACGGGCTGCAACCTGCACAAAGCCAAATCACACTAACGAACGGGGGTTTCGCTATGCAAACGGCAATCGCAAAACAAAAGCTGTTCATCGGAGGACAATGGGTGCAAACGGAAAACGTCCACCCCATCTATAACAAATATACGGGCGAGCTGTTTTCGCAGGTCTGCAAAGCCGGCGAACGCGAGGTATCTTTGGCCGTCGAATCGGCGGTGCGCGCCTTTCGCAAGGTGCCGTTTACGCCGGAATACCGCTATACCGTGCTCTCCAAAGTATCCGCCCTGCTGCGGGAGCAAGCGGATGACATCGCCCGGATCATCGCGCAGGAAGGCGGCAAGCCGATTACCGACGCCAAGGTGGAGGTCATCCGCTCGGCCAACACGTTCCTGCTCGCTGCCGAGGAAGCGAAGCATCTGAAGGGCGACATTGTCCCGACGCAGGCTACGCCCGGTGTCGGCAACCGCTTTATCTATACGATCAAGAAGCCGGTCGGCGTCGTCTGCGCGATTACGCCGTTCAACTTCCCGCTCAATCTGGTTTCGCACAAGGTCGCCCCGGCGCTGGCCGCGGGCAATCCGATCGTGATCAAGCCCGCTTCCGATACTGCGGCGGTTGCGCTTAAGCTGTGCGAGCTGCTGGAGAAGGCAGGCGTGCCTGCCGGGTACGTCCAGTGTGTCGTCGGTGACGGCTCCACGGTCGGCGAGCAGCTGCTGCACGATCAGCGGATCACGTACTACACGTTCACCGGCTCCCCCGGCGTCGGCAAGCATATCAAGCAGACGATCGGCCTGCGAAAAGCGACGCTGGAGCTCGGCTCGAACTCGGCGACCATCGTCCACGAGGACGGCAATGTGGCGAAAGCCGCCGAGCGGCTGGCCAAGATGGCATTCGCCCATGCCGGGCAAATCTGCATCTCCGTGCAGCGCATTTTTGTCCATAAGGATGTGGCGCAGCCGTTCATGAAGGCGTTTCTTGGCCATGTAGAGAAGCTCCAGGTCGGCGACCCGCTCGATCCCGCTACGGACGTCGGGCCGATGATCAGCGAGAAGGAAGCTCAGCGCATCGAGGCATGGGTCAACGAGGCGGTGCGCGAAGGCGCCAACGTCTTAACCGGGGGAACGCGCCAAGGCAGTCTGTTCCAGCCTACCGTCATTACGAACGCCTCCAAAGGCATGAAGGTCGTCGACGAAGAAGTGTTCGCTCCCGTCGTCACGGTGACGACATTCGATACGATTGAGGAAGCGATCCGTCTGGTCAACGACTCCAAGTACGGGCTGCAAGCAGGCATTTACACAAGCAACCTCTCCTTGTCTTATCAAATTCCGCACCTGCTCGAAGTGGGCGGCGTCATCATCAACGATACCTGCTGCTTCCGTGCGGACCAAATGCCGTACGGCGGAGTCAAGGAAAGCGGCATCGGACGGGAAGGCCCGGCCTACGCTATCGAGGAAATGCTCGAAACCGTAACCGTCGTCGTCAATCTGGACGAATAGCCGCAGGCGGAAAGAAGGGATGGGATCATTATCATGAAAACGTATCGCATTGCGGTCATACCCGGCGACGGGATCGGTCCCGAAGTGATCGCCGAAGGCGTCAAGGTGCTGAACCGGGCGGCGGAGCTCGACGCCTCCTTTCGCTTCGAGTTCGTCACCTTTCCTTGGGGCTGCGAATATTACGCGAAGCACGGCAAAATGATGGACGACGACGGCATGGAGAAGCTGCGTTCGTTCGACGCCATTTATTTGGGCGCGGTCGGCTATCCCGGCGTTCCGGACCATATCTCGCTATGGGGCCTGCTGCTGCGCATCCGCAAGGAATTCGATCAATACGTCAACATCCGTCCGATTCAGCTGCTGGACGGAGCCCCCTGCCCGCTCAAAGACGCCTCCAAAGTAGACATCGACATGCTCGTCATCCGCGAGAACAGCGAGGGCGAATATGCGGGCGCCGGAGACTGGCTGTTCAAGGGCAAACCTGAGGAAGTCGTACTGCAGACCGGCGTTTTCTCCCGCAAAGGGACGGAGCGCATTATCCGTTACGCCTACGAAACCGCCCGCCGGTTAAACAAATCGCTGACCAGCGTCAGCAAAGGCAACGCCTTGAACTATTCCATGGTGTTCTGGGACCAGGTGTTCGAAGAGGTCGGCCGGGAATACCCCGATGTCAAAACGTACTCGTATCTGGTTGACACCGCGGCGATGTTCATGATCAAGCAGCCGCAGCGGTTCGAGGTCGTCGTCACGTCGAACCTGTTCGGCGATATTCTGACCGACCTCGGCGCGGCCATCGCCGGCGGGCTCGGCCTCGCCGCAGGCGCGAATGTGAACCCTGAACGCGCGTATCCGTCAATGTTCGAGCCAATCCACGGGTCGGCGCCCGACATCGCCGGACGCGGGATCGCGAACCCGCTTGCAGCCGTCTGGTCGGCCAGCCAGCTGCTAGATTTCCTCGGCCAGGAGCGCTGGGGCAAAGCCGTACTGCAGGCCGTGGAGCAGGTGATGGTCGAGCGTGCGGCGCTGACGCCGGATATGGGCGGCACCGCCTCCACCTCGGAGGTTGGCGACCGGGTCGTTACCGCGCTGGCTGCGTTGTCGGTAGCGGCGAAATAATCCAGATAAGGGCAGTCCAACCGGACCGAGGCCGGACAAAATCGGCCTCAGAGCTTGCCGGTCACTGCATTAGCGGAGCTGCAGATGCGCTATTCGATGCGGATTTGCCCATCCGCCCGAAATAGAGAACCTGTGGTGCTTTTAACGCCCTCATTTTGGGGAATATGAACATTTTTCGACACGGTTAAGTGATTGCAGTTCCGCTATACCCCGTAGCCGCTTCGAATGCTCCACTTAACGCATCGTACTTCCTCTATTTGCAAAAAAGAGGCCCCGGAACTCGTGCACCCAGAAATATGATCCATGTTCACCAATGCAAACTCATAAAAAGCTTGGTGACTCAAGCGAGCTTGTTGATCTGGGCGGTCCAAACGGACCGCCTTTTTGATGTGCCGCGAGAACCCAGCCCCCTACTGTCGTCTCCCCTGTTATGTCCCGAAGCCCCAGTCCGTTCCGCGGCCGCCCGCCTCTCCTGCGATTTGGCCCCCTTGCCCGTGTACAGTATAATGGTATATACGAATGAACATTAACATTACTCCCCGAACTTTATCGAAGAGGTGAATCCGATGAGTCAACAACCGACCGAGCTGGCCACGTTTGCCGGCGGCTGCTTCTGGTGCATGGTCAAGCCGTTCGACGAGCTGCCCGGCATCGTTAAGATCGTATCCGGGTATACGGGCGGTCATAAGGAAAACCCGACGTATCAGGAAGTATGCTCCGAAACGACCGGACATTTGGAAGCCGTGCAAATTACGTTCGAGCCGGCCGTTTTCCCTTACGAAGATTTGCTTCAGCTGTTCTGGCAGCAGATCGACCCGACCGATGCGGGCGGACAGTTCCACGACCGGGGGGAGTCTTACCAAACGGCCATCTTCTACCATACGGAAGAGCAGAAGCAGAAAGCGGAAGCGTCCAAGCGGGAGCTTGACGCCAGCGGCCGCTTCGACCGTCCGATTGTAACGCCGATCCTTCCGGCCTCCGTCTTCTACCCAGCGGAGGACTATCATCAGGATTTCTATAAAACTAATCCACTGCGCTACAACTCGTATCGCAAAGCTTCCGGACGCGACGATTTCATCAAGCGCCATTGGAATACGCCCGCCGACAAAGCGAAGCTGAAAGACAAGCTGACCCCGATGCAGTGGGAAGTGACGCAAATGAACGGCACCGAGCCTCCGTTCCGCAACGAATTCTGGGATCATAAGGAAGAGGGGCTCTACGTCGATATCGTCTCGGGCGAGCCGCTGTTCAGCTCACTGGACAAATTCGACTCCGGCTGCGGCTGGCCGAGCTTCACGAAGCCCGTCGTACCGCCCCTTGTGCAGGAAAAGCCTGACTACACCCACGGCATGATCCGTACAGAAGTCCGCAGCCGCAAAGCCGACTCCCACCTGGGCCATGTTTTTCCCGACGGCCCCAAAGATAAAGGAGGGTTGCGTTACTGCATCAACTCCGCGGCGCTCCGCTTTATTCCGAAGGCCGATTTGGAGAAGGAAGGCTACGAAGCGTACCTGTCCTTGTTCGAGCAGGAAAAATAACCCCGCCGAACGCCGCGGAAAGGAGCCGGAACCGTGTTTAAATACCGCATTGATTCGCAATTGGAATTGAAGCTGCTTGAACCGGGGGATGCCGGGGAGCTGTTCCGGCTGACGGACGACAACCGCGCATATCTTCGGGAATGGATGCCTTGGATCGACATGACGCAGACGGAGGAGGACAGCCGCGGATTCATCGAATCCGCCCGGCACAAGTGGGCAAAGGGCGAAGGAATGACTGCAGGTATTGTTGCGGACGGAAAGCTGTGCGGAGTGATCGACCATCATTCGCTGAACTGGATGAACCGCAAGGCGGCCATCGGCTATTGGCTGGCCGCTTCCGATCAGGGCCGGGGGATCATGACCCGTGCCTGCCGCGCGATGATCGATTACGCGTTCGGGGAGCTGAAGCTGCACCGGATCGAGATTATGGCGGGCACCGGGAATACCAAAAGCCGCGCTATTCCCGAGCGGCTCGGCTTTACGCAAGAAGGCGTCGCCCGCGGCGCTCAGAAGCTGTATGACCGCTACATTGATTTGGCCGTATACAGCCTGCTTGCCGACGAATGGAACGCATAGAGCCCGAACTGCAGCCGATGAACTCTTTTGAGAAAACGGAGCGCCTCCACGATTCGAATCGTGGGAGCGCTCCGTTTTCTAATCGGCTATGATCGTCCTGTTCTTCCCCGCCTCCTTGGCTTGATACAAAGCATGGTCGGCTCGTTGAAACAGCATTGCGGCGGATTCGGCGTGGGATGGGTAATGAGCGATACCCAATGAAACCGTCAGCGGGATTCCAAGGGGATTCTCCCGTGTTTCAAAGGCTATGCGAACCCGTTCCGCCGTGATCCAGGCATCCGGCGCGGTGGTGAACGGAAGAAGCACGACGAACTCCTCTCCGCCATAACGGCAGCATACGTCATTGGAACGCACGGACGAAGTGAGGATGCGGGCCAGATGCTTCAAAACTTCGTCGCCCGCCTGATGACCGTAAGTATCGTTGATCGACTTGAACCGGTCGATATCCATTAGGATAAGGGCGAAAGGCTGCTGCTTTTCCGTCCATTGCGACATGATGGATTCGAACGTTCTTCGGTTCGTTAGCCCCGTTAAAGAATCGGTCATGGCGGCATGTGTCAATTGATCGGTCTGTTTCTGCAAATCGCTTAACGCAAGCGTAATCGTCTGGGTCAATAAGTCGGCTTCCCGGTTCCAGTGATGCTTGATATCCGGAAGAACGATTTTTTCGCCTCTCCCCAATTTACCTGCCAGATTAGCCAGAGATACGAACGGACGGGCCAAGCGCCGGGCAAGCCATATGGCGGTGATCATCAATACGACAAACGGAGCCAGAGTATAGACGAGGATCGTTCGGATATAATTGTCCAATTCCTCGTATACGACGCTGATGGGGGATTGTACGATGACGCCCCAGCCGTTTTCCGGAACGGGGGAATAACCGGCAAGAAAGGTGATGCCTTGGGAGTTGGTCACCTGGTCATACCCGCTTTCGCCCCGAAGCACCTTCTGGACGACCAGATTTGCGCTGTTATCGACACCGATCCGGGATTTGTCCGGATGGTACAATAAATGACCGCTTGAGCTCACGATATAAAAATACGATCCGTCGCCGTCGATGTTATGCTTGCCAAACATTGTATTCAATATATTATTTTCCTGCAAATAAAGACTGCCTCCGATAAAACCGCGATATACTCCGTCTTTGTCGAATAGCGGCTCGCTCATAAAGACGATACGACGCCCGGTTGACGAGGTGTAAGGCTTGGATATATAGGGCTTTCTTGATGCCAGCGCTTCTTTGGCGGCTTCCGCCGAGATATGCTGTCCCACCGTGCCGACGGAAGACGGAGCTATGCTGCGGACAAGACCCATTTCATCCACGACGGCGATAGAGTTGAAAAAATTGCCGCTGAGGCGCAGCATTTCAAGCTGCTTTTGCAGCTCCTGCTCGTTCGATAAATGGTTTAACGAAATATAGGTGCCGGTATATTTCAATCCGGCCCGCATCGATTTGAATAAGGAATCGATCGACTGGCTCATTTTGGTCGCGGCCGAGTGGTTCAAGGCGAATCTCGTTTTGAATAACGATTGCTTATTGGAATGATAGGACGCCAGAAGCAGAATCGTCAAAGTAAGCGCGACGGAAAGGGAAACCAGCCCTGTTAGAAGGGTAGCAAGACTGATCTTCTTCTTTTTCGTGACGTCAATCCCGCACAGCCCGGAAATGGCATTCGCCTCCTCAATTCCGAAGTAACTTTCCCCATAATTCGACATAATTCGTCATAATCCTTTTCGCCGGCCGGCTTGCATAAAAAAAGAATCCAAGCCATTACGGAGGCTTGGATGTTTTGAACTATCTAACGTATTTTTTAAAATCGATATCGTACTTGTAAGTCGTCTTTTCTTCTTTATTTTGCACGACAAGAACCGCTTTTTTGGTGAAATCAATACTTGCTACATCGAATTGGACGGTCTTTATCGAATAGTCCAAGCTAATTCTTTTATCATTCTTGGAAGAGGCCGCTTCGATTTGCTTATCCTGCTCCAAGTAGACAATAAACTGATTGGCTGCCGAATCCCCTTGAAATTCAACGAGGAATTCCAGCTTATTAAAATTCAAGAGTTCTTTTGCTTTTTCGAATGTAAGCTCCTTATCATTCTTATAATATTCATGGCCTGAGTAAGCAAGTACCTGTTCATAGGGAGTCGCGATCGTTGCTTCCAGCGGATAAAAAACAATCAAAGCCGTCTGCTCCGGGGAACTAATCAAAGGCAAGCTAAACTCGTCACTGCATTTTAAAACACATTGTTTGCCTTTGGATATGGCTTCTTTCGTTTTGTTGTCATCGATGTAATAAATATAAGATGATTTCTTAACTTCTTTAGGGCTCGTCGATACCGCTTGGCTTGGCGTAGGCGTCGATGGCTGCGTTGCTGCCGGTGCCGCATCGGGAGCGGCGGTTTGATTGGCGCTTGTCTTCACCGGCGAAGAGGCCAGCTCCTGCTGCTGTTTGCCTGCTGTAATTTTGTCATACAGAAAATACCCTAGGACGCCATTAACCAAAATAAGAAACAGTACAACTAATCCCATTGCCACTTTTTTCATGAGTATACATTCCCTTTTCGCTAGTAATTATGACCTATTTTATCCTATTGTTGTAGCTATCGGCAATCAATATTTGTTAGATATTGGTGATTTGTGTCAAAGGGTGGACCTCCAACTTGGCCTACCGTATTCCCTCTGCCCCCTTCATCAAGTTGCCATACTTTCTTCAACAGTTCACCATAATTGTGTGAAAAATATCACATGTATTGGGGTAAGATTGAACCAAGAACCATTTTGTTTAATTGCTTCTTGGGAGAGGTGATGATCCGTTGGAGCCTTACAAAAAGCATGAAAAGCGTCTGATGATCCTTATGTTCATCGTCGGGTTCGTCATGCTGCTTGCTTTTCTCAGGAGATTGTTCGCTTAAATCAATCCGGCTATAACTGAAGGAGATGAGCCTCTTATGCAATACGATCCGGTATTTTTCAGCCGAATGCTAACCGAACTGACGCTGTCGTTCCACATCATCTTCGCAACGATCGGCGTCGGCGTTCCGGTCATGATCGCACTTGCCGAATGGCGCGGCATCCGGACGAACGATCCGCACTACTTGCTGCTGGCCCGCCGCTGGACGCGCGGCTTCGTCATCACGGTCGCCGTAGGCGTCGTCACGGGGACCGCCATCGGGCTCCAGCTCAGTCTGCTGTGGCCGAGCTTTATGAAAATCGCCGGGCAGGCGATTGCGCTGCCACTGTTTCTGGAGACGTTCGCCTTTTTTATCGAGGCGATTTTCCTTGGTATCTACCTGTATACGTGGGACCGGTTCAAAAAAAAGACGACCCACCTGCTGCTGATGATCCCGATCGTGATCGGATCGTCCGCTTCCGCCTTCTTCATCACGACGCTGAACGCATTTATGAATACGCCGCGCGGATTTACTCTGGAGAATGGCGTCATCAAGAATCTACAGCCACTGGTTGCGATGTTCAACCCGGCGACGCCGACGAAAGTATCTCACGTGCTCGCTTCGTCTTACACAACGTGCGCCTTGATTCTGGCCGCTATTGCAGCCTGGCAGCTGCTGCGCGGCAAAGATCACGTCTATCATAAAAAAGCGCTGAAGCTGACGATGACCGCCGCGTTCGTCTTTGCGATCAGTACCGCAGCCATCGGCGACTTGTCCGGCAAGTTTCTGGCCAAGTATCAGCCGGAGAAGCTTGCGGCGGCCGAGTGGCATTTCGAGACGGAGACCCATGCGCCGCTTATTCTCGGCGGGGCTTTGGACGAAAATAATGAAGTCAAATACGGCATCTCCATTCCGTATATGCTCAGCGTGCTCGCACATAACGATCCGGCAGGCGAAGTCATCGGCTTAAACGATTTTCCGAAGGACGAATGGCCGCCGCTCGTGATTCATTACCTGTTCAATTTCAAAATCGCCAGCGGCATGTTTCTGGTGCTCGTCGGTCTTCTGTACTTGTTCCGGCGCCGACTCAGCCGAACCTTGGAAGCGCCGCGCTGGCTACTGCGCATGATTGTCGTCGCGGGCCCGCTTGCGATGCTGACGATCGAAGTCGGCTGGTTTTTCGCGGAGCTGGGCCGGCAGCCTTGGATCCTGCGCGGCTTCATGAAAGTATCCGATGCGGCCACCACGTCGGACCATGTCGATATGATGCTCGTCTTGTTCTGTTTCCTGTATCTGCTGCTCGGCTTCACGGTCGTACGCGTGCTCGGCAAGCTGTTCCGCAAGCATGACGTCTTCGAAGAAATGATCACGCTTGGCATCGAGAAAGGAGGCCACCGTCCATGAGCTACGAGCTGCTCGGCATTACCGTCCTGTGGACGTTTCTGTACGGCTATCTCATCGTCGCCTCCATCGATTTCGGCGCCGGATTTTTCAGCTACTACAGCGTCATCACCGGGCAACAAAATAAAATTCACAAGATTATCCAACGCTACCTGTCCCCGGTGTGGGAGGTCACGAACGTTTTCCTGATCTTCTTCGTCGTCGGAATTGTCGGCTTCTTCCCGCACACAGCCTATTACTACGGCACGGCACTGCTGATCCCGGGCAGCGTGGCGGTCATTCTGCTCGCCCTGCGCGGCTCGTATTATGCGTTCAGTACCTACGGCAGCAAAGAAAACCGCGGGTACATGCTGCTGTATGGAGCGACGGGGCTGCTGATCCCCGCTTCGCTCTCGACGGTGCTGACCATCTCGGAAGGCGGCTTCATCGAAGAGCACGGCGGCGAAGTGCTGTTTCTGTGGCCCAAGCTGCTCGCAAGTCCCTATTCGTGGAGCGTCGTGATGCTGGCCATCGTCAGCGTGCTGTACATCTCCGCGATGTTCCTGACGTATTACGCGGCCAAAGCCAGGGACGAGAATGCGCTGGAGGTCGTGCGCAGCTACGCTCTGCTCTGGAGCGGCCCGACCATCCTGTCGAGCTTTCTGGTATTCCTGGGCATTCGAACGCAAAACCCGCGGCATTTTGAGAACATGCTCGACCTGTACTGGATGTTTGCCGCTTCCTTCCTGTGTTTCCTGATTGCCGTCTATTTCATCTGGAAGCGCCGAAATTACGGATGGGCGTTCGTTCTGGTCATGCTGCAATTTGCTTTCGCTTTCTACGGGTACGGAGCGGCGCATCTGCCTTATGTGTTGTACCCGTACATTAACATCTACGGCGGCTTCACGAACGAAACGATGGCTCTTACGCTCGTCATCGCTTTTATCGCCGGCTTGCTCGTGCTGATCCCGTCCATGTGGCTGCTGCTGCGGCTGTTCCTGTTCGATGCCGGCTACGTTCAAGGCCAGAAGAAAGGATGAAGATCCATGGAACATTTCATGATCATGTACCTCCCGCCCCTTATTGTGGCGGCCTCGCTTGCGTTCATGTTCATTTGGAGCGGCAAAGCTCAAGACAAAGGGTTTAAGTAGCTCCCGGACCAAGCCAAAAATCCCGTCCTGCAGCGGAGAACCGCACAGAACGGGATTTTTCACATGGCGTATCTTCAGACGTCTTACCAGAAACCTCCGCCAAATCCAAACGGACCGAAGCCGCCGAAGCCAAACGGGCCGAAACCGCCAAATCCGCCGAAGGCGAATGGAGACGTTCCGATAGCGAGAAGATCGAACAGAACGAGCGGAAGAACCGCCGACGTTTTCACCTGCTTGCCATTGCGGGTGGATACCAGCAATTTGTTACCGCTAATCCGCACCAACTTGCCTTCTACAACCGTTCCGTCTTTCTTGACCGCATAAATCTGCTTGCCTACCAGCTTGGCGACATCCTGCTTGCTGACTGCTTTGGGCATATGCGCACACCTCCGAATAGTAGCGTCGGGCCGTGACCCTAATACCTAATAGATTGGGTATAACGCTATATAGTACGGGATGGACACCGGGGCTGCTTGTATAAATGCCCCGCCGTCCAACCAAGATGTGCCATCGTCCTGTCCTGCATTTGCAGGCGCCGCCGCTCCGGTCAGCCTCTGCGCAGACGGCCAAGCTCCGTTGTAATCGCTTCGATTTCGCTGATGCTGAATTGATTCTTCCCGGCAACCATCTCATAAATGTCGCGCAGCTCTTCGTACTGCTCGTCATTGAGCTGGGAAGCCTTCAGTGCGGCGCCGGAAGCCATCCGCAGCTTTTTCTTAATTTCTTCAATCATAAATTCCGTGTTCTCAAACGTGTTTGTCGTTAAATTCACCGGGGTCACCCTTTCGTGCGCCTTTCGTTCTCCCTCCCATTGTACCATGTTTTGTAGGGGCATGCCCGGTGTAATATAATGGTGACGGACCTGCATCTCCGAACAAAAGCCAAAGGAGGTTTTGTCATGATTCACACGCTCCATTTACATACGAAGCAGCGCGACGAAATGATCGAAATTACCCGTCTGATTCACGATCTGCTGAAGCAGGAACAACTGGAAGAGGGACTTGCCGTCATTTACTGTCCCCATACGACGGCAGGCATCACCATTCAAGAAAATGCGGATCCCGATGTCCGCCACGACGTGCTGATGCGGCTCGATGAAGTATACCCTTGGACGCATCCGAAATACCGTCATGCCGAGGGGAACACCGCCTCGCATCTGAAGGCGATAACGACGGGGTCCTCCCAAACCGTGCTTGTGGCCGGCTCGCGATTGGTGCTGGGCCGCTGGCAGGGCATTTATTTCTGCGAATTTGACGGGCCCCGCGAGCGCTCTTGCCTTGTAAAATTCATTCGGGGGTAAAGAATAAAGCGAGGAAGCGACAACGCATTAGTGTAATGAAGCATAAGGGTGAAAAAAATTTACCTATTCGGTAACGTGTTACCCCTGCAGTCCTTCGCACAAATATTTGACGTGCTGCTCTGCCAGCTTTCGAACATCCTGATACGCTTGGTTGTAATGAATGTTATACGAGATGAAGCCGTGTATGGACATAAACAAACTCCAGGGCAAGCTGTACATTTTCTTCTCGTTCCCCGGCTGGCGGGAGACAACGGCCCGGACAACCGCGGCGAACAGATCGAGGCATTGCGATTGCTCTTCCCGGGAGTACCGCAGCAGCTCCGGATCTTTGATCATGAACATAATCTCGTAATGATGCGGATTGTCCAGCCCGAAGCGAATGAACTCCAGCATCAGCTTCTCAAGCTGCCCAATATCGCCAAGCCGGGACCGGTTCAGCATGTCTTTTTGACGCTCCAGTAGCATTTTGAAATCTTCGTTGACCAGCGCGTAGAACAGCTCTGCTTTTTCGCTAAAGTGGTAATACAACGCTCCGTGGCTGTAACCCATCGACTTTGCGATGCTTCGCATGGTTAAAGCATGATAGCCGTGTTGGATAAAAAGCTGCCGCGCCTCTTCCAAAATGCGCATCCGGCTTAGTTCTTGTGCAACTGCTTTTCTTGCCAAGTGCCTCCCTCATTTCTATGCGTGATTTATACTAAAAGCCGCCGGCTTCCGCTTCACGGAAGCTCGGCATGCTCTACGTAACGTTCTTCTCCGTGGATGATCGTTCCTTGACCCTGGGTCAAATCCGTCATCCATGCGGCAAATGTATCCGCTTCCTCAACTAAAGGCAAGCAGCTCAACGTCACCTTATCGGTGAAAACGGTCTCGCCCATCATCATGCCGCGGTTCCGCAGCTCGTTCTCCAGCTTGCCGAGCCACGTATAATCGACCTCTACCAGCACTTCCCGGTGGAGCACCTTGTACACCTGCTCCGCCGCGGCAAGCCCGGCGACCGCCCCATCGGTATAGGCGCGAATCAAGCCGCCCGCTCCCAGCATGATGCCCCCGAAATAACGGGTCACGACAACGACGACGTTTTTCAGGCCTTGATTTTTGATCACTTCGAGGATCGGCTTCCCCGCCGTCCCGCTCGGCTCCCCGTCGTCGGACGCTTTCTGAATCTCGTCGCGTTCCCCGATCATGTAAGCCGAGCAGTTATGCGTGGCGGACCAATGCTCCTTCTTGATGCTTTCGATGAAAGCAACGGCTTCTTCCTCGGTCTCGACCGGCTTCGCAAACCCGATAAACCGGGACTTCTTAATGACGATCTCCGCCGAGCCGAATCGCTTAACCGTTCTGTACCGCGTTAACATGAACGTTTCCTGGCGCCTCCTTCTCAGGCCGTAGCCTCTGGAACATCCGGCGTCCGGGATGCCTGCAAAAAAAGCAGCCATCCCGGGGGATGAACCGCTTTTTCCGCGCGCTGCGAGTTACTTCGACAATCTGGCCTCGAGCGCAGCCTTTTCTTTCTCGTAGCCCGGTTTGCCGAGCAGTGCGAACATGTTTTTCTTATATGCCTCCACACCCGGTTGATCGAACGGGTTGACGCCCAGCAGGTAACCGCTGATGCCGCAGGCTTTTTCAAAGAAATAAACCATGTAACCGAATGTATATGGCGATAGATCGGGCAGCGTGACGATCAGGTTCGGCACTCCGCCGTCCGTATGCGCAAGCATGGTGCCCTCGAACGCCTTTTTATTGACGAAATCCATCGTTTGTCCGCTCAGGAAGTTCAAGCCGTCCAGATCTTGCGGATCGGTGCCGATCGTGATTTGCTCCGACACCTGCTCGACTTGAATGACGGTCTCGAACAAGTTGCGCGAGCCTTCCTGAATGAATTGACCCATGGAATGTAAATCCGTGGAAAAATCGACCGAAGACGGGTAAATGCCTTTGTTGTCCTTGCCTTCGCTCTCGCCGTACAGCTGCTTCCACCATTCGGAGACGTAATGCAGCGACGGCTCGTAGTTTACGAGAATTTCCGTCGTTTTGCCCTTGCGGTACAGCGCATTGCGAACCGCAGCGTATTGGTACGCTTCGTTCTCCTTCAGGTTCGGGTTCGAATAAACCTCGCGCGCGTCCGCCGCGCCCTGCATCATCGCTTCGATGTCCACGCCCGCGGTAGCGATCGGCAGAAGGCCGACGGCTGTCAGCACGGAATAGCGGCCGCCCACATCGTCCGGGATGACGAACGTTTCGTAGCGTTCCTCGGTCGCGAGCTTTTTCAGCGCGCCCTTCGCTTGGTCCGTCGTCGCATAGATGCGTTCGCGCGCCCCTTCTTTGCCGTACTTGCGCTCAAGCAGCTCGCGGAAAATCCGGAAAGCGATGGCTGGCTCCGTCGTCGTGCCGGATTTGGAGATGACGTTGACGGAAATGTCCTTGCCTTCGAGCAGCTGCAGCAGGTGCGTCACGTAGGTGGAGCTGATGTTCTGACCGACGAAATAAATTTCCGGCGTCTTGCGCTTATCCTTCGGCAGCAGATTGTAGAAGCTGTGGGACAGCATCTCGATCGCCGCTCTAGCCCCCAGGTAGGAGCCCCCGATGCCGATGACGACAAGCGCGTCGGAATTCGATTGAATGCGCTTGGCCGCCTGCTGGATGCGGGCGAATTCTTCTTTATCGTAATTGACCGGGAGATCGATCCAACCGAGATAATCGTTCCCGGCGCCGGTTTTGTCGTGCAATTGATTGTGCGCGGCGGCTACGGCACCCGCCAAATAATCCACCTCGTGCTGTTGAATGAAACCAAGAGCCTTGCTGTAATCAAAACGAAGTTTAGCTCCCATTCCAAATACATCCTCCCGTCCGAATCGTTTTTTTCTCTGTGACATGCGGGTAAGACTTGTCCTTGCTTCGAATCAAAACCTTGGTCGTACGGTAACACATTAAATCCCTATAGTGTATAGAATACTTTACTTTCTAGCCGAAACGCAAGAGAACAATTCACAGCTCTCTGGCAAAATGTTAAAATACAGGCAAGAGGTGATGGATGATCATGAAAACTGTCGGATTTATCGGTCTGGGCACTATGGGCAAACCTATGGCTGCCAATTTGATCCAAAAAGGTTTTCGCGTGAACGTTTACAACCGCACGGCGGACAAAGCCCAGGAGCTTGTCGCCCTCGGCGCCGCACAGGCAGCGAGCCCCGCTGAAGTCGCGAAAGAAGCGGACGTCATCGTCACGATGCTGAGCAACGACCAGGTCGTTCTGGACAGCTTGTTCGGCGAGAACGGACTGGCTCACAGCCTGCGTCCCGGACAAACCGTGATCGATTGCAGCACGGTCTCCCCTGCGACGAGCCGCAAAATTTACGACGAGCTGGCCTTGCATCTGGTCGATTTTCTGGACGCGCCGGTCACCGGCAGCAAGCCTGCGGCCGAAAACGGCACGCTCGTCTTCATGGTCGGCGGGCAGGAAGAGACGCTGGACGCGCAGCGCGACGTCTTCGAAGCGATGGGCAGCAAAATCGTCTACATGGGGCCAAGCGGCTCCGGCTCCTATGCGAAGCTTGCGCATAATACGATGGTCGGCATCAATGCGCTCGGGCTGATGGAGGGCTTATCCATGGTAACCAAAGCCGGTCTCGACCCCGAAAGCTTCCTGAGCATCGTCCTTGCCGGCGGCGCGAACAGCAGACAAGCCGAGCTGAAAGGCTCCAAGATCGTAAGCCGCGACTTCAGCAACCAATTCTCGACCAAGCTGATGCTGAAAGACTTGCTGCTCGCCGGCGACGTGGCCGACGGGTTCCAGATGCCTTCGCCGATGCTTCGCACCGCTACGGGCCTATTCCAGATGGGCCTTGCCAAAGGCCTCGGAGAAGACGATCTATGCTCGGTCATCCAATGCTATGAGGATTGGATGCACATGCAGGTCAGCAGCCGGGACAAGTCTGCCGAAGTCACGACCGAACGCCGCCGCAACGCGCGGATTCAGCTCGACATCAAGCTGCATTTATCCGTCTACCAATGGGAACAGGAAGGCTCCTTCTCCGGGCAACTGATCGAAGGCTCGCTGGTCGACCTGTCGGAGAGCGGCATCCGCATCGTCTCGTCGTTCCCGCTCGCCCGCGATATGTTCATCGTGCTTCATTTTCCGAAGGCAGCGGACCTGCCGCCGATCACGGCGCGCATCATCCGCATCGATCCGGACAACGGGCTGTTCCGCTACGGCTGCATGCTGTCGGGACTGCCGCCGTACGTGCGGCTCAAGCTCGAGGAATACATCCGCGTCCAATCGGAAGAGCAAGAGAAAGCTTCCCAAGCCTGATTCATTTTGCAAAAACCCCGCATCGGCCTATCTGGTTCGTATACCGGATCGGGTGTGCGGGGTTTGCTTTTCGTTATTCGCTAATGTAAGAGCAGCAGTAGTCCGTCACCGTGCGGACGTCCAGCTTGAACTTGGCGCCTGCGGGCACCGTAAATTCGCCTGTTCCGTTAATTTCCAGCCACTCGCTGGCGCCGGGCAGCAGCACCTTCAGCTCCCCCGCTTGAATCTCCATAATTTCCTTCGTATCCGTACCGAACTCATACTCGCCGGGCAGCATGATGCCGAGCGTTTTTTTCGTTCCGTCCGCAAAAATCACCGTGCGGCTGGTCACTTTGCCGTCGAAATAGATGTTCGCTTTCTTCACTGCGGTTACGTTCTCAAATTGCGACATGGACCGATTTCCCTCTTTCTCGTCTGAACCAGCCGCGGACGGTGCGTTCATCCGCCACCGCCCGCTGCCGTTCGTCGTCTATTGTTCGACGCCCAATTCTTATTTCAACAAAGCTTTCACGCGGGCTACCACATTGTCCACCGTGAAGCCGTACTCGCGGATCACAACCGGACCCGGAGCAGATGCGCCGAACTTGTTGATGCCGAGCACGTCGCCCTGCTCGCCGACGTAGCGCTCCCAGCCGAACGGATGACCCATTTCGACCGCCAGACGCGCTTTCACCTCCGGCAAAATGACGGAATCCTTGTACTCCTGCGGCTGCTTGTCGAACAGCTCCCAGCTCGGCATGCTGATCACGCGAACCGCGATGCCTTCTTCGGCAAGCTGCTTTTGCGCGCCCATCGCAAGCTGCACTTCCGTCCCCGTTGCGATAATTTGCGCCTGCGGCTTGCCATTAGCTGCATCGGACAAGACGTACGCGCCGCGGTCGACCGCGCCGTTCGCCGTACCTTCCAGCGTCGGAGCCGCTTGACGGGAGAAGATCAAGGCGACAGGGCCTTTTTTGTTCTCAACGGCATAGCGCCAAGCGGCTGCCGTTTCCGGACCGTCCGCCGGACGAAGAACCGTCACGCCCGGAATGACGCGCAGCGCGGCAAGCTGCTCGATTGGCTCGTGGGTCGGGCCGTCTTCGCCGACGCCGATGCTGTCGTGCGTGAACACGTAGATCGCCGGCACGTTCATGATCGACGCCAGACGGATCGCCGGACGCAAGTAGTCGGAGAAGACGAAGAACGTTCCGCAGAACACTCTCACGCCGCCGTGCAGCAGCATGCCGTTCGTAGCCGCGCCCATGCCGAACTCGCGCACGCCGAAGTAGATATTGCGGCCGCTGTAGTCTTTAGATGTCAGCACGCCGAGATCCTTCATGTGCGTCATGGTCGAAGACTCCAGGTCGGCAGAGCCGCCGACGAGCCACGGCACGTTTTTGGCAATTGCATTCAGCACCGTGCCGGAAGCCGTACGGGTACCCTTGTCCGCCGAAACGTCGGACGGAATGTCCTTGTCCCAGCCTTCCGGCAGATCGTCGCTTGAGGCCGCCTCGAACTGCTTTGCCAGCTCCGGATGCGCCTTGGCATAGTCGGCAACCAGTTGCTTCCAAGCCTCGTACGATTGAATTCCCTTGCTTTTCACGTCGGCGAAATGCTGGCGCACTTCGTCCGGCACGTGGAAGTGCTGCGCTTCGTCCCAGCCGTACACCTTCTTGGTGAGCGCGACTTCGTCCACGCCGAGCGGGGAACCGTGCGGACCTGCATGGCCGCCTTTGCCCGCTTTGTTCGGGCTGCCGTAGCCGATGACCGTCTTCACTTCGATCAGCGTCGGACGGTAATCCGCCTGCGCTTCCAGCACCGCCTTGTGGATCGCCCCCAGATCGTTGCCGTCCTCGACGCGCAGCACCTGCCAGCCGTAGCCTTCAAAGCGCTGGGCGACATTCTCGGAGAACGACAGATTCAGCTCGCCGTCCAGCGAAATATCGTTCGAATCGTACAGCACGATCAGCTTGCCGAGCTTCAAGTGGCCCGCCAGCGAAGCGGACTCCGACGAGATGCCTTCCATCAGGTCGCCGTCGCCGCAAATAGCATATGTATAGTGATCGATGACACGGTATTGTTCACGATTGTAAACGGCTGCGAGATGCGCTTCCGCCATCGCCATCCCCACCGCCATGCCAAGACCTTGGCCGAGCGGCCCCGTCGTCGCGTCGACGCCCGCAGTGTGGCCCACTTCCGGATGTCCCGGCGTCAGGCTGCCCCATTGGCGGAACTGCTTCAGCTCTTCCATCGGCAGATCGTAGCCGGAGAGGTGGAGCAGGCTGTACAGCAGCATCGAACCGTGTCCCGCAGACAGCACGAAACGGTCGCGGTTGATCCACGTCGGCTGATCCGGGTTGTGCTTCATCAGCTTCGCGTAGAGCTCATAGCCCATCGGCGCCGCTCCCATCGGCATCCCGGGATGTCCGGATTTGGCTTTTTCAATCGCGTCGATAGAAAGCGTGCGGATCGTGTCCACGGAAAGTTGTTCGATCGTTTTGTTAGATACCGTCATTGTGATCCTCCTATTGTCGATCTTCTTTTGATCAGCAGTGTGGTAAAGCCCTGGTCCGCCTTCGCGCGAAAGCGCCTGGCTTCACATGAGCCTAGTAAACAAAAGGGTTGTTCACGTGTGCATTATTACCTGTTCGCTTGGAGTGCTTGCCTTATTGTACCACTCTCCGTTTCAGTTTGCCATATCCAACCGGTGAACATGCTTTGAAATCTCATTTCGCACAAAAAAATTAGTTCTGCCGAAGGATTTACAAAAGTTACGTCGAAACAGTATGGTATCACACATTTTTTGGAGCGTTTCACTCTTGTTGGATGAACTAAGGTAAGCGTGGATGTATTATGTGACACGGGAGCAGATGTATGAACCATCTTTTGCTGGAACTGGCCAATACCCGACAAACGTACAGAAAAATGCTCAATCTGTACTGGATCACCATCGTGCTGACAGCCATTCTCGAATATGCCATATTCCTTTTGGAAGCGGATACTTCGCCCTCCGCCTTCTTTCAAGCCCTGCTGTTTCAAGCGATCTGTTTAACCGCCGTCACCGGAGTCGTAGAAACCCTCTACCGCTACCGTAAACTACAAAGCGATTGGTTGCTCATCTTAACCGGCATTTTCTACGCAACCTCCATTATCCTGATGAACCCGTCAATCGGCATCGTACCCGCCATTTACATTTTTCCGATCCTAACGTCCGTTCTGTCTTTTAACAAAAAACGCATTATCGCCGCCTTCGCCCTCGTGCTGCTGTCCTTCGCCGCCCTCTACCTCATCAGCCCCGAGCTTCGGCTCACCATGCAGCCCGTGCATACGATCGGCATCCTATTCCTGTACACCGGTACGGCCGTTATCGCGCTATCCATTACCAGCAGCGGAATCGAGCTGCTCAACAACCTGAATCATGCAACCGAAGCCAAGCAAGAGCTGCTGGTCAAAAACATTATTATGGACAAGCTGTCCAAGCTGGATGCGCTTACGAGTCTGTACAACCATAAGACGTTCCACGAATATCTCGAAAAGCTGATCGACCAGCACGAGCGCAACGAGCTGCCGCTGCAGCTGGCGATCGTCGATATCGACAATTTCAAAAAAATCAACGATACGTTCGGCCACTGGGTCGGCGATATTATTTTGATGCGCGTGGCAAACACAATTAAAGAAACGGTATCTCCCAACGATTTTGTGGCCCGCTACGGCGGCGAAGAATTTGCCGTCATCTTTACCGACAAGACGCCGGAGGAAGCCTACGATTTGGCCGAGCAGATCCGCCACAAGCTGTCGGTCACCCTGCACCCCGAATTGGATTCGCAGGCGGCGACCATCAGTATCGGACTGCAGACCTATACAAAGGGCCACGGTAAGGAAGGCCTGTTCAAAGGAGCAGACGCTTCCCTCTATGCCGCCAAACGGACGGGCAAAAACAAAACGGTCGTGCAGTCAGCGGTCGCCGACCCGGTGGTCGTGTGATGGCTATAATAGACGGAACCGGTTTAACCATAACCGGCGCCGTCTTTTTTATTGTCCTTCAAACAAAAATGTAAAAAGTATTTAACATATCTATCGAGGATTGGTACATTGTTTTTGTAAAACATGTTTTACATTTCGGTGCTAAAAGGTGTGGCCATGGAAAACCGTATCCGAGAAATGAGGAAAGCCAGAGGGCTGTCTCAGGAAGATTTGGCCTCCGGCTGCGACGTCTCCAGACAAACGATCAACGCGATTGAAAACAACAAGTATGATCCAAGCTTGCTCTTGGCTTTCCGTCTGGCGGAGCAGCTTCATTGCAGAGTAGATGAGCTGTTTATATACCGGGACAACTCAGAAAAACAACAAGATTAACATATCGGAGGAATTACTACAATGAAAGTACGTTTAGGAATGTCTATCTTTTTAGCGGCGCTGCTTGTATTACTTGCAGCGATGGCCATTAAGGATTATAAAAACGGAACGATCGGCACGTCGAGCGTAACGTCGGTTGTCATAGCTCTGGCCGTCTGTCTCCAATTTTTGACCTGGGGTACGGACCGCAAAGCGCAGCAGGATGAGATGGGGAAAATTATCGCGGCGAAAAGCGCCAAAATCAGCTATCACATTTTAACGCTGGCTTTGTTCGTATTTTGGATCGCCGACCGGATCGTATTTGTCCGCAAGGACGATTTCGGCAACCTTTCGCTGTTCCTCGCTCTATGCTTTTGCCTGGTGCTGTATCCGGTCGTTCAGCTGTTTTACGTGCGCCGGTTCAAATAACTCGGCTAAACCCGCCGCGGGCGGATCTACACACAAAAAACCGGAAATGCGCTATCCGCATTCCGGTTTTTTCGCGCTTCCGCAGTCCCAGGATTGTTTTGCCGCCTCAATGTTCAGTACGGTCGGTTTCATTGGAGACTTCGATCAAATTGCCGTCGGGGTCCCGAAAATAGACCGACAAGATCGGTCCTTCGGCACCGGTTCGAGCGACCGGTCCCTCCGTGACCGCAACACCGCACGCTTCTAGATGGCTTAGCACCTCGTCCACCGGCACCTTCGTCAGAAAACAAAGATCCGCAGAGCCCGGCACCGGCTTGTCCGCCTTTGGCTCCCACTCCCGGCCGTGGGGGTGAAGATTGATCTTCTGACGGCCGAATCGCAGCGCCTTCCGGCCTTCGCCGAAAGTTACGACTTCCATTCCCAGCACGCGGGAATAGAAAGCGCACGTCGCTTCCACGTCCGCTACCGTCAATACCAAGTGATCCAATCGTTCGACGTTCATCCTCATCGCTCCTCTGCACCGTATTATGCTCCCAGTTCCAATCTACTCTTTTTTGCCGTGGAAATCGACTTTCCGCATCAACTCTCCATCAGTCCATGTAAAAAAGCGAAGACCTCCGCCCTCCCTATTCCGGAAGGCGCGGCTCTTCGCTTCGCATACGATATAAGATTAACTGAACACAACCGTTTTGTTCTGATGCACGATGACCCGGTCCTCGACGTGCCAGTTGACGGCGCGCGCCAGTACGGTACGCTCGATATGGCGGCCGATCCGCTTCAAATCCTCCACGTTGTCGCGGTGGCTTACCCGCTGGACGTCCTGCTCGATAATCGGTCCACCGTCCAGCTCCTCCGTCACGTAGTGCGCGGTAGCGCCGATAATTTTCACGCCGCGGTTGTACGCCTGTGCATACGGCTTGCCGCCCACGAAGGCCGGAAGGAACGAATGATGGATATTGATGATTTTGTTCGGGAAGTGCTCGATAAATTTCGGCGAAATAATCTGCATATAACGGGCCAAAATAACAGCGTCCACCTGGCCGTCGACCAGCTCGAGCTGCCGCTTCTCCGCCTCCGCCTTCGTATCGGACGTGACCGGAATATGGTGGTACGGAATGCCGAGCGGCTCCACCAGCCCGCGCATATCGTCGTGGTTGCTGATGACCATCGCGATATCGGCATCCAGGTCGCCCGACTGCCAGTGCCACAGCAGCTCCAGCAGACAATGGTCCTCTTTCGAGACGAAGATCGCGAGCCTCTTCTTGCGGCTTGCCCGGGTAATGCTCCACTTCATGTTGAATTCGGCGGCGACCGTCGCGAAGTCGGCTTTCAACTGCTCGCGGCGCGCATCCAGATTATCCAAATCGAACTCGATTCGAATGAAGAATAACCCGCCCTCCGGGTCCATCGTATATTGATCGGACTGCACGATGTTGGCGCCGTGCTCGTACAGGAAACGCGATACCGCTGCCACGATACCGGGGCGGTCCGGGCAGGACACGAGCATCCGTGCGCGATTCGTCAAATTCGTACTTTTCGATTTGGAAGTAACGTTCGAAACCATGCGTTGTTGATCTCCTTCGTAGTCAAAACATAGAATGTCTTTGCTTATACCGTGGCGAACAAATGCTCGCCCGCAAACCACGCGGTCAGGCGGTGGTTGATTTGTTCCTCGCTCAGTTCAGGGAACAGGTTATCTGCGACGATCAGGTCGTACAAGCGCTCCATCGGCTCGCGGCCGTCCGCCTTTTTCGCTTTGGCGTCCGTCTTGAGCACTTCCCAGGTTTGCAGCACGTATGCTCTCGGATCAATATCCTGCTTCGTGAAGAAATGGGCCAGACGCTCGACATCCGACAGGAATCCGTCGCCGAAACGCGTTTTGACCGTACCGCCGAGCAGTGCGATTTCCGCTTCGTACATCGGCCGCTGCGAGCTGTCTTCCTTGCCGATCCACGGCGTCTCCAGAATGAACGGCAGATGCTTCAGCTTCTCATGGTGAACGACGTTATGCATCGCTTGGAAGCCGATCCAACCGGCACCGACAGGGGCATGGCGGTCTTTGGACGCGCCTTTCGGGTTTTTGCTATCGTTCAGATGCACGACTGCAATACGGTCCAAACCAACCGTGCGGTCAAACTGCTCCAGCACGCCGTCCAAATCGTTCACGATATCGTAGCCCGCATCGCTCACGTGGCACGTATCGAGGCAGACGGTCAGCTTGCCGTTGTCTTCCACCTTTTCGATGATGGTGGCCAGCTCCTCGAAGCTGCGGCCCATCTCCGTGCCTTTGCCTGCCATCGTCTCCAGCGCGATGTTGACGTTCGTATCCTTCACGCCGCTCAGCACTTCGTTCAATCCCTGCGCGATGCGCGCCAGCCCGTACTCGGCATCCTTGTCCGTATAAGCCCCGGGATGAAGCACGATCTGCTTCACGCCAAGATAATCCGTACGTCGGATTTCGTCCTGCAGGAAGCGGACCGCCAGCTCGTACGTGTCATCCTTGTAGGAGCCCAGATTGATAATATACGGAGCATGGACGATAATCTCACCGATGCCATATTTCTCCATCACGGCTTTGCCTTCTTCGATATATTGATTTTCGATCGGTTTGCGGCGCGTATTCTGCGGCGCCCCCGTATAAATCATAAACGTTCCGGAGCCGTAAGAGACGGCTTCGTTGGCCGCATTCAGCAGCCCTTTATCCGAAAACGAAACGTGCGATCCGATTCTGACCATGACCGGGAATCACTCCTTTGTTCATCTCACTTTCATCTATTTTACTAGGATCGGGACAAGAAATCTAGAATAGGAAATATTCTCTTGTAGGTTCCGTTTTCCTCCAGCGGAAAGTGAGGTATAATGGAAGGGAGGTGAACGTTTCATGTGGTATGCGATGAACGATGCCCCGGCCGAGGGGTTTATGTGGTTTATCATTTTTTGGGTATTCGTGCTGCTGTTCATGATGTCGGTGGGCGGTTACTTTATGTTCCGCAAGTTTTTCAAGGTACTCCCCCGGGAGGACGGCAAATCGAAGCTGGACTGGCAAAATCATTACGTCGAATCGTCCCGCCACCTGTGGACGGAAGACTCCAAAGCGTTCCTCGACATGCTGGTCGAGCCCGTGCCTACTCCGTTCCGCGACATCGCGAAGCATTCCATCGCCGCCCGGATCGGTCAAGTAGCGCTGGAGGCGAAGGCCGACGCGGTCACGCGGGAGCACTGCATCGAGGGATATATCTTGGCAACGCCCAAGCGCGATTACCGCAGTCTGACCTCGTATTTGGACAAAAAGCAGATCGACTACAGCCCGTTCAAGCATCTGCTTCAATAAATTGCATTTTCGAACAAACATAACGAAGCCCGGACCTGTTCGTCCGGGCTTCGTTGTCATACATCAGGATCAGGGTTCGTCGAGAACCTTCTCCTCCTCGTTCTGATATTGGCGCGCAGCTTCGAGCACGTCTAGATCCGTCTCGCTCTGCCCTTGGATGGCGGCCGCTGCGTCCGCCTGGTTGGCGAGCTGCTCCTCCGCTTGTCCTATGCCGTGCGCGCCTTGATGTCCTCTGCTGGATGCCATGGAAAACCTCCGGTTGTCCGTTTTGTCGGGAAGACACCGTTTAGTATGATCCTTGTGGCGATCCTTTATCCCATTATCCCAGCTCAGGAAGCATCCGGCTTAACCTAAGGCTTCGTAGTAGTCGATTTGGTCTTCTCCTTCTTCTTGCTCGGCTCTACGTCCGACAATTGCACCGACAGCGTCGTCAGATCGTCGGTCCGCTTGTTCTTGTCCGGATTGCGCAGCTGTGAGCGGAGGCCGACCGTCGTCACGCCGCTAACTTGTAGCGTTAGCGGAAACTCCTCCTGCTTGACGAAGCCGACGCGGCCGTCAACGATCACATACATATCGACCTTCTCATCAGACTTCAACGTAATGGTCAAATATCTGGCCCCTTTTGGCTGCACGGCGGCCTCGATTTCGCCCTTCTGTTGCAGATTTTTCACAATAACGCCCTTGTCGTCAAAATAGTCGCTGACTCTAACGATCGATTTATCCGACCAATTGATCGAGCCATCCTGCGAGTAGCCGCCGTTCGGAGGCGTAATCGTATTGCTGTTCGAGTTGTTATTGAAGCTGCTGCTGCCGGAAGATCCGTTCAAACCGCCGGTGCCGCTTGTGCTGCCCGAATCCGTCCCTGTTCCGGCAGGATTGAAAGGAAGCGCTAAATCAACCGTCGTGTAATCCCAGAGCCAGCCGTTCTTTTTCAGATACGTGTACACACGGTCCAAAATCGTTACCGCTTCGGCACGGGTCACGTAGTCTTTCGGACGGAAATAGCCCTGATCGTTCGGCGTCATAATGCCGCTTGCTTTGAGGCTGGCCAGCGCTTTGGCCTGCACGTTGGACAGCTCGTCCCCGCCCAGTTTGCAATCTCCGGTGTTTTTGCCGAGAATGAGCGTGACAAACACATCGTTACTTTCTACGTCCATCAAGCCGTCCTCGACGTACCGTCCGTCCGCTTGGGCGACTTGGTACTCCGCTTCCGTTTTGAACATTTTGACCGGAACGTCTTTCAATTCCGAAACGACCGAGCATACGTCATTGTCGCTATAACGCTTTTCCATCAAACGATTGTCGAAATACGCGTACAACAGCTGGGCAAGCTGCAAGCGGGTCAGCTGCATATCGGGGCGAAAAGCCAAATTTCCGTCCCGGCTCAGCCCATACCCTCCGATTTTGAACGAGCCGTCGTAAATCTCCGATATGGGCTTATGCGCCCAATGCAATTCGGGTACGTCGGTAAAATAAGTAATTTTTTGCATCCCGGTGGCCAGTGCGTTCGGACGATACTTATCGAACAATCGATACACCATAG
This sequence comes from Paenibacillus tyrphae, assembly GCF_024158745.1. Classification (GTDB taxonomy): domain Bacteria; phylum Bacillota; class Bacilli; order Paenibacillales; family NBRC-103111; genus Paenibacillus_G; species Paenibacillus_G tyrfis_A. The sequence continues at coordinate 94,826 of NZ_JAMZAW010000014.1, read as the reverse complement.
CCGTCCATTCCGCCTTGCTGATCGTCTTGTTCGGACGGAAGTTGCCGTCGGGATACCCCGTCAGCACCTGCTTATTCGCCATGAGTCGGATCGACTCGACAGCCCAAGCATACTGCTTCGCATCGACATCCGGAAACACATTAACTTCCGCCGCTGCGGGTCTGGGCCACAACGACAACAGCACGGACAACGACATCAGAACTGCAAGCTTGCGGTACCATGAAGAATACATCTTGTTCATTGCGAAACCTCCTATCTCTTTCCTTATTATCGGACGAACGGACGCAGAATGTTACCTTTTGGCAAAATTGCCCACAAAAAAAGCGCACAAGCCGCTACCGAACGCTTATCGTCCGTCATGTGCCTACGCGCAATCTTCTTTATGCCTTTTCTTCGTTTAACAGATTTCTAAGACGACCCGGAAAATCCGTAATGATCCCCGAAGCGCCCGCATCGACGACCCGGCGAAGGTCTTGCGGTTCGTTGACGGTCCAAGGGTAGACCCTCAGGCCATAGCCTGTCGCTTCGGCCACGTCCCCGGCATCGATCGTATGATGCTGCGGATGAATCGAATAGACGTCCAGCCCCTCGGCTGCCGCAGCCATCTGACGATGCGATACGAAATTGGCCACATAAAGCAGCCCCGCCCGCAGATTGGGAATCGCCTCATGCAGCTGCTTCAGCACCTTATGGTTAAACGACGAGACGACCACGCTGTCGAGCCGATTGTACTGTGCAAGCAGCTCTGCCAGTCGTTCCGCCAGCCGCGGAGTGTAGGAGCATTTGACCTCGACGTTGATCATGATTTCCGAAGGAACGAGCTGGAATACTTCTTCCAGCAGGGGCAGCCGCTCCCCGGCGAACCGCTCGTCGAACCAGCGTCCGGCGTCCAGCCGCTTCAGCTCCGCCACCGTCATCTCCGCGATTGCGCCAGTGCCGTCCGTCGTACGTCCGACCGTATGGTCATGGCAGACGATCAATTCCCCGTCAGCCGACAGGTGCACGTCCAGCTCAATCGCGTCCGCACCTTGCCGAAGGGCAAGCTCGAACGAGGCCAGCGTATTTTCCGGCGCCTCGCCTGCAGCGCCGCGGTGGCCGATTACGATAGGTTGTTGTATGGTCATATCCGTTTCCTCCCCTAGTTCAACCGCTTGGGTCTATTATCCAACGGAAGGAACGGGGAGGCAAGCCCTGTTAGGTAATTCCGATGTAAAGAAACTGTAAAATCCGGCACGGGAGCCGCGTCCTAGGATTGCACGGACTCCTCCTGAAGCTGATGCATGATTGTCTTCCGCTTGACGAGGTAGAGCAGGACAAGCGCACCGACGCCGTAAGCTGCCAATATCAGCGCATCGTTCGCGATCGTTGCGGCGTCGCCAATCGAAATCAGGTGCCTGAACCCTTCCACCGCGTAAGTCATCGGCAGCGCCGGATGGATGAAATTGAAAAACCTAGCTTCCATCTCGACCGGATACGAGCCGCTGCTGGACGTCAGCTGGAGCATGAGGATGACGATGGCGACGAAACGTCCCACATCGCTGCCGAGGATCGAGATCAGCATGAACAGAATCGCCGCGAACGTCAATCCGAGCAGCAGCGCGAACCCGTATAAATTAATCGCCGGCAGCACCGTCGGAATTCCGAGCCCCGTATGGAGAATGAAGACCGAAAGCACCGATTGAAACACGCTGACGGAAGCCAGCGCAAGATATTTGTTGATCAGGTATGAGATCGGCCGCTTCGGCATCGAGACGACCTTGTTCAGATCGATAACGAAAAAGAGCACCAACGACCCTACCCACAAGGACAACGCAATAAAATAAGGCGCAAACCCCGTGCCGTTGTTCGGCACCGGATGAAGATTATTCTCCGTCACCTTCACCGGGGAGACGATCGTATTGATCCGCTGCTCCGCCTGCCCATCCATCGCCGCCATGCCTGCCGCCTCGCTAAGCTTCGCGGCAAGCTCCTGCTGCCCGGCGTTAATGTCCTTCAGGCCGGTCGAAAGCTGCGTACTGCCGTCGTACAGCCTCGTCACGCCGTCCTGCAGCTGATGAAATCCGCTGCCGAAGGCATTGAGGCCTTCGACCAGCGCCGTGCTGCCCTGCTGCAGCTGATGGACGCCATTGGCAAGTTGGCCGAGGCGTCCGGACAAATCGTCCACCAGCTGCTTACTGCCGATCAGTTGGTCCACGGTGCTACGCACGGTAGTCTGCATCGCCTGCAGCCCGGCCTGCAGCTCGTTCATATGCGCAGAGAGCTGGTCGCGGGCAACATTAATCTGTTCGATCGACTTGGCGGTGGAACTGCGCACCTGATCAAGCGATGCCTTCGTATCGCGCAAGGCCTGCTCTAATTCGAGCCGCTGTGCATTTGCCGTCTTCAGTTTGTCGACCGCACCCTTGAACCGCTCGCTGCCGGTGATTTCGGCGAACTGCTCGCCAAGCGCCAGCAGATCCGCGATGGCGCCGTCAAGCTGATCCTTTTGCTTTTGCAATCGGCCGCCTATGCCCGAATCCCAGACGCGCTGCAGTTCGTCAACCCGGCGATTCGTATCCTGCAGGGAAGCGCCGATCACATCCAACGCGTTAAGCCCGAACTTCAGCGACTGATTGGAAGCGTCGATCACCTTGCTGAGCCGCTCCGCCTCAGCCGTCAGCTGATTGATCGGCTCCCGTATTTTCGATAGCTGCGCATTCAGCTTGTCGATGCCTCCTGCGCCTAATCCGACGGCCGTATCCAGCCTGATGATGCCGTTCTCCAGTTGGTTCGCGCCGTCCAGCAGCTTCGTCAGCCCTTCCGAGAGCGGCTTCATGCCGTCCTGGGCTTGCTTCAGACCATCCTGCAAGGAAGTCGCGCCATCCTGCGCCTTCTTCGTTCCCTCCGCCAGCTTGGCCGCCCCGTCGGCCGCCTTCTTCAGCCCTTCGCCGCCGTTGAGAATCTGGTCGAAGATGGTGCGCACATATTTCTCCGTCATTTGCTGCTCCAGCTCGTGCCCGACCTTATCTATCACGCTGCGCACCACTTTGACTCCGAGCATGTTGGCCCCTTCGTTGACGGCGTACGAAAGCTGACTCGCTCTGGGCTTCGGAGTGCCGGGGCTATAGGCCGTTTCGGTGAAGTCCGGCGGGATCGTCAGCACCATAAAATAGCGCAGCTTCTCGATCCCCTCCGCTCCTTGCTCCGGGCTGACTTCCGTCCAGGACGTCTGTTTGTCGGCAAGCAGCTTGTCCGTAAGCTCCCGGCCCAGATTAACCGGGTTGCCGTTCTGTGACATTCCGCGATCCAGGTTAACAACCGCCAGCGGCAAATGGGGCAAAAAGTCGGTCGGATTCCAAAACGCCCACAAATAAATGAAACTATACATAAGCGGCAGGACCATCAAGCCGAGCACCGAGCGGCGCGCCATGTTGGAGCTCCACATTTGTCGGATATCGTGCCATGCCATTTGAAAACCGTTCATCGATCGATCCACTCGCTTTTGTCCATAGTTTCTCCAGCTTGCATACGATTTCCTTAGGCCGTGTTTTTAGTATTCTTCGATCTGCAAAACCTATCCTAATCGGTAACGCAAAAAACCTGCCCAGGCTTCGGATTACCGAAAGCGCAGGCAGGTTCATGCATACTTCATTATTTAAATATGTAAGGCTGGGGGAGATCAGATGCGAATATCCAAGTTTTTGCCCAGGTTAGGATGCTGTGCCGCTGCAAAATCTTGAAGCAGCGTAGCCGCTTGGGCAGTCTGAGAATCCTTCATCTGACTTAGCAGAGCAATGCCGACCGCCTGTTTCAATGCGTTTCCGCCGCTAACGGCGTTCAATGCTGCGTTAATTTGCACAAGCTCGCCTCATTTCTTCGGAAGATGGAGCAAACGCTGGAAGTCCGTTCGCTAAGGCCAGTATAATCGAAACAAACAAGCCCTTCAATACAAATAAAGGAAATTGTCGTTTTCTGCCGAACCCTATTCGTATCAACACAATCCTGAAGTAACGCGAGGTGGTCCCCCTGGCTATCCTGCCTTACGTCATCGTAATCGCCGGTATCCTGCTTTTGATCTGTCTGGCTGTCGTTTTTCCAAAATTTTTCAGGCGAAACCGATTCGGCCGGCCCGGCTCCAAATCCCGACCTACCGATAAAAGCCAAGCCAAGCAAAGCTGCTCCTTTTGCCGACGGAAGGTTCCTTCGAAGGAGCTGGCCTTTTACGCCACGGCCGGGAAAGTCGTCGGTGTCTGCCGGGCCTGCCGGCCGAAAGCGGAGCGTCAAGACTTCATGCGCTTATGACTGCCCGCTCCTTATGGCGCTTGGGAACGAATTGACTTCCTTTGAAGCAAGCCATCGGCCGGACGAATCTCTTGTTCTGCTCTCAGGTGCCCAGCACTTTTTTTCCGCGCGGCTCCGACCCACGGGAATCGGGCTCCAGCGTAATACCGATGCCGTCGAAGGAAGTATCCTCAAGCCTCATGTCCCAGGTCAGCACTCCTGCTCCTTGAGAGTCGACCTGGAACGTTCCGCAGTTGGAACGCTTGCCGTCACGCAGCAGCCACACTTGATACGCCTGAGCTCCGTCCGTCGGCCGCAAACCGTGAATCTGCAGCACCAGCTGCGCTTTATTGCCTTGGCGCGTCAACCATCCCTGCCCGCCTGCCGACGGAAGCGCTTGATCAAAAGCTTTCAGCCTGTATTGTCCGATCACTTCCACAGGAATGGCCAGCCGGGCTTCCGGCCGCTCGACAGAGGATTTGAACGGGAGGCCAAGGTCCCCGACGATGGCGGTTCCCGCCCCGCCTACGAAGAAGAACAGCGCAGCCGCTGTATACCCGAGCCCTTTCGTCCACCGCTTGCGGCGCCGGGCCGCCCCATCATTAAGACGCCACTCCACGATCGGCCGCTTATCCGTGGGACGTTCTTCGAGGAGCGTCTCCCCGCCAGCAGACGCAGGCTCTCCAAGCACCTTTCCTAGCACCTGCTCTTTTAAGTCTTCGGGCAATTCCACCAGCTCAGCTTCAGCGGGCAGTGCTTGCCACGTCTGCCAAAGCTCCGCAAGCTCTTGAGTACAAGTCCGGCACGTGGACAAATGACGTTCGAACGCCCGTTTCCGTTCCTCCGAAAGCTCATCTAGAAAATAAGAAAAGCATAGCTCGCATACCGATTCTTCTCGAAACATGTCGTTCACTCCTCTCTCCAAGACGTCATGTGCTTGCGCAGCAATTTCAAGCTTTGGTGGAGCCGGCTTTTCACTGTTCCAAGCGGCTCTTCCGACATCTCGGCAATTTCGCTTAAGGTGTAGCCCTCCCAATAAAACAGCCGGATTAGCTTGATCTGTTGCTCTGACATATATCGGTATGCCTCTTCCAGCTGCTGCTTGAACAACTTCCGGGAGACAGGATCTGCAAAAGGATGGACCTCCGCTGAGCCTAATTCCGCTTCAATCCTATGCTCTAGCGGCACCAAGGCGGATTGTTTTCTTAATTTCCGCAGCTGATCAATCGTCAAGTTACGGGTAACGGTTAGCAGCCAATTGACGAATAACCCCCTTGCCGGATCGTATCCGCTCTCCGTCGTCCAAATTCGGGTATACACTAACTGCACAACGTCCCGGGCAAACTCCGGGTCCTTCCTCGCTTTCATAGCGAACGAATAGACCAGCTTGGCATACCGGTCGTACAGTACATGAAGCGCATCGCTTTGTTTGGCTTTGATTAATTCCATCAATTGCTCGTCCGAATAATGCTGCACGTATCGGAACACCCCCGTCTCTGACGCCACGCTCCTTGTATCGGTTAAAAACGAGTAACAGGAAGCGAATTGACTCCATATTCCGACATTTCTTTTCGTTTGGCAACAAGCAATTTTTAGCCGTTCCACATCAAACAACCCGAGGCCCTCCTTGCGGCGGGTACCCCGGGTTAACGTTCAGTAACATTTTACTTGACGATAATCGTCGCTTTCATCTCTGCTTTATGCGGAGCGCAGTAATACGTATACGTACCCGGCTTGGTCAGCGTGATCGTTTCGGATTCTCCTTCTCCCAGCAGCTTCGTTTCGAATACCGGCTTGCCGTCGCCGCCGAGCGTATCCGATACGGCATTATGCTTGACTTTATCTTTATTCGTAAACGTTACTTTCGAACCCGCTTCGACCGTCAATTCTTTGGCGGAGAAAGCGAATCCGGCCATCTGTACCTGATATTCCTTGGAAGCAGCCGGCTGCTTGTCTTCCTGCTTCAGGCCGGCGCCTTCCGGTTTCGCGGCGAACCACACGTTGTTCACGCCTTGTCCGTTTACTTCTCCAGCCTTCGTGTCTTTCAGGAAATAATAGAGCGGGCTTCCCTTGTATGTCGTTTGCTTCGTGCCGTCCTCCCGCGTAATAACGCCAAAATCTTCTATTTTCAAAGATGGCGGGAGCTGCAGCGATTCCGCTTTGAATACCGGCCAGTTGACTGCGCATTGATCCTTGCAAGCGCTCTGGAACGGCGTATCCTTCGTAAACGTGTAGAGCGTTTTGCCGGAACCGTCCGTCAAATAAGTGCCGACCTTATCGTTCGTCGCGAGACGAACGGACGACGCGGCTGCAGCCGCCGCAGCTTCGGCGGTAACAACCTTTTGGCCGACGAGAGTATCCAGCAACGTCTTGTCTCCGGCCTTCAGCTTCGCCCCAAGCGCCTCCACCGTTGCCGTAGCGATCTGCCCGTTATTCAGATTGCCTGCTTCGGCAATTTTTTTCAAGCCCTTGCCTTCCGCGAAGCGAATCGTATCTGCAAAAGCAAAATCGGTATCCTGCTTATAGCCAAGCGATTCCAAAATCACTTTGTAATACTGCTGCGCCGTGATCGAACCCATCGGTTCGAACCGTCCCGAACCGGTCCCCGTCCACCCAAGCTGCGGATTCGCCTTCAAGTACCCCAATATCGCTTGGTTGCTTTCATTGACCGTGCCGGCATCGTCAAAGTTCACGCCCCCTTTGAAGCTCAGAGCCTCGCTCTCCAAGCCCTGCAGCCGCAGGAACAAAATCGCCGCCTGCAAACGGGTCGTCGATTGGGACAAGTAGCTCGCGGTTACACCGCTGCCGTCGCCCTGCAATACTCCCAGCTCTGCAGCGATTTGCGCATCTGTTTTGATAGCGACCGCCGTGGCCTTGGAATTGTCCGCAGCAGTTGCAGCATTTACAGCCGTTGAGAGCATCAGGGCACTTCCCAGCAGCAGGGCTGCACGTTTCCAACGTTTGTTCATCATCAGATTCCTCCCGAATTTTAAAGGTTTTTAGGCCAATCAATAGAGGAAACGCTGCCAAAGCGAAAACGGTTTGCCGCTGACGCAAAAAATTTTTTTATTGTCCGGAAAAAGCAAAAAGCCCTGAAAATTCAGGGCTTTGCACGATCGGCAAGCTATTTAGATATGCGGTTGAGAGGACTCGAACCTCCACGGGCGTACGCCCACTACCCCCTCAAGATAGCGTGTCTGCCATTCCACCACAACCGCGGATGTATTACTCATTGTATAGGTTTCGCAGGAAAAAGTAAAGTGGCATCCTTTAGCAGAGCATTTCCGCCGGAAACGCCGGCAACAGACACAAGAAGCGAATCTGTTCCGAGGGAAACGGAAGCTGCTCATACAACGGCGAACGCGCAGACGTCATTCGCATCCAGCACCTTCTTGATCTGTTCTTCCAGTTGCTCCATCCTTCAACATGGGAACATCTCCTTTCGGTTATGGAAGTCTGACTTCCTTTCTTGATTACCCGAATGGTAATAAGGCCAAACAATGCTTCGGTTCTCTATGGAACTTGTTTCAATAAGCGGACAACCGGGTTAAATGCATAGTACATTTCTTCCAAAAGGAGCTGATTCGAGTGGATACCAACGTTTTAAAAGGAAAGTGGAGGCAATTGAAGGGTGAAGCGCAAAAGCAATGGGGCAAATTAACCGATGACGACCTTGATGTCATTAATGGGGAAAAGCAAAAGCTCCTCGGGAAGCTTCAGGAGAAATACGGGCATACCAAAGAAGCCGCGCAGGAGGAATACAACCGCTGGGAAAGCGGCTGGCGCGACCGGCTTTAATAACCGCAGGATTAACCGCGTTAAAAGTTTGCATCGCAGATGGATTAGGCCAAAAAAAAGAAAGAGCTCGCATCCGCTTAGATGCGAGCTCTTTCTTTTTGTGATGCGGTTGAGAGGACTCGAACCTCCACGAGCGTACGCCCACTACCCCCTCAAGATAGCGTGTCTGCCATTCCACCACAACCGCAGGTTACCGTAGGGATGCACCCGACGGGTTCTCTCCCTACTACTATGACCCGTAGGGGATACTCTCCGTTTCACTCCGAGACTGCGAAGCGGTTCCTGCCGAAGCTTATGCTCCGACGAACCCGAGGGTTCTCTCCCTACTACTATGACCCGTAGGGGATTCGAACCCCTGTTACCTCCGTGAAAGGGAGGTGTCTTAACCCCTTGACCAACGGGCCATGCTTTGTATGATCGCCGCCTTTTTGAGCGACAAGTGTTATTATAGCGGAATGGGATGAGCTTGACAAGCCTTTTTGCAAAAAAAATTTTCGTCTTTTTTGGAGGTAATCCCTCCCTATGTTACAATCAACTGCAAAAGGACCCCATTCCCCTACAGAGGTGTATTCGATGCTGGTATTCAACCATGCTACCGGTCAGGTTACGGAACAGGAGGCCCGAATTCCGGGCGACAATGAGAACGTCTGGCTCCATATGACAGCCCCCGAAGCGAAGCAGGTAGAACACGTGCTTAAACATCAGTTTCACTGCCACCCGCTTGTGGTCGAGGACTGCATCAAGCTGAATCAGCGTCCTAAAGTGGACCGATACAAAGACCATGTCTTCATGACGTTTTTTGCAGTGGTGGACAAGCAGCTTACTACGGCCGAAATCGCTATCGTGGTCGGTGCGAATTTTGTCATTACCATTTGTAAAGAGCCCCTTCCTTTTATCACCGAGCTCCAAAAGCATTTCTTGCAGGTCGAAGGCAGCATGGAACACAGCGGGCGCATCTTATATTTACTATTAGACCGCTGTGTCGACGACTATACCGACATCATTGATCAGATTGAGGACCGCGTCGACCGCTTGGAGCAAATGATTTACCGTAATCCTTACGTCCATGTATCCCGAGAAATATTTAAATCCAAACGAAAGATGCACCACCTCCGCCGCATTATCACGGAAGAGAAGACGTTACTGGGCACGATAACGCATCAGAGCTTCCCGTATATTCGCCAGGAAGCGGATGTTTATTTTATCGATATCTACGATCACATTTCTCGCGTTGTCGATTCCTTGGACGTATTTCGGGAATCGCTCACCGGCTTGCTTGAGCTGCAAATGAGTATTAAATCCGATCGTATGAACGTGATCATGAAGACATTGACCATTATCAGCTCGATTTTTCTTCCGCTGACCTTTATCGTCGGATTGTATGGTATGAATTTCAAGAATATCCCTGAACTCAACTGGAGCTTCGGGTACGCATACGTTTGGATCGTCATGATTGTTGTCACGATCTCGATGTGGGCTATTTTCAAATGGAAAAATTGGATTTAGCCCGGGCGCACAAACACCGCCGACGCCCCCTCTTAACCTCTCCGTAGATAATAAAAAAACCGCCTTTCGGCGGTTTCGTTTATTATCTACGGAGAGAGAGGGATACTCGCGCTGCGCCCGCGAGACTTCGCGGCGCATGGCTGCCGCTCCGACGAACCTCCGGTTCTCATCCCTCCACGCCATACATAAAAAGGCTACCTTTTCAGGTAGCCGGTCTTTTTATGTATGGCGGAGAGAGAGGGATTCGAACCCTCGCACCACTTACGCAGTCTAACCCCTTAGCAGAGGGTCCCCTTGAGCCACTTGGGTATCTCTCCAAGAAAGAAATGGCTCCCCGAACAGGACTCGAACCTGTGACAACTCGATTAACAGTCGAGTGCTCTACCAACTGAGCTATCAGGGAAAGACAATTTTTAATTTATCATGAATGCGGCTGTAAGTCAAGGGCAAGCAGCTTTAATTTGCCTTTGCAGAAACCGCAGACGTATTTCTTCGGATCGGTCTTGCGTTTACGCATATACTCCGCACTGCAGCTTGTACAAACGAGCTTGTACCGGTAAGGCTCGGTGCGCTTCAACTCCTGCGGGAGCGACCGGCAATAGCGCGTCCCTCCGACCTTGGCCAGCAGCCGCTTGAAATCGTCATCCCGGTGCCGGTACCCTCCGCCCAGCAAATGCAGGTGGTAATGGCACAATTCATGCTTAATAATTTTCTCCACGTCGGCGGCTCCGAACTGTTCATACTGCAGCCAGCTGATCTCGATATCGTGCGTCCGGGTGAAATATCGCCCTCCCGTCGATGTTAATCTCCGGTTGAACCTCGCCCGATGCAAAAAAGGACACCCGAACGACGACAGCGATATTTGCTCTACCCACAGCTGCAGCTGTCGGTCATCCATCGTTTTCCCACCCTTACTCTCTGGTTTCTCTTCGTTTCTCTCTTGAATTGTAACCGCAGGTTAGGCTAAACTGTCAAGTAGGAATCTGGAATTGCTTCGGACAAATCATCCCTTTGACCCATAGAGAGGAGTTTAACCCGATGTTCAAAAAGAAATGCGCCCTGCTTAAGCTGGAGGACCAGATCGAATTCGTGGAAATGCCCGCTACCCATATGTACCAACTGGCCGCACTTAATCAACGTCTGCATAAGGAGCTGGACAAGCTGACCGCGCCTAACGTCCCTGGACTGCCGGTATTTATCGCAGAATTCGACGGGCTTGAGCTTGTGCACCCGGGCTATACGCTCCAGCACGGCCTGGAATACATCAATCGACTGGAACAGACCTTCAGCGCAATCCAAGCGCAAGAAAAAGAGTATCCGCTCATCTCCCTCTTGACCGAGATTCGCGCGCTTCAAGCACAGCTTGAGCAGTGGTACGAAGACGAAGAAGACTTCGCGTAAAAAGGACCTGCACCCGAAACGGCTCCCGCCCATATGCTGTATAGTGTACGGCAGCTAGACGGGAAGGGACTGATGGTGTTGCCACAATGGCTTTGCAACCAGCTGATGCGGGCATTTTACAACAAAAACCGACGGCAAATCCGTTTGCTGAACGATTGCTGGTTTTTTTACCGCACCCGCAAAAGCGAGACGGACCCCACGACATCCCAGCTTCAATAAAGATGAGCTCACGCTCAAAAACAAATAGAGCATACGCCAGAGCGAAGGACGCGGCTTCCGCTACATCCCTTTTCTCCGGCTTATGCTCTATTTTATGCTTAAGAAGGCTTTTTCATCGTCAGACCGACGCGGCCCTTTTTCAGGTCGACGTTGAGCACCCATACCGTCACGACATCCCCTACGGACACGACGTCCATCGGATGCTTCACGTAGGAATTGCTTAACTGCGAAATATGAACGAGCCCGTCGTTTTTGATGCCGATATCAACAAAAGCACCGAAATCAATCACGTTGCGTACGGTTCCCTGCAGCTCCATGCCCGGCTTCAAATCTTCGATCTGCAGCACGTCCGTGCGGAAAATCGGCGCCGGCAGCTCCTCCCGCGGATCGCGTCCCGGCCGCTGCAGCGAATCGAGAATATCGCGCAGCGTCGGCACCCCGACGCCAAGCTTCGTAGCGAGCTCTTCCGGCTCTAAGCTTTGCAGCATCGCTTTCAGCTCGGCACTGCCAAGCTGCGACAGCTCCAGCTTCAGCTCACGGAACAGCTTGTCCACCACGTCATACGACTCCGGATGAATCGGCGTGTTATCCAGCGGATTGCCGCCTCCTGCGATCCGCAAAAAGCCGACGCACTGCTCGAACGCCTTCGCTCCGAGCCGCGGAACCTTTTGCAGCTGCGCTCGGCTCGTAAATTTCCCATTGTCGTCTCGGTATTTTACAATATTTTTGGCAAGCGTGCTGTTGACGCCCGACACATAGGACAGCAGCGACGGAGACGCCGTGTTCACGTCCACGCCCACATGGTTCACCGCCGACTCGACGACGAACTTCAGGCTCTCTTCGAGCCTTTTTTGCGTGACGTCATGCTGGTATTGGCCGACGCCGATCGCTTTCGGCTCGATTTTGACCAGCTCCGCCAGCGGGTCCTGCAGCCGCCGCGCGATGGAGATCGCGCTCCGCTCCGCCACGTCCAAGTCCGGGAACTCCGTCTGTGCCAGCTTGGAAGCCGAATAGACGCTCGCCCCCGCTTCGTTGACGATCAGATACTGGAGCTTTCGTGCCTTTATCTCACCGATCAGCTCGGCCACGAACTGCTCCGTCTCGCGGGACGCCGTCCCGTTGCCGACGACGATCAATTCGACGCGGTAAGCGTCGATCAGACGCTTGAACGTCGCTTTCGCTTCCGCTATTTTGTTATTCGGCGGCGTCGGGTACGTGACGGCGATCTCCAGCATTTTGCCCGTATCGTCGACGACGGCAAGCTTGCAGCCTGTCCGGTACGCGGGATCGACGCCAAGCACCACCTTGCCCTTGACCGGCGGCTGGAGCAGCAGATTGCGCAGATTTTCAGCGAATACCTCAATCGCTTTTTTCTCGGCCTTCTCCGTCATTTCATTGCGCACTTCCCGCTCAATGGACGAGGCGATCAGCCGTTTGTACGCATCTTCAATGACAGCCGTCAACGTGTCGCGCACGATGGAAGGCCCCTTGATCACTTGCTTCGCGATATACTCGTGAATCCGTTCGACCGGAACGTCCAGCGCCACCTTCAGCACTTCTTCCCGCTCTCCGCGGTTAATCGCAAGAATCCTGTGCGGCGGCAGCTTGCGGACCGGCTCCTGGTAGCTGTAATACATTTCGTAGACTGATTCCTGCTCGGCGTCCCTGGCTTCGGTCCGCAGGATGCCCTGCTCGAACGTGTGACGGCGCACCCACGCCCTGATTTTCGCATCGTCGGCGATTTGCTCCGCAATGATATCCATCGCGCCTTGTACGGCTTCCTCGGCCGTCTGGACGCCTTTCTCCTCGTTTATATACTTACCCGCTTCGGCAAGCAGATCGCCCTGCTTGGGCTGCGTCAGAATCCAGAGCGCCAAAGGCTCAAGACCCTTCTCCTTCGCCACGCTCGCGCGCGTCTTGCGCTTCTGCCGGTACGGGCGGTACAAGTCCTCGACTTCCTGCAGCTTAACCGACTGCTCGATTGCCGTACGCAGCTCGGCCGTCAGCTTGCCCTGCTCGTCGATCAGACGGATGACCTCCAGCTTCCGGTCCTCCAAATTGCGCAGATACGTCAGCCGCTCTTCAATGTCCCGCAGCTGATTTTCGTCGAGCTCTCCGGTCATTTCCTTCCGGTACCGGGCGATAAAAGGAATCGTATTCCCCTCATCCAGCAGGCCGACCGTCGTCTTTACACGCCCCGCCGCGATTTGCAGCTCGGACGCGATCTGCTTCAGAATGCACTCCTGAATCGCCGTTTTCATCTCTTCCGTCAGTTCCACAACCGCCCGAACTTCTTCTGTCAGTCCCGTTTGCTCTTTTGCCATCCGACTTTTCTCCTCCCAGACATAAAAAAGCGAGGGTACCCGCACCCCCGCCTCGTCAGCATGTTAAAACTCAATCAGACCTACGCTTATTTGCAAAGCTTCATCGACCTTGCGCATGGTTTCCTCATCCAAGTGCGTGATTTTGTCCGTCAGGCGCTGCTTATCGATGGTCCGAATCTGCTCCAGCAGGATGACCGAATCCCTGTCAAAACCGTGCGCTTCCGCGTCAATCTCCACATGCGTCGGCAGCTTGGCTTTTTGAATCTGCGCCGTAATCGCCGCTACGATCACCGTAGGACTGAAGCGATTGCCGATATCATTCTGAATGATCAGTACGGGCCGAATGCCGCCCTGCTCCGAACCGACGACCGGTGAAAGATCCGCGAAAAAAACATCGCCACGTTTGACAATCAAGCGTCACACCCCGCTTACCAGGCGGTCCAGCGTGTTGTCCGCTTCTTCCTCCGCCTGAAACGCTTCCGAGGCCATGTTCAGGTTGATCTTAGCCATTTCCATATAGCCACGCTGCATCGATTCGCGCAAATGCCGTTTCTTACGCTCCAACAAGTAAAGCTTCATCGCCTGACGGATAAACTCGCTGCGGTTGGAATTTTCCTTCTCCACCAGATGATCGACCTCCTGCAGCAAATAATCCGGCAAGCTGATCATGATTCGCTTCGTGTTATGCGCACCCGCCACCTATACATGCACCCCCAAAAACATACAAGAACCTATTTCCATTATGGCAAACTTCCAGATAAAATATACAAAATCAATATATGCCGAAGGTATAGCAATTATGTTATACCTTGACGCGCTCCGCAGCATTTTGCCTCTATACTTATTCGCGGCAAACCAAGAAAATCCTCTCATGTTAGGAGAAAAAATTCAATGGCAAATGCGCCCAGTTCTTTTTTTGGACAAAAAGTATGGCTTCCCGCGAAGAGATTGCACAGGCGGCGGAGCCTTGGGACGGGCATTTGGCTCTGCTATAGTCGGCTTCTTCCGCCCGACGCTTGTCGGTAAGCACAACGCCGGGACTGTCGGACGCCGGAGGACTGTTTTGAATGCAGGAGCCTTTGTTATGCCTCCGGCTCCCATACGTGCCGCAGCAGCGGATTCACTGACCGGGCTGCGCAGCCTTCCTTCATATACACGCGAGGTACCCGGTGCGAAATCATGCAGACGACCTCATAATTGATCGTTCCGAGCCATGCTGCGTGCTCTTCCGCCGTAATCCGGTCTTCGCCCTGGCTTCCCAGAATTACCACTTCTTCGCCCATTTGGATATCTGGCATTTCGGATACATTCAGCATGCATTGGTCCATACAAATTCTTCCTACCACAGGGACGCGCCGCCCCCGAATCAACACTTGCGCCTTGCCGGTCAGCATCCGGGAAAAGCCGTCCGCATACCCGATCGGCAGCGTCGCAATCGTCTCCTCGCCCTGCGTCCGGTAGACGATGCCATAGCTGATCCCTGAACCCTTGGGCACTTGCTTCACCATGACGACGCTGGATTTGATGCTCAAGACCGGCTGCAGATCAATCTGCTGCTTATTCACTTCTTCAGACGGATACAGTCCGTACATCCCGATCCCAAGCCGTACCATATTAAAAGATAAATTCGGCGTATCAATCCCCGCAGCGCTGTTCCCGGCGTGAACGTACGGAAATTGAATTCCTTTTTGCGTAAAATAATCGACGACCCGCTCGAATCGGCCGTACTGCTCAAGCGTATAGCTCTTGTCGGTTTCGTCCGCGCAAGCGAAATGGGTAAACAACCCTTCCACTCGAATCCCCGGCGTCCGCATCGCCCGTTCAATCAGCGCGATCGCTTCTTCCGCATCCGTTAAGCCGAGCCGGTTCATCCCGGAGTCGATCTTAATATGAATATTCAACGGGCGCTGTTTAGCCCCTAAACGTTCCCACGCATCCAGCAGCTCATGGGTATATATATTGAGCGTAATCCCATTGGCCCATGCAGTTTCCAGCCCTTCCGGGGGCGTATAGCCCAATACGAGGATCGGAGCTGTAATACCTGCTTGCCGAAGCTCCAAACCCTCATCCAAAAAAGCGACCGCAATATATTCCACGCCGCATTGCAGCGCCTCCCGACATACCTCCACCGCTCCGTGTCCGTAGGCGTCCGCCTTGACGACTGCCATCATGCTTACATGTTCCGGAAGCACCCGCCGAAACTCGCCCAAATTATGGCGCAATGCATCCAATGAAATTTCCACCCGGGTCGGCCGGTAAAACGAATCCACCTGATCCACCTTCTTCGGTCTCATAAAATCAAGGGAAGCCGCTTACGAGGCCACAGCTTGCACCTGTAAAGAAGCTTCCCGTTAAAAAATTCATATGATCATGGTAATGCGTACCGCCGACCCTGTCAACGAACAAAATAGTAATATCGCGCCCGTCAGTTTTTGATGATTAGGCGTTCGTTGCGTGTTACGGAACCGAATCACAGTCATCGGATTGCTGCTTTCAACTATTTACCGATTTCCCCCTGCACCGCTTGCGCTACCTTAATCATCTCCGTCGCCGGCAAGTCCCCTGTAGATAAGCGGAATTCTATGCCGTCGTAGGTCCAGGTCAATGTTTTCTTCGCATCTCCGGTTACAACGCCGAGCGTAAAGCCCAGATCTAAGATATCCCCTGGTAAGATCGATACCGTCTGTACCTGCGGACGCGATTCCACTAACGTATAGTTATATTTTCCGGAGTAGCGGAGCATGACCGCTTGTTCTTCGCCCAGCTTAAGCTCCGTCACGTCTTGTTTCTTCACGCCGCTCGGCATGTAGCGCGGTTCGATGATGCCGAACGACTGCTGCTTGGAAGTGTCTTTTTTGGCGCCTGCAGCTGTCGCTTGCGCTCCGTTGGCCGCTGCCCCCTTGTCGCTTCCGGCTTCTGCCGCCGTGCCTTGGTTGCCGCTGGCACTGCTCGTCTTCGAGCTGTCGCTGGTTCCGGGTGTGGCAGCACCCTTGCTGTCACCTGTAGCTGTGCCTGCGCCTGCTGCATTGCCTTTGTTCGTGCCCGCTGCTTCGCCTTTTGCATCAGATCCCGCCCCTTGTCCTGTAGCGGTTCCGTTTGTTCCTGTCCCTGTACCGTTACCAACCGCCGTTCCTTTGCCGCTAGCCGCCCCCGTACCGGCCTTAGAATCGGTCGTTCCCGATTTCTCACCGGCTTTCGAATCCCCTTGCATCATCGTCGGCAGTGTCTTTAGGTTCCAGCCCGTCATATTGCGCTGCATGTCAAATTGATCCTTCTCAAACTTCGTACCAAACTCAAATTGATCGAATTTTACAATGACCATCACATTGGAGTTGGCATCTGACACTTCCACATGCTGTGGAGCGTAGTTTCTCTTGTCCAGCCACACCTTCTGCCGCGCCAAAGAACCGTTCTGGTAATTCGCCACTACATCGAATACATAGGCCTTCTCGTCCGACGTAAAATGCCGTTCATTGTCCATCAGAATGCTTTGGACGAGCGACTGGTATAAGTAAACTTGGCCTTGATTCTCAGGCCAATCGCTTTGGAAGCGGAAGCTTTTGTTCAAATGCGGTGTCAGCACGAATACCCCGTCATCGTTGCGCAGCACAATTTGCGTAATATCCTTCTTCGCATTCGTCAGCGAGATCCGATAGAACGAAGGGGCCTGAAAACTAACCTCCACGTCGTATTCCTGAGGATCCTGCCCCGTACGCAGCGTCATCTGCCCTTTCCCGTGATAGCTCTGCAGCTTGCTCATCACACCGTCCAATTCCTTTACTACCGATCCTGCATCCTTTTTGCCGCACCCGGATACCACCAGGCTTAAACAAACCATCACAAGGGCCACCACCCACGTGAACCGCCGCATCGTCTCATCCCCTCCACCACATAATCAATCCAGATTGATATCATGTCTATGTAGGGACTTGGCCAATTATGCAGACAAGGTTTGGCGAGGAAATAAAAACTCCTATAACGGGTTGGTTATAGGAGTTATCCAAATTAATTTTATGATGAAACCGAAGATATCACTTTGTCTCCCCTCTTCTTCATCAATAACTTTTTAACATAGCCGGTTGCTTTTATTTCAATGAATTTATAAGACAAGTCTGAAATAATTATTGATAAAACAATAGATAGAAAAGCGTAGATCATAAATGAAAAAGATGAGGAAACCTTAAAGAAGAAACTTATTTTAGGTACAAGGATTTTTAAAGGGAACATAACGAAAGTGTGCCACATATATAAACTATAACTTATTTTCCCAAAATATCTTAATAGTTTTGTATTAAGAAATTTAGAAAATAAGCCATGCTCGAAAATAACTGTCTGAAAAAAAAGAAAACTTAACAGTACGGGTACAATAATTTTGAAGTTTTCAGTATGATAAGAAAAAAACATTAATCCTAAAAAAATAATACCATTAAAGTAAAATACTTTACGAGATTCGTACCATTTTTTCAACTTGTTCTCACACAAAAACAAAGCAACACCTACAATGAAAAATAACATGTTGGGATGAAATGAGGTTATAATTATACAAGTAAGAACCAGAAGTATGTAACAAATATATTTTAAAACATTATGTATCAGGTTTTTTCTAATGATAAAAACAACAATTCCCGAGATTATGTAAAATAAAAATTCATAGCTTAAGGACCATGCTACAATTTGAGCTATAGGAAGTGGAAAGATGCCTGGTAATAGAAATAAATTCGAAAAGAAGTGTACGATATACTTTACAAGATCGATATCTTTCATCCATTTATATCCTATTATGGGTCCAATTGAAAAAATGAATAAATGTAATGTTAGAAAAACTGGATAAATTCGTAATATTCTGTTGAGAAAAAAATGTCCGATCGTCTTACTGTTTATTAAGCTGCCAATAATCAAGTATCCGCTGATAATGAAAAAAATATTTACTGATATTGGACCTGCATAATTAATAAGGTAAAACAAATTTTCTTTAGGTATTTCCACTATATATTTTTCCAATACTGCAGATCCATAAATATGAAATAACAACACTGAGACAGCAAGGAATCCTCGCAGTCCCTCCATAGTCCCATTAATCTTTTTACTCATTATTAAAACCTCCTCAACTCCCCCCTCCTGCTAGTTTAACATCGGCTGTTTAAGGGTAAGCCACTAAATTCATATCTTTAAAACACGAATGAAGCACCAGCTCAAAGGATGCCAGTGCCTCAAACAGTAAACTCCAAAATACAAGATACAATTTTTTGAAGATGTTGCTCTATAAATTAATATGCATTTTTATTAACAAAGCCATTGATGATCGTCTTCCAAATAATCTTGATATCGAACAAAAAGCTCCAGTTCTCAATGTAGAAAATATCGTACTTGATCCGATCCTCTATGGACGTATCGCCGCGCAGCCCGTTGGACTGAGCCCAGCCGGTAATCCCGGGGCGAATATGATGCTTCACCATGTACTTCGGAATTTCTTCCTTAAATTGTTCTACGAAATACGGCCGTTCCGGCCGGGGGCCAACAACACTCATATGTCCGAACAATACGTTGAAAAACTGGGGAAGTTCATCCAAGCTTGTTTTTCTCAAGAACGTGCCGAACTTTGTTTTGCGCGGATCATTTTCTGTCGTCCATTGGGTATCGGAAGATTGTTCTGTTTGTATTCGCATCGAGCGAAATTTATACATCATGAAATTCCGTCTGTTCAATCCGACGCGCTCTTGCTTAAAGATAATAGGTCCCGGCGAGGTGATTTTCACGCCGATGGCAATAAGGATTAATAATGGCAGCGTAATAAGGATTGCAGCTAACGAAAATGCAATATCAAAGGCTCGTTTGAAGAAGCGATTTCTAAATTCATCCAACGGAATATCTCTAACATTAATTAACGGAATACCTGCAAAATTATCAAAATACGGCTTGGACGGAAGATAATCGAAATAATCAGGAATAATTAACGTTTTAACTCCGGCTTTCTCACAAGTATTGATAATTTTTCCGAACTTATGATGGGCGTCCAATGGCAAAGCAATGATTACTTCGTCAATTAGTGTCTTTTCCAGAATGGCCTCAAGTTCATCGACCCGTCCAAGGATAGGTTTGTAGTTTTCAAAACCGACTTCATGACAATCATGAAAATCATCTAGGAAACCCACTACTTCATAACCCAACTCGGGATGCTTCAATAAATTCCGGTAGAATCTCTTACCGATCGAACCGGCTCCCAAAATTAAGACGAATTGTTTGTTGTATCCCTTCTGTCTCAAACGCTTCAAAGAGGTCTTAAGGATATACCGATAAAAGCTAATAGCAAGTATATTATTTACCAAAAATAACAGCAGAAAAGAACGCGAAATGTCAAGCTCTTTAAAAATAAACAGGAAGCTTAATAGAATTAACAAGCTTATCGTATAAACCTGAATGATCGTAAATAGCTCATAAGAAAACTTTTTCCTGCGCTTCGGCGTGTAAAAGTTGAAAGAATAGCTTAAGAAAATCGCTATGCCGCCGTATATTAAGCTCCACAATGCATAGCTATGAAGTGGGAGCGGATTATCAAAGGGAATCCAACCGCTTTTAAACTTTAGCCACCATGAAAATAAGAAAATGAGCTGCACGCAAATAAAGTCAGTAAAAGCATAAATTTGTGATAAAAACCCCTGACTTTGCCGTACCATTTTCTCACCTCACCGATCCGAAACGATTTAATAATAAAGAACTCAAAAATTTTACAGTAATTCCTGCATATACGAGACCATTCACCAAAAATGAGTACTTTTTTCGATAATGCTTCTGATGAAACAAATACATGGCGCGGTGGAACTCGTAGATGATTTTAAAAGGCTTACGACGACTGCTGGCGCCTTTATAATGAATAATCTGAGTGTACGGATAATAATGAATATCCCATCCACCTTGTTTTATTCTATAGCACCAATCGATATCTTCGCCATACATAAAAAACTGTTCATCCAGCATCCCCACTTGATCGATAGCTTCTTTACGAACGATCATAAATGCACCGACCAAGCAATCCACCGGATAATCTTGATTCGGGTCCAGATGGCTTAGCTGATACTGGTTATATTTCGGGTTACCTGGGAATAACTTCGAAAATCCAAAAGCATAATAAAAAGAGGCTGAAGGGGTTGGGAATCCCCTCCGGCATGCTTTGTCCAGCGATCCGTCAGGCAGTACTACTTTGCAGCCTGCTGCTCCGATGCTCGCATGTTCATCCATGAATTGGGTCATCGTATGCAACGTATCCGGTTGAACAACCGTGTCCGAGTTTAGCAAAAGAACGTACCGCCCTTTAGCTAGGCTCATCCCTTGATTGTTCCCTTTGGAATATCCTAAATTGACATCGTTGCATACTAAATGAACCATCGGAAAGTTTGCCCGGATAGCCTCCACGGAGTCATCCACGGAATGATTGTCGACGAGGATCACTTCATAGGTAAATGAGGTTTCCGACAAATAAATCGATTTTAAACAATTCAAGGTGAGTTCGCGCGTATTGTAGTTAAGAATAATAATACTTAAGTCCATAAACTGACTCCATAAACTAGACATGTATTTCTAATTATATCATGAAATACTTTTCAAAAGTATGACTGATCCGAAGCATTAATTAAAATAACAGTAAATATTTTCGAATTGAGCTTTTCGTTTTCCTTGGATTACATGCCTTTTATGAATAGTGCTTTTAAATATAACAAAAAAATTGCCCCAGCTCCCAAGAACTCCAAGCTCCCAGATGATGAAATAGGCAATTTTCGTCCTCGCTCCTTTTTTCCAGCCTCGGTTATGAAAGGCTTGAGCATCAGGACAATACAGGGCCTTCCATCCTAAAAGACGGCTCCGCCATGCAACATCCACATCTTCTTTGTAAGCAAAGAAATCCTCGTCGAAAAACTCATCGTCGATACTGACATCCCGAACCATGCTGCTGGAATACAGCGCAGCGGCGCCAGGGACCCCAATTACATCTCCCTCTTCATCCCACATGGAAGAGTCCTGCCCGGCCCCGCGATCGAAGGCTCTTCTGACTTGGTGAATAGCAGACCTGTGCTGTCGATTTCATGAGGTGAATGCTTGAACAAAAGCTTGCCGGTTGCGCTTCCTAACGAGGCATCCTGCTCCATCCGCTGGACCAGATAATAAACATAATCCGGATGCAACGTGACATCCGGATTAAGCACTAAATAATAGTCGCTAGCCGCCATCGCTTGATTATGGCCTCCGGCAAAACCCGTATTCACCGTATTCGATACGATAGTTAAACGATCCGATTCAAACTCGCGCACCACATTCAGCGTGCCATCTTGCGAATTGTTATCTATAACTATAATACGATCGATCGGGTAATTTTGTTGCAGTACCGCCTGAAGGCATTCTCGAAAGTAAGGCTCGCTGTTAAAGGTAACGATATGAGCGCTAACCTTTTCATATTGAAGAACGCTCCAATTTAGCCAGGAAATCTCTCAGCGCTTCCCGCCAAGGACGCAAATCTTCAAACCTATTCGTACGAATGGACAAATGATCCATCACCGAATATTTAGGCCGTGGGGCCGGTCTTGGAAATTCTTCCGTTGTACAAGGCTCCACTGTAACATTTACGCCGCTCTCTTCAAATATGGCTTTGGCAAAATCAAACCACGAACAAACGCCGGTATTCGAAGCATGGTAAATACCATATTTCTCTGTTGCAACTAATGCCAATAAAAACTCAGCCAAATCTTCTGTAAACGTAGGCGAACCAATCTGATCGCTGACTACCTTGAGGCGATCCCGGTCTTTTGCCAACTTCAGCATGGTTTTCACAAAGTTGTTCCCATGAAGCCCATAAACCCAGGAGGTACGAACGATAAAATACCGGGAGCTCAAAGATTGAACCAATGCTTCTCCGGCACGTTTTGATTTACCGTAAACCCCGGTTGGGTTCGTATTATCGTATTCCTTATAGGGAGCAGTCGCTTGTCCGTCAAACACATAGTCCGTACTGATATAACAAAGCTTGCTCCCGATCTTCTCCGCAGCTGCTGCCAGATTGCGAGTACCCACTGCATTGACCAAGTAAGCTTGATCTTCGTCGCTTTCCGCTTGATCCACCGCTGTATAGGCAGCACAATGGATGATTACATCCGGCTGAACTAGCTCTACTTGCTGCAGGCACTGCTCCAAGTTCGTAATATCAAGTTCATGACGCCCTAAGCCCGTCACTTGATGCTGCTTTTGAAACAAAGCGACAACATCTTGTCCCAATTGACCGTTTGCGCCGGTTACCAGTACTTTCATTCTTAAACACCCAGCCTAGAAGCATATTGCTTATTGTAATATTCTTGATACGCCCCCGATTGGATTCGCTGCCACCATTCTTTATTGTCCAAATACCAGGAAATGGTCTCTTTAATTCCCGATTCAAAGTGGTATTTCGGCTTCCATCCGAGTTCATTCGTAATTTTGGTCGCATCAATCCCGTATCTGCGGTCATGCCCAAGACGGTCTTGAACGTAAGTGATTAAAGACTCCGGTTTGCCAAGCTGCTCCAAAATTGTTTTTACAATTTGGATGTTCGTTCTTTCATTATTGCCGCCAACGTTGTACACTTCACCGCTAACTCCGTTGTGCATGACCAAATCAATAGCACTGCAATGATCCTCGACATACAACCAGTCTCTAATATTCAAACCGTCTCCGTATACAGGGAGCTGCTTGTCATTTAGTGCATTAGAGATCATTAATGGAATCAGCTTCTCCGGGAACTGATACGGCCCATAGTTGTTGGAGCAACGGGTAATATTTACGTTCATCCCAAATGTCTCATGATAAGCCCTAACGATCAAGTCACCGCCGGCTTTGCTAGCAGAATAAGGGCTATTTGGAGACAACGATGTCGATTCCATAAAGAGACCTGTTTCTCCCAAAGAACCATATACTTCGTCAGTCGATACTTGAACGAACTTGGTAACGCCATATTTCTTGGCAGCATCAAGCAGTACTTGCGTGCCCAATACGTTGGTTTTAATAAAGATTTGCGGATCCAGAATACTGCGGTCCACATGGGATTCCGCGGCAAAACTGACGACGATATCGACTCCCTTCTGGAACAACTCATCCACAAGCTGGGCATCCGCAATATCGCCTTTCACAAAGGTATAATTCGGATTATTTTGTATGCTCGACAGATTCTCTAAATTCCCTGCATAGGTCAGCGCGTCCATATTAATAATTTGGTAATCCGGATATTTATTAAGCATGTAAATAACAAAGTTGCTGCCAATAAAACCGGCGCCGCCGGTAACCAATACTTTCATGATTAGCCTCCGTTATTCGAAATTAATCTCCGCATCTTTCAGGACAGGATGCTTGCCGTCCTTATCGGATAAAATCGGATTAGCCGTCGGCCAATCGATACCTAACGCCGGATCGTTCCACGCAATGCCCCGGTCATGCTCCGGCGAGTAGAACTCATCTACTTTATATAACACTTCCGTATTCGGAACTAAAGTACAAAAACCATGAGCAAAACCTTTTGGAACCAACAGCTGCCTTTTATTTGCCGCGCTTAAGATGACTCCAACCCATTGTCCGAAGGTAGGGGAGCCTTTTCGAATATCTACGGCTACATCGTAAATAGCCCCTGCAGCTACACGCACCAGCTTTGTCTGGGCTTTCGGATTCAATTGATAATGAAGTCCTCTGAGAACTCCCGTTTCTACAGATAATGAATGATTGTCTTGAATAAAATCATAGTCAATGCCGAGCTTTTTGAATTTCTCGCTATTGTAGCTTTCCATGAAAAAGCCGCGGTTGTCTCCAAACACAGCCGGTTCAACAATGACTACGCCTTCGAGTTTTGTTGGAATAATGTTCATAGGTCACCTGCCTGAGCTTTAACTTTATCTTTCCTGACGAGAAGAATTAACCCAATGTTGCGAACTATTCCATGTTTAAAAAAACCATATTTAAATATGATATACGTTCTTTTCAAAAATCCTGCATTGGCTAATTCTAAGAAAGCAGACATAATTTCCTTTTGCTTTTCTGTTAAAACTTCAAAAAAAGTTTGATAAAAAGCAGTGGCTTGTTTGATATGTTTTTCCAGCGAGAACGACGAAAACGCACGATTTAAAATAAACAATAACCCGTATTTTTGGGCACCGATACTATTCTGGCCATGCTGTCTGTACATAACCGTTGGAGTATTCACATAAGAAATAACTCCAAATGCATTAGCTGCAATCCCTAGCCACCAATCGTGCATAATCGACATGCTAGATATAGGGACAGACAATCTTGCAAGTTGTTCATTGACCATTACAGTACAACCTGTTACTACATTTTGCAATAATAATTGATTTAATTTAGTCCTGCGTGGGTTTATCTTCTGATATTTCCAATACGATTGTGAAATAACATTTAGATCCTTATCTGCTACGTATAAATCCGTATAAACAAGAACAGGCTTGCCAGGGTGTTGGCCTTCAAGCTTTTGCATTTCTTCTAAAGTCAACTGGATCTTATTTGGAATCCAAATGTCATCTTGATCGGCAAACATAAAATAATTAAAACTTTCTAATGCTAGAACATATTCAAGTAATAAGCTGAAGCTTGCCGCTGGACCAAAATTGCCTTTAAATTGATTAATAACGAATATGTTGTCGTATTGCTCCGAGTACTTTTTAATAAAGAGTTTTGTATCATCACTTGAACCATCATCCCGTATAAAGAGTGTGAAGTTCTGATAAGTTTGATTTAACAATGACTGAAAAAAAGTCTCTAGAAAAGCACTGCCATTATACGTAGACAACAATATTGCAATTTTATTATGTTCAATCATATATGAATTCAATGTTATTTTCAGTTAATTTTACTTTCCCTACTATTCTAACGGGTGTCCCGTAAGCGATACTGTAATCAGGTACATCTTTGTTCACAAAACTATTTGCACCAATAATACAGTGTTTGCCTATTTTCACTCCACTACTTACAATACTCATAGTACCTATAACCGTATTGTCGCCTATGCTAACATCCCCTTTGTCAAAAGGAATTTTGCCACCGGAAACATAGTACTTAGTAGAGTCATGCGTATAGATTGCTACTCCTGCATTAATGCTTACAAAATTGCCGATCTTTAATTTTCCGTTAATTCCTTCAAGAATTGTATAAGGGCCTATCCAAACATTGTCACCAATTTCAACATCACCCATAACAACACTTGTATCGTAAACAGAACTGCTAATACCACAATTCAAATATTTTGCCTTTTCAAATCGATTAAAAAGAAGTTCATTTGTAGGCAGTACCCTGTTGAAATTTTGTTTCATTTCGTTTCTTTTGTTTTCCAGATACTTCAACAAATTCTCTTCGAAGTTATTATCCATTGCTCTCAATGTCCTTACCCGCATGTTCATTGTACCAATCCAGAGTTAACTTTAGCCCGTCCTTCAAGCCAACACGAGGTTCAAAACCTAGAATTTCATTTGCCAGTAAGGCACTTGCACACAGTCTGTTTACATCTGCCTTTCTTTCAGGCCTAAATTCGATTTCACCTTTATAGTCGTAATATTCACTTATATTTTGAATCAATTCATGAATTGTTGTTTCAATACCCGAACCTAAATTAATAACTTTTCCTCTGGAGTTTTCATTTTCATATGCCATTACAAAAGCTCTTGCGGTATCTTCCACATAAATGAAATCTCTCGTCTGCTTCCCTGTACCTTCTATAACTGGCCGTTCGCCATTTTGAATTCTGCGGGCAGTTAAAGGAATGATGGCTGCAAGCTGCTTATCATTTTGGCGGGGACCATAGTTATTAAAAGGTCTGATAATAGCAATATCTAAATTTAAGACGTTGTAGAACGATTGAATCATCAAATCCGCGGCTGCTTTTCCCGCTGCATATGGTGTAGTAGGATTCAGTGGATGATTTTCATCCATTGGGGAATATAAGGCTGTTCCATAGGCCTCAGAAGATGAAGAATGTATAAGTGTTTTATACTGGCCTAATTTTTGCAATTCCAGCAAAGTATTTGCAATTTCCACATTCACCATATAAGCATCGAAAGGATTGAAAAAAGAATAGTTTAGTGCTATAGTTGCTAAATTAAATACTACCTCTATTTCCTCATTTTGGATTATTGCCTGCATGACTCCAAAATTCCGGGCATCATCTCTATATATCTTTATATTTTCGTAATTGGTCAAAGCATCCTTCAAATTACTCATTTTCCCAAGAAAAAAATTATCGACTATGACAACTTTGCCGACTCCTGACTTCAAAAGCATGTCAGTTAAATGACTCCCTATAAATCCTGCTCCACCAGTAATTAGTACATTTTTATTTTTAATGCTTGGCACAAATAAGCCCTCCTCTATATATTTTTAATAATTCTATCAATTGTCTCAATAACATAAATCTGATCATCGTTTGTCATCTGTACATATAATGGTAAGGTTAAAGACATCCTGTCGCATTCATAGGCTCCTGCCAAGTCGAAAGGCTTATAACCGTACTTCTCTCTATAGTATCCTAAGCTGTGTACAGCATGAGTACCTTGTCTCGTCGCTACACCTATTTCTTCCAAGGCGTTCATTAACTTGTTTCGTATTTCATTACCTTTTTCAACATCATTCAGACCCAACGCTTTATAATCAATCATACAAACATAAGATTGATAAGTATGCAAATATCCTTGTGGGACATGCGGTGGCTTCAGATAGCTTATCCGATCCTTGATAAGGCTATCATAGAACTTGGCTTTATTTTGTCTTTCCGTTAAAATATAATCGTATTTACGAATTTGAGCAACTCCAACGGCTGCCTGTATATCGGTCATACGATAATTAAACCCTAGTTCATTAAATTCAGGCAATAAGTATCCCTTACTGCTATGACGATTAACTTCCGAAATTGAAGCCCCATGGCTTCTCATTTGTCTAAGAGATGCTGCAAGTTCAGCATCATCTGTTAAAATCATTCCTCCTTCTCCCGTTGTAATAGATTTTCGGGGATGGAAGCTAAGGCACGATGGATTCCCGAATCCTCCTTCATGCACTCCATTGATAGAAGCGCCTAATGCACAAGCACTATCTTCAATAATTTTTATCCCATGATGATTTGCTAAATCATTCAATTTCGGTATATCCGCACACAGTCCAAAAAGATTAACTGCAATAATCCCAAATAATATTTTTCCATTCTTTTTGTTAATTAGAATGCCATCCTTATTGTCATAGTTATTATCGATTAATTCTTGAACCCATTCAACATTAATGTTATAAGTATCCGTATATACCTCAGCTAAAACTGGAGTTGCACCAGTGTATTCCACTGCGTTTGCCGTAGCAACAAAAGTGAATGACGGCACAATTACTTCATGCTTATCACATAATCCCATACATACCAGGAGTAAATGAAGAGCGGTGGTACATGATGTAGTTGCAACCGCATATTGAACTTTTTCATAGTCGGCAATTGCCTTTTCGAACTCGGCAACCTTAGGTCCTTGTGCTACCCACCCCGATTGTAATACCTCTTGTATTTGCTCTATTTCCTCTTTCGTAAAAAAAGGAGTCATGATTGGGATATTTTTCACAATGCCACCTCACTAGTTTGGTTAAGCTTCGAAATTGCTTTATCAAGTATTTTTATCACTCTAATTGCCTGATCCGGTCCAGCCAAAGAAGGCTGCATTTCTCTTATACAATTCGCAAAATGTTCGATGCTGTTTTTCAAAGCATCTTCGAATTGTATATTAGGAATAAAAATATCTCCTGTTCTCGTTTTAAATTCATATGCCCCATACTCTTCAGATGGTTCAATTTGGATGATACCATGATCGTATATAGTTAATTTATCAACTGTTTTCATATCGTCAAATACAACCATTTTTTTTGTTCCAGCTATTATCATTCTTCGTTCTTTTAATGGAGAGATCCAACTTGACTTAATATGACTTATAAAACCGTCATATTTCAAAGTCAAATAAGTTAACGTTTCTTGACTTCCATACCTTTTTTCTCCTATTGCTTCTATGTGATACGGTTCTTTCCCTTTGGAAATATAATCAATAACCGCCAGGTCATGAACTGCCAAATCCAGCATCGAATTGACATCCATTCTGATGGGGCCAAGATTCATTCTACTGATATCAAAATAAATAAGGTCTCCTAAATCGCCTTTATCATATAAGTTTTTAATGTAACGTATGATGGGATGAAATATCATAATATGATCACAGTGGATGATCAAATTGTTTCTCTCCGCCAATTCCTTTAAAGCTTGAGCCCTTTTGCTATTAATAGCCATGGGTTTCTCAATGAACAAATGTTTGCCTGCATTCAGTATTTCTTTTGCAACTTCAAAGCTTGGATCTGTTTGAATTACAAGAGCAAACGCGTCTACTGTAGGATCATTCAAATACCTTTTATAATCTTGAGAATATTCGATAAGATCAAAATAGACCGATTTTGCTTTTTCGAGTCTGTCCAAACTATTATCACAAATCGCAACTAGGTTTACATTCTTTGATGCCACTATATTTTTTGCCACGTTATTTCCCCAGTAGCCGTAACCTATTTGTACAATATTTAACATGGCCCAGCCTCCCTAGTTAATCGTTATCTCATCATTTATTATGAATACAGCCCTGCCCCTAGCACTATCATAAGCACGCCACAAATACTCAGCAATGACTCCAAGAGAAATATTGGTAACCCCAAACCCAAACAATATTACAGTTATTAGTGTCGGATATCCCAATTCCAATGGTAAGAGATTAAATAACTTGATAATCAAAATACCAAAAGCAAATAGCAAGCCCAATAACGACATTATAATTCCCAAGATACTAACCAATCTGATAGGGAAAAACGAAAACGCAACAAAGGAATCGATCAGCATTTTTATTTTCTTATCGAGGGTCCACTTTGTTTCCCCTTTATTTCTGGCGTTATAGTCCATATCCACAATACTCATGCGAAAACCCATATTCATGATTTGCAAAAATATGGACGAATTTGATTCTATATATCTGTTCAATACATCCTTTACCTTTTTATTGAACATAATGTTGTTTACGCCGCCAAGAGGAAAGTTTTTAACCGCATATTTCCGGACAAGTTTAGCATACCCTCTAGAAAATAGCTTTTCACTGAAGCTTACTTGTACTTCTCTTTTTTGAATACAAACTACATCGTATCCTTCTTGAAGCTTATTATATACTGTTCCAATTAAAGATACCGGTTCTTGTAAATCTGCTGAGAAAAAAACGCAGATATCACTTGATGCTTTCAAGACACCTGCTCGAATTGCAGCATGGGAACCAAAATTTCTGGAAAGAGTCACAATTTTCGCTTTTGTATATTTAAAGTTATACTGTTTCAATAAAATAACAGATCGATCGGTTGAACCGTCATCTACAAAAACGATCTCCAATTTATATTCTTTATCTTTTGCATATTCATCCAATACCTTACACAAATCATTTATATTATCTTCTTCGTTCAAAAATGGAACTATTACCGATATATCCGTAGTCATTTTGCATACTCTCACTTTCCGGAACTCATGAAGATAATGCCCACAAGTATGAATATCATTCCTATCCATTCGGCTGTTGAGATTTTTTCTCCTAATAGGAATACAGCAAAAATTGCAATAACTATATAAAGAGCGCCTGCGGCCACTGGATATATGTAACTCAAATCAAACTTAGGCATTATGACCATAAATAGAAAAAAACTAACAATATAGCACATCATACCCAAGATGAGTTTTATATCCAATTTAAAATTGAATATCCCAGATAGGAGTTGGAAAGAAACATTTGAACTACCCATTTTAATTAATGTTAACCCTAGAGCTGAAAGAAATATATAAACTACGAATATAAACCAGATCATACTTCTTTTTCCCTTATCATTATTAAATTTAGAAATCACTTAACTCAGAGTCACACTCCAAACATTTATTGTTTGATAGCTTATTGCCACATTTACAAACAAAACCAACAATTCGTGCAGGATTGCCTATGACAAGAGCATGTCTTGGAACATTTTTGGTTACTACACTACCTGCTCCTACCATACAATATTCACCTAATTCAGTTCCACATACAATTGTTGCATTAGCGCCTATGGAGACACCTCTTTTAATAGTTGTTTTAGTTATAGCCCAATTCTCATTAAATGCTCGCGGGTAAAAATCGTTAGTGAACACAGCGTTGGGTCCAATAAAAACATCGTCTTCCACCGTAACTCCATTATAAATGGAAACACCGTTCTGAATCTTTACACGATGCCCTATCTTGACACCCTGATCTATGTAGGTGTCTTTGCTAATTATGCAATTTTCCCCAATTTCCGTACCTTCTCTAATTTGACTATTTACCCATATTTTAGTTCCAGGGCCAATAACCGCTTCACTTGATACATTCGCAGTTGGATGTATGAATATATTTTTCATGAACAACCTTCTTTCATAAAAATGCAATACTAACGGAAATCATTAATAACTTCTACTACTTTCTTCACTTCGGTATCAGTAAGCAATGGATGAACTGGGATCGACAAGACTTGATTTTTAACTTGATCGGTAAATTTCCACTTACTATCAAATCCCATATCTTCATAACATTTTTGCTCAGGGATCGATATTGGATAAAATATACCGAAACCTACTTCATTTTTTTCGAGATGCTTAATTAAATCTGCTCTTCTATTATTTTTTATGCGAAGTGTATATTGATGATATACATGATATACAGATTCATGCTTAAGTGGTCCTAATACATATTCATTTTTTATATTTTCATTGTAATATTGAGCATTTTTATTTCTAGCCAAATTGAAATTGTCAAGCTTTGACAACTGGCAAATGCCTATAGCTGCGGAGATATTGGTCATTCGATGATTATATCCAACAACATCATGGTAATATCTAATTTCCATGCCGTGATTGATAAGCAGTCTTGCCTTCTTTTCTACTTCAGGGCTATTGGTTATTACCATTCCCCCTTCAGATGTTGTCATATTTTTGGTAGGATAGAAACTGAATGCCGAAGCATCTCCAAATGAACCTACTTTTTGATCTTTCCAAAGAGCACCATGGGCTTGAGCGCAATCCTCGATTAATAGCAAGTTGTGTTTCTTGACTATATCCATGATTCTATCCATATGACAAGGCTGTCCAAAAAGATGAACTATCAGCAACGCTTTTATATCGGGATGTTCATTTAATTTATCTTCTATGCAGTCTGGGTCAATATTAAAGGTATTGCTATCTATGTCAGCAAAAACCGGGGTAGCTCCTGTATAAACGATAGCGTTCGTTGAAGCAATGAAAGAAAATGGCGTTGTTAAAATTTTATCTCCCTTTCCAAGACCTAAAGATCTAATAGCCACTTCTAAAGCAGTAGTTCCAGAATTTGTGGCAATTCCATATTTTGCTCCGATATAATCAGCAAATTTTCTTTCGAACTCTGTTACAACTGCTCCGTTCGCTATCATTCCAGAATCCAACACTTTTTGTACAGCTTGTTTTTCTTCATCACCTATAGACGGCTTGGCTATGTTGATCATATTTGATAACCTCACTTTGCTTATTGTTATAAATTCATTTAATATTATTTTTTTTAATTATTTTTTTTAATATTACACAATAAAGCAATAATAATGCCAAAGATATTATAGATACGATTCCCCCTACGATTAATCCAGGTTGAGTATATTTTAAAGTAACTTCATGAGTTCCTTTGGTTAAATATACTCCCGACATTCCGGCACTAACGAGATGAATTGGTTCGGAAACCCCATCAATATATGCATGCCAACCTTTATCAAATGGAATGGATAAAAACAAGAGTTTATTGTCTGATAAAGATATATTTCCTTCAATATGATCATCATTAAAACTGGTTATTGAAAGAGTTTCTTTTTTTAATTTTGCTACATCAGAAATATAGTTATCCGGCGACTGAGTTAACAAGCCAATATTTTCAATTTTATATTCTCCGGGTATATCTCCTATATCTAATCTTATAGAATCTGCATTAATAAAACCTAAATCAACTTCATATTTTGATGTATTCGAATTAATAGAAAACTTTTTTGAATTATTTTCATTAAATTGATCAGACTCTGTTTTCCAGAAAATTTGACCATTTGTTGGATTTTGGCTAGTTATATCAAAAGTCAATTTCATATTTGAATTATAGTATTTTTTATCCAAAGGTATTATTATTCTAGGATCTTCATTAACAGCCTTGAATTTTATAGATGATTGAGAAGTAAAATCAGTATTATTAATGTTTTCGAAGATAGCTTTTTTTAAATCCAAATTAATAGGAACAGATTTACTATCGTTAGGCTTGGAATTCTTCACCAAATTTTTATGTGTATTAGGAATCTTTTCTTGATTTTCAATCATATAGGATTCAAGTAGAACTTTTTCCTTATCATTTATTGATAGCTTTGAAAAGTCATTTTCTGTTATGAAAGAATCATAAGTAAATCCCAAAGGTAAGAAGTGTTTGTTTTCGAATAGAAATAACTCTCCAAATTGTTTAACAAATTCGTATCCAAACGGTTTATCACTTTGATTTTTACTTATATAATATCTTACTCCCATAAGAGTTTGGAGGAAAGGCCTGTCCTTAAATCCATTTGAAATGTTATTTGTTATTTTGTTGTTTGCTTCCAGCGTGTTTAGAAATTTCGAATAAGAAGGGTTGGTTAAAGAATTATAAGCACTGGTGCCATAAAAATTTTGAAACAAAGCTTCGCTCCAAGAAGCCGAAAAAAACGATTTTTCAATTCTATAAAAATCTGTATCTTTATTCTTTAGAAAATCAACAATGCTATTAGTATTATCAAAATATCCCTGTTTTTTCGTAACATAATCCGTACCAACCATCTGTCTGTTATTTACTGTTATATTATTTAAAACTATTAATTCAAAACTAAGAACTAAGATAACAGAAACATAAAATGTTTTACGATTAAGTTTATTAACAGAGTACAAATAACTTATACCATAATATAGTAGCAAAATAATACCAATAATAATAAATATTTTGATTGAATCTTTAACCATTACTTCAAAAGAAAATATAGAATTAGCAACATTTTTATCTTTAAATATATTATATACTATCTTGCAAACAAATATCGCTATAAGCATGCTGCATAGACTGAAAAAAGTCTTATTTAGTATTTTTTTATCAATTACATTCTTAGTTAAAACATATTCTATAGCATGGGCAAGCATAATCAGTTCGAATATAATGATTATAAAAGTCCACCTATAATTTGCTGTACTAAATGCGTTGAATATCACTGATCCGTATGGGAATAAAATAAATACTCCTAAGACTATGGCAAATATTCCGTATATTAATTTCCCCTTACGGTTTAATGCATTGATGATTTGTGGAATAAGTAATAATGTTAGAAGACCACAGTACAACTGAGGTGCTTCATAATAATTTACCCAACCAACAAATTTATCATTTGTACCCAATATATCATTTGAAAAGGGCCGCGCTAACATGCTGATATATTCAGATATACTTGCCAGCTGAAATACAGAGGATATAAGATCCATGCCAAGTCTAGGATTCGAAAGAGCTGTATATGCAGAAGGAAACAAAATAACTGCACTTAGACCTATTCCCAGCAAATAACATAAACTTAATTTAATAAAGAACCCGAAAAAACTCTTTAAAGTGAACTTATATAACAAAAGATATCTTGCAACGGCATATATTGCTAGAAAGATAGTTATCATATACAGAAAATAATAACTATTAGCTGCAATAACTGACACCATAATTGAGAAAAAAATCCACTTGCGTTGTTTAAGCAATAATTCAAATGAATACAATAATAATGGAGCATAAACAATTATATTAACAAACCAATAATGCTGGCCCCAGAGAATAACATATCCGTTAAATGCATACAACAAAGCAACTAATAGTGAGGTGTT
This sequence comes from Paenibacillus tyrphae, assembly GCF_024158745.1. Classification (GTDB taxonomy): domain Bacteria; phylum Bacillota; class Bacilli; order Paenibacillales; family NBRC-103111; genus Paenibacillus_G; species Paenibacillus_G tyrfis_A. The sequence goes on along the minus strand of NZ_JAMZAW010000014.1, from coordinate 60,323 downwards.
TTTCGTGAATCCAAACTTATTCAAATAAAGATAAAAGAAAACGCCAGAAAAAATGATTTTGATTACAAACACTATTGGAAATAGATATGCAATACTTTCCTTATCCGAAACCATGTAAATTAAGTTAAATGGGTCAAACAGAAGATTCGCTCCAGAAAATATACTTGTTCCTATACCTATTCTAAAATTCCACGAGGGGAAACCGTTTTTGGCCCAATCAGAAAGATATGCATACCAGGGCCAATAAGAACCAAAAGTATCTCCTCCAATATCCGTGTAAATATACAATCTAGAAAATGATAAAAAATGTCTAAAAATAACTAGACTAATAATAGTAATTAAAGATATTAATATAAACAAATGATTCTTGCTTAAAGACTTAAAAATTTTATTCAACTTATACACTCCAAATTTTCGTATTTTGTGAAATGGAGGAAATTTAATTTTTTAATAAATTTTCAAGATAAATTCCATAAGAACTCTTTGATAAAGGCTTGATTTGTTCTAATAACATCTCTTTACTAATATAACCTTTTTTAAATGCTATTTCTTCAATACATGCTACTTTAAAACTTTGCAATCTTTCAATGGTCTCAATAAATTGTGAAGCTTCTAATAAAGATTCATGAGTTCCAGTATCGAGCCAAGTAAATCCTCTACCTAACAATTCAACTTCTAACTCACGTTTTTCAAGGTACACTTTATTTATATCGGTAATTTCTAATTCTCCTCGCTTGGAAGGCTTAATATGCTTAGCAATATCAAGTACTTGATTATCATAAAAATATAAGCCTGTTACCGCATAGTTTGATTTTGGCAATGATGGTTTTTCTTCAATGGATATTACTTTACCAGACTCGTCAAATTCGACTACGCCAAACCTCTGCGGATCCTTAACTGCGTGTCCAAAAATTGTTGCACCTTTATTTTTTTGCGCAGCCTTTTCAACCATACTGGTTAGCCCATGTCCAAAAAATATATTATCTCCTAAAATCAAAGCAACCCCATCATTTCCAATAAAATCTTCGCCTATTAGAAAAGCCTGGGCAATGCCTTCAGGATTAGCCTGGACTTTATAATTTAATCTCAAGCCAATATTCGAGCCATCACCCAGCAATTTGCTAAATCTCGGAGTATCTTCTGGGGTAGAGATAATTAAAATATCTTGAATTCCAGCCAGCATCAAAATAGATAACGGATAATAAATCATTGGTTTATCATATATCGGAATTAATTGCTTCGATATTACCTTTGTTAGTGGATATAATCTGGTCCCACTTCCTCCTGCCAGTATGATCCCTTTCATATACGACTCTCCTTCCAAATTTGCAAATCAGTTACTACTTTAATTCAGAAGCAAATATTCCTTTAAGAACTTCCTGTAGTCATTTATTTTGATTTTTCTTTCAGGTGTTATTCCAAATTGCTCTATGATATAGTCCTGCATTTTTACTACTTCGTCATAGTGTCTTTGCTGGTTTTCACTTTTGGTTACACTTGCTGTATGCCGTCGATGATCATTTAAAGATTGATGATTAAAATACATCTTGCCTTTCTTAAGCAGCCAAATGTAAAAAAGCCAATCGCCAGCTATTTTAAATGATTGTAAATCTTCCAATATTTCATTAATAGGATATTTTTTAAATACTACCGCCGATACATTAGGAATTGTATTCTTAACATACAACCTATACTTTATTTCATTTTCCCCAGTATCCAAATAATCGCCGGCCCACTTCTCGGCATCAATTTCTTTAGTGTAATCAAGATAGTTCTCAGCCAAAGTATTTCCATTCTCATCTATTTGCCTAGATTGAGTGTAACTCAACACCACGGAAGGATCCAAATGAAAGCCTTTCATCGCTCCGTCTAAAAATTGGTTTGAGCAGAGATCATCCGCTTCAGCAATCCATATATAATCACCTTGCGCCATATTAATTCCCTTTGCCCATTGTTTAAAGACAGAACCAGAATTTGTTTCATTAACTACGAAACTTATCTTCATTTTTGAATCTAACACATTTGTTTCCAAGTACTTTTTAATAACATTTACACTTTGATCAGTAGAGCAATCGTCCAAGATAATCAACTCATAGATCGGATACCTCTGTGAACATATACTATCCAATCTTTCCTTCAAATATTTTGAATAATTATAGTTAGGCAAAACCACACTGACTTTTTTATACTCATGACCTAATAGCTCTAATAACTTATAGACGTATTTCGAAAAGTCAAAATTTTGCTCAACCAAACATCTGGCTTCTCTTCCAAGTTCTAATCTTAATGGGTCATCTTTTAACAAGTCATTCAAAACACGAACTAATTCTTGAACGTTAGAATGCTCGACTAGTTGCCCCGTTTTCTCCGAAACAATATCTACAAACCCTCCAGCATCTTTAAATCCTATGACCGGAATGGAAACATCGAAAGCTTCCAGTACTACGGATGGGAAAGGATCTTCACGTGAAGTAAGCAAGTAAATATCAGCTGCAGCATAATACTTACCGATCTCAGAAGTTTGATCGACAAAAACAACATTATTTAAATGTTCTTCTTTGAGCTCTGACAAGTAATGAATATCTCGATTTCCAACCCAAACAAAAACAATTTTCTGGTTCATGCTCCTTGTGATAGCCGCGGCTTCTGCAAATAAATCAATTCCCTTGCGATGATCGGCATAGCCGACTCCAAGTACAATCTTGACATCAGGCGATAAGTTAAGCGCACTTCTAATCTCTTCTCTAGCTAACTTAATATGTGCCTTGTAATCATTTTTTTTGTAAAGACCTTGCGGTTGTATAACGCATTTTTGTTCATTAATATCGGTTATACTTAAAAACTTTTCATAAACATAATTGGATGGAAAAATAATCTTATCTGCATATTGCGCAATAAAAGATGCCTTTTTTTGCGCAGAATATTGCTTAATGACTCCAGGCAATTCATGAATTAATGAAATAACATCAATTCTGGAGTCAGACAAGAGTTTGACCAATCCACCGGAAATCACTGTATTGCAAATAGCCTTCTCATAGCCTTGGCTTTTTAAATTTTGAATTATTTTAAGAATAGATTCCTCGGTCTCATTGGTTAATACAGAAACAATTCCGTATTTTTCATATTCTTCTACCAATGGCCCCCCAGAAATACAAAGTATTTCAATTTCATAATGAAATCCTAATTTAAGGGTTTTAATAATGTGCAACGATAATAGTTGAGCGCCGTTTAAGTTTGCGTCGTGCGTTACATAAATAATTTTTTTAAGATTTTCTTTTCTTGTTTCCAACAAAGCTGATCGGGTTGCCTCAAGGAATGCGTACCCATATCTACGGTCAGGTTCAAGATGAGCCCCTTCCGCCCATTCATTCCACGCATTGACAAATACGATGTTATGCTCATTTGTATTTACTCTCTTAGTATGATAAATAACATTTTTTAGCCATTTTTTATACAGACGTGGGGAAGAATAATGATAGACAGTGCCATTATTCGGTTTTCTAGCTGTGTTATCCCAACTAGGAGATACACTTTTATATAGCAAGTAACTTGTGTCAAAAAGATACTTTTCATCTTCGACGAATTTTTTATAATTGTATACTAATCCTTGAAATTCAGGATTTAAAATTTGTACTTGGTCATTAATTAATTCATTTCCATACTCATGAATACAATGGGGTGGAAACTCCATTAATGCATCTAAATCGTAATCTTCGGGATTTTTAATCCCCCAAGAAACACCAACAAGATGAATCTCGCCAATTCCTACTTCACGGCAATGCTCCCTCCATATTGCTGCACTTTCCTTGAAATTAGGTAGTAAAGATGGCCTATAGATGATAATTATCGGCTTTCCGTTCACCCTAATATACCGTTTATCCGATATATACTTAACTAGATCGGCAATAAAAGCTTTGTCATCTTCCTTGGAATAGTTTTGCTGAATCAATATATCGTTTTCTTCTCCATCCCATCTCCTTGTCCAATTTTCATTAGCCCAACAAAGACAAAACGGCATATCTATATGTTGATTCTGTATGAAAGTATCGACCGGCTTTTCCATTAGCCGTTTTCCATCAAACCAATAATGATAAAAACAAAAGCCAAAGATGCCATACTGCTTGGCCAACTCCACTTGCCTTTCCATATTTTCAACAAGTCTTAAGTCATAGTATCCAAGTTCCCCTGGAAGGTGCGGCTGATAATGTCCCACAAATTGAGGAACTGCTTTCGAAACATTCGTCCATTCCGTAAAGCCTTTTCCCCACCATTCATCATTCTCTGGGAATGGATGAAATTGCGGTAAATACATTGCAATTAGCTTTGTATCTTCAGTGGAAAACTCATATTGGTTTTTGGATATGGGTATATAGTCTGGACTATGCTTGGAAGGTATGTCATAAATTTGATCAATAAACGCTTTAGAGACCTCATCTTCAAAAAAGGAAGTATTAGCTCTGTTATTTTCTCTGGCGACATAATTAGAAGCAGCCCATACTTTATACATCTCCGAACCCGAAATAGCTGGCTCAAAAGTATTATAAACCCAGTTTTTTAACTTGATCTTTTTATCATTTGGTAAAGGCAAGACTTTATAAGTTTGCCGTACTATTTTTTTTAACATTTTTTTCGGCATATTTCTAGACAATCTCCCTACTGTTCTCAACGGCTTTGTTAATCTCCAAGAATTAGACTGATAAACCTGCTCTAAGGTGTTTTTTTGTACAGTTACTTCTTGAATCAGATAATCATTATAATTTTTAAGCTCATCATTTTTTTGCATCAATGCAAAATTTTTGTTATTTAATTCCAAATTCACTTTTGTCATATCGTCTTTTTCAAGTAGAAGTTTGTGAAGGTTTTGCTTATTTTCTAATACTTGTTGATTTAAATCATAAATTTCTGAAGTCTTCTGTTCAATTTGATGTGATAATTCATTTATTTGCTTTTCATAGCTTTGTTTTAAAGAAGACAGAGCTTCTTCTTTTTGAGAAGAAAGAACTTGTAAAAATTCCAACTCTTTTTTACTCTGCGCTACTTCTAGATTTGCATGTAAGACATATTCCTCTATGTTAGCATCATTTAGATCAACATACTCACCAATAAATTCAATGGAGCTTACATTATTCGGGAGATTCTCGAGAAGAATAAACGGATCTGTATTAAAAAAATAATAGATACCTTCTTCTCGCCTATGTCCATTGGTAATTACATGCTCTATGTTATAAGTACCTTTATTTCCCAGAGACGTTCTATATACTATGCTTTTTATCCAGAGGCCTGTAAGCACGCCTTCCTCTGGATCCCATCTTAATTTTTTTACACAATCAGCAGGCAATGCAAACATAGTACGAAACTTACGATCTTCAAGTTCAAATACTTGTGGCGCTAAGATATCTCTTTCATTAAATCCACTACCTAAGTCATAGTATAATGTCTGTTTTCTGGCTTTTAATTTTTCGTTTATAAAAGTATACAAACCCAGATTATTTTTAATATAATAATCTTGCAAATTCAACTTTATTGAATCGATAGAAGCATCAAAAAGCTCTTCTTTGTTAGAACACAAAGCAACAAAGTACCTCGGGTCGCTATTTTTTTCATTTGCAATAACTGCTAAATCGTCTAAATTATCACTTGTAATTACAGATGTCAAATGAAACCCTTGTTTATATAGCTTAACGTAATGAAAATACTGTTTTAAAAAGCATTCAAACTCATCTTTATAAAACTCTTTTATATGAAACTCATTGTTATAGTCTCTTAAATCCGAATAAATGTATTTATTTGGAGTTGAAATGATCAATAGACCGTCGTCTTTGAGAACTCGTTTAACTTCTGTCAAAAATTGGGCTTGTAAAGTTTCGTTTACATGCTCAATGGTTTCAAACGAAACAATAACATCAATACTACTATCTGGTAGCGGAATTGTAGCAATACTTCCATGAATAAAATCGATACTACTCTTTGATTTAAATTTTGAAGATGCATAATCTATTGCCTCTTGATCAATATCCAGTCCATAGACTTGGAGCGCTGCATGGGAAAGTATAAAACTCCCATACCCCGCTCCACATGCCGCATCTAATACTACTTTATCTTTCACAAGATTCAGGATACTTTCATATCTATGATAGTGCTCTGTTTCTATCTCTAAACCTAGATTTAGATCGTTAATAAATCGTTCCCCGGTAAATTTCATCGTAACCTCACCTCGAATTAAAGGTTGCGGGCACTACTGGGATCCTCTCCAGAAGCGCCGCGGGTAGTCACTAATATCACTATCAACAAAAACTGTAATTCAAAGCAACTCGACGATTGAGTCATTTTCCTTTACACCTGGATCATTTATGTGTTGTGTATATCACACGTCTATCTGTCGGTATCTCGTCAATAGTTCTCACTAAAAATTATTTAAAATCCACTTTAGAAGGGTCTAGTTCCTTAATTTCCCAATCATTTTCAAGCTCGATCAAAGCAAGATTATATCCATCGTTTTCAATGAAAATTTCGGCAGCATTTTGATACCACGATAAAATAACGTGACTTTCTTGTGTGCCGCTTGCAATAGCCGGACTAATCAAATATCTGCCTCTTAGCAGTTTCGGTAGCTTTAATGAAAATACACTTTCGTATACCTTTCCGTTTTTCACCTCGGGTAAAACGAATTTACTAATAAAATTATTCGCACTATACACCATGGTCCCGTTTAAAGTCTCTAATGTTATTCCAAATAAAACATTTTTGAAATCTTTTTGGAAACTTCCGACAATATGAATTGTATAAGTTAATCCCGACTCTAAGAAAGTAGTCTCTTGTCCAAGTGAATCTTTAATCTGAAAAGCCAAAATTTCGGCTTCCTTTGTCCCTCCTACTTCATTATTATATATAAATTTAGGGAAGCTCTTCCGTTCGTTATCGTTAAGATTCGCCTTCCCATAAGCTATAGAATCTTCCAAAAGCTGAGTTTCCTCAGTTTTTTTATTTCGATTGTTTATCTCCTCATTATAATATCTAATACAAACGTCGTCTTTATCACCAAAATCCACTTGTTTACCAGAAGAAATCCAGAGTACTCTGTTGCAATATTTTTTTATTGCACTAATTTCGTGTGATACAAAGAGAATTGTTACGCCTTTATTTTGAAGCTCCTCAAATTTTTTATAACATTTATTTTGAAAGAAAATGTCGCCTACAGATAACGCTTCATCAACGATTAATATTTCCGGCTCTATACTAATAGCAACAGAAAAAGCTAATCGAGCAAACATACCGCTTGAATAATTTTTTACAGGTTGATTTATGAAGTCACCTATATCTGCAAAATCTATTATCTCAGGAAGCTTCTTATCCATCTCTTCTTTCGAAAAGTTCATAATTGTGCCATTCAAATATATATTCTCTATACCGGTATACTCGAAGTTAAAACCGGCGCCTAACTCTAATAAAGCAGAAACTCTGCCATTTACCTCAACACTTCCACTAGTCGGATGAAGAACGCCGGTAATGATTTTTAAGAGCGTCGACTTTCCCGAACCATTTTTGCCAACTATTCCGATGGTTTCTCCTTTTTTGACGTCAAAGCTAATGTCTCTTAAAGCATAAAATTCTTTATGGTATTTTTTCTTATTATAAGATAAAGCCTCTTTCATTCGATCAATTGGCTTTTCGTATAAATTATATAATTTACTTACATTAGCTATTTTAATTGCATATTGTGACATGTTAACCTCCTGGGAGGACAATTTATTTTAAAGTACATCTGCAAAATGGGGTCTCAATTTTCTAAAAACTATGGCTCCGGTAATAAAAATAATAATCGTAAGGGCTAAGAAATAGATTGTGCTCAAAGGTCTTTCCCAAAACCAATTGTGATAAATGAAACTATCCCTGTAACCTTGCACAATATAGAACATTGGGTTTAACTTAGCTATAAACAAATAATTTTTAGGCAGAAATTCTGTAGACCAAAAAATAGGAGTAGCCCAAAATCCGATCTGTAGTATTAAATTAATCACTTGCAAAGTATCTTTGAAAAATACGGAAAAGGCCGAAAATAACCACGACAAACCTAAAATTAACATAATATTTAGAAATAAATAATAAAAAACCTGCAAGTTGTAGACACTTAACGGGTAATTATAAAAAATTAAGAGAATAAAGATAAAAAGCAAAAAAAATAAATGTACATATAGAGACGATATCGTTTTGACAATAGGTAAAATAGCTGTACGAAAAACTACTTTTTTCACAAGAAAGCTGTACTCCATTAAAGATTGGGAGGAATTACTAAAAGCGTCAGAAAAAAAGCTCCAAGAAATATACCCTGCTGCAAGCCAAAGAAAGAAAGGTACATTTTGAATCGGTTGCGTCTTAAAACCAATTTGAAAAACAAACCAAAGTACAAGAAGTGTTATTAATGGTTGAATGAACGCCCAAATTATTCCAAAAAACGAACCTGCGTATCTTGCTTTGAAATCATTTACAGATAGCTTCCTAATTATATTTCTCGAATTCATTACATCTCTTATAAAATATACAAACTCAATTACTTTTCCCATTGTGGCTCCTTGTGTGAAATATGTCTTTTCGGCTTGAAATTTGCAGAATCCTAGACCTTGTAAGTACCTTGATATTTTAACAAAGATTAATATTAAATGCTACATTAACTTAGTTCCATAAGTTAACTCTAAACACGTTTCAGCATATGCTTTTACTTCAAGCTTCATGCTCAATTCGATTTGGCTTTCTGAACAAGTTTGATTTTTTCACCACCCTCTTTACAAAATTACTGACTTAATGTATTTCACGCAACGACTATCTCAGAATTTTATATTTGTCGAATGCTCCAAAACTGTGATAAGATTTTGTCGTAATTCCAAAGAATTTATAAGGAGAATTCCCAATCATGAATACGAAAAAAAACCAGCACACATATGCTGCTCTCCTAAACAAATCATCATCTGATCCCACAGATAAAAGTTCAATCTTATTTTGGATCCTTTCAGGCATCGCATTTATTTGCCTGCTTTGGGCACCGTTTCAGCGGGGCTTGTTTAACGGCAACAATTTCGATTTCGAACGACCGATCTACTCCTCCTTTGTCTGGGCATCTGTCATACTTATCTTGCTTTCTATTTATTTTTACTTTCATTGGAATTTGAAAAAAAAATCAGACCTTGCAATTATTTTAGCTTGGCTGCTTCCTATTACTTATTTTATTTCTACTTTATCGGCAGCCTCTGCCAATTACTCGGCAAATTCCATTTATATTCAAATCATTTATGTCGCGTTCTTTTCACTGGCCTATTATCTTACAAAGCAAGATCTCGGCCTAGCGATACTCAAATACGGTTATGTCAGCACTTCCTATTTTGTCGTAATTTTCGGAATTATGAACTGGTTTGGCAATAAAGAAGCGGCTTTTGCGCTGGTAAAGTGGTTCGCTGCCAACATGGAGCCTAATACCTCTTATCTTCACGCGGTGATGTCGGATTCCAACGGTCCTCGTTTGACGTCGGTTTTCCAGTATGCCAACTCTTACGCGGCTTTTCTTATTGCAGTCTTGCTGGTCGCCATATTCTTAGTTATCACCTCTTCAAAATGGTATTCGATAGGCATCCATGCTTTTATGGTCGTTCCTATTATTATTTCTTTTTTCGTTACATTATCGCGCGGCGCTTTGGTCATTTTGCCAATCGTTTTGTTATTGGTCCTGCCGTTTCTTAAACCGCGTAAGCAAGTTACCTATCTAATTCATTTTGTCTTATCTTTTGGACTATCTGTTGTCATTCTAAATAAAGTAACGACAATCGGCGTTACTTTGTTTCAAGGATATAACTCTGACTTATCTATTTCGGGTTGGACCAACCTATTGGCGATTTCTTTAATTTATACGGTATTAGCAGTGCTTATCCAAAAGTTTGCTTCCCCATGGATCGAAAAGTTAACAAATCGATTCGAAGAAAAACGTTTCGCTTTCCTTGCTATTCCCGTTGTTGCCGTCATCGTTGGCGGAATAGGGGCCGTATTGTTATTTACTGATACCGGAGTAACAAAGCTGCTTCCGGAAAATATCCGTACCCGTATTGAAAACATCAACTTTCAACAGCATAGTGTATTAGAACGCGGTACGTTCTACAAAGATGCTATGAAATTGTTCAATGACTACCCCGTTTTCGGAGCAGGTGGAGGGGCTTGGCCGGCACTTTATGAAAAATACCAGAATAACCCTTATATCAGTCGGCAAGCACATAACTTTTTTCTTCAGTATTTAACAGACGTAGGTATCGTTGGATTTGCTGTATTCCTAATTTTCCTTATTTTCATTTACTATATTTACATCCGTAATTTCATCTATCAGGACGAGCACACGCGAAACAAGCGCTTCATTTTCTACATTGTCTCAATTTCTTTGCTTGTTCATAGCAGCTTGGATTTTGACATGAGCTTTGTTTACCTGGGAATACTTTTGTTCCTAAGCCTTGGAATTATGATCTCAAACGATACCATGGAGCTAGGCGGCAATTGGAAAGAAGTATTGAATACAAAAAAATGGGCTTATCCTTCAGTAGTACTGCTTGTTTCTTTGCTTCTTTTCTTCATTTCCGTTAAGCAGTTGAGCGCTGACAGCCAATTCAACCAATCTAGAGCCATAGCAGCTAGCGGAAACAACAACTTGAACGATATTATAACGCCGTTGGATAATGCCTTATCTCAGCATCCGAATCATCCGGATTATGTATACCAAAAAGTCTCTATTCTTTTTCAAGTTTATAACCAGACCAAGGATGAAAAATATTTCACGGAAGCTACGGCTTTGCTGGACCAAGCATTGCAAAAAGAGCCCTTTAACTTTCCGTTGGTAGATAGAAAGATCTATAGCTTGATTCTAAAAGATAAAACAGAAGAAGCTTTACAATTCACAAACGAGAAGCTTCATAGTTTTCCGTGGAAAGTGTATCTCTACGAAGTCGCGATATCTTTAAGCACAGACCTGGGTCATAAAGCACGTGAATCGAAGAATACTCAAAAGCAAGATGAATATTGGAATCAGGCTTTTGAGCTTTACAATCAATTTGAGACCCGCAAAAAAGAACTCGCTTTGCTTCCAAAAGAACAAGGACAAGGTCAAGCTTTTGACGAGACCGGAAAAATGGGTTTAGCCTTAGGTCAGATTCAGTTCGTACGTGGTAAATATGATGCTGCGGAAGCAATGTTCCGGATTGGCATTGGAGGTCCTTTGGAGAATCAGACAACGAAACAAAACATTCGCTGGTATTTAGCTTCCTTGCAAAAACAAGGAAAGTCCGATCAGGCACTTTATGATAAGCTAGTAGCCCAGGATCCGAACGAGCGCCAAGAAATCCAAAACCTTGTAAACGCTAAGTTTTAAAAAAATCTTTATAAAAAATGGTAGCTAAATTTACACTACAATTTGCTACCATTTTTTTGTCTATGATGCTAAAATAGATTCTAGGCCTTAAAGACGATTTTTTAATCGAAGAAGGTATTGTTTAGTCGATTCTGCTCAGGGAGGGAGGTGAAATGCGAAATGAGTCAAATAGAGAAAAAAAATGTTTACAATCGTGAAAGGAGCAAGACCCAAGTGAAATCGACTGTATTGAAAAAAACATCCCAAGCGTTGGCTGGAATCATGATCGCTTCGACGCTGGTGCCTGTGCTAGCATTTGCTGGTATTGATTTTGGTAGTTTGAAGTATGATAAGTACACCAAAACTGTTTCTGGTTCCGTATATACCGATACCTATAGCAAAGATAAAAACGTATCTTTAAGTGTATATTCGGATGCCTACCACAAAGATCTGCTTATCACGACTTCCAACGTAACCTACAGAACGGTTGATAAGGTTACATACTTCGACTTTAACTTTACCTGGACAAATCCTAGCGTTCCGGATAGCGTCTATGTGGTAACCTACTACGGTAACGATCGCAATCAAACTTACGCACTAAACAGCGGCCAAGCTCCGATTAACTCTACCGGTTCTAGCGGTTGGGGCGGCGGAGGCGGCGGTTCGATCTCCAACGACGGTGTTATCGAAGTATTTGGAGATTCCGTAGATGCCTTCACCTTGCAACGAGCTTTTGAAAACTCTAAAGAAGTCAAACTCAAAATCAAAGGTGAAAAGCTGGCGATCCCGGCTGACGCACTGGCAGAAGCGCTGAAAAAAGGCGGAGTTTCTGTAACAATCATCAACGACAACGGCACTTATACTCTTCCGCTGGCAGCTATGAAATTCGAAGCACTCGCGAAAGAATTGGGCGCTGAACTGAAAGATACGAAAATCAACGTAACAATTGCTAAGGTTGCTGACGCTACTGATGAAGACGTAACGAAAGCAGTTTATGCTGCAGGTGGCAGCCCGATTAAGAACGCTGTTGACTTCAACGTAACAGCTTCTGGCAACAGCAAATCTGTCAATGTTGATTTCGGCAGCACTTATGTTTCCCGTACGTTGAACGTGAACAAAAACCTGGATGCTAAAAAAGCAACTGGCGCCCTTTACAATGAAACAACGAAGAAGCTGAGCTTTGTTCCTTCTACGTTCCAATCGAAAGACGGTCAAACCGTTGCTACGTTGAAACGTAACGGCAACAGCATCTACACAGTAATCGAAGCAAACAAATCGTTTGAAGATCTCGCTTCCCACTGGTCCAAAGCAGACGTTGAAATGCTTGCTAACAAATTGGTGGTTGAAGGCGTATCCGACAAGCAATTCCAACCGGACCGCAACATCACTCGTGCTGAATTTGCAGCATTGGTTGTTCGTTCCTTGGGTCTGAACTCTGTAACGGCTAATACGTATTTCACTGACATTAATTCTTCCGCTTGGTACGCTGGCGTAGTAGCAACGGCTTCCAAAGCAGGTATTATCAATGGCTATGAAGACAATACGTTCCGTCCGGATGCACAAATCACTCGTGAAGAACTGGCTGCTATGATCATCCGTTCCCTGACTTATGCAGGCGTAGCTTCCGAAGTTTCCGAGTCGAACCAAGCTCAACAGCTTGCGAAATTCAAAGACTCTTCCAAAATCGTTTGGGCTAAGAAAGAAATTGCTGCTGCCGTGAACGCTGGCATCATCAATGGTCTTACTGACGACACCATCGGTTCTGCTGAGAAAGCAACTCGTTCCCAAGCAGCTACGATGCTGAAACGTTACCTCAAACTGGCTGGCTTCATCGATTAATCTTTAATGCTTTATGAGACCTGGTACCTTTGGTGCCGGGTCTTTTATTTTTTAATATTAAGTAATGTTAATGCTTTACAGTCCTAATTACGACAAATGACAAAATGGATACTAGAGACACGAGTTCCTCCTATAATAAGCGTTTAAAACAGCATTTCGCGAACCTCAAGTATTCGCTCCTTTATAGTATCGATACCCCAAACATAACAAAAACGGCAGCCATCCCGAAGGATGCTGCCGTTTCTATTCGGGCTAGGCTCGGATTAGAATCCGCCCATGCCGCCCATTCCACCCATGCCGCCCATGTCAGGCATAGCAGGTTTGTCTTTTTCCGGTTTGTCTGCGATAACGGCTTCGGTTGTCAGGAACATAGCTGCAACGGAAGCTGCGTTTTGCAGAGCGGAGCGAGTTACTTTCGCCGGGTCAACGATACCGGCTTCGATCATGTTTACCCATTCGCTAGTGGCGGCGTTGTAGCCGATGCCAACGGATTCTTTTTTCAGGCGCTCCACGATCACGGAGCCTTCTTGACCTGCGTTTGCTGCGATCGTGCGAACAGGCTCTTCCAGAGCGCGCAGAATGATGTTTACGCCTGTTTTCTCGTCGCCTTCAGCTTGCACAGCTTCTACAGCTGCGTAGACGTTCACGAGGGCCGTACCGCCGCCTGCTACGATACCTTCTTCTACTGCTGCGCGAGTAGCGTTCAGAGCATCTTCGATGCGCAGTTTGCGCTCTTTCAGCTCGGTTTCGGTAGCTGCGCCGACTTTTACGACAGCTACGCCGCCAGCCAATTTCGCGAGGCGCTCTTGCAGTTTTTCTTTATCGAAATCGGAAGTGGTTTCTTCCAGTTGAGCACGGATTTGCGATACGCGCGTGCCGATGTCTTTTTTGTCGCCTGCACCGTCAACGATGATCGTGTTTTCTTTCGTTACACGAATTTGACGAGCGGAACCGAGTTGGTCCGGAGTCGTGGATTTCAGCTCAAGACCGAGCTCTTCGGTGATCACTTGGCCGCCAGTCAAGGCAGCGATGTCGCCGAGCATAGCTTTGCGGCGATCGCCGAAGCCAGGAGCTTTAACTGCTACGCAAGTGAACGTGCCACGCAGTCTGTTCACGACGAGAGTCGCCAAAGCTTCGCCTTCTACGTCTTCTGCGATGATCAGAAGCTGCTTGCCGGATTGAACGACTTTCTCCAGGACAGGCAGGATTTCTTGGATGTTGGTAATCTTTTTGTCTGTGATCAGGATGTACGGGTTATCCAGAACAGCTTCCATTTTGTCCGTGTCCGTGATCATGTACGGGGAGATGTAACCGCGGTCGAACTGCATACCTTCAACCACTTCCAGCTCCGTTGCGAAGCCTTTGGACTCTTCTACGGTGATAACACCGTCTTTGCCCACTTTTTCCATAGCTTCTGCGATCAGTTGGCCTACTTCATCGTCAGCAGCAGAGATAGCCGCAACTTGAGCGATGGATTGTTTGCCTTCGATCGTTTTGGAGATTTTCGCGAGCTCTTCTACAGCTGCACGAACGGCTTTGTCAATACCCTTGCGGATAACCATCGGGTTAGCGCCTGCCGTTACGTTTTTCAGACCTTCGCGGATGATCGCTTGAGCCAGAACCGTAGCCGTCGTCGTACCGTCACCGGCAACATCGTTTGTTTTGGTCGCTACTTCTTTCACGAGTTGAGCGCCCATGTTCTCGAAAGCATCTTCGAGTTCGATTTCTTTCGCGATCGTCACACCGTCATTGGTGATGAGCGGGCTGCCGAATTTTTTCTCCAGCACGACGTTGCGGCCTTTCGGTCCCAAGGTAACTTTTACGGCATTCGCAAGCGCGTCAACCCCGCGAAGCATCGCGCGGCGAGCGTCTTCACTGAACTTAATTTCTTTTGCCATGAATGAACCCTCCCGAGAATTAATCGTATATTTTTAACGGTTCGAATATTTTCGTAAGTAAATAACCAAAACTTAAGTATCGAATTGAGGCGTTAATTCTTAAGCCAGAACAGCCAGAACGTCGCTCTCACGCATAATCAGCAGCTCGCGGCCTTCGAATTTTACTTCAGTACCGGCGTACTTGGAGAAAATCACGCGGTCGCCTTCTTTCAGCTCAAGCGCAACGCGCTCGCCGTCTTTGAGTGTACCGCTGCCTACAGCTACGACTTTGCCTTCTTGCGGCTTCTCTTTCGCCGTGTCAGGCAGTACGATACCGCTTGCGGTCGTTTCCTCCTTAGCGATGGCTTCAATGACTACGCGATCACCCAACGGTTTGATCATGAGAAAATAGCCTCCTTTTGATATTAGGGTAACGATGGTTTATTCTATTAGCACTCAAACGTCTTTAGTGCTAACAACAATTCTTATGATAACTATTTCCCATCAATTTTGCAAGTGGTTTTACAACATTTTCACACCTCAATCATTGTCTCCAGACCTTTCCAAAATATACGACAAGCGGACAAACAAAAAAGCCTGTCATTCGACAGACTTTGCGGAGCTTTCCGCCTCCCAGGCTTGATCCTGCAGCAGCTGCTTCCGGTAGACAAGCGCCGACAAGTAGACGCTGAACTCGTATAGAATAATCATCGGCACAGCGACGATAATGGCGGACACGGCATCCGGAGGCGTGATCATCGTGGCGATCACGACGAGCGCCAAATACGCATAACGGCGCAGTTTGCGAAGAAGCAGCGGATTGAGCAGGCGGATTTTGGTCAAAAACATCACGACAATCGGCAGCTCGAAAACAAGTGCAATCGGGATCAATATATTAAACATGAACGAAAAGTATTGCGCAATGCCGAAGTTTTCTTTAAGCTCCATGCTCTGGCTGATCGCAGTAGTAAATAACAGAGCCATTTTAAACACGATAAAATAGCCGAACGCCAGACCGAGCAAAAACATAAGAAACGCAAAGGGAATGAAGATTAAAGAGGCTTTTTGTTCGACCTCACGGAGTCCTGGCTTCAAAAAAGCCCATATCTGGTATAAAGCGAACGGAAGCGTGACCAGAAGGCCGGTAACCAGAGAAAAGCTCATATACATTTTAATTGCATCCCATGGGGAAAACACATACCAGTCCAGGTTTGCGATTGGAGATACGCTTTTCAAATAATTAATTAACGGCTTAGCCACAAGCAGCCCGACCACCATGCCGACGATCAGGACAAGCAGCACCCAAATAATTCGTTTGCGCAGCTCCGTCAGATGCTCCACCAGCGTCATGCCTTCATCATGTTCCATAACGGTTCACCTTCCACACGGTCAAAATCGGGAGACAAGAGTCTCCCTAATCCGGCAAACGACGCGAGTCTTGTTTTGCTTCTTGCTGTACAACATGCGGCTGTGGCTGCTGCGCAGGCGTCGGCGGCGTAACGTCTTGACGCGGCGGCTGAGGCGTATCCGTCTCCATCAGATCGCGGGCGCCCTGCTTGAACTCGCGCAGCGTCTTGCCTAGTGCCCGGCCGAGCTCCGGCAGCTTCTTCGGGCCGAACAACAGTAGAGCAATGAGGCCGATGAGCAAAATTTCGCTGAATCCTATATTTCCGAGCATATCGATGATCCTCCTTCAGTGGAGATGTTGCCGGTATCAACTAACAGCCGTAAAGCCCGCCGTAACCGAGCTCGGTAATATCCGCCCGGGTAATCGTTTCTCCCGCGCAAATGCGCGGCAGCAGAACGTCAAACGACGTGTACGGGTCATGCATGACGCAGCCGGGCAGCCCCATAATCGGGACGCTGTCAAGATAACCCATCAAAAGCATGGAACCGGGAAGCATCGGGGTGCCGTAGCTGACAACGGACGCTCCGGCACGCTTGATGGCGCCGGGCGTCCGATCGTCCGGGTCTACGGACATGCCGCCGGTAACGAGAATAAGATCCGCGCGGTTTTCCTCCAGGAAGCGGCGGATTTCCTGTACGATCGTTTCGCTGTCGTCTGGCGCAAACCGCTGCTCGATCACTTCTGAGCCGAGCGCTGCGAGCTTGCTACGTACGACAGGACCGAACTTATCTTCAATCCGGCCCTTGAATACCTCGCTGCCTGTTGTGATCAGTCCTGCCCGCAGCGGGCGGAACGGCTTGACCTCTACCATGGGCTGTCCCGCGGAAACGGCGATGCGCTCAACGGCTGTAATGCGGTCTTCTTCTATAACAAGCGGAATGACGCGGGTCCCCATTAAGGAACGGCCGGGTTCCGCCACCGTATTCGTTTTCACGGTCGACATGATGACTTGATCCAGCGAATTGACCTGGTCGATCCGGTCTTTGTCGATCTTGACCAGACCATGGATCGCGGACTTGAGCGTGACTTTGCCTTCGTGCGGCTCGGTCAACGTGACGCCAGCTCCCTGCGCAGCCTTCGCCATCCGCAGAGCCGCTTCGTCTTCGTGCAGATAGCCCTGCTGCAGACGAAGCGTATAAATATGCTCTTTGCCGATGCTGAGCAGTGCCGGGATATCCTCCTCGCGAATCACGTGTCCTTTTTTAAACAGGCGGCCCTTGAACTTTCCGGGAATAATCTGGGTCAAGTCGTGCGCAAGCACCATGCCGACGGCTTGTTCCACAGGAACCTCTTCGAGCATCGAATCATGCTTCATCGCCGTGGTCTCCCTCGCGTCCAGTCAAAATAGCAAGCGCATGAGGCAACTGGTCGATAACGGCGGATAAGTTTTCCGAAACTCCTTTGGGGCTGCCGGGCAAGTTCAGGATCAGCGTCTTGCCGCGAATCCCGGACACGGCCCGGGAGAGCATCGCGCGTGGCGTCTTTTGCAGCGAATACATGCGCATCGCTTCGGCAAAGCCCGGAGCGTGACGGTCAATGACGCTCAAGGTCGCTTCCGGCGTGACATCCCGCGCCGCGAGACCCGTGCCTCCGGTTGTCAAAATGAGATCGGCCCGGAAATAATCCGTCATTTCGATCAACGCCGCCATAATTTCGTCTTTCTCGTCAGGCACGACACGGTATTCGATAATTTCGCCGTTCATTTCTTCTTCAATCAATTCCCGAATGACCTGTGCACTCGTGTCTTCCCGCTCTCCGCGCGAACCACGGTCGCTAGCGGTCAAGATAGCCACTTTCCAGCGCATACATCTGCTCCTCTCCCGGATCTCATTAACTCTCTATGGGACTGCGTGAAAATCTCCGCTCTTGCCGCCGGTTTTGCTCAGCAGCAGCGTCGGTCCGATCTGCATCGTTTTCTCCGCAGCCTTGCACATATCGTAGACCGTCAGCGCCGCGGCGGATACGGCCGTGAGTGCCTCCATCTCCACACCGGTCTGTCCCTTCGTGCGGACGGTCGCTTCGATGTATAATTGCCCTTCTCCGTTATCGCTAAACCGGACATCGACGCCGGTCAACGCAATCGGATGGCACATCGGAATCCAATCCGACGTTTTTTTGGCAGCCATGACCGCGGCAACTTGCGCGACGGCCAGCACATCCCCTTTGGCGATGCCTCCCTGCCGGATCAGCTCCAGCGTAGCCGGAAGCATCGTAACGGTCGTGCGGGCCGTCGCCGTACGGACGGTTTCCTGCTTGTCCGAAATGTCCACCATGCGCGCGCGGCCTTGTTCGTTCAGATGGGTAAGCGGAGACGGCTGCCGTTCCTCAGTCATGGATATCCGCTCCCTTCTCCGTCACAATGCGGGTTTCCGTCACCAGCTCGTCGATCCGGAAATCGAACAGTCCCATCGGGACTTCCGGGATCAACTGCTCCTCATAAGCCGCTGCCAAAATATAAGGCTTCGGCAGACCGGTACGTACATACTGCTGCATAAAACGATCGTAAAAGCCGCCGCCGTAGCCAAGCCGGCCCATATTGGCATCGAACGCCAGTCCCGGAACCAGCGCGACATCCACCTGCCGGATATCGAATAGCTGCTGCGCTTTGGCTATCGGCTCGCGGATTCCCCACGTTCCGCGCTCCAAGTCGGCGTATGAACGCACCTCGAACAGCTTCATCTGCTTATAAGCGGGTACGACCTTCGGGACGACGACGCGCCAAGGACGATCCCAGCAGGCTTCCATAACCGGGGTCACATCCACTTCGGTTTTGACCGGCATATAGGTAAGCAGCGTCGGACGTCTTCTCATCGACGGCTCGGGACGAAGCAGCGCTTCCAACCGTTCGATCAGCTTGGCGCTGATGATCTCGGACTTGCGCTTCCGCTCGTCCTCCGGGATGGCCGAACGAACCGCTTCGGCCTGGCGGCGAAGTTCGATTTTTTTCTCTTTAATATTCATGAAACGGCCTCATTTCATCGGGTCGATTCTGGGTTAACAACATTCTAATGGGTACCGTGATCGATGGCAAATCCCTTTTGGGGCATTTTCTCCTAGTTTAACATAAATCGAAGCAAAATAACGAATTTCTACGATTTTACCCAAAAACTCGCGGCAAAATAAAAAAACTTCTTATCGAAGCCAGAGTGTTGAAAAAGTGGTTAATTGGGTAATACAGAGATTTGCAAGGGGGGTGGGGTATACACTTCCGGTCGCTCTTGTCCGCAGGAAATTTTGATTTGAAGCCGCTTCGCAGCAGATATTTCCCGCGGACAAAGGCGAACGCTATCGCTCCTCCAGTGCATACCCCACCACCGTTTGCTTCTCTATTTTTAAAAGACCACTTCTCCACAAGCTAAACGGGTCCTCACGGGTCCGTTCTTATTGAAGCCTTTTCGTGGAAAAACCATTCGGTCTTGGAGAAAGCTTTTCTAAAATGTAGAGTGGTTCGGCCCCGCTGAATACTTATGCATTCTATACATAAATAAAAAAGCCTGCCCGAAGGCAGACGTGTATGTAAAGAGTCCGCGTGAAAATAAAAGATCTTCTGACGGATCATTCCTACTCTAGGGGAATTCCTTCCCCTGTTAACCGTTCCGGCGGGAACACTTGACGCACGGAGGCGATAATCAGGGTAGCTGCGGCAGCCTTGATCGCATCGCCGATCAGATACGGGTAGCACCCGGCAACCATCGCTTTGGAGAACGACATGCCCGTCACATAAGCGAGCCATGGCACTCCGCTTACATACAGCAGCAGCGAGCCGAACAGCTCGAGCACAAGAAACGAGGCAGCGTATCCCCATATGCCTCGAACACGTATCCGCGGCAGCAGCCAGCCGATCAGGAGCGCAGAGATTGGCCACATAAATACATAGCCTCCGGTCGGCCCGAGCAGAACGCCCAATCCTCCGGTGCCGTGCAGCAGCGGAAATCCGATGGCCGTCAGCACCACGATCAGCGCCATGCTAAAAAAGCCATACCGCGCGCCGAGCAGCCCGCCTGCCAGCATAACGGCCAGCGTCTGCAGGGTGATAGGCACGGGCGTAAAGCCGAGCGGAATGCTGATAAATCCAAAAAGTACGACGAGCGCAGCGAACAACGCACTAAAAACAATGCCTCGAAGCGTGAGCTTCATATTGATGAATGCCTCCTTTTTTGGTATGGTTATGATGACAAAATCGTCAACCAATTATTATTATATACGGTTAACAATTGAGGATTATAGCACACGGTTTTTAAAAACGAAAGGATTTTTTACCTATGTCTTCTTCATCATTCATAGCCTTGCAGGAAGCATCCGTGAAGTACCCTACCGGCTCGGGCGCACATAAAGCTTTGTCCAACGTCACACTGCTCATCGAACCCGGGGAGTGGGTAACCGTTGCAGGTCCGAACGGAAGCGGCAAAAGCACACTGGCCGGCGTACTGCTTGGTACGTGCCGGCTTACGGCGGGGCGGATGATCCGAAAAGTGCACATCGACATCCGCGGCGTACTGCAGCATCCGGAAGCCCAGCATATTGGCGATACGCCGGCCGAAGAGCTCGCTTTCGCGTTGAACGACCGGCATCTGAGCAGAGAGGAATTAAAGCAGATTCAAAAGCAAGCGCTGCTGCGGGTCGGGCTCGAATTGTCACCCGAAACGCTGTTGAACTCCTTGTCCGGAGGGCAAAAGCAGCTCGTCAACATCGCCACGGCACTCGCAACCGTTCCCGATGTGCTGGTGCTGGACGAGCCGACCGCCATGCTCGATCCGGCCGCGAGAGAACAAGTGCTGCAGGTTGTCCGGCAAGCTCATCTTCAGGGAACGACCGTCGTATGGATTACGCACCGCCTGGAAGAAGCTGTCTATGCAAGCCGCATGGTCGCTTTTCAGAAAGGCGAGGTAGCGTTTGACGGAGCGCCGGAGACGTTCTTTTATGGAGACCTAGCTTCGGATTCGGATTCGAAGACGCCATGCGAGCGAATCGGACTTGACCCTCCCTTCGTCGTGCAGACGGCGCTGCATTTAAAGCAAAAGGGACATGGCCTGACGGCCCGCCCTTTAAGCCACGATGATTTGGCGAAGGCGGTGAGCGGCCTATGCCTCTGACGCTGCACAACGTAAGCGCAGCAGCACCGGACGACCCGAGCCGCCGCTTGCTTAGCGACATCAATCTTACATTCGAAGACGGAACGGTCACGCTGCTCGTCGGACGTACCGGCTCCGGCAAGTCCACGCTGCTTCACCTGCTGGCAGGCATGCGGCCGCCCTCGTCGGGCGACATTCGTCTGGACGACGAACCGTTATGGCTCCGCAACCGGGTCATCCAGACGCTTTTCCTTCGGCTCGGCTTGACGTTCCAGTTTCCGGAGCAGCAATTGTTCGCGCGAAGCCTTCGGCAGGAGTTCGGCTATTCGCTGCGTCCGTATGGGCTTACGGCGATGGAAAAGGAACGCCGCATTCAATCCGCTTGCGAAGACCTCGGCCTCGGCGCCGCGTTCGACCCGGATCGTTCTCCGTTCGCGCTAAGCGGGGGCCAGCGGCGCAGGCTTGCTTTAGCCACAACAATCGCTACCTCGCCCGATTGGCTCCTGATGGATGAGCCTACCGCGGGGCTTGAATCGGCGGCAGCCAAAGAGCTGCTCCGGTACGTGCAAGCCCGCAAAGCGGCCAAGGGCGGCATGATTATCGCCACCCATGATTTGGACTTGTTTCTTCCGCTGGCGGACCGCGTGATCGTGCTCGACCGCGGTACGATTGCAGCCGATGACACACCGGCCGCTCTATGCGGCAATCCCGAACCGTTCGTACAAGCGGGAGTCGGGCTCCCCAGCTGCGTCCTGCTTTCGCATGCGCTGGCAAGGAACGGCATTGCCGTGATGGACGAAGGCAAGCTTTCACCCGGGGATTTGGCCGATGCGATAGCAGAGCGGCTGAAGGAACGACGCAAAGTTGCGGTAAAATCCGCACCGCACGCAGAACACCCGGACGGCAAATGGCAGACGGAATCCCTGTCAGATGAATCTGCGCTGTACGCGCCACTTTCGCCGCAGAGTCAAGCGGCCGGTCTGTCCGAGGAAAGCGCACAACCGCCTGCCGCTGCCAAATCGCTCTGGTATCGGCTCGATCCGCGTACCAAATGGCTGCTGTATCTTCTTATTGTCATAGGCACGATGCTGCAAAGCAGCTGGCTCGGACTTGCCTGCGCCGCATTGCCGATTGCCGCCGCCTATATCGGCCTATCCCGCTCCGCGCTGCTCGGCGCGGTCAAACTCCTAAAACCGTTAGCATGGTTCATGCTGATCTCCGTCGGCTTGGCCGGGTTGGAGTGGACGGCAAGCGGCAGCTTTCCCTTCGTCGGGTTTTCCCTTGAGCACTCGCTAACTACCGGTTTGAATGTGTTCCGCCTGTTTCTGATCACACTCGCAAGCTACTGGTTTGCGGCTGCAACGCCTTACGGGCGTATGGTGCAGGGTCTTGCCTGGGGTCTCGGATATGCTAAACGGTTGAAGCTTCGAACGGATTCGTTTGCTTTGGCGGTATCGCTCATGTTCAAATTTATCCCGTTGATCGTGCGCGAATGGCAGCGGTTCTCGGATATCGTCCGGGCAAGAGGCAAAGCAGCCATCCGGCCGGGAGCCGTACGGGGACGCGATATGCCGGCGTTGGTCGTCCCGCTCCTGCTGGCGCTGTTCCACCGGGCGGAGGAAATGACCTCCGCTCTGGAGATGAAAAAAATCGGCCGCCAAAACGCGCTCTTGGGCCATACCGAGTCTCTTCGTCTGACCCGCGCCGATGGAATCGCCATCGTCTCAAGCCTCCTTCTTCTTGGCGGGCTTGCCGCTTTGCGCAGCTGACTTGACAAAAATCCCCCTTCGTCGCACGTAAAGCCGGAAGCTTAACGTGGACGGAGGGGGATTTCAGTTTCGTTCAACCTCGCGGATACGGGCCTATGATCGGAAGCTCGGCTGTCTCTGACAAGCGCGGGCCGCTCCGCCGGCAAATTGGTAAAAATGTGGTCGATCCTGCCTCCATGAGCAACCGTCGGCAATGAGGTAGGCTTCGGCCTGATTTCCTTCAGTCCAAGTCCGCGGACGGTCTCCTGAAGCTCGGGGCTGGAGGACGGGCTGTTAAAGTCGCCGAGCAAAATCAGAGGCGTCTTCTCGATCCGCAACGCGGCAAGCAGCTGCGGCCATTCGCGCGTACGCCCTTCCGCTTCGACGCTGAGATGGGTGGTCGCAACCGTCACGGTGCGGTCCGGCAAGCGCAGCTCGGCCGTCAGCAGCAACCGCGGCTCGCGTCCGCCGGTAAGCCGGTGAATCTGCGGCGCTTCAAGCGGATAGCGGCTCAGCAGAGCGATGCCGTACTGCGATACGCCGTGGCGGATCGCGGGAGCGTAAATACAATGCATGCCCATGGCTTGGGCAAAATAGCGGGCTTGATCCTGCAAACCGCTGCGCCACTGCAGCCGGTCCACTTCTTGCAGCGCAATAACGTCCGCTTTGGCGGCCTTTAGCTCCCGCAGCACCGCTTGCGGGTTGACACGGCCGTCCATGCCTTCGGTGTGGCGGATATTGTAAGTCATCACTTGAAGCGACCGGTCTTTAGTTGAAACGGATCCCGTAAACGAGTCGGCGGATACAAGTCGGGGTTGTGCAGCGGAAGAGCGCAGCTGCATATTCGGAACGATGAGCGCCGTCACAAGCAGCGTGCTCCATATGGCAAGCCACACAAGGCGGGACGGTGCGCCGAGTCGCGGGTTTGCCTCTTTTGGTACGGGTACCGGAAGCACGATGATCGCCTCCTCTCCACTCGGTTTGATCACGATTCGGAAGTATGCGTATAAAAGCATAAGACAAGCGGGCTGTTTTTGTATAGCGGGGAACGGATGGAAATCGAAATTGGCGGGCAAATATGCTAAACTGAGGGAGATTGTCGCCTTTTCAGGACTTTGATTTCAGGAGGCTTTATTCATTATGCTGCTTCAAGTTTCATCCATCACGAAAAGCTACGGCGTCAGCACCGTACTTTCCAATATATCGCTTCAAATCGAGGCGCGGGAGCGCATCGGACTTGTCGGCGTAAACGGCGCAGGCAAATCGACGCTGCTCCAAATCATCGCGGGCGAGCTATCTTACGATTCGGGGAGCATTTTTAAAGCAAAAGAGACGAAAATCGGCTATTTGAAACAAAACAGCGGATTAACGTCGGACCGCTCCATCTGGAACGAGCTTATGAGCGTATTCGACCGTTTGCTGGAAATGGAAGAGGAGCTGCGGCGGCTGGAAGCGCGCATGTCCGATCCGGACGTGCTGGCCGACGGAAAAAAAACCGAGGAAACGATGCGCCGCTATGCCGAGCTATCGGATGCATTCCGCGAGCGCGGCGGCTACGAGATCGAGGCTAGAATTCGCGGAATCCTGAGCGGAATGGGCTTCGGACACATGGACCCGGCTACCCCGGTGCAAACGCTGAGCGGAGGGCAGAAGACGCGGCTCGCGCTGGCCAAAATGCTGCTCGAAGCGCCGGACCTGCTGCTGTTGGACGAGCCGACGAACCATTTGGACATTGCGACGCTGACGTGGCTGGAGCAGTATTTGCGCTCCTATCCCGGAGCAATTCTGGTCGTCTCCCACGACCGTTATTTTCTCGATTCGCTTGTCGGCGCTATCTATGAGGTCGAACGAACGACGTCGCGCCGGTACACCGGAAATTATTCGCGATACATCGAGCTGAAAGCGGCGGATTACGAGATACAGCTCAAGCAATACGAAAAACAGCAGGAAGAAATTTCGAAAATGGAAGACTTCATCCAGCGCAATCTGGTCCGGGCTTCCACGACCAAACGGGCGCAAAGCCGGCGCAAAGCGTTGGAAAAAATGGATCGGCTCGACAAGCCGCTCGGCGAGCTGAAGCGGGCCAGCTTCTCGTTCGAGGTCGAGGCGCCTTCCGGCCGGGAAGTGCTCGACATACGAGGACTATCCATATCCTACGATCGACAGCAACCGCTGGCGCAAGGCATCACGTTCCAATTGCGCCGCGGCGACACGGCGGCCTTGATCGGGCCGAACGGGATCGGCAAATCGACCCTGCTGAAGACGCTGATCGGGCAGCACACACAGGACCGTGGCGCCTTCGATTGGGGGACGAACGTCAAGATCGGCTACTACGATCAGGAGCAAACGGGCCTGAACCCGAACCAAACTGTGCTGGAAGAAGTATGGAACGTCTTCCCTCATCTGGAGGAAGCGCGTATCCGCACGGTGCTCGGCAATTTTTTGTTCACCGGCGAGGATGTGTTCAAGAAAGTTGGCTCGCTGAGCGGCGGCGAGAAGGCCAGGGTCGCGCTTGCGAAGCTGATGCTGCAAAAAGCGAACGTGCTCATTCTTGACGAGCCTACGAACCATTTGGATTTGTACAGCAAGGAAGTGCTCGAATCGGCTCTGATGGAGTACGAAGGCACCCTGCTTTTCATTTCCCACGACCGTTATTTCTTGAACAAAATGGCCGAGAACATGCTCGAAATGGACAAGGACGGAGTAACCGTCTATCTTGGCAATTACGACGACTATGTGGAAAAGAAGCAGGAGTTGGCCGAGATGCAACAGCAGCGGCTGGCGGAAGCGGCAAACCGCGGTGGCGCGGAAGCCGCCAAAGGCCGCGGACATGCGGAAGGCGGCGCAGCGAAAACGGCTGAACCCGGGACCGGCAGCGATTACGAGGCCGGAAAGCAGGCGAAGCGCGAAGAGCGCACTCGCCAGCGCAAGCTGGAGCAATTGGAGCAGCAGATTGCGCAGTTGGAGGAAGAGATCGGCGGCTTGGAAACCGAGCTGACCGACCCGGACGTGTATAACAACTATGTGCTCGTGCAGGAGAAGAACGCAGCGTTGGAAGCGAAGCGCGAACAGCTTGCGGAATGCTACGAGCAGTGGGAGCAGCTGGCGGAATAATATAGTTATCTTGGAGGGCGCCTGTCGTTGCGATCAGGCACCCTCCAGTTTTAACAGCAGCAGCGGCACGCTGCTGTAGACGATCATCGCCGCGGCGGCGACAATGCCGGAATCGTTCAAGGCGAGCGCGGCCAGCGCGCCGATCACGTTAGCGTAGCACCCGTGCATCAGGTACGGGTAGCGCTGCTCCCACAGGCGCAGCCGCCCTGAGGGCCGCAGCACCAGCACGGCCATCACGGCCAAGGCCGTGAGCAGCACTTTGCTCCAAGCGGAGACGCGGATCAGGTGAACGTTCATCGCCAGCTTGCGGGCGATGATCGCGCCGATCACGTCGTAGCGCCCGTGCCGCAGGTCATCGAAGGCGCGGCCGATATGGCTGCTTGGCCCGCCTCCGCCGGTGGCTGGGGCGGAGCCGGCCGCGGGCGGTGCTGCGGCGGAGGCTGCGGCGGCGCTTGGCTCTCCGGCCGGGCCGGGGAGCCAAGCGGCGTTCAGCAGCCAGAGGCCCGCCAGCGCCGCGCCGAGCGGCAGCGCGACCGCCAGCGCGAGGCGGCGCAGGCGCAGGGTACCGCCTGCGGCGAGCCGGGCCGCCAGCGCGCCGAAGGCGGCGGCCGAGGCGAGCGCGCCACCGGCCTCGCTGCCGAGCGCAGGCGCTGCGAGGCAGCCCGCGATCGCGGCGCCGACGGCGGTGGCGGGCGCAGCCTCGCGCCAAGCGCTGCGGCGGGCGCCAGCGTGGGCGTGCCCCGGGACGCCGGCGCTGGCCTCCTGCAAGGCCGTCACGACGGGCGGGAGCGCTTCTTCCTCCGCCTCGGCGCCACAGCCCTTAAGCACCCGTGTCCGCATCCGCCTGACTTGCAGCCACGCGCTCAACCCAAGCAGCGAGGCGCCGAGCAATACGCCCATAAACTCGTTGCCGATTCCGTAATAACGCGCGCCGACGATCGGGTCATACCCAAGCACCGAACGTTTCATCGCTTCAGCACCGGTGCAGGCGTCAAACAAGATCAGCGCCCCGGTCCCCGTTCCGATCCATCCAAGCGTGCGCATAAGCTGCGGAATTTTCCGGGAGCCCGCCGCAGCAAGCGCTCCAA
Organism: Paenibacillus tyrphae; assembly: GCF_024158745.1. Taxonomy (GTDB): domain Bacteria; phylum Bacillota; class Bacilli; order Paenibacillales; family NBRC-103111; genus Paenibacillus_G; species Paenibacillus_G tyrfis_A. The sequence continues at coordinate 32,803 of NZ_JAMZAW010000014.1, read as the reverse complement.
GCGCGAGAGGAGCGGCAAGCGCTAGGCCCGCCAATAGCGGCTTGTCCAAATGCGCCACCCAACCCAATGTCAGCAGGACGCCGGGCGCAAGCAGCACCGAAAACAACAAACCGCGTATCCATCTCCGCAAGCGACCCGTCGGCTTCGCCCACCGCAGCGTGATAAGCCCCAGCAGCATAACGGCCACTTCGTACCCGGCAAGCCCGTATAATAACGTAGGCCGCAGCGCGTAGACGTTAGCCATCTGCCGCATGTCGCTCAGCAGCACAGCAAGCGGAGACCTGCTATCGCGTCCCGATTCAGCGTTCACGATAGGCAAACCGATCATTCCCTCCGGACGCGCCAGCCCGAATTCACCCAGCAGCGACGGAGCCACATCGACGGCTGCAACCAGCCCGGGACGCCGCGTCGTAGCCGAAGACATCAGCGTGCCTTCCGTTATGGCCGAAGACCAGCGGATGGCCGGGGTAAGCTGCCACTTTTCTTTCCATGCCTCCGAATGTACCTTCGGGCTGACCAGCCACATCACATGACGTCTGCCGGACGCTTCCATCTCGCCCGTAAGCTTCAACAACAGCCGGTCCATCTGCTCTAGCACCGCTCTTTTCCGTTCGGCAAACCGGGCAGGCTCGTACCAAGCCTTCTCTGCGTACAGCCGATACCAATCGCCGAGCTCCATCACCGCGAGCGCCCCACGATCCATCCCCTTCACAGAGGGCGGCTTACGTCCGGTAACAAAAGCGCTCCATTCCTCGACCAGCCGTTCCGTGTCCGTCCTGACAGCCGAAGGCATAGCGGCATCGGCGATGAGAATGCCCCGGCCTACATCCCCTGCCGCTACCATTCCCTGACCGTCCATGATCATAAGCGGAGCAGGACGCTTGTAGCGATCCGCTCCTCCTCCCGGCTCATCGAGATTGCCCCACACGCCCAAGCGGACGCCATGGCGTTTCAATGTTTCTCCGAGCAGGCCCGGCCGGGCCAGGTAATTCCCTTCCGCGTTATCCCGTTTGAGCGAAGAGGAAGCCGGAACAAGCACCGAGACGCTCGAAGCGGCAGCCTCCTCTCCGTCAGCGGCAAACCTGTGTATGAGCGCTAAGGCGGACTGCCCGTCCCGGCGCTCTGCACGGTTCCATCCTTCGCCTCCTTTGCCATCAGCCGGCGTTCCCGCCCCCCAAGTCGCGTATACCGACTCGAGTCCTTTATAGGGGATGCGAACATTCATTGCGGCCAATTGCCCCGTTGTCGCAAGTTTCCGCAAGGCCGGAAGACGGTCCATCCACTCCGGCTGCAGCTCCATAAACGATAACCCGGGTATGGAAATAACCGTAACGATCGGAAAATTTTCAGAATTGGGGATAACTTCCGATTTTTCCTTCTTAATGGGGATAACCTGACGATGGGGAATGGAATTTATCCCCAACCCATAAACCGGGGTGAGGCCATAGGACATACTCATCCACAAACACGACACGGCCGCGACACAAACGATGCCTTTGGCATACAGCTTGGAGGCTTTTCGACAAATCGTTCCATTGCGCATGATGTTCCGCCTTCCCTTGCCAATCGCTCATCAGAGACTCCGTCGTATGCAGCGTGCCGCACTCGCATGCTACGCTGAATCCCTCGCAAAAGAGCTCTTTTTCGTACTTTGCCCAATTCGTTCCGCTTTATCCAGCTTATCCCCTGTACCGGAGCTATTCACTCTATCCACAACATTATCCCCATAAAAGCTTGTCACTTTCTCTAGAAAAATCAGGCTTTTTCAAGGAATCCACAAACTTATTCACATTATCCACATATTCACTGTGAAAAACTTATCCACCCCCCCTTGGGAAAACAGAGCACTCCAAACGTTATTCTGACGCGGATTTCCCGAATTACCCACATTATGCACAAAGGCTGTGGATAACTATATCCACAGCCTCTACTCTATCTGTTCGCCGCTCAGCTCCACTCCAACTGGCGATTTTTTGCTTTCGGATCACCGTCTTATTTTCATCAAACGAAAAAAGCCCGCCGTCTCATGTAAGAGACGACAGGCAAATTTACAATCGTAAGCTTATTCTCCGCCGACAAACATATAGCGCGCAATGACGAGCACGGCCAGCAGCCACATCAGCCAATGCACCTTGTACTGGCCCTTGCCGCCCAGTTTGGCGACCGTCGCCAGCAGCACGTAGCTGACAATCCCGAACGAAATCCCGTTCGCAATATTATACGTGAACGGCATGAGCGCCACGATCAGGAAAGCTGGAATGCCGTAAACCAGATCTTGAAAATCGATCTCGCGCACGGCCTGCATCATCAGCACGCCGACGATGATCAAAGCCGCCGCCGTAGCCGGCCCCGGAATGAGCGCCGCAATCGGCGCCAGGAAGAGCGCCAGCAAGAAGCATACACCCGTTGTAACCGCCGTAAGACCTGTACGACCGCCTTCGGCTACCCCCGCAGAACTTTCGACAAACGCGGTCACCGTACTCGTTCCGACCAACGCACCGGCGCTGACGCCAACGGCGTCGACCATCATCGCTTTGCCGACTTTTTTGTTGCCTTCTTCCTTGTTCTTCATGAAGCCCGCCCGGTTGGCGGTGCCTACGAGCGTGCCGAATGTGTCGAACATCTCGACAAACGTGAACGTCGCAATGACCGAGATGATCCCCGCATGCATAATACCGGCGAAATCGAAATGGCCGAACGCCAGCTTGCTCATGTCGGGCACCCAGGTCGTTTTGTCGCTTGTCAGGTTCGCGAAATTCACCATAGGCGAGCCGTCCGGATTGTGCATGAACACGCCGACCAGCGTCGTGAGCAAAATCCCAAACAAAATCGCTCCCCGGACACGCAGCACCATCAGAATGGAGATGAGCGCCAAGCCGATAATGCAGAGCAGCACGCTCGGATCTTTCATGCTGCCGATATGGAATACCGTTTCAAACGAAAGAACGTCCGTGTATTTATGCGCCGGAATGTCTTTGCCCGCTTCCACCGCAACTGTCAGCAGGCCGCTGTTCTTCACTCCGATGATCGCAATGAAGAGCCCGATCCCTACGGTAATCGCGTGCTTAAGGCTGTCCGGCACGGCGACCAGCAGCAGCTGCCGCACTTTGGTTACCGTCAATACGATGAAAATCAAACCCGAAATGAAAACCGCCGTCAATCCCATCTGATACGTGAATTGACCTTGCGATGCTAAAATAACCGTTGCAAAATACGCATTGAGCCCCATCCCCGGCGCAAGTGCAACCGGAAAGTTGACGAACAGGCCCATCGCAATCGTCATTACGCCTGCGGCAATCGCCGTGGCAAGAAACACCGCCGTCCAGTCCATGCCTGTCGCCCCGGAGCCGAACGCGCTAAGAATGTTCGGATTCACGGCCAAAATGTAGGCCATCGTCATAAACGTCGTCAGCCCGGCCATGATCTCGGTACGTACGGTGGTACCGTTTTCCTTCAGTTTAAAAAACCGGTCCATTCTAGAAATCCTCCCACATATTTAATCGGAACAACGACGAAAAACCCGGGTAAAGACCCCGGGCTATCAAGCAAAAGAAGGCTCCACGAATATATCCGTGAACCGTCTTATCCTTGTTCGTAGCCAGATCATTTACGGTGATCTCGTAGAAACTTCCAGGCCGATTCCCGGAATTATACGAAACGGTTATTCCTTTGTTGTCAACAATCCTTATTCTAAAATCGGGAGCGGCGATTGTCAATTCTTTTTCCGAACAATCTGCGTAACCCTGATAATTTCGTTCGGAATCGTGACGGAGGTCCGAGTTCGGTCTATGTGCTGAGCATCGAAAAAAACCCGTCCTCTTCACTCGAAGAAGACGGGCTTGCCGATTATTCCCACTCGATGGTAGCCGGCGGCTTGGAGGTGACATCGTACACGATGCGGTTGACGTTATCGACCTCGTTGACGATCCGTACCGAAATTTTCTCCAGCACGTCCCACGGAATACGAGCCCAATCGGCGGTCATGCCGTCGATCGACGTGACGGCGCGGATGCCGACAGTGTACGAATACGTACGCTCGTCCCCCATAACGCCGACGCTTTTCATATTCGGGAGCGCGGTGAAATACTGCCAAATTTCGCGGTCAAGACCGGCTTTGGCGATTTCGTCGCGAAGAATCGCGTCGGATTCGCGCACGATGTGCAGCTTCTCCTCCGTGACTTCGCCGAGCACGCGGATCGCAAGTCCCGGACCCGGGAACGGCTGGCGCCATACGATAGCCGCCGGAAGGCCGCATTCCTCGCCGACCTTGCGGACCTCGTCCTTGAACAGCGCTTTGAGCGGCTCTACGAGCTGGAACTTCATATCTTCCGGCAAACCGCCAACGTTATGGTGCGATTTGATCGTTTGCGCCGTTGCCGTGCCGCTTTCCACAATGTCCGTATACAGCGTGCCTTGGGCAAGGAAAGCGAAATCGCCGAGCTTGGCCGATTCTTCTTCAAAGACGCGGATGAATTCCGTGCCGATGATTTTGCGTTTTTGTTCCGGATCGTCCACGCCGGCGAGCTTGCCGAGGAACCGTTCGCGCGCGTCGATTTTGACCACATGCATATCGAATTTGCCTACAAACGTATCCATGACGCCTTCCGCTTCGCCTTTGCGCAGCAGACCGTGATCGATGAACATACAAGTCAACTGGTCGCCGATCGCTTTATGGATGAGCGCTGCCACGACCGACGAATCGACGCCGCCGCTGAGCGCGCAGAGTACTTTTTTGTCCCCAACTTGATTGCGGATGTCGCGGATCGTATCTTCGATGAACGTCTCCATGCTCCACTTGCCTTCGCAGCCGCAAATATGATACAGGAAGTTGCGGATGATATCGTTGCCGTAGACGGAGTGCCGTACTTCCGGATGGAATTGAACGGCGAACATTTTTTTCTCCGGATGGCTCATTGCCGCTACGGGAGCGTGCTCGGTGCTTGCGTCAATGACGAAGCCTTCCGGCGCTTGGACGACAAGATCGCTGTGGCTCATCCAAACCGTTTGTTTTTTATCGAGGCCATGCACCAAACCGCACGCGTCGGTGAAATCGACCTCGGCTTTGCCGTATTCCCGCTTCGACGCCCGCTCCACCTTGCCCTGCAATTGATGCGCCATCAGCTGCATGCCATAGCAAATTCCGAAAATCGGCACGCCAAGCTCGTACACGCCCGGGTCGACCAGCGGCGATGCTTCTCCGTACACGCTGGCAGGGCCTCCCGAGAAAATGATGCCTTTCGGCTGCAGCGCTCTGATTTTTTCAATCGGGGTGTTGTAAGGGAGCAATTCGCTGTAAACGCCCAAGTCGCGAATCCGACGGGCGATGAGCTGGTTGTACTGTCCGCCAAAGTCGAGCACCACAATGATTTCGTTCGGCTTGTCCATGTTAAGTAAGTTCCTCCTGGCTTCTTCGTTCGTTTTCAATGAAACTTATTATAAACTTCTGCCCGGCAAAGGGCAATGCCTGAGCGGAAAGTCGCGCCGCAACGGCGATGTAAGCGTTACAAATATTCCACAAAGCCCCAGAAAAGGGTTTTAGGGAAAGGAGGGGCCGGTTCTGGGCAATTTGGGGGCTATCCCCAAGGATGTGTATAAAGCGATTGGTCGAATACGATGCCGGGAATATGTGCATAAACGAAATAGGGTCGCATACCGCTGGGGAAATGTGGACGATACGAGCTCCCTCTATTCGGATGTGCACTGTGGGTAAGCTGTGAGCGACCCGGATAGACCAGACGGAAGAAAAAAAGGCGGCTCTTCGTGGAAGAGCGCCTACGGTTCCAGGCTCCGGCTTTGACGCAGGCGCCGCCATGCGTCTGTGAGCATACGGCGGGTAACCTGCTCCTGCGGGCCATCCGGATCGGCATACCGCACCGTTTCCAGCAGCTCCGCCAGTTGGAGCAGCGTGATGCGCTGCGCCTCGCTGCGGCAGCGGCGGGAATTCGCGTATTCGCGCAGCGTTTGCTGCGGCGCCGCACGGCCGTACGAGCGCTGCAGCCGGCGCCATAGCCGGTCGGCGAAGCGGTGCAGCGAGGCCCGGCGCAAGCTGTGGCTGGCGGTGGCCCGCGTCGGGCCTCGCTGCCGGATTCGACGCCTGCTGAGGAACGCGAAGAGGAAACCGCCAGCAAGGAGCACCATCGGCCAGAAGAAAAGCGCACTCTGTAAAAAGGGTGCTGCACCGCGCGTCCATCCTTCAAGTGCCGCGGCAACCGTGGATAACGTCGCTTTTACATGATCCAGTGCGGTATTTGCGGAATCTGTCAGCTTTGCGGCCCATTGGGATACGAGCGACCGCTTGCCTGCTTCGTTATTTGCCGTCAAAGCGGCGGTTGAAGCAGCCGCAGGAGTCGCATCGGCGGAAGCTCCTCCCGAAAGGGCATAGCCCGGAGTAGGCTCGAACGGAACCCAACCGACTGACGGAAAATACGCTTCTACCCAAGAATGCGCATGCTTTTGGCGCACTTGGACGACGTAGCGCTCGTCTCCGTCGGCGGATGCCTGGGAGACTGTCTCGCCAGGCGCAAATCCTTTGACCCAGCGGGCCGGTACCCCGGCGGAACGGAGCAGCACAGCCATCGCGGTGGAAAAGTGATCGCAATACCCGGTTTTTTGCTCGAACAGGAACCGGTCGACGAAGTCCTCGTTCTCCGCCGCGGCTCGCGTTCCTTCCAAGCTGTAGGGATAATGCTCCCTTAGATAGCGCTCGATCGCCTCCGCTTTTGCATAGGGCGTCTGCAAGCCCGAGGTTAACTGCTCCGCGAGGCGGCGGACCCGATCCGGCAGCGAGGCGGGAAGCTGCAAATACCGGTTCCGCACGTCTTCGGCATAACCGGTCCCCGTATCGTCCGTCGGCACTGTGCGGTCGGTCAGCACCAAAGCGTCGACTTCGTAGGAAACGAGCGGGTCCGTTAAGGCCGGGACCGTATACCGGTCTGTCGTGTCCTGCTTCCAGACCCACTCGGTCGGAATCGGCTTCCCTTCCGCCGACTGCATCGACGCCACCCGTTTAAGTTCGCCGCCCGCGAAAAGCTGGCGGTTCAATCTCGGAGAAGCGATGCGGATTTCCTGCCGGACGAGGGTGTAAGCCGCCGAACGGAGATGGCGTTCTGCCTGGTTGGGAACGAATGCAGCCGGCGGGTCATTCACTTCAGCCCAGCCTTGGCCGGTGTAGAAGCTTTTGGCCTCGCCCCGCCAGTAAGTAAGCCTGGGGGTAACCGCCGTAAAAGCAAGGCTATCGTCCTGCTGCAAAGGCTGCCCGAGCTTGCCGTCGTCGGAGCCGTACCCTGTGCGGGCTCTCGTCTCCGACGTCCATCCGTGCCGCTGCAGCCAAGCGCTGCCCAGAAGGCGGTCTTCAAGCGATTGGACATACCCGGACCAGTCCGGGGGCCGCATATCCTGCGGATGCAGCGTCGCTCCGAGCAGACCGGTGCCAAGACAGGCAGCGGTCAGCAGCAGCGCGGGAAGGATGCGCATCCGTTCCCCGGAGGCGGGAGCGGCGGAGACCGCTCCTCCCCGCCAGCGGAGCGCCCGTCCCGGCTGAAGCATGGCTTGAAGCAGCAGGCCGAAGCCCGTGCAGCGCAGCACGGCGTGAAACATATCCAAGGCCAACACCGTTTGAAAGAACACCAAATAGCCCAGTGTCAATCCAAGAAACCAAACCAGCTGCCGGCGCTCCAATACGAACGATTGCACGACAGATACAAAGAATGCCCAGCCCGCCATAAAACAAAGCGTCCGTGTGGCAGGCTCCCAATTCGCTATCTTCCCCTGCAATCCTTCGGCGGCATCGGCAGCCAGCTCGCGGCCCCATTGCAGCCACCAGGAGGGGGAAGGCAATGTTTGTCCGTTATGAATCCAAGCCGTTACGGCAACGATCCATAACGCTTTGGCCGACCATGCGGCCGATCCCGGCAGGCGGAACGTATCCAACAGCATGAAGGCCGCAAAAGTAACGGCGAACGGAGCGATACTGTATATCTCGGTAAACTCCGACAATCGGCGCAGCGGGTAAAGCCACTCGATCAGCAGCAGAAGCAGCAGTACGCTAAGGGCGGCGTCTCCCGCCCAATTGGCGGGCGGTCGCGTCGCCTCGCGGTTCGCGGCGGCGGCGCGGGAGCTTGCAGAGGCGGCAGCGGAGACGGAAGCCGCCGCTTCGCGGAAGGCGCTGGCGCAGGCTGCGATCGCTGCGCGGGCAGCGGAAGCGACAGCCGCGGCCTTGACCTTGCCGCAGGCTGCGGGAGAGTCAGGATCCTCCGCCGGCTGAGCGGCGTGAGGATCGATGTCAGGTGCCGATAGCGGCATCGGCGGCACCTCCTCTCGGCGCCGCAGCGGGCCGATGCGGCGCCAGGATCATGACCGGGCAGCCGAGCGCTTCGAGCTGCCGCACCCATGCGTGCGCGGGCCCGGGCCAAGCCGCCCCGGGTCCGTGCACGTAAACGACACGCGCGGCGCCGCGTGGCAGCCCACGCAGAGCCGCGGCCAGCTGCGCGTCGGCGCGGGCCGTGACGAGCGTGAGCGCCCCGCCGCCCGCAAGCCGCGCTTCGCGCAGCGCGAGCTCGGCGAACGCGTCGGCGCGCGCCTCGCCGCGCGGCACCGCCGCGAGCAGCCGCAGCAGCTCGCCGTCGCACCCGCGCCCTTGCGCCTCGACGGCGCCGGACTGGCCGTCGCTGACGGCCAGTCGCACCCGCGCGCCCTGCTCGAGCGCGCGCCGCGCAAGCCCCGCCGCGGCCTCCACCGCCGCCGCGAGCGCAGGATCCGCCCACAGGGCGGCTCCCGCGCTCCCTCCGGCTCCGGCCGCGTCAAGCACGATGAGCTGCCGCCCGGCGGCAGGCAGCTCCGTCTCTTTCGCGCGCAGTTCGCCCGTGCGCGCGCTGCTGCGCCAATGGATCCGGCGAAGCGGATCCCCTGGCGCGTAAGGCCGCGTGCCGCTCACCTGCGGCACGGGGTCCAATCCCGGCGGCCGCCGGGAAGCCGGACGCGCCCCTTCCGGGGCCGCGCCCGGCTGCGGCATTGCCGTACCCAAACCTCCGGGCAGCGCCCACAGCTGCCCGCCGCCTAGGCTTTCGCGCTTCGCCTGCACAAGCCCGAAAGCGTCTACGGCGCTCACGATCAGCGCCTCCTGCCGGTACACGCCGCGGGCAAGCCCCTGCACCGTACAGCGCATGACCGCGGCGCACACGAATCCAGCCTCGGCCGTTCCCCGCCGGACGATCCGCTCGCCGGTGCCCTCGTGCACCCAGCGTTCCTCCACCCGCAGCCGCCCGCCAAACAACGGCAGCCAGGCCGCGAAAAGGCGGTAAGCCATCGTAACCGGTTCTCCGTTTGCAGCCTCCATCCCGTCAGACAATCTTTCTGCCCGCAGCCCGCGCCCGGCCACAGCGCGAAACAACCCGAGATAAGCAACGAAAAAAGCCCAAACATAAACCAAAAACCAGGCCGTCCGGCCTCCCAAACCAAACGCCCACCATCCAAGGAGTGCCCCGCAGCCTCCGATCCATCCGAACGCAAAAAAGCTCCGCATGCTTGCCGCCTTTCCTCAGCCTGCGGCATGCCGGCGAACCGGCAGCGGCGCACTGGCGACGATCGAAGCGACAAGAGCTTCCGCCTGACGTCCGGACAGCAGCGCAGACGGCGCTAGCGTCAAGCGATGCGCCAGTACGGGAACGGCCAGCTCCTTCACGTCGTCCGGGATAACATAACTGCGGCCCTTCAGGAACGCCTGCGCCTGGGAGGCACGCATCAATGCAACCGAAGCCCGCGGACTGGCGCCGAGCGAGACGTCCGGATGCGTGCGGGTTGCCGTCGCCAGCTGGACGATATACTGCTTGATCGTATCGTCGACATGAACGGCTCGGGCTTCCTTTTGAAGGGAGACAAATTCCTCTTGGAAGACGACCGTACGAATTTGAGCAAGCGGAAACGGCTCTTCCATACGCCCCAGCATCTCCACCTCGCCAAGCGGATCGGGATAACCGAGACGCAGCTTCACCATAAACCGGTCGAGCTGGGCTTCGGGCAGCGAGAACGTGCCCTCGAAGTCGACGGGATTTTGCGTCGCCAGAATAAAAAACGGCTCCGGCAGCGGATAGGTCGTTCCGTCGACCGTCACCCGCTTCTCCTCCATCGCCTCCAGCATGGCGGCTTGCGTCCGCGGCGATGCGCGGTTCAACTCGTCGGCCAATACGATATGGGCAAGCAGAGGCCCGGGACGGAATTCGAATTCGCCGCTGCGTTGGTTGTACACCGAAACCCCGGTCAGATCGGACGGCAGCAAATCCGGGGTGCATTGAATCCGCTTGAAGCTGCTGTCGATCGTTCTCGCCAGCGCGCGCACAAGCATCGTTTTGCCTACGCCGGGGACGTCTTCCAATAGCACATGCCCGCCGCAAAGCAGCGCCACAAGCAGCTTTTCGATGACCTCCCGTTTGCCTACGATGACCTTCTCCACCTGATACACGATCCGTTCAAGCACCGCCTGCGGCGTATCCGTCAGATTCACAGATTTTGTCACCCTGAAAACCTCCTGCCTGAATCTTGGTATGCAAGTTTTTCCAAATCTTGCATTCTAGCATTCAGTATGTCCGGTTTTCATAGCTTTTAGACTTGAGTGGAAGGCTTCCTTACGTCTATCAAATATGCATCCATCCGGTCCGGTAGCCGCCATAGACTGCCGCCTGCACCTCAACGCCCCCCCGTTCGTGTGGAACCTCGCTGGATAACACCCGGTCGCCCAGGTGCTCCAGCGTTTGACGGAGCGGCACATACAGCGTCCCGTCCGCAAGCTCCATTTCAGGAAACGGGTGAATGCGCAGCTTCGCTTCGGCATCCCATTCGGCTGCAGGACGCCGTACCCTCAGCTCCTGCCGGGCCAAATCGTACTCGGCCGTAATCGCTCCATAGCGTACGATAGCCGTCCGGTACTCGGCGCTCCACTCTACGGTTCCGCCCATCGCTTCGATCAATGGTCTCAGAGGTACCCTATAGCTCCCGTCCCGAATACGGAACTGCTCCTTCGTTAAAGCAAGCGTGCGGTCGCCTAAATGCACATTCAAACGATCCGGCTCTCCCTTTTGACCGGCTTCCGTATAAGCGATGACTGCGGGCGAGCCAGGCAGCGCTTTCGGAGAGTCATCTTTGTCCGGAATATCTTCTGCAGTCCAACGCTCCCTATGTTCGTGCGCAGCGGCTAGCAGGCTGTCGAACGATTCGCGAGTTTCCGTTCTGGACCATTTCGGTTTCTCGCTAGAAAACTGTACCGGCTTCACCTCCGGAGTTAGCGTTGCGAAAGCATAGCCTTTTTGTTTAAATAACCGGATGATCCGGGGAAGTGCTTTTACCGTTTCTTCATGCCCCGAACCGTCGTGCATCAGCACAATGACCTCGTTTCCGAACGGTCCTTTTTCCACCGTACGGGCAATCTGATCCGCCGTCATCCCGGGGCGCCTTGCATCTTCGCTGTCGATGGTCCAATCGAAAATCTCGTAGCCGGCCTGCCCCAAATAATAGAAATAAAAAGCGTCAAAATTGCCGTACGTCCCGCCCGGAGCACGGATAAGACGCGGCCTGACGCCCGTCGTCTCCCGCAATATATTTTCCGTCTTCTGGACCTGCTCCCAAAATGCGCGAAAATCGGAATACAGCTCCCGGTAGACGTGGTTATACGTATGATTGCCGAGGGCGTGGCCGTCCTCCACAATACGCTTCGCTATATTCGGTCGCTCCTGCACCTGCTCGCCCAGCACGAAGAAGGTGGCCCGGACACCCTCCTCCCGCAACATGTCCAGCACCTTCGGGGTCAGCTTGCTCGGTCCGTCGTCGAAGGTCAGGTACACCGTCGGCTTCTCCGCCGGAGTATAGCTTTTTTCGATTGCCATGCGTTTGCCCGATTTCAGCTGCGCAAATAAAGCTTCCTCTCCTTCATGGCCGGGTGCCGCCCCTGCCGTGTTCGTCAAGACCGTAAGCCACAGGATCGTAAGGCCAAGCATGGATGTCCAAATGGTGCTTATCATGTGGAACGAATAAGCTTGCGGTCTGTACTTCATGAGAGATCCCTCCGTATAGTTCTATGAAATGGGTATTGATAGAATATATGGATGGTTTTTCTCTTTTATGACCGGAGCGCCGCCCCGAAAAATTCGTCGGACAACCATGGAAGAATAGATTGACAAGGGGAGTGTAACAAGGTAGAATTTTTTACGATAATGATAATCATTTTCATTTATAAAGAGAGGGGTATCATCTTTGTTTACATCTTTGCGTTCGAAATGGAAATCCGCTGCTGCGCTCTTGGCCTGCGCAACCGCATTGGGTGCGATGCTGAGCGGCTGCGGCACGGCTAACCCCCCAGCCCCGTCTAATGATACGACCCAGAAGCAGCCTGCTGCGGCAGCCGTATCCGAACTAACGATCAACCACGCGATGGGCTCTTCCAAAGTTCCCGCTCAACCGAAACGGATCGTCGTCCTGACCAACGAAGGAACGGAAGCCCTGCTTGCTCTTGGCTTTAAACCTGTGGGAGCGGTTAAATCTTGGTCCGGCAACCCGTGGTACGATCACTTGAAGAAAGATCTGGAAGGCGTCGAGGTCGTCGGTGACGAGAACCAGCCGAACCTTGAGGCGATCGCCAAGCTGAAGCCTGATTTGATCCTCGGCAACAAGCTGCGGCAGGAGAAAGTATACACGCAGCTCGCAGCCATCGCGCCGACGGTATTCTCGGAGCGTCTGCAATCCGACTGGCAGAAAAACTTCCGGGTATATGCCGAAGCCGTTAACAAAAAAGCCGAGGGCGAGCAGCTTTTGCAGCAATATGACAAACGCATCGCGGACATGAAAGCCAAAGCGGGAGACAAGCTTAATACGAAAGTATCTCTTGTTCGCTTTGTTCCGGGGAAAGCACGGCTTTATATGAAGGATACGTTTGCAGGACTTGCGCTCAGCAAAATCGGTTTCCAACGTCCGGCCGCGCAGGACAAGAACGAGTTTGCGGTCGAAATCAACAAGGAACGCCTCCCGGACATGGACGGAGATATTCTGTTCTACTATGTGTGGGATAACGATAAAAAAGAAGCGAGCGCCGTCGAGAAAGACTGGACGGGCGACCCGCTTTGGAAAAACTTAAACGTCGTGAAGAACAACAAAGTGATTAAAGTGAGCGACGATATTTGGAACTCCTCCGGCGGGATCATCGCCGCCAATAAGATGCTGGACGAAGTGGATCAATACCTGCTGAAATAAACCTGCTGCCCGTTACTCGAAAAATTGGATGCACACCGGTTTCGGTATGCGGAGCTCATGACCTGTGGGCTCCAGCCGGCCGGTGTTTTCATTTACAGCCAACGTGACAATGGAGTCCGTATTTTGATTGGCGGCCAACACGAATTTCCCGTCCGGCGTGACGGCAAAATTTCTCGGCCATGCTCCGCCGGTCGGCTCGTGCTGGATCAGCGTCAGATTGCCGTTGGTCCGGTCGATGCGATAGACGACTATGCTGTCGTGCCCGCGGTTGGAGCCGTACAAGTAATCCCCGGACACCCCGATATGAATATCGGCGCAGTAGCTCTCCCCTGCAAACCCTTCCGGCAGCGCGGACACCGTCTGGATTTCCTGAAGCGTTCCACCTTCTTGTCCGTAAGCAAACGCCGTAATCGTAGAATCGAGTTCATTAATCACATACGCATATGGAAGCACAGGATGAAACGCCATATGACGTGGACCCGCCCCGGCATGCACCTGCACTTCGCCATGTAAAACAAGCGACGGCTCTGCCTCGTTCTCTTGAATGTTGTAGATCATGATTTTGTCCGTTCCGAGATCTGTGACGTAAATGCGGGAATCTTTCAGGACGGTACAATGCGCATGAGCCGCTTCCTGCCGGTCGCTGCGAACGCTATGTCCTTCATGCCGTTTCCGATCCGCCAATGAGCCGATACTTCCATCTTCCGAGATAGGGTATAGGCTTACGCTCCCGCTTGTATAATTGGCTACGACGAGCCGCTTCCCCTCACGGTCTGTTACCAGATGGCACGGCGAAGCTCCGAAAGAAGGCTGTTTGCCGATATAGCGCAAAGCCCCGGTCTCCGCTTCCACATCGTAAGAAGCCACTTCCCCGCCTTCCTTGCCTGCCTCATCCTGCAGCTCGCTTACTGCAAACAGCCTGCCGCGTTCCGTATCTATCGTCAAGAAAGAAGGCATCTCGACCTCCGCATAAGCGCCAATGGCAGACAACTTCCCGGTTGACTTATCCATGCTAAGTACATATAAAGAATCGTTTCCGCCGCCATTATAAGTTCCTACATAGACGATCCGGCTGGATTGTTTTTCATACCGCTGCATTCACGAACGCTCCCTTGCTGGAAATTTATTGCTAAGATTTGTTTTCGCCATCCCCCGTATGCATTCCTGCTTCGCCGTCTTGATACGAATTTAAAAGCCGGGGCTGCTATGCTTTGCTCCCGGCTTTTAGACGAACATTTGCTATAAGGACCCTACTCCTGCCTGAGCGGCCTTGACGGCTTCCAGCACCTGCTCGACATGGCCCTTGATCCGAACGCCGCGCCATTCACGGACAAGCTTGCCTTGCGGATCAATGACAAACGTCGACCGCACCACGCCCATATATTCGCGTCCGTACATCTTTTTCAGCTGCCAAACGCCGAACAACTCACATACCTCGTGATCGGGATCGGAGAGCAGCAGGAACGGCAGCTCGTACTTGGCCGCGAACTTCCCATGGGACTTCAGGTCGTCCGGGCTAATCCCGATCACTTCAGTGTTCAACGCCTGGAATTGTCCGTTGTAATCGCGGAACTGGCAGGACTCCTCCGTGCATGTCGGCGTCATATCCTTGGGGTAGAAATACAGAACGACGTATTTGCCCCGAAACTGCGATAGTGTTACAGATTCCCCGCTTCCGGCTGTCAGAGTAAAATCCGGAACAGGTTGTCCGGGTTGAAGCTGCGGCATAGTTGTTCATCTCCTCAATTTTTTCTTTGTACAAGCATTATACGAAACTCCGTCGCCGCAAAACAACCTGATCCTTACCAGACCTTCTAATCCACGAAATGAAAAAGCCGCCCTCAAAAAGGACGGCTTTGCTATAAATGTTTTGAAGCTCTTATTTCTTATTGATGAATGCTTTCAGGGAAGCGTTCAGCTCATCCTTCAAGCCTGCAATGACTTGATCTTCGTTAAGGCCTTTTTCTTTCGCAATATCGGCAATCGTTTTGCCGTTGTTGAAATAAGTGCTTAACTCAGCTTCAGAGATGCCAAGTACTTTTGCTACGGACTCTTCATCGACTTGAGTTTTCAGCTTAAGCTTTTTGCTGTATGTGCCTTGCAGTTTATCTTTATAGCCACCTTTGCTGACAGCTGCAGTAACCGTATCGGTTGCTTCTTGTTTCAATTGTGTTGCTTCGCCTGCAGTGATGACCTTTTGGCTCAGAGCATTGTCAACTCTATCAATCATAGGATTGATCAATCTGCTGAGCAATTCCGAATGATTTACCCCGTGCAGATTGGCCACTTCTGCGATCGTTTTGCCTTTTTGGAGTTCATCCTTCAAATCCTCCACACTCATCTCAATAATGCCGGATGCTTGAACGACAATGGCATTCAAACCAAGATCTACGCGTTTGTGCAGCGGTATCGACATATCCGGAACGACATTATACGTAATTTCGTCATCCGCAAACGCCTTAGGAGCCGTTGCCAATCCGCCGATTCCACCAAACAATACAGCTGCTGCTACCGTACATGCCATTGCTTTTCCAGTCCATTTTTTCATGATTCTCTCCACCTTATCCTTTTTTATATTTCGAACATATGCCTTGAACATTTGTTTTGAACAAACGTTTTGAACATATGTTCAATTCCCTATGATTGGTATTCTACCACTGGATAAACCACCCTGTCAACTCGCTCAAAATCATCAATTATGTCTATTTTTTGAACGTGCCAGTTCATGGTAAGGGATTTATTGCTAGTATAGGAGTGAAATATGAACTCAACGTTACGTCAAGCTTAAAGGAAAATGAAAGAAAGCTTAAAAAAATCTTAAAACAAAGAGACTTGACTTTTTGAAATTTTCGCCGAACTGGGGACCGGCCCAATCCACTAGACGTTTGCCGCATACTATGGAGTAAATCCAAACCGAAAGGGGCCGCTTTGCATGTACGATTACGATTGCTATCCTCAGTGCCCGACCCAAACCATGTACGATCCCCCCATCCGGATATACCGGGATTTTTACCATCCCCAAATCGTGCAGGTCATCCACCCGGTTGAAATCGTCAACCGTCATCATTGCGTCCCTTGCCCGCAGCATATTTACTCGTATTCCGAGAGAGACGAATGGTCCACGGGCAAGGGGTACAAAGGGTGACCTTCTTCCCGGCTCGTCCGGGTATGCCAAAGAGGAGCTTGCCTGTCGGCAGCTCCTCGCGATCCCAATATGTTACTTGTTACATAATACTCCGTAATCTACGAGCCCGCTCCGCGGTACCGCTTCACCCCGTAATTCCACACCGTCAGCCCGAAGGTCAGGAAGACAAGCCCGACCAGCGGGGTAAGCAAGGCGAACGTTCCCCAATTCGCCCGGTCCAGAAAATAGGCGGCCGGATAAAAGCCGACGAAGCCGAACGGCAGCACCCATGTCAGCATGATGTTAAGAAGACGGTTATAGATCGTCATCGGGTATCGCCCGTAGTTTTGCAGGTTCCACAGCAATGGCAAAATGCCGGTAGGCGAATCTGAGAAAAACGACAACGATGTAAAGAAAATGTACACGCCCCCGTAAATCATGATTGAACCGAGCACCAGCACAAGCAGAATGAGCGGATCGTACCACATCATCCCGAGATCAAGCTGTGTCCAGGAATAGATCATGATGATCAGACCGACCAGCGCACTGAACAGCGAGGACGGGTCCATATTTTCCAGCATTAGCTGCACCAGATTATGCGCCGGCCGGGTCAAGATCCGGTCCATTTCACCTTTGACGATGTACCGCTCGGTGAATCCCCAGAGATTAAAAAACGTAATAAACAAGCCGTAAGGCACCATAAAATAGCCATAGATAAACAAAATCTGCTGCTCGTTCCATTCGCCGATCGCCGCGGTATGCTGGAACACGACGAGGATGAAAAATAAATTCAACCCGTTAAACAACAGATCGGACAGCACCTCGATCCAAAAATCGGAACGATAGGTGAGCCGCGTTTTCATGTAATTTTTCAAATAATTGACAAACAGGCTAGCATAGAACATGCGCCATCACCCTCCCTGTACGAACAGCCGCGTCCGCGCGCTCCGCCACAATACATAGAGCGGCACAATCAACAGCACGAACCAGACGATTTGGATGGCAAATACGTTATAAACGGCGCTACCGGCGACCTTGCCGGTAAAGACGGACCCAGGCAAGTACGTGATCGCCGGAAACGGCAGCAGATTCATCAGCTCTTGCGCCCAGCCCGGGAAGAACGACATTGGCACGACCAGGCCGGAGAACAAATCGACGGTTACCCGCTTCATTCGCATCATGCCTTCGTTGTTTTCAAGGAAAAAGGCAAACAGGCCGGTAATAATATTGATCTGCGTATTGATCAGGAAGCTGAAAAACAGCATGGCGAGAAAAATAAGCCAGGTCAGCGGATCTGACGGCAGCTGCACCGGAAACAAGAACGAGACGATCACCATGCCCGGCACGGAAAATAGAAAAAACCGGAACAAGCCTTCACCGAGACCCTGCATCATTTTGACGACGATGTAATTGTACGGGCGGATGAACTGGATCGCGACACTGCCGTCTTTGATCTCGTTCGCAATTTCCCGGTCCAGATTGTTAAAATAAAACGCCCTCGCCATCCACGATATAGCCACATAAGTCGTCATCTGTGTCACGGTCATCCCGCCGAGCAGCTCTTTCGTCCCGTAAATTGCCTTCCACAGAAAATAGTACGCCCCGATATTAAGGGCATAAATAATAATCCCGCTGTAATAATTGACCCGGTAAGCGAGCATCATCAAGAAGCGGATGCGGATAATGTCCAGATAAGCGCTAACCATGCAGCGTCACTTCCTGTTCTTCGCGCAGCTCCTTTTTCGCTTCCGCCGATCCGGATTTGTAAATTTCCCGCACGATGTCGTCCGTATTCGTTTCGAGGATTTTAATGTCCTCGATCGTCGTTATACCGACGACCCGGCTGAGCACCTCGGAGACGCTTGCCGCCTGCTGGGGAATCCATACTTTGGCCGTCAGCTCGTTATCGAGCGACCATTCCACTTGCAATCCTGCGGTCAGCTCCTGCAAACGGGGCAGCGATACCGGCTCCGAGAACCGGAGAATAACTTCTTTGCCTTTGCCCCAGCGCTCTTTTAACTCCTCAAGCCCTCCGTCGTAGATGATCCGGCCGTCGTCGAGCATAATGACCCGGGAGCACAGCGCTTCAATGTCCTGCAGATCGTGGGTTGTCAGCAGAATGGTCGTGCCGTATCGTTTGTTCATGGATTTCAGAAACTCGCGGATTTCCGTCTTGACCATAATATCCAGACCGATCGTAGGCTCGTCCAGAAACAAAATTTCCGGATTGTGAATGAGCGACGCGGCAAGCTCGCAGCGCATCCGCTGGCCCAGACTCAGCTTCCGCACAGGCCGGTTCAGCAGCTCACCAAGCTGCAGCCGCTCCACCAGCTCGTCCATACGGCTGCGGTATTCCGCATCCGGGACGCGATACACTTTCTTGAGCAGCTGGAACGATTCGATCACGCCGATATCCCACCAAAGCTGGCTGCGTTGGCCGAATACGACGCCGATGTTGCGGACGAATTTTTCCCTCTCTTTATAAGGAACGAAGCCGCCAACGCGAATATCTCCGGAAGTGGGAACGAGAATGCCGGTCAGCATTTTGATCGTGGTCGATTTGCCCGCTCCGTTCTCGCCGATGTAGCCGCAAATCTCACCCTGCGGAATTTGGAAGCTGATGTCTTTCACCGCGGCGACTTGGTTATACTCTCTCCTGAACAGGTCGCGTACAGCGCCTTTCAAGCCTTCCCGGTTTTTCTGCACTTTGAATTCTTTTCTCAGCCGATGCACATCGATGGCGAGATTCATAGGTGTAGGTCCTCCTGTCAAAATATGCCGAAGCTTGCAGGCGCGGATTGAAACCTTTTATAATAATGAAATAGTTTCCTGTCCTAACGTATGCATGTTCCTGCGGCATTGTCAAAACCTATACCCGTTATGATACACCAACCTTACGATCAGGAAAAGCGAACGCAACCAGAGGAGGGAACCGAATTCCCATGGTCCGTACGATAAAATGGCTTTTCATTTCGCTGCTGCTGCTGTTGCTTGCAGGAATCGGCTATTTTACATATTCATTTGTTCAATTTGCCAATAACATTCAAAGTCATCCCGAAACGACCAAATTCGGCGGACTTACCCCGAAGCAGCTCGGCATGTCGGACAGCTACACCCCGCCCAAATGGGAGGGCAATTCGCGGGTGAACGTACTCATTCTCGGCGGCGATTCCCGGGGACTCAAAAAGAACGAAGTTCCGCGTTCCGATTCAATTATGGTCGCCTCCATCGATCCGGTGACGAAGGAAGCGTACTTATTTTCCATTCTGCGCGACACGTACGTGAAAATTCCAGGGCATGGCGAGGACCGCATCAATACGGCACTTGCCATCGGCGGGCCGAATCTGGCCATGCGCACGGTTAGCGACCTGCTCGGCATTCCGATTCAATATTTTTTCTATACCGATTTCAAAGGCTTCATCGCGCTGACCGACGCCATCGGCGGCATTGATCTCGAGGTAGAGAAGGACATGAAATACCGCGATTCGGAAGACGGCCACGAGTACGATATCGATCTGAAAAAGGGCATGCAGCACCTTGACGGAAAAATGGCGCTGCAGTACGTCCGGTTCCGGCACGATGCGATGAGCGACTTTTCCCGCACCGAGCGGCAGCGCAAATTTTTGCAGGCCGTCGCGCAAAAAATGCAGACGACCGGATCCCTGATCCGACTGCCGAAAATATTGAACAGCATCGATCCTTACCTCGAAACGAACTTGACGACAACTGACATGCTGAAGCTCGGCACGCTCGCTTTCGAGGCCAAAACCGAGGGGATGGTCAGCCAGCAAATTCCGCCTTCCGAGCTGCTGATTGAAAAACGGGTCGGCGGCGCCGAAGTCCTCAGCGTAAACCGTACCAAGCTGCAGGATTACATCAAGGCACTGTTCGAAGGCAGGGACCCTCTGGCTCCTGCCGGCAAGGAAGGTGGCAATAAAAGCACGACCGGCACCGTACCGGCCAAAAAACAATAGCAGCTATGAACCATACGCGAGCGGGAGGCCTGGGGCTTCCCGCTTTTGACCTGAAAGGAGCACCGTTCTTATGATGGAAATGCACATTATTGACGCGTTTGCGGACAAGCCGTTTCGCGGCAACCCTGCGGCGGTTTGTTTGCTGGAGCGCTATCCTTCCGACCCATGGCTTCAGCAGGTTGCGATGGAGATGAACTTATCGGAAACGGCGTTTCTCTCCCCCCAACAGGACGGGAGCTACCAGCTTCGCTGGTTTACGCCGACGGTTGAGGTGGATTTGTGCGGCCATGCTACGCTGGCCAGCGCTCATTACTTGTGGGAAACCGGGCGGGCAGACCGCAAACAGGCTTTGACTTTTCACACACTTAGCGGCCCGCTGACGGCCTCCGTGAGCGAGGATGGCTGGATCCGGCTTGATTTTCCCGTGGAGCGGATTACCGAAACGGACGCGCCGAACCGATTGGCCGATGCCCTGGGCGGGGCCGTGCCCCGTTTTATCGGAACCAACGGGCTGGATTTGCTGGTCGAATTGGACTCGGAGGAAGCCGTGCGGGAGCTAAAGCCCAATTTTGCCATCATGGCGGAGCTTGGCGTCCGCGGCGTGCTGGTTACGGCCCGTTCGCAGGATGAACGGTACGACTTCGCCTCCCGCTGCTTCTTCCCGGCGCTGGGAATCGACGAAGATCCGGTAACCGGATCGGCCCATTGCGCACTGGCGCCTTACTGGCGGGACAAGCTGGGAAAAGACCGGATGACGGCCATTCAATCGTCTGCACGATCAGGCGTTCTTAGACTGGCGCTAGTCGATGACCGTCTTCACATCCATGGTCAAGCGGTAACGGTGCTTAAAGGCTCGCTTCTCCACCTTCCTGCAGAATGAGGCACCGATCAGATTCAGAGAAAAATTCACTGCCGGAACGCTAATCCTTTATAATGTAGATATACATAGATGGAAAGGACTTGAATCCTAATGAGCAATCCATTTGCGTCTAACGCATCCGAAGCCAAGCCCCGCACACGCTCTGCAGCGCTTTATGCGGAAGCGCTCGAGCATATCGTCGGCGGAGTCAACAGCCCTTCCCGCTCCTTCAAAGCCGTGGGCGGCGGAGCGCCCGTATTCATGAAACGCGGGCAAGGAGCGTATTTCTGGGACGAGGACGGCAACCGCTACATCGACTATTTGGCCGCCTACGGTCCGATCATTCTCGGCCACGCGCATCCTCATGTGACCTCCGCCATTGTCCGTGCGGCGGAGAATGGCACATTGTACGGTACGCCGACCGAGCTCGAAATCCGCTTCGCCCGCATGCTGAAAGAAGCGATTCCGTCGCTTGATAAGGTCCGCTTCGTCAACTCCGGTACCGAAGCCGTGATGACGACGATCCGGGTAGCCCGCGCCTATACCGGCCGGAACAAAATCATCAAATTCGCCGGCTGCTACCACGGCCACTCGGATCTTGTGCTCGTCGCCGCGGGCTCCGGCCCGTCCACCCTGGGCATACCGGATAGCGCCGGTATTCCGGTCAGCATCGCGCACGAGGTCATTACCGTGCCGTTCAACGACCTCGCCGCACTGGACGCCGCGCTGGAGCGCTGGGGCAGCGACGTGGCCGCGGTCATGGTCGAGCCCATTGTCGGCAACTTCGGCATGGTCATGCCGAAGCCCGGCTTCCTGGAAGGACTGTGCTCCGCCGCCCGCCGGAACGGCTCCCTTGTCATCTACGACGAGGTAATCACCGCGTTCCGCTTCCATTACGGCGCTGCCTCCACCTTCGCCGGGTTGCCCGAGGGCACCGATTATACAGCCATTGAGCCCGATCTGACGGCCCTTGGAAAAATCATCGGCGGCGGACTGCCGATCGGCGCTTACGGTGGCCGCGCAGAGATCATGGCGCAAGTGGCTCCGCTCGGACCGGCATACCAAGCCGGCACTATGGCCGGTAACCCGGCATCGATTTCCGCCGGGATCGCGTGCTTGGAGGCGCTACAGGAGTCCGGCACCTACGAGCGGCTGGACCGGCTCGGCGCCATGCTGGAAGCGGGTCTGGCCGAAGGGGCTCGCAAGCACGGCATCGCCCTAACCGTAAACCGCATCCGCGGCGCACTGTCGACACACTTTTGCGACCATCCGGTTACGAATTACGACGAAGCTCAAAATACCGACGGCGAGCAGTTTGCAGCCTTTTTCCGCTACATGCTGGAGGATGGCATCTGCCTGGCTCCTTCCAAATATGAAGCCTGGTTCTTGACGACGGCTCATACGGACGAAGACGTCGCTTATACGATAGAAGCGGCAAATCGCGCATTCGCCCGCATGAACGCTTAACCGAGAGATCGGCAATAAATTCCATTTATCACCCAAATCACGAACTATTATCGGAAAAAGATAATAGTTCGTTCGTTTTTTATCAACCCTCATCATTCCGCTCCGAAATTGCCTTTATTCACCAGTTATGCAAAATAGACAGCGCTTACAATTAACATTTCCCTTCAATGTTCTATTGTCTCACATGAAATTTCGTGATATTCTATAAATACTTTTAAACTAAGTAAATTCGGCTAAATGTAAGGTTTTTGCCATGTTAACTATGAAGCTGTGCGTTTGGACGGTTGGGGCGTTGTCCCTTTTATCACCCGCTTCCGCACAGCTTCTGCTGAATCGAGAAACCGAAAATCAAGTCAATTATGCAGAATAAATGTATTTTTATTCATTGCAATGATTCGTTGACTCTTTCCGCTTTCTTGCTTCACATGAACAAAGCCTTCTTTTCAGGACGAACCCGCAACTAATTTTAATGGGAGGTGACGGTCAGCCTGCTGACCACGAGAATGAATCAAGTTATGCGCA
The DNA here is from genome assembly GCF_024158745.1 of Paenibacillus tyrphae. Taxonomy (GTDB): domain Bacteria; phylum Bacillota; class Bacilli; order Paenibacillales; family NBRC-103111; genus Paenibacillus_G; species Paenibacillus_G tyrfis_A. Next base: position 9,624 of record NZ_JAMZAW010000014.1, on the reverse strand, counting down.
ATGAAGGCCGCTTTCAGAATTTATTGGCCACCGAACATGATAGCTGCGGTATCATCTGTATTATTGAAAAAGACGGATTTCCGTCCCGCGACAACATTCAAAAGACGATCGACGCCCTCGTGAAAATGGAGCATCGTTCGGGTTTCATTAACGGGGAAGGCGACGGCTGCGGCATCCTGACCGACATTCCGCGCGCCCTGTGGGAGAAAAAGCTGACCGACGCCGGTCTCGACGGCAAGCTTGCTTATGACGAGCGATTCTCCGTCGCGCACATTTTCGTGCCGCGCAAGCTGGACATCTCCGCTCCCGATATGCAAAAAGGCATCCGCGAGCTGTTCTCCCAGTTCCAAGTCAGCATCCTCTTGGAGCAGGAAAATCAAGTGGACAGCAGCGTGCTCGGTCCGAACGGACGAAACGACGAACCGACCTTCTGGCAAATCGCAGGTCTCTGTGACAAGCAGGAAGTGAAAGTCTCCGACCATCTGTTTGAGCTTCATGTGGCGATCGAAGCCAAATATAACGTACACGTCGCCACCCTCAGCAACGTCACGGCCGCTTACAAAGTGATGGGCGCCGCCAGCATTTTGCCGAAATACTTCAATGACACCCGCGACCCGCTGTTCGCAGCGCAGGTTACTATCGGACACAACCGATACTCCACGAACACTCAATCCAGCTTCTTCCGCGTGCAGCCGTTCTCGCTGCTTGGCCATAACGGCGAGATCAATACGGTGAAAAAGATGCGGATCGAAGCCGACATGGTCGGCGTGCCCCTCGTTGACGGCGGCAGCGACTCCCAGGATATGAACCGTACCATCGAAACGTTCATTCACCGTTTCGGCCTCAGCTTGTTCGAAGCGATGGAAGTCGTTTTCCCTCCGATTCTTAACGAAATGAAGCTTTTCCGTCCGGAACTGCAGGACATGTACGTCTACTTCCGCCAAGCTTGGGGCCATTACGCGCAAGGACCGGCAGGAATCGTTTCCCGTTACGGCAACGAGTGCATTTTCAGCGTCGACGCGCTTGGTCTGCGTCCGGTATGGATGGTGGAAAGCGAAACGTCCCTGTATTTCTCCTCGGAACAAGGCGTCATTACGGTCGGCGAGATGGTCGCAGATCCGAAACCGATCGCACCGGGCGAAAAAGTCGGCGTCGTCCTGACACCGGGTGAGCATGTTCAGGTTATTCCGTATCATCTGGTGCAATCCACCGTGCTGGAGCGCGTGCAAAGCCGTCTTGGCCTTGATGGACAGCGCAAGCACTTGAATAATGAAATTCCGGCCGTCGAAGCGGCGCCTTCCGCCGACGTCACGCCTACTGATGCGCTCTATAGCGCGTTCGGATGGGACCGCGACGGCATCCAAATGATCGAAACGACCGCCGAGACCGGCGCAGAGCCGATTCGCTCGCTCGGTCATGATAGCCCGCATGCCGCGTTGAACTGGGAACGTCAGAATATTCCGGATTTCATTAAAGAAAGCGTCGCTGTTGTTACCAACCCGGCGATCGACCGCGACCGCGAGATGGAGCACTTCTCCACGCGCGTTGTCGTAGGGCCTCGCCCAGCCGTGTACAGCCAGCCGGATGATCGGCTGCGGGTAGAGCTGCTTTATCCCGTCGTGTTGGAGGGCAGCAACGGTATCGATTCTTTGGCTGAATTGAAACAGCCGAGCTACGAGCAGCTTGTCGCCATGTTCGGTGCGCAAAACGGCGATGCCGTCGCCACGTTGTCGACGACGTTCGCCCGCGGCACTTCGCTGAAGGATGCCCTGGAGCAGCTTGCGGCGGACGCCGTGCAAGCCGTGCGCAAAGGCGCTATGCTGCTTGTGCTGGACGATAGCGAGGCGCATCAGAACGACCGGCTGTGGATGGACCCGCATCTGGCCGTATCCAAAGTCGATATCGCGCTTCGCGAAGTGAAGCTCGGCTACGGCAACAACCTGCGCCGTCAAACGACGATCGTACTGCGCAGCGCGGCTATCCGCAACCTGCACGATATGGCCGTTGCTTGCGGCTTGGGCGCGGATGTGCTGTCCCCTTACATCTTGTTTACTACGGCAGCGGCAAAGGACGGTGCACCGGCGGCACGCAAAGTGTTCACCGCTTTGATGAAAGGCTTGGAGAAGGTTATCTCCACGATCGGTACGCACGAGCTTCGCGGTTATACCCGCTTCTTCTCGTCGATCGGCCTGAAGCCAGAACTCGCCGACGTACTGGATATTGTAAACTACCTGGGCAGCGATAAGGCAGGAACCGGCTTTGCCGAGCTTGAAGCCGATGCCGAAGCCCGTTACAACGACTTTGCCAATCCTAAAGCAAAAGCAGCCCGCAACTTCCGTTTCTTCCAACGGATGTGGAAAGCGCTCGGTGATGCGGCTTCCGGAGCGGCTCCGTACGAAGACTATCGCGACAAGCTGCGCGAAGAAGAAAAGAAAAACGGTATTTCCATCCGGCACGTTGCGGATTTCAATTATGAGAAAGCGCACGCCGAAGGCCGTAAGCCGCTCGACCCTTCCCAAGTCGAGATTGGCATCGGCGGCCACGATCTGCCGATGCTCATCTCTTCCATGTCCTTCGGATCGCAGAACGAGACGGCATTCCGCGCTTACGCCGAAGCCGGCGAGCGCCTGAACATGGTAACCATGAACGGCGAGGGTGGCGAGATCAAAGACATGCTCGGCCGCTATAAGCGGACCCGCGGCGCCCAAGTCGCGTCCGGACGTTTCGGCGTTAACGTCGAGCTGGCGAACGCCGTTGCCTTCTTGGAAATCAAGATCGGTCAAGGCGCGAAACCGGGCGAAGGCGGTCACCTGCCGGGCTCGAAAGTAACGGCGAAGATCGCATTGGCACGGAACGCGACCATCGGCTCCGACCTGATTTCGCCGTCCAACAACCATGACATTTATTCGATCGAGGATTTGGCGCAAATCATTTCTGAGCTGAAGGAAGCGAGCGGACGCAAGGCGAAAATCATCGTCAAAGTTCCGGTCGTCCCTGGGATCGGCACGATTGCAGTAGGCGTTGCCAAAGCGGGCGCGGATGTGATCACGTTGTCCGGTTTTGACGGCGGTACGGGTGCGGCTCGGATTCACTCCATTACGCACGTCGGTCTGCCGACCGAAATCGGTACGAAGCTGGCGCATATCGCGCTGATCGAAGCCGGGCTACGCCACAAAGTGGAGCTCTGGTCCGACGGCGGCATGAAATCCGGTGCCGACGTTGTGAAAATGGTCATGCTCGGCGCGAACCGCATCGGCTTCGGATCTATCGCAATGCAATCCATCGGCTGTACGACGTGCCGCGGCTGTCACTTGGATACATGTCACGTCGGAATCGCGACGCAAATCGACTCGATGGAAGAAGCCGAAGAAAAAGGCCTTCGCCGCTTCGTGCCTCGCGTCTACGATACGGCTGTTGAATCGCTTGTTCGTTTGTTTGGCGGGATCGGCCGCGAAGTACGGGACATCGTCGCTCAACTCGGCTTTGCAAACCTGCAAGACCTCGTTGGCCGTTCCGACTTGCTGCAGCAAGTAAGCCATCTTGAGAAAATCGATCTGTCCGACCTGCTCCGTCCGGCTCCGCTGTCCTTGGCGGCAGCACAAGAAGCTTTGGAGGAAGTCGCGGCGGCGGTATCTTCGGATATTCGCATTGCGGCAGGCGCAGAAGGCCAGCAATTTTTCCCGGATGCCGTTTCGTTCGAATCGCCGGTGGAGCGTACTTGGTCCAAAGTCGATGCGGAATCCCGTATTCTTGGCAGCCGCTATGCAAGCCATCGCGTAAGAGATCGTTTCGACGGCAGCTACGATGCGCTGCCTCCAGTAAGCATCACCATGACCGAAGGCTCCGTACCGGGTAACGGATTGGCCGCTTTCAATGCCCGCGGCGTAAACATCACGGTTCACGGCGGTGCGGAAGACGGCGTCGGCAAAATGTCGCTCGGCGGTAAAGTCGCGATTCTGAAAGCACCAAGCAAGCATAAGCAATTCATCAATGGTTCCGTGGGCAAGTCGTTCGGCTACGGCGCGCAAAAAGGCTTGTTCCTGATTCAAGGCAATGCCGATACCCGTGCTTGCATCCGGTTCTCCGGCGCAGACGTCGTATTCGGCGGCGAAATCACGGCACCGATTCAAGATGAGCTCGGCGGCATCGCAGCCCGTGCGAACTTGAAAGGCTTCGCCTTTGAATACATGACCAACGGCCGCGCTGTTGTGCTCGGCGATCCGGGTCCTTGGATTTGCGCAGGGATGACGGGCGGCGTCATTTACCAACGCCTCGTACCGGAGATGGGTCTGGATCAAGCCGCCATCGAACGCCGGGTAGCCAAAGGCGCCAAGGTCAAAATCGAACCGGTCGGTGTACAAAGTATGAAAGACTTGAGCGAGCTGCTCGGCGCATACCATGAAGAGCTCGTGAAGTCCGGGCAACCGGAAGCCGCAGCGAAAGTGGAGCATTTGCTGAACAACCTGCAAACGAGCTTCGTTCGGATCGCACCGGTCGGTCTGCAAGCCGATCAATCGGTAGCTACCGAATAAACTCGATAAGAAACAACCTTCGTAAGATCTTCATCAAAGAAAAAAGCAGCGTTACCCGAACGAACGTTTGGGAATACGCTGCTTTTTTATATGCTATAGATGATGGACAACTTAGCCTTTCGCGGCCCGGTAAGCTTCGATATATTGCGCGGCTTTTTGGGCTACCAGACTGAAATTTCCCGTTTTGACGGCTTCCGTCGTCAGATCGGAACCGATACCGACAGCCACTGCTCCCGCCTTGATCCAATCGGCGAGATTGTCCAGCGAGACGCCCCCGGTCGGCATAACGTTGGCTTGCGGAAGCGGCCCTTTGATTGCTTTGATCGTCGATGGCGAGTACAGGTTGCCCGGGAACAGCTTCACGATATCCACGCCAAGCTCCAGTGCCCGCTGAATCTCTTGAATCGTCATCACGCCCGGCATCACAGGTACGCGGTACCGGTTGCACAACGTAACCGTATCCAGGTTTAACGCCGGACCGACCACGAATTCCGCTCCGCTGAGAATACCCGCCCGTGCCGTTTCCGGATCCAATACCGTACCTACGCCGATAATCGCATACTTGGACGGATCTTGTGTCGAGCTTGAATATTTTTTGGCCAGCTTCTCGATAGCTTGCAGCGCAAACGGCACCGTCATTGTCACTTCGATAACTTTAATGCCGCCTGCGATCGCCTGTTCAGCCATTTCGACGACTTCTTCCGGCGTCTCTCCGCGCAGAACCGCTACCACGCCTTCACTAGTCAGCTGCTGCAAAAGCTTGATTTTTTTCATATTTTCTCATCCGTTCCTAATATGAAGTTAGTAGTGCATGTATTTCGTTGCATCGGATACTACCTCTCGACATGCTTTACGTTGTTTAGAAATGCCTCTACTTGCTCCCAGGTCGGAATGCCTTCCCAGTCTCCCTCCATCTGTACCACCATACAGCCGATCAGGTTACCGAGGCGGACCGCTTCTTCCAAACGATAGCCCTTGAGCAACCCAACGAAAAAGCCTGCGCAAAAACCGTCTCCTGCCCCGACCGTATCCACCACTTGCTCCGCTTTAAAATACGGCACCGAGCTTACGCGGCCTTGTTCGACGATATACGTGACGTCTTCGCCGCCTTTGACAATCGATACCGCTTTAAGCTGGCTGAGCTGGGCCACAATGTCGTCGAAGCTGTCCGTTTGGTACAGCAGCTTCAGCTCGTCCAGCCCCGGGAGGAAATAATCCGCTTCCTGGGCCAATTCCAGCAGCACCTCTCGCGCTTCCTCCAGTGACCACAGCTTCAGCCTCAAGTTCGGATCAAAACAAACCTTCACGCCATGCTTGCGGGCCAGTTTCATCGCTTCCCTGACCGTTTCCCGGCAGGTCGGACTGAGCGCTGTCGTAATACCAGTTACATGCAAATATTTAGCCTGCTTAATATATTGCTCGTCCAAATGCTCCGGCTTCAGCGTACTGGCTGCCGAACCCTTTCGGTAATAATAAACCGATGTTTTCCCGGATACCACCTCGCGGAGCATCAAGCCGGTAGGCGCTTCCGTTGTCAGCTCGACACGGGAGACATCAACGCCCTCACCGCGGATTTTTTTCATGATCATGCGGCCTAGCGGATCTTTCCCAAGGCGGCTGAACCAGCCTGCTCTGTGGCCCAGACGGGACACCCCGATCGCCACATTGCTTTCCGCACCGCCGAACAGCCCTTGGAAGCGGGACGAATATTCGATTCCCTTGCTTCCTTCCGGCATCATCAATGCCATCGATTCCCCGAATGTAATGATTTCCGGCTGAAACATCTGCTGCTGCTCCGCTCGTCCGTTCTCCGTCATTATCTCGCCATCCATCCCCCGTCCACACAAAGCACGTGGCCGCTCATGTAGTCTGAAGCCTGTGACGCGAGGAATATGATCGGTCCTTGCATATCTTCCGTAGTTCCCCAGCGCCCGGCTGGAATACGCACCAAAATTTGCGAGCTTCGCTCTTCATCCGCACGAAGCGCTGCCGTATTGTCGGTAGCCATGTACCCCGGAGCGATAGCGTTAACTTGAATGCCTTTGCTGGCCCACTCGTTCGCAAGCGCCTTAGTTACTCCGGCAATCGCATGCTTGGAAGCCGTATAGCCCGGCACATTGATCCCGCCTTGAAAGCTTAACATCGATGCAATATTTATAATTTTACCCGACCCTTGTTTAATCATTTCACGCCCAACAAGCTGTGACAGGAAAAAAACAGAGTTTAAGTTCAAATTCAGCACATCATGCCAGTCCTGCGCCGCGTGATCGGCAGCCGGTGTACGCCGAATAATGCCGGCATTATTAACCAAAATGTCAATTTTCCCAAATACGGACAACGCCTCGTCTACTACGCTCTTCAATACGCTTTCATCCATCAGATCCGCTATGATGGTGTGTGCCTTGCGGCCCATCGCTTGGATTTGCTGCTCAACCTCACGCGAACGGTCGGTGCTCGTAACGATAACGATGTCCGCGCCTGCCTTGGCCAAGCCTAAGGAGATACCCGCACCAAGACCTACGGCTCCCCCAGTTACTAAAGCCACTTTTCCGGTCAAATCAAACAAATTCATCCTCTACACCCCATTTAAACGTTTTAAGCGTATCCGAGCTTACGTTCTATTCGGATTGCTCATCCCTTTTATTATAAGTCATACTGGTGCAAACTGCTATAGCCGGGTCCAAAATGTAACCGGAACGCTAAATTTTGTAGACATTTTGTATAGCTCTAGGCGATCTCCTGGTGGTTAATGTAGAAGAACAGCCCCTATATCGAAAGGAGCTGTCCTTATGTTCAGTCTGATGTTTTTCAAAGGCCGCTTAGCCTGTCTTCGTAAATTCCCCAGAGTAAGCGTATTTCACTTCTTCGATCGTTACAGCAAAGCTGCCGGCAGGAATTTCAATCGTTTGTACCGCCCCGGACGTAGCTAAAAGCAACTGCCGCCCCATAGGGGATAAGAATGAAACATAGTTTTTATCAGGCGCGATCAAGGTTGGGAATACAATCGTAAACGTTTCCTCTAAACCGTCATCCTCATACTTTACTTTTACACTACTGCCGATCAGCACTTTGGAATATAAGGAATGCATGAACTGCACTTCATCTTGCGCCAATAGACGTTCCAAAACTGCTGTATATTGTTCGATGAACTTTTCGAGATTCGCTCGTTCCTTGCCTTGCTGAGGGCAAAAGTCATCAAGAAACGCACTGCTTTGTTCGTCAAAATAGAGCAATTGGTTAATTAATTGGGTACGGGCACCACGTCCGAAACTAGGGTTCATAGTAGATATCCCCCCCTATATACGTTCTTATCCTTCGTGAGTTCAGCCTTTGTGCTGCCATAGGACTCATATGCGTTCCTCCTTAATAAAATAAGCCCCTCGAAAGGAGCTTTAACCCATTGTATCAGAACTTTTCCACAAATGCCATAATTCCAAGCCTCTATAAACGGGAACGCCAATAGCCACAAGAACACAACAAAAAAGGCCTGTTTCCAGACCTCCTTAATTTCGAATATGACGTCCCAGGAGGGATTCGAACCCCCGACCGACGGCTTAGAAGGCCGTTGCTCTATCCAGCTGAGCTACTGGAACTTACGCATGGAGCGGGTGATGGGAATCGAACCCACGCTACCAGCTTGGAAGGCTGGAGTTCTACCATTGAACTACACCCGCATTAAAATATTGAATGGTCGGGACGACACGATTCGAACATGCGACCCCCTGGTCCCAAACCAGGTGCTCTACCAAGCTGAGCTACGTCCCGTTATAAATGCCGGTAGAGGGACTTGAACCCCCACGGTTTCCCTCACGATTTTGAGTCGCGCGCGTCTGCCAATTCCGCCATACCGGCATATCATAAATGGAGCGGAAGACGGGATTCGAACCCGCGACCCTCGCCTTGGCAAGGCGATGCTCTACCCCTGAGCCACTTCCGCAAACTAACTTTAGATTAAAACTAAAACGAGCGATTGTCAATCTTCATAAGCAAAAGTTGCGATGGAGCGGAAGACGGGATTCGAACCCGCGACCCTCGCCTTGGCAAGGCGATGCTCTACCCCTGAGCCACTTCCGCTCAATTTATTTTGTAAGAAGATGAGCCATGTAGGACTCGAACCTACGACACCCTGATTAAAAGTCAGGTGCTCTACCAACTGAGCTAATGGCTCGTGCTGAAAATACTGGGGATCTAGGATTCGAACCTAGGCATGACGGAGTCAAAGTCCGTTGCCTTACCGCTTGGCTAATCCCCAATGACTATGGGGCGATCGAAGGGAATCGAACCCTCGAATGTCGGAGCCACAATCCGATGCGTTAACCACTTCGCCACGACCGCCATATGAATTGCCATGTGGCATAAATGGTGCCGTCGAGAGGAATCGAACCACCGACCTACGCATTACGAGTGCGTTGCTCTACCGCTGAGCTACGACGGCACGGTACATAAATTAAAAATTTCGGAACCCTCGGATATTGTCCGTTTCGTTCCGAAGCTAAAAGCTTCTAAATGGCGGAGCCGACGGGATTCGAACCCGCGGTCTCCTGCGTGACAGGCAGGCATGTTAGGCCTCTACACCACGGCTCCACACAAATAAATTGGTTGCGGGGGCAGGATTTGAACCTGCGGCCTTCGGGTTATGAGCCCGACGAGCTACCGGGCTGCTCCACCCCGCGTCAGTAAGTAATTCTATGGTGGAGGCTGACGGGATCGAACCGCCGACCCTCTGCTTGTAAGGCAGATGCTCTCCCAGCTGAGCTAAGCCTCCATGGGATAATGGTGACCCGTAGGGGATTCGAACCCCTGTTACCTCCGTGAAAGGGAGGTGTCTTAACCCCTTGACCAACGGGCCATGCTATTAAATAAGAGCGATGATAAAACTCTACGGAGAGAGAGGGATTCGAACCCTCGAGACGCTTGTGACGCCTACACGATTTCCAATCGTGCTCCTTCGGCCAGCTCGGACACCTCTCCAAGAATGGCTCCCCGAACAGGACTCGAACCTGTGACAACTCGATTAACAGTCGAGTGCTCTACCAACTGAGCTATCAGGGAACGTTAACAGTTGTGGAGTATGAAGTGTCGAATCATATCC
>NZ_JAMZAW010000013.1 GCF_024158745.1 Paenibacillus tyrphae | reverse complement strand
ACCGTAAGAGGTCACTTTTTTTCAAGTGTCCATCTTACGGGTTACAGTTCAAGCCCTTTCGCGTTGTGGTTTTTCTTTTTTCCCAGACAACGCAAAAAACACTAAAAAATGTTTGCGCGGCGGAGCAGTGAAAATATTCCAGAAATATCCATGAAGCAAGCAGGATGATATAATAATAGTTGGGCGGCAATTGGAAAACAGTTGTTGCCCTTTTAATTAGATGAGCCGCTTTATCAACTAGGATACGTATGAAGGGGATAATGCGAATCCGCTCAGTTTGAATTTGTATACGTATGTGCATAACAATCCGTTGACAAATGTTGACCCTACAGGCCACTGGTGTACAAATACAGTTAACGGCACAAATTATGCTCATGCAGGTGGATGTAATGGTGGAAAAGATTTTCTTGATTTTAAAGCAGGGATAAATGGTGCGAAATATTTTTCAGATAAAGAGCATTTTATGGAATCTGATCTTACTACCGTTTACCTTATAAATAACGAGGATGCAGTGGGATCATTAGGGCATAATGCGATGTTGTTTAAGAATTCCAAAGGTGAAGGTTTGATTTTATCTTTCGGACCAGATGCATCGCTTGATGCTAGTCAGGTTAAAAAAGTTATAGGTACTGGTGGGCGTCAAAACTATCATTTGTCACATCTGTTGATGATTTTTTCTCAACTGGAAAAGTAGATGGTGAAGTTATTGAAAATACTACTTCTGGTAAGTCGAATGGCTATGCTAATCCTGAAAATGATTATTATACAAGATACATTGCAATTCCTACTAATTCAGGACAAAAGAGTAGTATGATGGACAGAGCAATGTCGACATTCCAAAAAGTACCTCAATATAGTGGGGGCAACACTTGTTCAAATGTTTGTCAAGGAGTCGTATCAGGAGTAGATTTTGGTCTCTTATCTTGGTTTGGAGGAAATCTTCCAAATGATTATTTTAATCGTATGCAACAATTTGGAGACTTTTCTGTCGGTCGAATTAGGAATAGTCGGCATAAATAATTTTACGGAGGTGTACATGACTGTTATACAATAGAACAATGAAAATAATTTCTTTTCTAACAGTAGCTTTAAATATATGGTTTATCATAGTATATTGTTTAGGAGCTTACTTGGAGAGAAGAGTCGATCTTGAAGGCCAAATACTAATATTGTCATTATCTGGGTTTACGATTATTCCACTTGTTTCCTTAATATTATCGTTGCTTTTAATAAAATTAATTTACAGTAAATTAAGTAAAGTTGTTCAAATTGGTATAACTTTTATAAGCATGATGGTGCTAGTTTTCTGTTTTATTTTGAGTAGATGACATTTATTCTAGTAGATAATGGTCCGATTTATAAATCAGAATGAGGTATTCATGAAAAAAATAACAATAGATGGGGTAGAATTCGTTTCTTACGACACAACGCATAATATTTTAAGGGGAAAACTTGTAAAGAAAGAACATTTGAAGCACACCTATTGGGGGAATAACCTAGATTCGATGTGGGAATTCTTTACCGATTTTTTAGAATCTCCACTTACAATTGAGTGGAAAAATTATGATATAGCAGTCAAAAATTTAGGTACTTATGCAGAAAAGATCTTAGACATATTTTTGGAGCTTGAGCAAAAGAAACCTGGATTTAAAATCATTATCATATCCGAGACATGATTAAAGATAAAAACTACATTGCACTCACCCTTGCGTCGTCATTCTGATTTAAAGGAGGAACAGGATGACAGCAGTTTACAAATACAAAGTTGATTGGTGTGATGGTTGTAATCAGGGATGGATAGAAATAAAGAAGAACAGCATCAATCATAAAATTCGTTTTAGATGTTCCGAATGCCTCACGGAGTATGAAACTTATGAAGATATTAACATAAAAGCATTAGGCGAACTTGATTGGTCCCCCTTGGAACCGTCAGACGAGGACATTCTTCGGCATGATCTTTGGAGGTTGATAATCAAAGAGTGTGAGAACTACCAGTTAATAAGAAATGATGGAGTCATTATTAAAGCTTGGTCTAAAGAAAAAAAGAAATTTATCAAACCGCTGCATTAAAAATGGGTAACGACCAAACGGTAACACGCCACGTTGCCGGCGTATAAAGAAAAGCAATCCCGGACATCCATGCCGAGACTGCTTTTCGCTAAAATCCGCTGTTTACGGTTTAGGAGTTACGAGGATTTTTACTTGATTCTTTTCTTTCAACAACGCCTCAAAGCCATGCTCCACCGCTTCGTCCAGCTTGATTCGCTTCGTAACCAGCTTCTCGGCAGGGAAAAAGCCTTTTTCCATCAACCGGATGACCGCCGGGAATACATTGCGGTACCCGATGATGCCTGTCATGTTCCGCTCCTTCATGACGAGGTGATTCGGCCGGATCGGCGCTTCTCTTTCGAAGATGCTGACAATCATGATCTGTCCGGCGACTTTGGTCGACTCGATAGCTTGGGTGAGAACAGGAGGTACCCCGGTGACCTCGAAGGCAATGTCGGCGCCGCCGCCTGTCCGTTTGTGAATCTCTTGCACCACATCGTATTCTTTCGGATCGATGACGATCGCGCCGAGCTCTTCCGCTTTGCGCTTGCGTTCCGGTGAAAGCTCGACGGCATAAATTTCCGAGGCGCCGGAAGCCTTCAGTGCCTCGATGACCAGCAGGCCGATCGGGCCGGTACCGAACACGACGGCTTTGTCCCCGACCTTCAGTTGGCTTGAACGAACGGCGTACAGCGCGACAGCGGACGGTTCGACCAGAGCGCCTTGCTCGTAAGAGACACTGTCGGGAATTTTGTGGACCATGTGTTCATCGACCGCTACGTATTCGGAGAAGCCGCCACCACCACCGGCGAGGCCGAGAAAGCCCATTTTTTCGCAGAGGTTATATTTGCCCTGCTTGCACGACGGGCATGTCCCGCACGCGAAGACGGGCTCGACGACGACCCGGTCGCCCACCTTCACCGAGGCGACACCTTCCCCGATCTCGACGACTTGTCCGGAAAATTCATGCCCCATCACGATAGGGGCTTTTTCTTTTGTCAGCGGGTGGGCAGTGCTTTCCGGAATAAAAATCGGGCCGGCCACATATTCATGCAGGTCGCTTCCGCAAATGCCGCACCATTCCACGCGGATTTTCACTTTTCCTTGGAGCGCTTGTGGTTCCGTAATCGTTTCCAAACGCAGATCCTTCACACCATGCCATCGCAACGCCTTCATGCTTGCATTACATCTCCTTACTGGGTCGAGTAATAAAATCAATTTAGCGATAAAATAGGAAACGTTTCCGTCAATAAATAATGTCACAAGTTTGATACATTTGTCAAATTGATTTACGAATGAAGATGGTTTAAGCAGAGGGGACGGCTTAACGTGCTTGCCAATGGCTCGTCACAAACGGCGGCATCGTATGCTATAATAAAAAGAGACAAGCGACATCGGTTCGTATCATAGAAAACGATTCCAATCAAGAAAGGACATCGCTCTTGACCAGAAAGCAAAAAGTAACAATTGAAGATGTGGCGAAGAAAGCGGGGGTGGGGATCGCCACCGTATCGCGCGCCATTAACGATAGCGGCGGAATCAGTCCCAAAACGAAGGCGCAGATCCTGCAGGTAATTGAGGAAATGGGCTTCACTCCGAATACTTCGGCGCAAAGCTTGAAGGTGCGGCAAACGTACCAGATTGCCCTGGCCGTGCCGGATATCCGCAATGCGATCATTCCCGAAATCGCCTGGTCCGTGGAACAGACGGCGAAGCAGCATGGCTACCGCGTCGTGCAGATCAACACCACCGGGAACGCCCGGACCGAGCTTGAAACGGTGCGCGAGGTAAAGAAGCTGCATGTGGACGGGCTGATTATTATGCCGCTCGCGTATCCCAAAACATTGGTGGAACTGATCAATAAAGCAAGCGTACCCGTCTCGATTATCAACTATGGCAAAAAGCTCGACGATCATGTAAAAGCGGACGTTGTCGGCTTGGCCAGCCAGGAAGGCCGTCTCGTGATGGAGCATCTAATCAAAATCGGCCGGACGAGAATCGCATACGCGGGTGCCCCGAAGAACAAAATTGAGGAACGGTATTTTGCCTACGAGCAGTCGCTGCCGCAGGTAGATCCTTCCCTCGTTTTTTTCGGCGAGGATTTCTCGTTTGAAACAGGCTTGCGCGCGGCCGATTACTTTTACAGCCTCAAACATATGCCGGATGCCATCTATGCGGTCAACGACATGGTGGCCATCGGCATTGTGAATCGCTTCAAGGAGCTGGGCATTCGCGTACCGGAGGATGTGGCGGTCGTGGGCATCGACAACAACTTGTGGTCGACGGTGACAAGCCCGCAAATCAGCTCGGTCTCGATCATGGGGGATGAAGTGGCCCGCCTGGCTACCGAGCTTTTGCTGAAGCGGATTCGCGACCACGGTACTGGGGAATATGAACGCGTACAGTTCGAGCCTCGGCTCATTGTGCGGGAATCGAGCGTGGCCGTCATTCGCCAGCCCCCTTCCGTTACGAAAAGGGGCAGATGACCGATACGGAAAAAAGGGATGTCGCTCGTTTTGATCTCCCGAAAGTAGGCTATAATGGGTCTAAAAAGGAGGCGTCTGACGATGGGAGAACCGATCGGATTTTTATACGCGCACCCGGACGATGAAACCTTTTTGAGCGCGTGCCTGATCCGGCAGCTGGCGGATGAAGGGCATGCGCCCGTGCTGCTGCTGGCGACCAAGGGCGAAGCGGGGCAAAAGAACGGCTACGCGGCGCAAGCGACGAAGGAGGAGCTTGCCGCGATCCGGGTCAAGGAAATGGAGAAGGCCGCCGCGGTGCTGGGCATTGCGGAAGTGAAGCATCTCGGCTTCCCCGACGGAAAACTGGACACGGTCGACGAGACGCTCTTTCTGGAGGCGGTCATCCGTTTCATCAACAAACACCGTTTGAGAATCGTGGTAACGTTTCCGGAGGATGGTGGCAATTTTCATCCCGATCATATGGCGATTTCGCGGTTTGCGACAGCGGCCGTCCTGAACGGGCGGTGCCCATCGGTCCAGAAGCTGTACTACATTCGGTCGAAGACGCTGACCGAGCAAGGCTACGAGCCTACGCTCGTCATTGATACGGAGCAAGCATGGAGCGTCAAAGCAGCAGCGCTGCGCGCCCATACGTCCCAGCTTCTCGCGATCGAGAGGTATTTCGGGAATTTGGACGTTTTCCCGGAGAATCGGCGCTACGAGTCGTTTGTTTTGAACTGGGAACGGGGGCAGCGCTGGCCTTCCAAAACCGAGTCAAGCCTATTCGACGATTTGCTCTGAACCGACGGTTCGACGGAAAAAGCAGCTCAGCCTGAGACGAGTTCCTCGACCGTTTTGCCTGAATCGACATATCCGCGGTTGACGGCTTCCCATAAGTAGAGGGAGGCGACGCTGCAATACGGCGACCATTTCTGCGCATGCTGCGCCAAAGGGTTGCCGTCTTTTTTATGTTCTGCCGAATACAGCCATCGGGCTCCTCGCACCAGTCCCACATCGCCCAGAGACAGCACGTTCATTCGCCCCAAAGAAAAGATCAGAAACATTTCTGCCGTCCATTGGCCGATCCCTTTTACCTTGGTGAGCATCTCAACGACTTCGCGGTCTTCCAGTTGGGGCAACAGGGTCAGGTCGATTTCCTGATGAAGCAGCTTGGCACTCAAGTCTTTGATGTAGTTGATTTTGGCGAACGATAGCCCTGCGGTTCGGAGAGCTTCCGGATCGACGTGGGCGATCTCCTCGGGAGTGATGGAGGAGACGAGCGATCTTACCCGGTTGTTGATGGTGGCTGCTGCTTTCACGGAAAGCTGTTGCCCGACAATCGACAGCACCAGCGACTCAAAATGGCTGCTGCGCACGTTAAACGTCAATTCGCCGATGAGGGCGATCAGAGCGGCCAGCTTGGCATCGTTGCGGCGAAGGTAACTTATCCGCTCATCGTCCGAATTCAGCGTCATACTGTGGTTCACGAAGGCTCCCCCTTTTTCGTAACGCCTGCTTTGTTGGCATCATTATCTCATAAAGTATTTCCCGGGAAAATCTTTAGCCATAGTTTTCATCTCCAATTTCATCCGAACAACTGGGGATTGACAGAAGCAGGAAACCATTTTAAACTGTCAATTGATAATGATAATTATTATCAATTAATGTACATACTTGGGGGGCTCTATCATGTCACGATCTATGCATTGTTTTTTACTGGTCTTTTGCTGCGCCATGCTCTTCATCGCCGGCTGCGGAACGGCGAATACCAATACATCTTCCGCTCCGAAAGCCGCTTCCGGCACCGACGCCAAGAAGCCGGAGCAAGCTTCGACGCAAGAGCAGGGCAAATCGCAAGATCCGGCGGTTCGGACCATCAACCATCTGCTCGGCACCACGGAGATCAAAGGCACGCCGCAGCGCATCGTCGCCATCGAATGGTCGGTTGTCGAGGATGTGCTGGCGCTGGGCGTACAGCCGGTCGGCATTGCCGATATCGAAGGCTACAAGAAATGGGTGAAGGTGAAGCACGAGCTGTCCCCGGACGTGAAGGATGTCGGCAGCCGGGTCGAGCCGAGTTTGGAGCAAATCTCCGCACTGAAGCCGGATTTGATCATCGCGACCAACCGCGTCGAAGCCTTTTACGATAAATTAAAAGCGATCGCTCCGACCGTCGTGTTTTATACGAACACGGAAAAGGAGCCGGATGCTTACGCGATGATGGAGAAAAATTTCCGGATCGCCGCGGACGCGCTGAACAAGAAGGACGAAGGGGAAAAAGTGCTGAAGGAAGTCGACACGGCGATTGCCGGACTGGCCGACAAAGTGAAGAAAGCGGGCAAAGCGGACTCCGAATTCATCCTTGTGCAAGCTTTCTCGCTGAAAAAAGCGCCGACGATGCGCATCATGTCGGATAACGCGATGTCGGCCAAGGTGCTGATCAAGCTGGGGATGAAAAACGCGTTCAAGCCGAAGGGCTACGTCCCGACCTTCGAAGAAGGGGGCGTCGAGCCGCTGCTCGCCATGAAGAAAGCGAATTTCTTCTACATCGTGCAGGATGACGATAACATTTTCACCAATCAACTGAAGGAAAATCCGGTATGGAAAAACCTCGATTTCGTCAAGGAAAACCGGATGTACGCGATGGGCGGCGATACGTGGCTGTTCGGCGGACCGCTGTCGGCACAGCTGATCGCTGAAAAAGCGGCGGCGGCGATGACCAAATGAGAACGGAAAGAAGCGGCGTAAACGCTGCTTTCTTTATGCGCGGCTGGGCCCCGCCCGTTCTCGTGTTCGGAGGGGGAGCGGCGCTGCTGCTCCTGCTCATGGTCGTTCATGTGATGCAGGGAGCGGCCGATCTGACTCCCCGCATGGTACTTGAAGCGGTCTTCGCTCCGCAGGATACGGCCGAGCACCAGATCGTACGCACGCTGCGGCTGCCGCGAGTCGTTGCCGGCATGCTGGCCGGCGGGGCGCTTGCGGTCGCGGGCGTGCTGCTGCAGACGATTACCCGCAACCCGCTGGCTTCGGCCGGTACGCTCGGCATCAATGCAGGCGCCTATTTCGCGGTCGTGGCGGCCACCGTGTTCGCCCCGTCGCTGATGGGCGTCTCGCCGATGCTGGTGGCGTTCGGCGGTGCCGTTTTCGCGGCGCTGCTGGCTTATTCGCTGGCCGGGGGGCTGCGCGCGACGCCGCTGCGCATGACACTGGCCGGAATGATCGTATCGATGGCCGTGTCCGCGATGACCGGCGCGCTGCAGCTATTGTTCGAAGAGGAAACGAGCGGCCTGTTTCTGTGGGGCAGCGGCACGCTCGTACAGAACGACTGGAGCGGCGTTGGCGCCGCCTGGCCTTGGGTTGGGGCTGCCGCCGCGGCAGCCCTGTTTCTCTCCCGCTCGCTCGACCTGCTGCTGCTCAGCGAAGAGACGGCGCAGTCGCTCGGTCAGCATGTAGGGCGCATCCGGCTGATCAGTCTGGTTCTGGCGCTGCTGCTTGCCGCCGTGATCGTCAGTATCGTCGGTCCGATCGGCTTTGTCGGGCTGCTCGCGCCGCATCTGGTTCGCTTGATCGGGGTGCGCAGCCACAAGCTGCTTCTGCCGGCCTCTTTCTTATGGGGGGCCGTCATTCTGGTGGCAGCCGACGTGGGCAGCCGGCTGGCCAACAACAGCTCGTACGGCGAGCTTCCGGTAGGCGCGGTTACGGCGCTTATCGGGGGGCCTTGCCTCGCCTATTTGTCCTACCGGGCGGCGCAAAAGCATCGCGAGGTGCCGAAGCCGTCCGCCTCGTCGCTTGGCACGACGTCCCGCTTCCTTTCGTACCGTGCGCTCCTTGGTCTATTCGCGGTGCTGCTCGTCGCGGTCACGATTCTGGGCATGATCTTCGGCGATGTGAAAATCCCGCTGCAAGACGTGCTGGCGGCGGTTCAAGGCGAAGGCCCCGAGCTGGCCCGCTCGATCGTGCTCGACCAGCGGCTGCCCCGGATGCTCGTCGCGGCCTGCGCCGGCGCGGCGCTTGCGGTCAGCGGCCTGCTGCTGCAGGGGGTCGTGCGCAATCCGATGGCCGACCCATCCATCGTCGGCGTCTCGGCCGGGGCCGGAGTCGGCGCACTGCTTCTGCTGCTCGTCTGGCCGGAGCTGCCGATCGCTCTGCTGCCGTTTGCTTCCTTCGCTGGAGCGATCGCTGCGGCGCTGATCGTCTATCTGATCGCCCGCAAAACGGGCCTGCAGCCTGCCGTGTTGGCGCTCGTCGGGATCGCGGTATCCGCGTGCGGCTCGGCCGTCATTCAGCTCATCGTGGTGCAGACCAAAATGAACGTGGCCGTGGCGTTAGCCTGGATTTCCGGCAGCACGTACGCGCGGGGCTGGGAGGAGCTGGCGCAGCTTGTGGTGTGGCCCGTGCTGCTGCTGCCGCTGGCATGGCTGATCGGGCGGAGAGTGGACATTTTGGCCTTCGGTCAGGAGGGCGCCGTGGGCCTCGGGGTCAACGTCGAGCAAACGCGGCTGAGAGCGGCGGCGATCGGCGTGGCGCTGGCGGCTGCGGCCGTATCGATCGTAGGCACGATCGGCTTCGTCGGGCTGATCGCCCCTCATGCGGCGCGTCTTCTGATCGGGCACAATCATCGCCGGCTCATGCCGCTTGCTGCACTGCTCGGGGCCGTCCTGCTCGTATTGGCCGACATCGTCGGCCGCAATCTGCTGCCGCCCAAGGAAATTCCGTCGGGCCTGATCGTCTCGCTCCTCGGAGCGCCTTATTTTCTATGGCTGATGCGGTCTTCACGCAGATAAAATGCGAATGAAGGATGCGACGAGGGGGTGGGGTATCTACTTCCGGTCGCTACTCCACCCCGCAAAGTGAAGTGGAATCGGAGAAGCTCAGTCCGAGTACTTTGCGGGGACCCCGGGTCTGCAGGAAATTTTCATTAGAATCCGCTTAACAGCGGGTATTTCCCGCAGACAAAGACGAACGCTATCGCTCCTCCAGTAGATACCCCCCCTCCGGATGTTTCTCTATTTTTTGTGAAAACCACTTTCTCAACACTCTGAGACTGCCATTCGGCAGTCTGTTTGCGTTTTGCTTGATCCGGCTTGTCATCCTTACCTTTTTTGCTCGGGATCTTTATGCGGGCTCTCGATCATGGCATGGTCGGACCGCTTCGGAGGAAACCCATTTTTTACCACGCTGTCTCCTTACGGCGGTAAAGTGTGAAAGTTAAAGAAATACAATTTTACAAAAATAATGGTTGACATGCTCGCGGTACGCGTGATAAGATTTCACCAACTTGATGAACACAAAAGCGAAGGGAGGTTAGGAACATGAGAACGCATATCGCATTCGAACAACTGTTACATACCGAGCATGGTTTCGCTCATGATTCCTTTCATAACCAACGCTTTTTACGTAGCTTTCGCGTACCTGTACGATGTTTGGGGCTTTTAGACGCATCGTAATCGGAATTCGGTAGGTGAGGCTGCGAATCGTCGTAGCCTTTTTCTTTTGCCTTCGTGGCGGGAAAAAGGGACGAAGCGCAGCTTTTTTGTTTGCTTAAATTCACGTGGAAGGAGAGAGTAGCGATGACGAATCATGATAAGATTGTCCATGTTCATGAGGTTCAATTTGAATTACAAACAAAATCCAGTAGTCTTGGTCTGCTCCGAACCCCTCCTTCCCTGAAGGTCGGGCGATTCTGACATACGTTTCGGCGTATGCGAAATGCGGAGATACAAGGCTGCCGGATCACGGCGGCTTTTCTTATGCCTTGGCACGAATCCGGGCGGAGAAAAGCGCGTGAGCTCGCAGTCTTTTTCATTTTTAACGCGGCGCATTAGGCAAGCGGTTAAGCCACACGACTTTCACTCGTGCACTCGGCGGGTTCGAATCCCCCATGCGTCACCATTTCATCATGGATAGGATGTAGTCATAGAGGTTGCTGCTATATTCGGCGACTGGCAGACCTGCGGGCCGTCCCCGCACCTATCCGTCCAACTCAGGGGAATCGCCAAGTGGTAAGGCAGCGGCCTTTGAAGCCGCGAGCGGTGGTTCGATTCCATCTTCCCCTATACTCACATGGAGCTGTGGAGAAGCGGGAGTTCTCGCCGGTTCGTCAGACCGGAGGCCGCGGGTTCAAGTCCCGCCGGCTCCAACCAAATACATAACGAAAGGATGCCGTGTACGTTGTACAGGTGACAAACAACCATGAAGCGAACAAATCTTTTTACCATGCACGATGACCTCACATTTCACAATGTGACAGAACGCCGCCTCTCCCTCGACGATGTGATCGAGCGGATGCTGCGGTTCGTCTCTCTAGATCCGGCATCGCCGTATCAACTGATGATCGGTACCGACAGCCAGGTTCACCGCGGTCACACCAAATTCGTGACCGGCATTATTATCCGCCGTCCGGGCAAAGGGGCTTGGGCCTGCTACCGGCAGGTGGTGCTTCCCCGGGAGCTGACCTCCGTCAAAGAGAAGCTGACGATCGAAACGTCGCTCTCGCAAGAGATAGCCTGCTATTTCGAGGGGGACGCGGTGAACCGGATGGAAGAGCTGCTGCTGCCCTATGTGTACCAAGGCGCTTCGCTGGAAGCGTTCATCGATATTGATGCGGGCACGGAGCCGGTCGTCAACAAGACGTCGCTGTACGTTCAGGAGATGGTGGACCGGGTCGAAGCGATGGGAAGATACGCCGCTAGGGTGAAGCCTGACTCGTACGCCGCCTCCGCCTATGCCAACCGGCATACGAAACGACCGGCTAGCCTGGTTATGTGAACTTTTTAAATAAGGAAGAGATCGACATGTTAAATGAAAAAACGGAAATTCGCTTAAGCAAATTTATGACCAAACTGTTAAGGCACGATCCCAAAGCGTTCGGGCTCGTTCTGGACCCAATGGACGGATCGTGCGAACTGAAAGACATGATGCGCGCCATCCGGTCGCAGCCCAGATGGGCGTCGATCACGCTGCAGGATGTAGAGCAGGTCGTGCGCAAATCAGATAAGCAGCGCTTCGAAATCGCGAATGGCCGCATCCGCGCCCGATACGGGCACAGCTTCGAGAAGATTCGCTACGAGCCCGGCGACCCGCCCGAGACGCTGTATCATGGCACGAACCGTCATGCCGCGCCGGCAATTCTGCGGGAAGGCATCCGCCCGATGGGCCGCCAGTACGTGCATTTGTCCGAAGGGCTACAGTTCGCCACATTGGCAGGCAGCCGCAGAGGGGAGCTTGTCATCCTGCGCGTGGACACGGCTAAAGCCCGCAGTATGGGCGTATCGTTTTATTTTGCGGGAAATGAAGTGTGGCTGGCCGACGAAGTGCCGGCGTCCTGCTGCGCTGTAGACGATGGAAAAGGAGCGAGCAAACGATGAGGAAGCCTTCGCTGGTCGATATCGGAGTTAACCTGATGCACCGCTCGTTTCATCCGGACCGCGACCAGGTCGTCACCCGGGCGGAAGCGGAGGGCGTCTCGCCGCTCATCTTGACGGGGACGCATATGCGAAACAGCGAAGAAGCTGCGCGGTATGCGGCCCGATTCCCGGGCAAGCTGTACTCCACCGCAGGCATCCATCCGCACGACGCCCGCAACTGCGGCCCGGACACGCTGGCACAGTTGCGGAAGCTGGCCGCGCTGCCTTCCGTCGTAGCGATCGGAGAATGCGGTTTGGATTACAACCGCGACTTCTCGCCGCGCGACGTGCAGAGGAAATGGTTCGAAGCGCAGGTCATGCTGGCGTGCGAGCTGCGGATGCCGTTGTTCCTGCACGAGCGGGAGGCGCATGCGGATTTCGTCCGCATTTTGAAGACGCATCTGCACCGGATCGACCGGGCGGTCGTCCACTGCTTCACCGGCAGCGCAAGCGAGCTGAAGACGTATCTCGATATGGGACTGTATATCGGGATTACGGGCTGGATCTGCGACGAGCGGCGGGGCAAGCATCTGCGGGAGCTGGTGCGGCGCATCCCGCTCGACCGGCTGATGATCGAGACGGACGCCCCGTTCCTGACGCCGCGGGATCTGCCCGCCAAGCCGGCGGACGGACGCAACGAGCCCGCGTTTCTGCCGCACATCTTGCAGGCTGTCTCCACTTGTATGGGCAAAAGCGCGGAGGAAGTGGCCGAAGCGACGACGCAAACGGCCAAGCATGTTTTCGGGTTGTAGTACCGCGCGGCGTCAGATGACCATTTCTTCGTCGAAACGACAAAAAAAACCGTTTTCCCGATGAGTCGGGAGAACGGTTTTTGTTTTTTGCGGAATATCTTACGGTTTTATTTGCCGTTTTTCATCTGCTCGGCGAACTCCGTAATTTTTTGTGCCCGTTGGGCGATCGAACCGGACGATACGTTGTATTTGGCCGAAAGCGCCGATTGCGTCACTTCGGCAACGCCGTGCATGGAGCCGATGGCGTATTCCATAGCGGCGAGCATCACGTCTGCTTTGCGGATCTGCGGGCGTTCGTGGGACGCGTAAGCATGCCACAAGGCAACGGCTTCCGTAATGCGCTGCCAATTGAAGGTTCCTGCCATTTGTCCGGCTAATTGTTCGGCGACCGATTGATATATTTCTTGAGGCCAGTCCAGCACCTCAATAAGTGTCTGCACGGTTTCCGCATTGAGAGACGGACCTTGATCCGCTGAAGGCCGGATGTTGGACGGCGAGCCGGTATTCGGCGCTGCCGCTTGGAGTTGAGGCGCTTCACCGGTCAGAAGGCAGCAGTGCTTGTACTTCTTTCCGCTGCCGCAGGGACACGGCTCATTTCTTCCAATTTTTCGCAAGTTCATTCCACTTCCATTTCTTCTGCCAAATTCACTCTGATGACATTATAGCCTTTGAAAGGAAAAATTCCAAGGCTTCGACACGATTCGACGGTATTAAAGCGTAAATCCGGTGCTTTTTATGAGGAAAAAGCCTCCACCGTGGAGGCTTGTCTTCCGTTTTAAGCGAAGCCGCTGATGGCGACGACGGACGGACGGGGACCGGAATCCCCGGAGCGGTGGGGCCATAGGCTCGTCGGTTTGCCGGCTTGCGCCGTGGCTTGACCGGGGTGCGAGACGGACAGGAACAAGGTCCGTTCGTCCCCCGTGAAGCAGGGGCCCGTAAAGGCCGCTTCGACGGGCGCGGAAGCAAAAAGCTGCGCCGCCGCGGCATCCTGGCCGGCTGTGCGGACCACGTACAGCCCGTTGTTGCGGAACGGGGCGTATGCGCCTTGATTCAGCTTGTCCGCCGGGATATCGGAGGCGACCCACAGGTTGCTCCGGTCGTCGAAGAGGAGCGTTCCCGGCGAGCTGTAGCCGCTGCTGCGCCCGCCGTTCGATACGATTTCATAGTCGAACGCCGCGGCGCCTGCGTCACCGTCCTGCTCTGTGAGCTGCGCCAGATGCCCGTGGATATTCCCGTGGCGTATATTATTCGGATAGGCGGCGATCAGGGCGCCGCTTTTGGCATGAACAGCCAGTCCGGCCGGCCTGTCGGTTGGCGTCGCACCCAAGATCAAGGCGGCGTCCTGAGCGTAGACGAGCACATCGGCTTGCTCCTTGTACCGCTCGACGAGCACTTCCTTAATTTGATTGACGCCGAACGGCACTCGGAAGTCGTCGCGGTTCAACGCTTTCTTGACGGTTTCGATCGTCAGCGGAACCCATCGCCCGTTGACGAGGTCGGCCGCGTAAAGCATGCCTTCGGTCAGCAGGTCGGCGTTTGCTTTCCCCGCACTTGCATTGAACTTCCCGGAGCTGACAAATTTGTAAAGACACGAATCCGGGGTCGTGTCTCCCATATAGACGACCACACGGCCGTCCTTGCTTAGCGTTACGGCCAACTGGCCGTGATGGAACCGGCCAAGGGCAGTATGCTTACGCAGCTTGAAATTGCTGTCGAACGGATCGGCTTCGACCACCCAGCCGTAATGCGAGAGCTCAAGCCCGGCGCTGCCGCAGGTGCTCTCGAAGTCTCCTTCGCAGGATAGCACCGTGCCCCACGGCGTTACGCTCCCTGCGCCGTTCCCGAAGGTGCCTTGCACCAGCGAGGCTCCCTTCACGGCGCGCGTTCCCCGGGCCGGTCCGGTAAGCTCGACCCGGTCGTAGCCCGTAATTCGCCGTCCGTACGCGGAGTCGGGGTTGATTCTCCACTTGCCTTCCCGATCTCGGTATGCTTCGACGATAGAGGCCCCTTGGTTGTACAATAGCGATTTAACCTGATCTGTTCCGAGAGGGCCGGGCTGCCGCTGGCCCAGTGCGAGCAGCGGGTGGACAGAGGCGTGATTGACCCAGAGAAGTCCGTTCACCTGCTTGTCGTCAAACGGAAAGAAGCGGGTAAACTCGTTGTTGTAGCCGAACGTATCGCCCTTGCCGTTGATCGGGTCTCCGAAGCTGACCAGAACGTCGTGCCTGAAGCCTTTGGGGAGGACGAGCTCGTCGCCCGCCCCCGGTTCGATCGGTGCGAAAGCGTCGGTTACTTTGCCGGTTTTCCGGTCGAACAGGAGATCGCTTGCGGCAGCGCTGCCGGTAAAAGCGCCCAAGCCTGTCGATGCGGCGGCAATCGTAACGGCTCCGGTGCCAAGGTAAGCCAGAAACGTGCGTCGGGAAAGCGTTTTATTTTTCATTAGCAATCTCCTCTATTAGAGCATCAATTCGTTGTAGCCGAATGCTAGGAAACTATGTATAATTTAATTGAATAATCTAGTATTTTATACCTAAATTTTAAGATAGCATAAAATGCTGGTTTGCGGAATATGGCGGCAGACGCAGCGGACAATTTTTTTGACGGCAATCAGGCCCGAAGGCAGGTGCAGGCGGTGTTACGTTTTTCCCGCGCCCAAGCGGAGGACGAGCCCTTTCTTTATGATGTGTATGCAAGCAGCCGGATCGAGGAAGTCGGGGCATGGGGCTGGGGACCCGGACAGATCGACCAGTTTCTCCGGATGCAGTACCAGTTTCAGCAAAAGGCATACGCCGTACAGTATCCGGAAGCCGCATGGGAGATCGTTTGGCGTGGGCAGGAACGGGTTGGCCGTTGGATGACGGCCCGGCTGGAAGACCGGATCGTGCTGGTCGATCTGGCCTTGCTTCCTGCGTATCAACGGCAGGGGATTGGCACATCGCTGCTGCAAACGCTTCAGCACGAAGCGCAAAAAGCCGCGAAGCCGCTTTGCCTGAGCGTGCAGGTTCATAATCCGGCCCGGCGTTTATACGAACGGCTCGGGTTCCGTACGGAGCAAGAAAACGAATTGTACTGCGAGATGATTTGGCATGCTGACACTCTATCCTAAATGTAGGTGATATTTTGCGCGCGGATTCTTTTTCATCTTTTCATGGCGTGCTGCATACCAGCTTTAAAGTGCTGCTGGATGAAAGCGAAGCCGAATTGATTTTGATCGAGGTCAAGGACACAGGCACCTCACCCGATTACGAGCAGTTTTCATTACTCTTTGCAGGCCCCCCGGAACCATTTCTCCCACAGCAGATCTATCCGTTCAAGCATCCACAGTTGGGCGAACTCCACCTTTTTACGGTACCCGTAGGCAAAAATCCCGAAGGTTTTCTGTATGAAGTTATATTTAGCCGCCCGCTGGCAGCACAATAGCGTTCACTATACTGAATCAAAAAAGGAGTTGATTATGGATGGCAGAGCCGTATTTAGGCGAAATCCGGATGTTTGCCGGAGAGTTTGCGCCTACAGGCTGGGCGTTTTGCGACGGTCAGCTTTTGTCCATTGCAGAGAATGATACTCTCTTCAACCTGATTGGCACGACCTACGGCGGGGACGGGCAGGTGACCTTTGCTTTGCCGGACTTGAGGGGACGGGTGCCGATCCATATGGGGCAGCGGCCAGGGAGCAGTTCTTATGTATTGGGACAAAATTATGGCGTCGAATCCGTAACGCTGAACACGAACCAGCTGCCCGCGCATACGCATATGGCGATGGCTCAGTCGCAGCAGGGAACGACGGATTCGCCGAATGACGGGTACTGGGCGAACTCGACGCTAACGCAGTTCGGCGGCGGAACGCCGAGCGGAACGATGAACCCCGGCGCCTTAGCGCAATCCGGAGGCGGTCAGCCGCATGACAATATGATGCCTTTCACAACCGTTTCGTTCATTATTTCCTTGTATGGGACTTACCCTCCCCAAAACTAATTTAGACGGATTGCAGAAGGAGGAGTTGGGGTGTCGGAACCTTATTTCGGACAAATTAAATTATTTGCTTTTGGCTTTGCGCCGCGCGGATGGGCTCAATGCAACGGACAAATTTTGCCGATTAATCAGAATCAGGCTTTGTTTTCCATTCTGGGAACGACCTATGGCGGGAACGGAGTAACCACCTTTGCGCTCCCGGATTTGCGCGGGCGGGTGCCGATTCACTTATCGAAAGATTTCACCTTAGGACAAGCCGGGGGTGAAGAAATGCATGCGTTGACTATAAACGAAATACCGGCACATACCCATCAGGCGTGGGGGAGCAATGACATAGCCTCGTCCAAAAGCCCCGTAAATAACGTCTGGGCCAAAACGGCAGTAAGCTCCTACCATACGCAAGCCGACAAACAGCTGAGTGCGGGCGCTGTGGTCAATGTGGGACAAAATCAAGGTCACACGAACATGCAGCCCTATACGGTTTTGAATTTTTGCATTGCGATTCAAGGCATTTATCCAAGCAGGGGGTAGGAGGAAGGAGCAGGCTCATGGATAGTTTTTATGGGGAGATCACGATGTTTGCAGGCAATTTTGCTCCTAAAGGCTGGGCTTTCTGCAACGGACAACTTATGCTGATTGCGCAAAATACGGCTTTGTTTTCGATCATTGGCACGAAGTATGGAGGAGACGGGAAAACGACGTTTGGCCTGCCAAATTTGCAGGGAGCGGCTCCGATGCATTGGGGGCAAGGGCCGGGGTTAACGGAACGGAATATCGGACAGTCAGGAGGCAGCCAAACGGTAACGCTAATGGCAGCGGAGCTTCCCGCACACACGCATCCGGTCAACTCCGCCGCTTTAGGTTCCGGAACGACGGTCGAAGGAATGGTATGGGCGAAAACCCCGGGGCGTGTCGGGGGAGCCGCTTACGGCGGCTTTACGAATCCCGTTCGGCTGGATCCGGGGGCGGTCCAATCAGCAGGGGGCTCCCAGCCTCATAACAATATGCAGCCCTATCTTGCCGTTCATTTTATTATTTGTATTACTGGTATTTTTCCTCCCAGAGGCTGATGCGCCGGTATCCGGTACGCTATTGGTCGTTTAAAAGGGAGAATCGGTGGGACGAAGGAAGGATATGGGAATGAGAATGAGCGCCATGGTTGATCATGCCGAAGCGGGGCGAGCCGCAAGCTTTGTACGGACGCTTGCCGTTTTCGGCGGTGCGGCGGTTTTATTGTTGCTTTTGTCCATGTTTGCAGCCTCCTCCGCTTTCGCAGCTACGATAACCGTGGACACGACAGACGATACACCAGGAGACTGCTCGGTATCGGGTCATTGCACGCTGCGGGCGGCGGTGAATCAAAGCAACGGTTCGGGCGGATCGAATACGATCCAAATCCCGGCCGGGACTTACGTGTTGGATTCGGGAGAATTGGCAATTCGCAGCAACGTGGAGATCATCGGAGCGGGAGGAGACCCTAACGGGAATCCAGCGGGCACGGTGATCAAACCGAGGGTGGGAGCAGCCAATCGGGTATTCAATCTGAATCCGGATTCGGATACCGGCTATAACATCTCGTTGAAGGCGCTGACGGTCAGCGGCGGACAGCTTTGGGCTGGCGACCTGTACGGAGGCGGAGGAATTCTTGGTTACACAGGCAGCCAAGGCACGGTAACGATCGAGAACTGCGTCGTCACCGGGAATTCCGTATCAGCCCCCGGCCATTGGGGCGGCGGCATGAATATCGCCGGACTGCCCGGAGGCAAGGCGGTTGTTCGCAACACGGTCGTTCAAGGAAACACCGCTATGGAACGGGGAGGCGGCGTGCATTTTGAGGGCGATATGAACATCGACGTATTAAGCTCCGTTATCGATGGCAATATCGCTTCGAACGGTTTGGGGGGCGGGATGACTATTTTTCCCGCTTCGGTAGGGGGGCAGATCCGGATCGACGGCACAACGATTTCCCGCAACCAAGCCAACGGAACGAGCGATCCTCAGGCAGGCGGCGGTGGACTTTACCTCAGCGCACCGGCCACGATAACGAATACGACGATCAGCGGCAATACGGCCAAGGGGAAAGGCGGCGGCTTGTATGTCGCTTCGAAAGGAAACATTACGCTGACGCACGTCACTTTGTTCAGCAATAACGCCGATCAGGGGGGCGGCGGGTTGTATGTGCTGGATGGCAATCCTAAGCTGCAAAACACGCTTGCCGCCGGGAACAGCAAGGCAGGGAACGCTGCAAGCGATATTGAAGCAAGGACCGGTCAAAATGTCGTTGCGGGAATCGACGCCACGAGCAGCTACAATCTGGTCGGGCTAGGAGGCAACGGACTTGTGCCGGGAGGGAGCGGGAATCTGGTAGACGTTGCCGACCCGGGTGTGCTTCCTTTGGCCGCCAATGGCGGTTTGGGCGAAACGAATGCTTTGAAGGGAAGCAGTCCCGCGATCGGCAAAGGAAGCAATGCTTTGGCAACGACGTTCGACCAACGGGGCTTCCTGCGGAAAAAGAACGCCGTTGTTGATATCGGCGCTTATGAAGGCCTGCCGGATGCCACGATCAGCTTGAACGGCAACTATACGCTGACCCTCCCGTGGGACGAAACGAAGCTTTCCGGGCTGGCGGCCGGTTCCTCCGATCAAGCGGTGGTTCCGGACGGAAGCATCGTCATCACAGGCAGCGGGGCATCCCGCACATTGACCGTCACGCCGGCTGCAATCGGCACGGCCGACATTCAGGTGACCGCCAACAGCTCGGTTTCGGGAATGTCCCGCAGTTTAAGCACTTCGTTCAAACTGACGGTTACAGGTCCGCCGGACCTTTCCATCACCAAGACGCACACCGGCAACTTTACGCAGGGGCAAACCGGCGCTACGTATACAATGACGGTCAAAAACCTCGGAGACGTCGCCACAAGCGGTACGGTAACGGTAAAAGATTCGCTGCCCGCCGGATTGACGGCCACCCAGCTGGGGGGAGCGGGCTGGACTTGTACTTTGGGCACGCGCACCTGCACGCGAACGGACGCGCTCCAGACGGGGGCGAGCTATCCGGACATTACGCTGAAGGTAAGCGTGGCGGCGAATGCGCCTGCAAGCGTAACGAACGTAGCCGAGGTTTCGGGCGGCGGAGATATCAATGCGTCGAATAACACCGCCAGCGATCCGACGAATATCATTCAATTGCCCGATCTGACGATTACGAAATCGCATGCAGGGAACTTTAAGCAAGGGCAAACGGGGGCTTCGTATACGATCAACGTCCGCAATGCCGGAACCGGCTTGACAAGCGGTACGGTGACGGTAGCCGACACGCTGCCTGCGGGGATGACCGTTACGGGATTCGCGGGTGCGGGCTGGACTTGTGATGCGGGAACGCTCACCTGCAGCAGATCGGACGCGCTTGCTTCCGGGGGGAGCTATCCGCCGATCACCTTGACGGTGAACGTTGCCGCCAATGCGGCTGCGCAGCTCACGAATACGGCCACAGTCTCAGGCGGCGGCGATGCCAATAACGCCAATAATACGGCTAGCGATCCGACGACGATCATTCCCGTAGCCGATTTGACGTTGGTAAAGTCGCATACGGGCAGCTTTACGCAAGGGCAAGCCTCGGCCGTATATACGTTGACCGTGACTAATAACGGACAAGGCGCAACGGACGACGTTGTAACGGTGACGGACACACTGCCTGCCGGGCTCACGTTGAAGGGACTTGTCGGAAATGGCTGGACCTGCGATATCGGAACGTCAAGCTGTACCCGATCCGATGCGCTGGCAGGAGGAGCCGCTTATCCTCCGATCACCGTAACGGTATCGGTAGATCAAGATGCGCCTGCGAGTGTCACGAACACGGCAGCCGTTTCCGGTGGAGGCGAGATCAATTCGGGCAACAACTCGGCTAGCGATGCGACCGCGATCTATCCGAAGCCGCAAATCGTTGCTTCGAGCTTGCCGCAAGGTACGGTTGGCGTCGCCTATTCGCAAACGTTGACAGCGACGGGCGGCGATGGGATGTACGTGTGGGCTGTCGCAGACGGCGTTCTGCCCGCGGGCATGACGTTCGATCCCGCGACGGCGAAGCTCAGCGGCACGCCAACGTTGGCGAACGGCTACAGCTTTACCGTTCAGATTACGGATGGCAACGGCGTAACGGCGACAAAAGAGCTCACGATTCAGGTAAATCCGCTGCTTGAGATTTCGACAACCGGCGTGCCGCATGGGGCTGTCGGAGCAGCCTATACGGCTTCGCTTGAGGCCAAAGGCGGCAACGGCGTCTACACTTGGAGCACTGTCGCGGGAACACTGCCCAGCGGGTTGACGCTTGCGGCAGATGGCACCTTGAGCGGCACACCGACCGGCGAAGGCGCGTTCTCCTTCACGGTTCTGGTGACGGACGGCAACTCGATAACGGCGTCAAGAGCGCTGACGCTTCAGATTCATCCGCAGCTTGTCATTCAAGCGCCGGCTCTGCCGGAAGGCACCGTGGGAATCGCCTATCCGCAGCAAATACTCAGCGCAAGCGGTGGGAACGGGACGTACACATGGTCCGTCGTAAGCGGCTCGCTTCCGGCCGGTATGACGTTTGATCCGGCGACCGCCGCGATAAGCGGGACGCCGTCGGCGGAAGGTACGTACAGCTTCACGGTCCAGGTTGCGGATGGCAATGGTGTGAAGGCGACAAAAGCTGTCACACTGCTAGTCCGTGCGGCATTGAAGGTTCAAACGCCGGAGCTGACTGAAGGAACGGTCGGTGTGGCTTACGCCAACCAAGAGTTTTCCGCAGCCGGCGGCAGCGGGACCTACACATGGTCGGTCAGCGGTTCGCTTCCTGCGGGACTGACGTTTGCCGTCGACCCGCTCGATCCGAAGAAAGCTTTCGTTCAAGGGAAGCCGACGACGGCAGGAAATTATGAGTTTCAGGTTCAAGTGAAGGACAGCAACGGAGTCACGGTCGTTAAGAACCTTAGCATCCAAGTGAATCCGGAGCTGATCTTCACGGCGGCGCCTCTGCCGGAAGGTACCGTAGGCTTGACCTATGCAGGCAGAACCTTAAGTGCGGCGGGTGGCAGCGGCACCTACCGCTGGAGTGTCGAAGACGGCCGTCTACCTGATGGCCTGACACTGGATGCTTCCAGAGGAACGATAAACGGAACGCCGAAGGAATCCGGTGTCTACACGGTGACGATTCAAGTGAAGGACGGTAACGGCATAGCCGTATCCAAGGTTCTGACGCTGAAAATCCAACCTCCGGTTTTGCTGGGAATCGCTTTTGAGGCATCGGAGTATGCGGTTAAGACGGGGGAAACCCGGGATACCGTTGTGAAGGCGACTTACTCGGACAGCAAGGTTGTCAGATTAACTGCTGGCGTTGTGTATACGGTCAAGGATACGTCCGTGGCCTTGGTCAACGAATCCGGTCAGCTCACCGGGGTAAGAAGCGGAAGCACCGTGCTGGCGGCGACGTATGGCGGCATCAAGGCCGAAACGTCCGTCCTCGTCAATAAAAGCATCACCGGCCTCGCCTTCGACCGGCCTTCTTACAGCCTGAAGGTAGGAGAGCAGGCCAATACGGTCGTCAGCGCAACGTACGGAGGCGGACGAATCGTCCTGACGAACGGAGTGATTTACTCCGTCAAGGACGCCGCTATCGCGGAAGTGGATCTGCACGGAGTGGTTACCGGCAAAAAGGCAGGAACAACCGTGGTGAGCGCAACGTACGGCGAGGATACGGTTCAGGCGACGATTATTGTCAACCTTGATGTTGCCCTTACCGGCATCCGCTTTACGCCGGATACGTACGAGCTGAAAACGGGCCAATCCGTTCCGGCCGTACTCATAGCGGATTTCTCGGATAAGAGCACGACGCTAATCGGCCGCGCGGCTGTCTACACATTCCAAGCCGCGGGGATTGCCGGGATCAATGAGGAAGGCGTTGTGACTGCGCTGCAGCCGGGAACGACAGTCGTAACCGCCACTTACGGCGGCCGTTCGGCGACCGCTGTTATCCGCGTGACCGCTTGGAGCAATGACAGCGGTAGCGATTCGCCTTCGGCGTCTTCCGGGGGATCGTCGGGTCCGGCGCCGACGCCGAATCCCGAAGGGATTGCGGTAAACGTCCGCTCGCACGACGGCTCGAAAGAAACAATCCAGGTATCGCAGGACGACATCCGAACCGGTCTTGTCCGGGTCACGGCTTCCGCTTCCTCCGCTTACGTGGAGCTGCCATCGGCTACGATTGCGAAGCTGCTGGCGATGAATCCGGAGCTGTCGATCTTGTTCCAGACGGCCGGCGGGCTGATGGAGCTGCCGCTGGCGCAGATCGACCCGCAGACGCTGGCGAAGCTGCTCGGTTTACCGGCCGACGATCTCCACGTTAACGTCGGAATTCGAACGCCCGATGCTCAAGAGCGCGAGCAGCTCAGCGAGGCGCTCCGCCGCATAGGCGGCAAGGAACTCGCAGCTCCGGCTGATTTCTACGTTCGCATCACGGATAGCAACGGCAACGAAGTGAAGCAAAATGTCTTCACCAGCTATACCGTCCGCACGCTGCCGTTAAACGGGCAAGCGAATGCGGCAACCGCCACCGGCGTATGGTGGGACCCTGTAGCGCGCGAATACCGGTTTGTCCCGACCGTATTTGAGACCCGGGACGGCAAGCCCGTTGCGAAGCTGAAACGACAAGGCTTCAGCGTGTATACGGTGCTCGACCGCTCCGTTTCGTTCGGCGATCTGCAAGGACATTGGGCGAAATCGACAATCGAATCGCTGGCGTCCAAGCTGATCGTGCAAGGGCGAAAGGCTGATGCGTACGAGCCGGAAGGCCGCGTGACCCGGGCGGAATGGGCCGCCCTGCTGGTTCGCTCGCTGGGGCTCAACGTCTCGCAAGAGAAGGCGCCGTTCGGCGATGTAAAAGATGGCGATTGGTTCGCCTCAGCGGTCGGCGCCGCGCATAAAGCGAAGCTGATCGACGGGTACGAAGACGGCACCTTCCGTCCGAATCAAACCGTCACCCGGGAAGAACTGGCGGCCATGACGGCGCGTGCGATCAAGTACGTCGGGGCCAAGCCCGCAGACATCCGCAGCGCCGGCGAATCGTTCCAAGATTCCGCCAATATTTCCGCATGGGCCGGCGACGCGGTGCGTCAGGCGGTCAAAGCCGGGATTATCGAGGGCGACGACCAAGGCCGTTTCCGGCCGGCCGATTCGGCCTCGCGAGCCGAGGCGGCGACCATGCTGTACCGGCTGCTGAAAGCCATCTCGTTTATATAGCAACCCACGATAGACCAAGTCCGTTTGGAGCGGGCTTGGTCTTTTTTTTTGCCTGCAGCCATCGCCATCCGAGATTGAATGCTATTTTTTTACCATTTAAAAAAAGGAAAAAGGCTCCTGCACGTGGAAAAAGGCTAAGATCACCTTATTTTTACCAAGGAGCATGCGATGATAGCTACGATGACAGAAGCTTATGTGGATTCCGTTGCGTTAAATGCCGCTGCGATCAAGAACGGCAGGGATCTCGTCAAGAAAAACAGCTTCCCGAAGCTGTGCCGGTCGGAGGACGAAACGCTTATTTTCGGGGAATGCAAAGGAAGCGGCAAGGAGCCGTACCGTTGCTCCGTCGATTTCGTCAAGCAGGACAGCCCTGTGTTTCGCTGCAGCTGCCCGAGCCGGCAATTTCCGTGCAAGCATATTTTAGGCTTGATGTACGCCTACGTTCTCGGTAAACAATTCCAGGTTGATGCGATTCCTCAGGACATCGCGGACAAGCGGGACAAGGCGGAGAAACGGGAGGAGAAGAAGAAGGAAACGGCGGCTGCCGGAGAAGAGACGGCCGTCAAGCGAAAGCCGAACAAATCGGCCTTGGCCAAGAAACGGGCCGCCCAACTCGAAGGCATCGGCTTATTGGAAAAGCTGGTTCACCAGATCGTGCAGAACGGGCTGGCGGGACTTGACGCGAAAACGGCCAAGATGATGGAAGACCAAGCGAAGCAGCTTGGAAACTACTATATTCCCGGCATTCAGGCGGCGTTTCGCGAGCTGCTCTTTATCCTGCGTACGTCCGAAGACCGTGAGCGCGTGTACACGGAAGCGATGGACCGCTTAACCATATTGCAGTCTTTGGTTAAGAAAAGCAGGGACTATTTAACGGAAAGACAGCAAAATCCTGAGCTTCCGCCAGATACGGAAAGCGGCTTGGAAGAACGGCTCGGGCATGCCTGGCAGCTGGCCGAGCTCCGCGAGCACGGATTAGCCCGGCAACAGGCGGAATTGGCGCAGCTCACTTTCCGTTCGTATACGGATGAGGCAAGAGGCGAGTACGTCGATGAAGGCTTTTGGATGGAGCTGCAGAGCGGAGACATTTTTGCGGTCCGCAGCTACAGACCGTTCCGGGCGGCGAAGCATTTGAAGGAAGAGGATTCGTTCTTCTCGGTCGTTGCCGCGAAGGAGCTGCTCGTCTACCCGGGAGACTTGAATCCGCGGGCGCGATGGGAGGACATGACGGTCCGCGATATGAAGCCGGAGGACTACGGGACGATCGGGAGCCATGCCCGGCGTTCGTATGTCGAGGCGGTCAAGACGGTCAAAAATCAATTGAAAAACCCGCTGTCCGACAAACATCCGGTGATGCTGCTTCACTACGCCAAACTTGGCCAGATTGGGGAGGATTACATCCTGGAGGACGAGCAGGGCAAACGGATCGTTCTCGGCGATATTCCGGCGCTGGGCCAGTCGAGCACGCAGCTGCTGCCGCTACTCAAGCACGGTGACACGCAGGACCAAGCCATGCTGGTCATGTTCGAGCATGATTTTGCCGATGGAAGGCTGCTGGCTCAACCGCTTGCTCTCGTGACGTCAAGCGAAATCGTCAGATTTATTTACTAAAACAAGGAGAGAATCCATGAGCTTACAGGTGCTTACCGATCTGCATCAAGAAGTGCGCCGGTTGTTTATCGCCGGCAGTTCCGTCGCCGCGGGCGACCTGCGGCTAACCCGGCTGCTGCCTCAGCTGCGCAAGCTTGGAGAGAATGCGCCGGTGTTCAACCGGCTGGCCGATGGCGTGCAGCTCATTACGGAAGCAAAGCCCGAGCAAGCCTCCGCCAAACTGCTGGAGCTCGGCACCCTGCTGCACTCCATTCTGTATACCCAAGGGCGGACCGAGGCGCAGGGGACGCTGGAGGAGGTTCAAGTGACGGATACGCGCGGGGTAACAGCCATCCCGTACCGGAAAATGAGGTCTCTCATCGACGCTTTGACGGAACGCGGGCCCGGCCGCTTGGAAGTGATCCACCAAGGGTACGAAGACTCGTTGTTTCAAGATTTTCGGACGCACATGCCTGCGGTCGCCGCTTTGGAAGACGGGTATGCGGAAATTGCCGAGTTTATGTACGATAAAGTTATTCCGTCGATCGGCCCTGCGGTCGTACCGATACTACATCGGCAGTTGAACCTTCAGGGCGGCAAAGGGGATGCCCGCAAGCTGTATTTGATCCATCATCTGCAGGGTCCGGTGAATGCCGAGCTAATTCTGCAGGCGGCCGGCGAAGGCGCGGCCGAAGTCCGCATAGCGGCCGTGGACATTCTCGGGGAC
This sequence comes from Paenibacillus tyrphae, assembly GCF_024158745.1. GTDB lineage: Bacteria > Bacillota > Bacilli > Paenibacillales > NBRC-103111 > Paenibacillus_G > Paenibacillus_G tyrfis_A. The sequence goes on along the minus strand of NZ_JAMZAW010000013.1, from coordinate 183,963 downwards.
TACCCCGAGCTGGAGGACGTCGTGCTGGAGAATTCGTACGAGAGAAGAAAAGAAATACGCCGCGCTGCCTTATCGGCCTTATCCCGGCTGGGGACCGGGCGGGCGGCCGACCGGTTGTTCGAAGCGCTGGTAGGCAAGGACCGCGAGCTTGCGGTGGAACCGATTCAAACTTATTTCCATCCTACGTTGATCCAGCGCATATTGGACCAAGCGGAAGCGTGGTTGAATGATTTTGACGGCAGCTCCGCGAAAACGGAAGCGGTGGAGCAACTGTCGGCGGCGGTGCAATGCCTAAAAGGGAAGAACGACGAGGCGGTGCGCGTATTTTTGGAAAAGCTGCTGTCCTCGCCTGCTTTTATGGTCAAAGAAACGACGGCTGTTCAAGAATATGCGGCAGAACTTCTGCTCGACATGCAGCGGCCGGAAGGCTATCGGTTTGTCGAATCGCTGTACCGGCAGTGGGGCGGAAAGCACATTTCGTACAGCTTTCAAGCGGCGCTTCGCTGCTTGTCCCCGGAGGAGGCTTACGACCAGTTCGCTCCTCTGGTTCACAACAAGCAGCAGGCGCAGGCCAAAGAGCTGCTGCGTACGCTGTACGATTTGACCGAGCGGCTGGCCCTAACCGTGTATCGTGAGGCGGAGGAGTCGTCCGCGATTTCGTGGGATCCCCGCTGGGTGCATTTGTTCGTGGACATCAACGAAGAAGAACTGGTGTGCCGGTTCGTCCAGGAGCCGGACACGAAAATCACCGATTACTTGCTGAAAAAGGTGCAGGTGGCGCCGCAGCAGATGAAGCCGAGAACAGTCTCGCTGTTCTTCGCCTTGTTCAAGATCGGGCACGGGGAAACCCCGGAGCTGCTGATGAAGGCGCTGGAAGGCTCGGGAGGCAAGCAGTTTTATTATTTGGACCGGGAAAAATTGGCACTGATGTCGCTGCTTCCCGGCAGCTATGCCGAAAGGCTGGAGAAGTTCGCGGACCTGATCGCCTACGAAAGCGTGAAGCAGCAGGTGCTTGAAGTGACGGAGCGGCTTAAAACGAAAACAAGCGATGAAGCGGAAATGGGCAAAGGAGCGGGATGGATCGAATGGATCAGAAGCAAAATGTATTGAGGCTGCCTGCGGAGCGGCTGTACGCCAAGGAACTGGAAGCGTTGAAGGAAGCGGATCAAGACCCGAAACCGGCGGGCTGGCAGCTGTCGCCGCGGTCTGTGCTTACGTTCATTACCGGGGGGCAAGCGGGGGGCGTGAACATCACGCCCAAATATATCGGCCACACGCGGCTGGTGGAGATTGCCGTCGCGACGCTGCTGACGGACCGGGCGCTGCTGCTGATCGGGGAGCCGGGAACGGCAAAATCGTGGCTTTCCGAGAACTTGACGGCCGCGATTCACGGCGACTCGTCCAAGGTTATTCAGGGAACGGCCGGAACGAGCGAGGAGCATGTCCGGTATTCGTGGAACTATGCGATGCTGCTGGCGCACGGCCCGTCGGACGAAGCGCTGATCAAGAGCCCGATTTACCGGGCGATGGAGGGCGGCGGAATTGCCCGTTTCGAGGAAATTTCCCGCTGCGCCTCCGAGGTGCAGGATGCGCTGATTTCGATTTTGTCGGAAAAAACGATCTCCATCCCCGAGCTGGGACGCGAGGTATCGGCGGCCAGAGGCTTCTCGATCATCGCAACGGCGAACACGCGGGACCGGGGCGTCAACGAAATGTCCGCCGCGCTCAAGCGCCGGTTCAACATTCTTGTGCTGCCGTCGCCGTCCGGCCTGGAGACGGAAGTCGAGATCGTGCGCAAACGGGTTGGCGAAATTGCCGCCAACTACGAACTGCAGGCGGCGCTGCCGGAGGAAGAGGCGGTACGCAAGATTGTTACCATTTTCCGGGAGCTGCGCGCCGGGGTAACGTTGGACAGCAAGGAGAAGCTGAAATCGCCGAGCGGCGTCATCTCGACGGCGGAAGCGATCTCGCTCTTGACGAACAGCATGGCGCTGGCCGCCAGCTTCGGAAACGGACGAATCCAAGAGGAGGATTTGGCCGCCGCCCTGCAAGGCGCCATCGTGAAGGATGAGGAGAAGGATCGTATTGCTTGGAAGGAATATTTGGAAAATGTGATGAAAAAGCGGGGATCGGAATGGCGGAGTCTGTACAACGCATGCCGGGAGATGAACGATTGAGCACCAGCGGCGGGAGAGTCCATGTGTTTGGCATCCGCCATTTGTCGCCGGCGGGCGCCTTTCACCTGCGGGCGTTTCTGGACGAAATCCGGCCGCAGGTCGTGCTGGTGGAAGGGCCTTCGGACGCGGGGGACTTGATCGGGCAGATCGCTTCCCGCGGCGTCGTGCCGCCCGTTGCGATTCTTGCTTATACCGATCAGCTTCCGGTTCGTACGCTGGTATTCCCTCTGGCTTCGTATTCTCCCGAATACCAAGCGTTTCTGTGGGCGGCGGAGAACGGGATCCGCGCCGAGTTCATCGACCTTCCTTCCGATGCGGCGGTGACGCTGCAAGCGGCAAGACGCGCAAGCGCGAGCCTGGAGGAAACGGACCGGGAGGATGGGCCGGCGGGTAGCGAGGGCAGTCAAACGGGCCGACAGGATGCGCTGGCGGAACGCAGAGCCTTTTACCGGCGGCAGAACGAGCTGTACGAGCGGGTTGCCGAGCTGGCCGGGGAGCCGGATTACGACAGCTATTGGGAGCGGCATTTCGAGCATAGTCCAAGCAAAGAAGCGTATCGTCACGCCATCGAACGGTTTTCCGCGGAAATGCGCGAGCTGCTGGAGCAGGAAGAGCGGGCGCATGACCCGCGGGAAGCGTCCTACAACGCGGTGCGTGAAGCTTACATGCGGCGGCAGATCCGGCAAGCGCTGGATGCCGTCGGACCGTCGGACCGCATCGTGGTCGTGACCGGGGCGCATCATGTCTCGGGAATGGACTTGGCGCTGCCAGCGATGTCGGATGAGGAGCTGCGCAAGCTGCCCCGTTCGTCCACCAAGCTGACGCTGATGCCTTATTCGTATTACAAGCTGTCCGTTCAATCCGGCTACGGTGCGGGCAATCAGGCCCCGGCCTATTTCGAGCGGGTGTGGGATTGCTTGAACCGGCAGGACGCTGCGAGGCTGCCGTCACTTTACTTGTCGCAAGTGGCCTCGTCCTTGAGGGAGAGCGGAACGCATCGTTCCACCGCTTCCGTTATCGAGGGGGTACGGCTGGCCGAATCGCTTGCCTCGCTTCGCGGGGGCAGCATGCCAACCTGGGGGGATTTGCGGGATGCGGCCGTTGTCTGTCTCGGGTTCGGGGACTTGGCTTCGGTGGCCGAGGCGCTGGCCCGCGCGGATATCGGCACGGCGATTGGTGCGCTGCCCGAGGGGGTCAGCCAGACGCCGATTCAAGACGATCTGAACCGGCACCTGAAGCGTCTGAAGCTGGAGAAATATAAATCCGCCGTCGCTGCCGATCTGGAGCTGGATTTGCGGGAGAACCGGCGTGTCAAGAGCGAAGAAGCGGCATTTCTCGATCTGCACCGGTCCGTCTTTCTGCACCGCCTTGCGCTGCTCGGCATCGATTTTGCACGGCAGCAGCAGGTACGGCAGGACACGGCGACCTGGGCGGAGCACTGGGTGCTCCAGTGGAGCCCCGAGGCGGAGATTCAAGCGGTGGAATCGACGCTCAAAGGGGAAACGGTGGAGCTTGCCGCCGCGTTTGTGCTGCATGAGCGGCTCGAAGGGTGCGCGGATCTTTCGGAAGCTTCCCGGATCATCCGCTTGGCCTGCCAGTGCGGACTTCCCGAGGCGATGGAAGAAGCGAGGCTCACGTTGCAGCGGCTGGCAGTCGATGCCGGCGACTTCGCGCAGATCGCCGCCGCGGCCAACGAATTATCGATATTGATCCGCTACGGCGACATTCGCAAGGTGGATACCTCGTCGTTCGTGCCGCTGCTTCAGCAGTTGTTTTTGCGGGGGACGCTGCTCCTCGTGGACGCGGCCGTGTGCAGCGATGAAGCGGCAGGCGGCATGGTGACCGGCATGAACGAGATGCATCGCATCTCGCAGGAGCATCCGGAAGAGGTGGACGACGAGCGGTGGCTTGCTGAGCTGTGGGCGCTGGCTTCTCGGGACGACCGGAATGCGAAGCTGTCCGGGTTTGCTTTTGCCATATTGCTGGAGCGGAACTTGATCTCCCCCGACCAGTGCTCGCAGGAAGTATCACGGCGGCTGTCGCCGGGAATTCCGGCGGAGCTGGGAGCGGGTTGGTTCGAAGGCGTGTCGATGCGGAACCGGTATGCGCTGCTGTCCCGCTCGGGGCTGTGGCAGCAGCTTGACGAATATATCGCGTCCTTGGAAGACGAGGCGTTCCTGCGTTCGCTGGTTTTTTTGCGCAGGGCATTCGGCTCGTTCGAGCCGAGGGAGAAATCGTCGATTGCGGAGACCTTAGGCGTGCTGTGGGGACTCGACGGGCAGGGGGCCGCGGAGCAGCTGCAGGAGCCGCTAAGCGAAGACGAAAGAGGGAAGCTGGATGAACTTAACGATTTTGATTTCGGAGATTTGTAGACGATGACGGATCAAAATAAAGCGTTGCAACGATGGAGACTGATTCTCGGAGACGCGTCCGAAGAAAAGCTCGCGGAATACTCGCAAGGTGACGGGTTGCTGGACGGCGAGGCGAAAATTTTGGACGAAGCGCTGGCGGCCATCTACGACGGCACCGGGGGTACAGGGCTGGAAGCCGACGCCTCCTCGGGGTCGCGCTCTGCCGGGCGGGGTCCCTCCTCGCCCAAAGTGGCGAAGTGGCTCGCGGATATCCGCACCTTTTTCCCTTCGGACATCGTCTCGGTTATTCAAGCCGACGCCATCGAGCGCAAAGGGCTGACGCAGCTGCTGTTCGAACCGGAAACGCTGGCGCAGGTGAAGCCGGATATCCGCATGGTCGCGACGCTCATGGCGCTGCGCGGCAAAATTCCCGAGAAGACGAAGGACACGGCCCGGCAGCTCGTGAAAGCCGTGGTGGAGGAAATTTCCAAGAAACTGGAGCACGACATCCGTCAGGCCGTCACCGGCGCCTTGAACCGCAGGAAGCATTCGCCGCTTCCGTCCTTATCCGGGATGGATTGGAAAAAGACCATCCGCGCCAACCTGAAGCATTACGATACGGAAACGAAGCGGCTGATCCCGGAGCGGTTCTACTTCTTCGATCGTGCGCGCCGAAGCAAAGAATGGACGGTCATTTTGGATATCGACCAGAGCGGATCGATGGCCGACTCCGTCATTTACGCCTCCGTGGTCGGCTCGATCTTCGCCAGCCTGCCGGCGCTCGACACCCGCGTCGTCGTGTTCGATACGGAGGTCGTCGATTTGACTGAGCAGTGCGCGGACGACCCCGTCGATATGCTGTTCGGCATTCAGCTCGGAGGGGGGACGGACATCAACAAGTCGGTCGCCTACTGCGAACAGTTCATCACCGAACCGAAGAAGACGCTGTTTATTTTGATCTCCGACCTGTACGAGGGCGGAAATCGCTCCGCGTTGATCCGCCGGATGGGGGAAATGCGGGCGGCAGGTGTGCAGGCGCTTTGCTTGCTGGCTCTATCGGACAGCGGCGTTCCGTCGTATGACGAGCAGGTCGCCAAGACGCTTGCGCAGCTTGGCATCCCGTGCTTCGGTTGCACGCCGGATATGCTCCCCGAGTTGATCGAAGGCGCGCTGCAGGGACGGAATTTGCAGGAGCTCGCCGCGAGGGCGGGGAAGGAAGCGAAGAAGTAGGTTATATGGCAGTTGAGGGTAGCGGTCGGGCTTTTCACCCGGCCGCTTTTTCATTTTTCACGGGGAAATTCTTGCAGTTGCAGCAGCGAAGCCGGCAATCCGAAGAACGGTGGAATTGACGTGCTAAGGTAACACATGGAGGGCGGTAAAACTAGAGGAACTCTGATGCGCTAATTCGAGGATTTGGCACGCTATCGGCACATAGAGGAAGCAGGGTGCTCTATCCGTGTCGAATAACTTTCGTTATCACGAATTTCGGCCCGATAGCAACACTCCAGTTCCGCTAATTTTCGCAGACCGGCTAAATTGACTGGCTTAGAGGAACAAATGTTCCTCTATTTGGGGAGTGGCGCTCTGTCTCGCCTGCATCCTGTCACGTCCCAATTATCCCCCGCCCGCATCCCACCATATCCTCGCCTCTCCCGTCTCGGCCCCGCCCCCTGGCCACCTAAAAAAATCAAACCTCATTCCTGAAGTTCATGCATTGTTCGATCGGACCGTATCCGCCATAATGAGCTTATTAAACTAGAGGGGGAAACGAACGATGGCAAAAGCGATGAAGTGGGCGCAGGTCGCCTTGGCCGGGTCGCTGGCCGTGAGTCTCGCCGCATGCGGAACGGACACGAATAAATCGGCGGCAGGTAGCGGCGGTACGGCGGCAAGCGGAGAGGCGGCGAAGGAGAAGGACAAGTCGGGCGCGGTGACGATTACCTTCCAGAACATTTATCCGGATCCGACCGCACCGAATCATAAAATCATGAAGAAGATCGTCGCGGATTACACCGCAGCGCATCCGAATATCAAGATCGAGCTGGATTCTCTCAATACCGACCAGCAAAAGCTGAAGCTCAAAACGCAAGCCGCAGCCAAAGAAGTGCCGGACATCACGATTGTGAACCCCGCCGCCCAGATGAAGCCGTTCGTCGATGCGGGCCTGCTCGCGCCGCTGAACGATATGCTCGACCAGAACGGGCTGAAGGATACGTTCCAAAAAGGCATCCTCGACTACTATTCGTTCAACAATAATGTGTATGCGCTTCCGGACGGCAACAATATTTCGCTCGTCTTCTATAACAAAGAGCTGTTCAGCCAGGCGGGCGTCGAAGTGCCGAAGACGTTCGAAGAGATGATTGAAGTCGTCAAGAAGCTGAAAGCCAAAGGCATTACGCCGATCGCCATCGGGGAAAAGGACAGCTGGACCGGGTCGTTCCTGTTCATGAACATGCTGCTTCGCACCAATAACGGTCCCGACTTCCTGAAAGACGTGCTGGACAAGAAAAAGACGTTCGGCGATCCGGCGTTTACCGAGGCGGTAAGCAAGTTCCAGGACCTGGTGCAGGCAGGCGCGTTCCAGGAAGGGGCAACCTCGTTCGACTACAATGCGGGAGAGAACTTGTTCAAGACGGGCAAAAGCGCGATGTATTTCATGGGAAGCTGGGCTACGGGCGCGATCGACGATTCGTCGGTCAAGGGCAAAGTCGGCGTCTTCAAGTTCCCGACCGTAGGCGGCAAGGGCAATACCGATCAGTACATGCTCGCTCCCGGCAGCGCCTTCGCCGTATCGGCAACGAGCAAGCATTTGAAGGAGACGAAGGAATTCCTCAATTACTTCATGGTCAACTTCCCGAAGGTTTCCTTCGAGATGAAGAACGCCGTAGGGCTCGGGCAAAAGGTGGAAGGCGACTTCAAGGCGGCCGGCTATTCGCAGCTTGCGATGGATGTCCTTGAGCTGTTCAAAAACATACAGGGCGGCGATCTCGCCTTCGATAATACGATGAATCCGGGAACAGCGCAGGCGCATTTGACCAGCATCCAGAATTTGTTCGTCCAGAAAAAAGATCCGAAAGATGTCGCCAAGGAGCATCAGACCGCCTTCGAAACGAACAACAAATAACGACGGTACGACCACCAAATTCGGAATGCAAGGGTATTGCCGCAGCGCGCGCCGGAGAGGCGCGCGTTCCCTTGCCGGACAAGAAAATGAAACCAATAGGTTTCGCTTGGACCATCTCGTGCTCTACGCTACTAGTCACATTTTACCAAAGGAGGTGCCCTTGAGCCGTGCATGCCATGAAGGTTTCCCGGCGGACGATCGCCGTCTTCGTTCTTCCCTGCTTGCTGCTCTATATCGGTCTGGTGTTCGTGCCGATCCTTGTGTCGTTCTACAGCGCCATGCTGGATTGGAACGGCATCGGCGAAGCGCGGTTTATCGGGCTGGACAATTTCAAGGAGCTGTTTACGAAGGATGCGGTGTTTTGGCCGTCCGTAGGCCGCACGCTGATGTTCGCTTTATTTTCCATGGCGGAGATTCCGATCGCGCTGTTCGTCGCCATCCTGATCAGCCGTTATGTGCGCAAGCCTAATTTCCTCGTCTCCAGCTATTTCCTGCCGGTCATTTTATCCGTTGTCGTCGTAGGCCAATTATGGAAAACGGTTTACAACCCTGCTTCGCTCGGAGGCATGCTGAACCAACTGCTGATGATGGTCGGTTTGGATTCGTGGACGAAGCCGTGGCTGACCGGTCCGAATACGGCGATGATCGCGCTGTATTTCGTCGCGCTGTGGCAGTATCTCGGCTATCATGTGCTGATCCAGTTCACGGGCATCCAGAACATTCCTTCCGAAATCTACGAAGCGGCGCGGATCGACGGGGCGGAGGGCTTTACGGCGGACCGTTACATTACGTTTCCGATGGTTATCCCGATTTTCAAAATCTCGCTGGTGCTCGCCATCATCGGCTCGCTGCAGGCGTTCGACATGATCATGGTCATGACCGGGGGCGGTCCGGCCCATGCGACGGACGTGACGTCCACCCACATGTACAACATGTCGTTCCTGTCGATGCGGTACGGGTACGGCAGCGCGATGGCGGTGTTTCTGGTCATCGAATGTCTGGCTGCTACGCTGCTGCTGAATGCGGTATTCCGGCGGATCGAGAGCAAGTTATCTTAAGGACAGGAGGGACGTTCCGATGTCGATAAATTCATCTCCGAATGCAGCCGTGCAGCGAGCTTCCGTACGCCTGCGGAGCAAGACGTTCAAGTGGAAAAAGGCGGCGGTGCTGCCGTTCCTGTCCGTCCTGTTCGTTACGCAATTGTATCCGCTCGTCTGGCTGGTGCTGTATTCGTTCAAAACGAACGAAGAAATATTGGACGGCAGCTTCTTTTCCTTGCCCCGCGAGCTGCGGTGGCAGAACTACAAGGATGCCTACGAGGGGGGGCATTACCTGCAATATTTGTTCAACAGCCTGCTCGTTACCTCGGTGACGGTGGCGCTGGTCATCGTGTTAAGCGCGATGGTCGCTTATGCGATCACGCGGTTTCGCTGGCGCTACGGTACGCTGGTCATGACGGTGTTTCTGATCGGCATCATGATTCCGCTTCAGGCTACGCTGCTGCCGCTCATGATCATTTTCAAAAACATCGGCATTCTCAATACGCATTTGGCTTTGATCTTGCCCTACATTACGTTCTCGACCCCGATTGCGGTGTTCGTGTTGAGCGGGTTCATGAAATCGATCCCGTACGAAATCGAAGAATCCGCCATTATGGACGGGGCCAGCGTGTACCGGACGTTCCGCAGCATCATTATGCCGGTCTCGGTTCCGCCGATCATGACGGTGTGCATCCTGACCTTTATCTCGATCTGGAACGAGTACATTTTGGCGGCGACGTTCATTTCGTCGGAGAAGCTCAAGACGCTGCCGTTCGGGGTCAACAGCTTCATCGGCCAATATTCGGTCAATTACGGCGCAATCGGAGCGCTGCTCGTGCTTGGGGCTCTGCCGGTCATCGTCATCTATTTTGCGCTGTCGGAACGGATCACGAAAGGCATGGTGGCCGGAGCGGTGAAAGGCTAGCGGGGGGAGGGCGAACCCGCGTATTCGCCATCGAAGCCTCCGTGATATGATAGGAACAGTAAGGATACGGAAAGGGGAGTTTCCGGTTGAAGCGAGGTCTTCATTCCATTCATACCCGTCTGTTTCTGCTGTTCCTGTTTTGCATGCTCGGGCTGCTGCTTATCGTCAGCGCGCTGTATTACAAGCGGACAACGGATCAACTGCACCAGAAGATCGGGGAGATCGCGCAAAAAAACTTTTCGCAAACGATGGACTTGTTCGACCTGCTGCTCAAAGGGTACGACAGCCTGACCAAATCGCTGAACGGCAACCCGGATTTGCAGCGGCTGTTGCAGGCGCCGCCGACGCAGGATTCCGCGCTGCGTATGATCAACGAACGGACGATCACGAATCTGATCGGGGCGATCTATTACTCCCGGGAAGATACGATCGGCATTCATGTCGTGGCGAATTCGGGCACGATCTACAGCTACGGCAACTCAATGAGCGTCATCGACCCCGGCTTCGCGAATTCCTCGTGGTACCGCAGCATACGCGAATCGTCCGGCGAAATGGTATGGCTCGGCGTCAAGGAGCATTCGATCATCGATCAGGCGGAGAAAAGGCCGGTGTTCGCCTTCGGGCGGCCGCTCTACGATCTGCATGAGCACCGGCCGATCGGTATCGTGCTCATCGAGACGGACCCGAAGCCGATCTTGTCGGGGCTTGCGAACCTGAGCTTGAGCCCGCGGAGCGAGGTCTATATCCTGTCGAAGGCGAAGCAGGTGATGGCTGTGTCCGCACAGACGCCGAAGGAGCTTTCCGTTGCGGACTATTGGAGCGATGCGCTCGGCGAAGGCGAGGTCCGGGTCGATCCGCAGGCGGGGCGTCTGATCGTCGCCTCCAAGCCGTCCATGGCGGATTGGCAGGTCGTCAGCTCGACGCCGGATACCGATCTGAACGTGGAGCAGGATCAGATGAAGCGCTTTTTGCTGCTGGTCATCTCCGTTCTGGTTGTCGTCTCGACGGCGTTGGCGACGTTCGTGTCGCGGACGATTTCGTCTCCGCTCAAGCGGCTCATTCAGCAGATGAAGCAGGTGGAGCGCGGCAATTTCCGCGGTCTGCTGCACGTCAAGTCGTATGAAGAAATCAACATTCTGGTAGCGTCCTTCAACCAGATGGTCAACCGGATGGACGAATTGATCGAAAGAGTCAAAGCGGTGTCCATCAGCGAAAAAAATGCCCAGCTGCTGGCGCTGCAATCGCAGGTGAACCCGCATTTTCTGTATAACACGCTCGATATGATCTATTGGATGCTTGACGAAAAAGGGAACGAACGGCTCGGCAAAGTTGTGTTATCGCTTTCACATATGTTCCGCTACAGCAGCCATTGGGAAGGCTCTTCCGAGGTTTGGCTGCGCGACGAGTTGGAGCAGATCCGGGACTATCTGACGATCATTGAAGCGCGGCTCGAAGGCAGGGTCTCCGTCGAAATGGACGTCGATCCCGCGTGGGAGCACATCCGGCTGCCGAAGATGACGCTGCAGCCGGCGATCGAGAACGCGGTCAAACACGGACTCGAGCGGTTGGACCGTCCCGGCGTGCTGCGGGTCTACGCGAAGGCGGATGACCGTCAGCTCCGGCTATATGTGGAAGATAACGGCAGCGGCATGGAGCCGCATGTGCTCGACCGGCTGCGGCGTTCGCTCGGAACGAATGCCGTGCCGATGGGAGAAGAGGAAGCCGGGCGGGCTATGGCGGTGAAGGACGGGGAAACGCGGCGGGGCGGGATCGGTCTGCAGAACGTGCACCGCCGGCTGGGGCTGATGTTCGGAGAAGCGTATGGACTGCGGATCGATAGCTCGCCGGGAGCCGGAACGACGGTGACGATCTCGATGCCGCTGCCTGGGGAAGGGGGAACGCAAGCATGAATTTGCTCATTGTGGATGACGAAAAGGTGATCCGCGAAGGGGTCAAACGCACGGTCCGGGGCGCGTTTCCGGGCGCAAAGGTACATTTGGCCGCTTCGCCGGAGGAAGCGGTGGAGACGCTGGCCTCCTGCCGGATCGACGTCGTGCTGACGGATATTTTGATGCCGGGGATGACCGGACTGGAGTTGATGCGGCTTACCCGGCGCAGGCATTCGCAGGTGAAATGGGTCGTCATCTCCGCGCACTCCGAATTTGCTTATGCGCAGGAAGCGGTCCGTCTCGGAGCCCGCGATTACCTGCTGAAGCCGATCGGCAAAGAGCGGCTGATCGAGCTGATTCATACGCTGCAAGAAGAGCTGCACCAAGAGCATGCCGTTTCGGCGGAAAGCCAGCTTTTGAAGCAAAATCTGAAATATTTGCGCGAGGCGGTATTCCAGCGCTGGGCGGCGGGACTCGATATCGGCCGCTTCGACATGTCGGCTCTCGAACGGAGCTACCCCGAATTTCATCTGGTTTTGGTTGCACTGGGTAGTCCGGGAAAAGCGCATCTGGAGCATTTTATCATCGACAACGTGCTTTCCGAGCTGATCGAGATGCGGGGCGACGGATTCGCCGCCAGTTTGGACAGCCATCATTTGCTCGGGCTTGCGGCGCTGCGTCCGGGCACGGCAATCGAAGCGTTCCATGAGGAGCTTCATACCCACTTGAAGCGCTATGTGAAGGTGCCGTTCCAGATCGTTCACAGCGGGCTGGTGACGGATATCCGTTCGGTGCCGGAGCAGGTAAGGCGGCTGCGCTCCCGGACGGCGGCGCCGACGGCTGCGGCCGAGCGCGAGCCCTGCGGGGGCAGCCCCGTCGAGGTGGCGCTGCAATATATCCGCATGCATTTCCATAGCGACCTGTCCTTGGAGAAGGTGGCGTCCGTCGTGTATTTGAATCCGGTCTATTTCAGCCAGCTTTTCAAGCAAAAGACCGGACAGGGGTACAAGGAATACGTGATCCACTTGCGGATGGAACGGGCCAAAGAATTGCTGCAGGACCCGCAGCTTAAGCTCGCCGACGTGGCCGAGCGGATCGGCTACCAGGACATGCGGCATTTTACGCAGGTGTTCCGGAAAAAATTCATGCAGACGCCGACCGAGTTCCGGCAGCGTTTGTCGGTGGGAGAGGGGCGCGCCTGACGGCAATTAAGCCCAATATTTGACGATCATGTCTTGGGCATATAAAGTGAGAAGCCAGCCGCCCACCCCTAAAGCTAACGAGACAAACAGATGAAGAGAATGCTGCAAAGAGATGCCAACAATGACAAGCATAACCACGGTTGCGGGAAGTCCGGATACGACGCCAAAAACAAATTTGCTTAACGTATCCGTCTGTTCGCCCTGCGTATAGAGCCACACGATGCTCAAAAGGCTAACGATGGGCAATGCCGCAATGATTCCGCCCTGAGCGGGAAATCTGCGCGCTACTTCCGAAATGATCCCGATAATGACGGCCGATACGAGCACTTTAACGATGGCGTACATGTTCCGCTTTCTCCTTCAATAACGTAAATGCATCGATAACGGATTGCCGCTCTTCCTCCGTCATTTCTGCAAACAGAAGCTCGAGCTTCTCTTCATCGAGACTGGAATGTCGGTGCAGCACTTCATTTCCCGTCTCGGTTAGTTTCAGAATGACTTTGCGCTCATCGGCTTTGCTGCGCGCTTTACACACGTATTGTTTTTCCAACAGGCGTTTGATATGTTCGGAGGCTGTGTTATGTGATAGTTCCATCGCTTCGGCAATGTCTTTGATGCCGGCTTCGTTTTCTTTTTGGATGACCTGCATAATGCGAATGCTTTGGTGCGTGATCTTTTCTTTATGGTTATAGCGCAAGCGATAGTAGATATCCGTCCATAATTGATTCAACTGGGCGATTTCATTGATCATTGCAGAATGAACGCTCCTTATATCGTATATTTAGATTATATCTTATATTACGATATAAATGGCGAGGAAGCAAATGGAAGGAAGCTCTTGGTCGCTATGGACAAAACAACCCCGGCGCGTGATACAATGGCAGCATATGGATGACGGAGTACGGGAGTGAGAGGATGCCGGATTGGTCGTATCAGACGTTGTTTCGCCCGTTGTTGTTCGGACTTCCCGCCGAGACGGCGAGGGATTTCACGTTGGGAGCCATGGGCCTGCTTAGCAGACTGCCCGGGGGGACGCTGGTCATCAAGACGCTCGGGCATATGGAGTCGCATCCGATTCTGGAAAGCGAAGCGTGCGGGGGGCTGCGCCTGAAATATCCCGTCGGCCTCAGCGGCGGACTGGATGTTCACGGCACGGCGCATCGGGCGCTGGCTCAATTCGGGTTCGGATTTATCGAGATCGGCCCGGTGACGGTCCGGGAAGTAACGGACGACCGCGCGATTCGGAGAGAGGTGTCCGGCGAAGCGCTGCTCTATCCGAACGTCGGCGTGAACGAAGGGCTGGAAAAGCTCGCCAGGCGCATGCAGCGCAAGCAGGGGCACCGGCTGCCGCTGATGTTCCGGCTGCGGCCGATGCCCGGCGCATCGCCGGAACAGGCGCAGGCGGAGCTGCGGCTGATGATGGAGCGGCTCGCCCCATGGGCCGCCGCGTTCTACATCGACAGCGTCGATACGGGCTGGCCGCCGGAAGCGACGGCAGCGTATTTGGGCGAGGTCCGGCAGGCGTCCCGGGAGGTAGCCCCGGGGAAGCCGCTGCTGCTGTACGTGGCGCCGGACGATCCGGCGGAACGTCTGCAAGCGCTTCTCGGCCGGATCGACGCGGCGGCATGGGAAGGCATCGTCGTGGGCGATGCCGTGCGGACGCCCGAGGGCTTCGTCATCGGGCGGGAGGCTCTTGCGCCGGGCGTGGAACGGGTGCAGCAGCTTCGGCAGCTTGCCGGGCCGGAGCTGACGATCGTTTTGGCCGGGGGCATCCACGAGCCCCGGGATGCGCTGCTGGCGGTGGAAGCGGGAGCGGATTGCGTGCAGCTTTACAGCGGGCTCGTCTACTCCGGGCCGGGGCTGCCGAAGCGGATTAACGAGGCGCTGATCTACGAGAAGGTGCGGGAGACGGAGAGCCCGCCGGAAGCGTCCTTTTGGCGGGATTGGGGCTGGATGTGCCTGCTCGGCATCGGCATGGTTATCGGCGGCATTTTGGCCTGGATGATCGCGGCGACGACGGTCATGCTGCCGTACGATGTGCTGTTTCTCGGCATGGATCAGACGATGCTCGGACAGGCGAACCGCTGGCTGCTCGGCTTTATGTCGCACGACCGGGTCACGCTGGCGGGGACGATGATCTCCATCGGCATCTTGTATTACCAATTGGCCCGGCACGGCCTGAGAAAGGGGCTGCACTGGACGAAAACGGCCTTGATGACCTCCGGTCTGGTCGGCTTCAGCAGCTTTTTCCTGTACCTCGGGTACGGGTACTTTGACCCGCTGCATGCGCTGGCGGCGGCGGTGCTGCTGCCGATGTTCATTCTGTCCATGCGGGCGCGGGCCGACCGGCCTTCGTACGATCCGCCGAATCTGACGAACGACCGGATCTGGCGGCGCGCCCAATGGGGCCAGCTTCTGTTCGTCGCGTTCGGCTTCGCGCTTGCCGTCGGCGGTGTCGTAATCGCAGGCGTCGGAATCACCTTCGTCTTCGTCCCGACGGACCTTGCTTATTTATGCGCTTCGGAGGAGATGCTCGCGGACATCAACGAGCGCTTGATCCCGCTGATCGCGCACGACCGGGCGGGCTTCGGCGGCGCTTTGTTCTCCAACGCCCTCGCCGTGCTGATCATCGCTTTGTGGGGCATCGGCCAAGGCCAGCGCTGGGTATGGTGGACGCTGCTGCTAGGCGGCTTTCCCGGCTTTCTGGCGGGCCTCAGCGTGCATTTTCAAATCGGCTACACCGATTTCATGCATCTGCTTCCCGCGTACTTCGCCTTCCTGCTGTATGTCGGTGGCTTGATTTTACTGTATCCGTATCTGATGCAGCGGCCCGCGCGAAGTGGGATTCCTGGCGGCAGGACAAGTCAGGCGTTGCCCATATCCGATGTATGATCGGATGGAAGCAAACTGCTGCCCATATCCGATGTATGATCGGTGGGAGCATCTGCCGCCCGTATCCGATGGATGATGGAAAGGGAACAAGCTGCTGTCTGTATGCGATGTATGATCGGACGAGAACAAACTGCTGCCCGTATACGATCCGTGCTGGGGACGCGCTTTTGTAACGGATATCCGTTGCAGTGGCGCTTTTTTTCTGCGTTAGCGCACGGCACCAACCTCTCATATTGTTCGCCGCGATAGAGGAACGTGGATGCCTTATTTGGCTGTACCGGCTGGAGCCAGCAGGATAAAGGAACTGCGATGCGCTATGTTTGCCAAACCGGGCAAAGGTGATAAAATTCGACATGGATAACGAACGTGCGTTCCTCTATATCCATGCTGCCAGCTCTCCCGTCCTTCTTAACGCATCAGAGTTCCTCTATTACAGAGACGATTGGGAGAGGTGGATTTTTAAGCTACTTTCGCCATGGGCTGGAGAGCCGGGAACGGGAGCAAACAGCCCCAAGCAGTTCCAAACAGCCACCAAAGCTCCCTTTTGTAACCGTATAACCCCCAGTCCCATATGCCAGTGCAATAGAAAAAATAAATATAACTAATAAATAGTTTTTATATTATGGTTGACAAAGTTTCCCTTCCGCGTTTATGATAACCGTATCTTGAATGGAGAAAGGAGGCCGATCCACATGATCCGCCATGGTGTTTTGTTGTCCGACCGTTTGAGCGACAATCGCATACCGGAATTCGTTCCATCGGCCTCTACGGGCCCGACGTAAGCGAGAGCAACCCCCGGCACGTTCGTTTCATGTACGTTCCGGCAGGGTCCTTCGTTTGCATCGACACAAACGGCATGAAGAGCGGCGCAGTGAGCTGGGCTTGTGCTCCATGCTATCGTACGCATAGACGCGTGACATGACGACCGTAGGCTTATGGCTTACGGTCTTTTTGCATTCATTTTTACCGGAATCAGAGAAATAGGAAGGAAGTTTGTCGTCATTTATGTTTACTTACAACGAACAACCCAATGAAAAATATTACCGCAAGGTGCAACTGCCGGCGGGCGATCTGCACGTTTTCGCAGGAGACCAGCTGTTCGAAGCGCTGGATTACAAAGTGTTCGACATGGCCAATAACAATCTGCAAATTCCGAACCGGCTCTACATGAGCTATACACCGGACGTGCACGTGGGCGTCGGTACGTGCATCGGCACGACGGCGGTGTGGGAAGCCGAGAACGGCTACGTCTCCCCGTCGATTGTCGGCAGCGATATCGGCTGCGGGATGCGCGTTCACCTGACGAATCTGCACCGGGACGATCTGCAGGAGGTGAAGCTGCGGCGCAAGCTGGTCAAGGCGATCGAAAAGCTGCTTCCGGCCGAAGAGCATGCCCGCGGGCACTTCTCGGACATCCGGCTGGAGCACGTGCTGCGCAAAGGGCTGCATGGTCTCCCCAAAAAGTACATCCCGGACGGCTACACGCCGAAAAAAGCCACATCGCTCACGCATGTGGAGCACAGCAAGTTCGCTTTTGACGAGTCGCACTTGGATCGTCTGCCCGAGATGTACTGGCACCGGTCCCACCGGCAGCTGGGGACGCTGGGGAGCGGGAACCATTTTGCCGAAATCCAGGCGATTGAGATCCACGAGGACAACCGGGCCATTGCCGAAAAATGGGGACTGCGCGACGGTCAAATCATCGTGATGATCCACTCCGGCTCGCGGGCTTGGGGCGGTGCGGTCAGCCAGTACGGCGGCTCCGAGATCGGCAAATGGATGCGCCGCACGGGGACGGGAACGGCCGATCCGCGACTGATTTTCGCCCCGCTGGACAGCGAAGCGGCTGAGGCTTACGTCCATCTGATGTATTCCGCGCTCAATTATGCCGTCACGAACCGGCACCTGATCGCTTACGCCATCCGGGAAGCGTTCCGGGACGTCTGCGGCTCGAAGTTCGAAATGACGACGCTGTACGATCTGATGCACAATTACGCCTGGGAAGAAACGCATGGCGGCACGCCTTTATTCGTGCACCGCAAGGGGGCGACGCGGGCGCT
This sequence comes from Paenibacillus tyrphae, assembly GCF_024158745.1. GTDB lineage: Bacteria > Bacillota > Bacilli > Paenibacillales > NBRC-103111 > Paenibacillus_G > Paenibacillus_G tyrfis_A. The sequence goes on along the minus strand of NZ_JAMZAW010000013.1, from coordinate 166,303 downwards.
GCCGGCGCAGCATCCGGACAATCCGGAGCCGTATCTGGCGACCGGCCACCCGACCTTGATCCCCGGGTCCATGGGCACCTCGTCGTATTTGATGGTCGGTCAGCCCGGCGGGGAGCGCAATTATTACTCGATCTGCCACGGAGCCGGCCGGATTCGCTCGCGCAGCGCGACGAAGCGGCTTGTGACCGTCGATCAATTCGAATCGTCGCTGCGCGTCGGAACGGCGGACGAAATCGTCGTCAACCAGCGCATGCTGGAGTCGATCATCGACGAATCGCCGCAAGCGTACAAGGACGTCGATCAGATCATCGAGAGCGTGGTCGGGGCGGGACTTGCGTCCGTCGTCGCCAAATGCAAGCCGCTGGCGAGCATCAAGGGCGTTTAAATCGAATTAGTACAAAAAAATGAAACGAGGAAATAGTTCTACTATGAGTTCTGTTATTAAAATAAATGAAAAAGCAAATCATCCGCAGCCGATCATTACCGCTTCCGGCGACGGACTGCCGGGTCTCGATATTGTCGAATACGGCGATTACGCCTTCGTCATTCAGTCGATCCAAGCCCGATTGGAGGGGCAGTACCGGGCCCGTTTTCAGCTGTATGTCCAAGAAGATTACGGGCAGGATATTTGGGATCAGTTGGAGCGCGACGTACAGGCGTCGAATCCCGAGGTTGAACGGCTTTGCGCCGTCTTCGATACGGTGGAGGCGCGTACTTTCACGTTCGGAGACGCGATGGAAGGGGAAGGACCGCGCATGTTCCCGTCGCTGCGCAACAATGTGTTCGTCTACCCGCGTTTTCGGGTAGCCATGGCGAGGGTACCGATGTTCCGGCAGCATGGCATTTTCAACGAGGATTTTATATGGGCCGAATCCGACGCGGGCTTGGCCGAGTTCCTGACCGACATGTCCCGCCGGCAGCGGCAGTACGATCGGGAGCAGGTGACCGTATTCAAGGATACTCGCGACGGGCTGGACCGCGAGCGCGAATCGTTGACACGTGGGGTAAGGCGTGACGAAGTGGTGATGAACGAAGGCGTGAAAACGGAAATTTATCGTTCCATCGACGAGTTTTTCGCGCAGGACCGGCACTTTTTCCAAACGTACGGCCTCCCGTACAAACGGGGCATTCTGCTGTACGGCAAACCGGGCAACGGTAAAACGACCTTGGTCAAATCGATCGCGGGCAGCGTGGACGCGCCGGTTGCTTATTGGCACATTACCGAGTACACGACCAGCGACTCGATCCAGGAGGTGTTCGAAGCGGCCGTCCGCATGGCCCCGATGGTGCTCGTGATCGAAGATATCGATTCCATGCCGGAGTCGGCGCGGTCGTATTTTCTGAACACGCTCGACGGGGCGACTTCGAAGGAAGGCATTTTCCTGATCGGGACGACGAACTATCCGGAGAAAATCGACCCGGCGCTGATGAACCGTGCGGGCCGTTTCGACCGGGCCTACGAAATCAAGCTGCCGGACGAAGAGCAGCGCCGCAGTTACCTGCTGCTGAAGCGGCTGCACGAGTTTCTCGACGACGAAGCGGTCGCGGTGGCGGCGAGAGCGACGGAAGGGTTCACCTTCGCGCAGCTCGGTGAGCTGTATGTGTCGGCGGCGCTGCGCAAGCACTATGAGCATACCGTCGATGTGGAGCAGCTTGTGCGCGAGATGAACGCGGAGCTTGGCAAAGGCCGCACCCAGCTGTGGCATTCCGATCAAAAATCGTCCCGGGTCGGATTTACGACCGGCTGAGTATCACCGGAAGGTTCGCCCTCGCTTGCCGGAACGTGTTAAAATGAACTTACATTTCTGGAAACGAGGGCGATCGGTATGGAGTATGTATTTCGGGAACGGATCACAACGGAAGAGCAGCTGGAAGCCTTGCTTCCGGTCTTGGGAGGAGCACCGAGCAAGCTGGTGATAGACAAAGTCATCCACGCGCTTGACGCTCACGGCAAAGCGTTTATCGCCAAAGCGCCGTTTGTCGCCGTCGCGACGGCTGACGCCGAGGGATATTGCGATGTCTCGCCGCGCGGCGATGCTCCGGGGTTCGTGCATGTGCTGGACGACCGGCATTTGTTCATCCCGGAGCGCCCCGGCAACCGCCGGATGGACACCATTCATAACATTATCGCCAATCCGCACATCGGTCTGATTTTCATCATCCCCGGCCTTGAAGAAACGTTCCGGGTCAACGGGAAAGCCTGTGTCACCCGCGACCCGGAGCTGCTGAAGCTGACCGCCGTTAACGGACGGGAGCCGCTGATCGGCATCGGCGTCGAGGTGGAGGAGTGCTACATGCACTGTGCCAAAGCGTTCAAGCGGTCCGGGCTGTGGAAGCCGGACTCCTGGCTGCCGGAGGGCGACCGGCCGTCCCCTGCGCAGATCCTCGCTGCCCATGTCAAGGGCAAGATAGAGCTTACAGCGGATCAAGTAGATCAAATGCTGCAGGAGAGCTACACGAAGCGGTTGTATTAATTTAGAGAATTGCGTGCATGAAAAGGCTGCCGGGAGAGCGGCCTTTTTGTGTGATAGGGGTAAGGGGTTCATGAAAACGTTCGGTAAAGACACGAAAAAGATAACGGTAAACGGTTGTTTGTTCCATTGTGTGATAAATCAATTTCCCCGTAATGAGGATGTCGGCTTTAGAGTATATTCTTCGAAAACTTCCTTTTTTGAAGTGCGGTTTTCGTGGAAAGGCAACTGGTACATCAACCTGCATCGGCCGCATACGTGCGTCAGCTTGATTCAATATGCCATTGAGCAGGGATGGGACTTTAGCCAAGAGAAGCAAACGATGAAAATCGAACAAGGCGATTTTCTTATCGATGAATTAGGTTTCAGGTGAGCGGAGGTGATCAGGTGACGTTAAGAAACAAAGGGTCCCGGAAAATCGTTGTAGGGAACGAGCCATACCGCTGGGTCATTTCCGCAGCTTCCAAAGGATATCTTGTACTCATAGCGGAACACGGGCAGGAAAAAGGGGGGAGACTTCAAGTATATATCGAATCGGACATTAATGATTATTGGGTGGAGTTTCCATATGTGGACAGCTTGAACTTGAAGATTGTAACGCCGAAGGACGTGGCGACGATTATTTCTCAAGCCATCGAACAAGGATGGAATCCAAAAGAGAAAGGACCGCCGATGGTTTTCGATTGGAGTGGAGATGTGTAAGAAGGCTCTCTTTATTTTTTATGGAGAGTTTTTTTATTTTGTTTTATATAAGAAGAATAATGAACCAGTTTAGGAAGAACATGTTTAGACAAATAATTATTTAATTTGTAATATTTATTATAAAATATAAATAATAGGAGAGATTTTGTGAATATTCGTAGCTTTAATGTAATGATCTTAGCAATGTTTATGTTGTTCTCTATCTTTGGCTTCCATAACATAGCAAAAGCCGCAACAACCAATGCGTGGATAGTCGAAGGTCAAATGCCAACACCAAAATACGGACAAGAGACGGTTGAGGTTAATGGCAAGATTTATGTGTTCGGTGGATATAAGGATGCCCCGTTAAATACGGTGGAAGAGTATGATCCAAAAACAAAAACTTGGACTCCAAAAGCTAATATGCCGACTGCAAGGAATGCTTTTGGCTTGGCAGTTGTTCAAGGTAAAGTTTATATTATTGGAGGTAGTATTGGGGAACCGTATGCACAATCTCATACTACGGCCATTAGTAAAGTGGAGGTTTTTGATCCCGTTACAAATAAGTGGGAAACAAAAACAAACATGCCTACCAGTCGCGCCTGGACAAATGCTGTTTCAGTTAACAATAAAATATACGTTTTTGGCGGAGTTAATAATTCTTCTTTAGAACTAAATACTGTGGAGATGTATGATCCAGCTACGGATAAATGGGTGACAAAAAGTAATATGTTATCAGGACTTCATGCTGTAGGATTAGCAGAATACAATGGGAAAATCTATATAATCGGAGGAGGAAATAATAACAGCGTTAAAAACACAACTCAAGAATATGATCCTCAAACGGATACATGGGTATTGAAGGCTGACATGCCTACCGCAAGGGATGCCCTGGAGACAATAACATATAAAGGAAAAATATATGCTATTGGTGGAATCACTAGTGGTTCTGCTGCTATTTCAACAAATGTAGTTCAAGTGTACGACCCCGGACAAAATAAATGGGAGACTATTGAAAGTCTAAATAATTCTAGGTACGGTTTCGGCGTTGTTCTTTTGAACGGTACAATATACGTTTTCGGCGGAGCTAATAATACAGGTTACGAAACATCCATCGAAAAATACAACATAACCACCCAAGAACCCGAATCACCACAAGGTGAACGAGCTATTCTTGTCGTTACCTTAGATACCGGTCTTGAGAAAGAATTTGACCTAAGTCTTTCGGAGGTTAGAAATTTTATTGATTGGTATGAGAAAAAAGCGGCAGGCATCGGTCCGGCATCTTATCCTATTGATAAGCACAAAAATAACATCGGACCATTTACAAATAGAAAAGACTATATGATTTTTGATAAAATACTAACCTATCAAGTAAACGAGTATTCTAATGTTCAACAATAACCAAAAGTTGAATAGTTGATGTGATCCGGGAGATGGAACTTTGAAAAAAGTGTCTGACTTCCGGATTTTCCATTGTGGCGAAAAGAGTCCCTGCCCCCTTACACGCAGAGAGGATGTATTTTTCTAATATCGTTTCTTTGTCAGACTGAACGTTATAAAATACCAAACAAGTTTACCTAAAGGGTGCTCTAAACCATTTGCTGTAGAACAATAGGAATTTATATGATAATTGTATTATATATAAAAAATTTCCTTAATGTACAGGAGTTTCATCTCATTAACGTTAGTCCAAACCCTAAGCGAGGCATTCGCTCAAATGAGAACCGAAGGAATCTAAAGATCTTAAAGTCTAAAACTCTACAACTCATACATTACTAATTACCATGTTAATGCTATAATTTTAGTAGCGTTCATTCTTGATGGAAGGAGATCCGGGTTTCAGTGGCATACTCCCGAGGGAGATGCTTGCTCCCGGACTGGCTGGGAAAATTGGGATTGTCCCAAGCCGAGTATTCCCGCCGTTCCGGTCGATCCAAACGAGTTATTTCCCATTTTTGCAACGATACACGCGTTATGCTGCCGGAAGATTTATATACCGCATCTAAGTTGTTGGGTTGCAAAATGGAAGATCTTTACGAATGGATTGAACATTGAGCAGGCTGCGGAAAATTCCGCACTCCTGCGCATAAATTGGGAACAAAATGTTCTCAATCATATCGTTCGGCCGACAGGCCTTAAACATGAGGAGGATGCTATGGTCGATGAACTGAACCGGTTGCTCGAAGATTTACACGATCTTCAAACTTACTGGAGTACCGAGTCGAAATTGCGGGAGGATGAAAGTGGAAAGATGTACGCAGACGGAATGAGTCATGGCTTCAAGTATGCAGCAATAGCTTTACATACGGTACTTCGGAAAAACTATGCTTTTGAGTCGAATGAAAGTGGGGGGGCCGATGATTGCGGAAATAAATCCGAAGATAACGAAGTATAAATTGTCAATCGTATTTTGGTGACTCGATATTATTTTTTTTCTAATAAATTACATTTAAATAAAAATTTGGTTATTTATGTTTAGACAACATGGCTTATTTTACATAAAATGGACTTGAGGCAAAACAAACTAGGAGGAATACATCAGTGAAAAAAATCTTATCTTTTGCCATGTTTTTTGCGTTTATTTTGGTTTTTATGATTCCAATCTCAGCTTCCGCAGCAACGGTATATACGGGTGGCCTGCTAGACGGAGTCAAAGGTTCACACCAGTCTGGAAGTACTTTCATTAACTATTATACTAAAATTACTGATAATGATGAAAAAACAAGTGATATATTGTATGGGCCTGGAGAAAGTAATGGTAACGCAGTAGTTTTTACATTAAATAATGCAAATATTGCTGGGATTCGACTAAAAGCAGATGGCGCCGTAACAGTCAGATTTTTGGATGCAAGTGATAAAGTAGTGTATACAAGCACTCCTCTTGCTAAAGATGGCTCTTATATTGCCAAAACCTTGACTGGTATTAATAAGATTCCACTGTTACTCTTACATGGAACTCTGTAGAAGGGGCTACAGGATATAATATAAAAAGATCCACAACACCAGGTGGTCCTTATACAACTGTGGCAAATAACGTTTATGGCTCGCCTTACATAGACACCACTGTTTCTAACGGAACTACTTATTATTATGTAGTAACTGCTATTGGTACAACTGGAGAAAGCAATAATTCTAATGAAGCATCCGCAACACCGGTAACACCGCCTCCTTCCGGAAGAGCCATTTTAGTCGTTACCCTTAATACTGGGCTTGAAAAAGAATTTGATCTCTCCATATCAGAAGTAAATGCCTTCATTGCATGGTATGAAGGAAAAGCGGCTGGAACCGGTCCGACTTCCTACGCAATTGATAAACACGATAACAATAAAGGGCCGTTTAAAAATAGGAAAGACTATATGATTTTTGATAAAATACTAACCTATCAAGTAAATGAGTATACTACTGTCCAACAATAACCAATTGAATAGCTAAGGAATAGTTACATTTGTGATCCGGAAGATGGAACCTTAAAAAAGTGCCTGACTTCCAGATGATTTTCCATGTATTGTTATGAAGAGTCCCTGCCCGCTTAATCCGCTGGCAAGGACTCTTTTCTTTCGCCTTCATGCTCAAATATCTCGCCGACACTAACATCCAAATATGAGCAGAGCTTGTCCAATGTCTCAAGGTCAATTCTTTTAGCCCGGCCGTGATAAAGTTCGGTCACTGTATTACGAGCCAGCCCCGTACCTTCCACGACGTCGGATATCTTCAGACGTTTACGCCCCATGATTTCGCTTAATTTATTGATGATCAAACCTTTCTCCCTCCCTTTGTCTTCATGATATCAAAGTTAATGAAAATGATCAAAAAATTGATTATTATACTTGACTTAATGAACCGATAAGTCGTCACTCGGAGAGCGCACTACGCACTAAAACGGGATTGACTTGGATACACAATAATAATGATACAATATAGTCAGATTAATGGTATGGGAAAGGGCGTGAAACGGTGCATATAAAGCCTTCTACGAGCATTCGTCAGGATTACAACGGGTTTTCGAAGTTTTGCCATGAGATTGATAAACCCGTTGTGCTAACACGCAATGGAGAAGCCGATTTGGTGGTTATGAGCCATGAAGCTTTCCGCCGTATGGAAGCCCGTATCAAATAAGTTGCCGAAGGTGCTGAACTACTGGATCATGATCAAGTCATGGCAAACCTGCGGAGGAAAGTGAATGCCTCCAAAGAGTAGAGTGAGATATATACCGGCAGCGGTAGATGATCTGGATGAAATTTTCTCGTATATAACCCAAGATAACTGGCAGAACGCCGAAAAGATGCTGGAAAAGTTGAACCGTGAAATCGGGGGACTTGCTGATTTTTCCCATATGGGATCTATTGTCAGAGGATGACTATACGTTAATACAGCGCGGGTATCGTTTTATTGTCGTTTCGCCATATCTGGTTTTCTACAGAATTATAAATAACGAAGTGATCATCTATCGGATTTTGCACAGCCGAAGAGACTATTTGCGGGAACTATTTTAAGGAAACGGCTGGTCCAAGACAACAAACGAATACAGATATGTTCCGGAAGCCCTCTAAATGAAGGGCTTTTTGTTATGCCTGATGCCGTAGAGTTTCATGCCACACCGAATATTGAAATATCAAGCATCATATGTTATTGTTAACATATGATATCGATCAAGGAGAAACTGCCATGTCCATTACGCACGCCATTCTGGGAATTTTAAGCTGGAAATCTGTCACAGGCTACGATTTGAAAAAAATCATCCAAGAATCCCCCTTTATGTACTGGTCGGCCAACAACAATCAGATCTACAAATCGCTGGTTCAGCTGCTGGACGAAGGTTTCGTGACCTGCGAAATCCAGCATCAGGAAAGCTTGCCCTCGAAGAAGATTTATACGATCACGGAAGAAGGGCTGTCCGAGCTGAAGGATTGGGTGGTTTCCACGCCCGAGCCTCCCGACTTGAAGAACTCGTTTTTGATTCAGCTTGCATGGGCGGACCAGCTCAGCGCAGCCGAATTGAACGCCCTGTTCACAAAATATGAAGAGGAAGTCCGGACGCAGATCTTATTGCAGCAGGAACAAAAGCTCAGAGGCCCGTTTTCTCCCGGCAGAACCGCCAGGGAAATCTACTTATGGGATATGATCTACGACAATTTAATCGATTTCTACAAGCGCGAATGGGAATGGATTCAAAAGCTGCGCAGCGAATTGCGTGTTCCCATGGAGAAGGAGGAAAATCAAATGAAAGTTCAAGTTATCGAAAGAGGTACGAAAAAATACGTGGAATGCGCTTCTACCGAAACGGCGCTGCGCACAGGACAAGATGCATTGGATCTTATCGCGGCATGCTTTGAAAATGACACCAATCTATTAGTGCTTCACGCGGAGACGCTTTCCGACGACTTCTTCAACCTTAGAACGGGTCTGGCAGGAGAGATGCTGCAAAAATTCATGAACTATCGTGTGAAAGCAGCCCTTATTCTAACAAACGAACAGGTTGTGAAAGGGAGATTTAAAGAGCTGCTGTCCGAAGCCAACAAAGGAAATGATTTCAGGGTATTCGGCAGTACCGGGGAAGCGGAAGAGTGGCTTTTAAGCTTTTGACGAAATGGAGCCCTTGTGATAGCCGGCGGCGACAAGACCGCTCGGCCCAAAGGGCAGCGCTTATGCCGATTGGCACTGCGATGTTTTCCAAGCCTTGAATATCCGCCAAGCGAGCATGATCGGCATCTCATTGGGGGTGTGGCTGGCGGTCCAATTCAGCGTAACTTTCCGGACAAGGTGGATAAGCTAGCGCTGCTTTGTCCTTCCGGCATCGGCCCGCAGAAAGTTTCTTTTCACCGCTGCCTTTCATATGATGCTAGGGGAGTGGGGAAAGGATAAATTGTATCATAAAGTCAACGGAAGCCGGTACGGCCAAGCGTCTGGCTAGCCTGCTGCCGCATGCCCAAATTCACATTCTCCCGGACGCCGGGCATACCCTTACCCATCTTGCCGGTCACATCATTCCTTTTTTGAAATCGGATGAACCTTAACACAGGAATGGCAAACTATTAATTTACACAAAAATTATTTAGAACCATATATTTACTGTTAAGAGATTGTATGCTACATTCATAGTGAAAGCCAAAAACGATGGAAAGGATGATTTTAAGTGAAGCGAAGAGCACTTCTCATTCTTTTTCTCTGTATGGCCATGCTAGCCGTTATTCCATTAGCTACTGCCTCTGCCGCCTATTCATCACAGATCACGGGACAAGGAGAACTTATTGTTTCCGGTTCATTTACGGCAGGGATTCCGAATGAAGGTGTCTCGGCAGAATGCGATGTCTATGTTGTGAACCAGAACGGGCAAACGGTATATTCACAAAACTTTATCGGATGGGGCGGCGCGGGAAGTATTCATGCGTCCGTACCTAACTTGCCAAGCGGCACGTATACCGTATCCCTGGCAGGACCTCGTTTGTCGGTTACCAATCTCCAGATTTATTTCAAATAGCGGACTTCCGCGAGCTTTTGCGGATCTTAGGATATTGCTGTCATTGGAAGGGGACTTTTGCTTACGAAAAGCAGAAGTCTCCTTTGTTTTTTTGCAGACCCGGCTAGAGTGGTAGCGAGACGGTGAAGGTCGCGCCTTTGCCTGGCTGGCTGTGTACGGTTATCGTGCCTTGATGCATATCGACGATCTTTTTGACGATGGATAATCCGAGTCCGCTGCCACTGCTCAAGCGGCTGCGTGATTTATCGGCTTTGAAAAACCGGTCGAAGACGAAAGGAAGATCCTCCTCGGCGATGCCGCAGCCGTTGTCCCGGACGGTAACTACGGCGCGTCCATCCAACTGCTGCAGCCGGATGGCAATCACGCCGTCTTCCGGGGCAAATTTAATGCCGTTGTTCAGCAAGTTGAGCCACACCTGGCTCATGGTGTCTTCGTCGGCTGTTACGGTGACGTGGTCCAATTCGACGTCCATCTCCAGATTTTTCGCGACCCACTGCGGCTCGCAGGCGAGAACGATCTTCCGCAGCTGATTGTCCAGCCGGTAGCGCTTCGGTTCGAACGGATGATGGTCGGATTCGAGCGACGTCAGCTTGAGCAAGTTATCGCTCAGCTTGGATAGCCGCCTACTTTCCGTCTCGATAATCCCCAGTATTTCTATCCGCTCTTCCTTACTGACCTTATCGTTCTGAAGCTCGCGCGAGAAACCGCTGATCGACGTCAGCGGCGACTGGATTTCGTGAGAGACGTTGGCGATAAATTCCTGCCGCATCCGCTCCATCTGACCGAGCTCGCCGGCCATCCGGTTAATGCTGGACGCCAGCGGCTCGTACGGACCGATTCGTTTCGGGTCCGCGTCCAGCTTGATATTGAAATCCCCTTTGGCCATCCGGTTCAGAGTGCCGACCATGAGGCGGAAAAATTCACTGCGGGACTTCCGGCCGAAGCGGATAAAGGCGAGCAAAGCCGCCATTTGCAGCAGACCGCCGACGAGCAGCGCGAAGAGCTGCCAGCTGTAATGACGGAGCGGCGAAGGCGTTTCGGTGCGGATGAACAAGGCTGCCTCCTGTCCATTCACCACAAACAATTGCCCCGTCGTCGCTTCGCCGGGACCGAACAGGCCCGACCGTTCGAACGAACGGAGCGTACCGCCGTTGAGCACGTTTGACGCAACCTCCCAGCCGACCTCTCTGGAGAACGGCTCTGCCTGCTCGCCGAAGGCCAAATGCCGCCCGTCCGCCTCCACCAGCACGACGCGCGCCGGAAGAAGCAGAGCGAGCTGGCGCAGCACATCGTCCGCCCGAGCCGGGTCCTTCGCCATAAGCGCCATGGTCGCTGCGCCGCTATCGAGCATTCGTTCCCAGGTATGCCGCTTGGCATAGCTGCTCTCCAGCCCCGACGCGACCGCAAAGCCGATGCTCCAGAAAAATACGACGGAGAGCGCGAATGCGGCGACCCGCCACGCTTTCGGCCAGAGCATCATGACAGCACCTCCAGCCGATAGCCGAGCCCGCGGAGCGTACGGATGCGGAATCCGCAGCGCTCCGGGGGAAAACGATCCCGCAGCCGGTTCACATGCACGTCGACCGTCCGTTCGTTGCCTTCGAAATTGCAGCCCCAGATGAGCTCGATGAGCTGCTCCCGCGAGAACGTCTGTCCCGGATAGCTCGCCAGCCGGAACAACAGCTCGAACTCCTTGAGCGGCAAGGTCTGCCCGATGCCGTCCTCTGTCACTTCATACGCTTTTTGGTTCAACTGCACCCGTCCGACCTGCACGATCTGGGAAGCGGCGATCCGGTACCGCTTGAGCAGCGCCTTCACCCGGGCGACGAGCTCGCGGGACTCAAACGGCTTGACGAGATAGTCGTCGATGCCGAGGTCGAAGCCCTTCACTTTTTGCTCCGTATCGCCCAAAGCGGTAAGCATGAGCAGGGGAAGGTCGTAATGCTCCCGCAGCTCGCGGCACAGCTCCCAGCCGTCCATCCCCGGCATCATGATGTCCAGAATGACCAGGTCCGCTTTTGCCGCTTCGAGCGTTCGCATCGCTTTGGCGCCGTCGGCGGCTTCGAGCACCTCGAAGCCTTCGCCCCGCATGATCATCTTGACCAGCCTGCGGATATGCGGATCGTCGTCCACGACGAGAATTTTAGCCATGGGAACGGCAGCCTCCTTTTGAATCTTGCCTCTATTATACAGCAGATGCGGCGACGGGCTGCACGGTTTCGTTCAAGCGCGCTTACGTTTGTTTCGCGTCGGCGGCTGTCGGGGCTGCGGGGGGAGCCGCCGGTTGGATCATTCTCGCATTGCCCATCAAGAGCGCGGCAACGAGCCCGATGGCTGCGATGACCGTTCCTGCAAGGAAAACGCCGTCGATCGCATGGGTGAACACGTTCTGCAGCTCGGCGAGCAGATCGGCCGGAAGCAGCGTGCGGACTGCCGGATCGAGCAGCGCCTGCGGATTGGCGAACTTGTCGAGCTTATCCGCAGGGAGGGAGGCGAAACGCTCGCCCAAGCCCGACATGCCGGAAGTCATCCGGTCGGTAATCAGGACGCCCAAGACGCTGACTCCGATCGTTCCGCCGATCGACCGGAAAAACTGCACCAGCGACGTGGCGGTACCGCGCCGTTCTCTGCCGATCGCACCGATGACCGAAGTGTTGAGCGTCGGGATAATCAAGCCGATCCCGAGTCCGGCGACGATCATATAGACGATGACCTGCAGCTTCGTGGTGTCCGCATCCATCGTGGCGAACAGGCTGAAGCCGAGTCCCATCAATACCATGCCGAGCACGTTGAACGTGCGGTAAGCGAATCGGTGCATCAGACGTCCGCCGAGCGTCACGGCAGCGGCGATCGCCAGCATCAACGGAGTCAAAATATAGCCGGCGAGTAAAGGGCTTACCCCGATGACGCCCTGGACGTACAGCGGAATATAGGTCACCGCGCCGAACATGCCCGCACTCATCAGGAAAGCGACGATAGAGGTGACGGAAATGACGCGATTGCGAAAAAGCGGCAAAGGGATGATCGGTTCTTTCGCTTTCGTTTCGATCCACAGGAACAAAACGAGCAGTACGACCCCGAGCACGAACAGGCCTACTACCTGCGGCGAGCTCCAGGAATTGTGCTGCCCGGAGCCGAGGCCGGATTCCCCTCCGCCCAAGACGAGAGCAAGCAGGAGTGCGACGACCGACCCGCACATCGTTAGCGCACCGAACCAGTCGATGGACGGCTTGCCGTGGTTTTTGGTTTCCTGCAAAGCCGGAATGAGAATGAGGATCGCGGCAAGGCCGATGGGGAGGTTAATATAAAACACCCACTGCCAGCTCAAATATTCCACGAACATTCCGCCGATGGCAGGGCCGATGACGCTGGCCAGCGTCATGACGCCCGCGAACATTCCCTGCATTCTGCCCCGCTTCTCCAGCGGCACAAGATCGCCGATGATCGTCACAGCGAGCGGCATCAGCGCCCCGGCCCCAAGGCCTTGTAATCCGCGGAAAACGATCAATTCCATCATGCCCCCCGATAAGCTGCAGAGCACCGAGCCTAGCATGAACAGCGTCATACCGGCGATATAGAGCTTTTTTCTGCCGTACAAGTCGGCAAGCTTGCCGTAAATGGGCATGCTGGCGGTCGACGTCAGCATGTAGATCGAGAAGATCCAGCTGTACAAAGACAGCCCGCCTAATTCTTGCACAACGCTAGGCATCGCCGTCGCCATAATCGTCTGGTCGAGAGCGCTGATCAGCATGCCAAGCAGCAGGCCGACGATGACCAGAGTCACATTCGTTTTTTCGTTCGTCATGGTGATTTCTCCTTTAGCTTCAGTTCAGTTTGTCGAGGCTTGCTGCTTAGCATAAGGGAGGTTTTTAAACCGAAAATAAACGGAATGTAAAGGATGAAATCCACGGGCGGGGGAAAGGAAGAGGCGTAGCGATTCAGCTGCGGAAAGTGATGATTTAGTTATGGAAAGTATCCAAATTACTAATATAATGAATTTTATTCTATATTGATACATTTAATATAAATTTAGGGGATATATGTTTGGACGTTTTTTACTATTAAGTTATACAATACCTTTTGTCCACAAAAATCATAATATCAGGAGGATCATATGACTAGTAATTTGAAAAAAGAAATGAAATTACTTCCTGTGTCATTTTTATTAGCGTTGTTCTTATCAGTTTGTGGCTTGTCTTCTAGTGGTTATGCACAGGAAGTTTACACTGAAAATGTTATCAAACCGATGACAAGCAATAATTCACCTTCACCCCAAGTAGCCGGTTCATCAAGCTTTTTTGCTGAGAATCAGTATATGTCTTTTAAAGTCTTTAATGGCATAAAAAACGGTGGACAAGCTGACGCATGGGTTGTAAAACCCGGTGTAATAACAGGCTGGGTAAGTCTTGACTTTGGTGCAGACAATCTAAAAACAATTGCGAAATATACAATTACAAGTTACGACTATCCAGACCCTAACAATTATGCGCCAAAAAGTTGGACTTTTGAAGGTAGTTCCAATGGGCAAGATTGGGTTGTTCTTGATAAAAGAGAAGAACAAGTTAATTGGAAAAGAGCAGAAACCAGAGAATACACTTTTTCCAATAATACGGCTTATAGACATTATAGAGTAAATATTTCTTCAATAAACGGTACAATCCAATCTCGGGTTGCTATTGCTGAAGTAGAAATGATGGAGCTTGCTAATCGTTCTTCAATTGATGCACCAACAAATTTGGTAGCAGTTGGAGGAGACTCGAAAGTTGCTCTTTCGTGGACAGCAGTTTCAGGGGCAACCAATTACAACATTAAAAGATCAACGACTCCAGGAGGACCCTATACTACTGTTGCTAGTAATGTATACGGTATAACCTATACAGATGCTGCAGTTACCAATGGAACTACTTACTACTACGTTGTTACGGCAGTCAATGGCCCAGTAGAAAGTGCAAATTCTAACGAAGCTTCTGCAACACCGCAAGCACCAGTAACGCCTCCATCCGGAAGAGCAATTTTAGTCGTTACATTAGATACTGGCCTTGAAAAAGAGTTCGACCTGTCTATAACAGAAGTAAATGCATTCATCGCCTGGTACGAAGGAAAGGCTGCTGGAACCGGTCCGGCCTCCTATGCGATCGATAAACATGATAATAATAAAGGACCTTTCAAAAGCAGAAAAGATTATGTCATCTTCAATAAGATTGTTGCTTATGAAGTGAATGAATACACACCTGCATCTAAATAACATAAAAAATCCTCGCTGGAATTGGCGGGGATTTTTTATACAATAATAAGTCGTTAAAATACGGGCGCCAGCCGATGGAATGCAAGGTTACCCGTTCAACTGATACAGCGAAGCCATACAGTCGACGAACATTTTGTTGTACTCTTCGCGGGACAAGTCTTTACTGCAGTAAATATCCCGGCCCAAGTATTGGTACCAGGTAATTTCCGTCCAGTCCTTTTTGTAAATAAAATTAGGGATACGCACGTCGGAGATGTCGCCGTCATTCGCATGGCGGATCAAAAACGTCTCGTTCTCAAACGAGGGCACCTTCTCGTAGTCCAGTTCCATGCCTTGCTGCTCGGCGACAAGGTTCAGCAGAACGATCAGCATTTTGTACGGATCGCGGAACATTTCGAATTGAGCCGGTTCATTCGTCGTCATAACAGGTCGCTCCTTCTTCAAGTGGGAATGTTCAGATCGCAATAAGACTTGCACAAAAGCATTGAAAAGTGCGGAGGAATCCGTTATTTTAAAATTAATAAAGCGCTTAACCACTTAGTAAGCTTAATTATATCCAGTTGGCTTCAGAAAAGCAACGAAAAAACGGTAAACGCTTTCAAAAAAAGAAGTTCCAGTACAACGACAAAATGGGGGTCATCCGGGTGAGAATGAGCATCGGTAAAAAGTTGGCCGGCGGTTTTTTGGCTTTGGCGGTCATTTCCGGCATTTCCAGCACTTTGTTTTACAGCTCGCTGCAGCAAATGAACCGGTCGTACGCCGACTTGATCGAAAGGCAGGGGGAACTGAAGACGATCGCGGGCCAGATCAAGTTTCATACGGCCGTGCAGAACGGCAGCCTGAATACGTATCTTCTAACGCAGGATTCCGCTTACATCGCAGAGCTGAACCAGACGAACGAACTGATTGAGAAGCTGCTGACGCAATCCAAGGCGCTGCTTGCGGATTCGGGCGAGGAAGAGAAGCTCGGTTATATCATGGAGCTGAACCGGCAGTATCGCACGAAAGCGGAACAGATCTTCGGGCTGGCCGGCAAGGATGCCGAAAATGCGCGCCAGGAAGCGAGAACCGGAATTGTTCCGTTGGGGGCGGTCATTACGAAATTTGCGCAGGATTTGTCCGACCGGCAGGACCGGACTATGGCCGCAGAGATGGAAGCGAATCGGAGTCTCGTCGACAACATAACGATGTTCACCTTATGGGTAAGTCTGGGAAGCTTTGCTTTGGCCGTCGTCATCGGCTTTGCTTTTGCGCGATACTTGTCAAGACCGCTCGTAGCCCTCAGCAAGGCGGCCAATTTGATCGCCGAAGGAAATCTCGGCGTCAAGGACGTGCGTGTCCGGCGGCAGGATGAAATCGGGGATTTGGCCAATTCCTTTCACCGAATGTCCGAAAGCTTGCGCCGGCTGGTCCGGCAAATCGACGACAGCTCGGGCCAGGTCGTAGGAATTTCCCGGGAGCTGCGGTCGAGCTCGGAACAAACGGGGACTGCCGCCGAGCATATTACGGAAATTATGCAGCAGCTTGCGGACGGCTCGGAGAAGCAGGTGCAATCCGTGGAGCGAAGCAGGCAGTCGATCGGCGACATGCTGGAAGGGATTCGGCGCATTGCCGATAACGGCAGTCAGGCCGGTTCGTTGTCCGGGCTTGCGTTGGACAAGGCATCGGCCGGCGACAAGGAGATCGGGATCGTTATCCGTCAGATGGATTCGATCCAGGCGACGATGAACAATTTGGATCAGGTCATTGGGAAAATGAGCCGGCGTTCCGCCGAAATCGGACAGTTGAACAAAGTGATATCGGATATCGCCACCCAGACCAATTTACTGGCATTGAATGCGGCCGTTGAAGCGGCGAGAGCAGGCGCGCATGGGCTGGGTTTTGCGGTCGTTGCGGCGGAAGTCCGCAAGCTGGCCGAACAGACCGGGCAGTCCGCCAAACAAGTCGCGGCGCTGGTGCATAATATTCAAGCGGAGACGGAGCGCGTGGTCGGCTCGGTTGCTGCGGCGTCGCAGGAGGTGGCGGACGGAATCCGGGTGGCCGGCGCTGCGGGGCGCATATTCGAGGGGATCAAGCAGTTGGTCGACGAGGCGACGCAGCAGGTGGAAGCCGTATCCGTCGATGCCAGCCGGTTGTCTGCCGGGGCTGTCGAGATCGTCCGATCGATGGAATCGATCGCCTCCTTATCCGAGACGATGGCGGCAGGGACCCAGCATGTGTCGGCGGCGACCGAGCAGCAATTGGCTTCGGTGCAGGAATTGTCGGCGAATACCTCGGTATTGACGACGATGGCCGAAGAGCTTCAGGGGACGGTACAAAGGTTCAAATTATAGGGACTTTCGTCACACATTTTAAATTGATTATTGCAAACGCAGGAAAGCTTGAGTTATAATGATCACACATGAAAGGTAAAGCGCTTACTCTAAATTCAAAATGAACAGTCTTGGTTTTAAGCGGTCTGCTCGAAGCTTTTAGTTGAAATGTAAGCGGTTTTATTATCTAAACGGTCATAGGAAGACAATGTAAATCCTAAATTCGCTGGATAAAGGAAGTTATTCGCAAAAGGCAACAGTAAAATGAAAACGTTTTTTTGCGAAGTGAAGCTCTTTATTCATGAATAATGGGTAAGCGCATACTCATAAAAGGGAGGCCCTGTATGAAAACGATTCGTTTAACGATGGCGCAGGCACTGCTGAAATTTTTGGATAACCAATACATCCAGATCGACGGGGAAGAACGTAAATTCGTCAAAGGCATCATGGGGATTTTCGGGCACGGGAACGTCACGGGTCTCGGCGAGGCGCTAGAGCAGGACAAAGGCGCGCTCCAGTTCATTCAAGGCAAAAACGAGCAGGGCATGGCGCATGCGGCGATGGCTTACGCGAAGCAGAAAAACCGGCTTGAAATATTCGCGTGCACCTCTTCCATCGGTCCGGGCGCCTTGAACATGGTGACGGCGGCGGGGACCGCGACGGTGAACCGCATTCCGGTGCTGTTCCTGCCCGGAGACATTTTCGCTTGCCGACAGCCGGACCCTGTGCTTCAGCAAATTGAAGATCCGACGGATTACACGATTTCGGCCAACGACGCATTCAAGCCGGTCAGTAAATATTGGGACCGCATCTCCCGTCCCGAGCAGTTGATCACGGCGGCCTTGAACGCGATGCGCGTACTGACCGATCCCGTCGATACGGGCGCGGTGACGCTGTCGCTTCCACAGGACGTGCAGTGCGAGGCGTACGATTACCCGGCCGAATTTTTCGCGAAACGGGTCCATTACATCGAGCGGCGCACCTTGTCGCAGGGCGCATTGGACCGGGCGGTTCAAGCCATTCGCGGCAAGAAAAGACCGCTGATCATCGCCGGAGGCGGCGTTCACTACTCGCTCGCGGTGAAGGAACTGATCGCCTTCGCGGAAACGTTCCAGATTCCGGTCACGGAGACGCAAGCCGGCAAGAGCGCGATGCCTTGGAATCACCCGCTGTATATGGGCGCCATCGGCGTAACCGGATCGCTTGCCGCGAACCGGCTGGCGAAGGAAGCCGATCTGATCATTTCCGTGGGAACGCGTCTGGCCGACTTTCCGACCGCATCCAAGAGCGCGTTCCAGCATCCGGACGTATCGTTCCTGAACATTAACGTCAGCTCCTTCGACGCGATGAAGCTGAACGCGCTCATGGTCATCGCCGATGCGAAGGAAGCGCTTACCGCCTTGCAGGTTGCCTTGGGGCAGGCCGGTTACGAAAGCGCCTACCTGGCTGACGAGCTGAAGGCGGAGAAGCAGGCTTGGGACCAAGAGGTCGACCGCTTGTACTCCATGGATCTGCCGGACGGTCTGTCGCAGACGAGAGTCATCGGCGAGATCAATGCGTCGCTCGATCCAAGCGACGTGATCGTATGCGCGGCGGGCAGCTTGCCCGGCGACCTTCACCGGCTGTGGAGATGCGACCATCCGAATACGTACCATATGGAATACGGCTTTTCTTGCATGGGCTACGAGGTGTCGGGGGCGCTTGGCGCGAAGCTGGCCGATCCCGGGCGCGAGGTTCATGCGTTCGTCGGCGACGGCAGCTTCCTGATGCTCCATTCCGAGCTGCTGACCAGCATCCAGGAAGGGCGGAAAATCAACGTGCTGCTCCTGGATAACCACGGCTATCAGTGCATTCATAACCTCCAGCGCGGACACGGCAGCCAAGGCTTCGGCAATGAATTCCGTTACCGCTCCGCCGATACGAACAGGCTGACAGGCGACTATGTGCCGGTCGACTTCTCGCTCTATGCACGGGCTCTTGGCGTTAAGACGTACACGGTGCGTACGATTGACGAGCTGAAGGAAGCTTTGAAGAGCGCGAAGGAGCAGACCGTCTCCACCTTGATCGAAATCAAGGTGCTCCCGGGCACGAACACGGACGGTTATGAATCGTGGTGGCGCGTCGGCGTGGCGGAAGTATCGGAGAGCGGGAAGGTGCATCAAGCCTACGATACGATGCGGCAAAAGCTCGAAGTCGTGAAGGAAATTTAATTTTCATTAAAGAAGGGGCCTGCATATGAACATCGATCGCTTGAAGCTGGGAATTTCCCCGATTAACTGGGTGAATGAAGATGTGCTGGAGTTAGGGGATCACTATACGTTTGAAGATCTGTTGACCGATTTCTCGGCTCTCGGCTTCGCCGCTACGGAGAATTGCCGTAAATTCCCGAAAGATCCAGACGTGCTGCGGGAAGCTTTGGCGGAGAATGGAATCCTGCTCACTTCGCAGTGGAAAGGCGTGCTTTTTTCGGACCCGAGCTATCGGGAAGCGGAGCTGGAGGCTTACCGCAAGCATGTGCAATTTCTACAAAAAATGGGCAGCAAGCATGTCGTCACGTGTGAGCTCGGCGGATCGATCATCGGCGACCCGAGGCGGTCTCCTGCGGACCGGAACGTGATTCCTTTTACCGACGAGGAATGGAATCATATGGTGGACGGCTTGCATCAAGCCGGTGAAATTTGCCGCGAGCATGACATGAAGCTGGTGTACCATTACCACATCGGCACGAATGTCGAACGCCCGGAGGAAATCGACCGTTTGATGGCTACGACCGACCCGGAGCTGGTTCATATGCTGTACGATACGGGCCACGCTTACTACGGCGGAGCCGACCCGCTTGCGCTGCTGCAGCGGTACGCCGACCGGATCGCGTATGTGCATTTGAAAGATGTGCGTCAGGACGTGCTAGACCGGGTAAGGCGGGACAAAATACCGTTCCAGTCGGCGGTGATCCAAGGCGTCTACACGGTGCCGGGGGACGGCTGCATCGATTTTGCGCCGATTTTCCGGGAGTTGTTCGCCCGCGGGTACGATGGCTGGATGATCATCGAAGCGGAGCAGGACCCGTCCGTGGCCAATCCGGTCGAATACGCGCGGAAGTCGAAAGAATACATTGCTGCCATCGTCAGCGATTTAACGACCAATATATCCGGATAACGAGAAAGGGGAATGGTTTCAGATGGCGGACCTTATTGTGCCGAGCCGTAAGACGGCGGACGAGCAAGGGAACGTACTCACGATTACGCCGGAATCGGCGGGCTGGACGTATGTCGGCTTCGAAGTGTACCGGCTGAGCCCGGGACAGCGCATGAAGAAGGAAACGGGCGATCAAGAGGTGTGCCTCGTGCTGCTGTCGGGCAAGGCGAATGTGGCGACCTCCGAGCTTAAGCTGGACAATATCGGGCAGCGCATGAGTGTCTTTGAACAAATCCCTCCGTACAGCGTCTATGTCCCGAATGGCGACTTCTTCGAAGTGACGGCGACGACGGAGCTGGAGCTGGCCGTATGTGCGGCGCCGGGCTACGGAAGTCATCCGGCGAGACTGATCGCTCCCGATCAGGTCGGAGTGGAAACGAGAGGCTATGGGAATATTGAGCGGCATATCCATAACATTTTGCCGGAGCAGTCGCCTGCGGACAGCTTGTTGGTGGTCGAGGTATTTACGCCGAACGGGCATTGGTCCAGCTACCCGCCGCATAAGCATGATCAGGACAATTTACCGGACGAATCGTACCTGGAAGAAACGTATTACCATAAAATCAACCCGGCTGAAGGCTTTGCCGTGCAAAGGGTGTACACACTCGACGGCGAGCTGGATGAAACGATGATCGTGAAAAATGGGGACGCCGTGCTGGTGCCTAAAGGCTTCCATCCCGTTTCCGCGCCGCCGGGATATGATGTTTACTATTTGAACGTGATGGCGGGTCCAGTGCGCACCTGGCGCTTTTATAACGATCCGGATCACGAATGGCTGATGTCGAACGCCAAAAAATAATTTTTCCAATCGCATTAGATGGAGGTGCGCCGAGAGATGAACCATATCACGTTTCAGCAGGACCGGGAGCTGGATTTTATCGGGCTTGGCCGGCTGTGCATCGACTTGAACGCCAACGAGATTAACCGTCCGATGGAGGAAACGCTTACTTTTACGAAATATGTGGGCGGATCGCCCGCCAACATTACGATTGCGTTAGCCAAATTAGGCGCGCGCACGGGATTTATCGGCAAAGTATCGGACGATCAATTCGGTCGTTTCATCAAGAGCTACCTGCACAAGCTGAACATCGATACGCGCAATGTGGTGACCGATCATACCGGCGCGGTGACGGGACTTGCTTTTACCGAAATCAAGTCGCCGAGCGATTGCAGCATCCTGATGTACCGTGACAACGTCGCCGATCTGAAGCTGGAAGCGAGCGAGGTGCAGGAGGATTTCATCAAGCAGGCGAAGGCGATTTTGATCTCCGGCACGGCGCTGGCGTCAAGCCCGTCCAGAGAAGCCGTATTCCAAGCGATCGAATATGCGCGCAAACACCAAGTGGTCATTATTTTCGATGTCGATTACCGCCGCTGGACGTGGAAGTCGAAGGAAGAGACGGCCATTTACTGCAATCTGGTCGCGGAGCAGTGCGATGTTATTATTGCCGGCAGGGAAGAGTTCGATGTGATGGAAATCGTCACCGGGCCGGAAGTCAAGGACGATCTAGCCACGGCGCAGCGCTGGTTCGAGCGTCAAGCGAAAATCGTCGTCGTCAAGCATGGCGGAGACGGCTCCACCGTGTTTACGAAGGACGGGGGAAGCAGCCGGGGCGGCATTTTCCCGGCGAAGCAGGTGATCAAAACGTTCGGTGCGGGGGATTCGTTCGCGGGCGCATTCATTTACGGCTTGCTTCAGGGCTGGCCTGTCGAGAAATGCCAGGAATTCGGCAGCGCGTCGGCATCCATCGTCGTTTCCAGCCACAGCTGCTCCGATGCGATGCCTACGGTCGAGCAGATCGAGAATTTGATCAAGGAGCACCGGGAAAATAACATCGTTTAAAAGTACGGTGGATCCCAGCGGAGCGGGCGGAATCGTTCTGTCCAGACTTTGCAAAGCAAAGTCACATCGGAAGCGTACGCTTAGCGAAAGCGGTCGCCTTTGTCCCCGGATTTTAACCGATAAAGAAGTTATAGAATCCAAGAATCCGGGGGCAAGAGCGATCGGAAGGACGATCCGCACGCGCAGCGGCCTCATATTCACCGTACTTTTAACCACACAACCACAAAGAAAAGGGGAACAACTAGCATGTCTAACGAAAAGCTTCTGCAAAATTACATTGGCGGGCAATGGGTGGATGCCACTTCGGGCAAAGAAGATATCGTGACGAATCCGGCAACCGGCGAAGTGCTGGCGAGAGTGCCGCTGTCTTCGCGGGATGATCTCGATCAAGCCGTTCAGACGGCGAAGGAAGCGTTCAAGCAGTGGAGCCGCGTGCCGGTGCCGAGAAGAGCGCGCATCATGTTCAAATACCAGCAACTGCTCGTGGAGCATTGGGATGAGCTGGCCCGCCTGGTAACGCTGGAGAACGGCAAAAACTACGCCGAAGCATACGGCGAAGTGCAGCGGGGCATCGAATGCGTCGAATTCGCAGCAGGCGTGCCGACCTTGATGATGGGCAGCGTGCTGCCGGATATCGCGACCGGTCTGGAATCGAACATGTACCGTTATCCGATCGGCGTGGTCGGCGGCATTACCCCGTTCAACTTCCCGATGATGGTACCTTGCTGGATGTTCCCGCTGGCGATTGCTTGCGGCAACACCTTCGTCCTGAAGCCGTCGGAGAGAACGCCGATTCTGGCGTGCCGCTTGGCGGAGTTGCTGCAGGAAGCGGGCCTGCCGGACGGCGTGTTCAATATCGTCCACGGGGCGCACGATGTCGTCAACGGCCTGCTGGAGCATCAGGACGTAGCGGCGATTTCCTTCGTCGGCTCGCAGCCGGTGGCGGAATATGTCTACAAGATGGCGGCCGCTCACGGTAAGCGGGTGCAGGCGCTCGGCGGCGCCAAAAACCACTCTATCGTGCTGCCGGATGCGGATATGGATCTGGCCGTCAAAGAAATTATTAATGCGGCTTTCGGCTCGGCGGGCGAACGGTGCATGGCTTGCTCCGTTGTTGTGGCTGTAGGCGATACCGCCGATACGCTGGCCGAGCGTCTGGTTGCGGCTGCCAAGCAATTGACGATCGGCAACGGCATCGAGAAAGGCAATTTCCTTGGCCCGGTCATCCGCCAATCGCATAAAGAAAGAACAGTCGGTTATATCGAAAAAGGAAGCGAAGAGGGAGCAGCGCTCCTGCTGGACGGACGCGAATGCGAAGCGGCTTCGGGAGACGGCTATTTCGTCGGGCCGACGATCTTCGACCACGCGAAGCCGGGCATGACGATCTGGAACGACGAAATTTTTGCGCCTGTGCTGCAGATCGTGCGCGCCGACAGCTTGACCGAAGCGATCGACATCGCCAATCAGTCCGAATTCGCCAATGGCGCCTGCTTGTACACGGACAGCGCCAAAGCCGTGCGCCAGTTCCGGGAAACGATCGACGCCGGCATGCTCGGCATTAACGTAGGAGTACCCGCGCCGATGTCCTTCTTCCCATTCTCCGGCTACAAAAAGTCGTTCTACGGGGATCTGCACGCCAACGGTAAAGACGGCGTCGAGTTCTACACGCGCAAAAAAATGGTCACCGCCCGTTATTAAGGCGGAAGCGGCTTCGCTTTTTTTGGCAACAGCGGAGCCGCTCCGTTACAAAAAAAGCGTGTAAAGAAAATCACAGAAGCATATTGCAATTTCTCAAAACCCTAGATATAATCGCATTAAGGAAAGCGCTTTATTTATCTCGATTGGGGTAGATCTTCCAGCTGAAAATGCCGATAAATAAAGGAAAGTCATGGAAAAACGATCGTTATCAAGGTCATGGTAAAGCGGCTTATACGGCGGAAAACGGATTATTTTTTTTGGATTTTGATTAAGCGCTTACTTTCATTCCTCACGGTACACACGGAGAAAGGCTTTGCTTTTTGAAAGGGGTTACGACATGGGAGAACGCGATGCTTTATTGGAACTGAGGGGAATCAACAAAGGCTTCTCGGGCAACCAGGTGCTGAAGGAGATTCATCTGGACATCCGGCCGGGCGAGGTGCATGTCCTGCTGGGGGAGAACGGAGCGGGCAAATCGACGCTGATCAAAATTATGACCGGCGCGTATACGAAAGATTCCGGCGACATCTTCTGGGAGTCGAACAAGGTGGAAATCAACGGTCCGGTCGACGCCATGAATCTCGGGATCGCGACGATCTACCAGGAGCTTAACCTCATTCCCGAGCTGACGGTATACGAGAACATCTTTTTAGGCCGGGAGCTGAAGAAGAACGGCAAATATTCGCTGCTGGACCGCAAGACGATGCGGCTCAAGGCCATGGAATATTTGAAGCAGCTCGGGCAGGATATTTCCCCGGACGCCAAAGTTTCCTCGCTTGGCATCGGACAGCAACAGCTGGTCGAAATTGCGAAAGCGTTAACCATCAATGCGAAGCTGATCATTATGGACGAACCGTCCTCCAGCCTAAGCGAATCGGAAATCGAACAGCTGCTGACGACGGTGATGGAGCTGCGCAAGCAAGGAATTGCGATCGTTTACATTTCGCACAAGCTGGAAGAAAACAAGCGGATCGGCGACCGGATCTCGATCTTGCGGGACGGCCGGAAAATCGAAACGTTGAGCATGGCGGAGACAGATACCGAGAAGATGATCCAACTGATGGTCGGCCGGAGTCTGGACGAGAAATATCCGAAAATGAACTTCCAGCTCGGCGAAGAAGGCTTGCGGGTCGAAGGGTTGCGGCTGAAGAATTCGAGCAAGGAGGTCAGCTTCACGGCATACCAAGGGCAAATCCTCGGAATTTCCGGTCTTGTCGGCGCCGGGAGGACGGAACTGGCCCGGGGCATCTTCGGGGTCGATCCGGTCGATCAGGGCAAGGTGTACGTGTTCGGCAAAGAGGTCAAGATCAAATGCCCGGAGGACGCGATCAAAGCGGGACTCGCTTTTATTACCGAGGACCGCAAAGGCGAAGGCTTGATCCTCGATCAGACACTCGAATTCAATATCACCGTCGCCAGCCTGAAGAAGTTGAAGAAAAACAAGTTTTTGCACAAAGACAAGATGAAAGCGCTTGCTACCGATTATTTGAAGGAGCTGCAAGTGCGTCCCGGAGATATTGCCGCACAGGCGCGCAAGCTTAGCGGCGGCAACCAGCAGAAGGTCGTTATCGCCAAATGGCTCTGCACGAACGCTAAAGTATTCATCTTCGACGAACCGACAAGAGGGATTGACGTCGGCGCGAAGGTGGAGGTATACCGGCTGATCAATTCATTGGTGCAGGACGGTGCGGTGGTGATCATTATTTCGTCGGAGCTGCCCGAGATATTGGGCATTTGCGACCGCATCCTGGTCATGAACGAAGGGCAGATCGTCGACGACATGCTCAGGGAACAGGCGGATCAGGAAAAAATCATGAAGTCCGCGACAAGGGGGAATTAAGATGTCTGCTGTCATCGTTGAAAAAAACGAGGTAAGGAAAGTAAAATCGAACGGTTTTATAAGCAAATTCGGCGCCTTGATCGGCTTGATTATTTTATGTACGGTCTTAACCATCCTAAGCGATAATTTCTTGACCGTGGACAACGTGATGAACATTGCGCGGCAATCTTCCATTAACGCGCTGCTGGCAATCGGGATGCTGCTGCCGATTTTGACGGCAGGGATCGATTTGTCCGTCGGCTCGATTTTGGCGCTGTCCATCATGATGATGGGGATCGTCTCCGTCAATCACGGGCTTAATCCGTATCTCGGCATTGTCGTATGTCTCGGTGTCGGCGCGCTGCTCGGCTGGACGAACGGCATCATGCTAACGAAGCTGAAGCTGCCGCACCCGTTCATCTCCACGCTGGGGACGATGAATATTGCCCGCGGGATTGCCTTGATTATTACCGGAGCGGCCCCGATTGCCGGCTTCGCTGCACCGATTCAATTCGCAGGCAACGAGTTTGTC
This sequence comes from Paenibacillus tyrphae, assembly GCF_024158745.1. Classification (GTDB taxonomy): domain Bacteria; phylum Bacillota; class Bacilli; order Paenibacillales; family NBRC-103111; genus Paenibacillus_G; species Paenibacillus_G tyrfis_A. Next base: position 140,026 of record NZ_JAMZAW010000013.1, on the reverse strand, counting down.
GGTCCCGTGCCGTTCAGCTTTATTCTCGTTATCGTCGTTTATATTCTTTTCGATATTTTCTTGAATCGTACCTCGACAGGACGGTACATCTACGCGATCGGCGGGAACAAGGAAACGGCCCGTCTGTCCGGGATTAACGTGAATAAAATTCTCGTCATCGTCTACACCTTGAGCGGCCTGATGGCCGGTTTGGCCGGGCTGGTCATGGTCGGACGCGTCAACTCGGCGTTTCCGCTGGCCGGAATGGGCTACGAGCTGGACGCGATCGCTGCGGTGATCATCGGCGGCGCAAGCTTCTTCGGCGGCGTCGGCACGGTCTGGGGCACGTTGATCGGCGCCACGATTATCGCGGTGCTCCGCAACGGCTTGAATCTGCTGAACGTTTCCGCCGATTTTCAGATGGCGATCATCGGTCTCGTTATCGTAGCGGCGGTTTATGTAGACGTGCTGCGCCAGCGCTCCTTCAAGAAATAGACGACTGGTGGCCTATTTTCGAATATCACCGAAACCCATACAAGGAGAGAACACAATGGAAAAACCGATTCGCTGCGCGGTACTGGGGCTTGGAAGACTGGGCTACTGGCACGCTGAAAATGTAGCCTCGAAGGTGAAGGGAGCCAAGCTGGTATGCGTGGCCGATCCGCAAACCGCTCATGCGGCCAAGGTGGCCGGAGAGCTGGGCGTCGACCGGTACACGGGGAACTTGAACGAGGTATTCGAGGACGACTCGATCGATGCGGTCGTTATCGCGTCTCCGACGAGCACGCATGCCGACATGATTACGCAGGCGGCGCGCAACGGCAAGCACATTTTTGTCGAAAAGCCTTTGACGGTCGATCTGCAGGAAGCGTCGGACGTTCTCCGCGTCCTCGAAGAAACGAAGGTCGTTTGCCAGGTCGGTTTCATGAGAAGGTTTGACCCCGCCTACGCCGAGGCGAAGAAAAGAATCGCGCGCGGCGATATCGGCAAGCCGATCTATTACAAGGGCGTATCGCGCGACCCCGGCTCGCCGCCGGCCGAGTTTATCAAAAACAGCGGAGGCATCTTTCTCGACTTGGGCATCCACGATTACGATTTGGCGAGATTTTTGCTGGAAGCCGAAGTGACCTCCGTCGCAGCGCACGGCAGCGTGCTGGTTCACGGCTTTATGGAGGAATTCGGCGACGTGGATCAAGGGATCGCTTACGCCACGTTCGACTCCGGAGCGGCCGCCGATATCGAATGCAGCCGGAACGCTTACTACGGCTACGATATTCGCGGAGAAGTGATCGGCACCGAGGGAACGCTGCTGATCGGTTCGCTTAGGCACCGCGACATTTCTGTACTTACGTTTAAAGGCAGCTCCCAAGACATTGTGCCGGATTTTCCGACCCGGTTCGAAAGCGCTTATGTGCTTGAAATGCAGCATTTTGTCGATTGCTTGCTGAACAGCCAGAAACCGTCAGTCACGGCAGAGGACGGGAAAAAGGCGCTGGAGATCGCCGTAGCGGCCAAGAAAGCCTTTGAAACCGGCAGCCGGGTACAGTTGTAACGCCAAAAGCTTGATATAAGAAAAAATGGGAGGTCTTTTCATGAAAAAAAGCGCATTGGTGTCTGTGGTATTGGCTCTGTCTCTTGCGGTGGTGGCGGGATGCGCCAGTCAAGGCGGAGGCAGCCCGGCTCCGGCGGCGTCGGACAAAGGGGATAAAGGCGGAAGCTCCGGCCAAAAGCCGAAGGTGCAGGTCGTGCTGAAAACGCTCAGCAGTCCTTACTGGAAATACGTCGAAGCGGGCGCGAAAAAAGCGTTCCAGGATTTGAACGTAGACGGGACCGTCACCGGGCCGGCTTCGGAATCGCAAATTTTGGAGCAGGTCAACATGCTGGAGGACGCGCTGAACAAGAAGCCGGCCGCTTTGGTCGTGGCGCCGACGCAGCCTTCCACGGCGATTCCCGTGCTGAAAAAATATAAAGACAAAAACATCCCGGTGCTGCTCGTCGATACGGATACGGCCGATTGGGCGGATAAAACGGCCTTTATCGGCACGGATAACGCGACAGCGGGGAAAAAGGGCGGAGAATACTTGGCTTCGCTGCTGAAATCCGGCGATAAAGTAGCGCTCATCGCGGGCGCGCTCGGCAACCCGGCGACCGACGAGCGGATCAAGGGCGCGAAGGAAGCGCTGGAGGCGAAAGGGATGAAAATCGCCGCCAACCAGCCGGCCGACAGCGATAAAGCGAAGGCGATGTCCGTCATGGAAAATATTTTGCAGAACCATCCGGATCTGAAGGGCGTCTTTGCAGCCAACGACGACATGGCGATCGGTGCATTGCGTGCGGCGGAAGCGAAAGGCCTGAAAATTCCGATTCTCGGCACGGACGGCACGGTGGAATCCATCGAATCGATTCTGGCCGACAAATTGGGCGGCACGGTCGCACAGAACCCGTATGAAATGGGCTACAAAGGCGTAGAAAATGCCGTCAAAGCGATCAAAGGCGAGAATGTGGAGAAGCGGATCGACAGCGGCGTGGAAGTCATCAACAAAGAAAACGCGCAGAAGAAGCTCGATTTCTTGAAAAGCTTGACGAAGTAAGAGGCATTTCATTATAGAGAGGAACATGGATATGGAGAGAATAAAAATAGGCATTATCGGCGCCGGCCGCATCGGCAAGCTTCATGCGGAAAACTTGAAGCAGCTTCCGCAGGTGGAAATCAAGACGATTTCCGATATCTTCGCCGACAACATCCGCGATTGGGCGGCACAGACCGGCATTGCCAATGTCACGGCCAACTATCAGGACATTATGCAGGACCCGGAAATCGCAGCCGTCTTCATCTGCTCGCCGACGGACACGCATATTGCCATGATCGAAGAAGCAGCCAAGGCCGGCAAGCATATTTTCTGCGAGAAGCCGATCAGTTTCGCCTTGGATAAGACGGTTCAAGCGCTGGAGCTGGTCAAGAAATCGGGCGTCAAGTTCCAAACCGGCTTCAACCGCAGGTTTGACCATAACATGAGCCGGATTCAGGAACTGGTCCGGGAGGGCAAAATCGGCGACACGCATATTCTGAAGATCACTTCCCGCGACCCGGCGCCGCCGCATAAGGAGTATATCCCTGCCTCCGGGGGGATGTTCATCGACATGACCATTCACGATTTCGATATCGCCCGATTTATGGTCGGCAGCGATGTGGAAGAGGTGTTCGTACAGGGCGCGGTTCTCGTCGACCCGGTGTTCGCCGAGTGCGGCGATATCGATACGGCCATCATTTCGCTCAAGTTCAAGAACGGCGCTCTGGGCGTCATCGATAACAGCCGTCAGGCGCACTTCTACGATCAGCGGGTCGAGGTGTTCGGCTCGAAGGGCTGCTTGACGATCCAGAACGATTATCCGAGCAGCACGGAGCTTTATACTGCGGACGGCGTCTACCGGGATAAGCCGCTTTATTTCTTCCTAGAACGGTACAACGAAGCTTATGTGAAGGAAGTCAAGGCGTTTATCGACGCTATCGTTCACGATAAGCCGGTGCCGGTCAGCGCGAACGACGGCTACCAGGCCGAATTGATCGCGCATGCAGCCAGATTATCCCTGCAGGAAAAGCGTCCGGTCAAGGTGGAAGAAGTATTAACGCAATGGCATATTAGTGTATAATTGTTGATATGTCATTTCGTTGAAAGAAGTGGAAGCTATGAAGGCTACAATTTATGACGTTGCCAAGCAGGCAGGCGTATCCATTGCCACCGTTTCCAAAGTGATCAATCAAACGGGGCGCATCAGCGAGGAAACGCGGGCCAAGGTCAATCGGATCATGCAGGAGTTGAATTACCAGCCAAGCGTCGTGGCTTCGGCTCTGACGGGAAAGCAAACCTATACGCTCGGCTTGTTGTTGCCCGATTTGGCCAACCCGTTCTTTGCGGAAATCGCGAGAAGTGTGGAGGATCGTGCGCACGAGCTCGGCTTCAGCGTCATGATTTGCAGCACGGACAACAACCTTTTGAGAGAAGAACGCAATATTTCGTTGCTGAAGCAAAAAAGCGTGGACGGCATTATCATCGCCACCGGCGTACGCAACGATGCGATATTGAAGGACTTGAAAAAACAAAACTTTCCGGTCGCGCTCATTGCCCGCGATATGCCTTCCCTGGCGATCGATACCGTGCTGGTGGACGACTTCATCGGCGGGCATATGGCGGCCTCGCATCTTATTGAGCAGGGGCACCGGCAAATTGCTGTCATCGCCGAGGACACGTTGGTGATGAGCAGCAAGGAACGGATAAGGGGGTACCGGTTCGCGCTGGAGGAAGCGGGCATTGCCTATAATCCGGAGCTGGTGCGGATCAGTGATTTTAAAGTAACGGACGCGAAGCAGGTCGCAGGGGAAATGCTGGACTCCTCTCAGCCGCCGACGGCTATCTTTGCTTGCAACGATCTGCTGGCTACCGGTGTGATTCAAGCCGTGCGCGAAAGAGGCTTGTCCGTCCCCGGCGATTTATCCGTCGTCGGATTCGACAACACGCTGCTGGCGACGATCATCGATCCTCCGTTAACGACGGTTGCGCAGCCCATTCAAGAAATGGGGCAAACGGTCGTCGATCTGATTATCCGCATCATCAACGATAAAAATTCCACCAAGCAGCGCATCGTGATGCTGCCCGAGTTGGTTATCCGTTCTTCCGTGTCCCGGCCTGGCGAATACCGGAATAAGTGAGGAACAAAGGAGCCGCTAGAAATGACGATTGTTTCCATGAAACACATGCTGGAACGGGCGCTCGACGGACGGTATGCAGTCGGACAATTTAATTTAAACAATCTGGAGTTCACGCAGGCGATTCTGCAGGCGGCGCAAGAGGAGCGGTCGCCGGTCATTCTAGGCGTGAGCGAAGCGTATATCCCTTATATGGGTGGACTGCCGTTCATCGCGGGGATGGTCAAAGCGCTCGTCGCGGAATACGGCATTACGGTGCCGGTCGCGCTGCATTTGGATCACGGCTCCACCTATGAGGTGTGCATTCGGGCGATGCACGCCGGGTTTACTTCCGTCATGATCGATGCGTCGCATCATTCGCTGGAGCACAACATCGAGATCACCCGCAGCGTGACGCATGCCGCACATGCTCTCGGCGTCAGCGTGGAAGCCGAGCTGGGCCGGATTACGGGGCGGGAGGACGATCTGGTGGTCGACGAGGCAGAAGCGATGTATGCCGTGCCCGAAGAATGCTTGCGGTTGGTCCGAGAAACCGGCATCGACTGTCTGGCGCCGGCGCTCGGCTCTGTGCACGGTCCGTATCGCGGCCAGCCGCAGCTTGGGTTTGACCGCATGGCGGAAATTCAGCAGCTGACCGGGCTGCCTCTGGTTCTGCATGGAGGAAGCGGCCTGCCCGAGGACGAGATTCGGAGGGCGATCTCGCTCGGCACGGCCAAAATCAATGTGAATACGGACAATCAAATGGCCTTCACGGCCACGATTCGAAGCTTCCTGAACGACCACCCCGAAGCGTACGATCCGCGAAATTATTTGGTGCCTGCCCGCGAAACGATTAAAGAGGCGGTCAAAGCCAAAATCCGCCTGTTCGGCAGCGGGAATCGAGCCTAATTGCATAAAGAAGAGCGCCTCCGGTCCCGGAATGAGGATGAACTGCCCATTCCGCAAAGCCGGAGGCGCTTTTTTGTTGGGATGCGGGAGCGGAATTCTGGTCGCCCATTTCACATCGCTGATCGTATTCACTGGTTGGCGAATAAATTTCGAAAGGCTATCGGGGCAGCCGATCACATAACGTTAAATAGGCAATCCGGGTAAAATACAGAAGGGGCAGGAATAGCTGCCCCTTCTTACCTCGAATTTAATAGTATTGTTTGATTAGATATTCCGAGGATTTTTTGTTCCATTCCCAAAATGGATAGCCATACGAGGAAACAAGAGCGTCCAAAAACTTCAAAAGGTTATCCCCGAGGTACCACATTTCAGCTTCTCCAAGAGCGTCTGTGACATACAGTCGGTAGCTTCCATCATCCTTGACTTCCATGACGATATGTACGGAAGCACCTAACGCGGTTGCAATGACAATCATGTTGTCGTAATACGCATCAAAGTTGACGTGAAAATCTCGAATCCTTTCCAAAGAGCATACACGGGTGTCCTGATTGCCAAATTCCATCCCATTAACCAAAGATAGAAAATGAGAATAGTCTTTTGGAAATTTGATATTCAATTCTTCTTCCATTAGAGAAATAGCAATCGGGGTTGCGGGCGGATTTAAGCGCATGGAGTAAGTTACTATTGATCCTAAGTGATATGCTTCTGTTTCCTTTTGGCTTATCACCTTTAAACCTTCAACTAATCTTTCCATTGTTAAAGGCTTAAAGTATTCTCCTCCCATATCCTCCATTTAAGATCACCTCTTGTCGGTAGCTTTAGTACCCACTAAACCACCCTGTAACTCCTGAATGAGTCGAGACTGGTAAGTGAATGAGGTTGTCCATTCCATTGTCGCCGCCAAGAAAGAGCGGCCGAATATGATGAACGTCATAACCATCCAAATTTAAAGTTGTATTGAAAGCATTATCATACCATTTTTTGTAGTCTCCACGCAAATCCCAAGGACGGGAGTGACGGGTTTCTCTGGCCCAGTTTGCAGGTGGTTTATTTAGTACTTTTTGAGAAGTGTAATCAACAAAGTTGAACACCCACACCCTACCTGTCCTGTTAATTAAATCACTTTGACTATAAATAGTCGGGTCTTCAATAATCTCATCTAATTTTCTGGCTTTAAGGTCGACGCGAGTTCTGTAATGGCCTGTGTTTGGCCCTACATAAACAACATGATCCCAAATGTAACTAGCATCATTGACAGCAAGACTTGCAACTTCGTTATAGTATCCGTACTGTTGATCAGATCGTTCGACGCGAAATACTGCATCGACTGATGGATTGATCCAAGACGGAGAGTCAAGATTGAAGCTATATTTGTACATATTTTTTGAGAAATCGAACTGGTAAGTGGAAAGCACCGTGATTTTAACCCTGTTTGAAGCCATTGATGGAGCTAAGAGAGTTACGGGGACCTCATGAACTTCCCTAATGATATCCCCTTCTGCCGTCGGAGTTACAGTTCTCTTGACTAGTGTTTTCGAGGCCAACAAGTCTACGCTACTTGTCAGATTCGAGTCGTTTTGTCCATTCATTTGAGGAGCTTCTGCAAACGCTGAACCTCCAAATCCTGAAATCAGAACTGAAAAAGCTAGGGAGATGGACAAAATGCTTTTCTTGATATTTACTGCCAAATTGATCCCTCCAAAAATTGAGTAATTTTGAACAATGGTCGGCCGACATATCGTTCACCTAAAAAATACCATGAATTCCAATATATTTTATATGGGACAAAACTACTTTTTTCTGAGTAATTAGTAGTACTATATCGAGATATGTTACTAAGGAGTAATCAAAAATTTATGAAAAAATATGTAAATATTTGTAGATTGATGTCAAGTTACGTTGTCTTACTCTCGTTTTTTACTATTTTTTTGCTGATAATCGCTTAAATCCTCCAAATGTTCTATATTGCTACCTAACAAACCTAGATGTAATATTATGGTATTAATCGAAGGGAGTGTTTGGGACAAATGGCAAATGTAGGCGGAGGGCTTGGGGCAGAAATCAAAGATCATTTCTTTTATGCAGCGGAGCATCTTTTCAAGGAGGAGAAAAAAGCAGAGGCGGCACCCTTGTACCGCTATATCATTGATCGGGAAACAGAGCGTAGCGATCAAACTTTCATCTTCTGTCAATTTCGGTTATTTCAATGCTTGGTCGGTGTGAGTTCAGAAAATAACAGGGAAGCGTTAGAACGGTTTGAGCCGTTTTATTATCGCTTACCGGAGGATATTCAGCTTGATGCTTTGTTACTGACAGCGAATGTTTCTTACTCATTAGGCGATTGGAAAAGAGTAGAACGTTATGGGGATGAACTCTATGCCTTAGCCCAAAATGTGTATGATAAATTAAAAAAAGAAAAATTTGTTAAAAAGCTACATACTGAGCGGCATTTAGTGGTATATTTAGGTCATGGATTACGTATCAAGGGCTTCGTACTCACTATGCAAGGGCGATACGAAGAAGCAAAAAAATACGTGGCAGCGTATTCAGACCTTGGATGGTTCGAGTTCCTTGACGAAACGGGGAAAAAGGAGGTTGAAAAATTTCGAGTTTGGAGCCAGGGTAACATGTACGCTCTTGAACTGAAAACTGGAAACGGAAAAGTAGTCCGTGAGTATGTCGATTTTCTGCAAAATCATCCTGCTGAATTTTTGGGTGGTGCCAAGACCATCATTGAGGCAGCAAATCGGTTCGATTTTGAAGTTGACGACTTTTTGGAAACACTTGTAAAAAAACTCCCTCCTGTAAATTCTGATGTAAGTTACTTGGACGGTACGCAATTATTTCAATTTTGGTATGAGAAAGCATTACACAGCTTCAAAAAAAATCGAATTATTGTTGGGATCGACGAACTTCTATATGCATTATATCTCGCGCAAGTGATGAAGTATTACTTGGGTTTCGAAAAGTGTACAACTTTGTTCCGAAAACATGGTGATTACGCGACGGAACAACAAAAGTTGGGGTACAAACATATCGTAGAAGGAGTGTTCGACTTATGAAAAAGGTATTTTTATCCTTAATGATGGGGTTGATTTTATTAAGTGGTATTATTCCTACTCAACCAACACAACCGGAACAGCCGACAAATATGGCAGCTCTCGACGATCATGGATGGGGCGGCTAATAAAATAATAAGAGTCCCGGCCAGTGGTCAGGGGCTCTTTTGTTTTTTTAAATAAAGATGAGATTTTTTCGCAAATTCGATGCGACGCAACACCAATCTCGGATGGTTCAAGTTTCTGGACGATGACGGGAAAAGGAGGTCGATAAGTTTAAGGCCATTGCAAAAGCAAATATGCTTTTACTAGAACTCGAAACGGGAATATAGATGTACTATCCGCTTTAGTGGAATATTTGGAGGAGTACCCCCTCGTACCCTCCCGGTTATGCTGTCTGCGATCCAAGCAGCGAACCAAAAAAATCTGAATGTTGACGAATTATTCTTACGCTTTAAAGAAAGTATCAACAACCTCAATACAGTCGATTATTACATCAGTTCTAAGCAGCTCTTTATTTATTATGGTGTGGGCGAATAAACGAAAATAACTCCTGAGCTCTAGGGTTCAGGAGTTATTTTTTTTCTTGCGGGGCCTCCGGGTCTGCAGGAAATTTTTATTTGAAGCAGCTTAGTAGCGGGAAAAATATTTTCTCGACGCTTAGGCTTTTCTTACGCCGCCGCGTCCTCACTGTCCGGAGAATCGTCGCCGATTTCGAGCTGATCGTCGGTGCTATCCGTTGACTCCAGATCGTAGGTGCTCCCGGTCCAGGCTTGGATTAGCGCGTTGGCATCGCCGATCAGCGCCGCTTTTGCCGCTTCGGAAATAACATCTTTCCCACTCGTTTTGCTGATTTTCTTCTTAAAATCGTTCATCGCTTTGGCGGCTTGTTTCAGCTTGCCTTTCGTTTCATGCTTCTGGGTGGTCTTCAAGCTTGCAGATAGCTTATTCTTGAGCGGTCCGCTTAACTCTCCGGCAGCATGATAAGATTCCAGCAGCCGCTGCATGGAAGCGATATTGGTTTTAACGACAATCGAAATCGCCACCTGCGATACGTTGCCCGCCCGATCCGTCGCCGTGATTTGGACCGCGTGGGTTCCCAATTGGCCGGCCAAACGCAGCGGCGTGCCGGGGGCATACGGCTTGCCGTCTACCGTGATCGTTGTCCCGGCAATGCCCGACACAGGATCAGAGGCCTGCACATCCAGCACAAGCGTCTCGCTGTCCGTAAATTCGGTCCCGTCCGCCAAGGGGACGCCGTTCGCCGTTACAGCCAGGGTCGGAGCCGTTGTATCGACTTTCAGGAGGAGGGGCTTCGCCTTTTCCACATTGCCAGCTTTGTCTGTAGAACGGTACCGCAGCCCGTACGTTCCGTCCGTGCTGAGTTGGATCGGGTCCACATAAAAATTCCAATTTTTACCTAAATCCAAGCTGTATTCCGTTCTGGCGACGCCGGACTGTTCGTCTTGTGCGGACAAGGTTACGGTTACCGGATGGACAAACCATCCATGCTGCCCGTCCGGCCGGGAAGGGGAGACGCTCGCCGTCGTCACCGGCGGCGTTTTATCGTTTTCCCATTCGATCGATTCCTTCAACCGGGTAATCAGCTCCTGAAGCGGGCTTATCGAGCTTTCGTAATCATATGGGAAATGATTGAGCATCTCCTGCAGTTGGCTTCTCAGCCCGCTGTCTCCTTTGCCCAAGGCCAGCAAGCCTTCCGCTTGCTTCACCAGTTCCAAATAGCGGTTCAGCACCCCCGGTCCGTACACTTCAAATTCAAGAATGGAATAACCGTATATTGTAGCTCTTTCGATGCCTTGAAGCTTGACATATCTCGCCTTGACGGTGGTGTCAAATTTGATCGCCTCGACTCCGCCTTTGCCGTCGATCACCGCATCGCCTGCTTTTACATTTTGCCAATGCTGGCCATCGCCGGAAACAAGTATTTTGTACTTCTTGGCATAAGCGCCCTCCCATTTGATCACGACGCTGTCGATATCCTGTTGTTCGCCGAGATCTACGCTGAACCAGTTATCGTCTGAAAATGTACTCGACCATCTTGTGCCCGTATTCCCGTCGACAGCCTGATCCGGCGACAAATGAGGAGCCTCGCTGGTCGATGCTTCCGCATGCTTGTTTAACGCCAGGTTCATCCCGTCGAAGCTGACCGCCTTATTGTAAACGATCAGATTGTCGATGACGCCTTTAAAGGAATTGGTGGAGCTTCCGATTTTCTCAAGCGGCAGCACCAAGGTATCGATCCGGGGCGATGCGCCGTTCGTTACCCATAATTTTTCGACGTACTCATTGCCGTTGACATACAGGGATACGCCTTTGTTGTCTCCGGTCAGCAGCAAGTGCGTCCATTGACCCGCCGGAACCTTGTATTGGAACGTGCTGTGATAATGTTCTTTGGAAAAGCCCAGCAGCCCGGTCTTTCCTTCCTTGAGCTTCACTTGGCCGACAGGCGATTCCAGCAGCACCGCATCGTCCGGGTTGTCGGCATCGGGCTTGATCCACATGGAAACGGTCCATCCGAACCCTAACGCCTGCAGCGGCGTCTTGATGTAGCTTTCGCCTCCGCCGAACCGTACGCCTTTGCCGTATTTGCCGTCCGCTGCCGCTACATTTTTGCCGATGCCATTGTAGCCGTTGCCGGAAGCGTCGGCGAAGCCGTTTTCGAACAAATACTTGATGACGTTGCCGTCTTTATTTGGGACTTGCAGCTTGTGGGAGATGTTGGCGTTCGGCGCTTCGCCGATCCGTTCCGCTGCGGCTGCATAAGCGTTGTAGTCGGCGTCGTCTCGGTTTCCCGTCCACATTTTTTCGGATAGCACCTGTACGCCAGGAAACATTCGGTCATGAGAATCGTCCATCGATAGTCCGACGGAATCCGAAATGTCGTTCCACAGCGCCAGCATGGCACCTTTCAGCTTCGGATGGCCGTAGGGCAGAGTCGTATCAGTAAATACGTTCGGTTCCCACATCTTATACATATATTTAGGGTCGATCCGGTCTTTATACAATCTTGGCACGAGATACATGTAGCTGTTTTCGGTGTTGAGGATATCGTATCCAAGATCGATCGCTTGCCGGGCATCTCCGTAAGGCACGTGCCAAACATCCATCGTAGCCTCGTTGCTTACCGGGGTCACCCCGTTGTATTCCCTCATGCCGCCCCAAATATGGGGATGCTTGCCTTTACTTTGGATATGCTTGATGAGCGTATCCATGTACCCGCGAAAAACCTCGGTGTTGCCCCAATATTCGTCCGTCCCGACATGGACGTCGGGGCCGATAAAGGTTGGGTTGTCGCCATCGATATATTCGTCGAACAGACTTTTGACGAAATCGACCGTTTGCGGCTTCGTAATGTCTAGATGAGGTCCGGTTCCCAGAGAAGGATCGAAGCTGGTAAACGCTCTGGAATGACCCGGCGTATCAATCTCCGGGATGACATTCACGCCATAATCCATGCCAAGCCGCTGAAGATCGCGAAACTCCTCTTTGGTGTAAAAGCCGTTTTTGCTCGCCAGCCCGGGGTACTTCGTGCTCTGCAGACGATATGCCGCAGTCGTGCCGTCTTGGAACGGCGTCCCTACATCGTCGTTCAAATGAATCTGAAATTGGTTCATTTTGTACCAGGACAACAGCTTGACGTAGTCTCTTAGGAACTCAATCGTATAAAACTTTCTGGCAACGTCGATCATGAGGCCGCGCGTTTCATATTTCGGATAATCCCTTGCCGTCCCTTTGGGGATATGGGCATGAGCTTCATCCTGCTTCAAAATTTGCAGCGCCGATCTCGTCCCGAAAAAGACGCCCGTCGTTTCGGCGGATGTAATCGCGACGTAATCGTTGACGTCGAAGAGGTAACCTTCTTTTCCGAGCCAGGCTAAGGAATCGTCGATAGACAAATAAAGGTCGCCCGCTTGCGGAACGCCGTAAATGATGTTCGCGTTGATGCCGGTAATATCCCGCAGATCTTCCTTCGTTTGCTCCGCGGCCTTTTGCAAAGCCGTTTTATGCGCCGGATTGACCACGATTCGCGAGGTCGGCTTCAGGGTGAAATTTCCGGTCCGGCCATGCCATTCGCGCAGCGACGGGATGACCTTCGGCTCCTTGTTCAAATCGTCCGTTTGCGTATACTGCCCCGGTACCGAAGCAAGGACGTTCCCGGTGATGGCCTTCTGACCGGTACTCGTGTGTTCGACTTGAAACAGAAGATTCACTTTCGTGTCCACGAGGGGCGTGTGAATTTTCCCCGCTTGATCGATCACGGGCAGTCTGTCGCTGCCGTATACGGAAACCTTGTAGCCTTCGGGTACGCTAGGCAGAACGATCTCCGTCTGTCCCTTGGCAATAGGCGGGATTTGGGTAATGCCCTTCACGATTTTGGGCAATTCGCCGGCGTTGTACACCTCGAATTCGTAGAAGGAATATCCGTAAAAGGTGCCTTCCACCGGTGCCCGCTGCACCCCTTGAAATTTCACGTACCTTGCTTTTATATCGTCAAAATCGGTCGTTTCCGTCCCGCCTCTGCATGTAATTTCGCCGTCATTGCCGAGCACGTTCGTCCAATGCTGCGCATCATTGGAAACCAACAGCTTGTACTTGCTGGCAGGGGTTTGCCATTTGATGGTCACCCGGTTTATGGTGAACTCTTCGCTGAGGTCTACGTAAAACCACTGATCGTCTTGCAGGGCGGATGACCAGCGCGTGCTGCCGTTGCCGTCAACGGCATTGGCCGGCCCAAGCCAGTCCACTTCGTTCCCCGAAGCGTACACCGCTTGATGTACCGCCAAATTAACGCCGACCGGTGTATTGGCAACATTCGCGGGCATGGCTCTGCCGCCGTAAACGGTTTCATAAACGGACCGGGTAACGGGAAGCGTCGGAGAAACGTCGTCTGTCCGCCCCGATGCAGCGGCCGCTTGCGGCAGGCCTGCGGGGAAAAGTGTGGAGAGAAGCACCAGTGACAATAAGCTAGAAAGCGTTTTCCTTTTCATGTTCTCCTCCTTGTGCGTTTTTGGGAAGCTTCTAATCATGTGCAGCCTGATGAGACAACTTCATCTTTTATATTAAGAGGCCGGTTTTTCGATTCAAATAGACAACTTATTACTTTCCATATACATTTGATTACTTTTACCAAAAAAAAAGAGAGCCTGCCGGTTGGCAAGCTCTTCGATAACTAATTCTTCACAATCGGTACCCAAACCTCGCATCGGTAGTCCTCTGCCGACGTATCGCCCGGCGGATAGACTTCCAGCTCCGGTGCGCCTGAAATTTCATAGCCCGTCGCCGGAAACCATTCTTGAAAAATGCGGCCAAATACGTTCTGGATCGCTCCGGGGAGCGGCCCGACCGAGGTGAAGATCGCCCAGGTGGAAGCGGGGATCGTTTTCACGGAGAACCCTTCCGTCACGGCTTCGGGGCCGGCTATGCTTGCAATCGTATACGTCATGGTCTCGTTGTCCAACTGCATCTCGACGACGCCCAGCAAATTCTCGTCCGCTCCCAGGGAAGCAAGCTTGGCTATCGTGCCGTCACGATGACTTTCCTGCCACAGTTGATGGATGAAATGCGATTGCTCCCCGTTCTGACACGTCGCTTGAATGGATTTGCCGACAACCGTAAAAGCTTCTTTTTCCACAATGCGGTAATCCATATCTTTGTCTCCCTTCAGTGATAGATGGAAGGAGATGCGGGGAAACGCTTTAAGGCTGACGCCCGGATTGCGGGCTTCCGACGGCGATATGCCGTGGATTTTGCGGAACGCCTTGGCGAACGATTCGGGGGAGTCATAGCCGTATTTCAGCGCGACGTCCAGCACTTTGGCGGAAGTCGTAGCCAGCTCTTGCGCGGCCAAGGTCAATTTGCGCTTCCGCATATACTCGGCCACGGTCATCCCGGTCAGCATGTGAAACATGCGTTGAAAATGGAACGGGGACACATAAGCGGCTCCGGCAATTTCCTCGATATCCAGCCTTCCGTCCAACCGCTTTTCCATAAGATCAAGAGCTTCTTTCATCCGGATCAGCCAATCCAACCGCAACCGCCTCCTTCATGCCTTATCGTATCATGGAATGACTGGCCGATCCTGTCATTGCGTGCTCTCCGCAGACCGGTTGCCTGTACGTTGATCTTAACAAAAAAACTTGCGGTTTCCAAAAAGCGCGGTGTACATGAAGCTGCTGCTCATCCTGGACGTTCTATCGCAAGCGCCGTAACGCCGGCCTTGGGAAAAATGGGCGTCAACGCCGCAGGGACGCTGTTCGTGCGCGTAGCAGTTTTGCATGTCATGGAATATTGTAAGATAAACGTTCGGCTGTTCTTTGCGATGCTTGTGCTGGACGTAATGCTGCACCGATAGATCTGCCATCTCCTCTCCCGGAGAATCGAGATTCGTTCCTGGGAGTTTTTGTTTTGCCGGAGCGAAATGATGGTAAGGTATAGTTGTCGGAAAAATATAATATTATGGTACAATTTCCATGGATTTGGGGATTGAGAAAAAGGAGGAGAAACCATGTGGAAGAAAATTGCGGTTTCGGTGGGTGTCCTTGTCGTTCTATGTGTTGGAGGCGCGCTTGTCTATTTGAAGGCCAAAACGGGCACGCCTCCGCACATCGATGCGTCGAAGCGCGAGCTGTGGCAATCGGAAGGATACAATTACATTCTCGAAATGGATGATAAGAATGTCATCGTTTATAACTTTACGAAGGATAGCTTGCTCCCCTTTGCCTACGGGCAAATCGAGAAGGATGGCATCATCTATGTTGATAAGTTTCATGGTAATCCGCTGTTGAATACCACGCTCTGGAAAAGGGCGCCGTTGGGTCATTTTCAGAACGGGATTTTAACGGAAGAAACCGGGGCGGTGAAACAGTATAAGAAAATCGACGAGCTGCCGAAAGTAAAAATCAACGCGTTTACGAAAGATCCGGTCCAAAACTTCGAAACGCTCTGGCAAATTTTCGACGAACGCTTCAGTTTGTTCAAACTGACCAACGTGGATTGGAAGAAGGTGTACGAGGAGTATCGGCCTAAAGTAACGCAGCAGACGACGGAGGAGGAGCTACGTCTTTTATTCAAGGAAATGATCGGAAAGCTGAACGACGGACATACGATGATTCTTTCGGGCACAACCATCACGCCTTCCCGGGAGGAGGGCGAGCGGGAGAAGCTTTATAACGATCACGAAGAGACCATGCGGAAGAATATCCTCGGTTACCTCGGCGGACCGCTGCAAAGCCGGTTGAACGACCTGCTTCGCTACGGCAAAACGAAGGACGGTATCGGTTATATCGACATGAACGGATTCGGCGAGTTCGACATGAAGAAGATTGACGGGGCGCTGGCTGATGCGGCCAAGGAGCTTGCCGGGAATCGCGGGATCGTGATCGATTTGCGCTTTAACGGCGGCGGGTCGGACGCCTTTGCGGTGGCTTTTGCGAACCGATTCGCCGATAAAAAGAAGCTCGCGTTCTCGAAGCAGGCGAGAAGCGGCGGTTATGAGCAATTTTTCGCGCCGACGCCGATTTATATCAAGCCTCAGGGGGAGAACATCCCGGCCGATAAGATCGTCGTTTTGACCAGCGAGGTCACCGCCAGCGCCGCTGAGATTGCAACGATGTCTCTGAAGGAGATCGACCGGGTGACGGTGATCGGCGAAACGACGAGAGGCATTCACTCCGATGTCTTGATGAACATTTTGCCTAACGAATGGATCGTCATGCTCTCCGCCGAGCAATATAAAGCCGCCGACGGCAAAGTTTACGAACGGGTCGGATTGAAGCCGGACGAAGAAGTGCTGATCCGCAATGAAGATATTCAAGCCGGGAAAGACCCGGTGCTGGCGAGAGCCATCGAGCTGCTGAAAAAATAGCGAAAGGCGCCGTCCGTCTTTATCCGATGATAATTTTTCCTTCCGGGTACCGGTACAGCTCTTTTTTCGGATTCGGCTGCAAGGCGAATGCCAGCGTCACGAGTCCCACTCTCCCGATAAACATGACGCATATCATCACAATTTTGCCGGCAAACGTCAGGTCGGCGGTCAGCCCCATGCTGAGACCCACCGTACCGAAGGCCGAGGTCGTCTCGAACAGGATTTTCAGAAAATCCTGGTCCTGAAGGGTGGACAGCAGCATCGTCGCAAACGCGAGGAAAAAAACGGCGGTCAGCGTGAATGTGACGGCTTTGTAGATGTCCTTCGCGGGCAGACGGTGTCGGAACAGCACGACGTCTTCCTTGCCGCGCAGCATCGCCACGAAAGCCCCGACCAGGATGGCGAACGTCGTCAGGCGGATGCCTCCGCCGGTAGAGCCGGGAGCCGCGCCGATGAACATCATGACGATCATCAGAAACTGCGTGGCGGTCCGAAGCTCGGCGATGTCGAGCGTGTTGACGCCGGCGGAGCGCAGCGTCATCGACTGGAAGAAGGAGGCGACGATTTTCGTCTCCCAGGGCATGCCCCCCAGTGTCTTCGCATTGGTGAATTCGAAGATCAGGATGAGCACGGCGCCCGCCAGCACCAGAATGCCGTTCGTCGACAAGACGACCTTGCTGTGCAAGGACAGCTTGCGGGTCTTGGGAAATTCGATCAGCTCCGAGATGACGACAAACCCGATGCCGCCGAAAAAGATGAGCATCATCGAAACGAGATTGATGCCCAGATCGTTGACATACGGCGTTAAGCTGCGGAATCCGCCGAACAATTCGAAGCCCGCATTGTTGAAGATCGACACGGAATGGAACAGGCCGAAATAGGCGGCCTTCCCGAGCGGCATCTCCTGCCACCAGCGCAGCATGAAATAGAGCGCCGCGATCCCTTCGATCGTTATCGAATACAGGAATACCCGGATGATCAGCCGGACGATGTCGTCAATGTTGGCATGGTTCATCGACTCCTTCAATAAAAGACGGTCGCGCAGCGAGACCCGGCGCTTCAACGCCAGCGTGAACCAGGTGGCCATCGTCATGAAGCCGAGTCCGCCCAGCTGCACCATCAGCAGCAGAACGATCTGCCCGAACAATGAAAAATGAACGCCGGTATCGACAATAATCAGCCCGGTGACGCAGGTGGCCGACGTGGCCGTAAACAAAGCGTCGATATACTTCATGGACTGCCCGTCCGCAGAGGCGGCTGGCAGGGTTAGCAGAAGAGAGCCGATTATAATAATGAGAGCAAAGCCCCCCGCCAGCACGCGCGGCGGGGTTAATTTTATGAATTTGGATTTGGCCGGAGGGCGCACTGGATTCACCTCAAGGTCATGTTCCCACGTCGTTGTCATGGCTTTCCATATCATAGCACGGGATGCCGAGGATTTCACTATGCGCAAGGGAAACGTGACTCGGATAGCTGAGGCGGCTGCCGCTTATTTCGGCTCCGGCTCCGGCGTCTGGACGTACCCGAGCTGCCTCGAAATCTCCAGCGCAGCACGCTTGACCTTCTCCCCGACGGCAGGGATGTCGTGGATCGGAAGCTCCGTCCGCAAAGCGGTGATGCTGACCGCCGCCTTGAGCTGCCCGTTATGATCGAAGACCGGGGCCCCGATGCAGCGGACTCCGGCCTCGCCTTCCTCGTCCTCCACGGCATATCCCTGCCTGCGAATCGCCTCAATTTCCGCCATGAAATCGTGGACGTTCGTGATCGTCTTCTCCGTTTTCTCCGGCAGTCCTTTCTCGCGGATCGCCTGCTCCAGCAGGTCCTGCGGTATGAAGGCGGCCAGCGCTTTGCCGACGCCCGAGGCGTGAAGCGGCTGCCGCTGCCCGATATAGGTGGCGAACTTGACAAACGCCTGGCTCTCGACCTTCTCGACGTACATCGGCTCAAGGTTGTCGAGTACCGCGAGGTGCACGGTGAAGCCCGTTTCGCCGAGCAGCCGCTCCATGGACACCCGGGCTGCGGTGCGGATATCGATCCGGTTCAGCGTGGACAGGCCGATGTTGATGAATTTGGAGCCGAGGCTGTACTTGCCGTCGGGGCTCTTGATGATATATTGATGCTGCTCCAGCGTATTGAGAATGAAGAAAACGCTCGTTTTCGGGATGTCCACGAGCTTGCACAAGTCGCTGACGCCGACAGGCTCCTCGCGCTGGGACAGCGTTTCGATGATGGCAATTGCCTTCTCCAATGCGGGGACGTTATATTTTTTATCGGTAGCCATGATCGTTCCGCCTTACTTGATTTAGTTTAAACAATATTTATGATACAAAAAGGCGGTTCCTTGCGTCAAGCGCTGCTATTATCCATGGGCAAGTGCCGGGATTGTGGCGAATACGCATAGTGAATATGCGGTTTATGTCGCTAAATTTCTTAAAGGAGCAGGCTGGTTCACCTTTAAAATATCGTATTGACAAACGAACGGGAAGCGTTTACTTTTTAATTAAATAATGTTTTGCATATTAAACAATATTCAAGGAATGAGGGAAATGTGCTGAAGGAGCTGCGCGGCGAAGGCGAGCTGTGAGGAGGCTGTGAAGCGTGTAAATGAACGAGCGGGTTATCATACGGACAAAACGACGCGGGGAGGAAGGACGAGAAATGATCTTCGATTGCCATACGCACGTCTTCGGTCCGGGACAGTTCGGCGGAGCTACGCTGGCTGCGGCCAAACGGGCCTGGGGAGAAGGGCAGGAAATGCTTGTGACGCCGGAAGGACACTGGGAGCAGTTCAAGGATATCGCCGGTGCGATCGTGCTGGCCTTTGACGCCCCGGCCACCGGGCTCAACGTGCCGAACGAGTACGTCGCGGACTACGTAGCCAAGCATCCCGGCAAGCTGTTCGGCTTCGCCAGCGTCGACCCGAACCGGTTGAATGCGGCCAGCCTGCTGGAATCGGCGGTAAAGGAGCTTGGGCTGCAGGGCTTGAAGCTCGGCACGATCTACCAAAACTTTTATCCGGAGGCGAAGGAGCATTTTCCCCTCTATGCGAAGGCGGACGAGCTGGGCGTGCCGATTCTGTGGCACCAGGGCACGTCGTTCGTGCCGGAGGGATACCTCGACGCCTCCCGACCGGCGGCGCTCGATCCGATCGCCCGGGCGTTCCCTAATTTAAAGATGGTCATCGCCCACATGGGGCATCCTTGGGTGGACGAATGCATCGCTGTCGTCCGCAAAAACCCGAACCTGTACATGGATCTGTCGGCACTGGGCTCCCGTCCGTGGCAATTTTACAACGCGCTGGTGTCGGCCTGCGAGTACGGCGTCACGCATAAAATCTTGTTCGGATCGGATTACCCGTTCTTCACGACGCAGCAGATGATCGACGCGCTGCGGAACATCAACCGGTTCACCGAAGGCACCTCGCTGCCGCGGGTGCCGGAACAGGTGATTGAAGATATTTTGCATCGGAATACGCCGGAGCTGCTGGGACTTGCGTAGAAACTGCGGCGGGTCAGACGAAGGACGAAACGCGTGCGGGGCACGCCAGAAGGAGACGGAAGCGCAATGGCGGAACAATCGGACAACGGAAAACGCAGGGGCGAAGCTTATTTTGCCGACGAAGGGCTGTGGGGGTTCATCCACCGCTCGTTTACCAAATCGATGGGATATACAGAGGAGGATCTCGCTAAGCCGGTCATCGGCATCTGCAACACGTTCAGCGAGCTGAACAAATGCCATTCCCACTTCAACGAGCTGGTCGATTACGTGAAGCGGGGCGTCTGGCAGGCCGGGGGACTCCCGATGGAGTTTCCGACGATCTCCATCGGTGAGCCTTACGTCAAGCCGACGACGATGCTGCTTCGCAACCTGATGGCGATGGATACGGAGGAAATGCTGAAGGCGCACCCGATCGACGGCGTCGTGCTGATCGGCGGCTGCGACAAAACGGTACCGGCCCAGCTGATGGCCGCCGCCAGCGCCAACATTCCGGCCATCGTGCTGACGGGAGGGCCGATGCTGAACGGGCGGTTGAACGGCCGCAGTCTGGGCGCGTGCACGGACTGCTACCAATTTACGCTGGAGCATAAGGCGGGCAATCTCAACGACGAGCAGCTGGCGACGGCGGAGAACGCGATCTGCCGCAGCGACGGCCACTGCATGGTGATGGGGACGGCCAGCACGATGGCTTCCATCGCCGAAGCGCTCGGCATGGCGCTGCCGGGCTGCGCGGCCATTCCCGCGCCGGACAGCCGCAGGCGGCATATGGCGGAGCGCACCGGCAGGCAGATCGTCAATCTCGTGAAAGCGGACATCCGGCCGCGGGAGATCATGACGGAAGCGGCGCTGGAAAATGCGATCCGCGTGACGATGGCGAGCGGCGGATCGACGAATGCGATCATCCATCTGGTGGCGATTGCCGGCCGCCTCGGCATCCGGCTCCCGCTGGAGAAGTTCGACGAGCTAGCCGCAGCGACACCGTTCCTGCTCAATCTGCGGCCTTCCGGCCAGTACCAGATGGAGGAATACTTCGAGGCCGGCGGCGTTCCGGCGCTGATGAAGGAGCTGGAAGGGCTACTGCACGGCGATTGCCTGACCGTGACGGGACGTACCGTCAGCGAAAATCTCCGCAGCGTGGAGGTGCTGGACCGCAGCGTGATCTATCCGCTGGACCAGCCGCTCGATCCGCAAGGCGGCATCGCCGTGCTCCGCGGCAATCTGGCGCCGGACGGTGCGCTGATCAAGCAGACGGCGGTCTCGCCGCATCTGAAGAAGCACCGGGGTCGGGCGGTCGTGTTCGAATCGCCGGCCGATCTTGAGCGGCGCATCGACGACCCTGAGCTGGACGTGGACGAAAGCAGCGTCCTGGTGCTGAAGAACGCCGGGCCCAAAGGCGCTCCGGCGATGCCGGAAATCGGGCAAATCCCGATTCCGAAAAAGCTGCTGCTGCGTGGCGTCCGCGACATGGTCCGCATCTCCGACGCCCGGATCAGCGGCACGTCTTACGGTGCGCTGATCGTGCACGCGGCCCCGGAAGCGGCGGTCGGCGGTCCGCTGGCGCTTGTGCAAGACGGGGATATGATCGAGCTGGATATCGCCGCTCGGCGGCTGCATCTCGAGGTGAATGCCGCAGAGCTGGAGCGCCGACGGGAGCGGTGGACCGCGCCCGAGCCGCATTACGACCGGGGCTACGGGCTGCTGTATATTGAGCGCGTCATGCAGGCGGACAAAGGGTGCGACTTCGACTTCCTCGTCCCGAAGGAGCTGCGGGAGTAGGAGTCACGAACGACCTTGTACAAATTTTTAGGACGAATGGGGGAGCAAGCTCGATGTACGACAACGATAAGCCATTATTTGATTCCATGTGCGAAAACTTGTATTCTGCGGTCATTTCCGATACGTTAGACGAATTGGGGTACCGCCATCAGGTGATGAGAGAGGACCTGACGCCGTTATCCGCCGATTGGGTCATTGCGGGACGGGCAAAAACGATGCTGTCCGTCGACGTGCATCATTTGCCGGACGATCCGTACGCGCAGGAAATTGCCGCCGTGGACAGCATCCGGCCGGGCGAGATTGTGATCGGCTGCACGAACCGTTCCCGCCAGAACGGGCTGTGGGGCGAGCTGCTCTCGACCGCATCCCAAGCTCGCGGTGCGCGCGGCGCGGTCGTGGACGGCCTCATCCGCGATTCGAAAAAAATTTTGGAGCTGGATTTTCCAGTCTTCGCGACGGGCACGAAACCGGTCGATTCCCGCGGGCGCGGCTTGGTCATCGAATATGACGTGCCGGTACTGTGCGGCGACGTGCTGGTCCATCCAGGCGATGTCGTGTTCGGCGACCGGGACGGCGTTGTCGTCATTCCCGCCGCGGTCGTCGAAGAGGTGGTCCGGCTCGCTACGGACAAAGTGACCCGCGAAAACCATACCCGCGACGAGCTGAAGGCGGGCCGCACGCTGCGGGAAGTGTACGACAAATACGGCGTGCTGTAACCAGACGCCGGAGCAAAGGAGGAGAGGCACCATGAGGCTTGGCGGCAAGCGCGCGCTTGTCACCGGCGGCGCCCGGGGCATCGGCAAGGGCATCGTCGGACGCTTTTTGGCGGAGGGGGCCAACGTGATCGCGCTGGACCGGAACGAAACCGAGCTGGAGGCATTGCGGGAGGAGTTCGCCGGGCATGCGGAGAGGCTTGCTTTGACGGTGTGCGACCTGCGCGACATGGGGCAGCTTGAGCAGGCGGCGGGGGAGGCGTTCGACCGGTGGCAGGGGATCGACATTGTGATCAACAATGCGGGGATTGCGTACCGGGAGCCGTTTCTGGACATCCCGCTGGCCCATTGGGACGCGGTGATGGACATCAACGTGCGCGCCGTGTTCCGGCTGGGCCAGTTGGCCGCCGAACGGATGATCCGGCAGGGGACGGGCGGAAGCATCGTCAACATGAGCTCCAAGAACGGCCTCGCGGGCAGCTCGATGCTGGCGCATTACAACGCTTCCAAGGCGGGGGTCATCCTGTTGTCGCAATCGATGGCCGTCGAGCTGGCGCCGTACGGCATCCGCGTGAACGTCGTCGCGCCGGGCTTCGTGGAGACGCCGCTCGACCGCGAGCTGCGTATCCGCGAAGGGCTGCCGGCCTTTTCCGCGCGGACACCGATGCGAAGGTCGGCCACGATCGACGAAGTGGCGAACGTCTTCCTGTTTCTCGCGTCCGACGAGGCCAGCTACGTAACCGGTTCCACGATCACGGTGGATGGCGGACATCTCGCAAACGCGAGCGAGTTTTAACCGCAGCGGACCTATAAGCCGCACAGCCGTCTGTTTCCTTGGCAGCCGCGCCAATGCCGCTTCGGCATTGAAGCCCGACGACGCTGCAGGGAAGGAGCGGCTTTTTGGCGTGTCACTTCCGCACGAATACCCGCTGTACGGCGTGGCTCGCCCCTTTTTCCAAAATCATCTTCGCGCGTCCTTTGGTCGGCAAAATGTTCTCATGCAGGTTAACCGCGTTGATGTCCCGCCAGATACCGGAAGCGGTTGCGACGAGTTCTTCGCCATGCAGCTCGGCAAAACGGTGGAAGTACGACTTCGGATTGAGAAACGCCGTTTCGCGGAGCATCCGGAACCGTTCGACGTACCACTGCTCGATGTCTTCTTCCTTCGCGTCGACATAAATCGAATAATCGAAAAAGTCGCTGACGAACACTTGGGATAGTTTCCCGACTTGCAGGACGTTGATGCCTTCCACGATCAAAATATCGGGCTGGCGGATTGTCTCCACTTCGTCCGGCACGATATCGTATGACAAGTGCGAGTAGACCGGCGCATGAACGACGGGCTTGCCTGCCTTAATATCGCGGATAAACCGCAGGAGCTTCTTGATGTCGTAGCTTTCCGGGAAGCCTTTGCGCTTCATGAGCCCTCGTTCCTCAAGCACACGGTTCGGGAACAAGAAGCCGTCCGTCGTAATCAGCTCCACGTTCCGGTGCTCCGAACATCGCGAGAGCAGCAGCTGCAGCAGCCTCGCCGTCGTGCTTTTGCCCACGGCCACGCTCCCGGCGATGCCGATAATGAACGGAACCGGTTCGGCGCCGTTCTGCAGGAACGAAGCGGACGTGCGGTGAAGCGTCCTGGCGTTCTCCACCAGTAGATCGAGAAACCGCGTCAAGGGAAGATAAATTTCTTCGACCTCTTGAAACGGAACTTTGTCGTTCAGGCCTTTGAGCTGCTCGAACTCTTCCATCGTAATGCGAAGCGGCGCGGTAGCGGGCAGTCCGGACCACGCCTGACGATCGAATTCATAATAGAGGGAGTACGGATTCATCGGGACCTCGCTGTCCATCAAAATGGTTTAGTAATAATGCATTTTCATATCATAGCATGACCCGGCGGCGATTTCACTAGTTTGTTACTCCTGAAAAAAAGGCCGGTTCTGAGCGGAGGCGGACAAATCCCATATCTGGAGCATGATTTCAGCCGTGAGGAGCACGGCTTTTTTTATTTGAATTTATGTATGTACTGGTTTATAATGGAATCAAATGATAGATGAATCTATCGATTTCATCGAAAGTGAGGCAGAGATTATGGCGACGGCCAGATCGGCAACAAGGGAACTCAGGCTTCGTGCCATACTCGATGCGGCTACGGAGATCCTGGTCGAAAAGCCTACGGCATCCATGAACGAGATTGCCGAATATGCGGGCATCGGCATTGCCACCCTGCACCGGTACGTGGAAAGCAGGGAGCAGTTGATGCTGCAGCTGGGGCTAAGAGCGGCGCAGGTGGTGGGAGAGACGATCAGCCGTATCCCGTTGGACGAGGAATCGAGCGAAACCTGCATTTCGCAGCTGGTGGAAGCGCTGATTCCGCTGGGAGACAAAATTTATTTTCTCGCTCATGAAACCTCGCTGAATTACAACCCCGAGATGTCCGCGGCCGAGGAGAAGCTGAAGGAACCGATTCACCACATGATCCAATCGCTGCAGCGCAAAGGCCATTTCCGGCAAGATATGAGCAGCGAATGGATTCTGAACGTGCTGTATTCGCTCCTCTTTGTCACCTGGCAGCAGGTTCATGAAGGCAACGTTGCCAAAAAATCGGCTGCTGCGCTAGTTCTGGAGACGCTGTACCACGGGTTTAAAGCAAGCAAACCGGAGTAGGTTTAAAGAGGCTCGGCAAGGCAAATGGATACGGGAGGATGGTTGTTATGAGTGAAGCGGGAGTCATTCCTCAACCCAAAACTTATGGTCCCCTTGGAAATTTACCTTTGATCGACAGCAAGAAACCGACCCTTTCGCTTTGTAAACTTGCAGAAGAGTACGGCCCTATATACCGGATCACGCTTCCGGGTTATTCCAGCATTATGGTGTCCGGACATGACCTCGTAGCGGAAGTTTGCGACGAATCGCGCTTCGATAAAAGCATAAAGGGCGACCTGGAGAACGTGCGCGCCTTTGGCGGAGACGGGTTGTTTACAAGCCGCACGGATGAGCCGAACTGGCCAAAAGCGCATCGGATTCTTCTCCCCACCTTCAGCCAGCAGGCGATGAAAGGGTACCATGCGATGATGGTCGACATCGCTTCGCAGCTGATTCAAAAATGGGCCCGTCTCAACCCCAACGAAAGCATCGATGTCGCGGAAGACATGACCCGGCTTACGCTGGACACGATCGGCTTATGCGGCTTCAATTACCGCTTTAACAGTTTTTATCGCGAAACGCCCAGCCCTTTTATTAACAGCATGGTCCGCGCTCTGAACGAAGCGATGCTGCAAGGCAGCCGCCTGAAGATCCAAAACCTGTTCATGGTGCGAACGAGACAGCAGTTTAACGAAGACATTCAAACGATGTTTTCCTTGGTGGACAAAATGATCGAGGAACGAAAAGCAAACGGGGACCGGGGGGAAATCGACCTGCTCGCCCGGATGCTGAACGGGAAGGACCCGGAGACGGGCGAGACGCTGGATGACGAAAATATCCGGTATCAGATCATCACGTTCTTGATCGCAGGACATGAGACGACAAGCGGCTTGTTATCGTTCGCTTTATACTTTTTGCTGAAGCATCCGGATGTGCTCCAGAAGGCTTATCTGGAAGCAGACCGGGTGCTGACGGATTCGTTTCCGTCGTATTCGCAGGTGCTGCAACTCCATTACATTCGGATGATTTTAAACGAATCGCTGCGCTTATGGCCGACGGCCCCGGGATTCGAGCTCTATGCGAAGGAAGATACGGTCATTGGCGGAAAGTATCGCATTCGCAAGGGGGAAGGCATCGGGGTGATCCTGCCGCAGCTTCATCGGGACAAAGCGGCCTGGGGCGCCGACGCGGACGAATTCCGCCCCGAACGCTTCGCAGATCCCGCCAAAATTCCCAATCATGCCTTCAAGCCGTTTGGAAACGGGCAGCGGGCGTGCATCGGCATGCAGTTTGCGCTTCACGAAGCGACGCTGGTTCTCGGCATGATTCTCCGGCATTTTGAGCTGGTGGATCATACGAACTATCAGTTGGACGTGAAGCAAACCTTGACGCTCAAGCCGGGCGATTTTCATATCCGCGTGCGGCTGCGGCATAAGACGGCAAGCCCCGCGGTTCATGAACCGGAAACAGCAGGCTATTCCCGAGCCGTTGAAGCGGAGCCAAGGGAGGCGAAAACAAACCGTCCGCTTGCAGGGGCGGAAAAGACGTCTCTGCTCGTGCTCTACGGCTCCAATTTGGGCACGGCGGAAGGGATTGCCCGCGAGCTGTCGGATGCCGCGCGGGCGCAGGGCTTCCGAAGCAAGGCTGCGCCGCTGAACGATGGGATCGGAAGGCTGCCCAAGGACGGGGCGGTGCTTATCGTCACCGCGTCTTATAACGGCAAGCCTCCGGGCAATGCGCGCGAGTTCGTGAAATGGCTTGAAGGCGTGCAGCCTGGAGAGCTTCAAGGGGTTCGCTATGCCGTATTCGGTTGCGGGGACCGCAGTTGGTCCAATACGTATCAGGATGTGCCGCGGTGGATTGACGAGCAGCTGGCCCGGAAGGGAGCGGCAAGGCTCTCGGTGCGCGGCGAGGCGGATGCCGGCGGCGACTTCGAGAAGCAGCTCGACGAATGGCGTGTCCGTCTATGGTCCGATCTTAGGCATGCTTTTGGACTGGAACGAAGCGACGCAGAGAAGGAGGAAAGCGGTCTTCATATCCAAATGGTCAGCGGCTTGGAAACAATTCCGCTTGCCCGGGCCTACGATGCTTTCTACGCTTCGGTGACGGGTCACCGCGAACTTCGAACGGCCGGCAGCGGCCGGAGCACGCGGCATCTGGATCTTGCGCTGCCGGATGGGGTTACTTACCGGGAGGGCGATCTTCTCGGCGTACTGCCGTGCAACAGCCTGGCGAATGTCGGCCGGATTTTGCGGCGGTATGGATTGAAGGGGAGCGATCAGTTGATTGTCACGGCGGCAAACGGTAAAGATCTGCCGCATCTCCCGCTGGATCGCCCGGTCAGTATCCATGAGCTGCTGAGCCGGTGTGTAGAGCTGCAGGAACCCGTTACCCGCGAGCAACTGCGCGAGCTTGCGGCCTATACGGTGTGTCCTCCGCACAAGCATGAATTGGAAGCCATAGCCGAGGAGAGCGTCTACGAGGAGCAGATCTTGAAGAAGCGTATTACCATGCTTGATCTGCTTGAGAAATATGAAGCCTGCCAGCTGCCGTTCGAAAGGTTGATCGAGCTGCTGCCTCCTCTGCAGCCGAGATACTATTTCATATCCAGCTCCCCTCAGGTCAATCCCCGGCAGATTGGCATCGCCGTAGACGTGATGCAGGACCCGGCTTGGGGCGGGCGCGGCGAATACCGCGGGGCTGCTTCGAATCACTTGGCCGAATGCAGGCCAGGAGATGAAGTCTTGATCTTCATCCGTACGTCCGAAGCCGGATGGCGGCTCCCGGAAGATCCGGCGACGCCGATCATTATGGTGGGAACCGGGACAGGAGCGGCGCCTTTTCGGGGCTTTTTACAGGCGCGGGCCGCGATCCAGGAGAAGGGAGCCGCTCTGGGCGAGGCGCATCTGTATATCGGATGCCGGAACGAGTCCGATTCGATTTATCGCGAGGAGCTTGAGCACTACGATAGGGAGGATGTCGTGACGCTTCATCAAGCTTATTCCCGTGCGGAAGGGAAAGGCAGTATCCATGTACAGCTTTTGCTGGAGCGCCATGCCTCGAAATTGATGGACATCCTTGATCGGGGAGGATGCATCTACGTATGCGGGGATGACGCTCAAATGTCCCTGGAGGTGGAGTCGGCATTGCAAAAAGCATACTGGACCGTGCATGGAGCCGGGGAGCGGGAAGCGAAAGCTTGGCTGGAGCGTCTTCGAACGGAGGGGCGTTACGCGAAAGAAGGATGGGGGCGCATGCATCCGGAAAATAGCGTCGCCATAGTCAAATAGCAGCTCACCGGCGCTGTTTTGACCTCGTACCGGAGGAGCAAACCGTTTTATCCAAACTGTCCCTAATGATGATTGTTGCGCGGATGTTACACTGGAAGCGACACGAAGTTCGCCGGAGAGGGGCATTCGCATGAAACACGATGAAGAAACCGCTATTTATCTAATCACCGGGGTGATGGCGAGCGGCAAATCGACGGTCGCGCAGCTGCTGGCCGAGCAATTCGACCGCGGGGTTCATTTGCGCGGCGATACGTTCCGCAGGATGATCGTCACAGGCCGGGAAGAGCTGCTTCCCGACGCCTCGGAGGAAGCGACCCGTCAGCTGCGTTTGCGGTACCGCCTGGCTGCCGCCGCGGCCGATACATATGCCGATGCCGGCTTCACCGTCGTCGTACAGGACGTTATCATCGGGCCGATGCTGGAAGAGTTCGTCTCTTTCGTCCGGCATCGTCCGCTTTATGTCGTCGTGCTGGCGCCCGGCATCAAGGCGGTTGCCGCCAGAGAGGCGACCCGGGGGAAGAAAGGCTACGGAGTGTGGACGGTTGCCGGGTTGAACGGCATTTTGCATAACGAAACGCCGAAAATCGGCCTGTGGCTCGATACGTCCGAGCAGACTCCGGAAGAGACGGTAAGCGAGATCAGGAGACGTTTTGCGGAGGAAGCGGTCGTCTGACCTTTGTTGAGCGGCTGCGAAATAGGCCTTAATCCGAAGCTTTTTGCGCGGATTAAGGTTTTTTTTATTTCCCGGAGTTCCAATCTTTTCCGTTAATATTCCGTTTAAAAAAGTATCGTAAAGTACAGATTGTCAAACGGAAGAGAGTTATAGGAGAATAGAATGGAGTTGGGACACACATGTCAAAACCGAAAACATCGGCGAATTGGCGGCAATTGATCCGGCTGGTCCGGGAAACGAAGCCTTCTAAGGGTCTGCTTGCCGCCGCGCTGTTTCTAAGCATTATCTCGACCTTGGTCGGCTTGGCGATTCCGCTGTTTACGAAAAATATGGTCGACAGCTTTTCGCTGACCTCCTTAAGCCTGACGCAGATCGTGCTGATGGGAGTAGCTTTTATCGTTCAAGCGATTGCGGGCGGTGTCGGCGTTTATTTACTCAATAGGGCGGGGCAGAAGGTCGTTGCGTCCCTGCGGGACCGGCTGTGGAAAAAGCTGCTCGTGCTGCCGGTCTCCTACTACGACAATCACGA
This sequence comes from Paenibacillus tyrphae, assembly GCF_024158745.1. Lineage (GTDB taxonomy): Bacteria > Bacillota > Bacilli > Paenibacillales > NBRC-103111 > Paenibacillus_G > Paenibacillus_G tyrfis_A. The sequence goes on along the minus strand of NZ_JAMZAW010000013.1, from coordinate 110,388 downwards.
GACGGGGGAAACGATCAGCCGGATGACCAACGATACCGGTGTCGTCAAAGGCTTGATCAGCGAGCACTTGACCGGCTTCTTCACCGGCATTCTGGGCGTAGTCGGGTCAATTGCGGTGCTGCTGTATCTCGATTGGAAAATGACGCTGATGATGCTGGTCGTCGTGCCGCTGGCCATCTTGATTTTGGCTCCGCTCGGCAGGCAGATGCATAAGATTTCGGTCGGCCTTCAGGATGAAACGGCCGGCTTTACGGCGGTGATCAGCCGGGTATTGTCGGAGATCCGGCTTGTGAAGGCTTCGAATGCGGAGACGGTCGAATACCGGAACGGGCGGACGGGCATCGAGAAGCTGTTCCGGCTTGGCTTGAAGGAAGGCATCGTTTCGGCGTGGGTCGGGCCGCTTATCTTTTTCATCCTCATGCTGCTGCTTGTGGTCATTATCGGATACGGCGGCGCGCGGGTCGCTTCCGGCACGCTGACGGCAGGAGATCTGGTGGCGTTCATTCTGTATTTGTTTCAATTCGTGCTGCCGATCACGCAAATTACGACCTTCTTCACGCAGTTTCAAAAGGCGGTCGGAGCGACGGAACGAATCGCAGCGCTGCTGGAGCTCGGGGAAGAAGACCATGCCTCCGGCAAGCCCCTTGATAACGCAGGCCGGCCATTGACGCTCGAACGCGTGACGTTCGCCTATAAAACCGGCGAAACGATACTGGACGATGTCAGCTTCACCATGCAGCCCGGCAAAGTGACGGCCATCGTCGGGCCGAGCGGCAGCGGAAAAACGACGCTCTTTGCGCTGCTGGAGCGGTTCTACCCGCCGACCGGGGGCTCGATCAAGCTCGGGGACGAGCCGATCGATGAGTACTCGCTGCCGTCGTGGCGCAGCCGCATCGGCTATGTCTCTCAAGAAAGTCCGCTCATTGCCGGGACGATCCGCGACAACATCTGCTACGGGTTACCGCACGATGTGACGGATCAAGAGCTGGAGCAGGCGGCGCGCATGGCCTATGCCGATACGTTCATTCACGAGCTTCCGAACGGATACGAAACAGAAGTCGGAGAACGGGGCGTCAAGCTGTCCGGGGGGCAGCGGCAGCGGATTGCGATTGCGCGGGCGCTGCTGCGTAACCCGCAAATTTTGATGCTGGACGAGGCGACTTCCAGTCTGGACAGCAAGTCGGAAATCGTCGTGCAGCAGGCGCTGAACAACCTGATGCAGGGTCGGACGACGCTGGTCATTGCGCACCGGCTGTCGACCGTGGTGGATGCGGACCAAATCGTCTTTCTGGACAAAGGCAAAGTAACGGGCATCGGCACGCACGAGCAGTTGTTCCAAACGCATGCGTTGTACCGCGAATTCGCCGCACAGCAGCTTCGCATTCAAGAGCAGCACGTTTAAACCTATCGCGGATAAGGAGGGACGGGAGTGGAAGTACAGCATCAGGCGAACCGGAAAGCGGCTCGCGGATGGAGATTTTTTAAAAGTGTCTGTGGGATTTGCATATTACTTTTATTATCGCTGGCGAGCTGGTCGGCCGCTTATTTCTTCATCCGCTATTTGCTGAACGCATTTGGAAGCCGGCCTTCCGATTATGTCGGCCAGCTATTTACCCAATTGGTTGCGTTTGTGACCAGCATGGGGATTATGGGGACGATCGGAGTGATTTTTCGCGACAAGCGCATGGAAATGTTCCGGCCGATGATCGATGCCATGAAGCGGATCGCCAAGGGCGATTTCACCGTCAGTATTCCCCCGGACGAGCGCGGCCCGGGCCAGTTCGGCGAGCTCGTCGAAAGCATCAACCACATGGCCGTCGAGCTCAATCAGATGGAGAAAATGCGCCAGGAGTTCATCTCCAACGTTTCCCACGAAATCCAGTCGCCGCTGACGTCGATCGGCGGCTTTGCCCGTATCCTGCAGAGCGACGAGCTCAGCCGGGAGGAACGGATGCATTATCTCGGCATCATCGAAAAGGAAAGCGCCCGGCTGTCCAAGCTGAGTGAAAACCTGCTGAAGCTGACCTCCCTCGAATCGGACCATCACCCGGTGGAGCGGAGGCGGTACCGGCTCGACAAGCAGCTGCGCAGCCTGATTCTGGCGTGCGAGCCGCAGTGGCAGGATAAAGGAATCGACATGGATGTGTCGCTGGAAGACGTCAGCATCGAGGCTGACGAGGATTTGCTGAGCCAAGTATGGGTCAATCTTCTGCACAACAGCATCAAATTTACTCCAGCGGGCGGGACGATCGGCGTTCGGCTAAAGCGCAACGGTCAGCAGGCGATCGTATTCGTCACCGACACCGGGATCGGCATCTCCGAGAACGATGTGGCACATATTTTCGAGCGGTTCTACAAGGCGGATAGGTCCCGCAACCGAAGCACGGGAGGAAGCGGGCTTGGGCTTGCGATCGTCAAGCGGATCGTTGAGATGCATACGGGCTCCGTCGCCGTGCAGAGCGTTCCCGACCAGGGAACGACGTTTACCGTCAGGCTTCCGGCTTTGCCTTGAGCGATTGCGCCGAAATGAAGCGCAGGTGGACGCTCTACGGTAGCGCTCTGGGGCAAGGTACGGTTGTCACGATGGGAATACCTGTTTAAAATCGAGGGTGCCGCTTTGGCCGCATGCTCGATTTTTTTACGTCGATGTTCGCAGCGCCAGCTTTGCTACAGCTTGACAGGACAAGCGCTGTGGGAATATAATACAGAAAATTGAACCGGTTCAATTAATTTGGTATCTATGATGGGAATGTTTTAATTGAAGCATTTCCTTTTATTAAAAAAAAGATTTGAACCGGTTCAAATTAAGGAGGCGCGGATCGTGAAGCTCACCATCAACGACTTGGCGAAAATGACCGGTCTCGCCAAAAGCACCATATCGGGAGTGCTGAACAATAAGGACGGATTTTCGGAGAAAACGAGACAAAAGGTGCTGAAGGCAGCCGAGCAGTACGGCTACGTTCCAAATGAGATTGCCCGGGGATTGTCTACGAAATATACGAAAACGATCGGGCTTGTCATCAAGGACATCACGAATCCGTTCTACAGCAAGCTGACCAAGGGTGTTCAGGAGATCGCAGGCGAATACGGCTATACGGTATTTCTATGCAGCAGCTTCGAGGATCACCGAACTGAAAAAGAGCAGATTCAAGCGATGCTAAGCAGACGGGTGGACGGCCTGATCGTTGCGCCGCTGCTGGAGGAGGTGACGTTCGACCACTTGTTCGATCTGAAAGCGAAGTCCGTCCCTTTCGTATTGCTCGGAAGCGTGCCTGGGCTGGACAGCTCGTATGTCGAGTTCGACGATTACGACGGCGGGCGGCAGGTGACGGAGCATTTGCTCGAACGGGGCCATCACAACATTGGCTTCGCTGCCGGGCTCCCCACGTCCAGAGCCTCGCGGGAACGCCTTCGGGCATGCCGGGATGTTTTGTCGGCGCAAGGACTTGCTTTGCGGGCGGAGTTTACTTTCGAGGGAGCCCAAGAGCTCGCGGACGGGGTGGAGATCGGCCGGAAGCTGATCGCGATGAAAGAACGGCCGTCGGCACTCATCTGCTTCGACGATGTGGTCGCGCTGGGGGTCGTCAAAGCTTTTCAAAGCGAAGGTCTTCGGATTCCGGAGGATATGTCCTTGATCGGCTTTGACGATATCGACCTGATGATTTTTCCGCTAACGACCGTCTCCATCCCAACCTATGAGGCGGGCAAAGCGCTGGCGCGTACGCTGTTCGGGCGGATTTTCGGTGGGCCGGATACTCCGGCGCAGCGCATTGTCTTCGACGAGAAGCTCGTCGTACGGCAGTCCGTGCGTACGGCGACGAATTGAAGAGAGTGAGTTTTGAGACTTGAGCCGGAAACAAACGAATGGAGGATGATGGGATATGAAGCAATGGACGATCGAGCAGGTGACCGCCGAGGCGTACGATAGCCGGGAAGCCATGGGGCAAGCGGCGGCACAGCGGCTGGCGGAAGCGATCCGGACGAAGCTGCAGGAGAAGGAGACGATTGCGGTCGTGTTTGCTTCCGCTCCGTCGCAGAACGAATTTTTGCGTTCGCTGCGCACATTGGATTCCGTCGCGTGGGAGCGCATCCGCTGCTACCATCTGGACGAATACGTGGGCTTGCCGACCGATGCGCCGCAGAGCTTTGCGACGTATTTGCGGACGGAACTGTTCGCATTCCGGACGCCGCTCGAATTTTATGCGCTGAACGGCTTGAACGATCCTTTGGCAGAGTGCGCCCTCTATACGGAGCTGCTGGAGCGGCACCCGATCGATATTGCCTGTATCGGAATCGGCGAGAACGGGCATATCGCCTTCAACGATCCTCATGTGGCGGACTTTGCTGATCCCGCGCGCATTAAAAAGGTCGAGCTGGACGAGACGAGCCGCAAGCAGCAGGTCAACGACGGCTGCTTCCCGCAGCTTGATGCGGTGCCGCGCGAGGCGCTGACGCTCACGATCCCGTCCATCGTATCGGCTTCGCATATCATTTGCACGGTGTCTGGCGAACGCAAAAGCGATGCGGTACACCGGACGTTGTTCGGTCCGGTCGACTTGTCGTGTCCGGCGTCTATCTTGAGACGGTCGGCCCGCTGCGATATGTTTCTGGATTTCGCCAGCGCTTCCCGCATTGCATCGCAATAACGGCGCATACCAAGGAGGGACGAAAGTGACCGATCCCAATAGGACGGTAATCGAAGGACGGCGGGCGGATACGGGGAGACGGATTCGTTTGGTTGCATCCGGGGGTACCATCGCATCGATAGAGGACGCCGAAAGCTCGGGCAATGCCGCCGCAGCACCTGACGAGTTCTGGATCGCTCCGGGCTTCGTCGATCTGCAGATCAACGGGTACGGGGGAGAGGACATTAACCTGACGGGGGCCGATATGCACCGGCGGGTGGAGACCGTGAAACGGCTGGTTCGAGGGGTACTAGCTTCCGGTACGACGTCCTTCTGCCCGACGGTTATTACGGCGAGCTTCGAACAGATGAAAGACTGCATGACGGCGATACGGCTCGCTTGCGAGCAGGATGAGCTGACGGCTTCCGCCGTATTGGGCATTCATATGGAAGGACCTTACATATCGGGCGAAAACGGACCTCGGGGCGCCCATCCGGCGGAGCATGTACGGGACCCGGACTGGGCCGAGTTCAAAGTATGGCAGGAAGCTTCGGGGGACCGCATCCGGTTAGTTACGCTGGCGCCGGAGCTTCAGGGCGCTGCGGAATTTATCCGCAAGCTGACGGAGGCGGGCGTTGTTGCCAGCATCGGCCATACGGCCGCCGATCACGAGCACATCGCGGCTGCTGCGGAAGCGGGAGCGCGGATGAGCACGCATCTCGGGAACGGAGCGCATCCGCAGCTTCCGCGCCATCCGCACTATATTTGGTCGCAGTTGGCGGAAGACCGGCTTGCCGCCAGCATCATCTGCGACGGACATCATCTGCACCCTTCCGTCGTGAATGTGATGCACAAAGTGAAAGGCGACACCCTGCTGCTTGTCAGCGATGCCGTACATTTGGCGGGCCTGCCGCCCGGCACCTACCGCACGCATGTCGGCGGGGAGGTCGAGCTGCTGCCGTCCGGCCGGTTGCACATGGTGGAGAATCCGAACCTGCTCGCCGGAGCGGCGGTTAATCTCGCGGACTGCGTAGGGCGATTCGCCCAGATGACAGGTTCCCTGCTGGCTACGGCCATAGCGATGGCGACGGATAGACCGGCGCGCCTGCTTGGCTGTGCAGGAATCGGTACGCTGGAAGTCGGACAGGCTGCGGATGCGGTGACGTTCCGCTGGAACGCCGAGGCGGGCAAGCTGGACGTGCAAGCGGTCTACAAGCGGGGCCGGCTCGTCGGGCCGGAGCGGCATGGAGATCTGGCCTCGGGCACAAGGGCATAGAAAAAAGGAGGCATTCAAGCCTCCTTTTTTCATGTTTTCCCTCTAGACCTCAAGCAGCCTGTCGACGGCGTCCAGCACCCGCGAGCCTTGAAGCGGCTTCACGACAAAATCCTTCGCTCCGCTTCGGATCGCCTCAAGAATCATCTCCCGGTGCCCCATCGCCGAGCACATGATGACTTGCGCCGCAGGGTCCCGCTCCATAATCAATTTCAACGCTTCGATGCCGTCCATATCGGGCATGGTGATGTCCATCGTGACGAGGTCCGGACGATACGTGAGATACTTCTCAATCGCTTCCCTTCCGTTGGACGCTTCGCATACGACTTCGTGCCCTGCCGTCTCCAATATATCCTTCATAAACATCCGCATAAATGCGGCATCGTCTACGACCATAATTTTGGCCAAATGTACCACCGCCTCAAGAAACTACGCTTCTTGCACATGCTGCACCGCACGCGAAGAAACCGCCTCCTGAGTATAAATGAAGGTTCTGAACATTTTTTAAACAACCCGCTCCCGGTACCACTGCTCAAGCGTTCTCGCCGGCTTCGTACTGAATTCGTCATGCAGCATTTGCGACAGCGTATCGTACTGCCGTTCCACAGACACCCGGTCCCCGATAGACGTAAAGAGCTTGATCAGCGCCCAATACACCTCTTCCGTGAACGGGAATCGGCGCTGGATGAGGAAATAGAGCTGGAAAGCTTCCGCCGCATTGTCCCGCGTTTCCAGAAAAGCCGCGACGCGCATCGCATGCCGGTACCATAACATACGCAGCCGCTCCCGCTCGTTCTCCGCCCACCAATAGCCGCAATCTTCCAGATAGTCGCCGCGATACAGCTCCAACAGCTGCAAATGCCGCGCGAGCGTATGCTCGCTGAGCGGAGGGGCCGTCTGCAGTCCCTCCTCCCACGTCAATACGTCAACGCCGACACCGTTCAGCTCGAGCCGGTACCCTTTATCCCCGCTGACGATCCGGATGCCGGGATGGACGGCATTTGCGGTTTTGCGGATTTGATAGATAGTGGTGTAGAGCTGTGTGTAGCCTTTCTTCGGATCGATATCGGGCCAGAACAGCTCCAGCAGCGCATCTTTGCGCACGGGCTGGTCCCGAAGGTGAACGAAGTAGGCGAACAGCTCCTGCGCTTTGTTCGTTCGCCAATGCACGGGCCCGGATTCACCGGTGTCGACCTCCAGCGTCTGAAAGCAGCGGATCATAACCTGGTCCTTCGTCTTAGACGGCCGGACCGCGGGGTGATCCGGTTCCGTTTTGGCGGCCTTGACCTGCGACAGCCGGGTTAATGTTTTGGCAAGCCTTTGCGTGGAGACAGGCTTCAGCAAGTAATCGATCGCCGCCAGCTCAAAAGCCTTGAGCGCATGTTCCTCGTAAGCCGTCGCAAAGATGATCTCGGTTTCCGGCAGGTGCGACATGATGATCTCGGCCGCTTCCAAGCCGCTCAGCTCCGGCATGTCAATGTCCAAAAAGACGGCTTCCGGCTTCTCGCGCAGCACCGCCTCGACGGCTTCCGCCCCATTCTGGTAGGCGCCCACAACGACACCGCCGTTCAGCTTCTCAAGCTGTTTTTGCAAGCTGAACAGCGCTAGCGCTTCATCGTCTGCAAGAATGATCCGAATCATCGGCGCACCTCGCTTTGCGCAAACCGTGCAAACCCGACCCCATTGTCGTGTAGTTGAGTGGCCAAATTCACGCCCTCCTCTTTCTGTATGCAAAAGTAATCTATTTGTTATAAAGCCTGTTTACCCGGCAAAAATGTTCGTTCCAACGAACGGCTTAAAACCGCCGTTTTCCTATTTATGATCATATCAAAAATTCGTCCTCTAAGGCATTTTAAAACGAAAAAATGTTAATTATTTCACAAAATTAAAATCTAGATGAATTGGGAAAATGATGCTGCTTTCTGCTCTTTCGCCTGTTTTTCAGCAAGTTTTGCGCCGGTGTGGACCTGAGTGGCTGGTTTTGTAGTCGAAAGGTGTTCAGATTTTGTTCAGAAGCGGTTGGTAAAGTGAGCAAAAACTGTTCTTTAAAACGAAGGAGAGTGAGGCGCGGAGAGAAAAACCGGAAAGTAGAATTGCTATTTCAGGAGAGAGAAGATGAAAAAGGAGCGGGAACGATGAAAGTGCATCGATCGAAATGGATGTCATGGCTGCTCATGATTTCCATGGTGGTAACCCTGCTGCAGCCGGCTTTACAGGCTCATGCGGCGGAAGACAGCGTGAAGTGGGTTACCTATAAGAATGACGATTTTTCCAATGCAAAACAACTCGCGCTGTTCTCGTTGAACGGCTCTGCCAAAGTGGCAACGGATAATAAAGGCCGCCAGGTGTTGCGTTTAACCGAGGCACTAACCAACAAGTTCGGCACGGCTTTTAACAAAAAGCTTATTGCGCCAGGAGACAATTATTCGTTCAGTACGTTTTTTAAATTCCGGCTGAATGAGAATAATTTAGGTAATCCGGCCGACGGCATTACCTTTACGATCCAAGCCGAATCCAACACTGCGGGATCGGTAGGAGTAGGAATCGGGTACGGCGGAATCAAGCCCAGCTTTGCGGTGAAATACGATACGTATAAAAACGCCGACATGTCCGACCCGTCGAACAATTACATCGGGCTGGCCGTAAATGGGGACGTTAAAAACTCGACCCCCGGATGGTTTACATCGGCGAACGAGCTTAATTCGCAAGGCATTAATCTTTCAAGCGGCACAGACTATTATTCGTGGATCGATTATGACGGATCCGCCAATAACGTCAAGGTTTATATCAGCAGCACGGAAGCTCGGCCGACGACTCCTGTGCTCAATGCCAACAATATCGATTTGGCCGACATCTTCAAAGGGAAGCCGGGGGTTTACGCAGGATTTACTGCGGCAACGGGCGGCGCTTTCGAGAGACACGATATCATTTCGTGGTATTTTACGAACGAGCTGGATCCGATCGATACGACGAAATATCAATACAAGCAGGCTCCGACGAACGTAACCGTCAATGCCGTGCCGACCGGGCAACCGGGTCAATTCCGAGTCATTGCCACACTTTATGATGTCGACGGAAACCCGGTTCCGGACGCTCCGGTCCGCTTTGCATCGACACAAGGCACTCTGACGAATCCGGATGCGGTTTCGGACGGCAGCGGCCGGGGAACAACGATTCTGGATTTCGGAAACAACCCGCCTTCGGGCGAAGTTACGGCCAAGGTGATGGTCGGGGGCGCTTATGCTACCGTGGCGATTCCACCTTCGCCGACGAATCTGAAAGCCGGAACGACGCCGGAGACGGCCAACAAGCTGACCTGGAATACCGTGACCGGCGCTACTTATTACAATCTGTATAAAGACGGAGCGCTGTACGCAACGAATGTCAGCAGCGCCACTTACCAGGTAACCGGTCTTGCACCGGGAGAGTTTGCGACATTTACCGTTACGGCGGTAGTGAGCGGCGAGAACGGCGTGATGGAATCTGCGCCGTCCAACAGCGTAACGCTTCCGACTTCGGCAGGCCTTACGCTGGATAGCACCCGCTATACGCTGCCGATAGGCTCTACGCATCAAACGGTCGTTTCCTCCGTTTACTCGAACGGAACCAAAGTCGAAGTAACGAATCAATCCGCGTTCAGCTCGGCCAACAACAACGTAGTCACTATCAGTCCGAGCGGACTCGTTACGGCTGTCGGTGCAGGAACGACGGTGATCTATGCCGTTTATAACGGAACAACATTGCAAGCCTCGATTACGGTGCCGATTGCCGCTCCGACAGGGGTTGCAACGGACAATGTGACATCTACGGGCGCAACGTTAAGCTGGAATGCGGTTCCGGGCGCACAGTCCTATAACATCTACGACAATGGGAAATTGATTGCCTCCGGCGTAACCGATACCCGCTATGCGGTGACGGGACTTAAACCGGGAACGAAGCATAGCTTTACGGTAAGCGCGGTAAGCAACGGGATCGAATCGCCGGCTTCCGGCGCAACGGGAACCACGACAACGACGCTGCGCGATCTGGTGGTAACTCCGGTCAACTATACGCTTGTACCGGGTGCCACTCATCAGACGCAGGCGACAGCGGTTTATTTGGACGAAAGCATTAAAGACGTAACGAAACAAGCAACCTACGTTTCCTCGAATCCCGATATCGTTTCGGTCGATGCGAACGGCGTGATCACGGCCAAAGCTCCGGGAACGGCCATCATTACCGTAACCTACGACAGTAAAACCGCAACGGAAACCATCGTAGTTCAAGATCAAGTACCACCGTTCAACTTAACATTGAAAAAATCGCCTGACTCCATTCCGGGAGACGGCAGTTCTAAAGTGACGTTGAGCGCGGGAGTGGTGTCGGCGGACGGAAGCCCGGTTGCGGGCGTGCCGGTCACGTTCCACTTCGGAAATACGAAGAACGATGTAACAGCAATTACGAATGAACAAGGGATTGCTTCCATCGAGTATACCGCACCGAAGCTTCAAGGCCTTGCGCCTCTGAACGAAGTGATCACGGTGTCCGCGAAAGATCCGAAATCCGGATTGTCGAAGCAGGAAAGCATAGAAGTGACTTACATGCCTGCAGCCGTTCGAGGGATCGTGATCGACCAGGTGACAGGAAAGCCGGCGGCAGGGGCAACGGTTTCCGTTTCCGCCGATTTTAACGGGGATGGAATTGTCGATTTCACTTCGACCGTAACGACCGCACAAGACGGTTCTTACCAAATCGGGGTACCCCGGGGCAACTTCGCCTATACGCTGAATATTCAAACGCCGGTACAGCTTGGAAACCGGACGGTAACTTTAAACAGCACGCAAACGGCAGTCGTAGGCCAATTGAATGCGGCAAGTCAAAAAATTGATTCCGCGAACAAAATCAGCGGTCAACTGTTTATCGCGCCTTCCGCTTCGAACGTGCAGCAGACGCCGGAAAGTCTGTTCGGAAGCGGCAATGTCAGCGCCGTCATCCAAGGCATCAACGGGACCGATTTCCAATCGACGCTGGCGCTGAAAGCCGACGGAAGCTTTGAATTGGAGAAGGTGCCGGGCGGCCAGTACAAAATTTCGTACCAAATTAAAGCACCAAACGGGACTGTGCTGGCGGGACCGTCGGCGACGGTGAGCGTGAAGCAAAACGGGGAATTGGGCGTCGTCTATTCCTTGATCGATCCTTACGGCACGATTACCGACGAGGCTTCCGGAAAGCCGGTTGACGGGGTTAGCGTGAAGCTGTATTGGGCGGATACGGAGCTGAATAAACAAAACGGCCGTACGCCGCACACGCCTGTCGAATTGCCTGAATTGCCGGCTTTTGCGCCGAACAAGAATCACAACCCGCAGCTGTCGGATGCTGCCGGGCAGTACGCCTGGATGGTGTATCCGAATGCAGACTATTATATTGTTGCGACCAAAGCGGGGTACTACGATTACAGCACGCTTGTGACGAAACCGAACGCGCCGGCGGTCAATGGCTCGGACAGCTACATTAAAGACGGCATTATTCACGTCGGGCAAGATATCGTAGCCTTCGATTTCAAGATCCGGCAAATTGCTACGAATAACACTTCATCCACTTCGTACGGCGGCGGATTTTACTACGGGTCTGCAACGTCCGATGTTACTTTGAATCTGTCTGTGGATAAAAACCTTGTAAAAGAAGGCGAGCAATCGACGATTACGGTCGATTATAAGAACCAATCCGTCTTCTCGATAGATGCAGGAGTAGTCACCGTTACGATTCCGGCCGGAGCGGAAGTGGTCGATGCGGATGGCGGTACCGTGAGCGGAAACACGGTTACGTGGAAAGTAGGCAAGCTGTCGGCCGGTCAAGCGGGAAGCTACAAGCTGAAGCTGAAATGGAGAGCGGTCGCCGCAGCGGACGCGGAGTTCGACATTCAAGGAAAGTTCACGGTTGAAGGAAATACATCGAGCTCTGCGAAGGCCGACTCTGCGGTCAAAATTAAAGTGTTTTCCGACCGCTTCGGAAATCTGAAGCATCAACGTTATATTTTAGGCTATCCGGATGGTAAGTTTCACCCGGAGAACGCTCTGACTCGTGCAGAGCTGGCAGCGATTGTTGCAAGAATGAAGGAAAATGCGAAGGTAACCGACGCTCTTGCGTATAACGATGTTCAAGAGAGCCATTGGGCAGCGAATTACATCAAGATTGCAACGAAATACGGCTACTTTAACGGCTTCGAAGACGGCAGTTTCCGTCCGGAAGCTAAGGTATCCCGAGGTGAGCTGGCCTCCGTTATGGCGCGTTTCCTGAGCCTGAATGTCAGCGCGTCCGGCGAAAATCATTTCAAGGATGTCCAAGGACATTGGGCAGGGAATGCGATTGAAGCCCTGTACCGCGGCAAGTTTCTTGCCGGTTACGAGGACGGAACCTTCAAGCCTGCGGACAGCATTCGCAGGGTCGAAGCAGTGACGATGATTAACCGGATGCTGTATCGCGGTCCGCTGAAAGGAGTTGCCCCTCAGTTCCCGGATGTCGCGGAAAGCCATTGGGGCTTCGGAGATGTGCAGGAAGCCACCGTTTCGCATGAATCCGTAAGGAACGCTGACGGAAGCGAAGCTTGGAAGAGCAGCATGACGGACGATGTGCAGTAATTGAAAGGAATGAACTTAAAAATAGACCGATCCGTCCCCGGTGGGATGGGCGGTCTATTTTTGTTCCGCGCAAGGCGGAGGAGTTCACCAGGTGGCAGCGATCATGACCACGGACAGTGCAAGCATCGCAGCGGCATTGACGGCCATCACCGGCCGGTGCTTCGCCCGGAACAAATGTGCGTGAATCGCGCCCAGCATCAAAGCGACGAAGAACAAACCGACGTACGGCAGCAGCGCCGGAAACCGGAAGCCCGCGAGAAGCACGACGACGCCCGCAAGCTCTCCCAGGCCCATAAGGGTCAAAAACCACATCGGGTACCGGTATTCGTTCCAGTGCTGAACCATCGACGGCGTCCGCTTGAGCTTCATAAAGGAAGAAAGCGAGAACATCCCGGCCAGTATAATTTGAATGACGATAACGAGAGTGGACAAAACAATCGCTCCCTTCAAACAGGTATACTACTTTATAGTAATATTACTATAAAGTAATATAAATCCGCTTTAAGCGTTTGTCAACGCAAAAAAAGCGGGCCCGAGGCCCGCTTAGCGTTTTGAAATAAAAATAATACCCGCATCAAAGGTGGGTGAGTTACCGGCCATTCCAGTTCGTAGCTCCATGTATGAAGCTTAAAATAATGACTTGATCTTCTTCGATTTTGTAGATCATCCTATATCGGTGTAAAAAAATTTCTCTTACATTCGGGTTGTTGATCTCAGGTACGATCCTCCCTCTGTTTGGGAAAAGACTCAAAGTTTTGGCTCTCTCCATTGCATCATATAAAAATGAAAGAGCGTATCCCGGCGAATCTTGATGTATATATTCTACTGCCCGTTCTAAATCATTAGTTGCGGTTTTTGTCCATACTACTGATTTAGCCATTTAGACATCCGCTTCTCCATTTCTTCATGAGATATAACGTCGCCTTTGTCTATATCATCAAGTCCTTGTTGGATCTTCTTTCGAACATATAATGTATATTGAATATCCTCAAGTGAGCAATCATCAGGTAAATTGTCAATGATTTGCTTTACTTCGTCCTTAAGCATAATTATCACCTCAAAAGAAGTATAACATATTTTTTAAGTCGACAACTACGAATGAGAGCTTTGAGACACGGAAAGCAATAAAAAAATGAGCAGTATCTCTCTGCTCATTATCGAGTTTAGTTTGTTTGACGATTTTTAATTATCTCTGGAAAATTAACGCCCGCTCACACATAATTCAACCCCGCCGTAAAAGGAAACGGCACCGGGAACAACTCTTTCAGTGCGCTGCGAAGCGCGAAGTACTCAGCCATGCCTTCATCTCCGCCGAAAACGAGCGAGATGAACGCCTGCGGGTCCAGCTCTGCCGACAAGCCGCCGTATTCGAGCTTGACCCGGCCGGCGTCTGCCGATTGCACGCGAAGCGCTTCATGGCGGCCCGGAGCCGCTTCCGCCCAGAACGGCCGGAGCTGCTCGATCAAGCGCTCGGGCCGGACCACGTTGACGGTGCCTTGATTCGGCTCCTCTTGGTACGGCACCGATTCGAGCGCCTCCAGCCAATCGCTTTCGTGCACGGAAACCGGGAGCTGGATCTGCTCCAGCTCCAGACGCTTGAGCGCATGCGCGGCCAGAAGCGCAACGGCCGGGCCGTCCCCGGCGGCTTCGATCAGAAACGGAACCCGCTTCGGGACGAGCGGCGGATTCGGTACGGCGGCGACAAGAAACGCCGCAGGCTTGCCGTCCCGCTCGGCCACGAGCACCCGGTGCTTCATCTTAATGCAGCTGACGAGCGCCTCGTTATGGACCAGATTCGCCAGGTCGGTGACGCTGTGCTCGAAGCGGGCAACTCTTGCGCCCGCCAGCTCTCGCAGATACAGCCAATCGGTCGGCTCCAGATCGCGCACCTGCACTCCTTCGGAAGCGTGCCGGCTTTGCAGCGCCTGCGCCGCAGCGGCATCCACCGTATACCTCCGGACAACGCCGAACGGCAGACAATTGACCCGCGTGTACAAGGAGCGGCCGCCCGAAATGAGCAGCAAGGACGCGCCCGCCTTGTCGATATGTTCAAAGATACGCTGTAAAATCAGGCTGGCATAGCCCTTGCCCCGGGCATCCGGATCGGTGCCGACGGAGCCGAGCTGGTACGTGCCGAGCGCTGCCTCGCCGATGCGGATCGTGACAGGCACGAGTCCCATGAACGAGACCAGCTTGCCGTCCTCGAACGCTCCGTAAGACTGGCCCAAGGCCGTTGAAAACACGTCAGGAAACGCAGGCTGCATCGAAATCTGCTGCGCATCGCGAAAAATCGAGTCCGAAAGCGAGACCGCTTCGGCCATCTCGTCCGGACGGACGAGCCGTATGTCTGCCACCGTAAATTCTCCTCCTTGTTCCTTGATCCCGTGTTAATTGCCGTTCGCCAGCGCCACCGCCTGGCGTACAAAACCGCCCGAGCGCTCCAACAGCTCGCGTGCGCCGTCCCGGTCCGTTTTCGCCAAAATCATGACGATCGCGGTTTTGACGTGTCTTCCGGACGCGGTATACGCTTCGCTAATCACATCCTCCGGCGAGCCGGTCGCCATGCCGATAATCCGTTTGGCGCGGTAGACGAGCTTCTCGTTGGAAGGCAGAACGTCGACCATGAGATTCTCGTATACTTTGCCGATGCGGATCATGGAGACGGTCGTCAGCATGTTCAGGATCAGCTTCTGTGCGGTGCCTGATTTCATCCGGGTCGAACCGAGCACGACCTCCGGGCCGGCGACGGCTTCCAGCATCAGATCGGCGATGCCGGTCATCGGGGTGTGTTCGTTATTGCACAGACCGATCACGGTCGCTTGCTTTTCCTTCGCGCGCTTCATGGCGCCGAGCACATACGGGGTGCGGCCGCTGGCGGCGATGCCGACGACTACGTCGCGGTCCGTGACGCCATGCTCGTCGATATCCTTCGCGCCAAGCTCCTCGCTGTCTTCCGCGCCTTCAACCGGGTCCTTGACCGCTTGAAAGCCCCCCGCAATGATGCCTTGCACCATGGACGGGTCCGTTCCATAGGTCGGCGGACATTCGGACGCATCGAGAATGCCGAGCCGCCCGCTGGTGCCGGCGCCGATGTAGAACAGCCGGCCCTGCCGCTGAAAAGCGGCGACGATCCGGTCGACGGCCTGCGCGACTTGCGGCAGGATGCGGCCGACCGCTTCGGTAACCAGACGGTCCTCCGCGTGGATGAGCCGGACGATTTCCTCGGAATTGAGCCGGTCGATTTGCGTCGTATTCGGATTGCGCTGTTCGGTAGTTAATTCGTTCAGCAGGTTATACATAGGGACTGCTCCTTTTATCGCATTCTTTGAAAGAGCTCGAAGCCGAGCAAGGCGGCGCCGTAAGCGGCGGGCTGCTCGGAAGCCGGGTGCAGGCGCAGCCCGGGGAACGTTTCGGAGATCGTCTGCCGGAACGTATCGGCGAACAAAGGAGAATGCTTGAACACCGAGCCGGTCGTCACAAGGTCCGAATCCGGGAACCAGGCGTCCTTGCGGACCAAGGCTGCCGCCGCGACGGCAAGCTCCGCAGCCGCGCCTTCAATAATGCGCACGGCAACGGCATCCCCTTGCTTGCTTGCGTTGATGCACAGCTCGGCAAAGGCGGCGACGTCTTTTTTGCGGATGTCCGGTCCGTAGATGTACGTTTTCAGTTCGGTAATCGAGTCAAAGCTATACGTGTGCCGGATCATATCCGTCAATGCCGTTGCCGGGGAGATGCCGTCATGACTGCGCATCACGGCTTGCAGCGCGTGGAGTCCGATTTGGTAACCGCTTCCTTCATCGCCCAGCAGATGACCCCAGCCGCCGACCCGGTAACGCCGGCCTTCCGGCGTGCAGCCGAAGACGATCGAGCCGGTGCCGGAGACGACGGCGATACCGTACTCCCGGCGAAGCGAAGCCATCAGGACGATTTCCGCATCGTTGCGCACGAACACCTCGAACGAAGCGCCGATTCGGGTCTGATAGGCCCGGAGGACGGCTTCGACCGCTTGCTTTTCTTGCGGCGTATCGGTGCCGGCCATGCCGATGCAGACGGCCAGACAGCGTCCGCTTGCGCAGGCTTCATGTTGAAGTGCTTCGTCCAGCACGGCTTCCAGATGACGGGAAGCCCGCTCGAAGCCGATCGCCTTCGAATTCGTTGATTCGCCCGTACAGCCGAAGAGCCGGTTGCCCGAAGTGTCGATGACGACCGCTTCCGTTTTGGTGCCTCCGCCATCGATTCCGACGATATATTCCATCTTTATCACCTTCTTTGCTTAATCTGAGTATAAGACAACGAAGCTTAGTTTGTAAAACAAAATTTCACGTTGTAAAAATAATATTGATTTAAAATTTCAAATGGGCTATAATAAGTTTGATCGTTGGAAACGGTATCAATAACGTCATGGTGTTTTATTTAATAACGTTATATGTAATAATAACTTACATAAAAGAGGGGGTGAGCGCAATGCATGGAGGTTTGGTTCGGTTAAGAGAGATTTTAGAAGGGTTGAATCCTTCGGAGAAAAAGGTCGCGGAGTACGTGCTCGCACATCCCGAGCGGATGATCGAGCTGTCCGTCGCCCAGTTGGCCGAAGCGAGCGGAGCCAGTCAGGCCGCCATCATCCGGTTGTGCAAATCGATGGGCGTGAAGGGCTACCAGGATTTGAAGCTGAAGGTGGCGGGAGACCTCCGGGAAACGGGGGGCGTGCAAGGCTACCAGGAAATCCGGCCGCAGGATTCGATTGCGACGATCGTGCAGCACGTTTCCAACAATAATATTCAAGCAATCCACGACACGGTGAAAATTCTCGATTTGGAGCAGGTGTCCAAGGCGGTGCAGGCGCTTCATCAGGCGAAGCGGATTTATTTCTTCGGCATCGGCGCTTCCAATCTGATCGGTCAGGACGCGCAGCAGAAATTTTTGCGCATTAACCGGACGTGCTTCTGCTTTGCCGATCCGCATGTGCAGCTTGCGTCGGCAGTTACTCTGACCGAGGAGGACGTCGCCGTCGGCATCTCGTACTCCGGTGAGACAAAGGAAGTCATCGCCGCGCTAAAAGCCGCCCAACAGAACGGCGCCGTAACCATCGGCATCACGAAGTACGGCAGCACGACGCTCGCCCAGTACACGGACATTCCGCTCTGCATCTCCTCGACGGAGAACGAGATCCGAAGCGGGGCAATGTCGTCCCGGATTACCCAGCTTAACGTGATCGATATTTTATACCTCGGGGTCGCCAGCAACAACTACGAGCAGTCCGTCATGTACCTCGACCGGAGCCGTCAGGCGATCCGGGAACTTGCGAACGGCATGTCCAAACTTAATCATAAAAGCTAACTAGGGGGATGGATGTATGAAGGTCAGCAAACTGCTTGCCATGACGGTAGCTTTAAGTCTCGTATTTGTTTCCGCCTGCGCCAAAAAAGAAGGGGGAGCCAACGCCCCGGCCGGCGAAGCTGCGAAAGACGACAAGAAGCCCGATACCGTCAAGGTATGGGCCTACCCGGTTCATGGGGATTACGAGAAGGACATCAAGGAACTGATCGCCGATTTCAACAAGCAGTACCCGCATATTAAAGTAGAGTACGAAGTTCTGTCCTGGGCCGAAGGTCCGAAGAAATTCGACATTGCTCTGAACGCGGGCGACCCGCCGGATTTGTATTACCATGCGGTGTCGGGGCACTATGTCAACACGGGGCTTGCCATCCAGCTCGACCAGTTCCTGACCCCGGAAATCAAGGACGATTACTTGCCGGGTATGCTTGATCTGGGCAAAATTCAAGGCAAGCAATACGGGCTGCCGCTGACCGCAGGACAATGGAATTGGGGCGGCAACAAGCGCATTTTGGAAGAAGCGGGTGTCGACTGGAAGAAGATTCAGGAGAAGGGCTGGACCTGGTCCGAATTCAGCGACATCGCCAAGAAGATGACCAAGAAGCTGCCTGACGGCTCGATGCAGTACGGTCTCGCGACGGACGGCACCAGCCTCGATTTCAGCCAGTTGATTGCGCAAAACGCCGGTCTGGTCGACGTATTGGATGAGAAGGGCAAGTTCATTTGGAACGACGACAAAATTCTCGCTTCCCTCAAATTCATCGACGGTCTGATGAAGGATGGCGTGATGCCGAAGGAAACGGGCGGGCTCAACCCGCAGCAAAGAACGCAAATGTTCTACGACAGCAAAGCAGCCGTCATCAGCAAAGCGCTGCCTTATTACGATACGATTATCGCCAACCGCAACAAAGATATCGACGCGGGCAAAGTGAAGGGCGAGAAAATCGAATTCGTCCTGCTGCCGGTTCCGCATCATGAGAATGCGCAGGGCAAGACGTACGTGATGGGCGAAGGCTATGTCATGTTCAAGCAGAAGAACGACAAGGGCGAGCAGCACGCGAAGAACGCTTTCCTCGTGATGGAAGCGCTGAGCGGCGCGAAAGCGGGGAACTCCTCCAACGAGCTGAACCTGCCGTTCGTCCGCAAGTCCCAGGCGAAAATGTACGAAGGCAAGGGCAAAGCCCAGAAGTACAACTGGGAAGCCGCACAAAATTTCATGAAGAGCACCACGAGATCGGTCGAGAGCAATCTGGACGTCGACAAGTCGACGAAGCTGAAGCAGTTCCAGGAGCAAGTGCAGAAGCCGGCCATCCAGGCGTTGTTCGCCGGGGAGAAAACGCCGGAGAAAATCGCCGAAGAATTCAAAACCAAAGGCAAGCAAATGTTCGGCCAATAATGCAGTAGCAAGCCGCGCGAAAAGGTGCCCTGTATGGAGTCATATGGGGCCTTTTTTTTCGGACTCTCTGGCATAGGCATGATGAAGGAGGATCGCCATGGACAATTTACACAACGGGCCGGGCGTGCCGGGCCCGGCCATCCGGCAAAGGAAGGCGAACACTTCCGTCAAGCAGTTCATCCGGGATTACGGCTGGTCGTACTTGTTTATCCTCGTTCCGGTGCTGCTCTTTCTGGTGTTCACCTTGTATCCGGTCATCTCGGCGTTTCTGATGAGCTTTCAGAAGTACACCGTCATGAAATCGGATTGGGTCGGCCTGGATAACTACAAGTTTATGTTTCAGGACGAAGTGTTCTGGAAGTCGATGAAAAATACCGTGATTTTCACCATCGGCACGGTGCCGGTCAACATTATTTTGACGTTCGTGCTCGCTTTTCTCATCTTTCAGATGCGCCAATCGTGGCAGACGTTTTTTAAAGCGGCCATGTACTTGCCGGGCGTCGTTTCGGGCGTAACGATCTCGCTCGTCTGGCTGGCGATCTTCGATCCGACCCCTTGGGGACCGATGAACACGGTGCTTGGCTGGTTCGGCATCGATCCGGTCATCTGGCTCGGCAAATCGAACAGCGCGTTGTTTTCGCTGATGCTGATGACGTACCTTGGCTCGCACGGGGGCGGCATCATCCTGTACCTTGCGGCGATGGGCGGCATCCCGAAATCGCTGTACGAGGCGGCGGATATCGACCATGCGAGCGGCTGGACGAAGTTTACGAAAATTACGTGGCCGCTGCTCAAGCCGACGACGCTGTACTTGCTGGTGACGGGGGTCATCACCTCGTTTCAGGTGTTCATCAGCGTGTACCTGATGACGCAGGGCGGCCCGAACTTCGCCACGACGACGATTGCCTATCTCATTTACCAGACGGCGTTCGTATTTTACGACTTCGGCCTGGCCTCCGCGCAGTCGTTCGTGCTCGCTATCGTCATTATTCTCATCTCGATCATTCAATTCAAATATTTCTCTTCGGACATCGAATATTAAGGGGGGACTGCGTTGAGCAACCAATCGAAAGTGATCTTCATCGGCATTGCAGTGATCATCCTCGCTTTCTGGGCGGTCATCACGGTCATCCCCTTGTACTGGATGATTATCGGCTCGTTCCAGGATTCGCTGGCCTCGGCCGTCTTCAAGCCGCAGATGATTCCGGACATTTGGTCCGTCGCGCCGTACGAGCGCTTTTTCACGAAAAACAACGCCGTCCAATGGCTGTTGAACTCGCTGTTCGTCTCTTCCGTGCTGACCGTCACGAACCTGCTCTTCGCTTCCATGGCGGGTTACGCGTTCGCGAAGCTCAAATTTCCCGGAAGCAATTCGATCTTCTGGGTGCTGCTCGGCACGATGATGATACCGGCGCAGGTCACGCTGATCCCGCTGTACGTGCTGGTGATCAACGTTTTCGACCTGGCGGATACGTATACAGCGATGATCGTGCCGACGTTGGTCAGCGTCGGGAATATTTTTCTCATGAAGCAGTATATGTCCACATTACCGACATCGCTTATTCATGCCGCACGCATCGATGCCTGCAGCGAATTCGGCATTTTTTATAAAATCATCCTGCCGATGGCCAAGCCCGGCCTCGCCGTTCTGGCGATCTTCACGTTCGTCGCGAACTGGAACGATTTTTTCTGGCCGTTCCTCGTGACGCGCTCAAGTGAGATGCGGACGATTCAGGTCGGTCTCGCAAGCTTCAAATTTGCCGAGTCTACGGACTACGGCGCGATTATGGCGGGCGCAACCATCGGGGCTCTGCCGATGATCATCCTGTTCTTCTCGCTGCAAAAATATTTCCTGCAAGGGATCACCATAGGAGCCGTGAAAGGCTAGAAGGAGGAACGAAGCGATGGCACGCGTGGTGTTTCAAAATATACGCAAAGAGTATGTGGACGATAAAAAAGGGACCTTCACCGCGGTCGAAAACTCCAATTTCGTGATCGAAGACCGGGAATTCGTCGTGTTCGTCGGTCCCTCGGGCTGCGGCAAAACGACCTCCCTGCGCATGATCGCTGGGCTGGAGCGGCAGACGAGCGGCGATATCTACATCGGGGACCGCGTCGTCAATCAGATGCATCCGAAGGACCGCGACATTGCGATGGTGTTCCAGGATTATGCCTTGTACCCGCATATGACCATAGAAGAAAACTTGTCCTTCGGCCTCAAAAACCTGAAGCGCCCGAAGGAGGAAATCCAGCGCAAGGTGAAGGAGGCGTCGGCGATTCTGGGGCTGACCGACATGCTGGAACGCAAGCCGCGGGAGCTCAGCGGCGGGCAGCGTCAGCGGGTGGCGGTCGGACGCGCGATCGTGCGCGATCCGCAGGTGTTCCTGTTCGACGAGCCGCTCTCGAACCTCGACGCGAAGCTGCGCATTCAGATGCGGGTGGAGTTGGCGGAGCTGCACAAGCGGCTCGGCGCGACCATCGTCTACGTAACCCACGATCAGGTCGAAGCGATGACGCTCGGGGAACGGATCGTCGTCATGAACCAGGGGCGCATTCAACAGATTGCGTCGCCGACGGAGCTGTACAACCGGCCGAGCAATATGTTCGTCGCCGGATTTATCGGGTCGCCGGCTATGAACTTTATGGACGCGCGCATCGAGCGCGGACACGTGCATGTGGAAGGGGCCTCCTTCGCCCTGTCGGACGCCGCGGCCCGGGGACTGAAGGCGTACGAGGGCAAAAACATCATTCTAGGCGTGCGCCCGGAGCATATATACGGCGAGGAGTTCATGCCGCCGGCCGCATCGGCGTACCGGTTGAACGCCGTCGTGCAGGTCGTGGAAAACCTGGGTGCGGAGAACCTCGTCTATTTCCGGGTCGGCCAGCGGATGGTAACAGCCCGCGTCCATCCGGAGACGACGGCGCAGGTGGGGCAGTCGAAGCTGTTCGCCTTCGACGGAGGCAAGCTGAATTTCTTCGATCCGGCTACGGAAGAACGCATCGTGCTGGAGGCGTAAGTGTAAAAGAAGCCGGAAAGTCCGGTGAATATGAGCGGAGCAGCCGAAAGCGCTCTGTAGAAACGAAGTGTTCGCCTTTGTTTCCGGATTTCAACCTTTTAGGGGGTAGTATGATAATGAAATCCGGGAACAAGAGCGATCGGAAGAGCGTTTCGGATGCGCAGCGCCTGCTATTCACCGGACTTTCCAGAAAAAGGAGGTATGTCCGATGCGGAAACTTAGTGAAATCATGGTGCGGTCGGGAGTGCAAACGTACCGCGAAATCATTCATGTCGCCTTGTTCAGCATCGTCAGCTCACTCGTCGTGTTTCCGGTACTGCTCTTCCTGCCCGTGCCACTGGCCTTGCTAGTGCTGGTGCTGCTGTACGTGCCTTTGGCGGCGGGCGCGCTCTACGCGTGTCACCGCATTCTGCAAGGGGAGAAGGGAAGCGTGCGGACCATGCTAAAGGGAACACTGGCCCATTACGGTTCTTCGCTGGTCTTCGGGCTTGTCTGCGCCTTGTTCGTGCTGATCCTCATTTCCTCCTGGTGGTACTACGGCAGCCGGAGCGGGATGATGTCTTTGGCGCTGGCCGTGTTTCAGACCTACTTCGTGGCGCTCTTTTTCATATCGCAGACCTATACGCTGTCTCTGGTCGTTCAGGAGCGGCTCGGCATCTTCAGCGCCATGGGCCGCAGCGTCAAACTGTTCGTCGCCCGTCCGATGTATACGATCGGCGCTTGCTTCCAGATGTTGTGCTTCGCCGTTCTGCTGGGCGTGACGGTCGTCGGCTTTGCCTGCTTGTATATGGGGATGATCGGATTTTTTGCAAATCTGGTGACGGCGAACGTGCTGCGGAAGGACGAGGAGGAATCCCGGAGCGGCAGCGGGGCGGATGAATCGACCGCCGTATCCGGGGACTTCCATCTTGCAGGAAGGGAGAGCTGAGCGATGGAGCGGATGGTTCAGACGGGAGCGGACCGTCTTCCGCTGCTCGAGTCCGAGCTTCGCGGACAGCGCTTCGGGCTGCTGACGAACCCGACGGGCGTCAACCGGCGGTTCGAATCCGTGATCGACGGGTGCGCCGGGTTCAAGTCGGCGGCTTTGACGGCGCTGTTTGCCTGCGAGCACGGCATTCGCGGCGAGCGGCAGGCGGGGGTCCGCTTCGGCGATGAGAAGGACGACAAGACGGGGATTCCCGTCTTTAGTTTATATGGGGACCATAAACGGCCCACGGAAGAGATGATGGACCGGGTGGATGCCGTCGTTTTCGACATTCAAGATTTGGGCGTACGCTTTTACACCTATTTAAGCACGCTGGTTTACATGATGGAAGCGTGCGCGGCCTACAGAAAACGGCTGATCGTGCTCGACCGTCCGAATCCGCTCGGCGGGATCGTCAGCGAGGGCGGCATGCTGGAGGCGGGCTACGAATCGATGGTCGGCGCGTGGGCGGTGCCGTTCCGCACGGGGCTGACCATCGGCGAGTTTGCGGGGTACGTGAACAGCCGCTTGCCTGTGCGGTGCGGCTTGCAGGTCGTGCCGCTGCTCGGCTGGAAGCGGGACATGGAGTATCTCGCGACGGGGCTGCCATGGATCATGCCTTCGCCCAATATGCCGACGATGGATACGGTGCGGGTATATGCGGGGAACTGCCTGTTCGAAGGCACGAACGTGTCCGAAGGACGGGGAACGACGCGGCCGTTCGAGCTGCTCGGCGCGCCCTGGATGGACGGACGCGCGGTCGGCGAAGCGGTGAACCGCTTGGGACTGCCGGGCGTGCACGCGCAGCCGGTCTATTTTACGCCGACGTTCTCGAAGTATCAGGGCGAGCTGTGCAGCGGCGTACAGCTGTTCGTGACCGATCCGGCGGTATACCGTTCCGTCGCGACGGCGCTGCATCTGCTGCATACGATTGCGGTGCTCTACCCGGCGCAGTTCCAATGGACGCCGCCGTTTAAGGAAGGGCGGAAGCCTTTTATCGACTATTTGTCCGGCAGTGATCTGGTCCGCACTTCGATTCATACAGAGACGGGGCTGAACCGGATTTTATCGTTATGGGACATGCAAGCGAAGGCATGGAACGACGCGAGGCGGCCTTATTTGTTGTACGGAGGGGAAGCATGATGGAGCTTGCAGGCATGACGTTGGAGGAAAAGGTCGGGCAGCTTATCCAGGCAGGCTTCCACAGCCTGGAGCCGGACGAGCATATTTTGGAGCTGATCGAACGGCGGCGGATCGGCGGCGTTATTTTGTTCGCGCGCAATGTGCAGGACCCGGCGCAGGTCGCGGCTTTGACCGGGAAGCTGCAGGAGGCGGCGCAGCGGGCGGGGACGGCTCCGCTGTGGATTTCCATCGATCAGGAAGGCGGCATGGTGGCGCGCATTACGGAAGGCGTCGCGCTAATGCCGGGAGCGATGGCGATTGCCGCCGGGGGCTCGGTGGAGGCGGCGTACGAAGCGGCACTCGTTGCCGGCCGCGAGCTGCGGGCACTTGGCGTCAACATGAATTTTGCACCGGACCTGGATATCAACAACAATCCGGCCAATCCGGTGATCGGGGTGCGCTCCTTCGGTGAAGCCCCGGAGGCCGTTGCGGAGTATGGAGCGGCTGCGATCCGCGGCTTTCAGGACGCGGGCGTGTCGGCGACGGCGAAGCATTTTCCGGGTCATGGCGATACCGCGACGGATTCCCATCTCGACCTGCCGACAATCCCGCATTCGCGCGAGCGCATCGAAGCGGTCGAGCTGGTGCCGTTCCGGCGCGCCGTTGCTGCAGGCGTCGATGCGGTCATGTCGTCGCACATCGTGTTTCCGGCGTTCGAGCCGGAGCGGTTGCCCGCGACCTTATCCCGCCGCGTATTGACGGGACTGCTGCGGGAGGAGCTTGGCTTCGCCGGCGTCATCGTGACGGATTGCATGGAGATGCAGGCGATTGCCGCCCATTACGGCACGGTGCAAGCGGCAGTCATGGCCGTGGAAGCGGGCGCGGATATCGTCTTGATCAGCCACAGCCGCGAGCTGCAGGAAGGTGCCCTCGACGCACTGCTGGAGGCGGTCCGCTCCGGGCGGATCAGCGAGGAGCGGCTCGACGCGTCGGTCCGCAGGCTGCTTGCGCTGAAGCGGAAGCGGCTGGCCGCCGGGGCGGAGTCGCATGAAGCGGCGCTCGACCTCGTCGGCTGCGAGGCGCACCGGCAGACGGCCCAGCGAATCAGCGAGGCGAGCGTGACGCTGGTCAAGGACGAGGAGCGGCTGCTACCGCTTCGGCGCGTTCCGACGCTGGTCATCCATACGTCTGCTGTTGCGACCTCGATTGCCGACGAAGCCGTCGATATTCCACATACGCTCGGAAAAGCGCTGGCCGCGCGGGGGCTGGACGTCGTCGAACGGATCATTCCCGTATCGCCGGACGGCGAGGCGCTGCAAGCGCTGTTGACGCAGGCTGGGCTGTTCGAGCAGGTCGTCGTAGGCACGTACAACGCGTCCTTTTATCCCGAGCAGGTCCGGTTGATCGAAGCGCTTCAATCGCTTGGCAAGCGCCCCGTAGTGGTCGCGCTGCGCAATCCGTACGATTTGCGCGAATTCCCGGACGTATCAGCCTATGCGACCGTGTATGAATCGAGGCCGCTCGCGTTGGAGAGCGCGGCCAAGGGGCTGACCGGCGCGATCCCGATGCGGGGCAGGCTGCCGGTCACGATCAGCGAAGCCTATCCGGCGGGATGGGGGGCGGACGGGTCATGCTAGCGTCCTACTTCCGCAAGCCGCAGCGGCTGGTCGTCGGCCTGATGTCCGGCACGTCGCTCGACGGCGTCGATGCCGCGATCGTCCACATCGAAGGGCAGGGGCTCGATACGAAGGTCGAGCTCGTTCATTACACCGCGGTTCCTTACGACGACACGCTTCGCGAGAAGCTGAAGGAGCTGTGTAGCCTGGACCGGTCGAACGTGGCGATGGTATGCGGCATGAACTTTTATCTCGGCCGTATCTTCGCGGAGGCGGTGCAGCTGGCCGCTGCGGAAGCGGGGCTGCCGATGGACGAGATCGACCTCGTCAGCTCGCACGGCCAGACGGTGTGGCATATTCCCGAGGACGACCCGGACGAATGGTGCCAGGTCCGCTCGACGCTGCAAATCGGCGATCTGTCGGTGATCGCCAAGCATACCGGCAAGCCGGTCGTCGGCGACTACCGGACCGCCGATATGGCGGTCGGCGGACAAGGCGCGCCGCTCGTGCCGTACGCCGATTTCATCCTGTTCCGGGACGCGGACAAGGGCCGCATCGCGCAAAATATCGGCGGCATCGGCAACTGCACCGCCATCCCGGCCGGCGCTCTGCCGGAGGACGTCATCGCTTTCGATACAGGGCCGGGCAACATGCTGATCGACGAAGCCGTCTATCAGTTGTCCGGCGGGACGAAGAGCTATGACGACGGAGGCGCTTGGGCGGCGCAAGGGCGGGCGGACGACTCGCTCGTAGACCGGATGCTGAGCCATCCGTACTTCGCGCTGAAACCCGTGAAGACGACGGGCCGCGAAATGTTCGGCAAGCCGTACGCCGCAGAGTGGATCGGTGAAGCGCGGCGGCTGGGGCTCGCGGACGCGGACATCGTCGCCACATTCACGGCCTTCACCGCGCGTTCCATAGCCGCAGGCTACCGCGACTTCGTCTTCCCCGTCTGCCGGGCGGACGAAGTGATCGTGTCCGGCGGCGGGGCGCACAACCGGACGCTGCTGCGCATGCTTGCCGGGCTGCTGCCGGAGCAGCGGGTGCTCACGTCGGATGCGTTCGGCATCTCCGGCGATGCCAAGGAAGCAATAGCGTTCGCCTTGTTCGCGAACAATTTCCTGCACGGCATTCCGAACCAACTGCCGTCCGCGACCGGCGCTTCGCGTCCGGCCGTCATGGGCAAGCTCGCTTTGCCGGAATGACCGTACCTTAACATTTCCTGCATGGTTTATACATACAGCAAGCCTTTCTCAAGAGCACGCTCTGGGAAAGGCTTGCTGCTTTTTTTTGCCGCCAATTTGACGCATCGCACATAAAAAAGGAAAATAAATAATATTATTTCCATATTTTGCGAGGTTGCTCTTATGGATCAAAACGATTATTTAAAACAAATTTACACGCATCTGCAGGACGGGATCATTGTGATGGACCAAGAACGCAGGATTGTGATGATGAATCCGTCGGCCGAACGGATTACCGGCTGGAGCGAAGGCGGGCATGTGCCGTACTGCTCCTACTGTCAAACCAGATCACTTGAGCCGGGGGAAGAACGCTGCTATCTGCTGGCCAAACGGGAGGTCCCGTACTTTCTGTCCTCAATGCCGACGTATGAAGGCGGTCTGGTGGAAATGGAAATGAGTACGGCTGTCATTTATGAGAATGCGGCGCAGAAGCGGCAGGAAGTGCTGCTGGTTCTGAAGGACTTGACCTCCAAAAGAAAGGAGGAAGAAGCGAGAATTTCCAAAATGGTGCTGCAAAAGACGCTGGAAGCCCAGGAAAACGAGCGCAAACGGCTCGCTCAGGAGCTGCACGATGGCGTCGGGCAATCGTTATATTCCGTGTCTGTAGGCCTGCAGGCGATCCGCTCCCGGACAAAGCACCAGGAAGAGGTATGGGGGAGCTATATGCAGGAGATCGTAGACGAACTGGAAAAGGTCATCCGGGACGTCAAGCTCTATTCGCTCCAGCTTCGCCCCCATAGTCTGGACCGGCTCGGTCTCATTCCGACGGTGAACCATCTCGTCTCCACCTTGAACAAAGCGCATCCCGACCGGCAGCTGACGTTCAGCCACAGCCAAGTCGGCCCCCGGATGAGGCCGGCTCTGGAGATCCATCTGTACCGGATCATTCAAGAGGCGCTGCACAATGCTTTGAAGTATTCGAAGGCCGGACTTATGGAAGTGATTTTGTACCGCGAAGGGGCCGAGCTCGTCTTAACCGTACAGGATAACGGTATCGGATTTATCCGCGATCGGGTGGAAGAAGGACTCGGGCTGAAGCACATGGAAGAGCGGGCCGGCCAAATGGAAGGGCGGCTGCACATCCGGTCCCTCCCCGGCGAAGGGACCGTCATCCAAGTCAGAGTACCGTACAAGGAGGCGGAAGAGCATGATACGCGTACTGCTGGTCGACGACCACACGATGGTCCGCAAGGGGCTTCGCATGCTGCTGGAAGGTTATCCTGAGCTTGAAATCGTCGGCGAAAGCCAAGACGGCTATGAAGCGGTCGACATGACGGGCCGGCTGCAGCCGGATGTCGTCGTGATGGACTTGTCGATGCCCAGCGGGCTGGACGGCTTCGCCGCTTGCCGGGAAATCCGCAGGCGACATCCTTCCGTCAAGACGGTCATTCTGACCATGCACGACGAGGAGATTTTCGTCCGGCAGTCCGTTCAGGTGGAGGCCGACGGCTACATTTTAAAGAACAGTCACGGCGAACTGCTTCATCAGGCGATTGTCGAAGTCGTTCAGGGCAAGCGCTTTTACAAAACCTCCGTTTCGGACGATACCGTCAGGCGTTGGATGCATGCTGAAGAGGAGCGACAGCCGTCCCCTCTCACGACCCGCCAGAAGCAGATCGTCCGTCTGACCGTGCTGGGCTACGCCAACAAAGAGATCGCGGAGCAATTGTCCATCAGCGTCAAAACGGTGGAAAACCACAAGACGAACATTATGCAAAAGCTGGAGCTGGATACGAAGCACGAATTAATTCAATATGCGATCAAAAACAACTATCTGGAGCTGGCGCTTTGAACGGCGTCCGTAGGGGAGTTCCCCTATGGCGCAAGGAGCGGCACGGCAGTACACTGGCGTTGACGGAAATCGCACCGCAAGAACAGCATTCGGCATTCGAGGGGCAACCCTAACACGTAAGCGGGAGGATGATTATGACAGCTCCAGAGCATTATTCCGTTGTGATCGCAGGGGGCGGAACCGCCGGGATTTCCGTGGCGGCGCGCTTAGTCCGGGCTTCCCGGGCGCTCAGGGGACGAATCGCGCTGATCGATCCGGCGGCGAAGCATTATTACCAGCCTCTGTGGACCTTGGTCGGCGCAGGCGCGGCGAAGAAGGAAGAGACGGAGCGGGACATGGCCTCGCTCATCCCCGAGGGTGTCGACTGGATTCAGGAGGCGGTCGTGTCGTTTGCCCCGGAGGACAACCGGCTGCTGACGCAGCCGGGAAGAGCCGTCAGCTATGATTGCCTCGTGGTGGCGGCAGGGCTGGAAATCGACTGGGGGCGGATCAAAGGCTTGAAGGAAGCCTTGGGCCTTGACGGCGTATGCAGCAACTACGCGTATGAGACGGTAAATAGCACGTGGGACGCGATCCGGAATTTTCAAGGCGGAACCGCAATCTTCACACATCCGAATACGCCGGTCAAATGCGGCGGCGCACCGCAAAAAATCATGTACTTGGCGGACGACTATTTCCGCAAATCGGGGGTTCGCGACCGCTCGAACGTTATATTCGCCTCGGCTAAGGACGTCATCTTCGACGTTCCTAAATACGCGCGCACGCTGGAGCAAGTCATCCGGCGGAAAAAGATCGAGACGAAGTACCGGACTCATCTGATCGAGCTGCGTCCGGGGGCCAAGCAAGCGGTGTTCGAGCATCTGGGCACGAAGGAGCAGGAAGTCCTCTCCTATGACATGATTCACGTTACGCCGCCGATGCAAGCGCCGGCGTTCATCCGCGAAAGTCCGCTCGCCGACAAGGGAGGCTGGGTCGACGTCGATCCTTCCACTTTGCGGCACAAAGCGTACCCGAATGTGTTCGGCCTGGGGGATTGCTCGAATTTGCCGACGTCCAAAACCGGTGCTGCCATCCGCAAGCAGGCTCCGGTCGTCGAGCGGAACGTGCTGGCGTTTCTGCAAGGCGATCCGCTGACCGCGAGCTATGACGGCTACACGTCCTGCCCGCTGGTTACCGGGTACAACCGGCTGGTGCTGGCCGAGTTCGATTATAACCTGACGCCGCAGGAGACGTTCCCATTCGATCAATCGAAGGAGCGGCTCAGCATGTACTTGCTGAAGAAAAATCTGCTGCCCGTCATGTACTGGAACGGCATGCTAAAAGGACGGATGTAACGCGACGAATCAAAGGCGATTGGCAATAAGAGCATTTTAGAGGGGGAAGAAATATGCTGCTGCGGTATTTTTACGATGAAAAACTGGCTCATGCCTCTTATCTGGTCGGCTGCCAACGGACGGGCGAAGCGATCGTGATTGACCCCGGCCGCCATCCGGCGCCTTACTTGCGAACCGCCGAAGCGGAAGGGTTGCGCATTGTTGCCGCTACGGAAACCCATATTCATGCGGACTTCGTCTCGGGGGCCCGCGAGCTTGGTGTCGCGCATGGCGCAAAGCTGTATCTGTCGGACGAGGGCGGCGACGATTGGCGTTACCGGTACGCGGAAGAGGCAGAGTGCCGGCTTGTAAAGCACGGGGACCGGTTTGCGGTCGGCAACCTGTCGTTCGAGGTTCTGCACACGCCGGGCCATACGCCGGAGAGCATCTCGCTGCTGCTGACCGATCTCGGCGGGGGCGCCGACGAACCGATGGGCATTTTCACGGGGGACTTCGTCTTTGTGGGCGATGTCGGCAGGCCGGACCTGCTGGAAAAAGCGGCCGGACTTCGCGGCACGTCCGAGGCCGGAGCCCGGGCGATGTTCCGCTCTCTCCAGCAATTCAAGCGGCTGCCGGATTACCTGCAGGTGTGGCCGGCGCACGGGGCAGGCAGCGCGTGCGGCAAGTCGCTCGGAGCGGTGCCGTCCTCTACCGTCGGCTACGAGAAGCGGTTCAACCCGGCGCTGTCTTATACGGATGAGGAGGCATTCGTTCAGGCGCTGCTTGACGGCCAGCCCGAACCGCCGCGCTATTTTGCCGTAATGAAGCAGGTGAACCGGAAGGGACCGGAGCTGCTGAGCCGCCTTGCGGCGGTGGCGGAATTGGCGTCGCTGGAAGCGTTAACCGCCTTGCGTGAGGCGGGCGCAGCGGTGATCGATGCCCGTTCTGCCCAGGAGTTCGCCAAAGGACATTTGGAAGGGACGATCAATATTCCGTATAACAAATCGTTCCCGAACTGGGCCGGCTGGCTGGTCGATTACGAGCGTCCGCTGGCGGTATTGGCGAAGCCGGACCAATGGCCGGACATCTTGACCGCGCTCCGATCCATCGGCATCGACAACGTGGCCGGCTATATGGATGCGGGCAAGCTTCGCGCAGACGGTGCCTCGCGTCTGGAGTCGTATGCTGAAGCGACCCCGTCCGAGATGGCCGGAAAAGTGGAAGCGGGGGACGTGCATCTGGTGGATGTGCGGAGTTTGAGCGAATGGCAGGAAGGGCGCATTCCCGGGGCGCAGCATCTCATGCTGGGCACCTTGCCCGGCCGCTTGAGCGAAATTCCGCGGGATAAGCCGGTCTTGCTGCAATGCCGTTCGGGTGCGCGCTCGGCCATCGCTGCAAGCGTGCTGCAGGCCGGCGGGATCAAAGAGGTGATTAACTTGAGCGGCGGGTATATCCGCTGGCGGGAAGAGGGACTGCCGCACGAAGACGGCGCGAAGCCGCAGGCAGCCGGGAACAAATAAAGCGTATAAAACAGGGAAGGGGCATGGCGGGGCTGCGAAGCCCTCCATGTCCCTTCCTCTAAAGCGCGATTAGCGCACGTTTATTTATAGCCGCCGAGCAAATAGTTGTAGAACGGCTCATCGACCCAGAAGCGGTAAGACTCCACTTTGGCGTCGGGGCGGATCTTTTGCAGGCCGGATGCGATCTCTGCGGTTTTGTCCGACAAGGAGAACGTCTGCGCATAATAGTGGCCTTCGGTCAGCTTATTGTTCGAGATTTCCTTGTACGCGTCGATCGGGGTGAGCGAATAGTAGAGCGGCTGCCACCAGGAGCTGGCGATCAGACCTTTGGCGTCCTCGCTGTTCTTTTTGGCGTATTGGGAGATCACGTCCTGAAACTTCGCTTTTTGCTCCGCCGTATCGAATTCGAAGGCAATGTCATATTCCTTCGCATAGGCGATGTAGTTCCCGTTCTCGATCTGCACGACCTTGTAGCTGTCCGTTTGCTTCGGCTCGCCCCACTCCTTTAGGTAGACGAAGGCCGACGTTTTCGGCTCCAGCTGCACTTTGGCATTCAAACCCTCGCTGCGCAGCAGTCCGATCAACTGCACGGCATGCGTAATATCGTCGTGTCCGTAGGTGAGCGACAGCTTTGGATCAAAATTCGCGCTGTAGCGGGAATCCTTCAGATTGTAGCCGGTGATCAAGTTCTGCTTCAGCGCTTCGTCGACGACGGCTTGCAGCTCTTTCACCTGAATCAGATCCTGCGTTTGATACGCTTGGTACAGCTTGGCGAAAATATCCACGTCGGCCACGGAGCCGATCGTGTGCTTGTAAGCGCCTTTGAACGACAGGACGCTGCCGAGCAGATCGGCGGCAAAATCGCCGGATGCCGCGTCACCGAGTCCGAACGAGCTGTGCCATGCGGCAGGGAGCAGGCCCGTGTCCACGGCCGCCGCCAGCTCCTGCGCCGCTTGCAGCGACAATTTCGGATTACCGGGATAGTCGATGCCGAGCTTGCGCAGCGCCGGTTTGATTTTCGCTTCGGGGTATGTATAGGCGAGCTCCTTCAAATCTGCGGCTTTCAGCGCGATGTAGACCGCTGCATCTTCCGTGAGGGGAGCTGCCGCCTGCAGCGTTCCGCCCGACAAAACGCCCTTCTCGGCCAAAGTCTGAGCGGCCGCATACGCAGGGTCCTCGGGCTTCAGATCGTTAAACCGGTTCTCCCTGGCAGAGGTGCCGCCGAGCTTCAGCGCCTTCGCCACGTCCTGGATAAATTCGCCCTTCGTAGGCGCAGCCGGCAGCTCGATTTTGTACTGGTTCTGCAAAAAGGCTTTGTAGGCCGCCGCAGAGGGAGACGACACTACCGAAGAAGACGATGCTGCAGGAGCGGTGGCCGCTTCCGCGCGAACCTCGGTACCGCCGTACAGTCCGGAGAAGAGCAGAGCCGCCGATAAGCTGACGGCTGCGAGCGGGAATAACGTTTTCTTTTTGTTAACGGAACGATGCATGGCGAAAAGCCTCCTCAAGCAAAGTTGTAAATTCCAATAGAAAAACTTGTATTTGGATCATACCTCCTCGGGTTGCCTCTGTCAATATCGGTTTACAAAATGAAAAATGAAAAACCGTATTCTAGCGAATACGGTTTGCGTTCGTAATAGCGTTCAATTTTGTTCTTAATAACGAACTAATAGACCTGAGTAATCGTGTAATCCGCCGCATTTTTGATCATCGGGGTATCCTCGCCGTTTTGCACGCGGACTGCGTCGTACGTCGTGTCGATCGTGACCCATTGCCCATTTAAGAAAACTTGATTCCACGCATGGTACGTCGTCGGAGCCGAGGCTTCATATCCCATAATCAAGCGGGTCGGGATATTTTGACTTCTGGCCATCGCCGCGAACAATGCCGCGTAATCGTAGCAAATTCCTTTCGACGAATCGTAAATGGCATCCAGATTAGGAATATAATCGGGTTTGACCGATTGAGCTTTCTCGTAATCGTACTGGATGTTTTGCGTGATGTAAGCATAAATTGCGGCCGTTTTTTCCATATCCGTCATGGCGGCGTTCGTCAGCTTGTTCATCTGGACGACGGCTTTCGTATTGCTGTTCCAGTTAATGAGCGGAATCGACTGGACAAAAACCGCATTTTCGTTATCCAATTTCAGCTCGATGCTTTCTTTCGAAACGACTTTATATTTATTATCGCTCATTAACTGCGCGATTAGGACGCTGTACGTGCCATTGCCTCGCTGCAATGGATAGTGCACCCCGTTCGTCAGGGTATAGTCGTAGTTATCATTGCCCTTCGAGATTCGAACAATCGTCTTGGTATCGGTATTTTGCGTATAATTTACCGCGATGAGACCTTTATCCAGAGCGGTTCGGTCGATTTGGTAGTTTTCGGTCGCGGCATATGTTCCTTTTGGTGCTGCCAGCAGCAAAGTTGTGATGAATGTCATCGCCAAAAGCTTTTTGAACATAAAAAAGCTCTCCTTTCGGTAACTGGCTGCCATCTTAGTTACCACTAAGGAAGGCCCTGTAGCTTTGCGTCCCCAACTTTCGTTAGGTTTGCCTTTATCGGTTGAAAGCACCGAAAATATTTTTTTATGATTCTAGCATACCATATTATTGTTTCTCTATCAATTTCCCTTTCAGAATGAGACGGTGTGTCGGGTTTTCCATAGGATGACAGGTGATTAGCGTAATTTCCTTGTCTTTGCCGTTGCCTTTCAACACCCAGACGTCCTCGGGGAGAACGTATTGTTTCTCGTGGACCTCATACCGGTACTGCTGTTTTCCCGTATCGACTTCGACGATATCTCCTTTGTCGACCTCATCCAGCCGGTTAAAGTTTTTCCCGTACGTGAAGTTGCGATGTCCGGCAATGGCATAATTCCCTACGGCGCCGGCTTTTCCGGTACCTGCGATGCTCGCGACGGAAAGCTTCAGATTGTTCACGGTTGCGTCCGTTATAATCGGCAGCTTCAGTTTAATCTTCTCGATGGTCAAAATTCCCTCGATGGGTTTTCCCTGCAAAGGGTCCGGGTCAGCATTCGAAGGCTGCGGCTGATTGTCCGCAGGCGTTTCGACTGCAGGAGCGGGATCGGGAGTAACGACTGCCGATACAGGAACGGGATTGAGCGTATTCTGCTTTGGAACTGCGGTTTCGGTCGCTTGATCGATATGCTTCAAGGTTTCCGTCCACTGGTTCATCATTTGCTGCTGCCGGTAGATCTCATAGCGATCCATGATCGCAGGGTAGAGAAAAATCGCGATTCCCAGAAAAATACACAGGATCGGCAGCGTTCTTTTGATCATCCGAGCTCCCTCCTTAGTCCTAGCAAGCGGCCTAACGCGCGCCGGAAGAGGCGCGCGTTAGGATGAGTTTATTAAGAGAAGCCGCCTAGGTGTTCTTCATAAATTTACGACGCAGCATAAATCCAAGAACGATCAAGGCAGCACCAGCCAGTTGGATGTAAACAGGGCTGGATTCTCCCGTTTTCGGCAGTGTTTCTTTTTTGGTTTTGTCGCTCGGCGGGTTGCCCAGCGGCACTTCCCGATTCACAAGATCGATCGTTTCGTTACC
This sequence comes from Paenibacillus tyrphae, assembly GCF_024158745.1. Classification (GTDB taxonomy): domain Bacteria; phylum Bacillota; class Bacilli; order Paenibacillales; family NBRC-103111; genus Paenibacillus_G; species Paenibacillus_G tyrfis_A. Next base: position 74,985 of record NZ_JAMZAW010000013.1, on the reverse strand, counting down.
GTCCGGTTTTTCCGGATTTTTCGGAAGTTCCGGCGGGGTCGTTTTATCCCCATTTTGCGGCCGGTCAACCGTCGGCGGGCCTAGCGGCACCTTGGTATTGCTATCGATCGTTTCCTGGTCGTTCGGTTTATTTCCGTCCGGTTGAGCTCCCCCGGGTGCCGGATTATTCGGCGTTGTTGTCGATGTGTTTGTCGTCGGCGTTGATGGTGTTGTCGGCGATGTAGAACCCGACGAACCTGACGAATCCGAAGAATCCGACGAAGACGACGATGATTTCGCGTTAGTTACCGTTAACGAATAGCCTTCCGCGGTTACAATCGAAACCGGATGCTCCTTGGAATCGAGCACATAGCCGCTTGGAGCCGCCGTTTCCTTCACTACATAGTCTCCTGCGGGCAGCTTATCGAATACGACCCTTCCGCTCGCGTCCGTCGTTTTCGTGCCAATCAGCTTCAAGCTTGCGTCTTTCTTCTCATACAGCTCGAAGATCGCGCCGCTGAGCAGCAGATTGTTTTGCGCCGAATCTACCTTTTTCACCGTCAAGGAACCTTGAGTGACCGGCGGTATCGGAGGCTTCGGTGTGCTGGTCTTTTCGTTTGTGACTGTCAGATTAACGTTGTCTGCGGTTTGAATCGAAACCGGATGCTCCTTGGAATCGAGCACATAGCCGGTCGGAGCCGCCGTTTCCTTCAATACATAGTCTCCGGCAGGCAGCTTATCGAATACGACCGTTCCGCTCGCATCCGTCGTCTTGGTGCCGACCAGCGTCAAGCTGGAGCCTTTTTTCTCATACAGCTCGAAGGTCGCGCCGCTGAGCAGCAGGTCCGTTTGCGTCGAATCTACCTTTTTCACCGTCAGCGAGCCTTGAATGACCGGCGGTTTCGGTGTGGCCTTATCGTTCGTGACGGTGAGCTTAACGTTATCCGCGGTCACAATCGAGACCGGATGCTCTTTGGTATCAAGCACATAGCCGTCTGGAGCCGCTGTTTCCTTCACGATGTAGTCTCCTACAGGAAGCTTATCGAAAGAAACCGTTCCGCTCGCATCCGTTGTTTTCGTGCCGATCAGCGTCAAGCTGGCGCCTTTCTTCTCATACAGCTCGAAGGTCGCGCCGCCGAGCAGCAGATTGTTTTGCGCCGAGTCTACCTTTTTCACCGTCAGCGAGCCTTTGATTACCGGAGGTGTAGCAGACTTGGTGTTGGCGACGGTTAATTGAAAGCCGTCTGCGCTATTAATCGAGACCGGATACTCTTTGGAATCGAGCACATAGCCGTCCGGAGCCGCCGTTTCCTTCACGAAGTAATCCCCGGCGAGCAATTTCTTGAATAATGCCGTCCCGCTTGCATCGGTTGTCAGCGTACCGATATGCACCTTATCCGAGCCGGATTTCCGGTACAGCTCGAAGGTTGCTCCGCCAAGACGGGTCTTATTGTCCGCTGCGTCCACTTTCACGACGGTCAGCGAGCCTCTGACCCCGCCGATCGTACCGGAGCCGCTGCTGACTCCAACGATGATGCTGGTGGATGTATCCTTGGTTACCTTAATTTCATTCGTGCCTGTAAATTCGATTTTGTTGGAGACCTTATCCTGATCTTTCGCAACGATTAAAGATTGATATTCCAAAATCGCTGCGGTAGACAGTGTTTTCAGGAAGCTTAATTCGAAGCTCTGCTTCCCGTCGTCGTCCGTCTTGAGTACCAGCGAATAATCTACGTCCTTGACCAGTTCGGCTCCCTTGGAGACCGTACCGCCCGCGTCTACTTTGGTCGTAAACAATTTGAACGTGCCTGGCAGCAGAAGCTGGTTCTCGGACGGCGTATCGACGATTTTGGCATTGGTTACCGTGGATTGTCCGCGGTTAATGAGAATCGTCCAATTGATTTTGTCGCCGTTTTGTGTGCCCTTCTTGTTCAAGTATTCGCCGCCGTTAGGAATGTTGACGGAAGCCGTCAAATTTTTCGATACCGGCGTTGTTCCATCGAATACGTTTGCCGTGTTGTTTACTTTATTGTCAATCAGCTTTCCTTCAAGACTTGTCTTAAAGACAATGTAGTACGGAGCCGAAATAGGCTTCAAGAAAGTTACGGTCAACTTGTTGTCCTTGCCGACCGTATAGTTGTAATACGTGCTGTCGACAACGGTCCCCTGCGACGGATTGCCGTTGGCTGCGATGTTCATGTTGTATACGGCAAGCGAATTGTCGATCAGCTTCTGGCCGGACTCGAGCGTATCTTGAACGACCGCCCCGGCAAGCGTCTTGCCGTTATAGTTCACGCCGACCGTCCACGTAATTTGTTTCAGGGTAGCGTCATAGGTACCGTTCTTAAATCCGTTGTTTTTCACTTCGATTCTTGGATCGAACGTGGCGGTTACTGTCTTCGTCTGCGCCTTGGAGTTGCCGTCGACCCATGCGACCGAAGCGTTGTTCAGGAAATTCGTCGCGTTGTTGCTGAGCCAATCCATGTTGAACTCAGTGCTGTAAGTAATCGTCACCTGTCCGTACAACGCTCGATTAAAAGTAATTTTAAAGCCTTGCTCGGCCGGTACGGAAGCGTCCACGGTGTAATCCGCCGCGTCCATCGGCTTGTTCCCTTCCTTAACGGTCAGAGATCCCGGAATGAGACGCATCCCTTTGTTAGGGAAGCTATCCGTCACGACCACGTTGGTCATCGGCTCGCTGTCCTTGTTTAGCGTAATGCTCCAGGCTGCCGTTTTGGCTTGGTAGTCCACCGGCCCGACGCCCTTGGTAATAATCACCTGGTTGATGTCGCGTGTAGCCGTATCGCTGTCTCCGCTCCCGGAAGTTACCTTATTCGTTATCTTAGCCCAGTCGATCACGCGATGATTAGCTTTGGTTTGGTACTTAATTTTGTAAGCGGACGAGATGTCCTGCAGGAACTGCAGTTTAAAACCGTTGCTTCCGGTCGCAGTCTCCGGGGTCACCTTGTAGCTTGCTGCAGGCAGCTCAGCTCCGAGGATCTCGCTTCCCTTCGAGTCGATCGTCACTTGATAGACATGGAGGGAGCCCGCCACCAAATCCTGCGTATCGTTGAACAAATCCGTCAAGAAAGCGTTGTCCTGGGCGATCGTCTTCTCGTTGTAATTGTACTTGATCTCCCAGTCGATCGTTTGCGTGTTCGAATCGTATTTCGTCGACGTTTTGTCCAGCGCCGTGCCGCGCTGCACCGTGACGGTGGCCTCGGCGCTGACCGGCGGCTTGTTGCTTCCTTCAAATGTCGCCTTGTTCACGAATGAAGTTTGGTCCTCATTGGTCACCGGCGTTGTGTACTGTATGCGGTATGCCGTTCGAATAGGACTTTCATTAAAGCTGAGCTTCAGGACGTTGCCCGCCGTGCTCATGCTGTACTTGCTGCCGTCCAGCGGCGCACCCTGAACGATGCTGCCGTTCAACTGTACGTTGAGCTCGTATACGGCGACGGTGACCGGAGCGCCCAGCCCGGCTGGAATCGGATCGGTCACGACCGCGTTCTGGACAGCGGCCAGCTCTTTGTTCACATCTACCGTCCAATCGATGCTTTTCGCATTGTAGCCTTTCGGCACGCCGCTTTTCCCGATGGTCGAAGTCACGTTCGGCTTAAAGTGCAGCGTAAAGACCTGCTCGCCGCCTTTCACCGGAATTTTAATAATCTGCGTTGTGCTGCCATTAATCACCTGCATATCGAACACCGTCTGGAAAGTCAAAGTCCCTTTGACATCCGCCAGGTTCTCGATCGCCTCCAAGGTCATGACAACCTCGTGGCTGTCTTTGTAGACCTTGAATTTCCCTATCGCTTCGCCGCCTGAGATAAGCGGTTGATCAGGGATATCGTTGTAAAGCTTGAATTGCTCCGGCAGCTTGAACGTGTACGTATCTCCGTTCTTGTAACCGTGGCCGTTAGGCAGGGACCAAGTGTAGTCCAATTTCACCTTCGAGCCCGGCTCGTAAACGTCATCCGTCACCACGTTACCGGACTTGTCGTACACTGCCATCGTTACGCTATCGATAATGCTGCTGGAAATCGGGGCTGCGTTGACTTGCGGCGATAAGCCGAATGCATACAGCCACTGCATCATGATCAATAGAGCAACGAGCAGCGTATTGATCTTTTTCTTTGCCATTACCTCTATACCACCTCCATCAGTTTTTGTTGGAACGGCAAAAAACACCCTCCAACTGAAGGGTGGTCCGGTTGCACTACTAGCTCCGTCGAATCCAAGTGCCCAGATACAGATCCGATATCATCGCTTACCATGTGTTTAATAATAATGGATAATGTCTGGGATTTCTGTGTTGTTCTACACCAAATTTCGAAAATTTTTATAAATTTTTTTTTGGAACGCTTTAATGGCTAAGTTAGCGGGGGAGGGGGGGCACCAAAATCCGTAAAACCGCACGGGGAGTGATAAAAATCGGTTTCTACGACGGATTTCGGAGTGACGAAAAGATGTAGAAATTTGTAGAAATTTGTAGTTGACAATTTGTAAGCGAATACAATAAAATGATGACAAGAAAACTTTGTTAGTCATCTTAACTAACTTAATCGGAGAGGGGGGACAGCATATTGATTGGCAGAGGCCAAACGGGAAACGCCAAGCTGGTGAAGCACATTAACCGCGAAGGCATTCTTCATCAATTGAGAGAGAACCCCCGGGTATCGAGAGCCGATTTGGCGAAATTAACGGAGCTCAGCCGTCCATGCGTATCGGCCTTGGTGGACGAGATGATCGTGGAAGGCTTGATCAGTGAAGTCGGGTTCGGAGAATCGAAGGGCGGCAGGAAGCCCATCCTTCTGGAATATAACTTTCAAGCTTACGGCGTCATCGGCGCGGTATTCGAAGGCAGTACCCTGCAGCTGGCCATCGCCAACCTGAAGGGAGAGCTGCTGGTTCAGCGAACGACGTGCCTGCCGCATCCGATGAACGGAGAGACGGCCATTCAGAGCATCGAGCAAGGGCTTGCGGCGCTGCTGAATGAAAGCGGATTCGATAAAGCGCGGCTGCTTGGCATGGGGCTCGGCTTGCCGGGGATAACCCAGCGAAGCGAAGGTACGGTCAGCTACGCCCCCAGTACGGGGTGGATGGGGCTGCCCGTGCGGAAGGAGATCGAAGCGGCCTTGGGGCTGCCTGTGGTCATCGAGAATGATGTTAACTTGATGACGCTCGGTGAATTTCACAAGGGCATCGGCGTCGGGCATTCCAATCTCGTGTATATGTATGCGGGAACAGGGATCGGCGCCGGCATTATGATCGACGGGCAATTATACCGCGGAGCCAAAGAGGCGAGCGGGGAAATCGGTTATATGGTGATCGGTCCGGTTGGGAATCAGACCAAGGGAGAATACGGCGTATTCGAGCGCAACTATTCCGTACGGGCTATTCGCGAGAAGGCCAAAGCCGTCCTCCCTTCGATGGACGAGGAATCAAGCATCGTCAAGCAAATCGTCGGTCAAGCAAAAAGCGGGGTCGAAGCGGCGCAGACGCTTCTCGACGACATCTGCCGGCACTGGACCTACGGCATCGCCAATCTAACGAGCGTGATGGACCCAGCGCTTCTGATCCTCAGCGGAGAAATGCTGCATATCGGGGACGAAGGGGTTCATAAAATACAACAATGGTTAACCGATTGGGTTCCTTCCGTTCCCCGAATCGAGATGGCTTCGCTCGGCGATCAGGCGGGACTTATCGGGGCCATTCATTGCGCGCTGGAAGCTTTTCCGTCCACTTCCAAACTGCAGCGGTAAGCGGCTTTCGCTTCCGATGCCGTTTGGTTCAAGTGAAGACGCTTACAATTTTGCACAAAGTACAGGAGGTCAAAACATGACAAAGAAAAAAGCAACGACTTGGTTAACGGGGGCTGTGCTCAGCATGGCGATGCTGACGGTTACGGCCTGCGGAGGAAGCGCTTCCGACGGTGGTCAAAAGCCGGGAGACAAGTCATCCGACGCCTCGAAGCCTGGCGAGAAGCAGAAGCTGGTCATTTATACGGCCAGGGACAAAAACGTCGTCGAAGAAATTATCCCTAAATTCAAAGAGCAAAACCCGGGGATGGACGTCGAGGTTCTTACCATGGGGGCGCAGCAGGTGCTGGAGCGTGTACGTGGGGAGAAGGCGAACCCGCAGGCCGATTTCTGGTGGGGCGGCACGCAATCGGCGCTGATGACGGCAGCGAACGAAGGGCTGCTCGAAAGCGTCAAACCGAGCTTCGCCGACAAAATCCCGGCGATGTACAAAGACAGCCAGGATCGCTGGTACGGCGAAATGCTGCTGCCGGAAGTCATCATGTACAACTCCAAAGCGCTGAAAAAAGAAGACGCTCCCAAAGATTGGGACGACCTGCTCGATGCCAAGTATAAAGGCAAAATCATCATCCGCGGTGTACTCGCTTCCGGAACGATGAGAACGATTTATTCTTCCCTGATTTACCGTCAAGACGCGAACGATCCGAAGAAAGGGTACGACTGGCTGAAAAAGCTTGACGCCAATACGAAGGAATACGCCCAAGATCCGACCAACCTGTACCTGAAGCTGGCGCGCGAGGAAGGCACGCTGTCGCTGTGGAACCTGCAGGATATTATGATCCAGAAGGAGCTGCAAAAGCAGCCGTTCGACTTCATTTACCCTGCAAGCGGAGCGCCGATTCTGGTCGATGGCGTCGGGGTGGTCAAAGGCGCGAAAAACATGGAAGCGGCGAAGAAATTTTACGAATTCCTCTTCGATTCCAAGCTGCGCGTCGAGCTGGCGGAGAAGCTGTACCAAATTCCGACGCGTACGGACATCAACAAAGACACGCTTCCGGCATGGTTGAAAGGGCTGGAACTGAAACCGCTTAATATCGATTGGGCCGTCATGGCGCAAAAAGAGAAAGAATGGATGCAGCATTGGGATGAGAACATTAAAGGGAAAGGTTCCAAATAATGCATTCGGGCGGAGGAGCTCCTCCGCCTGATCATTTTACCAAAGGAGGAAACCTGCTTGATAGAGGTCATACTGGATCACGTAAGCAAACAATTCGGAAACGTCAAGGGAGTTACAGATGTCAATATTCGGATTCAACCGGGCGAGTTCTTCACCTTTCTCGGGCCGAGCGGCTGCGGCAAAACGACGACGCTGCGGATGATCGCAGGGTTTTATTATCCGAGCGAGGGCCGCATCGTATTCGGCGATCAAGATGTCACGAACCTTCCCCCCAACAAAAGAAACACGGGAATGGTGTTCCAAAACTATGCTTTGTTTCCGCACATGACGGTGTTTGAGAATATCGCATTCGGTCTGCAAGTAAGAAAGGTTCCGAAATCCGAAATCGTTCAGCGCGTCGAACGCGCACAGAAGCAGGTTCACTTGGAAGGCTACGGCAACCGCCGTATCGATCAATTGTCCGGCGGCCAGCAGCAGCGGGTTGCCTTGGCTCGCGCGCTGGTCATCGAGCCGCAAATTTTGCTCTTGGATGAGCCGTTATCGAACCTTGATGCGAAGCTCAGAGAAGAAACGAGAATCGAAATTAAGAGACTTCAGCTGGAGCTGGGAATTACGACGATCTACGTCACGCACGATCAAGCCGAGGCGATGGCGATGTCCGACCGGATTATGGTCATGCAGGGCGGGGTTGTCCAGCAGATCGGAAGTCCAGAAGAAATATATAACCGTCCGGTCAACCGGTTTGTCGCTTCCTTTATTGGAGAGTCCAATCTGTGGGAAGGAACCGTGGAACGGGTTGAGGGCGGCGAAGCGGTCGTACGTTTCGCTCCGGGCCTCAGCCTGCGAGGCTTGACCGCCAACGCTGCGCCGGACTGCAAGCTGGAAGCGGGCAAGAGCCTGACGATGTCCATCCGTCCGGAAGCGGTCCGTGAAGCGCTGCAAGGCGAGCAGCAGGACAATGTGGTCAAAGGAAACGTAGTCATTTCTGAATTTACGGGAGTCAGCGTGAACTATGTATCGCAAGTGGCGGGCGAGCAATTGAAAGCGATGTTCGTCAATCAAGGGCACCGGGTGCGCGGACGCGGGGAAGAGATTTCCCTGGTCATTCCAAAAGAAAGCATCTATTTCTTGGGATAGCGAGGGGATGAATCTATGAGATCTAAACCGGGAACAAGTTCATCCAAGCTGGGCTCCTTCACGCACTCGCCTTATTTCGTCTACGTCTTGGTAGCGCCATTGTTTTTGGTGCTCCTGGCTTATGTCGTGTACCCGTTGTTCCAGACGTTCGTGCAAAGTATCCAGGTAGAGGATCAGATGTCGCTGAAAAACTACGCCAAGTTTTTCAGCCTGGAGCATACGTCCAACCTGGAGGCGCTCTGGACCAGCATTTATATTTCCGTCTTAAGCGTCATCACCTGCGCGATCGCCGGCGTCGCCATGGCGTTCCTGCTGGAGCGTTACGAGTTCCCCGGCCGGAAAATTTTGGCCGTCCTCGTGCTCGTGCCGATGGCTCTGCCGCCTCTTGTCGGCGTGCTGTCGTTTACGTTCCTGTACGGTGAAAGCGGCATTATCCCAAGGGCGCTCAAAGCGCTGCTTCATCTCGATCAGGTGCCGTTTTCCTTGAAAGGCATCTGGGGCGTGCTCGTGGTGCATACGTTCACGATGTACACCTACTTTTACATGACGGCCTCCTCGGCGATCCGCGGTCTCGATCCGTCGCTGGAAGAGGCGGCAGCGAGTCTCGGTGCAGGACGGCTCTATATATGGCGGCGCGTCATTCTGCCGATGCTGACGCCGGCGCTGGTCGCTTCTTCGCTGCTCGTCTTCATGATCGCGATGGCTTCGTATACGGCCCCGCTGATCTTCGGGATCGAGCGGACGATGACGATGCAGATTTATTTGTCGCGGACGAACGGCAATCTGGATATGGCTGCGGCGCAGTCCACGATCCTGTCCGTCGTGTCCATTCTGTTCCTGCTCGTGATGCGCTGGTATCAAGGGCTGCGCAATTACCAGAACATGAGCAAAGGCGTCAGCGTGCACCGCACGGAAGTGAAAAGCGCCGTAGGCAAATATATCGCGATGATTCTGTCGATTATCGGCGTCATCATCCTGCTGCTGCCGATTCTCGTGCTGGTCTTGATCTCGTTCTCGACGGACGGCACGTGGACGACGCAGATTCTTCCTCCGGAATATACGGCGAAGCACTATGTGAAGCTGTTTACGGACAGCAAAACGTGGCGGCCGATTGCGAACAGCTTCCAGATGAGCTTCGTGGCGACGATCGGCAACATTATATTCGGCGTGGCGGCCGCCTATGCGATGGTCCGCTTGAAATTTAAAGGCAAAACGCTGCTGGACGTGCTGATCATGCTGCCGTGGGCGCTGCCGGGAACGGTCGTCGCGGTCAACCTGATCGCCGCCTTCAGCGAGCCGACCGTATTCAGCTTCAATCAGGTGCTGATCGGCAGCTTCTGGATATTACCTTTGGCGTATTTTGTCCGCCATTTGCCGCTTGTGTTCCGCTCCACGTCGGCGACGCTGGTTCAGATGGACGCTTCGGTCGAGGAGGCGGCGCGCAACCTGGGCGCCACCTGGTGGTACAGCTTCAGGCGGGTCGTCTTTCCGATGGCGCTGAGCGGGATACTTGCGGGTACGCTGCTGGCGTTCGTGCAGGGTATCGGGGAATTCGTTTCCTCCATTCTGCTCTTCACCGCGAAAAGTACGCCGCTTTCCGTGGAAATTTTCCAGCGGATGTATTCGTTTGAATTCGGTACGGCGTGCGCATACGGCGTGCTGCAAATTACGTTGATCATCATCGTGCTGTTCGTTTCGCGCAAAATGACGGGCGACAGCACGGCCGTGTAAATGACGGTCATCTCGTGGGGAACATCTGAAAGTTCGGTGAATTATGAAGCGGAGGGAGCGGAATCGTTCTGGAGAAGCGCAAGCGGTCGCCTTTGTCCCCGGATACTCACCACTTAATGGGTTAAATAATCAAAGAATCCGGGGACAACAGCCGATCGGAAGAATGATCCGCTCACGCAGCGTCTATGATTCACCGGACTTCAAAGTTCATCATCCACGTTATGATATACAGCGGGGAAATGGCCATTTCCGGCTGAGGAACATTCCACCATCAGAGGAGGAGTTAGATGATCAAGGGTAAGTCGACCTCAAAGTTTTGTTCCATTGTCATGAGTGCCGTACTGGCGGGCGGCATGCTGCTGCCTGCTCAAGCTCAGCCCGCATATGCGGACCGGGGCGTCGTCGACTTGTGGAAGTCGATTAAACCGCTGACCACGATTGCCAGCGCGATGAACACAGGGGCTCACCCGGACGATGAACACAGCGCGACCTTGGCGTATCTTTCCTTGGGGAGAGGGGTTAACACCTCCAGCGTTATTGCTGTCCGGGGAGAAGGGGGACAGAACGAAATCGGGAGCGAGCTGGGGCAAGCCCTCGGCATCATTCGGACTCGGGAGCTGCAAGAAGCGTCCAAAATCACCAATGTAACGTTGGGCATGCTGGGCGAGCAGTTGGACGATCCGATCTACGATTTCGGCTTTTCCAAGAGCGTAGAGGAAACGCTGGAGAAATGGGGCGACTCGGTCGCTTACGAACGATTGATTCGGAAAATTCGCGAGCTGCGTCCGGATGTGATCATTCCTTCGTTTTTGAATGAAGCTTCCACGCACGGGCATCACAGAACGATCAACGTCCTTACCGTTCGGGCGTTCAAAGATGCCGCGAATCCGGATATTTTCCCTGAACATCTGAAACAAGGGCTTCAGCCTTGGCAGATCAAGAAGCTGTATCTGCCTGCCAATTCCAAGGATTACACCGTGAACGCGCCGATCGGGGATTACAACGAAATCTATGGGGCGTCTTATCTCCAGCTCGGGGAAGAATCCCGCTTCATGCACAAGAGCCAGGGCATGGGGAAAGTATATGACGAAGGTCCCGTACAAGGCGATTTGTTCAGCAATTACTACAAGCTGGATCTGAGCACGGTGAAATCGGCGGACAAAGAAAAAGACTTCTTCGACGGCATCGCCTTCACCTTCGAGGATTTGGCGAAAGAAATCGACGCGAAGGGCAAAGACAACAAGATCGTCAAGCATCTGCGCGATCTGCAAAAGGATGCGGATGAAGTCGTTGCCGCTTACCCGAGCTTTGCCAAGGTGCTGAAGGAAGTCCATGAAATGAAAGCGGACGTCCAGACGGCGCTGGCCGACGTCAAAGCATCCGGTTTGGAGGCGGCAACCAAGGAGGATCTGCTCCACCGTCTTCATGTCAAAGAAGAGCAGTTGAATAAAGCGAGCATGGAATCGGCGTCCGTCGTAGCGAAGGTCAAGCCGGCTACAAACGAGCTGGTTGCCGGTCAGACGACGAAGGTCACTGTGTCGGCTTTCAACGGCGGTTCCGTAAAATTGAACAAAATCAACCTGAGCTTGAACGTGCCCGCAGGCTGGACGGCAAAGCCGGCCGGAGCGACCAGCTTCGATCAATTAGGCTACAACGAGACGGCATCGGCCACCTTCGAGGTAACGATTCCGGCGGACGCACCGCTGTTCAAGCCTTACGATCCTTCGGTATTCAACGCGAAGGTCGAATACCAGGCGTACGATACGGCAACGACGCTGAAGGTCACGCCGCAGAACGCCGTAGCCGTGCTGCCTCCGTATTCGATGTCGCTTAGCCCGAGCGCAACAATTTTGAATACGCTCAAATCGCAAGAACCGGTTCCGGTGAAGGTCACCGTGCGCAACTATACGCCAGGCGCTTCCAAAGCGACGGTGTCGCTGAACGTGCCGGAAGGTTGGACAGCGGAGCCGGCAGCTGAAGAGCTGAGCTTTGCGACGAAAGGCGAAACGAAGTCCGTGGCGTTCACGGTCAAAGCCGCTTCGAACGTCGTACCGGGTAAATTCACCGTGACGGCCGTCGCGAAGAACGGCGATGTGCAGAGCACGCAGGGCGCGCAGGTCATCGAGTATCCGCATATCGGCAAGACGTACATGGTGCAGCCTGCCGAGCTCAAAATCCAGGCCTTCGACCTGAAGGTTCCGGACAAATTGAAGGTAGGCTACGTCTCCAGCGGCTTCGACAACATCGATCAATACTTGCGTCAAGTGGGCGTCGATGTCGTGAAGCTGGAAGCGAAGGATATCCAATACGGGGATCTTTCCCAATATGACACGATCGTGCTGGGCATTCGCGCTTACGCGTTCCGTCCGGAATTGATTCCGAGCAACCAGCGCTTGCTGAGCTACGTTCAAAATGGCGGCAATCTCGTCGTCCAATATCATAAGCCGGAAGACAAATGGTCGCCGGAGCTTGCTCCGTACCCGATCAAAATCGGCGCTCCGCTCATCCAGTGGCGCGTAACGGATGAGAATTCCAAAGTCACGATGCTGGCCCCGGATCATCCGATGTTCAATTCGCCGAACAAGATTACGGACCAGGATTGGAACAACTGGATTCAAGACCGCTCCGCTTACAATCCGTCGGAATGGGGCAAGGAGTATACGGCGCTCATCTCGAACGGGGACCCGGGCGAGAAGGAGTTCACCGGCACATTCCTCACGGCGCATTACGGCAAAGGGGTATATACTTACAGCTCGTTAGTGTGGTACCGCGAGATTCCGGCTTTGGTTCCGGGCTCGATCCGCATGTTTGTGAATATGATTAGTCAAAAGCAGTAATTGCGTCGCGCAAGCAAACATTACAGCAGTGGGCGGGGACCCTTCGGGGTCCTCCCCCATACGATGAAGAAGCGGAGGTTTAAGGAGCATATGAATGTAATCGGAGTTCACGGGCGGGAGATCGGTCAAGTGACGGAGCGTGCGCAATTCGCCGTCGTCCCTCTGGGTTCGGTGGAATACCACGGTCCGCATTCCCCACTCGGGACCGATACGATCTTGGCGGACGGCTTCGCCGAACGGATCGATGCCTCGCTGCATCCTTTGATCTATCCGACGGTACCGTACTCGGCCTGCCCGGGCAAAACGCAGCATTATCCCGGAACGATATCCGTCCGGCCCTCGATTTTTATCGACTATCTTACCGATGTGGTCGAAGGGATCTGCCGGTTCGGCATCCGCAATATCGTGCTGCTGAACGCCCACGACGCCAATATGGGGCCGTCCCGGACCGTCGCGGAAGCGGTGACCGGCAGCTACCCCGACGCCAGCTTTCTGCTGATCAACTGGTGGCAGATGGCGACCGTCGATTTTACGCAGCGGTTGGGGCTGTTCCAAGGGATGGCGGGAAGAGGGCACGGCGGTCCATACGAGATGTCGGCCGTGAAGGCGTTTCGCCCGGAAATGGTGATCGTGCAGGAATCGGACTTGGAATTAGATTCATGTCCTCCTTTATCTCCTTTGCCATATGTATTGGTGGAAGGAACCCCCCAAGGCTGGGACGGATATACAGGCCGGATCCGGCAGTGCTCCTTGGAGGCGGGACAGAGTATCGTAGAAGAAGCAAGCCGCAATATGAACTTGCTCATTAAAGAATGGCTGGATATGAGAACAGGAAAGAATGGGGAGGCCAAGTAACGCTATGGGATATCGCGAACAATGGATGGAGACCGAAGGGACGACGTTTCCCGGCAAAACGTATACAGAGGTTGTGCTGGAACCGGCTTTTAACGAAGCCAAGACTCATTTACTGGGCCCGATGATGGCCATCAATAAGGCTCATTTGATCATGCTGGAGAAGCAAAAGCTGGTGACGACGGGCGAAGCGAAGCAGATCGCCAAAGCGATCCGCTCGATCGACCCGGAGGAGCTCCGCCAAGCGAGCTACACGGGGCAGTTCGAGGATTTGTTCTTCCAGGTCGAGCATCAAATGCTGGAGCATGCGGGCGATATCGCCGGCAATTTGCATCTGGCACGGAGCCGCAATGACATGGGCATTTCCATCTACCGGATGGTGCTGCGGGAGAAGCTGATCGTGACGCTGACCTCCGCGTTGAAGCTCAATGAACAGCTGCTGCTGTTCGCCAGAGACCACGCCGATACGCTGATGATCGGCTACACGCATACGCAGCAGGCTCAGCCGACGACGCTTGCGCATTATTTTATGGCGGTCGTCGATTCGCTGAACCGGGATATTCGCCGGATCATGGCGGCGTACGCGAACTGCAACCGGAGCAGTATGGGGGCGGCGGCGCTGACGACGTCGGGCTTTGCAATCAGCCGGGAGCACATGATGGAGCTGCTTGCCTTCGACGAGCTGATCGACAATTCGTACGACGCGATCGGCGGGGCCGATTACTTGGGCGAGGTGGCGACAGCCGTGCAATTGGCGGCGATCAACCTGGGCCGGGTCGTGCAAGACATGCTGCTGTGGTGCACGCAGGAGTTCGGCGCGCTGAAGGTGGCGGCTCCGTACGTGCAGATCAGCTCGATCATGCCGCAGAAGCGCAATCCCGTCTCGTTTGAGCACATGCGCGCCTTGCTGTCGAGCTGCGTAGGCAATACGAACACGGTGCTGTCGATGATTCACAATACGCCGTTCGGCGACATTGTGGACACCGAGGACGATATGCAGCCTTATGCATGGAGAAGCCTCGACATCATGGACAAAATGTACCGTTTGTTCGCCGCCGTCGTCGGTACGATGGAAGTGAACAAAGAGGTGCTGCGCGAGCGGACGAAGGGAAGCTTCGCCACGGTGACGGAGCTGGCGGACACGCTCGTGCGGACGGACGGCTTGTCGTTCAGAAAAGCCCATCATATCGTCAGCGACGTCGTGAAGCTGTCCCTGGCGCAAGGCCTGGCGGCTAACGAAATTACGCTGTCCATCGTCAATGAAAGCGCACGCCGCCACATCGGGCGGGATACGTCGCTTACCGAAGAAACGCTGCGCCAGGCGCTCGATCCCGTGCATTTTGTGGAAATCCGCTCGCTGCCGGGAGGACCGAGTCCGAAGGAAATCAACCGCATGGTCGACCTCCGAATGGTTCAGCATCAAGCCCATCTGAATTGGCTGGGGCAAGCGCAGGGCAAAATTCAGCGGGCGATGGAGCATCTGGACCAAGTCATGACGGAGTGGAGTGGTTCCTGATGGGCAAACGCAGCATCCCTCTGCTGGCGATTGACGGCGGAGGGACCAAATGCCGTGTCGTCTTCATGGACCGGCAGGGCAACGTACTCGGGCAAGGAAAAGGCGGTTCGTCCAATTACCAGGGCATCGGGAAAGACGGTGTGATTCGCGAACTGGTGTTTGGAATCGAAGAGGCGATCGCGGACTTGCGTCACAAGGACGATAGCGGCCAGCCGCAGGCGGAGATCGAGGTGGAATGCGCCGTGTTCGCCCTTGCAGGGCTGGATACGGAATACGACCGGCGCGTGATTACCGGGCTGGTGCAGGAGGTGCTGGAGCAGCTGCCGATCCGGGTCCAGCATCTGATCGTAGAGAACGACGGCTACGCCGCATTGCTCGGCGCAACGGGCGGCCAGCCGGGGATTCTGGCCATTGCCGGCACGGGCTCCATTATCTTCGGGATCAACGAGCAGGGTCAGACGGCCAGAGCCGGAGGCTGGGGCCACCGCGTCGGTGACGAAGGCAGCGGCTATTGGATCGGCAAGCAGGCGGTCATGGCGATTCTCAAGGCTTATGACGGCAGAGAGGCGGGCACCCGGCTTGGCGACTGGGTGCTGCCGCATTTGGGCATGGACCAGGAAGAAGACTTGTTCAACTGGATGTACGGCCCGGACTACTCCGTCGAGAAATTGAGCGAGCTGTCCCGCGTGGTCGGCCAGGCGGCTTCGGCCGGGGATCGGGAAGCGCAGCAGATTCTTGAGGCGGCCGCTCACGAGCTGTTCATCGGCGTCGCTGCGGTGGTACGGCACTTGTCGTTCCTAGACAAACCGTTTACAATGATACTGCAGGGCGGCGTGCTGCAGAACGAAGGGCACGTCCGGGAGCTGCTGATGAACAAGATCAAAGCGTACGCTCCGCAGGTTCAATTGGACGAGGCGAGGAAGGAGCCGATTTACGGCGTAACGGCCATGGGGCTGTCTTATTTGCAAACGAAGACGTCTACAGAGGCGTCAGAGTGTTGAGAAAGTGGGCTTTTGCAAAAAATAGAGATGCAAACGGAGGTGGGGTATCCACTGGAGAAGCGATAGCGGCCGCCTTTGTCTTCGGGAAATGTCCGCTAATAAGCGGCTTCCAATCAAATTTCCCGAAGACAAGAGTGGTCGGAAGTGGATACCCCACCCCATCGTAACCTCTATTACCTCAATTGACCACTTTTTCAACAAGCTCACTACGATACGAACAACAGGGGGCTGAAGGGGAATGAAGAAAAGATGGTTATTCGTTTTCGCCCATCCCGACGACGAATCCTTTGCAGCCGGAGGGACGATCGCCAAGCTTAGCGGCACGGGCCACGAGGTTGTTCTGGCGTGCGCCACATCGGGATGCAAAGGAAAATCCGGCGAGTTTCAATTCGCCACCCGTGAAGAGCTGGCCCGGCACCGGGAAGAGGAGTTGCGTGGCGCGTGCTCCGTGCTCGGCGTTGCCGAGCTGATTCTGTACCGTTACCGGGACGGCGAATTAAAGTCGATCGATCCGGAAGCGTTGGCGGAGCGGATTCGCTCGACTATTGTGGAGCTGAAGCCGGATGCGGTCCTTACGTTCCCGCCGGACGGGGTAACGGGGCATCCCGATCATATCGCGATTTCCGAAGCGACGGAGAAGGCGGTTATGTTGGCGGAAGCAGAGTATCCGGAGGGGCGGCGGCCATCTTTTTATTACACCTCGATTCCTCATTATTACGATCACTGCAAGGACTCGGGGCCGAAGGATACGTGCCCGATTACGGCGCGGGTCGATATCAGCGACTATCGTCTGCACAAGGGACGGGCTTTGCAGGCTTACCGGAGCCAGGTTTACTCGGTGAATCGTGCCTATCCCGGCGTGATGGAAGACGACTTCACGGTGATCCGAAACTATGAATATTACACCTTGGTTCGCGCCAACGGCCAGCACGTTCAAGACATGACGAAGACGGCTTTGAGTGAGCTGCCGACGATGGATTTGACCTGACGGATCGCGATAAATCGAATAAGCGAATTTCCGATTTGGTTCCTGCCGTTCCTTTGTGAGCGGCAGTTTTTTTTGTTCGGTCTTGACAAATGATTCAAAAATGTCATAATGATATTATCGAAACAGAAAATAAAAGGAGGAGCCGCGGCATGACTATGGAAAACGGTTCGAACTATACGGCAAGCAAATACCGGACGCCGGACGGGGCGCCGGCGGATATCGTCATCTTCACCATTACGTCCGAGCCGCAGCCGACGGCGACGAAATCGCTGCCGAAGCGGGAGCTGCAGGTGCTGCTCATCAAGCGGAAGGTATGGCCGTACGAAGGCATGTGGGCGCTGCCCGGAGGCTTCTCCCGGGAGACGGAGTCGATGTACGAGACCGCGAGGCGCGAGCTGCAGGAGGAGACCGGCGTGGACGGCGTTCACATGGAATATTTCAACGTCTACAGCGATCCGGGCCGGGACCCAAGGGGATGGATTATCTCCCATGCTTTTTTCGCGCTGGTTCATGAGAAATATTTGGCCGCGCGGGCCGCTGCCGACGATGCGGCGGAGGTGGCGCTGTTCCCGGTGTCCGAGGCGCTGACCCGGCTGGAGCTGGCCTTCGACCACAAGCGGATTCTCTCGGATGCGCTGGAGCGGGTCAGGCAGAGCATGCTGGTCACCCCGATTGCCGGAGAATTTCTGCCGGACGAATTCACGCTTGGCGAGCTGTATCAGGTCATCCGGACGGTGGTGCCGGACTTCGAGGAAGCGAATTTTATCCGCAAAATGAAGTCGACCCAGAGCCGCAGCGGAGTATTGGAGGAGATTCGCGACGCGAACGGGGAACCGAAGAAATCGAATCGCTACTCGCAGCGCGCCGCACAGTTGTACCGTTTTACCGGCAATCTGCCGAAGCTGTCGTTGTACAGCTAATTTTTTTAGATTCTAATATAGTCGTTTTGAAAGTATTGAATTGTCAACGTAGAACTACATTGGGAGGATGAGATTCATGGACAGATGGTATACGATGGCCGGGCTACTCGCCTGCATGCTGCTGGTCGCTTATTTCACGTCGTCGACGCCGCTGGAGATTGCGGCGACCACGAGCGGACTGCTCAGCGTATGGTTGACGGCGCGGCAAAACATATGGTGCTTTCCCGTCGGGCTGGTGAATGTAGCGTGCTTTTTCGTCATGTTCTACGATGCGAAGCTGTACGCGGATATGACGCTGCAGGTCGTGTTTTTCGTCTTGAGCATTCAAGGCTGGATCGTCTGGCTGACCAAACGCGGTCAGGCGAAAGTGCGGCCGACGCGGCGGATGACGCCGCAGCTCGGCTTGTTGCTGGCGCTGCTGCTCGTTGTCGTGACGGCAGGCTGGGGCTATGTGCTCGCCCGGTACACGGACGCGTCGATCCCTTATGTGGACGCGTTCATTGCGACGCTGAGCATTCTCGCGCAACTGCTGCTGTCGAACAAGGTGCTGGAAAACTGGCATTTCTGGATTGCGGTCGACGTGCTGTCGATCGGGATGTATGCGTATAAAGAGCTGTATGTTTTGGCCGCGCTGTACGTTATTTTCCTCGGGATCGCGACAAGCGGGCTGATCCAGTGGCGCAGCGAATACCGGGCGGCGCAGCGGTCGGGACGCATGGGGGTGGGCTTATGAGCGACAAGCGATTAACGGTCGGGCTGACGCTCGGCAAATTCGCGCCCCTGCACCGGGGGCACCAATATATGATCGAAACGGCCCTCGCGGAGACCGATCACGTGATCGCCGTCATCTACGATTGTCCCGAAACGACGGACATTCCGCTGACGGTGCGGGCGGACTGGATTCGCGCCCTGTATCTCGAGGTCGAAGTGATCGAGGCTTGGGACGGGCCGACGGAAACGGGGTATACGCCGGAGATCAAGAAGGCGCAGGAGGATTATATGATCGGCCTGCTTGGCGGCCGAAGAGTGACGCATTTTTATTCCAGCGAGCCGTACGGCGAGCATATGAGCGAAGCGCTGAACGTCGTGAACCGGCAGGTCGACCCGAGTCGGGAGGCGTTTCCGGTATCGGGAACGGCGGTGCGGCGCGACCCGTTGGCGAACCGCGCGTTCGTCCATCCGCTGGTGTACCGGGATCTGGTGACGACCGTCGTCTTCCTCGGCGCGCCTTCGACCGGCAAAACGACCGTGTGCGAAGCGCTGGCCCGCGAGTTCGGGACGGTCTGGATGCCGGAGTACGGGCGCGAGTATTGGGCGCAGCATCAGACGGACCGCCGGCTGACGCCGGACCAGCTGGTAGAGATTGCCGAAGGGCATCTGGCCAGGGAGGAAAAGCTGCTGCCTGAGGCGAACGGCTACCTGTTCGTCGATACGAATGCGATCACGACGTTCATGTTCGCGCACTATTATCACGGGATGGCGCTGCTGCGGCTTCGGGACTTGGCGGCGCAGGCCGCTTCGCGTTACGATCTCGTCTTCATGTGCGGCGACGACATTCCGTACGACGATACGTGGGACCGTTCGGGCGACGTGCAGCGCCGCGTGTTCCAGAAGCAGATTGCGGCCGATCTGGCGGCGCGGCGGGTGCCTTACATCCTGCTGCACGGCAGCCTGGAGGAACGGATCGCACAGGTGAAGCGGGTGCTGAGCCGCTATCGCAAGTATGCGAGCATAGGCACACCGTGGGCTGAACTATAGGAGGGGGAAAGCGGGATGAACGACGGAAGAACAAGTATTGCGGACCGCATCAAGGGCGGGCTGTACGGCGTCGCCGTCGGCGATGCGCTCGGCGGGACGACCGAATTCATGAGCACCAGGGAGATTCACCGCAAGTACGGCTATTTGACCGACATCATCGGTGGCGGGGTGTGGGACCTCGAACCGGGGGAGGTTACGGACGACACGATGATGACGCTTTGTGTGGCGGAGGGCATTCTCGACGGCCCGGACGATCCGATGGCGAGCATCGGGGAACGCTTCCTGGCGTGGTACCGTTCCGATCCGAAGGATATCGGCAATATTATCCGCCGGGCGTTCGCGCGCTATGACGGCCATTGGTTCGAAGCCGCCTTTCTGGCCGATCAAGACCTGGGCCGCAGCGCGGGCAACGGCTCGCTGATGCGCTGCCTGCCGGTGGCGCTCGCCTATGCCGACCTGGGCCTGGTCGACCGCATATCGCGGATGCAGTCGAAGATGACGCATTACGACGAGCGGTGCAATGAAGCGTGCGGCCTGTACAACCGGATCGCGCTGCGGCTGCTGAACGGCGAAGAATTGCGCCCGGCGATGGCGGCGGAAACGCAGGGCACCCCGTACGCTTCCGCACTGGCCGAAGCGCCGGACTGCGAGCCGACCGGCTTCGTCGTCGATACGCTGCGCTGGTCGCTGTACTGCCTGCAGCAGGGCGACGGCTTCGCTGATGTCGTGCAGCGGGCCGCCAATCTCGGCGGCGACAGCGACACAATCGGTGCCATCGCCGGCGGGCTGGCGGGCGTGTATTACGGCTTTGCCGGCATCCCGGCTGCGTATGCGGACGCCATCTTGATCCAGGACCGGCTGGACGCCGTGGCGGAGCGGCTGACGGCGCTGCGGCAGGCTGCCTCCGACGGTTCGTAGTAGAAGTGGCTCAGCTCTTTTCTTTTAACATGGAAGGCCGTTTAAGCTTTAGCTTTTGCGAATTGTCCATTCGGACTTTCACCTTTACGCTTTGCAGAGAGTCTTTATTGAGGAAAAACTCGTCCTTTTGGGCGAGTTTTCGCCATTTATTCGGGTCCTGTCGGTATAGCGCGTCGGATAGCTGCAGCACATCCATTTTACGCTCCAGTCCTTTACGGTACGTGTGCTCGATTTCTTCTTTTATTTGGTGCTCCGCTTGCCGCTGAATTTCCTTTTCGTCCATTGGACGGTTATATTGAAATACGCCGCCGGAAGTGGATACCTCGATGTTGAAGCTTACCCGGTTTTGCTGCACCACGGGAGTAATCACGGCTTTCGGCTTCTGCATGACCACCACCGCCGTCGGCCGCTTCGGATCGCCCAGCGCAAGCACGCCCCGGACGGTAGAGCGGTTCATCCAGCGGAAGCCGAGCAAATCTTTATTCGGCAGCGCCGCGACCAGCTTGTCCTTCTTCATGCCGTACACGCCGTCAATCATCAGGTTTTTGTGCGGCGCTGTGTTTTTGGTCCAAGCCTTCTCGTTGATGGCGATGGAAGGCAGGAGAGAGGTCATTCCGGGCTCGTACAGGGCAGACATAAAGTGGTACAGCCGCAGCGGCTCGATAAAAGAGCTTTGCCGGTATATATCCATCGGACTGCTAAGCTGCGAATACAGCATCGAAATGTTCAGAATCGGGTTAGCCGACAAAATCTCCCGCATCGGACGTTCGGTCCCGAACACCCACGGCGTCTGCCGGAATTCGTTGAACCGGCCCCACAAATCCATGACGTCCGTGATCCCATGCTCCAGCAGAGCTTTGCTGAAGACGATAGAGGAGATATGGCTCCAGGAAACGGATTGATGCGAAGTGCGATACACTTGAAAGATGGCTTCATCGAAGGTAGAGGCCGTGCCTTCTCCGATAAAATTGCTCGGATTGGCCCGCCGGCCCCCGCTCTCGACTTTGGCGATGTTCGTGAAATCAATCACTTGGACGTACACCTTATATTGGCCTTTCACATAATCGATACCGACCGCATTCGGGTAAATGACTTGCTCGACGGACCGCATGCCGCAGGCGGAGAGCAGCAGGAGCGGCGGTAAGATAAGCATCAATTGGAGCAAAGGATGCCTGCGCATCGGTCATTCCTCCCGTTCGGGCGATGTCTTCTTCAAAAAGCGGAGTCTTTTCGTCAATCGGTTGAACGGGGTACGAAAAAGCTCCGGAACGATTTCCTTCATCGACGTAGGAGACAGCGGCGACATGAGCGGAACGCCGAAGGAGGTCAGGTTCACCACGTAGGTGATGATTGCAAAGGCCGAGAGCAGGAAGCCGTACAAGCCGAAGCTCGCCGACAAAATCAGCACGAAAATGCGCAAAATCGAGATCGTACCGAACAGCGTCTGGGTCGTCGTCACGAAGGAAGCGACCATGCTGGTGGCCATCACGACCACCATGCTGGGCGAGGCCAGACCCGCGCTGATCGCGGCTTGACCGATGATGAGGCCTCCCACCACCGACAGCGTCTGCCCGATGTTAGGCGGCAGGCGCATCCCCGCTTCGCGGAACAACTCGAACAGGATCAGCATGGCGAAAAGCTCAAGCTGGCTCGGAAAAGGGACGCCTTGCCGCGAAATGACAATCGTAGCCAGCATGCTCACCGGAAACTGGTCTTGATGAAATGTCAGCAGCGCGATCCAGAACCCGGGCAAAAAAACGGCCAGAAACAAACCGAACATACGCAGCAGACGGCCGAAGGCGACGAAGTAGTAATGGGTATGCGCGTCCTCGGCGGATTTGAAGGCGAACGTTATGGTAATCGGCGCGATCGCAACCGTGGGCGATCCGTCGAAGAGAATGACCAGCCTGCCTTTCAGCAGGGCCCGGACGGCGAAATCCGGGCGCCCCGAATGATAAGCGGCGGGAAACAACGCGAGTTTGGAATCGACGATCCGCTCGATCAGCTCCGAAATGCTCACGATGCCATCCATCTCCAGTTTCGAGATGCGGTCCGCAACCACCTGCACGGTCCGCGGGTCCGCCGTTCCGTCCATATACATCAAACCGACCCGGGTGCGGGAGTTGAGGCCGACACGGAATTCTTTATAGCTCAGATGATGGGATAGCAGCCGTTTCCGGATCAGCGCGACATTCGTATCGAGCTGTTCGATGAAGCCGTCCCGGGGGCCCAACAGGGAGGTTTCCGTCTTGGGCTCTTCCGGGGTTCGGCTCAGCGGAGCGGCCAGATTGCAGCTGTATAAGCGGTCTGATTCCGTCAGAATCAGCAGGCTTCCTTGGAACAGCAGGTCGTTGGCCCGCCGAAACCAGTCCTTTCCCTCGACCGGCTGCAGATTCAGCCCGGTGATGCCGGAAAGGGCATGCGGATCGCCGCTCGCGAAGTCCGGGACGGCCTCAATCAGTCTCGGCAGGACGGTTTGATTGAGTTTGTCGGTATCGGTCAGGCCTTGACAATAATAGAGCAGCAGTCGCGTGCTTCCGCCTGAAGAGACCGGATATTCGATGGGGAAGAACAAAATGTCCTGGCTGTCCTCGTATACCGAGCGCAAATACGGCTCATTTTTCACAGGCGGCAGCTCGTGAGGAGTGTTCATGGTCCATTCCCTTTCCGGTGGCGGGGCAGCAAGGTCATTCCTGCCAGCGTTAAGGACAGCGCCAGCACCGCCGCTGATATATAGGGCAGCGTCGTCTGCAGCGTGCCGAGAAACCGCAAGCCCGTTACAGGCAAATAGGGCGCGGCAATGAACAGCCCCGAGCTTACGAGCAGCCATGGAACCGATTTTTGTTTCCATAGAAGGCTTGCCATGTCTGCGATCAAATACATCGCCAAGGAAATTCGAATGTAGGCACCGGACAGCCATTGGTATACGGACAAAAAGTCGAGATGCTCGATATATTTACCGAGGTTCACCAATCTCCATTCTTCAAATGCCGGGTACCGGAGCAAGCCGGCCCGGACCGGCCCGAACTCGACAATGGCTCCGATCAGCGGTCCCATGGTCAGCCCTACCAGTAGGATGCCTAGCGTCAGAAGATGGATGTACTTTAACGTTTTGTGAATGCGGTGCCGCATCAAGACAAGGACGAACAATTCGCTTAAGCCGGCCCCGATATACGGAATTCCCCGCAGTGCGGGGCCGTAGCCATTCTCGAAAAACGGCCGCAATAAACCGTAATTTTTGTGCGGAATATTGGACGACATGACAAAGAAACCGAGAATGACGACAATGGGAAGCAGCAGCGCGGCCGTCATGGCGATGCTCCGGAGCCCTTTATAGGCATTGTAAAAGCAGATCGCCACGAGCAGGACCGTAAGGGAAAGTCCGGGCATCAGCGGCAAGTAAATGCGGGACCACTTGACCGTATCCACGGTCGTGACGGCGCCGATGTACAACAAATAAGCGGCAAAGACGGCTGCGAACAGGACGGCCCAAAACTTGCCGAACCGGGCGCTGATCCATTCCACAATGTGCTGGTCCCCGGTTCGCCGGACGATGCAATAGATCAAG
The DNA here is from genome assembly GCF_024158745.1 of Paenibacillus tyrphae. Classification (GTDB taxonomy): domain Bacteria; phylum Bacillota; class Bacilli; order Paenibacillales; family NBRC-103111; genus Paenibacillus_G; species Paenibacillus_G tyrfis_A. The sequence continues at coordinate 50,844 of NZ_JAMZAW010000013.1, read as the reverse complement.
ACCAGCCATACCATATATAAGACTGTCGCAAAGAAGACGGAGATCCAAGCGTCCCTGCCCGCTACCTCCAGCATAACCGGAATAATGATGACATGATTCATCAATCCCGTCGACAACATCAGAATCATGGATGCTTGCAGGAGTGAAATGGTTGGCATGTGTTCTCACCGTTTGGATTCGTTACCCAATTTACCAATATTGTCTTCCGTTGGGTAAAGTTTTATCCAAACGTTTTCGCGTCCGGATTTCTTCCTATAGCTAGGCATTCATCCCTTACTGGACAAATAACACGTTATTTATAATGGTATCTAGAGTTAGCCTCTTGAAAGAAGGGACGGTTTGCATGGTGAATCGAAAGCTAAAACCGAAAGGCAAATTGAAAATCAGACTATCGCAGACACATGTACATGAATTTGAGGGCAGCACGAAATTAGCGGAACAAGGCGCAGACCGTCACAATCATCGTTTTGCCGGAGTTACCGGGCAAGTCATCCCGTCCGGGAAAAGCCATGTACATGAAATCGATCTTACACACACCGATTTCCTGAACCATTTTCATAATCTGAAAAAAATTAGAACCGGACCGGCAATTTCGGTTGGAAATGGCAAGCACGTACACTTTGTTACGGGCATGACCACATTAAATGACGGTCATAGGCATCAGTTCAACTTTGCTACTTTGATTCAGCAACCGCTTGTATGATTCTTCTTTTCAAGGGGGCAGCAGCGTACCCGTAAAATAAAGACCGGCTCTTGTGCGAACAAGAGCTCAGAGTGTTGAGAAAGTTGGTCTTACAAAAATAGAGATACAAACGTAGGTGGGGTATCCACTGGAGAAGCGATAGCGGCCGCCTTTGTCTTCGGGAAATGTCCGCTAATAAGCGGCTTCCAATCAAATTTCCCGAGGACAAGAGCGGTCGGAAGTGGATACCCTACCCTCTCGTAACCTCTATTATCCCGTTCGACCACTTTCTCAACAAGCTCGGCTCTTGTGCGAACAAGAGCTGTTTTTTGTATTTGTTTCACGCAAGTAACTTAAGTAATTCTATTAAAGGGATAGGAATAATGATAGTTTTACGATATAATCTGTAGGGGAATCTTGATTGTGAATGTGGATGTACGGTATACTTTTCTCGCCAAAACAAAACAAGTAAGGAGAATAAGGATGGACAAAGTACTTATTTTCGGACATAAGAACCCAGACACCGATACGATCTGTTCCGCCATTGCGTATGCGCATTTGAAAACTCAGCTAGGCCAAAATGTCGAGCCTGTCCGCTTAGGCAGCGTAAACGGGGAAACCCAATACGCGCTTGACTACTTCAAAGCGGAAGCGCCGCGCCTTGTCGAGACGGTGGCGAACGAAGCGAAAAACGTCATTCTGGTCGACCACAACGAGCGCCAGCAAAGCGCGTCCGACATCGATCATGTTCGCGTGCTGGAGGTCATCGACCACCACCGCATCGCCAATTTCGAGACAAGCGGTCCGCTCTATTACCGTGCCGAGCCGGTCGGCTGCACGGCGACGATTCTGAAAAAGCTGTACAAAGAAAACGGGGTCGCCATTCCGAAAGAAATCGCCGGTCTCATGCTGTCCGCGATCATTTCCGACTCGCTCCTGTTCAAGTCGCCTACCTGCACGGATGAAGACGTAGCCGCTGCTCGCGAACTGGCCGAAATCGCCGGCGTGAACGCCGAAGTTTACGGTCTGGACATGCTCAAAGCCGGCGCCGATCTGAGCGACAAAACGATCGCCCAACTGATCTCGCTCGACGCCAAAGAATTCCAAATGGGCAGCTACAAAGTGGAAATCGCCCAAGTGAACGCCGTCGACACGAATGACGTGCTGTCCCGCCAAGTGGAGTTGGAAGCGGCTCTCTCCGGCATCATCGCGGAGAAAAACCTGGACCTGTTCCTCTTCGTCGTGACGGACATCTTGAACAACGATTCGATCGGTTTGGCCCTCGGCCGCGCCGCGCATGCCGTGGAGCAGGCGTACAACGTGAAGCTGGATGACAACAAAGCGGTGCTCAAAGGCATCGTCTCCCGCAAATCGCAAATCGTACCGGTGCTCACCGACGTATTCAACAAGCTGTAATATAGGGATGAAACAAGGCTGCCAGCGCTCGCGCTTGGCCGCCTTTTTGTATTGATGGGGTCAGGCGCCGGTTTTCGACATTTTCCACGCGTCATAATGCCATTTTTCTGCAAGATAATCATAATCCTCTGCGGGCCGGACTATTTGTTATATAGTTGCATTGTGCGCGGGATCAGATTGCACACCAATGTCATTCCAAATCGAGGAGGAATTGATGATGTTTGGTAAAAAAATAGCTGTAAGCGCAATCATGTTGTTTGCTTTAACTTCGGCCGTCGCTTTCGCCGATGACACGAACCTGAAGGCGGGCGATGCGAAAGTCCGGGAAGAGGCCCAAAAATTCGTTGTCGATTTTGTCGGGCAAGCTTACAAGCCTTACTACACGCTGAATACCATCGACAGCGACATCTCCGAGTACTCGGTGAAGGACAACGTACTGACGGCAAGAGTCGATATTTCTTTGAGCAAAACGTTAAAAGCCAAGTCGGTCGACGAGATTCCCTACGTCAAAGGAATGAAGAGTCAGTCCGCCGCATTAAAGCAAACCAACGCGATCAGCGCCATGGAATCCGAGCAAGTCATCAGTGACCGGCTTAAAGACCTCAGCGAATATATCGGCACGGCAACGGAGCAGAACGACTCGTTCCGGCTTACGGCCAAAGTCGTCAACGGCGTCATCGATAACCAAAGCGCGAAGCTTGAATTTTTGAATTATATGGATTGGATTCCGGCGGCCCACTTCATTCCTGAAACCGAGGAAACGATGATGAAGCATGGGCAAAAGGATTTATTGGAAGCGGTTACGACCAATCGAGCTTATACGGTGCGAAGCGCAGTCCAGCCCCAAGCCGCTTTTACATACAACCGGATTGCGGCAAGAGACTATGCGAACAGGTACACGTCTACGGTGACGAAATCGCCTTACTATGATACAAGCAAATGGAATAAAAACTACAAGTTTCATACGGAGAACGGCGGAGTCGATTGCGCGAACTATGTTTCCCAGGCGATGTATGCCGGCGGCATTCCGACGGACGGCACATGGAAGCCCGAATCGATTGCCTGGGTGAACACAGGCCGCAATGTCAGCAACGGCTTGGAAGATTACATGGTGCGCACCAAGAAATATTTCTATAAAACAACGAAAGTTACCACGCCAGCCGGCGGTTTTATCAGCGCTTTGGACTACTCTCATGTGATGTTTGTCGTGGCGAACGATACCGTGACGATGCAGTACAGCGCCCATACGAACGACAAATTGAAAGCTTCGTTCGCCAATTTCAGCGACAGCAAGTTTGAATTCTTCTATATTAATTCGGCTTACTTGAATTAGTGGTTGATGTCTGCAGGAGCTATTAAAGCTTCGGTATAAGCAGGATGGAGCGAGGATTTTTGTAAAGTTGTTGGTAGAGTAACAATCTATCATCGAAAGAAACGATACGAAGCACTGCGAAACGAAGGGGCAGCTCCCTTGGTATTCGCGGTGCTTTTTTGTTTTATCGATACATGTTTTGTGGGGTAGTAGGGGAGGGGGAAGACAGTTGCCACACTTTGGAGTTTCAATTCCTCATAGGTAGGTTCAAAACCTGTAAAAATAGCGTTACTGAGCCATTTCAAAATATACGAAAAGTACTGAGCCTAAACACGAGCGTGATAAGAAAATCAGTCACCTGGCGGGTTCTCGGAATCATCATTTCTGTATTCTAATAGATCGCCAACATTAACGCCTAAATAAGAACAGAGCTTGTCTAGAAGCTCTCGCGGATAACGTTCCGTTTGATCGTTATACAGAGCGCGTACACTATCGAAACGATAATCAATATCTTTCGCTAACTGGCGAATAGAGATTCCTCTCTTGTCAAGAACTAGTTTGAGTTTTGAATGAATCAATGCAAACTCACCTCTGTTCAAATTGTAGGATTACCTGCGTACAGATGTCAATCAAAGAAATAGAACATGCTTGGCACTTTTAACGGGTCGGAATACAATAGACTTAATGATACGTTAAAAGTGTCAAAGGTCAAGGGTGGTGATATAATTTGTAGTTCGCCAAGGCCGCAGAGAAAAATGGGCTGGCTTTTTTATTCATTTTTTAATTGTATTTTTAAGCCTTTGATCTCTATTATGCTTATTATGAACCTTGATTTACGAAAATAAGGTAGGTTGTTGCTTAAAAAACTTTGAACATCAAATGGTCAATATTTGGAGACCTAAAACGTGGAGGAGATATGTTTCAAGAATTAAAAAAACTCATCATAAACCTAAGTTATATTCAAACTATTTGGGATGCTGAGGCTAAAAAGAGACAAGATGATTCCGAAAAAATGTATGCCACTGGAGTAAGCGACGGCTTTAAACATGCCGCAGTTGCTCTAGACTCGATTATCCGAAAATACTCAACTTAATATCCATATTGACTCATGAGCGACAGCCTTGGGTCTCTTGTCTTTACATAAGCCGCTACAGCGTTTAAGAATGTTTCAAATCCCTACAGGCATGAAAAGCATGGCGGCACCGGCGAAATTACGGTATCGTCATACCAACTCGAGACGGACATCTTTTTCGTGCTAGCCGATGACGGCGTCGGCATGAGCAAGGAAACGGCGGGCAAGCTGAACGACCGTTTCGAGAAGATCTTATACGAGCAAGGACGGGCAGAGGAATCGGGCTTGCGAATGTGTAGGCCCAATTGTAACCGGTTTCGTAATTCAATATACGAGCATGTACTCCAGCGCCTTCATACTTGCGGGTACAATGGGAATCATTGGGGCCCTTTCCGTTGCATTTTTGTCAAAAACGCGCAAACCAAAACTAACAATATATTCCATGGTTATACGAAAACATGATATGATGGTGAATATCGCTAATTTGAGCCACCGGTCTTGTTATGGATGATGAGCTGCCGAAGAGAGCGGCACGCTTTTGCAGATTAAGCGCGGCGGAGGGAACGTTCGATGTATATCCATGATATCATCAAGGCAAGCGAGGGAATCCTGGAATCCATTCACGATGGAATCGCGGTAGTGGACAGCGAGGGGAAAATCATCTATGTCAATGAAGCCAATTACCGCATTACGGGGGTTCAGGCCAGTGAGCTTCTGGGCAAAAAAGTGACCGAAACCGTCCCGGATTCCCATATTCCCCAGGTCCTTAGCACCGGCGGAAAGCTTATTGGCATCAAGACAAAGGTGAACGGCAAAGAGGTTATATCCAATATCGTGCCTTTTATTCACAATCGCGGGGTCGAAGGTGCCATATCCATATTCAGGGACGTTTCGGAGATCAGAAGACTTCATGAGAAGCTGGAAAATGCCAATTCGACCATTCAGCATCTGTATCAGGAGCTGCAGTTTCTTGCGGATGTCGACAGCAACGTGGTAGGCAACAACCCTGCCATGATCCAGACGTTGAAAACCGCGCAAAAAGCTTCCCAAGTAAGCTCTACCGTGCTTTTGCAGGGGGAAAGCGGCACCGGGAAGGAAGTTGTCGCCCGGTTTATTCATAAGCGTAGCGCAAGAGCCGAAAAACCCTTTATAACCGTGAACTGCGCCGCGATCCCTGAAAGCCTGCTGGAGAGCGAGCTTTTCGGCTATGAAGAGGGTGCGTTTACGGGGGCCAAAAAAGGCGGAAGGCCGGGGATCTTTGAGCTGGCGGATACCGGAACGATTTTTTTGGATGAAATCGGGGACATGAACGTTCATCTTCAGGCTAAGCTGCTCCGAGTGCTGCAAAGCCGGGAAATTATGCGGGTGGGAGGAATCCGCTTAAAGCAGATTGATGTAAGGGTCATCGCGGCTACCAACAAAAATCTCATGAAAATGGTAGAAGAAAAGACCTTCCGCGAGGATCTGTATTACAGGCTTTCCGTAATCCGGATCAAAATACCTCCGCTCCGAGAGCGGAAAGAAGACATTCACCTTTATATCCGGCATGCGGTTCAAAAAATAGGAAAGCGGCTGGGGAAGGAAGTCCGGGTGACTCCCAGGGCGGTTAAAATGCTTACGGAGTACTCTTATCCCGGAAATATCAGGGAGCTGGAAAATATTGTCGAGGTTTGCATCGTCAGCGATGAAGACGGAGTCATCGATGGCAACGATTTGCCGGACCCTGTCGATTCCATCAAAAAGGAGCCGCCGGAGCTCAGCTTTACCTTCCATGCATTTCCAACCATGAGCGAAGTGGAGGCTCTGGTGCTGAAAAAAGCGTTGGAAACTTATAAATCCAAAGCTGTGGCGGCGAAGCAATTGAACATGTCCCGATCCACGCTGTATCGTAAATGCAGGGAATACGGTTTGGCCGCCGAATATGAAGATGGACCCGAGGAAACAAAGCAAATCGATTGAATGTATGTCAGAATGGCACACCTCCTATAATAAAGGCGTCAATACTGTCTCATAATGGCACATTGCTGACGGCTTTTTTATGCCCCAAAGTTTTGGCGGCTTAGCTTTATGGAACCGGACAGGCTATTTTCCTGTCTGTATCATAATGACACATGGGTACTTTGAAGACGGACCGCCAACACGGCAGCATCCGGCGGAATTGCGGTTTTTATCGTCCCCTTTTAGGCTAAAATTGCCTTTTTGTCACCTGAAGCCCGCCGCAAAGTTGGCATGAATCTTGCTGAATAAATTAGATGTAAGTAAAAATTATTTTCAGCAGGAGGAATTGGATATGAGAATGGCAGAGCCGTTTCGCATTAAAATGGTTGAGCCCATTAAAATGATTCCGCGAGAGGAACGGGAAAGGGCGTTGATTGAGGCGGGCTACAACCCTTTCTTGCTTAAAGCGGAAGACGTATATATCGACCTTTTGACCGACAGCGGAACAGGCGCAATGAGCGATAACCAGTGGGCGGGTTTGATGCTGGGGGATGAATCCTACGCCGGAAGCAAAAACTACTACAACCTGGTCCAGTCCGTCAAGGACATTATCGGCTATAACTACACCATTCCTACCCATCAGGGAAGAGGCGCGGAGCAGGTACTGTTTCCGCTTCTGATCCAAAAAGGGCAATACATTCTGGGAAATATGCACTTTGATACCACAAAGGCGCATATTGAGTTGTCCGGGGGTCGTGCGGTAAACTTTGTTACTGAAAGGGCTTTCCAAACGACCGTTCCCTTTGATTTCAAAGGCAACTTTGATTGCGAGAAAATGGAGAGCTTCATCAAGGAAAAAGGCGTCGAGAGCATCGGTTTTATTCTCATCACCATTACCTGCAATAGCTCCGGCGGACAGCCGGTATCCATGGAAAATATGAGGGAAGTCAGCGCCATCGGCAAAAAATATGGCATCCGCGTATTTATCGATGCCGCGAGATTTGCGGAGAATGCCTACTTTATCAAACAGCGCGAAAAGGGCTATGAGAACAAAAGCATTGCTGAAATCATCAAGGAACAGTTCTCCTATGGAGAAGGCTTTACGATGAGCGCCAAAAAGGATGCTCTGGTAAACATCGGCGGCATTCTCGCTTTAAAGGACGATGAAGAACTCTATACAAAAGCAAGATCGATGGCCGTGCCGATGGAAGGCTTCCCGACTTACGGAGGGCTTGCCGGAAGAGACATGGAGGCTTTGGCAAGAGGACTGCGCGAAGGCACGGATGAAGATTATCTCGCTTACAGAATCGGACAGGTGGAATACCTCGGCAAAAGGCTGACGGAGGGCGGTGTGCCCATCCAGACACCGACCGGCGGACATGCGGTATTCGTGGATGCGAAGAAAATGCTTCCGCACATTTCGGCAGGCCAGTTCCCGGCACAGTCGCTGGCCAACGAGCTTTACCTGGAAGCCGGCGTTCGCGCGGTGGAAATCGGTTCCTTCCTGCTCGGAAGAGATCCTGAAACAGGCGTTCAGTGCGAATCTCCGATGGAGCTGTTGCGGCTTACCATTCCAAGAAGGACCTACACAAACAACCATATGGATGTTGTTGCCGATGCCTTGATTGCTATCAAGGAAAGGGCCCATACCCTCCAAGGCTATGAATTTACCTATGAGCCGCAAATTTTACGGCACTTTACCGCAAGATTAGTGCCCACCTGGAAATAATAAGAGGGACAAAATACCCGGGTGAGGCACAGCCTGCCTCATCCGGGATGATAATGCCGGCTATGGAACACTCAAAATTGAAAGCCCTCACAACGAAAACATTCATTTCTCGTGGGAGGTATTTCCGAATGGTCACGAACACAAATGAACAGCAAGAGCTTCGTCGCGGCTTGAATAATCGTCATATTCAGATGATCGCTTTGGGTGGAGCTATCGGTACGGGGTTGTTTTATGGTTCGGCAACCACCATTAAGCTTGTAGGGCCCGCCATTACGTTATCGTACCTGATCGGCGGCCTTGTCATATTTTTCATCATGAGGGCACTCGGCGAAATGTCCGCGGATCATCCTGTTTCCGGCTCGTTCAGCCAATACGCCTATCAGAACTGGGGAGAATTCCCTGGCTTTCTCTCGGGATGGAATTACTGGTTCAACTATATCGTTGTCAGTATGGCCGAACTGTCGGTTGTGGGAATCTACGTGAATTTCTGGTTCCCGGGGGTGCCAACCTGGGTATCGTCCTTGATTTTTCTTGTTGTCATCACGGCGATCAATTTGATTAACGTAAAGCTCTACGGCGAATTTGAATTCTGGTTTGCCATTATCAAGGTGGCTGCAATCATATCCATGATTGTATTGGGCATACTGATCATTTTCTTTGGCATCGGCAATCATGGTCAAGCTACAGGCTTCAGCAATCTCTGGGTTCATGGGGGCTTCTTTCCGAATGGCATTACCGGACTTTTACTCTCTCTGGTTATTGTCATGTTCTCCTTCGGAGGGGTTGAGCTGATCGGGATCACCGCGGGAGAAGCGGCAAATCCGTCCAAAACGATCCCCAAGGCTATCAATCAGGTGGTTTGGAGGATTTTGATCTTCTACATTGGAGCGTTGGCCGTCATGCTGACGCTGTTTCCATGGAATCAACTGGAGCAAACGGGAAGTCCTTTCGTGGAAATATTCTCGAAGATGGGCATACCGGCAGCGGCGGGCATTCTGAATGTGGTGGTATTAACGGCCGCGCTTTCCGCCTATAACAGCAGTCTTTACAGCAACGGGCGGATGCTGCACGGACTTGCGCTGCAAGGGAATGCACCCAAGATTTTCGCCAAGGTCGGCAAATCGGGCACTCCCACAGCGGGCATTCTCGTGTCTTCCGCGCTGACGCTCGTTACCGTAGCGATGAACTACCTGGTTCCCGGAAAGGTGTTCGTATACCTTATTTCGATTGCCACCTTTGCCGGCATCCTGAACTGGACCATGATTTTGATTACCCAGCTCAAGTTCAGAAAAGCCAGAAGCCGCGAAGAAATTGCAAAGCTTAAGTTCAAGCTGCCGCTGCATCCGGTCTCATCCTACATCTGCCTCGCTTTCATGGCCATGATCATCGTATTGATGGCTTTCATGCCGGACATGAGAGTATCTCTGATCATTGGTCCCGTTTGGATGCTGCTGCTTTACAGCGCCTACGCGATTCGCAAAGGGGCAGCGAAGGAAGAAATTAAGGAAGCGTGAGAATCGTTCCGTAGACTTACAACCGCATGTTATCATTTAAAAAAATTAACTTTTACGGAGGAAGCCCCTGAAGAAATGGGAAATATAGAAGGAGCTGAGCGGATGACGACGGAAGTAAGAATGGCTACAGCCGATGATGCGGCAGACCTTGCAAGATTGAACCAAGCTTTTAACGGCGGGGAGCTGTTGCCTGCGTCGGAAATCATCGAGAGTATGAATCGAAGCAGTGAATTGATTGTTGTGGCAACCATGGACGGAAAAGTCGTGGGCTTTGCTTGCGCTCAAAGCTACAAGTCGTTTTGCTATCGGGAAGGGCAAGGAGAAGTCACCGAAATGTATATCGAGCAGGCAGCCCGGAGAAAGGGACTTGCCGCTTCCATAATTGCCTTGCTGGAAGACAAGCTGGCAGAGCGCGGGGTGAAGAATATCAAAATTTTAACGGGCAGCGATAACGACCCGGCTATCAGAACCTATGAACGCTGCGGTTATGTTAAAGATGATGAGATCTTTCTTCAAAAAAAACTATAGTTCACTTGATGGGAGAACTAAAAAATGACGGACCATGCATTGTTCAGGAATGATTTTATTGTAATCACCGGCGGGCCTGGTGCAGGTAAAACCACCCTGCTGAATGAACTACAGAGAAGCGGATATCCGTATGTTTCGGAAGTCGCCAGAGAAATCATTCAAGCGGAGGTATCTTCCGACGGGGATGCCTTGCCTTGGAAAAATGCAATCAAGTATCGCGACCTCATGCTGGATAGATCGATCGAAAGCTACCATACAGCATTGTCCAATCGAATGGGGTACTTGTTGTTTTTTGACAGAGGCATCCCTGATACGTTGACATACTCTAGTTTAATCCATGCACCTTTTTCAGAGAGGCTTGAATCGGCAGTTCGGAAGTACAGATACAACAAGCAAGTGTTTATTTTGCCGCCTTGGAAAGAAATCTACCAAACGGACAGCGAAAGAGTACAGGATTTTGAAGAGGCGCTGGCCACGTATCACATTCTGTTTGAAACGTACAAGCAGTTGGATTATGAATTAATAGTCGTACCCAAATTATCGGTTGACCAGAGAGCGGCGTTTGTTCTCGGCCATGTTGGGCAAATTCCAATAGACCGAGCACCTTCTGCGCAATCGTGATTCCGGTGCCAGCCTGAATCCCGAACGCCCAAAAACCCTCCTCAATCCCCTGGAATTTACCCTCCTATTCGGGTCGCCAATATAAAAGCAAAACAAAGCCACAAACATAGAGGCGTAAACAAATAACTATCCAAGGTGGCGAAGCGCGTTCCTCGTAACCGTTTTGTTAAGCCCACGTATCGGAAGTCGCCGATGGCTCGCAGTCCGAATACGATCGCGCATACCCAGCAGCCCCAAGTAACGACAAAAAAGCCGGAAAATGCTTTAATGATTCCTGCTTCCATCAATAGCAGCACGGATGCCGCAATCAACAGAAAAGCGACGGCAAGTGTTCCGGCCTTACCCGGGACGAAAGCGGGCTGCTGTGCTTTGGTTTCCGGTATCACGCCGCTCGAACCCCAGGTACCGCCGAAGGCCCAATAAACGTGGAGACCGCTAATGCCGATAAGCAGCAGGGCAGAGATGACGATGATGGCTATCATTGTTCTACAACTCCTCCCGAACAGATGCCTTCCCACACGATATCGAAATGTCGCTGGAATAGCGTCTCGATTTGTATCACATCGGTACCTGCCGAAAGCCAGATCATTAGCGAGTTGAAATAAACGCCGGTCAACACCGCCGCGATATCTTCGCTGGCCGCTTGCGTCGTGAGCTGCCCTTTGCCTTTTGCATCTTCAATGAGTGCGGCGAGTGCTTGCCTGAACCTTTCAATGATTCTCATCTCGGCATTGATGAACATGTCGGCGCGCATCATTTCCGATACGACCAGTCTGACCATGTCCGGTTGTTCGGCGTATTGATGAAACAAATTGCTGAAGAGGTGCAGCAGTTGTTGCCTCAGATCCGGCATGTTTTTGTTGTTTTGGATGGTTTCATGGACGGATTCGAGCTGGGATACGGCAAGATGGAGCAGCACGGCTTCTTTCTTCGGAAAGTAATTATAGAACGTTCCTTTTGCAATCCCGCAGGCTTGCGTAATTTCCTCGACCGTTACGTTGTCGAAGCCCTTCTCTTTAAACAGCTTTATGGACTGTGTGAAAATGCGTTCTTTCAGTTCTTGCTTTCGGGATGCTCTAAGCATGGGGGAGGGTCACCGCCTTTTGAAAAAAAATGACTGCAGTCATAAAATGACTTTGGTCATGATTTTACTCCTATTTTTGGTATTGTTCAAGTATTAAAAAAGATACGAAGTATTTGAAGTTTGTGGTAAGGTAGAAGTGCGTGGCACGTTTGTAACGATTGTACATTAAATTTAGGTGACTATGGGTTGGAAAAAGGTGGACAAAGGCTTATAATTTAACTACGCTGTTTGTCGTCGACCCCCAATCATGCAAAAAAGCCGAGGGATCGACGACAAGGATAGCTGCGTGGCAAAAGGGATTAAGGTGTTTGCTGGACTCGATACGTAATTCTTGAATATGTAGAAATGACTTATTGGCGGGATTTTAATGGGTTTTGAACATACCTATGAGGAATTGAAACTCAGCATGAGTCTCCTCTTGCGATATACGACGAGTGTTTTGAACATACCTATGAGGAATTGAAACTCCGCCGTTTTAATCGGCCAGCATTTCCTTGAACGATTGAGGGAAAGCGACGATGCAATCTTTTCTCCCCCGTCACCTGGGCTCAAGCGGAAGTCATTCCGCTCAATAATGCGCCGTGGCACGGCCGAACAGTGCAAGCAAAGGAAGCCTCTCGAGATCGTCTCGAGAGGCTTTGTGGCGATTAGAACGTAATCGAATGTCTGCGGTCTTGGATGCGTTCGCCGGAACGTGTTCGTTCGATATAGTGAAGCTTATTGTCAGTCATCAACAAAATCGTAGAGCTTCTCGTTCCATAATGATCGCTTCGAATGTAGATCGAAGAGAGGAGACGCTCCCACTGCAGCGGCACGCCGGTGGCAGGCAGCGCATCGTCCGGTGCCGACTCCGCGTCCTCAAGCAGTTCAAACAATGCACCGACACGGTCCTCACGAAAGTCCTTGAGCTGCGCTTCCAACTCTTTCTTCCCTTTCGTTACCTTCGGCCAATCGGTATCCAGCAGATGGTTGCTTACGCCGTAAACACCGGGCTGGAGCTTTTGAATCTCATGACCTATGTTCGAATAATAATACAGCTCGTTGGGATCGCCAACCAACAAGTTATAGCCCGGATATTCTGTCCGTTCGCGGGCGGCGCTTTCCGCGTAAGCCTGGGGCGATTCGTTCCCGACTAAATAGCTGGAGACCAACTGTCCGCGGGATCGCTTACCCTCGGTTTGCTCCGCAGGATCGCGATAATTCGTCAAAGCGGCGAATCGTCCGCTGTTCGTCACGCCCATCCACGTCCCGTTCCGGAGCAAATCCCGTCCGGCCAGCACATGAGGGTGATCCGTCCAATGATGAATCGGCGCCGTCGGACGTGCGTAAAACTCATCGCGGTTTGCGGCCAGGACGAGTTGATAAACGGGATGCATCCGGTAAGCGAACAAGATTAAACACAAGCCAATCACGGCCTTTCCGCATCGTTGTCGTATGCATTATAACATCATGGAAGCGCAAGAGAAAATAATCCCAAATGAAAGGCCATAACCGCTTTCCGCCGGATTAGTAGAGGTTGTCCTTGTATTCCTTCTTCAGATCCTTCTCCAGCTGATCCTGAAACCCGGGCTTCGACAGGGCTTCGCTCGCGAGTTTCGCTTCTAAACTCTTGTTCTTGTTCATCTTCATATGCTCGAGGAATATCTTTGTGGGCTGGATACCGTGAGTAGGCTCTGGCACCGGCCAGAGCTTGGCACGCAAGAGAGCGGGACTCCGGCTCAACTCGATATTGTTGCTTTCGATGGCGATAGCCAGCGCCGGTGTCTTGCCCTGAACGACGAAGCTTGCACGTATTGCCTCGTCAGTCGTAATCCGGGCGGTTCCCGAGACGCGGGCAATATAGGCCGATCCTGGGATTAAAAACAATGCCGAGACATGCGGCTGCGCGATGATGTTATGGAAGCTGTCAGTGCGGTGATTTCCAGGCCGATCGGCGAACCAAACGCAGCCTTTCTCAACACGCGCCATTTTGTCGGATGGATCGCCCTTCGGACTCAGGTCGGCGCGGCTGTTTGCATCGATTGTCGCCAGTGCCATAAAGTGGCTGGCGCTAACGAAATTAACGGCGTCCTGCGGCGAGCTTTCGTCGGGTGTGGCCGTCCAGAAAGCGGAGCGGATCAGCGCCTTTGCGCAATGACCAAAGCACTCCTCAACGCGAATGCGAATCTCACCGTCGATGACATCTACGACCCGACCATTGACGCGCATCGTCTCCCCGGTGTCGGGAAGCAGGAACAGTGAACCGAAACCCGTGCCGGGTCTAGCTAGCGTAGGGTCGTCGAGCATCGCGGCCGGCACCCGAAGCTCGTGCGTATCGGCGGTTGCAAAGCCGGAATCGCCACCGCCTAAGGTGATTCCGATCTTTTCGCCATCGCCGAACCCGACGAATAAAAATGGCGATGCGGCAATCCAACGTATTGCGCCTTCGTCAAGATGGTCGATTGCCTTTAACGTCATCAGAAGCGGAATCTCGCCTACGACCGCCTCAAGTGCTTCGACCGTGTCAATCGCGGTTTTTGGATTGAATAATTCCATTACCACCACTCCTTGATCATCATGTATTCAAACGATGCTTATCCATACAATTGACGACATGAATGCTGTTATGTATATAGGATTGTTTACAAGTAAATAATAAATGAATAAGGTGCGTTATGTCAATTTTTTCATTTAATGTAATAATCAACCTCGTTGGAGACGGGGAAGCAGAGATGAGAGCACTTGCAGTAAAAAGTAGTTTCTCAGGACCGGGCGGGAGTGCGGCCGTCCGCGCATGGGACACGATGAACAGACTGACATACCGCTATTGATTGTTACTGTCGACTGTGTTATTTTTGTTTATGAGTTAACAATTTTAGGGTGGTCTTGATAGACCGATGACGGAGCGCAAGAATCATTTCGCGAGGGGGAGAAACGTTTCATTCTACGAATGGATGTTTGACCGTGAATATTGCCGAAGGCTCGGTGTGCTGGACAAGAAAGAAGAGTTGTGGCCGTTCTCGACTGTTTACTGCAATAGATGATGACCGGTTGTGAAATATTATTTGAGTAAACCTATCAAAATGGAAAACTTCGAAGGAAAGGGATGCGTAATGGATTCTTCCGGGGGACTTAAGCAATTGATTTACGGTCAGTTTCTCCATTTTTCTCATTTGATCGAGCAAACGGTCGAAACCGAGTTGGACGAGTTCGCCGATCAGGCGCGGTTGCTGGGACTTGCCGCGTTTCCGAACAATTTGACCAGCATTCACGTCATCGAGTGCATCGGCAAACACGAGCCGATTAACAACACGTCCATTGCCGAAAAGATGAATTTGTCGAAAGCGAGTATTACGAAAATCAGCACCAAGCTGCATGCGGAAGGATACATCAAGCGAAGCCGACTGAACGACAACAAAAAAGAAGTGTACTTCAGTCTTACGTCCAAGGGCAGACACGTTTTCGAAGCTCACGAAGCGATGCACGCAAAGATCGATCGCCGATTTTTAAGCATTTTGGACTCCTTTTCGGAAACGGAGCTGCAGGCGGTGCTGAAGTTTTCCCAGAAGATGATCGATCATCTAAACCAAGGGCTGAAGGGAGACCAGGCCCAAAATCCAACTCAAACGATTGACCTTGGCAATGGATTTTCTATAGATTAAGAAATAAAGCAGCTTCTTATGAAAAATAAGAGCTGCTTTTTTGTGTCATAAAGCCCTGCTATTCGAGACCTCAATCGCCCAACACGGCCAGATCAAGCTGGCTTACGCGTTCGGGATCGGAGATCAGGTCGACTTCGGTTATTTTTCCATGATTTACTGTAAATTTGAGTACATAGAGCAATCGGCCTCGTGGAGCCGCTATAATTCCTACTTGTCCGTTCACGAGGGCTAGTTGTGCTGCTTTCTGTGCACGTCCCGAAACTTGTTTCGCTAGTGCGACCGCTCCTCGCGTTACTCTTGAAGATCCGGTTTGACGATCGTCGTGAAGGATAACGTCCGGATCAAGCGCAGCTACAAGAGTATCGAAATCGCCTGAGTGAGCCGCCGCGAGAAAAGCTTGAACAACGTCGCGCTGGCGATCCAAGTCGGCGTCCGGCATGGCTTTCTCCCCGCGAATCCGGCGGCGTGCCCGGCTCGCAAGTTGTCTTGTCGCGCTCTCCGATTTTCCTACAATAGGAGCAATCTCAGTGAAGGGCATGGAGAAGACATCGTGCAGCACGAACGTGATGCGTTCCGCAGGATTCAAATTACCGAGTACGACCAGCAGGGCAATACCAACAGAATCAGCCAATATGGCTTCTTGTTCGGGGTCGATGATATTTTCTTGGCTCGTGAAAGTATCGGGCAAGTGAGTTTCTATCGATTCTTCGCGTCTAGATTTTCGCGATCTTAACATATCCAGACAAATACGTGAAACAACGGTGGTCAACCATCCTCCCATGTTCTCGATGCCTCTTCCATCCGCGCGACTAAGACGCAACCAAGCCTCCTGTACGGCGTCCTCCGCTTCACTCAACGATCCCAGCAATCGATAAGCCACGGCTTGAAGGTGATTCCGGTGTGCTTCGAACGTATTTGCCAACCCAACTTGTTCGTTCATCGTTCAATCTCCTCGCCCAAAATAAAAGCCTCTATAAGTACTGACGAATGAAACCGGAACAATGCGACAAGACGCCGATCATTTGTTGATTTTTTCTTTTCTCGAAAAAAGGTTGTCACACTTCCCAAGGGTCGATCCGTCAGCATAGTAACGAGCCAAAAAACGGTTCTAACCAAAATTAGAGGAGTGCTGCACATGAAATGAAGAATGGACAGTCCTGTTATGATCGTACCCGATGCATCCCAAGCTTTACAAGCGGATAAGATCTTTACTGAAGCGGCCCGACACTTCGATGTGACTGCAGTTTCTTCGGGCAAATAATCGCAACTAAAAAAATAAATGAAAGTGGGTACTTCCCTTATGGCAACCGTGTTATATATTACGGCAAATCCGCATGATGATGAAAAATCTTACAGCATGCTAGTAGGTAAAGAGTTCGTACATGCGTATCGATCCGCAAATCCGCATGATGAAGTGATCCATCTTGATCTGTACAACATGGATATACCGCAGCTTGATCAAGATGTTTTTAGCGGTTGGGGAAAGCTGAAGGAGGGGGTTGCCTTTGAAAAATTGACCGAACCGGAGAAAATGAAAGTAGGCCGTATCGGTGAGTTGGTTGACCAATTTGTTGCCGCAGACAAATACGTATTTGTTACTCCGATTTGGAACTTATCGTATCCACCGGTTATGAAGTCATACATCGACTCCATTTGCATAGCAGGCAAGACCTTCAAATATTTACCGGATATCGGCCGGGTTGGCTTGCTGAGTGATAAAAAAGCCGTGCATATTCAAGCAAGCGGAAGCTTCTTGTCACCAGGCTCGGATAATGCAGACTTGGAAATGGGTCACCGACACCTGAAGGTCATTATGGAATTTGTTGGAGTTCCTAGCTTTGAGGGGATATTTGTTGAAGGGATGGCTGCGAATCCCGAGCAAGAACCTGCGATAAAAGAAAAGGCCATTCAACAAGCGCGCGAGGTTGCCCTAAGATTCTAACGTTTGGTATAAACCATGAAAATGGGTCATACCTTCGAGGCATGGCCCATTTTCATAATCATTGAAATTATTTCCCCGCCTTCAACGTCGTTGCCAGAGGGTTACTTCTAACAACTTCATAGTCCCCTTTGCCGGAAGGGAACGGGAAGGTAGGTGTTATGTTCGTAGGAAACGTGGTGTAGGGTCCGCCTTTGGAGGTTTGGACTTGCACGTTATTAAATGCAGCGTTTTTATATCTGTTCTTGTCTTGGTTATCTTGGGTCGTATGAACCATTTTTACCTTCGTCGTGGCTTTCAAAGAACCGGCGTTTTGTACAGGCAGGGTGTAAGCTTCAACTCCATTAATGTAGAGGGAAGCGGTGTCGTTCAAATTATTGACGAGCTTAATATGGATCTGCTCTCCGGCTGTTGGCTGGTTGGCAAGAGGCATCGACTTGTTGGATGCAGGATTTTTCTTCCCGCAATTCAAGAATTTTTTCCATTTTTCACTCTGAGTATAAGAGATTCCTCCTTCGCACACATCGCCAAGGCCAAAATAAAAAGCGATATAGCTTGCGTCGTTGGATACAAAAACATCGCTCGGAACCGTGAAATAGCCTTGAATTCCGTAGTAATTCGTGTCGGTGAGTAATTTGACACCGCCTTCACCCGTTGCCGCCGATGCGGTGGTCGTAAAAAACAACGCTATGATTGCAGAAAGAACAGATAGATATACTTTTTTCATAGATATCGTCCCTCGCTTTTATTTTTATTTTTCAAACCCCGTCACAATAATTCGGCTAACTTGTATTCACGAGAGCCACCTCCAAATTTTTACATCTGGCAACAAGTTCAATCTATCATGTACGATGAATTACTAACAATACTTTTAGTGGAAGTAGTCATATAACTACCAATAAAAGTAATATATCTACCATTTAAAGCTTCAAGTAGAGGGCATCATGTACAACCGGCACCGGCAGACCAACCCCATTTGACCTCCGCGACCTAACGCGCTAAACTAGGCTTTGTACCCGGAGTACCGTAAACGTATCCAAGAGATACGGCTCTGACTATTTTGGCATGAGGTGAACATGGGATGAAAGAACGGATTGCCAAAGCTGCTATCGCGCTGTTTCATGAAAAAGGGATCAAGTTTACGATGAGCGACTTGGCCAGTTATTTAGGGGTAAGCAAAAGCACGCTGTACGAGCATTTTCCGTCCAAGGACGAGCTTGTAGGTTACGTGGTTCATCAAACAAACGAAGAAACTGAAAGACGTTTTTGGGAAATTACCCAAGACTCGAGTTTGACCATATCCGAAAAGCTGAAAGGCATTCTCTTGATTGTTCCTGAGGATTTTCAACACAGCTACGTACGCTTGTTTGCCGAACTGCAGCGCTACCATCCCGAACAGTGGAGCAAACTGGATCAAGCCATCGACGAAGAGTGGGAGATCATCACTAAGCTGGTGGAAGACGGCATCAGCAGCGGAGTCTTTCGACCGACGCACGTTCCGACGTTGATCCAAATTCTCCAGGCATCGTTCGAAGCGATTTTCGAGCAGCCGTATTTGGCTACCAATCAGGTTACGCTGCAGGAATCTCTTTCGACGATGGTGGACATCATCCTGCATGGAATTTCAAAAGAGAATTAAGGCAAAAATATAGCGTTTCCATTCATGAAAGCTGAGCGGCAGAACGGCAACCTTGCGGGTTGTCGGGAGGCGATTCGGCTTTTTTTGTTTTATGCGCAGGTCGGCCGCCCGTAATTTTAAGCTTTACAGGATGGAAAATGTCGGTATAATAAAGAGCGTGAGTACCCAAAAAAATATTATAGTACTCATAGTACAGAGATGGGGAAGCGAGAGTGACAATATGCGATTCATCGAGAAATTTTTTCGGCCCAAAAATCCGGGCAATACCTTTACTAAAAAGCTGGGCGTCGTCTTCCTGATGGTTACCGTGATGCTTGCGGGCTGCTCGCAGGGCTCTTCGCCTTCGGACGCAGTAATACAAGCGGCTGAGCCGGCGGCCTTAAAAACCGTCAAAACCATGAAAGTGGCCAAACAACGCTGGGAAGGAACCAAGGAAATGGTCGCGGAGGTCATTCCTTCGCAGCAGTTGGATGTCGTGCTGAAGACGGACGGTGACGTTTTGAACGTTGTGAAGAAGCGGGGGGCGCAGGTCAATAAAGATGATGTGATTGTGGAGCTGGACAAGAAAGATATTTTAAGGCAAAAACAAAAATTGCTTTATGAACAAAGCAGCTTGCAAGAACAGCTGTCCAAAGCCAAAAAAGATTTCGAAGACGGCAGGACGGAGCTTGTCTACAATATCGAGACGGCGAAGCAAGAATTAACCGACACCGAGAAAGAATACAACACGATCCGCAACAATTACGATCGCGGACTCGCCGACAAGAAGCAAATGGAGCAGATGGAGACCGTGGTGAACAAAATGCGGCGGGGCTTGGAGATCATGCAGAAAAAACTCGAAACGCTGGAAAATAGCAATTCCTTCGCTGCGCTTCAGTTACAGATCCAGGCCAATGAAATTAACTTGCAAGACGTCGAACGCAGCATCACCTACTACGACGTGAAAGCTCCAGCCAACGGCGTCCTTGTCGAGATGCCTATTCTGGAAGGCATGGTCTTGGCCCGCGGAACGAAAATCGGCATCGTTCAGCAGCAGAGCCCGATCAAGATTCGGGCCGAATTGACCGACACGAGCCTGACCCACGTGCAGGGAAAAACAGAGCTGCCCTTCTACATCCCGGATACGCCCGATAAATTTACGGGAAAAATCAGCTACTTGGCCAACGTGGCGAATACCCAGACGAAAACCTACACGCTGGAGCTGGAAGTTCCGAATGAGGACGGACGCCTGAAATCCGGCATGCGCGTACAGCTGGTTCTCGCCGAAGACGGGCAGCAGGAAACGATTGCCGTTCCTGTCAGCAGCATCGTTCGAGAAGAAGGGGAAGCGTATGTTTTTGTCGCGAACGGAGATCAGGTGGAGAAACGTAAAGTAAAGGCAGGCCGCACCAAAAAGGATCAGCAGGAAATTTTGAACGGACTGCATGTGGACGAGGCGCTGGTCATTACCGGACAGCATCAGTTAAAGCATAACGATAAAGTCAAAGTGGTCGAATAGCCATACGTTACATAGCCGGGCTGTTGAAGGGGGATGACATGGCTTGATTGCCAAAGCGCTGAAATACAAGAAAATTACGCTGTTGTTTTTCATCATGCTTGTGTTCGTGGGCTTTTTTAGCCTTGCGACCTTGAAAAAGCGGGAAAATCCCGAAATCACGACCTCCGTCGCGCTGGTCAAAACGATCTATCCCGGGGCATCCCCGGAAAAAGTGGAGCAGCTTGTGACGAAGCCGCTAGAAGAAGCGATCAAAGAAATGCAGCATATCGAAAAGATCGAATCGACCTCCGAGGTCAATGTCTCGCTCATTACCGTAGAGCTAGTACCTGACGTCGATTACAAGAAAGCGTGGGACACCTTACGGCAAAAGGTGCAAGCCGCGAGAAGCAAATTGTCGGCGGAAGCCTACCAATCGGAAGTGGATGACGATCTGGTCAAGACGGCAGCTCAAATCGTACATCTGGTCATCGATCGTCCGGAAGACATGGAGAAGCTGCGTCCGGTCGCGGATATCTGGAAAGAACAGCTTCGCACGATCTCCGGCGTCAGCGACGTGCAGATTGTCGGCTTGCCCGAGAAGGAAATGAAAGTGGTCCTCGATAAGAAGAAGCTTGAGGGCTTTGGACTTCCATGGGGTGTTGTGCTGCAGTCGCTGACCAATACGCACGACCGGATTCCTATTGGAGATGTCAAAAAGGACAACCAGCGCATTTACGTTCAGTTGACGGGAGAGTGGAAATCGGCAAGCGATCTTGCGGATACGGTCATCTTCCGGTCCCCCGAGCAAGGGCCTTCGGTGAAGCTTAAAGATGTGGCCGAAGTGAAAATGGGTACGAAGAAGGTCAATGAACAAGTATTCTACAACGGCAAGCCTTCGGTAGATATCGTGATCAATGCCGAGAAGGGAGTCGACGTTCCGTCTCTGCAGCAGAGGATCGATGAGGAAACGGCCGGCCTCAAAGCGCAGCTTCCGTCCGACGTCGCCATGGTATCCTTGTTCACGCAAAAGGAAAGCGTCGATAAGCTGTTTAAGCAATTGAGCAAAGAACTGATCATCGGGATGGTCGTAGTCGTTCTGGTTTGTTCCCTGGGGCTGAGATTGAACACAGCCGTCGTAGTCTCTTTGGCGATCCCGATTTCGATTGCCATCGGGTTTCTGCCCGTGATGATGACCTCGATTGACTTGAACCAAATCACCATCGCAGCGCTTGTGATCGTGCTCGGGATTCTGGTTGACGACGCCATCGTGGTCAATGACAACATCGAACGCAGGCTGCAGTTAGGCGACCGGCCCTACGATGCGGCGCTGAAAGGCAGCCGGGAAGTGGGCATTTCCATTCTCACCGCTACCTTGGCCACGGCGGCGGCATTTTTTCCACTGTTCTTCCTGGAAGGCAACATCGGTGATTTCATACGGCCGATTCCGGTGGTGATCAGCCTTACGCTGGCGGCATCCATGCTCATGTCTCTGACCATTGTCCCGATTTACCGCCAGTGGTCCACCGAACGCCAGCTGCGCCGGAAGAAGTCTGCGGATTACGGAAAGCCGCCCGGGCTTATGGGAGGAGCTCTTGAGCGCTTAAGCGTTTTTTATGAAAAGCAAATTCGCCGCTTGCTGAAGAAGCCGGTGCTTACGGGGATGACGGCCTTGATCATCGGCACATCCAGCTACGGGCTGCTGCCGTTTCTTGGGGTAGAATACTTTCCGAGCGCCGAGCGGACGGAGTTTTTGGTCGATGTGGAAATGCCCGTAGACAGCTATTACGAGCAAACGGTCGATACGATGAAAAACTTGTCGGCCTGGGCCGAGCAGCAGGAAGGGGTTCGCGCCGTCTCTGCCTATACGGGGCGTACGGCACCCCGGTTCTATTATTCGGAAAACGTATCGTACGGCACAAGACTCGGACAATTGTTCGTCAGTCTGGACGAATCCAAAGCCCATACGAAGGAGCTCGTTCCCCAATGGCGCAAACAGCTCAGCCATATGTTCCCCAATGCCGGGATCATGATCAGAGAATTGGAGCAAGGGGTTCCGGTCGGAGCTCCGATCGCCGTCCGAATCAGCGGATCGGATTTGTTGGAGCTGACTTCCTTATCTCAACAAGTTCAGGATAAGCTGAGAAGCATTCCGGGCGCTGTCAATGTGAAGGATGATGTAGGCGCGCCGATGCCAACGGCCGATCTGCAGTTGGATAAAGACAAGGCGCAGTTTTACGGCGTGACCGAAAAAGATTTGTCCGCTTCGATGCGTCTAGCTACCGAAGGCGTGAAAGCGACGGATATCCAGATCGGCAATAAGCTGATCGATGTTACCTTGTACAGCGAAGACGAGAACGTCTCCCATTATGAAGCGCTTGAGAATGTTTTTGTGCCTTCGCAAACCGGGATGCTGTACCCTGTGAAGGAGTTTGTGAACTTTGAACGCAATCAGATGGTCAATGCCATTCAGCACCGCAATTTGACCAAAACAATCACGGTCAAATCCTATGCCGACGGGCGTCTGGCTTCGGACATTCAGAATGATCTGACCAAAGCGATCAAGGATATTCACTTGCCGGACGGCTATAAGATCGAATACGGGGGCGAAGATCAAGAGCGCAATGCGGCTTTTATCTCGATTGGCAAACTATCCATTATCGTTATGCTTCTGATCTATACCGTCATTGCCATGCAGTTCTATTCGCTGTCCACGCCGGTTTTGATTTTGTCGACGGTCTATTTAGCCCTCGGCGGCGCTTTGATCGGTTTGTTCGTAACCGGCGCACCGATCGGATTTATGGCGCTGATGGGACTGATCAGCTTATCCGGCATCGTCGTTCGTAACGGCATCGTGCTGATTGAATTTATCGAAGACGCCCGCAAGGAAGGCGCAACCTTGTACGATGCCATCGCCGAGTCAGGCCGGGCAAGGCTGCGGCCGATTCTGCTCACGTCCGCTGCGGCGATCGGGGGAATGCTGCCTATGGCCCTTATGGGAGGCAGCATGTGGCGGTCGATGGCCGTATGTATCATATCCGGTCTTATCTTCTCTACGCTGCTGACGTTAATCGTTGTTCCGACGATGTACTTAAAGCTTGCCGAGTGGCGGGATCGTCGTCAGAAGCGGCGCGCCGAACTCGTATCGACATATGAATTGGGAGGAAGCCAATGACTAGGAACTGGAAAAAACTCTTGGTGGCATTCACCGTCTCGGCCGCACTCGTCTATCAGCCCGGCTTTGTCTCGGCTCTTGAAGTACAGCAGGTACCGGCCCAGGTAGAGTCTTATGCTATCGCCAAATCGCTGCGGGTCGAGGTGAAAAGCGTATTAAACGAGAAAACGTCAAGCGGCGTTCAATTGGGCGCGGTCATCCGGCTCTATAACGATAGCGATACGATTGTCCGCGTTCCGGATCATGAGCTGCGGTTGAAAAGCGCCGGCGGCCTTGAATACATTCTGCAATCCAGCCGTTCGAATCCGCGCAGCATCGAGCCCAAATCCAAAGAAGAGCTCAGCTATATGAAAGTGGTTGAGCGCAAAACTGCCGTTCAACCGACAGAGCTGCTGCTGGTCGATGTGGATCTGAACGTATATCCCAAGAAAGAAAAGGTGCTTGCTTCGATTCCCGTCGCTTCGATGCTCTGGAACGGAAGCTACTCCGAGATGAATCCGGCGGCGGTCAAGGACTGGGGGGAACCGTTCCGGATTCCTACGCTCGATTCCCAATTGCTGTATACTCCCATAGGCTATACCAAGAGTCATACACCGCAAGGAATCGAAATGTTGGTTAAGCTGCTGGTTGAGAATCCTTCGGAGCAGCGGGAAACGATCCCTGCCTTGTCGTTGGATGCCAAAACCGCGCAGCAGATTTACCACGGCAACCGGGTGGAGAAGGAAGCAATTGCTCTGGAGCCTGGCAAGAAGCGATTCATTTATTATGCGATTCCGACGGATATGGATTTTAACGGGGAGATCAACAGCCTCAACGTGTTAGCCTCCGAGCAATTCGTTGCACCGGGCGAGCAGGGGGCAGCCGGAGCCGTTCATTTTTCCGTAGGCAAATTAGCGATCCGGTTCCCGAATCGGGGAGCGGGAGAAGTGGAATCGACACCGAACGAATACCGGATGAATACGCCGATTGCTTTTGACAAGTGGAACAACTACATCGATCCGAATCTGGAGGTGTCCGTCACGGATCTGTATGTGGGCGAGAACAGTGGGGACGGGTATAAAACGGCCATTGCCAAGTTTAAATTAACGAATAAAGGGGAGCGCCCCATTCCGATTCCGGCTTTCGGAGCGGAACTGTCCGGCAAAGAAGGCAGCAGATACTCCGGCAGCAGACAAAATTATACGCTCAAAGAGCTGATGCCGGGAACCGGTTCCGCCGTCAGTTATGTTTTCGTGTTCCCGACGTCTGAAACGGCGGAAATTTTTAACTTGAGGCTGCTGGACGACAAATCTGCCGCCCCTTACCAAACGTCGATTGCGTCCGTGGTCGTCAAGTCATCGAACCAATCGGATTCGTCCAAGCTGTCTTTTTACCCGTATACGGTTCATCTCAAAGACTGGACGTTGTTCCCGTACGTAACGCAGACGCCTACGAACGCGATGGCGTATACGTACAAGCTTGTCCTCAATCTGGACGTAACGAAGGACGCGCAAATGATCGCGGACCCCAGCTTCTCCAAAATGAAAGTCGAGCTTGAAGACGGACTGGGGAGAACGATCGGGTATCAGTACTATTCGTTCGTCGGGCCGAACCGCTTGGTTTCCGGCCGGCAAAAGCTGACGGTCGACGGGCTCCCGGGAGCGGATCAGATGGAGACCAATCTGACGATGAAAATATACGAGGTGATCGAGACCCCTTCGGGTGAAGTGAAACGGTTGGTTACGGCTTTGAAGTGATACTCATAAGGTTCATTTGACGTTGGTCCCCCAATTGCTGTATCGGTTGGGGGACTGGTGTTTTTCATAGAAAGTGAATTTACTATGAACATTACATAATTAGAAAAATAAGTAAATTAATGTTTGGTGATGAAATGAAATAAATGGTATTGTCTGATTGAAATAGAAAAAAAGGGAGAGATTTCTTTGAAAAAGCTGGCGGGTTTATTCTTGTTTTTCATTTTGACCATGTTTGCGGCTTCTTCGGCTTTTGCAGCGACGCTCGGTTCACCTCTCACCAAACCCGAAGAGGGGTGGCAGCGATTCGACGATACGGCTCCGCAGATTGTTTATTCCAATTACACCAACCCGAGAGCCAGTCAAGCCGGAAACTACAACGGTACCGCATCCTACTCCGTTGATCCCAAAGCGGAGATTGAATTCAGATTTACCGGTTCGAAAATAAGAATTATCACTCAAATGTATGCTGGACGGGACCCTTTGGATAAAATTACGATCGACGGCGTTTCTTATACTTATACGGAAAGCTCCAACAATCTCATTTACCAAGCCTTGGTCTTCGAGAAGACCGGTTTGTCCAGCGGAGTGCACACGGTTAAAATATCGAGAGTTGCGCCGACAACAGGATATTTGACGCTGGATGCGGTAGATATCGACGCCTCCGGGCAATTGCTGGGCATGATTTTGGAGCCGAAGCAGTTGCAGGCAAAGCCGGAACATGCAAAAGTAACATTAACATGGGGCGCTGTACCGAATGCCAAAGGCTATAATGTGAAAAGAAGCACAACACCGGGCGGTCCTTATACGACCGTTGCCGGCAATGTATATGGCACATCCTACACGGACACAGCCGTAACCAACGGCACAACCTACTATTATGTTGTGACAGCTTTACATGCGGCAGGCGAAAGCGGCAACTCGAATGAAGCTTCCGTAACCCCGCAAGCCCAAGTAAGTCAGCGGGCCCTTCTGGTTGTTACCTTGGATACCGGCCTTGAAAAAGAGTTCGACCTGTCCATGTCGGAAGTACAAGCATTCATCAGTTGGTATGAAGGAAAAGCCGCGGGAACGGGTTCGGCATCCTATGCGATTGATAAACATGACAACAACAAGGGACCATTCAAAAGCAGGAAAGATTATGTCATCTTCGATAAGATTCTCACTTATGAAGTGAGTGAGTATACACCTGCTTCGAAATAGGATAATGGTCAAAATCCACGAAAACGAGGCTGCCGAGAAAACGATATCGGCGGCCTCGCTGCTTTAGCACATCGTCGTGCATATTTCGTTACAACCGGTTCAGCGGCTCGATGCGGTAGGCCGACTTCTCGTCGGCTGCTCCTGTATGCTCGCCGTGAATGACCCAGCCGAACGACAGCGTCGAAGCCAGACGGTCGCGCTCCTCCAAATTCAGCTTGGCGGAGACCGACTCTTGTCCGGGCTCCAAGCTGAGCTCGGCTTCCACGCCCAAGGCGAGCAGAATCCAGCTGGAGATGCCCCGCAGCGTGCTGAACTTGATCTGGTAGCCGTTGTAGACGGCCTCTTCGAAGACGGTCGGATCGCTCGCGGCCGACGCGGTCAGCAGCTTGTAGTCGAACTTGAATTTGCTCTCGTCCTGAGGCAGCTCGCCTGCATGGATACGGCGAAGCCGCTCCTCCTTGGACCAAGCGTGTGCATTTAACGATTCCAGCATGAGGGCGTCCCATTGCGACAGCTTGGCTTTACTTTTATCGGAAGAAGACATGGATGATCGCTCCTTAGTTATAGGCGTTCGAAAGTTTGTGAAGAAAGAGACCGCCCGGTTGAGGCAGTCTCTTTTCATTATCGTTGAAATCCTTATTTTTTGCCAGCTTTGTAGGCGTTCAAGAACTCTTTGGCTTTGCCGGCATCGGCTTTGAGCTCAAGGCCGGTTTGGACGATCGGGCTGACCGTCGATATGGCTTTGAATTTATTGTTTTTGTAGTAAGCAAGGAACTCGTCTTGATTGATGGAGTAGAGCACCGCTTTTCTCAAATCGGCGCTTTTCGCCACTTCACGGTTTTTCGTGTTGAACAGCAGGTACGAGACGGCGTTGCTCGGGAGTGTCTGCAATGAGAGCTTGCTGTCGCTTTTGACAATGTCGAACTTCGTCTCCGGCACGCTATAGAACAGGTGAATCTCGCCGCTGCGCAGCGCGGATAGCGAACTATCGGCTTCTTTGATAAAGCGGATCTTGATGTTGTTTACCTTCGGTTCGTGCTTCGTGCCCGCCATGTAAGCCGGGTTTTTGAGGAAGATCGCTTCGTAATCGTTCTTGTAAGACAGGATGTACGGACCGCTCGTGAACAGGGTGTTGTTGTATTTTGCGCCTTCGGTTACCGTGTTTTGATCGCCGTACGGGATGTCTTTGTTGACGTCGAATTTGGTTACATCATACGTGTTGATGCTCTCGACTTGCTTCTTGGACACGATGCCCGCCGATTGGTGAGCCAAGTAGTTCAGCACTTGCGGGAACGGATTGGTCGTCGTCAGCTTCACGACCTGATATTTGCCTTCTTTGCTGTTGGCTTGTTTCTTGTCCGAGACCAGCGCGGAGATTTTGGCGCCCAGGCCCTTTTCCAGACCGCTTTTCACTGTTTCGGAGCTGCCGGATTGCTTGATCGATTCCAGAATAGCCGGGTCGGTCACGAGCTCGGCGTTCTTGATGTGCTCATGCAGCGTGTACGTTCGATGGTTCGGCACCGAATTTTTGTCCTTCGCGCGCAGCAGGGAGAAAATGACATCGTCTGCGCCTACGCGCTCGCCCGTATCGACGGCCAGCTTATCCTTGATTTGAGCGAAATTGATGTCGTCCCGCAGGATGAAGTAATAGTCGGTATTGCCTTCAGCGATGGCGAAGTTATACGACAGGGAGCCTTCGGCGGTCAGCTTGTCGTCATCCGTCAGGTTGAGTAAACGCACGTACATGTTGGTATTGATGATGTTGATCGAACCGTCGTTTCCTTTGATCGGGTCGAGCGACGTCAAGGTCGGCAGCGTCGATTGCAGGATAATCGGGTCTTTCGCGCGTTTCCCCTCATCTTTGAAATCCAGCTCTTCCCATGGGAGGGATCGGGATTTCGACAGCCGTACGGAATCCTTTTTCAGAACCTCCTGATTAAAAGCCTGCGATTTGACGGAGATGTACAGCGGCGCGATATACGCCTTGTCGAACACCAGCTTTTGCTCAAGCTGTTTGTACGTATCTTTGTACTCTCCTTGCGTCTGTGTCGAAGCTTTCTCGATCAAATCGTCGATTTCCTTGTCGGCCACAATGCTGTAGTCGCCGCCCGTTTTGAACAGCGAGCGCACGGCGTAATCCGGATTGCCGGTTACCGTGGTCCAGCCCGACAGGGAGATGTCGTAATTGCCTGCGTCCTGCTGTGCCTTGAACGAGCCATAGTCCGGTTGAAGGTTCAGTTTTACGTTGAAACCGTTCTTGGTCAGTTGATCGCGGATGATGTTGACGTCCGCCTCTCCGGAGCTCATAGCGAGCAGTTCGATATCGACTCGGCTGCTGTCGCCCGCCGGCTGCTCTGACGATGGTTTGGATTGCGCCTGTTCGTCCTTGGTTGTTAAAGTACACCCGCTCAGCATAAGCGATACGCCAAGAATCGCCGGAATGAGCAATTTCCCCTTTTTCTTCAATGGAAGTCCCTCCTGGTGAAAATAAGTTTTGAAATTATGAACTCACACACATTCATTTATCGCCCCTGCAAGATTCAAACATCTGAACAGGAGATAGAGTATGGATGAGGATTCCGAATACGTTGCTTGCCATGACCGGCAGCCTTACTCCAGCTTCGGATCGAGCGCATCGCGGAGCCCATCTCCCAAGAAGTTAAAGGAGAGGACCAGCGCGATGATCGCCAGACCCGGGTAAATTGCTGTAAACGAATGCGACTCCAGATAAGCGCTGCCGACCTTGAGAATGTTGCCCCACTCCGGGATATGCGGCTCGACGCCGAGCCCGAGAAAGCTCAAGCTGCTGGTCGAGATGACGGCGCTGCCGATGGTCAGCGTCGATTTGACGATCATCGGAGAGATCGAGTTGGGAATGATATGCTTGAACAGAATCAATAGATCGCCGGAGCCGAAAGCCCGCGCCGCCTGCACGTATTCGAGCGTCGAGACGAGCATGACGTTCGCCCTCATCGTCCGGGCGTAAGCGGGAATCGCTCCGACGCTCAGCGCGAGAATGAGATTCATGGTGTTGGCGCCGAATGCCGCGATGATCGCAATTGCGAGCAGGATGCCCGGAATGGCGTACAGGATGTCGAGCGCCCGCATGATCACGTTATCTGTCTGCCGGCCGAAATAGCCGGAGATCGCGCCCAATATCCCCCCGACGACGACGGGGATCAGCGTGGACAAGAAGCCGACGAACAGCGAGATCCGCGCGCCGAATACGATTCGGGAGAACAGGTCGCGTCCGAAATTGTCGGTGCCGAGCGGGTAAGCCAAGCTCGGAGCTTGCAAAATCGCCCCGTAGTTGTTCTCAATCGCCATTCCGTAATCGAACGTCAGGTAGCTGCACACGGCGATGGTAAGCAGGAAGCAAATAAAAAACAGGCCGAGCATCGAGGTGGAGCTTCTGGACAGGCGCTCGACGGCATGGTGAAGCTTCGAGTCCGACAGCTGTTCCTTGTCGCGCAGCTTGGCGATCAGCAGGAGGCCGAGGAACAGGGCAAACAGATTGCCTGTTACGGCGGTCGCCAACAGCGCGATGGCGACAATCCACATCCACTTGGGCAAAATCTTGTCCTCTGCATAGCGCGCCACCAGCAGCAAGGCGACCAGTTGGAGCACGGCTGCCACGATGAGCAATGCCATGCCTTGCAGGAACGTATTGGCGACGTAAGGCTTGAATACGTTCAAGGCCGAGACGGCAAAGACGAACAAGGTCGTTAGCAGCGTATAAAAGGCCAACGTATAGGCGGCGCTTTTCTTGCGTTTGATGAGCTGGAAAGCCGCGGTCCCGACGAAAATATTGGCTGTCAGCAAGCTGAGCAGCAGCACGTAGCCTAATCGACGCGTGGCCCGCCGCAGCTCGCCGCTGCGAAGCAGGTCTCTTTTGATCAGGAACCTGACTGCTAACTGCAGCAGCCCAAAAACGAGATAGGCGGCGCATGCAGCCAAGACGGCGGGCCTCCAGACCGCGCCGGACCCGTCGTAGCTGTTCAGCAGCAGCAACAGGGCGATTCCGAGCGAAACGATGCCGGAGAAGCCGGCTTGACTGTATTCCGGGCATGAGGCCAGCCGGAAGTGGACTTCATGTTTGTTTGGTTGAATGGTTTTCACGGCTGCCACCTGCTAGTATTGTTTCATTTTTGAACGGATTCTTGGATCGAAAAAGGCGTACAAAATATCGATCACGACATTGACGATAGAGATTGCGATCGCGGTATAGACGACGCCGCCCATAATCGCGGGAATGTCCGGGATGAACTGCTTGTCCACGATATAGCTCCCGATGCCGTTAATGTTGAACACCTTCTCGGTCACGGCCGATCCGCCGAGCATTCCGCCGAACTGAAGTCCGATGACCGTAATGATCGGGATCAGCGCGTTGCCTACCGCGTGCCTCCACAGGACGCGCCTGCGGGACAGTCCCTTGGCTTTGGCGGTCGTAATGTAATCCTCGTGGATAACCTCAAGCGTGGAAGAGCGGGTCATCCGCGCAACCGCCGCCGTTAGGCCTGTGCCCAGAACGATAACCGGCATGATCATCGAAAGCCCGTTCTCCGGGTTATAGGTGGCGGGAAGCCATTGCAGCTTGATCGAAAAGTTCAGGATAAAGATCAAGCCTTGCCAGAAGTTCGGGATCGACAAGCCGAGCAGCGCGATGAACATAAACGTATAATCGAAAAACGAATTCGGCCGCGTCGCCGATATAATGCCGATCGGCAGGGCGATAAGCACCGCGACGATCGTGGATATCACCGTGAGTGTCAGCGTCACTGGGAATTTATTGGCGATGGCCGTCGTAACTTCCTCGTTACCCGCAAACGACTTGCCGAGATCGAAAGTCAGGATGCCTTTTAGCGTATCCCAGAGCTGAACCAGATAAGGCTGATCCAATCCATACAGCTTTTTGAATGCGGCAATCTGTTCGGCGGTCGCGGTTTCCCCGAGAATATTAGCGGCCGGTTCCATCGGTGATATGTACAGGATGGTGAAGACCAGGAGGGCGACGCCGAAAATGACCAGCACCGTCATAACCAGCCGTTCCACGATGTACTTCAGATAAGCGTTGCCGTAAATCCCGATCAGCGCATACATCAGGATGCCCGGCAGGAAGGTCGCAGCCAAAAACGCCGGGTTCAGGATCAACATCCGGAACGTCTCCGCAAACGTGACCTGTGTCTCGTGGTGCTGCTCCAGATGAGCCTCGACCTGCCGCTGCAGCGCTTCCTTGAACTTTTCGGCGGTGATGCGCTCCGCTTCATGCTCCAACTGCTTCTGATCGACCTGTTGGTTGAAAAAATGATGCTTCCGGGTCAACTGCTCCTTCGTTTCCGATAAAATCCGGTCCCGGTAGCCGGACTCCAGCAGCTTGCGTTCCAGACTTCGACGCAGTTCCTGATGTGCCTTCCGCTTGCGTCCATATAAGTAGACGATGCCGACGATTACGTTTACGGGCGCCCCTGCGAGCAGCAGCAGGAAACGATAAGCCGGGTGCAGCAACATTTTGGAGTAGATGTTCCCGATTCGGTCAACGAGATGGGAACCTGTCACGACCGTTTGCCCTGTCAAGCTTGTGCGCTCCCTTTCAAGTAAATTAGCATATTAATATTTGCATTATTCCGATTGTTATAGTAGATTTTAAGATAAGGGTCGAAAAATGTCAACAATTACTAACGACGACGATACCAAGTTTTTTTCAAAATTTACGATTTGACGCAGGTGACTCCATGGATACGTTATTGCAGGTGAACCAATTATCCGTTTCATTTTATTCTCGCGATAAAGAAGTCGAAGCCGTCCGGAATGTGAGCTTCGAGGTACGCAAGGGCGAGACGCTCGGGATCGTCGGAGAATCCGGCAGTGGCAAGAGCGTCACGGCGCGCACGATCATGCGTCTGCTGCCTTCGCCGCCCTCGATGGTGAAGGGCGGAGAGATTTTATTCCAAGGCCAGAATCTGGCCTATAAAACCGAACAGGAAATGGAGCAGATCCGGGGGCGGGAGATCGGAATGATTTTTCAGGACCCTATGTCCTCGCTCAACCCGACCATGCGGATCGGCAAGCAAATCGAGGAGAGCCTGATCAAGCACCGAAAGCTCTCCAAAACAGAGGCACGCAGGGAAGCGATCGAGATGCTGCGGATGGTCGGCATCCCGTATAGCGAGGCGCGCTACATGCAATATCCTCATGAATTTTCCGGCGGTATGCGTCAGCGGGTGATGATTGCCATTGCGCTCGCTTGCCGTCCGTCGCTGCTGATCGCCGACGAACCGACAACTGCGCTGGATGTAACGATACAGGCGCAGATTTTGCACCAGATGAAGGAGCTTCAACTAAAGCTCGGCACCTCGATCATCCTCATTACGCACGACTTGGGCGTCGTTGCCGGCATGTGCGACCGCGTCGTCGTCATGAAGGAAGGCGAGATCGTCGAGACCGGCACGACGGAAGAGATTTTCTACTCGCCGAAGCATCCTTATACGATTCGGCTGCTGAACGCGCTGCCCCGGTTGGACGAGAAGAAGAAGCCGAAGCCCGCACCGCTCATCACGAGATCGGCCGGGGATCGTCCGCTGCTGGAGGTGCGATCATTGAAGCAGTATTTTGATCTCGGGAAGGGGCAGATCGTCAAGGCGGTCAACGATATCAGCTTCGATATTCGGGCCGGCGAGACGCTTGGCGTCGTAGGCGAATCCGGGAGCGGCAAGTCGACGACGGGGCGAGCGATTCTTCGTCTGAACGAACCTACCGGGGGCGAGGTGCTGTTCAAGGGGATTGCGCTGAACCGGCTCAATCGTGGCGAAATGAAGACGATGCGGCGCTACATGCAGATGATTTTCCAAGATCCGTATGCCTCGTTGAATCCGCGCCTCCGCATTGTTGATATTATTGGCGAAGCACTGGACGTGCACCAGATCGCAGGAGGGAAAAAGGAGCGGCAGAAGCGGGTCGAAGAGCTGCTCGATATGGTCGGGCTTAGCCCTGCGCATGCCATGCGGTATCCCCATGAATTCTCGGGAGGTCAACGCCAGCGGATCGGCATCGCCCGCACCCTTGCCATTGAGCCGGAATTTATCGTGTGCGATGAGCCGTTGTCGGCTCTGGACGTCTCGATCCAGTCGCAGATCGTGAAGCTTCTGGAGGAGCTGCAGCAGCGATTGGGTCTTACCTATCTGTTTATTGCGCATGATCTGTCGATGGTCAAGCATATCAGCGACCGCGTGGCGGTGATGTATAAAGGCAAGATCGTGGAGCTGGCTGAAAGCGAGGAGCTGTACGAGAACCCGCAGCATGCGTACACAAAGTCGCTGTTGGCCGCGATCCCGGTTCCCGACCCGAAGGTGGAATCGCGGAAGACGTTCACCGCCGAGGAGGAGTCCTCGAAGGCGGACCCGTACGGCTTGGAGCGCTCAAGCTTCGTTGAAGTGAAGAAGGGGCATTGGGTGTCTGTTGCTGAGGGGTAAGGTGAGGGTTTGGGGGAGCGGACGGGGGAGTTACAAATTACGGGTTATTTCCGTTCTTTGTGTTCGGCTGCTAGAAAAAATTGAAGGTAAGGATACTAAAGAGGTAGAATTAGCTTAAGCGATATAGGAAACCAAAGCAGAGTTGAATTCCGTTGGAAAAAAACGGGTAAAACTTTATAATGTAACTACGCATTTGTGTCGTCGACCTCCAATGCTGCAAAAAAGCCGGGGGATCGACGACAACGAGGGCCGCGTGGGAACAGGGATTTTGGTAACTGGCGTGAGTGAGATTTGTTTGTTAGATATGTGGTAATAGCGTAACGACGGCGTTTTTGTGGGTTTTGAACGTACCTATGAGGAATTGAAACTCCAATTGCTGCGTCCAATAAATGACTTGGGATCGAGTTTTGAACGTACCTATGAGGAATTGAAACACGAAATTGAGCGGCAATTCTATAAGTCCCACCAAGCGTTTTGAACGTACCTATGAGGAATTGAAACAGAACTATGAGGATCATATTAACACGAGAATCCTTTGTACATAATTGCTAAATGCTCCGCTAAATCCAGCCCAATTCGCAGTGATTGCGCTTTATGCACCCAGTAGGCAGCTGTCGCGATGTCGAATACAGCCGTTCCCATCGGGTAAAACAAACAGACACATCGGCTGCAAATGTTGTCTTGAGAAAATAAAGTATTAGATCGTATATACTGAACCTGCGCGGTTTTCATATTGTTACACCGTCAGGCTTCGTAAAAATAGAATTAGACTGATCTTGAAAAATAAAACAGCAGCAGTCTTGGACGAGAAAATAAAGTCCTAGACTTGCTACTGTTTTTTCAACTAACGTTCCCGTTAGTTTAGCTACTATATATCGCCATTGTATGTAGTCAGCTCGTTTTTCGAAATATTTCTTTAAACGAACTAAACATTTTCATTATTATTTTAGAAAAACTTTGAAAGAAGTCACTTAGATATTTTTTGACTAGGAACCTTACCAAAGTAAAGAATAGTGAAATAACTATAATAAACACAAATAGTTTTAGTCCTGTTTCTATAGACTCCATTTATATAAAGCGCCTCCATTTCAATTATTTTATATACTTAACATCCATTTTAAGCGATTACCTGGCAAAAGAGTAAGTTTCAAAAAGAAAGTCTTGTTAACACATTACCACATATTATAACTATTCTGCCCGTTAGCGCAACGCGGCTGCCGATCCATGCCGGCAGCCGCATTTTAGTTATTTATTAAGCTATAGTTCCCGTTAGCTTAATGACAAAAGGAGCAGTACGTGTGCTGAAATACGTTACATAATGGGATCCGTTCTCGTTTTTGAATAAGGTAGCGGAGCCTATACCGTCAAGGTCGGAATTAAACAAATAACGTGCCGACCGCCCATATAAGCCATTCTATTGCATAGGAAATATTATACATCAATTAATCCCAGCAATCTACTATTTTCCCTATCATATGGAGAAGAGCAGAGGAAAAGCCCCAGTCTGTGTAGCCGGGGCTTTCTTTTAGCGATTATTAGTTTAATTTGACCGAAAACTTGTTGGCCATTTCCTTGACTTTATCTTGGTAATCCCGCATTTCCTTTCTTGCCTCCGCAAGTTTAGCATTTGCTTCTGCCGCTAATTTAGTATCGTTGTTTTCCAGTGCCCCTTGAATTTGAGTGAGCCCATTAAATTGCTTGTTTGAAGCGGAAACATATGTTTCATGAATGGCTTTAACTTCAGGAGTGGACGGCCTGATCTTCTCTATTTTTGCAATTAAGGTATTATATTTTGGTATGACAGTTTGAGTTAGAACCTG
Organism: Paenibacillus tyrphae; assembly: GCF_024158745.1. Classification (GTDB taxonomy): domain Bacteria; phylum Bacillota; class Bacilli; order Paenibacillales; family NBRC-103111; genus Paenibacillus_G; species Paenibacillus_G tyrfis_A. Next base: position 14,855 of record NZ_JAMZAW010000013.1, on the reverse strand, counting down.
ATAAGTTTCCTCATCATTTTTATAATTTGTGCCAACGACTTTAGAGTAGGCATCTAATATTTCTTTTTCATCAGTGCCGACACTTTTAATTTCATTAACATAGGTTTTAAAATCTTCTTTTACAGGAGATGCTCCAATTTGGCAACCTACTAAAAAAGAAAAAAGTAATAGTTAGAATTTTTTTCATCTTGCCGTTGCACCTTTTTTATCTCCATCGGCTGGAGTACTTGCTGTATTATTTTGTCTTTATTATGATACATCTATTGGAATGGGGTGGCAATAATAAGATTAGAAGACTTAACGTCGTTTGGGGACGAAATGGGGACACAATTCACTTGGAAGCTCAACAATTCACACGGATTACGAACGGATACGAACAGGAAAAACCCTTGATTATCAAGGGTTATAAAGATATACTCGGATTCAATATAGGTACATTTCAATTTATGAGGAATTGAAACGAGGTTGATTCTGAGAAGTGTTGGACCAAAAATTAAAGTTTTGAACGTACCTATGAGGAATTGAAACTTGCTACATCCGCATGATTGTATATGCCCTTTTCGTAGTTTTGAACGTACCTATGAGGAATTGAAACCCGTCAACAGCCGCACCCTGAGCGTCAGAAATGTTCGTCGTTTTGAACGTACCTAAAAGGAATTGAAACTTCGCAGGATTTATGTTTTTCGCGGGCGTCGTTAGTGTTTTGAACGTACCTATGAGGAATTGAAACAGGATTCTTTCAAAAGAACGGTAATGAGTAAAGTTTGTTTAGAACGTATCTACGGGAAATTGAAACATCCTTCGACGACTGCGGACGTCATAGTCGAAGTTGTTCTCCCAACATCTAGAGCTTCGAAAAAGAGGATCTGGGTTTGAAGGAAGAAAAGTCTTTACGGGTCGACACCTGCATCCGGAGCAGCATTCTTGGTGATAAATCCGTCAGTCGCTTGCTGCGCTGCATATACCGTACACCGTCGTTGGAGAGGCTGCAACAAGAGCATCCTCTCCCTTGGAGGAGAAGATGCTCCTTGACACCAATGGTTTCATTATGACCGCAATGGAAGCTGTTTTACGGCCTTTGCATATATCCGTATCGATTCTCACAATCTGAATAGATTAAGTATGAAGGGCCCGGGCCATCGCATCCATATAGCTTTGAACGGCGCGCTGACTCACTTCCGCTTCCGGAACGAAACTTTCGAAAAGGTGAAAGCATCCGGGATACAGGTGAAATTCGACATCTACACCTGCTTGTGCAAGCCGCGTTACATATTCGATCGTCTCATCTCGGAACAGATCAAGCTGACCTACACATGTATAGGTTGGTGGCAGCCCTGCCAAGTTCTCCGCTCTCGACGGTACCGCATAGGAAGATATCCCGCTGGCATCGTTCTCCTCGCCTAGGTACATGTTCCAAGCCGCCAAGTTGTTCGTTCGGTTCCAGATTGCGCGATCTTCCGTAATCTCATGGCTTGATGGTGTGATGTTACGGTTGTCGAGCATCGGGTACAACGGCATTTGAAAGATAATGGATGGTCCGCCTTTATCGCGTGCCATCAGCGCGAGCGCTGCTGTCAGCCCGCCGCCGCCGCTTGCGCCGGCAATCGCAACCCGGTTCACATCAATTCCCAGCGATTCCGCCTTCTCTGTCATCCAGACCAGGCCAGCATAACAATCTTCGATAGCCGCTGGGTAAGGGTTCTCGGGAGCAAGTCTGTAATCTACCGACACGACAACGCATCCAGCCGTCTGAACGAAACGTTCGCACAACTCGTCGTCCATATCAGGATGTCCCATCACATATCCGCCTCCGTGAATCCACAGCATGGCTGGAAGCTTGTCACCCTTTCGTCCGGCAGGTTCGTAAATTTTAGCCAGCATCTCACCTGCAGCACCCGGAATCGTTCGGCTGGTTGTATGTACATGCTCTGACTTCTTCACAGGCGGAGGCGACACCAGACTTCTGCTCCGCTCCAAATTCTCTTCCAATTGAAACCCTGGAAATTGTGCATAGGCCTGTCTTAATTCCGGCAGTATACGTTTATCCATATTCATGTAAATCCCTCCGGTAATATAATGAAACGAAACTGGATCTTCGTTTATTCTCGTGTTCTGAATGACGATTGAATGGATACTCCTTATTCCGTCTCAGCTTCCCACTTGGCAATTTCCTCTCTTACCCGTGGAGCAACCTCGGTTCCGAGCAGCTCGATGGCCCGCATGACCAGCTCATGCGGCATCGTGCTTAAGGGTACATACATCATAAAGCGTGTAATGCCTACATGCTTGCGCAGGTGGATGATCTTCTGGGCAACCGTTTCCGGATCGCCAACATACAATGCGCCTTCAAAACGTCGGGCAGCATCAAAACTGGACCGGTCATAATACGCCCACCCACGCTCTTTGCCGAGTTTATTCATACCGGCCTGGGTAGACGGGAAAAAGGTATCTGCCGCCAACTCTGTATCCTCTGCAACGAATCCGATTGAGTGAGACCCCACCCGAAGCTGCGATACATCATGTCCAGCATGGGCTGCCGCCTTCTTGTAAAGCTGTACAAGCGGTGCAAAATGCGTCGGACTTCCACCAATGATCGCCAGTATCAATGGCAGGCCCAGAAGACCTGCACGTACGGCGGACTCTTGGGTACCTCCGCTGCCAATCCATATGGGTAAAGAGTCCTGAACGGGGCGCGGGTACACACCAAGATTATGAATCGCCGGCCGATGGCCTCCCCTCCATGTTACTTTCTCGGATTCCCGTAATTTCAGAAGCAGTTCGATATTTTCATTAAATAACTCCTCATAATCATGTAAGTCATAACCAAATAACGGAAAAGACTCAATAAAGGAACCTCTGCCCGCTATGATCTCGGCACGTCCATCGGAGATGCCATCAAGCGTAGCAAAATCCTGAAACACACGTACAGGATCGGCTGATGAAAGGACCGTTACAGCGCTAGTCAGCCGAATCCGTTTAGTTAGAGGCGCAGCAGCAGATAACACAACTGCCGGTGAAGAGGCAGCGTAATCTTCCCGATGATGCTCGCCTATGCCGAAAACATCAAGTCCCACCCGATCTGCGAGAACGATTTCTTCGACGACTTCACGTATTCGCTGCGCGTGACTTATCACTATACCAGTCTCAATATCAGGCTTTGTTTCTACGAACGAAGTAACACCGATTTCCATGGTTCATCGCTCCTCTTTTGATTTTCTTCTTCACTACGCCCAACAGAGATTCAGGGCAACCCTAATTTATTGAGAAGAATGCTCTAGACAACGGATTAAAGCCGTCCAATCCATTTCACCATAACCTCGGGCCATTCCTACCGAAAAATGATTATGAATAAGTTGGCCCAGAGGCAGAGGAGCATGGACGGACTGCGCTGCCCTTATAGCCAGTTCAACATCCTTCAGCCCAAGCTTCATTTTAAAACCGGCCGGTTCAAAGCGCTGTTCTGTCATGATCGCTCCATAGTTCTGATATACCGGAGATTGAAAAAGAGCATTCACGACATCCATAAAGCGGGCCGGCTCTACGCCGTACTTTTCCACCATCAGCTGCGCTTCCGATAAAGCTTCCAGCATCGAAGCAATTAAAAAGTTTACGCCTATTTTTACAACATTCCCTTCTTCGCCATGATCCCCAATCTCGAATATTTCTTGACCCAATGCTGCTAAAACAGGAATTACTCGTTGTCTGGCTTGTTCCGGACCTGCCAAAATGATGCGCAATTTAGCTGCTTTAGCGGCATCCGGACGCCCCAGCACCGTGGCGGATACAAAGTATTGCTCTCTCTCTGCATGCGCGGTAGATAATTTCCGAGCCAGATCTACACTTATCGTACTTGCAGATATGTGAATCCCTTTTTCCGGCAATCCGTTCAGAATTCCATTCGGCCCCATAACGACCTCCTCCAAAGCGGCATCATCAGAAAGCATGGTTATTACAAGATCGCTCTCTTTGGCTGCCTCCAACGGTGTTTCGGCATATCGTGCTCCCTGATGCATTAAGGGTTCCGCTTTTTCAGGGGTACGATTAAAGATGATTAATTCATAACCGGCTTTCAACAAATTTTGTGCCATTGGAAAGCCCATATTTCCAAGCCCAATAAACGATACTTTCATAAGTCTCATCTCCATATTTAGTATGAATAACGATAACGGAACGATCGTTCCAATATGGTCAAAAAAAATTATATTCCTTCAATTACAATTTTTATCATTTCCTTTGCGCGTTGTTGATCTGGATCTACTTTTGCCATGACATTTATGCTTTGATGTAAATGTAACAATAAGTAAGATAAAGCTTTGATATCTGTAGTTTTATCGATTTCGCCTGATTGTTGGCCTTTTTCCAAAAGTTTGTAAAAAGCCTGTTCTAAATTCAAAAAACTGGTCTTTATCAATTCATTTAATTTTTCATCCGGCGACTCCAGTGTTGTAGCTGCGTTCGTTACAAAACATCCGCCAGGTAGGCTGGTATCGTACGCTGTCGCAATATGATGCTCAAAATATTGTCGAAGTCCTGCTCTAACGCTTGATGCCCGTTCAAGAATGACCCGTTTATTGAAGCTAACCTTCTTGTAATGTTCCAGTGCAGCAATGTACAATGCTTGCTTGTCGGAAAAAGTATCGTAAAGACTGGATCGGCTAATGCCCATAACTTGCAGCAAGTCCGGAATGCTTGTTGCCTCATAACCCTTTTTCCAAAACAACAGCATCGCTTGGTGTAGCGCTTGATCTTCGTTAAACTCTTTTGTCCTAGCGATGAGTAACACCTCCCGTAATTGAAATATAACATATCTGAACCGATCAGTCCAGAAAGGATGAAAAGAAGAATTATTTTTTCGTAACAATTCTCTCTGAACTACAAATTTGCGGGCTGGCTGAAAGCGAGGAGCTGTACGAGAACCCGCAGCATGCCTACATGAAGTCGCTGCTGGTCGCGATCCCGGAATGGGCAGGGAGTTACAAATTAGGAGTCGGTTCCGTTCTTTTTGTTGGACCGATAGAAAAAAATGGAAGTCGAGGACACTAAAGAGGTAGAATTAGCATTAGTGATATAGGAACAAACCAAAGCAGAGTTGAATTCTATTGGAAAAAAGCGGGTAAAGCGTTATAATGTAACTGCATATTTGTGTCGTCGACCTCCAATGCTGCAAAAAAGCCGGGGGATCGACGACAACGAGGGCCGCGCGGTAACTGAGGCTTTGGTAGCTGTATGAGTGAGAATTAATTTTTAAATATGTGAGAATGGCGTAACGGCGGTGTTTTTACGGGTTTTTGAACGTACCTATGAGGAATTGAAACAGTTGCTTCCGTACGGTTATGTGTGCCATCTCGGCAGCGTTTTGAACGTACCTATGAGGAATTGAAATTTCATGGCATGCCGTTCCTTCGGCTTCACATGAATATCGTTTTAAACGTACCTATGAGGAATTGAAACATGTACGTCCTCATTCGAGGACGGATCACGACAAGCTCGTTTTGAACGTACCTATGAGGAATTGAAACTCGTTTACTGGTGCATCAGACTTCAGGACTTGGTCAGTATTTTTAACGTACCTATAAGGAATTGTCACTCGCAAGCTTCCTTGACAATCTCTTTCTTTTTTACAGGCGATTAACCATACCTATAAGGAATTGAAATTTTCAATTATATATGTCAGAGGGAATAATTTTTTTTCTTACCTATCAGGAATTGAAACTGACCAACTGCAATGTATTTTCCATCTGGAGAGAATGACGTTTATCGTACCTACGAGGAATAAGAAGCTTGTTATAAGCTTAAGGAGGCAAGCAGCTTAGTGCGTATACGAATCAAATTCCAATGCAAAGAAAAATTAAATGTTCCGGTTCATCATCAGGAGCTGCTGCACGGTATGATTTATCATTGTATCGGGGATGACGAATTTCGGGATCGGCTCCATAACATCGGATTTCCATATGAAAAAAGGCAGTTTCGCATGTTCTGCTTCTCCAAATTAATGGGAGCCCATCAATTCGAAAACGGCAGGATCGTCTTTACGTCGCCGGTATCGTTTATTTTTTCGAGCTTTCACGATCGATTGGTTAGCGAGTTGGCGACCACGTTGCTTGCCAAAAAGGAACTGTATATCGGCCAGAATCGCGTAACTATGGCGGGCATCGAAGTGGTTGACGAGAAAATAAGCTCCGCCATGCATATCCGAATGATAACGCCTGTAACGATGTACAGCACCTTGATCGAAAATAATCGTAAAAAAACATATTATTACTCACCGACAGAAGAAAAATTTTCCGAACTGATAGCCAATAACGCCTGCAAAAAGTACGAGGCCATTCATGGTAATCCGGCTCCGGAAACGAACATAGAGCTAACGCCGTTGGATTCTCGGAGCCTGAGGCCCAAAACGGTTTTATTCAAAGGCACGATTATCAAAGGGTGGATGGGCGATTTTCGATTAACGGGTCATCCGGAACTGCTTCGTATCGTTCATCAGGCAGGAATCGGAGCTAAATGCTCGAACGGGATGGGTTTATTTTCAGTGGTCCGTCATTTGAGCGAATGAAAAGCGAATATAACGACAAGTACAAAACGATCGTTCATCCATGAGGATGGGCGATTTTGTCGTTTCTTTGAAAAACATGACAGTTTTTCTGTGGGGAATGGAAGGAATAAGGGAATCCATGTCAAATGTAGTAGTATTGGTTCATTTTCACTTTTTTTATAGGGCGGTGGAACTATGGCGATCGTTCTGGCCAATATCGGAACTTCGGATATACAACAAGACGGTTCTCGAATACCGGAAGAGGAACGCCTTAATACAATCAACCTTATGCATGAAGATTTACTGGAGCAAACGAACGTCTTTCAGCCCAAATTTCCAATTTTGTGGTCAATCGACAAATTTCTTAGGTCCAAAAATGAAAAACTGGAATGCCTTATTCTGTTTTATACAGAGCAGGAGGGCTTAGATTTCCGCAGCTCGGATACCCGCATGGATTTTGAAATTATTCGCTTATCGATCGCCCAACAGAAGTTGTTCGAAAGCCATAATCCGATGCTTTTGGGGTATCCGATTCACAAAGCGCCTTATTCCTATGATCGGATGTTTTTTCATTACCGGCAGGCGATGGAGCAAATTATGCGCCAATTGACTGAGCATAATGTAAATTTAAACCAATCATTTTATGTTTCGGTGGCGGGAGGAACGCCGGCGTGTAATTTCGGGCTGCTTCATGCCGTGAATGCCACGAGAGAGCTGCCCCGCAACAAGCAATTTATCTACTCCCCGCGCCCGGCGAGGAAAGGAGATCCGCAGCCGCCTGCGGTGGAGATTGAGGTAGACGCTTATTTATCGGTCGACGAGCTTCTGTATAACTTCCGGGAACTATTCGAAGGGCATCACTACGGTCAAATCAAAAGGCTGTTGGAAAGCTTCAAGCTGCTTCAAGAAAAGGATGCGACCGAGGTCCATTTTCTTGATGCGCTGCTCCTGCGTAAAAATTTGCAGTACGATGAGGCTGTACAAAAGTTGAACCGTATAACGAACCATAATTTTAAAGAAGAAGCATTTTTCAAGAAATGCTTTGTTGATACGCAGAATTTGATGAACGGAATCAAGCTCAACGGGCGGCAGGTGCAGGAAAAGCTTCGCAAGCCGGAGATTAAGAGGCTGCTCGAAGAGCAATACTGGAAGCTCGAGAACTATTATGCTCTTGAGCAATATAACGACTGGGTTACAATTTTCATGAGTTTATATGAGAATATGCTTCGTCTCAAAGCAATGGATGGGGTTGGAACAGCGCCGAATGAACATCATTCCGGCCAGTTAAGGGAAGCCATTCGTTCGTGGGCGACCATTCATGGTTTTGAATCTGTTCTTTCGGATAAATTTGTGAAGGGCGAACATGATTTTCCAACCCGCAGCACGTATCAGAAAATGGTTTCTGCTCTGGAGCCTGACAGCTTGCTTGGCGAGAATAGTCCGCTCGCACGCAAGCTGAATCGCATTTATAAAGAGCGTAATGAGCTGGTTCACCGTTTCGGGGGCTTGACCAAAGAAACGATAACGGACACATTCAGCCCGGCCAACTGGCAAACCGAGCTTAAGGGATTGCTGCACAAGGAGTTCCATTGTCAGCTAAAAGAGAATCCGCTCACTGAAATTCATGACGGGTTCCTTCATTGGCTCCGGCACCGGCTTCACCATCGCGTAATGTCTTATGGAATGTATAGGGAACAAGAAGGTGAAAAAGAGCAATGAAAGAGACCATCGTCGCTTCGTATTATTATCTGCTTTATCATACTTTAAGACATTCTCTGCCCGCTTCCGATTTCGAAGCTCATATGGAGTACATCCGTCAACAGCAAAAGGCAGTCCAAGGAGAAAAAGTGCTTCAGGTCATCGAACAATTACAAGAGGGTTGCGCGGATCAGACAAGCCTATCATCCATTCGTAAAGCTCTTGCCATCCTGGACATCGTGCCCGAAAACGATGCTGACTCGCTGAGAAGATTATCTTCCGTATTTTGCTATATCGAACTGGAGCAGCGTTACGAGAGGCAAGCTGTCTATGATTTTGCGGAATTGAGCGAGCGCGCTATTTTTCCGAAGGAGGAGAAAGCGGAGCTTTCGGCCGATCCTCACGCGTACGTTCGGAGGTTTGTGAGTTCCTTGAACCGGCTGTGGAACCGGGAGGACTTATCGTTTGAAGCGTTTTTCGCCAAATTGAAGAATACGGTAGAGCATTATGCCTGGTGCATCGCATCCGGATCTACAACGTCTCATCAATACGTACCCGTCTCGGAACAATGCAGCATGCTTGGCGCTTTGGCCGCGGCGTTAACCAGCGAAAGAATGGAAGATTCGGGACGGATGACGTTAGTTGTCGGTGATCTGTCCGGTATACAAAAATATATTTTCGATATTGCCCAGACAGGGGCAGGAAGTGTAGCGAAACGTTTGCGGGCCCGTTCGTTCTTTCTCAGTGCGCTATCGGACATCATTTCCCATCGGATCGTTCATCGTTTCGGTTTGCCGCTTTCGAATATTGTGATGTCTTCGGGAGGCAAGTTTTATATCTTACTTCCGGGTGGGACATCCACGCTCAGGGAGTTAACATGTGTCCAGGAAGAGTTGGACTGCTGGTTTTTGGAACAATACCACGGAGAAATCGCTTGTAATCTGGCTGGCGAGGTCATTGTTGCGGATGACTTGACCCATATGGACAAGATTATGGAACGATTGAACCTTACGCTGCGCCAACGCAAAATGAATCCGCTTCTCCACGGGCTGACTGCGGGGGAACATTGGGATACGAACAACTGGCTCATTCGGCAGCAGGAGACGGGCCGTCGATGTTCGGTTTGCAAGAAATTCGCGGTAAATGAAGGGGAGCTATGCAATCACTGCCGGTTCGATGAGGAAATGGGGCAGAGGTTGGTTCGTGCGCGTTATTTTGTGTATCGCTATCCTTCGCAGCGCGGGCTTCCCGTTGTGGACGGATATAGCGTGGAGGCTGTGGAGGCTCCTCCGGCCTACGAGGACAGTATTTATTTGGTATACCGGTTGAATAGTCTGGCCGTGGATACGGATGATCGTCTACCGATGGTAACGAAATACGTTGCAAACTATATTCCTGTAGCAGACGAGAACGGTTGCCCGCACTGTCTTGCTAAAGGCGATGCTCAAGACCCGGTCAGACCGGGCGCTCCTTTGCAGTTTGAGTGCATTGCAGAATCCGCAATCGGGGCCAAGCAGCTTGGTTATCTGAAGGCGGACGTCGATTATTTAGGCAGTGTTTTCGTGTTCGGCTTAAATAGGGATGGTCAGGCAGTCCAGCTTCAACAAATCGCGGTGCTTAGCAAAATGCTGGATTTATTTTTTTCAGGTTGGGTGCACAGAATCATCTCCGAAAAATACCGCCGGGTGTACACGGTATTCTCAGGCGGAGACGATCTGCTTCTAATCGGGGCTTGGGATGAGATCGTTCGTTTGGCCCAGGAGATTCATCTGCAATTCCGCGAGTTTGTCGGAAATAACCCGAATTTGACGTTATCCGCAGGCATTACGTTCTGCAAGTCGCATCAGCCTGTGGCCAGACAGGCGACAGTTGCGGAGGAGGAATTGGATCGGGCCAAGGAAAGTCCAAGCCGAACCCGACCGGAGGGCCGCGATCAAGTGTCTGTCTTACAGCAGGCCATGAACTGGGAACAGTTTGCTGAGTTTTGCGAAGAGGCGAAGCAGCTGGCTGCAATGTGGGAGCAAAAACAGATTACCTCGGCGTTTCTCTTCCGCTTATTGGATTATGCGGAGATGTATCGTTCTTATGCCGCCGGGGACACTCAGGGACTGCGGTTTTACCCGAAGCTCGCTTATGATATTGCGCGCAATTTGTCCCAAGAGAAGGACAGAGAGGTTAGAATTTGGGCCCAGCGTTTTCTTACAATACAGGAAGATCATCCTTTATTAACGTTAAGACCTTTAATTCAGATGAGCAGGTTGTATCGTTTAAATGACGTCATCGGAAAGGAAGAGATGTAAATGTGGCCGGAACGTTATCTGGTAGACGGGTATTATGACGAGAAGGGACAGCTGCGAAGGGAAATCATCGTCGAACATGCAAAGCAAGTGGCAGACATGCTTGCAAAGAGAAAACTAACGAGTGCTTCAATGCGCAGGTTTTATAACAAGTTGCTAGGAATAGTCCATAAATTTCGAATGTCAGGAGAATTTGACAGGGTGCGTCCGCAAATTGACGAGTTAGAAATGTTTGCAGCTCAGGCAGTAAAAAGAAAAAATAACCCTGCACCTATGGAGTTTGAGCTGTTTATTCAGAAAAATGTTGAGCTTGCTAATAAATCAGAAAAAGGCTTGTTGGGATTTTTTCAGCATTTTCAGAGCGTTGTTGCTTTTTCTCCCAATATGGAGGGTGGAAATTCAAGGGAAAGTGGAAATTCAGGAGCCAGAAACCATGGTTCGCAAAAGCATTATGGCAACAAGTCGATGCATTCTAAAAATACTTCTTCATAAAAACCAATCTACGAGGAGGTAAAACAAAATGAGGTTGGAAAAGCATATAATCATTCGCGGAGTGATTCATTGCCTTAGTGGCTTACGAATCGGAGGAGCTAAGGAACAGTTGGAGATTGGAGGAGTAGAGAATAATATAATCCGGCATCCATTAACTAAGCAACCTTACATTCCTGGATCTTCCTTGAAAGGAAAGATGAGGTCATTACTTGAGTACAAACATTCTCCTAACACGAAAGATCCTTGTGATTGTGGATCTTGTAACGTATGTGAATATTTCGGTTCGTTTGGATTAACTAAAGCTCCGACAAGAGTGCTAGTACGGGATGCCGCTCTGACGAAGAATTCGCAGGAGATTCTTCAAGAAGCATTATTCGAATCGGGTATTCACTTTGCAGAAATTAAGATGGAGAATGCAATCGAACGAAATACAGGAAGGGCCAGATCACCGCGCCCGATTGAGCGAGTCCCAGCCGGAACTGAATTTAATTTCGAGATTAGTCTGCGTAAATTCGATTTTGATGACGAGCAAGCGTTGGTTGATTTCGTGCTTGAGGGAATGAAATTGCTGCAGCAGGATTACCTCGGAAGCTCGGGGGGGCGGGGGTATGGGCAAATTGAATTCCGGAATGTCACAATAGACGGTCAACTTGTGGATTCCTTTAGGCACGATGCTGGCGGGAACGACAAATGAAACTGATACGTTACCGCCTGCACTTTCGTTCGGGATTAGTAACTCCGCTGCACAGCGATACGCTGATGGGAACATTAGCGTGGGCAATACTGCAGCATTACGGGGAGGGCGAACTGAACCGGTGGATACAACAGTGTGAAGAGCAGCCGCCTTTTGTTATTTCCAACGGCTTTCCCGGAGATCTGCTGCCGAAATTAATTTTGCCTTCGCCTGTTGCTACATTTGGGACGAATAGCAAACAAGACATGATTCGCGAAGTGAAGTTAAACAAACAGCGAAAGGACCGCAAATGGCTGACAATAAATGAATTTGACGCGATGAGAAACGGTCGCTCTGTTATTTGGGAGGAGGCGGGGAGTCCAACCATCTCCCGTATGGAGCCGCATGTTATTATTGATCGGTTTACGGGAACGAGTCTGGAGCGAAACGGGCTCTTCGACATCGAGGTGGAATACGCTCAAGTGTATTCTTTGTACGTACGATTTTTGGATTTGTCGTATCAGAAACGATTCGAAGAGCTTCTGACGGGAGTCGGGCAAATCGGCTTCGGTGCGAAGAAGAGCAGCGGCAAAGGAGTTTTTAGGCTGGAGCGAGTTGACGAGAACCTTGCTTATCTGGATACCTGTGAGGATAGCAACGGTTATGCGGTTTTATCCTGCTGCGTGCCTTCCCGGTATGATTCGGCGAGAGGGTTTTACATGGTTGCTACGAAATACGGGAAGGTCGGGGAAAACGTCCCCGGTGGTCGGCATCCGTTTAAACGTCCGTTAATCATGGTCCAACCGGGATCTTGTTTTTACTCGCCAAACTTGCCCCCTTACTTCGGTACGGTGGTGAGAAATGTTTCACCAGAAAATCCAAAGATCGTGCAGCTTTGTTTTGGTCTGACCGTTCCTGTGAGGCTTCCGAAGTTAGACGGAGACCAACCTAAAGAAGCTTAAAGTGGAGCTGAATAAAATAATCGAAAACGATGAGGATTCGGTTATTTTCTATACCTGGCGGACCCAGAAGTACTCGGATCAGGAGTCATGGGGTTGGAAAAAGTGGACAAAGCCTTATAATTTAACTGTGCATGTTGTCGTCGACCCTCAATGCTGCAAAAAAGCCCGGGGGTCGACGACAACGATAGCTGCGCGGCAGAAGGATTTGTAGCGTTAGTTGTGGGAGAGATGAAATTATGGGATATGTGGAAATGGCGTAGTGGCGGGATTTTTATGGGTTTTGAACGTACCTATGAGGAATTGAAACTTGAAATCGGCTGAACAGTTGAACCTGGAGCCAACGTTTTGAACGTACCTATGAGGAATTGAAACCTGAATAAGTCTCCAGTCCCCACTTTCGCCTTTTTCAGTTTTGAACGTACCTATGAGGAATTGAAACTTCTCTTTACCTTCCTTTGGATTCCATTCCACTGCAGCGTTTTGACCGTACCTATGAGGAATTGAAACATGCGGTCGTATTGGTGTTCGCTGATGACTTGTGAGAGTTTTGAACGTACCTATGAGGATTGAAATTTACATAATGCGATTTGCTGGTTGATGTACATTTCTGACCATGACCAACGTCGACCGGGACGACCTGCGCGTAGGGTAGCAGCAGATCTCTCAACTTTATAACAATTGCGGTATCAATCTTCAATGGGTAAAACAACGCATGAAAACAAAAAAATACTCGTCCAATAAAACGAATAAGCATACCAGAGTATTAACTTTTTCCCTCTACGTATTAATTCACGTCTATAAGAATTGAAATATTAAAAAAGCGCCGATAGCATTACGCTCAGGCGCTTTTTGCAATTACATAATTGAAACGTAAGGGTACAGAATGACGTTTAGTGATCAGTGTGATTCGTGGGGAGGCGGTAAATTAGTTTTTTTGTATAGTTGCATGGTTTGGCGTATCGATATCAATTAACCTCATGAGGACATTTGGATATTTATAAGCTAATACTGAAGCCTTCAACGTCTTTCAAGAGTTGATCATGATTGTATTTCTCTCCCCAGAGCTTGAGGTTTTTTGCTCTACTTTCCGGATCGTTGGAAACTCGAATGATTTGTTCTTTATATTGTTTAACACGATTTTTGATATCGTCTTCCAGTGCTTTGAGATTTGCTTTTTGATCATCATTTTGGAGCTTGGCATTTTCTTTCAACTTGTCTTTAAATTCCTGCTTTAAGCCTTCCAACAATCCAATCTTTATAATTTCAATTTTGCCTAGACGTATGTCGTCATTGGTTTCTTTTATTGTTGTAGCATCTGTAGCACCTGTTAAACCAACCTGACCGTTGTTTGCAGTTGTTTGAATAATAACCGTATCAGCACTATTGTAAATCATCTGGGGGGTAAAGAGTAGCGTGTTGGTATAGCGATCGAACCCTGTTCGCAAATCTACCCCCAGGTCATAAGCAACTCGCCATATAAGTTTAGAGCACCACCATCTGGTTTGATTTGTCAGCGGATATGAATATGAGTCAACTGTATAAGGACCATTATAATTGGCTCGGTAATAATCTGCTTTTCCGGCAAGTGAACTCATTTGACTATGATCCCAGTTCTTAATTCCCAGTTGAGTTGCTTCATCGTAGTTCTCTTTGATTTTCCAGACATCAACAATGCCGATAGAAGGATCGCTTCCATTTTGTCCCGATTCGATAAGTAAACCATACGAGGCGCAGCCGTGATCTCTATACTGCCATTCACTTGGTTTGGTACATGTGTAGAAGGTGTCGTTGTAAGCAATCATGGCATGTGTATAAGTTCCATAATTTCCCCCGGGATTAGATCCCAGAAGGATATCACCTCTGTAAACAGCCCCGATGTTGAACGTGTTGTTTCCCACCAATGTCTTCCTACCGGAAAATTCAACAAAATCCGCTGCATTTCCTGTTGTCGGCACAATTAATGAACTTGTTAGTAAAGCAGATGATAAGATAAAACTAAATAATTTACCTTTCATTTCAATAACCTCCTTAATTTGGTTGAATGATAACAAGATATATATTATATTAGAAAATGTGATAACACAACATAAAAACAAATTTTTGTTTTATTTTCAAATTTAAGGTTATTTACCGATTTGTTTATGAGTAAGCTTTGTACATATTCCCATCTTATTTCTTCCCACTGGTAATATGGAAAG
>NZ_JAMZAW010000012.1 GCF_024158745.1 Paenibacillus tyrphae | reverse complement strand
GCCGCGTAGCGCGCGAGGCGGCGCAGCTCCGCCGCCAGCGCGGCCTCGCGCGCAGCGGCTTGCTCGCGCAGCGCCGCAAGCGCCGGCGCGGGCCCTGCCGCAGCGGGCGCAGCTCCGCCCGCGTAAGGGCGGCGGCCGCGGCCGGAGCGGCTCTGCGCGGCGCGGCGGCGCGCAAGCGTCCAAGCGGCGCTGGCGGCAAGCAGCACGGCAAGCGCTGCGCCAGCCGCAGCCGTCTGCTGAAGCGCCGCCAGCGCGGCGGGGAGCAGCAGCGTTGCGCCGTAGAGAACATACAGCGAGACGCCGGAAGAGCCGGAGCGGACTGTCTCCGGCCCGGCCTGCGCTTCCAGACGGCTCAGCTTCTCACGGTCCTGCTCGCGCTCCGCTTCGAACCGGACCTCGCGCAGCGCTTCCTTCCATTCATGGAACAAACGTCTTGCCGTCCGAATCCGCTCAAGTCCTTCTTCGACCGAGGTGCGATCCTCTTCCAGCGCGAACCTCTCTTCAGCCCGTGCTCCATCGATGCTCCGACTGCGATTTAGGCCCTCCTCCAGCACCGAGTCGTCCCTGTCACCTTCTCCATCCCATACCTCGGCCCCGCTCCGGCCATCCGCCGGCCCAAGCTCCTCCGCCGCGGATTCGCTTCGCAGCCGTTCGGCTTCCGCCTCCAGCAGCGATTCGTTCTGCCGCCAGACGCGCCACTCCTCGCGGAAAGCGGACGCCTCCTCCCGGAGCATGACCGTCGAAGGGAGACGGTCCAGATGCTCCGGCGTCCATGCCGGGTGAATGCGGCGAAGCATCCGCTCCAGCTCCAGCCCGAGCTGCTCTTCTTCCGCTTCTGCCTCCGTCAGCGTCCGCTTCGCTTCTTCGTAGGCCGGCAGCCGGTCGAGCAAAGCTTCAAGCGCCGCCCGGCGCTCCAGCACCGCGCCCTCGGCCTCCGCTTCCGCCTCGACCGTTCGCAAGCCTTCCTTCAAATCGGACAGCGCGAGGGCGACCCGGTCAAGCTCGACCGTGAGCCGCTCCCGCTCGGCAAGCACCGCTTCCATCCGCGGCAGCGCATCAGCCGGGAACGCATCCAGCATCTCGGGGAGCTCCGCCAGCTCGCGGCGCAGCTCCTCCCGCCGCAGCCAGTGCGGCTGGGCGCGGACGCATCGCGCTAGCCAGTCGGCTTCACGCTGGAGCTTGTCCAGCTCGCCCTCCAGCGTCTCCTGCTCCACTGCAAGGCGGTTCGCCTCCGCCTCCAACGCATTGTAGCGCTCCGCCCGGCCGCGGCTTTGCGCAAGCTCCGCCTCCGCCGCCGCCAGCTCCTGCAGCGCCCGGTTCATCAGCGGCGTGCGGCCGCGCGGGCGGTACAGCTGCTCCAGCTCCTGCGCGAGCTTCTTATCCGCACCGCGAATCACGCTGCCGCTCGCGCCGAGTCCCGCGCTGTACAGGAAACTGCCGACCTCGCCCGATTGCAGCGTCCCGAGCTCCTGCAGCTCGGTCAGGCCGAAGGCGAACAGGCTACGGAACAATTCCGGCGTAATCCCGCCCAAGAGCGCAGCCAGCTCCCGCTCGCCCCCGGACGTTCCGTCCGGAAACGTCACGCGGACGCTGCCGGCCGCAGGCCCGCGCCCCCGCCCTCCGCTTGGGCGCTCCCACCGTTCGACCCGGTAACGGCGGCCTTGTTCGTCTACGAGCGTAATCGCCCCGCCGTGTCCGCCCTCCCCCGGCACAGTCAGCCGCTCCGCCGAGCCGCCGCGTGGAAAGCCGAACAGCACATCCCGGATAAAGCCCAGCACGGTGCTTTTCCCGGCTTCGTTCGGGCCACAGAAGAGAGTGATCGGGGAATCCGCCAGAAGCTCCACATCGTTTAGCACACCGTAACGGCGAACGTCCAGCCGTTCGATTCTCATTCGCTCCACCCCGTCTCCGCGCCGCTGCCGTCCGCCAGCAGGTCAATCGCCAGCTCTTCGGCTTCCTGCAGCCAGGCGGCCCATTCCTCAGGCCCCAACTCCCTTAGCAAAGCGGCAAGCTGCGGTTGTCCGGCGAGCGGCGCCAGCGCTTCCTCTGTGAAGGCCGACAGCCGCTCCGGGGATTCGCCGGCCTCCGACGCGAGACGCAGCAGATCGCCCAGAAACCCCGGCTTTGCGGCCAAGTCTTCGCGCGAAACGGCCGCTCCGGTCCGATCCTCGATGCTCTCGATCCAGATGGCTTCCCCGCCGCTCTCTCTCAGCGCAGACGCCAGCCCCGTGAGCCATCCGCTGCGGCGCATCGCGGCATGCAGCGGCCCGCGTCCGGTCAGCGACAGGCGCGCCAGAACCGCGCGTCCGTCCGCTGACGCGCAGGCCGCCTCCAGCTCCTCCTCCAACGCATCCTTCAGCTGCTGCTCCGTCTCCAGCCCGGCAATGGACAGCTCCCGGACCTGCCAACGCACATCGTCCAGCGGCTGAAACCGCAGCTGCGTTTCACCGCCTGCCGCCACATCGACCACATAGCAGCCGCGAGGGCCGGTTTCCCGGACGTGGCGGCCCTGCAGATTGCCGGGATACACAACCCAAGGTGACTCATGCAGCACCCGGCGTGAATGAATATGGCCCAGCGCCCAATAGTCCACCTGCCCGCCCGTCAAATCCCGCAGGCTGCAAGGCGCATAATTGTCGTGTCCCGCATCGCCGTCCACATTCGTATGCAGTATTCCGATGTGATATAAGCCGTCGTTATGCCGGACATAGCCCGGCGTCAAATTATCCGTTACCGCGGAACGGCCGAACGATATGCCTGATACCCGCGCAACCGGCTCGCCGTCCTGCGCATGGACAACGACGCTTTCCACCGCATCGCTTCCGAATATTTTTACCGTGTCCGGCAACCGCAGCTTCGCGCTGTAGCCGTCGTGCAGCGGATCGTGATTTCCATGAACGACAAAGGCGGGCACCCCGTGTCCCGCCAACGTTTCCAAAGCCTGCTGAAACCGCAGCTGAGCGCGCAGCGAACGGTCTTTCGCATCGTATATGTCGCCGCTGACGACGATGAAATCCGCCTGCTCGCGAACCGCCAGATCGACGAGCCGTTCGAGCGCCGTAAACGTCGACGCCTTCACCCGCTCCCTCAGCCCGTCCGGCAGACCGGACAATCCCCGAAACGGACTGTCCAGATGCAGATCCGCGGCATGAATAAAACGAAACCCCCGCGTCATTTCCGAATCCTCCGTCCTTGTCTTATCCCGCTTAAGAAGGCCCTACTCCGCCGGCGGCGCCTTGCGGTACGTCCGGTACACATTTCTGAGCTGCTGAACGACGCGCGTCATCGAATACGTCTTGAGCGCCTTCTCCAGCGCCACACGCGACAGCTGATAGCGATACATCGGATCGCCGATCACCTTCTCCAGCGCCGTGGCCAACCCCTGAACGTCATTGACCGGAACAAGCAGACCGTTGGTGCCGTGCTCAATCTGCTCGGCAATGCCGCCGACGTTCGTGCCGACAACGGCCAGACCGCAGAGCGCCGCCTCCGCAAACACCGAACCGAACGCTTCCGCCCGCGAAGGCAGGACAAACACGTCGAAGAACGGCATAAAATCTTCCGGGTGAAGCATGTATCCGTAAAAAATCGTTTCCTCATAAATCCCGAGCTGCTGCGCAAGCTCCTCCAGCTCCGTACGGATCGGTCCGTCTCCGATCAGATGCAGCACGAACGGCTGCCCCCGGCGCTTCAGCTCCGCGCAAGCCTGCAGCAGCGTATCGAGCCCCTTGGCGGGCACAAGGCGGCATACCGAGATCAGCTGCGGCACTTGATTCTCGTGATGGACCGGACGGAACCGCTTCTCGTCGAAGCCGTTCGGAATGACCCCGATCCGCTCCGGCTCCTGCACGTACTCGGACAAGTAATGCTTGAACGAGTTGGACACCGTTATCAACTGGTCCGCCTTTTCCTCCAGCTCGCGATAAATCGAGGTCAGGAAGGCATGCTCCGGGCCGTCTGCCGGAATTTTGCCGTTCAGCGCAAGCTCGCGCTCATAGCTGGAGTGAACCGTCATGATCAGCGGGGTGTCCGGAAACAGCTGCTTCATGACCAGCCCGGCGATCGGATGGTGGGCGTGGATCAAATCGTATGTCGACTTGATCCGCATATTCGTCCACCAGATATAGTCCTTCATCGTTTGTATGTATTTATCGACTACCGGATGGCCGGCATACGGCTCCCAGTCGAACGTAGAGAAACGAATTTCCCCGGTGCCTTTGCCGCGCACCCGTTTGGGCAGCGAAAAGAGCTCCATCTCCCAGCCCCGCTTGTTAAAGCGGTCCAGCATGAAAGGAACCATGGAAGAAACCCCGCCAGGCTGTTCCGGCGGAAAAAATAACGCTTGAAGAATACGCATCCTACCCACCTCGGCCTCTCCCGTTGTTCACGAAACGCAAGGGCGCTTCGTCACTACCATCCTAACAGTTCCGTAATGCGACGACAAGACTTCCCAAAACGAATATACGTTTGGTATAATCAGTACCATGTACCCGTTTACAAAGTGAGGCTTCCGCGCGTTTCATGAACAATCAGACGATTTGGGATTTGATCTTCGGACCGACCGGTTCGATCTTTATGCACTCGATGCTGATCGTCATCATTGCGATGACGTTTCTCGTCTCGTTCCGACTGCTGCTCTCGCGCCGCAAAATCGGATATTTCTCCATGATCATTGCGCTCTTTATCTTGTTCGCCCAGCACATGCATCTCATCGAAAAGACCGTGACTCAAGACGTAACCCCCGAGCAAGAATTCATCGCGCTGCTGCTCAAGCTGCTTGCCTTTGTCATGCTCAATATCGGCATTTATCAGCTGTATAACACAACCCGCAAGCGGGACTTCTTCGTCTTCGCCATCTTTATCCTGTTGACCGCCGCCGTCTCGGTGTCGTACTGGTTCGCTCCGGTCTGGCTGCAGGGCAGCGAGGATCAGTCCAAATTGCTTCGTCCGCTCGGCATGGAGCTGTACTTGTTTTTGCTGCTGTTCTTGAGCTTCCTGCTCGTGAATTCCCGTATCGGCCAGAACGGGAAGTATCAGCTAATGCTGACCGTCTATTTTACGACCCACACGATTCATATGACCAACGTCTATTTATTTGACAGCAAACAGATCGTCCTGAACTTTCTGGAGCAAACGATTCCGTTCGTCTTTTACATCGTTCTGTTCTTGTTCATTTTCGAGCGGGTCATCGAGATCATGCAGGCCATTTACAACTCCTCCATTACCGACGGGCTCACAAAGCTGTACAACCGGAAATACTTTTACAACCGCGTCACCCAATACGTGCAGCAGCGCGCGCCGGTATCGGTCATCTTCAGCGATATCGACAACTTCAAGAAGCTTAACGATACGAAAGGCCATCATATGGGAGACCAGGTGCTTAAGCAGGTAGCGCAGATCGTGAAGGAAGAAACGGAAGATTCCGGGATTTGCGGGCGCTATGGCGGGGAAGAAATGGTTGTGCTGGTTACGGACCCGGAGGTTGATGCGGCAGGCTTGTCGGAGCGTATCCGGAGCCGTGTGGAGACGGAGACCATCGTGACGGTAAGCATGGGATACAGTATGCTCAAAAAAGGGGTAAACGCGGAGGAATTGATCAAGCAGGCGGATGAAGCGATGTACAAGGCCAAGACGACCGGCAAAAACAAAGTCGTCGGCTTCTAGGCCGACACCGGTTTGCACGTTCTCGGAAGAAAGGCGGGAAGCCGGCTTCCCGCTTCAGTCGCAGGTCTATTCGATGGTGAACAATTCCTCCAAAGGCTGCTCCAAAAGATCGCTGAGCTTCTTCGCCGTGCCCGGGCCGACGGCTTTGACCGATCGCTCCAGCAAGCTGATATAAGCATAGCTCAAGCCAGAGAGCTGGGCCAGGTCCCGCTGAGTCATTCCTTTGACGATCCGGGCGCGTACGATCGCGTTCGTTTTGGCTTTAATTTTCATGTTTGCGGTCCTCCCCCTTGCTGAACAAAAACACACTACCATTATACATCAATCTAATTTACTTTTGCAACCATTTATGTTTACTTTTGTTAAATTAACTTTATTTGTACTTCCTATTTTTAACTGTTAATATATAGATATTCACCGTTTTTTACTTAACCTGTTTATTGCTTTGCCATTATTTCAATAATGTGGGTGTGTGTGCGATGGATTTCTACGATCAATTACGAGATATGCGCAAATTGAAAGGTTTCACCATTCGCGAGCTGGCAGACCGCTCCGGCGTATCGGCGGCCTATATTTCCCAGCTGGAGAACGGCAATCGGGGGGTCCCCTCGCCCGACGTGCTGATGAAGCTGTCCGAGGGATTGAACATTCCTTATACCGAGCTGATGCAAATCGCAGGCTATTTGGAGAAAACGGACTCCGACAAGGAGGAAGGAAGCTATACGAAGCCGCGGGTGAACCTGCGCCGTTTTCTGCGCGAGAACGACCTTATCTTCGACGGAATCGAGCTGACCGAGACGGATAAGGAATGGATCGAGCGGATGCTGACCGTCATGTTCTGGAAAGAAAAGCAGCTTCTCAGCAAGGACGAGCAGACGGCGGAAAGCCCCCAGGAAGCGGTGGAGTTTTCGTATGAGTCGAAATGAACGGCAGGAAAGTCCGGCTCCCGGCAGCTCCGGGGGAACCGGACTTTTTTTTCATGCGAAGAGGAAAGGACCGCTGCCTTAACGGGCGGTCCTTCTGTTGTCACACGATGCGGATTAGATGGGCAGGCGCTTGCTTGAGACGATCGTAGATACCGCGACTTTATTGATCAGCGTATCTTTTCCTTTGACTTCGATCAGGATCGTGTACCGGTCCGTCGATTTCAAGGTGCCCTGCATTTGGACGCCGTTCTTCGTAATTAGGGTGACAGGTATCCTTTCCGTAATGAGCCGATCCAAAAACCGGTTCTGCACATTATCCTGGATCTCTACGTTGTCACTGCTTTTCGTCATGTGAGACATCCCTCTCTCTTTTTTAGGATTCCGTTCTATAGTACCACAATCGAATCTATTACTCTATTGTCAGGACAGACACGGCCATGTAAACTATAAATAGAAAGTATCACGTTCCGCCAACATGCGTATACTGAAAAAGGAATGCGGATGCCGCTAACATCCGCACTCCCGCACAATAGCCGCTTCTCAGGGCGGTAGGCTTAGACAAATTATATGAGGATCAAGAAAGGACCGCTGCTTTGACCGAGGGCGGTCTATTTCTTTTTGTTAAGGTACGTTAGCAAAGCCAAGATGAACATGCCGAACCCGAACATCAAGGTAAGTGCTTGGTATACCTCCATAGGCCATCACCTCCGTTCCAGGAGGCTAGCCGACCGCCCTAAAAGCCATTCTATCGTGGTTTTTCCATTGTAACATATTATTCCATCGAACCCAAAATAAGCTTGTCCAACCGAAAACCAAACGCCACATGGGACCGAACAGTATGGACTTGCAGGACGCCCGACTTACGTTATCCGGTGCATCAGCCTACGCTCTGCCGGGCTTTCGCGGATTCCAAACCGGGAAATATTGCAAACGGCGGCAGGATCGTTTATGATTGACATTACAGTAGGTCTAAAAAAGGGGTGATCTCATGTCTCCGCGAACGAAAGAACAAAACGAAGAAATCCGGCTTCTCCGGGTGACGCAAATTATGCAAGCTGCGGCCGAGGTGTATTTGAAGCAGGGCATTACGATGGAAATGCGCGACGTCGCAACCAAAGCGAATCTGGGCTACGGCACCGTATACCATTATTACAAAAACAAGCACGCTCTGCTCGACGACCTGATGTGGCAGGCGTTCCACGAAGCCAAGCAAGTGACCGAGGAAGCGTTCGGCGCTCCTCATCCCCCCGGACAGCAACTCCGCCGGTACGGCACACTCCTGCTGCGGCAATGGTTTCATGACCGGTCTGTCTATATTTTGTATAAGATGATCTGGGAAAACTTTCAGCAGGTCCCGGGCGGCCGCTTTCAAAAGCTGTACGATCAGTTCCAGATCGAGCTGTACCGTCCGCTTGTGTCGGCAGTTGAAAAACTCGGGGCACGGGACCCTGAGAAACGGGCGAATCTTCTGCTCGGCTCCATGATCGGCTGCGCCGGTTTATGGATTCATCACGGCCATGAGGAGCCGGATACCGACGATATCGCCGATTCGTTAGTCCGCAGTATCGAAAAAGAAGGGAAATTAATCCAATGATTATTTTGAAATCCAAGCAGGAAATTGAGCGAATCAAACAAGCAGGCCAACTGGTCGCCGCTTGTCACCGGGAAATCGCCAAGCTGGTGCAGCCCGGCATTACGACGTTCGAAATCGAAGATCTCGTGGATACGATGATCACGAAGCATGGCGGCAGACCGTTTACCAAAGGTTACAACGGGTATAAGTACGCCACCTGCGCGTCCGTCAACGATGTAATCGCCCACGGATTTCCAAGCCGGACGCCCCTTCAGGAAGGCGACATCGTCACCATCGACATCGTCGCGGAAGTCGACGGCTGGCTGGGCGATTCCGCCTGGTGCTATGCGGTAGGCTCCATTTCCGACGAAGCCCGGCGACTGATGGAAGTGACCAAGCAATGCCTCGATCTCGGCATCGCTCAGGCCTTCGCCGGCAACCGCCTCGGGGATATCACGCACGCGATCCAATCCCATGCGGAGCGAAACGGCTACTCCGTCGTGCGCGATCTGCTCGCCCACGGCATCGGCCGGGATCTGCACGAAGAGCCCAACTACGCTCATGTCGGACTGCCTGGAAGAGGCGTACGTTTGAAGGAAGGCATGGTGTTTACGATCGAGCCGATGATCAATGCCGGTACGCATCATATGTACGTCGAAGCGGACGGCTGGACGGCGCGAACGGCAGACGGACGGCTATCCGCCCAATACGAGCATACAATCGCCATCACCGAAGACGGTCCGCTGCTGCTCACAGACCAAGCTATGGCTCGCTGACGCCGCAGCGTCCACACTTTTTCAGCTCCAACTCAACGGCTCCAGCCCTTTGTCCGCAGTCCTTTTGTCGGGCAAAGGGCTGATTTGAATTTCATCAACTTCGTGAATTCCAGCCAATTTGCCGCACGCTTTCCCCGTCTGACGTCCCTTGACCGAATCCTTCCTTCTTCATTACCCAGGACCACAGCCCCTCAAAGTCTTCATTCGCCTTACGATTCAGCGCATTTCGACAAAACGAAGGGGACCATTCGCCCCGTAAGCTAAGACTAAAGAACCTTTTATCGTTTAGAAGGAAAATTTTTACTAAAAAGGGTATTGAAAAAAATCAAAATTGGTTTAATATAATTATCAAGTAGTTCACGTTGGAATATTTTACCTGACGTTTCAAACGAACTACGAATAACCTCTACGGTTTTACCTGAAAAGAATTAACCACTTGATGAAAGAGGTGATGCTTTTTAGCGAAAAACCCGTATCGTCACCCGACGCCTCTATTTCCAGTTGTACACACCTCATGCTTTCACTCGATTTATCCTGCCTTGCCTCCAGATTTCCGCTTCTGTAGTAATCACCTTCGACGAGACCCGCTTTAACTGCCTTTGGTTTGCATCCCGCCATCGGCAAAATCAGTTTTCAATTCATCCTAAACCGATTGGAAAACAATTAAAAAGGAGAGATGAAGTTTATGTTAAAAGTATGGGCTTCGATTATTACAGGAGCATTTTTGCTCGGGAGTGTACAAGCCGTACAGGCTGCTCCGCAAGATCAGTCCGCTCCCTTCGGAGGATTCGCCCCTAAATTGATTACCGGGGAAAGCTGGAGTGCGCCGCAAGGCGTATCGGGAGAGGAAAAAATCTGGAAGTATCTCGAATCCAAGCAGGAAAGCTTCCAGATCGGCAAAGCCGTCGATCTTAAAAAGCAGTTGAAAATCATCGGCCAAACGACCGACGAGAAAACAGGAACGACGCATTACCGTCTGCAGCAGCATGTGGGAGGCGTTCCCGTATACGGCGGCGTACAGACGATTCACGTCAACAAAGAAGGACAAGTCACTTCGCTGATCGGCAGCCTGCTTCCCGATCAACAGCAGCAAGTTTCGAAAAGCCTGAATTCGCAAATCAGCGAAGCGCAAGCTATCGCCGTTGCCCAGAAAGATACGGAAGCCGCCGTCGGCAAGCTGGGTGAACCGCAAAAGGCGCCAAAAGCGGATCTATACGTTTACTTGCACAAAGGTCAGCCGGTCCTCGCCTATGTGACGGAGGTTAACGTTCTCGAACCGGAGGCGATCCGCACGCGCTACTTTATCAGCGCCGATGACGGCAGCATTTTGTTCAAGTATGACATCCTCGCTCACGCGACGGGTACCGGAAAAGGTGTGCTCGGAGACACAAAAACATTTACGACCACCCAATCCGGCTCCAGCTATCAATTGAAGGATTCGACGCGCGGGCAAGGAATCGTCACTTACAGCGCAGGCAACCGGAGCTCCCTGCCGGGAACGCTGCTTACCAGTTCAAACAATATTTGGAACGACGGCGCGGCGGTCGATGCGCATGCCTACACCGGAAAAGTGTATGATTACTATAAAAACAAGTTCGGCCGCAACAGCATCGACGGCAACGGTTTCCAGCTTAAATCGACCGTGCACTACTCCAGCAGATACAACAACGCCTTCTGGAACGGCGTGCAAATGGTATACGGAGACGGTGACGGCGTAACCTTCATTCCGTTCTCCGCCGATCCGGACGTCATCGGCCACGAATTGACTCACGGCGTGACGGAGCATACGGCCGGTCTGGAGTACTATGGCGAGTCCGGGGCACTGAACGAATCGATCTCCGATATTTTCGGAAATGCGATCGATGGCAAAAACTGGCTGATCGGCGACTTGATCTATACGCCGAATACTCCAGGGGACGCGCTCCGTTCCATGGAGAACCCGAAACTCTTCAGACAGCCTGACCGCTATCAAGACCGCTACACCGGGCCTTCCGATAACGGCGGCGTGCATACGAACAGCGGCATCAACAACAAAGCCTTCTACCTAATCGCCCAAGGCGGCACGCACTATGGCGTAACCGTGAACGGGATCGGACGCAGTGCGGCTGAACAAATTTTCTATGACACCCTCACCCATTACCTGACTCCGACTTCGAACTTCTCGGCCATCCGCGGCGCTGCCATTCAAGCGGCAACCGACTTGTTCGGAGCGAATTCCGCCCAAGTGGACGCCGTTAAAAAAGCGTACACTGCCGTCGGCGTGAACTAATTCTAGCGCAAGCCAAAGGGGCTGCTCCCATTCGCACAAACGAATGAGGGCAGCCCCTTCCTTGATTCATTTTATTGATAAGCTATCGGATCGGCCGTTCCCGCTTCGTCGAAGCCTTTCAAGCGCAGCCGGCAGCTGTCGCAAACGCCGCATGCTTCCTCCTGCCCGTTGTAGCATGAGGTGGTCAAGTGATACGGTACGCCGAGCCGCATCCCTTCGCGAATAATCTCGGCTTTCGTCCAATGAATCAGCGGCGTTTCGATGCGGATCGGACCGCCTTCCACGCCGACGCGCGTCGCCAGCGCCATCACTTCCTCCACCTTCCGGATAAATTCCGGACGGCAGTCCGGGTATCCGCTGTAATCAAGCGCGTTGACGCCGATATAGATCGCTTCCGCTCCGATGGTTTCCGCGTAGGAAGTCGCGATTGAGAGGAACAGCAGATTACGGCCCGGTACATAAGTAACGGGAATATCCGAATCGACCGCACCGCTCTCGCCGGCCGGAGGTACCTCAATCGATTCGTCGGTCAAGGCGCTGCCCCCGAACTCTTTCAAAAAGCCGAGCGCAATTACCTTATGGCGGCTCGTTGTCTTATAGAATTCGGCCACCTGTCGCGCGTTCTCGATCTCGCGCCTCTGGCGCTGCCCGTAATCGAACGTGATCGGGTAAATGTCGTACCCGGCGTCCCGAGCCATCCCCATGCAGGTTGTGCTGTCCAGCCCTCCGCTCAAAATAACGACTGCTTTTTTCATCATTTACACCTTCATTCGCATGGTTATACCCCGCGGGCCGCAGGGTCCCAAATGATTTTATGCATCTGCATGTTCAGCTTCACCCGAGACAAGCCGTGCTCCAGCATCAAACCGACCAGCTTGGCTGGAGGCATCGTTTCCCAGACCGGGCTGAACAGCGGCAGCGCCCGGGTCGGGTACGCTTCGAGCAGCGCTTTGGCCGCATGAAAATCCCGCTCGCTCCCGATCACGAACTTCAACTCGTCCTGCGGGCGCAGCTTCGCCAGATTTGCCGTGATCATCCGTTCCTCTTCGCCGGAATCGGGCAGCTTGTAGTCCATAATGTACCGAACAATGGGCGATTCGATCCGCTCCAAAAAGGGCGTCAGATCGATGGCGCCGTTCGTTTCGATATGCAGATCGTCGTAGCGGCCGGTCGCAACCAGCGCCTCGATGAGTGCCGCGGATTTATCGCCGTACAGAAGCGGCTCGCCCCCGGTCAGACAGACGTGCCGCGAACGGTAACGTCCGGCTTCGGCTACAATCTCTTCGATCGTCATCGTAAATTCGGCCTCGGCCGGCGGATAGCTGTACTTCGTATCGCACCATGTGCAGCGCAGATTGCAGCCGAACAGCCTCACGAACACGGTCGGAAAACCAGCCCGCGTGCCCTCGCCTTCGACCGTCTCGAAAATTTCCACCATCGGCAGCCGGATCATGCCGGATCATCTCCCATCAAGCGCGCCGTGACGGCCGCATAGCTGGTCGGCGTCTCCCACAGGCGGACTTCCTCCAGCCGAACCGCCGGAAACAGCCCTTCGCTTTGCAGCGCGTCGCGAAGCTGCTCGTACATCCAGACGACCATATTTTCCGCGGTCGTATTCATCGGCGGCAGCGCCTCGTTCAAGTATCGGTGATCCAGCCGGTCGATGATGCGTTCTTTTGCGATTCGTTTGATATCCGCAAAATCGATCGTAATGCCCCGGTCGTCGACCTTGCCGCGCATCATAACCTGAAGTTTATACGTATGCCCATGCAGGCTTTTGCATTTGCCCTCGTAGCAATGCAAATGATGGGCGCTATCGAACGTAAATTCCTTGGAGACGAGTACTTCCCTGTCGTGGTATTTAAGCTCGCTGCGCTGAATGTCTTCGCCTAACGTTTGTACTTTTTTCGGAATTTCGTATGTCATTCTCGTTCACCTCTCCCAAAAGGACCAAACAATTATAGCATGCCGTCTTAGCTTCTCACAATATGGCGAAGCTTGTATAATGTAGGGATACCGACAGTCTAAAAGGAGTTCGACATGTCCTCTATGATCCGTTTGCCCGAAGCTTATATCCAACAAATGCAAATCCAGCTTCAAGAGAATGCCGAAGCGTTTCTGCGAAGCTATGAACAGCCCCGCACACAGGGCTTGCGAATGAATCCTGCCAAAATCGACCCGAGGAGCGGCGGCCCCATCCTGGAGCGTCTGCGCGACACGTTCGGGCTGGAGCCCGTCCCCTGGTGCGGGACAGGGTTCTATTACCGGGAAGAAACGAAACCCGGAAAGCATCCCTACCACGCGGCGGGGCTGTATTATATCCAAGAGCCGTCCGCCATGTCCGCCGTTGAGCTGCTGGACCCGCAGCCGGGGGACGTCGTTCTCGACCTCGCCGCCGCGCCGGGCGGGAAATCGACGCACATCGCCGGAAAGCTGGCTGGACAAGGGCTGCTGATCAGTAATGAAATTCACCCTGTCCGCGCCAAGAGCTTATCCGAAAATATCGAGCGGATGGGCGTAACGAACGCCGTCGTCGTCAGCGCTACGCCGCAGCAGCTTGCCGAGCGGTTCCCCTGCTTTTTCGATAAAATCATGGTCGACGCCCCCTGTTCGGGAGAAGGCATGTTCCGCAAAGACCCGGAGGCGATCGCCGAATGGTCACCCGCTCACGTCGAGATGTGCGCGGCGCGGCAGCTGGACATTCTGCAATCCGCGGTGACGATGCTGAAGCCGGGCGGACGGCTCGCCTATTCGACCTGCACGTTCAACGAGCAGGAGAACGAGCGCACCGTTCAAGAGTTGGTCCGCCAATATCCGCAGCTGCGGCTCGATCGGACGGAGCGGATTTGGCCGCACCTGCACCGCGGCGAGGGGCATTTTGTCGCCGTGCTGCACCTGGAAGGGGGACCGGATGAGCCGCATGAGGCCACGAAGGGCTCGGCACCCCCGCGTATGCGTCAGGCAGGCAAAGCGAAGCGCGGTGGCAGCCGGCCCGAAGAGGCAGCCATGCGGCTGTTCCAACGGTTCGCCGGGGAGTCGCTTGCTGCGGGATTCGAGCTTCCGCCGGGCGAGCCGGTCTTGTTCGGCGAGCAGCTCTACCTGCTGCCTGCACCAGCCGGCATCCCGTTCGGCAGCGCGATGCTTCAGGGGCTCAAGACGCTGCGCCCCGGCCTTCACCTTGCCGAGGTGAAGAAGGACCGCGCGGAGCCGGCCCATGCTTTGGCCCTTGCGCTGACCAATGCCGCCCAAGCCCGGCTTGCGGTCGAGCTGCCCGCGGGAAGCGGCGAAGCGGAACGCTACCTCCGTGGCGAGACCGTGGACGGACCTGAAGCCCGCAGTGGCTGGACGCTGGTCACGGTGGACGGCTTCCCGCTCGGCTGGGGCAAGCAATCGGGAACGCAGGTCAAAAACCATTATCCGAAAGGGCTGCGCCGGTAATTTCTCACCCTTTCTATGCACACCCTTGGCAAAAAAGCAGCATGCGATCGATTATGACCGCACGCTGCTTTTGGTATAAGAAAAGCCTACACTTTAAATTTCGCAACGGTTTCTTGAAGCTCTTCCGCCATTTTGCTCAGCAGCGCAGAGGAAGATGCGATTTCTTCCATAGAAGCAAGCTGCTCTTCCGTGCTTGCCGCCACTTGTTCAATGCACGCCGCGGTATCTTCGGAAATATGCGATACGGCATCGACGGCGTTCAAGACATTTTCGGAATTTGCGGCCATTCCTTGCGTCGCTTGCGAGACCTGGGCGATTTGAACGGCTACGCCGTCCAGCGAGCTCAGAATTTGTTCAAACGACCTACCTGCCATGTCCGCCTTAACCATTCCCTGCTCCACTTCGTGCGTCACCGTTTCCATATTGGCCGCAGTCATGTCCGTATCCTTTTGAATAGCGGCGATCAATTGCGAAATCTGCTTGGCCGAAGCGCTGGACTGCTCCGCCAATTTCTTGATTTCGGCGGCGACAACCGCAAAGCCTTTCCCCTGCTCTCCGGCCCTTGCGGCTTCGATGGAGGCATTAAGCGCCAGCAGGTTGGTCTGGGAAGCAATTTCCGCAATCACGGTTGTGAAGGATACAATTTGCTTGGAACGGTCCCCGAGCCCCGTCACATCGTCGGACAGCGTCTTCACTTTTTGCCCAATGGCATTCATTTGATCGATAACGGTCCGGATCGCGTCCGTGCCGTCTTGGGCCGTCTCTTGCGTATGCTGCGCCGAGTCGGAGACGGCGTCGGTATTATGGGAAATGGCCTGCAGTTGGGATGCCATATCGTTCATCTCCCGGTTCGTTTCGCCGATTTGCACCACTTGCTGCGCCGAGCCGTTGGCGATTTCTTGCACCGCCTGAGCGACCTGCTTGCCCGCTTCCGTAATTTGCTCGGAGCTGGCCGATAGCTGTTCGGCGGACGCGGCAAGCTGCATCGCATTGTCGTTGACTTTGTAGATCAAGGCTCGCAGCGACGAAGCCATTTTATTAAAGTTCGAGCTTAATGTTCCCAGTTCGTCGGCACGGGCGATCTCGATTTGTTTCGTCAAATCTCCTTCGCTGATCAACAGCGAAGCTTCGTTTATTTTCCGGAGCGGCTTCAGAATCGAGAAAATAATCGCAGCCACCATCAAAGAGCCGATCAATGTGGACAAAACCAGCACGATGAGCGTAGATTTCAAAATCGGAGAAGCCGCATCAGCAATTTCCGATTCATACATGGTGCCGCCGATTTTCCAGCCCGAAGACGAATTGGTGGAGAACACCATTTTCTTCAAAGCGCCGTCCATCGTGTACTGAAAATACCCCGTATCGGTTTTATACAAGTTGCTCGTCATCTCGCCCTCGGGCATTGGACTTCCGATTTCGCTGGTAGGATGATACACAAATTTCCGGTCCATATCCGAAATGAAAACAAACCCTTCCGTGCCAATGCTTACCGTTCGGGTGATTTCGGCAAGCTTTTTGGTCGAGATCGACATGGCTGCGACGCCCCGGCCGTCGGCCGTTTCTTTCGCAACCGTGAATACCAGATTCCCCGTAGCCGAGGAGATATAGGGAGAAGTGATGATGATCTTGCCCTTGTTTTCTACCGCCTGCTTAAACCAGGCGCGCTCGCGAGGATCGTAATCGGCGGCCATTTTGGTCGCGTCGGCGGAATCCATATACAAGCCGTTCTTGGTACCGACGAAAACCATATCGGCATCCTTTTCGATTTCTCGGTACATCAGAAGCTGGCGGCGCACCGAATCCTGCACCCCGATATTGGAGTTGTCCGCCGCTTTTACGGCGCTTAGATCGACAGTCCGTGACAAAGCGTCCACCTGCTGCATCTTGGACGCGAAAAAATCGTTCAATAAGGCATCGATCAGCTCGACGGCTTCCTTTGACGAGCTGACCATTTGGCTGTCCACGTTTTGCCTTGCCGTTTGATACGAGACATACGAGAGCAGCACCGTAGGAACAAGCAGTATGACCACAAAGGTGAAGATGAGTTTGTTTTTAATCGTAAAAAATACTTTGTCGTTCGTAAATCCTTTCCATTTGCTCCGAATTTGCAACCTGTCCATTTTTCTGCCCGCCCTTAGATGAAATTTATTAAATACTGGAACGATGTCCCATTATATTAATTCGACAGATGACAACGTATTTTTTAACGGTATTTTTTTACAATCGATGCATGGCGAGGTGAATGAATAAAGAACGAAAACAAAAGAAATAGCCTGTTGAGGGTTCTCAACAGGCTTGGGCTGTCCCGAAAGGACAGTCTATTTTTCACTCGCTTTGGCTTTGACGCGAAAGACCGAACAATGCGGCCCATATAATGACGAAGCCGACCAGTTGGTCCGGCGTAACGGCTTGTTGGAACACCAGCCAGTTGATTAGCAAGCCGACCGCCGGAAAAGACAGCTCGGCCAACGTTGCATAAGAAGCTTTTGTATCGGTCAATCCCCGGTAGTAGAGCAGTAGACTCAGCAGCCCCGGTATGAAAGCACCCATAACCAAATTAACGATCACCGCGCCCCAAGCGATTGAGTGCGCAGGCTGAACGAGCGCCATTCCCTGGCCCGCCGACAATGCCAGAAGCAGCGGCAGCGCCAGCAGGAAACGGAGGGCCGTCACCGTCTCGAATTTCATTTGTCCGAGCATCAGCCTGCCCATCACCGTCGAGCCGCCCCATAGCGCAGCCGCTCCGATGGAGAGCAATCCGCTCCAGGTCGCGATATCGCCCCAATGCCCGATCGGCGCCTTCCAGCCGAACGTCAGCAGATAGGTGCCAAGAAGCGCGAGAATCAAGAGCAGCGCAAAGCGTCGCGGCAAGCTTTCTTTCAGCACGATCCGGGCCAGAATGATCGCAAACAGCGGCTGCAGCTTTTGCAGCAGCAGCACGGCATTCGGATTGCCGTGAGCGAACGCGGACGTGAACAGGATCGTCGCCAGCGCCGAGCCGCCCCACGAGATGAACAGCAGAGCCATAAAATGGCGCAGCTTCAAGCCCCGCAGCTCCTGCCTGTGCAGCCAGACGACCGGCAAGGCGTAGACGAGCAGCAGCACGTGCTCGATCAAAACAATTTGCGTAGAAGTAAACGATTTAAGCAGCAGGATACGGAATAAAGGGTCGACGCCCCATAGCGCCGAGCCGAGCACAACAAGCCATAGTCCGCTCCGCATGTTTACTTTGGCCGTAGCAACACGGCCGCTTAACCCGACAGTCGAAACTCTGTCCATATTCAACAACCTCCCAAGGTGTTTGAACAGGACCCTTCGAAAAGAAGTCAGCCCCGCTATCAGTTAAGATAACGGGGCATATGCAAATAAGCTCACCATGAGCCGTTTTTTTGACAAAACGATTCAAACCGGTATGCCTACTTTGTGACCTTCTCCCATCCGGACTATACCGTCGGCCTTGGAATTGCACCAAGTCAGTCGTCTGTTCCGCTGCGGAAATCGACGAGTCGCGGGCTTGAGCTCTGTGCGAGCCTTCACCGCCGGTCGGGATTTTCACCCTGCCCCGAAGGTCCTAATTCAATTAGAAAGCATTTTATCATATGCTTTTCGCTTTCAGCAAGTCTTTTTTTGCAATTAATGGTCGTTTTCTGTTTCGAACAGCACTTCTTCGATCAGCCGGTTGTTGTGCATCATGGACAAGTTAAGCGCGGAGTAATCTTTCTCCTTGTCAAGCTCCTCCATCAGCAGGGTAGCAATAAGCTCCCGGTCGTCGGTGCTGCCGGGCTCGCGAAAATCGATAAAGCCGGTCAGTTGGCGCTCGCTGATATCCACCGTGGCCGTGCCGATCGGAAGACCGCCCCGGGACTGCTGATAAATTTCGTACGTCAGTACTCCCCTATCATCCCGGACGAGCATAACCGTATACGGCTTGTCTTCGTCGTCCCCGCTCCACAATACCTCGGAGTCGTCCTCCTCCGCCAGCAAATCCTCGTGGGTTAGCTGAATCACTTCGAAAATCTCGTTGTCGAAGCTCATTGCAATTTCGAAGCGGTCCACTTCGTCCTCGTCGAAATCGAGCACAAGCAGATCGGCCGCGATATCCAGCTCGGCTTCGGTCGGTTCGATCATCCAATAGACGGTGCCGGTCACTTCGCGGTCCTCGATTTGGAGAAATACCTCGGCGACAAAATCTTCGTCTTTATTGTAGAGATGGTATTCCAGTCCGTCCTCGTCTTCGCCGACCAGCACCAGTTCGAAATCCGCCATGGTGAAGTCGTTCCGCTCCCCAGGGGGCTCGTCTTCAAGACGCGTATCGTTATCGATCCAATCCGAGTCGTAATCGAAATCTTCTTCCGTCGAGACGATCCCGGCATAAGCAGACGCTTCCCGCTCCGAAGCGATCACATGGTCAAAGCTGCTGTAGGTGACCATTACCTCGCACCCTTTTGCCTGCAGAGCGTCCAGCAGGGAGTCCACATACCGGTGGACCGCATCGAACACTTCGTCTTTCTCCGCGTCGTCAAGCACTTCTTTCTCCAATTGGAGCGCGCCTGCAATTCGGTCGGATTCACGGAAGACGAGAGTTAACGTACCCACAAACCGATTTTTGAACATGATGTCGCTGACTTCGCCGCCCGCCGTCCTCAGATCCGGTCTTAAGCTGACATGCGTCATTCGGGTCCCCTCCAATTCAGGTTATGCACTCGCGTAGTGCGGAGTTTTCTACCCTCATAGCATGTCCTTCCCTGACGGAAAACTATGCGCGGAGCTCTCCCGAACGGAGCACGTAACGGCGCAGCGCTTCGTGCACGCCGTCGTCGTTATTGGACAGCGTGACAGCATCGGCGGCCTCTTTGACCGCATCCGGCGAATTGTCCATCGCGATCCCGAGCCCGGCAAACCGGATCATATCGATATCGTTGTAATAGTTGCCTATGGCAACGATGTTTTCGGGAGCAATATCCCATTGGGCGGCGAGCGCCTGCAGCGCACGGCCCTTGGACACTTCCTTCGACATCACGTCGACAAAGTGCACCCCGCTTCTCAGCGCATGAACGCTCGGAGGCAGCGATACTCGCGCCAAGTCCCGCTCGACCGCATCCATCTCTTCCTCCGAACCGAACATCGTAAGCTTCACGAGCGGAACGGTCATGCTCAGCACGTCCTCCACCCGTTCGGGAGAAACCATATATTTCTCGTACATCGCCGCTTCCCGCTCGCCTACCTTCTCGACGAACATATCCAGCGCGGTGTTCACGTCAAAATGCACATGCTGTTCGCGGCAGTAGCGGACGAGTTCCGCAAGCTCCTGCACCTCGAAGCCGAATTGATGCAGCAGCTTCGGACCCGGCGTCTCGACGGTCGCCGCCCCGTTATGCGTGATCAGCACGCCGGTAAGGCCCAGACGCTCCAGCACCGGGATCGCATTGGCCGGACCCCGGCCGGTGCACAATACGATCCGAGCCCCTGCTTCGTGCGCCGTGCGCAGCGTTTCCACCGTTTTGTCCGTTACTTCATAGTCGTCGTTCAAAAGCGTACCGTCCACGTCAAGCGCAATGATGCGATAGTTCATTTTTTCTCCGCTCCCTTGTACTTCTTCTCTCTATAGGCAGGTTGAAAAGCTATTCCCCATGGGCCAGCAAGCTTTGCCGCTCTGCATCCGTCAATTCCCGCGACTGCCCGAGCGGCAGCGCCCGGTCCAGCTTCAGCGGTCCCATGGACAGCCGTTTCAGATAGGTCACTTGCTTGCCGACGGCTTGAAACATGCGTTTCACTTGATGAAACTTACCTTCATGTATGGTCAATTCGATGCGGGACAGCTCGCCCGCTTCGGGGCGGCCGCAGTGCAGCACGATCAATTCGGCCGGCATCGTCACATAGCCGTCATCGAGTGTGACGCCGCGCGCGAACGCGTCAATGTCGCTTTGGTCAACGGCACCGTTCACTTCGGCATAATACATTTTCGGAACATGCTTTCGCGGCGACAGCAGGTTGTGCGCCAGCTTGCCGTCGTTCGTCAGCAACAGCAGCCCTTCGGTGTCTTTGTCCAGCCGCCCGACCGGGAATACGTCAAAATGCGAATACTGCTCGTCCAGCAGATCGAGCACGGTCCGATCCCTCGTATCTTCCGTCGCGGACACGACGCCTTGCGGCTTATGCAGCATCAAGTAAACGAATTCGCGGTAAACCACCGGCTCTCCGTCAACCGTAATGCGATCCCGCTCGGGATTCACCTGCATTCCGCTGTCCTTTGCCGTTTTGCCGTCGACGCTGACGACGCCGCGTTTCACGATCTGTTTGATTTCGCTGCGGGTGCCGTAGCCGGTATGAGCCAGCAGCTTGTCCAGCCGTAGCGTTGCTTTCATCTTATGTCCACCTCCAACCGGGGGGATATTCGTTCTTCAGCATCCCGTCCTGCGCTTTCGCCCAGCCGACGGGATACCCGTCCATGCACACGAGGGCATATCCTTTGGCGGGAACGCCGTCCGCTGCGGTACGAAGCTCGCCTGGAGCGAGCTCCAGCGTCTCGCCCTTCAAATACCGCACGGCCCGCGGATCGTCGGCCGTGAACGTCACCGTGCGCAGCGCCTCCTCCGCGCGCAGGCCCATCGCCAGCGCGTGCGAAGGCGTGAAGCGCTGCTTGGTTACGCTGCCGAGGTACCATCCGGGGCGGATGACCCGGATGCCGTCCAGCGGCGGCAGCCCCGCCGGCGCGGCGTACACGTGCTCGCCGCGGCATTCGAGCTCGGCCGCGCCGTACGGCGCCGCGGCCAGCTGCTCTGCCGCGAAGCGGGCCAGCGCCTCGCGCGGGTCCGCGGCAGCGCCCCGCGCCGGTGCGCGCCCTGCGCTGGCAGCTCCGCGGCGGGCCGGCTTCGAGGCCCGCCCCGGGCGGTCGCCGGGCGCAGGCCCCGCCGCCGCCAAGGGCGCGGGCTCGCCGCGGCGGCGCAGTGCGGCCGCGAAGTGGCCCTCGCCCGCGAGCCGGTGCGGCCACAGGCGCGCGGTGCCGGCCGTTTCGGCCCCGCGGGCGTAGCGCCCGCCGAGCCAGTCCGGCCGGCCGGGCGCCCAGCCGCCGAAGGCGGGGGCCGGCTCGACCGCAAACGCCGGATGCTCGTCCAGAAACGCGGCGATCATCGCCTCGTTCTCCTCTGGCGAGAACGTACAGGTCGAGTAGACCATCAAGCCGCCCGGCTTCAGCATTCGGGCCGCCTGTTTCAGCAGCGTCCGCTGCATCTCGGCATACTTCGCAGGCCAGTCCGGCCGCCAGACTTTGGCCATATCCTCTTCCTTGCGGAACATGCCTTCGCCCGAGCAGGGCGCATCGATCAGAATCTTATCAAAGTAGCCGGCAAAGGCTCCTTCCAGCTTCGCCGGATCTTCGTTCAGCACGACGGCGTTGCGTACGCCGCTCAGCTCAATATTTTTCACAAGCGCCTTCACCCGGTCCGGATGCACGTCGTTCGCTACGATCAGCCCGGTTCCTTGCAGCTTAGCCGCAAGCTGCGTCGTTTTTCCGCCCGGCGCGGCGCATAAATCCAACACCCTTTCGCCGGGACGGACGTCAAGCAGCTCGGCCGGAGCCATCGCGCTCGGCTCTTGAATGTAATACAGCCCCGCATGGTAATGCGGATGCTTCCCCGGCCGCCCGTCTCCTTCCCGGTAGTAAAAGCCGGTTGCCGCCCAGGGGACCGGCTTGAGCTCCAGGCGGGTCAAGCCGCGAAACTGCTCTTCAGACAGTTTGAGCGTATTGACGCGCAGGCCATAAAGCCGTTCCTCCCCATAAGACGCCAGAAAGGCCGAATATTCGGCCTCCAGCAAGCCTTTCATTTTTTGTTTAAATGCTTCCGGCAGCATCGGCTCCGTCATTGTCGTCACTCGTTTCAGTTAATCTGGAAGAAAAAGATTTTATCGCCATCCGCCGCCTTGAGGTACCGTGACATCCAATGCCCGTTCAACCACGCGAACTCTTGATTATCCCAATTGTACTTTTTATAATTCAGCGCTGCAACGACCAGATCGGGCCGCGTGAGCGAACTGACGAACACCCGCTTGCTCGGCTCGTCGGCGAACAAGACGAGGTCCTCCTCCGGCAGCACCATCGGCTGTTTCGTCTTCCACTTCGCCCTATAATACGTCCGGTCCTGCATATTGACGAATACTTGCTCCGCAGGCGTATCGCTTCCGCCGTCCGTCAGGACGCTGCCGAACGCCATGTCCTTCAGCTCCCACCCGTCCGGTACCTCCACCTGCTGGAGCGGCTGCATCGTTCCCGTCTTCAGATCCCCGAGCAGCCAAGCCGTTGTTTTCTTGACCACAGCCGAGGTTCCGTTCGGTGCGGCTGCCCGCTCCAATTGAAATTGATGCAGCAGCACCGTTTTCCGCTCCTCGTTGTAGCCTCCGAATTCCAGATGTTCCTTCGAGCCTTTCGGCAGGCTGAACCGCTTGAGCGGATTGGCTTTCAGATCGGCAAGCTGTACGCCAGACGAGGCAAGCAGCGTTCGTTTATCCCCTGCCAGCGCCAGTTCGGGCTTCCGGTCATAGGTCCAATTATAATAAATGAGCTTCCGCCCCGCATCCATTCCCGCGTCCACAAATCCCGGTTCGGCCGCGAACGGCTGCCTGGCTCCTCCGGTATTCCAATCGATCCACCATAGATCGCTTTGAAAACGGCCGGCGGCATAGAGCCCTACGCCCGCTTCCGGTGCCAGCAGAAAGGTTTCCCCGGCACGTACGGCTTCGGAGGCGGGAACGATCCGCGCCTGCGCTCCGGTTTTCAAATCGTAGCTTGCGATCCCGCTTCGCTCGTCACGGACCAGTAGATGCCGCTTATCCGGGGCAAGCTTGGCTTCGAGCACCGCCGGGGCGGGCCGCCCGTTCGATTCATGGCGGTACAGCTCCAGAAGCGGCGTCGACGTACGCTGCTTCATTGAGAAGCGGTTGACGTAATACACGAGCTCGCTTCCCTCGTTTTTCACGGTCGTGTATACAAACTCGTCTTTATTCATAAACCCGCACAATCGGGTCGAACGCCGGATCACATCTTCGTCCGTCCCCGTGATCTGGGCAATCGGCGCGCTCTCGGCGGACTCGCTTTGCGGGGCCATCCACAGCGCATCGATCCGGGAGCCGCTTCCGTTATCGCCTGTTTTGCTCCGCTGGACCAAGTATACCATCGTGACGCCGTCCGGTGCCGCAACCTGCTCCAGCACCCGTCCTTGCTTTACGGTTGCCATAAATCCTTTGTTTATTTTGGATCTCTCGACCTCCAGCGCCGGAAAGCCGGACGCGGAATCCTGAGCGTGATAAGCATCCGGATCGGAGATCACTTTGGCCTTTTCCCCGGACGGTTCGGTCTGAGTTGGCGGAACCGAAGGCTCCACAGCCCCGGCGTTCCAGAACATAGCGCCCCATACCAACCCGCCTAGCAGCAGCACGCCGCCCACTCCGAGAAATATGGCGTTTTCCCGCTTGCCAAGAACTTTGATGATGCGTTTCATAGTGTAACGTTCCCCCGCCATTCTCTTGGACGTCCCTAGTCTACCCATGTATTCCACGCCAATGTCGAAATTCCTTCAATTTTATTGTATGATAGAAGGAGGAAACTTTGCATAAGTAACGAATGTTTTTAGAGTAACCATTTATCTCGGTAGGAAGAGGGGAATCATGAAAAAGTTAGGTATCTTTTTAGCTATTATCGTCGTTCTGTTCGGAGCTCTTTATTTTGTCAATCAACAATCCAATCAGGCGAAATTCGGAAAGTACGCGAACAACGTATACGGCATTGCGCCGGACAAGCTGAATCCGGCCACACTGGCGCTTCTGGACGATCCGAACTACCAAAACATCATTTTGCCTGACGCGCTCGACAAGAAAATCGCAGCACAGGAAGACTTCTACCTGTATTATTTCGGCTCGACGTGCCCGCACTGCAAGGTGACAACGCCTGTGCTTATGCCGGTCGCCAAGGATTTCAACATTGACGTCAAGCAGTTCAATCTTGAAGAGTTCAAGGACGGATGGCAAAAATACAACATAGAAGCAACCCCGACCCTGATTTATTACAAAGGCGGCAAAGAAGTCGAGCGTCTCGTCGGCGAACAAAAAGCCGAAACGTTCAAAGCCTTTTTCGAAAAGCATAAAAAATAATCCTGCCGGCTGTCGGTGGACGCCCAAGGATACGACGAAGCAGCGGATTGCGGTCCGCTGTTTCTTTTATTTCATCTTTTTTCAAAGGAGCTGTACGGGCCCCTATGCAACCTAAACAAGCATTGCTGACCGGAAAATATATGTTGACTGCAGTCATCATTGTGCTGCTGTCGACTCTGATCTTTGTTAAGTTCGCACACGATTTACAGGAAAATCAACTGGAGCGTTTTGACCGGACCTACATCGATTGGATTCAATCGCATATCAGTCCTAAGCTGACCGTATGGATGAAGGGGATTACTTTGTTCGGAGCGTTTCAGACATTATTTGTCCTTCTGCCCGTTAGCGTATCTCTGATGGTGTGGCAAAAGAAGAAATGGGAAGCTCTTTTTTTCGTGGTAGCCGTCACCGGCGGCATGCTGTTCAATCAGCTTTTAAAGCAAATTTTCGAACGGGAACGGCCTACGTTGCGCCGTATCGTCGAAGAGGTGGGCTACAGCTTCCCGAGCGGACATTCTATGGCGTCGATCGTCTTCTACGGTATGCTGGCCATGCTCTTCTTGATGTTCGTCAAATCTCCTGTTCTGAAGCTGCTGCTCGCCGTAACGGCCGGTTGTCTGATCATCATGATCGGCGTAAGCCGCATTTACTTGGGGGTTCATTATCCGAGCGACGTTGCCGCCGGATTTGCCGCCGGGGCGGCGTGGCTTACCGTCTGCGGAGTCGGGCTGCAAGCCGTACTCGTTTCGCGCCGGTCCTAAGTCTGGCACCGCCGACCGCATTCCGGGTTAATCCTCTTCATGCGGCTCCGGCGGATTCAGCCTCAGCTCTTCTACCAATGCTTCCAGCTCGGCATCCAGAATGAGGATGTCCAGATCGTAGAAAGCAAACGGCTGCTCCTCCGCAAGGGCCAGCTTGTCTAAATACAGCCGGCTGTTGTCGCGAAGCCGGCCCAGGTCGATCCCAAGCGCATCCTCCGGGTAATTGTCCAATTTGTCCAAGGCCGCGGTAAACAGCTTGATCGACCCGCTCGTATTGCCGTTGCGGTAATGGTAAAGGCCCACTGCCACCTGCAGCAGGCCTTGGTACAACGGATGTCTGCCTTCCTCGAGCCAAAGCTCCTCCATCACTTCGTGACATTCGAAATAGTCGCGCGCCACGTTGAAATAATACACGAACTCGACATATAAACGATCGTATGACTTCGTCACCGTCTCGCCTCCGTTTCGATCGCCTCCAGCGGAGGCCCGGCATTCATCGGACTTTTAGGCCAATGAATTTTTCTTCGCCCGGTTCACCGCCTGATCCACCTCGTTCGACAGCTTCTTCAGCAGCCAGACATCGTCCGTATCCCAGAGCTCGTTGAAGCGCATCTGAAACTGTGCGGCTTCCCGTACCCGCAGATGGAAATACAGCTCCTGAATGCCGTTCAGCACCTTGGCCACGATGCTCGATTTGTCCTCGAACAGCTTCTGTGCCTCGACGATCTCTTCGCGGATGCTGCTCATCTCCTGATCGAGCTGGTAAGCGGCTTCCGCCGCCCGGCTGAGCCGTGCGACGACATCCTCCGGCAAGCTTTCCCGGTATTTATAGTTCAGCGAATGCTCAATCGTCGCCCAGAAATTCATGGCCAGCGTCCGCAGCTGAATCTCGGCCAGCACGCGCTTCATGCCGAGCGCCGTCTGGACCCGATATTCCACAATCATATGGTAGCTGCGGTAACCGCTCGGCTTCTTATTGGCAATATAATCTTTCTCGTATAATAGCGTCATATCTTCCCGAGCACGGATCAACTCGGCCAACCGTTCGATATCCTCAACGAATTGACACATAATCCGAATGCCCGCAATATCTTCGATTCCGGTCTCGAGCTGATCCATCGGAACGCTCAGCCGTTTGGCTTTTTCCAAAATGCTGGAAGTCCTCTTGACCCGGCCGGTTACGAATTCGATAGGCGAATATTCATCCCGGCTTTTGAGCTCCGCGCGTAATGTCTTGAATTTGACTTTCAATTCCTCGACCGCCTGTTCGTAAGGCAGTAGAAATTTTTTCCAATCGCGTCCGTCCATTCCGTCGACCTCCAAATCTTTCTTGCCTTAGTGCCCCGATCCGATCGCCTCCGATATATGCGTAAATCCATCCTGTCGCAGCAATGTGCGAAGTCCGCGGTTAATGCGCCGCAGCACGTCCGGCCCTTCGTAGATCAAGCCGGTGTATACTTCGACCAGACTGGCTCCCGCCCGAATCTTCGCATAGGCGTCCTCGGCCGTAAAAATGCCTCCCGATCCGATAATCGGAAGCTTCCCGTCCGTTAAACGGTATACGGTTCGAATCAGCTCGGTGGAGCGCTCCGTCAGCGGACGGCCGCTTAATCCGCCCGTTTCTCCCCGGTTCGCATGGCGCAGACCGTCTCTAGCGATCGTTGTATTGGACGCGATGATGCCGGAGACATTGCTCCGTACAATCGTTTCGACCATATACTCGATTTCCTGTTGCTCCAGATCGGGCGCAATCTTCACCAGTACCGGCTTCTCAAGTCCGCCGAAGCGGGCATGCTGTTTGCGGATCTCGTCCTTCACGGCCGCGAGCAGACGCGACAGATCGTCCCCATGCTGCAGATTGCGCAAATCCGGCGTGTTCGGCGAGCTGATATTAACGACGAAAAAGTCTCCGTACCCATATAGCGCTTGAATGCAGGCGCGGTAATCGTCTTCCGCCTGCTCGTTGGGCGTCGTTTTATTTTTTCCGATATTGATGGCAAGCGGAATCGTGCGCTGGCCTTGATTGCGCAAATTTCGCTTCATGCCTTCGATTCCGACATTGTTGAACCCCATCCGGTTGATAAGTGCCTCGTCCTCCGGGAGCCGGAACAGCCGCGGCAGCTCATTGCCGGCTTGCGGCTTCGGCGTCACCGTGCCGACTTCCATAAAGCCGAAGCCGATGTTCGAAAATCCCGGGATCGCTTTCGCATTCTTGTCCAACCCTGCCGCCAAACCGACCGGATTCGGAAACCGGATTCCCCATAGCTCGCTCTCCAGCTCCGGATACGCCCGAACGCCCCACATCGCGCGAAGCAGACTCCGTCCGCCAGGCAGCTTGGCAAACGTATGCAATCCGTCGATAATGAGATGATGCGCCTTCTCCGGGTCCATCCCGAACAGCACCGGCTTTGCGATTTTTTTGTAAAGCATGCTTCTGTCCTCTCCCCGCACGTGTCTCTTCGTTAGTCTCTTTTGACAGTTTAGCGCTTTACGAAACAAAAATAAAGGGGACAAGTCACAAAATCCATACAACTTAAAACAATACATTATGTTAAAATATGCTTAATCCAAACAAAAAGGCAGGGCTGAGGTCTATGCAAAAAAAGAAAATATCCCCCTATGCGCAGCGGAAAACAAAGGATGAGCCTAATAAGAAGCTGATCGTATGGGCCAGTTCCATCTTCGGCGCCCTCATTCTCGGCATGATTGTTCTGCTTATTTTCAATCATTAAGGCTTGTTAGCGCTTTCCATCCTCTCGCACAAGAGCTTGGTCTTCTGACAAAGGCTATGGTGTGAACTAAAAAAATCCCCTGCAGGGTAGGTTGAATATATTCCGAAAGAGTTTACGTCCGCCTTTGAAGCCCGAAAAGATACCGCAATTACAAATCAACATTTTTGGGTTTCAAGAGCGGCTGTAGGAATATATTCAACCGAAGAACTAGAGGGATTTTTCCCGGTTGTTCACCAAAGCCGACTTGGACGACCAAGCTCCTAATTCAACCAGTTGTACTTCTTCCCCGGATTCGTATCCACGCTTTGCGGCGGCACCCCATACGGTGCGGGGCTGCGCGATTCCTCCTTGGACAGCGCGCCCTTGCCGATCGTCACGCTCGTTCCGAGCGGCACCAGATCGAACAGTTCCTCCACATCCTCCTTAGCCATACGGATGCAGCCTAGCGACTCGTCCTTGCCGATACTGGACGGCCGGTTCGTTCCGTGAATCGCATAATTCGTATCGGACAGCGTCATCCCCCGGCTCCCGAACTCCCCGTTCGACTTCCCGTTCGGATTGCGCACCTTTTCCGAGATGACGAAGCTGCCCTCCGGTGTCCGGTCCGCTCCCAAGCCTACCGGATAATTGCGGACGACGATGTTGCCGCTGACGACCGACAGCCGGTGAGCCTGCTTATCGACAATAATCCGCATCGGTTCGGTTAACGGCTTGGTCAAACTGCCTTGTCCCGTTCCGGGCTGCACGGGATTTCCGTCGACGACCGCAGGCTGCGCCCCGGCTTGCTTGAGCCATGCGCCCAGCTCCGCAGCCAAGGCCTCCTTGTCCCGGTCGAACGTTTCCTTCATGTAGATAGTCAGCCCCGGCAGTACGTTGTTCGGATACGCTTCCGTCAGCTGCGAAGCCTGCGTCGGGGCTTGCCCCGTACGCCGGATATGCGCCGCAACGGCAGAGCGCAGCACGAGATCCTGCTCCTGCTTCGTCATCCAAGCGGCTACAATGCCATCCGCCTTCTGCGGATCGCTTGGCTGGCAGCTGCAAGCAGCCGCATCATGATAATTGATCTGCTGCTGCGCCGCATTTGCTTTCGCTTCGACGGAAAGCAGCGTCTCCGGCTTCTTCAGCCAGCTGATCCAAGCGGTCCCGGCCAACGGGACTCCCCGAGCCAAAATTGCGTAGCTGCTAATTCTTTCCCGCAGAAGCATCTCTTGCAGCGCCGCGCCGACATTCTGTTGAGTTTTCTCGCCGGCCAGATAATACACTTTCGTTTCCTGCAGCTCGGAGGACGTCACCCCTTCCGGTAACACGATGACCGGAGTGCGGGCGCTTTCTTCCGTCTTCTCCAATATACGCCCCAGCTCCGGGGCAAACAATACACCGGCAAACGCGAGCAGACCGACGGCCATCAGACGAGCGAGCCGCTTCCGTCTATCTTTTTGACGTTCCGTTCCCCAGCGATGGATCGGTTCGATTTCTTCAGGAGG
This sequence comes from Paenibacillus tyrphae, assembly GCF_024158745.1. Lineage (GTDB taxonomy): Bacteria > Bacillota > Bacilli > Paenibacillales > NBRC-103111 > Paenibacillus_G > Paenibacillus_G tyrfis_A. Next base: position 228,494 of record NZ_JAMZAW010000012.1, on the reverse strand, counting down.
CAGAGCCACCTTCTGATTCTCATACGCTTCATAGACTTCCCCGGCCTGCGCGTAACAGTACAGCGCTTTTCCCTTTTTCCCCTGCGCTTCATAGTCGCGTCCGAGCAAGTACCACGCCATTTTATTGTTCGGATGCTCTTTGACATATTTTTTTAAATAAAACGGATCCTGTTTGAAAAAGAGCTGAAGCTGTTCTTCCGAATCCTTCGAATCTTTCGGTTTCACGGGACGCCCCTCTCTTTCCGCCTTCCTGCAAACTATATCGGCGCGAGAAGCGCTTTTCTTAATACTCTTGCATCGCTTGCCGCGTCCTTTCTTCCGGTGTAAACCTAATCGAAAAGACCTATTCCGAGAAGTGCAGCCCTAAGAGCTTTTCTCGGAACAGGTCTTATTTTGTCGTGATTCCCTATTACTTTGACTTTTTCGTTTTGCTGCGCAGAATCGCTGTACGTGTCGCCTCGTCCCACTGAACGTCCATGCCGATTTCTTCGGCAAAGAAACGTACCGGTACGAAGGTGAGATTTTGCGAAATAAACGGCTCGACATCCGTCGACTTGACGGTTGCTTCCTGTCCGGCTGCCGTCCGCTTGATCCCGGTCTTTCCGATATACAGCTCGATCGTCTCGCCGTCCTTGGCGAGCTGCACGGCCCGGGCCGCATCGTCGAACGTCACTTTATAACCAAGCGCTTCCGTAATCGCCCGGATCGGAACCATCGTTCTTCCGTTGACGATCTCCGGCTGGGCCTCAAACGCGATCTGCTGCCGGTCCACGACGACTTTGACGGCGCCATCCTTCGGAAGACTGTCGGGCAACCGATACATACTTACTTCGCGAAGCTTGTTGTTGTAGGCGTCGGCTACCAGTATCGATCCGTCGGCACGAACGGCAACATCCATCGGGCGGTGCAGCGCAGCGCTTCCTTCAATACCGTCGGCATTTCCGGTTGTGCGGCCCGATGCCCCGGCAATGGTGCTGACTTGCCCGTCCCGCAAGTAACGAATCGCATGGTTCTGGCTGTCGGCAATGAGAAGCCCGCCTTCCTCCGTCAAGGCAAGGCCCATCGGAAAGTTAAATCTCGCATTCGATGCGCTCCCGTCAGCGAAGTCGCCCGGAACGTGCAGCTCTTTATTCGCTGCCGCCTGACCTCCGCCCGCCAGCGTCGTTACCTTCCCCTGCTGCAAATCGATATATCGAATGCGCTGGTTCCCGGAATCGCTTACGATCAAATTTCCTTTGGCGTCCAGCACAAGAGCGGTCGGCTCGTTAAATTTGGCGCTTCTCAAATCTCCGTCGGCAAAATCCCCTGCGGGCGATACTTGTCCGGGGAACAATTCTACGACGCGGGACGACAAGGCGTTCAGCGTCTTGACTTCGCCCGAAGGCGAGATGCTTCGGATCGCATGATTGAGCGAATCCGCCACGTACAAAGTACCGTCGGCTGCGACGGCCACATCTGTCGGACGATAGAACAAAGCATCCTTCCCTTTGCCGTCCTTTCTTCCGAGCAGCCCGCTGCCGGCGATGGTGCTGACCTGACCGGCGGTATCGATTTTACGGATCGCATGGTTTCCCGAATCGGCTACGTATACGTTGCCGATGGCATCGGCTGCAAGTCCTTGAGGTTCGTTAAACAGCGAGGCATCGCTCTTCCCGTCCAATAGTGCGCCGACAGGGAAGCCTTTGCCGTCCTGCTTATAAGCTGCCCCGGCGAAGGTGCTGACCGTCCCCTGCGATAGTTTGCGGATCCGTTGGTTTCGGGAATCTGAAACCAGCACCGTACCGTCCTTCCATACGGCCAATCCTCCCGGCATCCGGAAGGAAGCGGACTCGCCCGCTCCGTCCGCGCTCCCCAAGCCGCCGTTTCCGGCCAATGTCGTCATCTCCGTTAGCGGCTGTCCGTTCTCGCCCCGCAAGGCGTCCTTCGACCAAGCGGCGGCTTGCGCGCCCGATGCGCCAATCATGGCGGACATTAGAAGCGACACGGTGATTCGTTTCGTTGCTTTCTTCATAGCTTGCTCCTTCCCGTACCCCGCACCTTACTTCGTGCCGACGCTAATCGATTGAATGTCTCTGCTTTCGTATACCGTATTCCCTTGTTTGTCAATGATTTTGATATAGCCCAGATCAACTTTGGCGGAACCGGCGGCCGAATCGACAACCGATAAAGGTACGTTTACGAGCAAGGTATCTCCGCTTAGTTGAATAGGCTTTATTGCGCCGGAGCCCTGCGTTTCAAAGGCGGTCGCCGCATAAATCAATTCGTTCTTGGAGGCGTCGCTTACTTGGCGAAGCGTCTCTGCCGTTTGAGAGCCATAGAATACGGTGCCCGGAACGGAAGTCAGGTCTGCCGGACCTCTGTAGTCCAACGCCGCCTTATCATATAGCAGATGCGCTTCGACGGAATAGAACGGCTCAGCAAGTGTAAAGCCTTTCATCGTCAACGCCAAGTTGAGCTTCCCGTCCTTGATGCCGCCGACTTGCGCCAAACCTACTCCCAAAATATGAATCGGCGGAATCGAAACCGGTACGCTTGCTGCGGATTCGCGGAAAGCTTGCGCCGTTAAATTGTAAGTTCCGGGCTGCAGCGCCCGAAGCGTAACGGTGACCTCGTTATCTCCCAGTCCGTCTGCTCGTCCGACTTCTTCCGTGCCGTTCAGCACACGGACGGTTGTCCCTGCGGCGGCTTTCAATTTAATTTGCACCGGATTCCGCACCGTCACTTCCGCTGTCGGGCTGATCAGCACGGGAACGGAAGGACGGTCGTCCGAGGAGCCGCCGCCACTGTCGCTCCCGGAATCGGCTGGAGGCGAAGTCGGACGGGAGGACGAATCGGGCGCAGGCTGATTGGCGTTTTTCCGTTGACTCTCCTCAAATTTTTTCTTTTCGTCCGCACTAAGCGTACTCGTATATTGATCCGTTGCCTTTTGATCCGCTTCTGCAACGGCTTTTCGGTTCTGATCCTGTATTCGCTGCCTTTCGGCTTCAATACGATCCAGCAAGGACGCAAGCTTTGCCTGATTATCGCGCAGCTCCCTTTGCTCCTGCTCATATGCGGTATTTTTCTGCCCCGCCTGTTTCTTTAACTGCTCTACTTCCGGGTCAATGCCTGCATTTTTATCTATGGCAGGAGGATTATGAATATCAAGCTTTCTCGAGGGATCGCCAATGCTCGCATTGGCTTCGTCTACAGCTTTTTGAGTCAGTTTTCCTGCGTCAACGGCCGATTTGGCCAACAGAGACAGGAACCGGTCGAAATTGGTTGTGACGGCTTCCAGATCTGCCGGCGTACTGATTTTCAATATTGAACGCCCGTCCGGTTTTCCTTCGCCCTTATCCAGATTTTCCTTAAGCTGCGCTTTAATTTTATCTTGTTCTTTTTGGATGTTCCCGATATTCTTGATAAAGCTTTCAAGCACTTTTTTATCCAGAACCTCGACCAAAGCTTTGGGATCTGCATATTCCGCCCGGGTCCTCGGCTCGTTATTCCACCCGAAGGAATCGAGCCTCACTTGCTGAGCCGGGTACACCGACACGCTTTCCGTCTGCTTACGATCCGCAGCGGAATCAGCTTCCGAAGCGGAGACGATTCCCGCCGCCACGGCCATCGTCGTTTCCCCCGTCTTCCAATTGACGGACGTCATAAAGTTCGTTCCCCTGACCCCCATAACCGCCGTCGGCGTCTCGACCTCGAATTCCTCCTCCGAACCGACCAGCGACTTGACTTTCGCCCATAAACTGCCTGCCCAAGATTTCACCTTGGTTTTCTTGCCGCCGTTTTTTTCAACTAAATCGGATATGTACACCTCGGAATTTTCGCCGATCGTAATCTCGTCCTCGCGGTCCACAACCCGCAGCACGACCGAGGAGGACGGACCGGTTACGATCGAATCGCCCTGATTCAAATTCAAGTCCTGATACACCGCGTAGGACCGCGAGCCGCCCGATTTCTTATACGTTGCCTCTCCCGTTACTTCAACGACAGCCGCCGACCGGGATGATTTGGCATTCGCCGGGCTTGCGAGAACTAAAGCGGCTACTCCTTGAAACAGCATAGCGAAAACAAGCACCCAAGCCAAAGCCGGCTTCCGCTTCCGTCTATTGATCCGCACTGCGTTCGCCACAACAAAACCCCTCTCCGGAATCCAAAAATCTATTCATATTGTAAAGTGAGAAACGGCATTATTCAACGAATTTCGTCAAATGAACGTCTTTCATCCCCAGCACCTCAAAGAGCTTGAGCGGAACGCTCTTGCCTTTCATTAACTTCTCCCCGGCAAATTGATAATCGAAAGCATGTTTCGTCAGCTCGTACGTCGCTTCGGACACCAGGATCTGATTCGGCTCCGTATTGGACTCGATGCGGGCGGCCGTATTCACGTTATCGCCAATCGCGGTATAGTCGACCCGCAAATAAGACCCGATATTGCCGACCACGACATCGCCGGTGTTGATGCCGATGCCTACGCTGATCGAGACGCCGTATTTCTCCAGCACCTCGGTACGCACCTTCTCCATCCCCTTTTGAATTTCATAGGCGGTTTTGACCGCATAATACGGATGATCGGGCACGTCCAGCGGGGCATTATACAAGATCATCGCCGCATCCCCGATAAATTTGTCGATCGTGCCGCGGTTTTCGAGGGCCCGCTCCGTGATTAAGTTAAACATCATATTCAAGAAGTCGACCACTTCTTCGGGCTTCAGCTTCTCGGATAGCGGGGTAAACCCGCGGACGTCGAGGAACATAACGGTAAGTTCCTTGCTGATTCCCCCGAGCTGAATTTCCTGCTCGCTGCTCGCAATCTCTTTGACGAGGTCGGGAGAAATATAGCGTCCGAACTGCTTGGTAATGTAATTTTTTTGCTTCGTCTCAAAATAGGTTTTCATGGACAAATTCCCAAAATAAGAGAGTATCCCGCAAGCCACCGCATCGACAATGTCCAGATACTTCGAGTAGGCCGCGAAATACTCGTATTGTCCGACGAACAGAAGAACGACGACCACCAGCGTAAAAACCGCTCCGCTAATGGCCCGCAGCCGCCAAGTCACCCACCCGAGCAGCAGAACGACCAGAAGCGTAAGCGCAAAATCGATCCGCTTGTCTACAGGCAGCACGACCTGCTGCTTTAAGATCTGATTTAAAATATTCGCATGCGCATATACCAGATGCATATGCTTCTCCACCGGGGTAACGCCCTCGTCCGAGCCTGGAGCCGTATAGCCGATAAGCACAAGCCGGTCTTTGAACGTCTGAAGCGGCACGCCGCCCTTCAGCACCTTGGCGAACGGAATCGTTTCGAAATCGAATTCCTTTGCATCCCAGCGGATCAGCATTTCCGACTTGGGACGGCCGTCCAATAAAGGCAGGTTCAGATACCGGCTTACATCGACTCCGGCAAGCTGTGCCATCGCAAGCCCAAACGACGGATATACCCCTTGAGGCGAATCGATCTGCATCCAGTTGGAGCGAATGACGCCATCGCTATCGTACGCCGCATTGATATGCGATTTTCCAACCGACTGCCGGAAGGCCAGGATCGGTTCCGTTATCGAGCGGGCGGTCAGCAGCTCCCCTGCCTTCACCTTCATCGACCGGTCGAATTTATTTTCCAGGTTCGCATGGGATGGAATGACGATGTTGTTGTGTTTGGCCAATTCGTCGGCCAGCGCGCGGTCGCTTTCCGGCTTGTCGCTTTCGGAGTACAACTCGATATCGAAGCCGATCGCTTTGACGCCAGCGCTTTCAAGCTGTTTGATCAGCTCCGCGTATACTTTACGGTCCCACGGGTAAGGCCCTACTTCCCGAATGGAGTCGGAGTCGATGCCGATGACGACAATATCCTCGTGCGGGGCCTGAGTCATGGTTTGCTCCACGTTAAAGTCGTATAAACTGTCGGATAATACCTTAAGCGCCCCGGTCGTCAAAAGCACGATGCACAGCAGCAAGATAACCCCATTGCCCGCTGCGATAACGCCGGACTTGCTCCACCCCTTTTTCATGAAAAGGCCCCCTGTTTTTCTCGCAGTTTCCGCTATTCATCTTACCATAAAATTCCGAACCGAAGTTATCTATTTCAAACTTATGCCATAATAAAAAAGCCCGCCTCCGCTAGGGAAACAGGCTCTTTGCTATGAAGCTATAGGTATTCGGAGTATTAGTTAAAAGGAGCGTCTGCGACTTTGATGGAATCTGTAGGGCAGCCGTCCTGAGCATCCTGCAGATCATCGTACAGATCTTCCGGAATTTCGGTTACGCCTTTGTTGCCGTCTGCTTCGTAAATTACTTCTGCAAGACCCTCATCGTCGTAGTCGTAAATGTCCGGTGCCGTTGCTCCACAGGCACCGCAAGCGATACAGGTTTCTTTATCCACCCAAGTGTATTTTGCCATGTCTAATCTTCCTCCCTTGATTGTGTAACCACATCCTAAAATATAATATAAAAGCTTACAAAGTTCAAATAGAAAGTAGCGAACGATATGATACCGCTTCGTTATGGATTCTTCATGCAGGAGCGGATGAACTCGGCGATCGACTCTACGGCGTCCATTGAAAAGAAAGGGATGCCCGGCGCAGCGGCTCCTGCCAGCTTCCGATCCGCAGCTATGCAAGCAATCGGGGGCACAGCGAGCTCCTGCACGATCCGCGCCTGCTCTTCCGTCCGGAATACGGCGATTTTATCGTGCGATTCCCGCTTGAAGCCTTCTATTAAAATCAGTTCGCAACTTCCTTTTAACCGTTTGATCGTCTCCTGAAGCGTGACCGTTTTGCGTTCGTATATTCTTACGGCATCCGGAGACAAGACGACGGAAGCCGACGCCCCGGACTGGATAAACAATGTGGAATCCGCTGCGGGAGCTTCCTTATAATGCCCGTGCGCATCGTGTTTTATAACCGCAACCTTAATGCCCCGTTCCTCAAAATATGGAACCAGCAGCGAAACCATCGTCGTTTTGCCGCTGTCGGAATAACCGGCGAATCCGATAATCGTCGTCAATACTCGTCCTCCTCCAATCCCTTTAACCGGAGATGATCCATTTGCAGCGACGTGCCGCGCCTCTTGGTGTTGCGGATGAGCGTGGAAGGATCGTCGCCAAGCATCCCCGCAGTCAAAATCACGCCTTCGCCGTACTTGTCGCGGAGCGCGTCCATCGCCTGGTTCAGCTTCTCCTTTACCGGCTGTTTCTGATAACTGAACAAGTCGAGCTGTACGGCAAGCTCTTGCTTGGCTGTCAGATTCTGCAGCGTCACGCCGAGCAATCGCACCGGGAGCCCTTCTTTCCAATGCGCGTCGAATAATTGGCAGGCCACCCGGTAGAAGTCGTCCGCGCTTTCCGAAGGCTCGGGCAGCTTCGAGGCACGCGTGATCGTCTTCATATCGGGATCGCGTATCGAGATCTGTACCGTCTCCGCGACCAGGCCCTGCCGGCGCAGCCGCCGCCCGACTTGGTCGGACAAATTCAGAAACACCCGGTGGATGTCAGCCCGGTCCGTATAATTCACCGGCAAGGTCGTCGCATGACCGATCGATTTGCTTTGTTCTTTATCCGGATTGACCGGCGAATTGTCTTCGCCGTTGGCCGCCCGCTTCAATGCCGGACCGAGTACGCCGAACCGGTCGCTTAACAGCCGCTCGTCGGCATTGGCCAACTGGCCGAGCGTATGAATTTGCAGCCGCTTCAGCTTTTCGGCGGTCTTCTTGCCGATGCCGAACAAGTTGGCGCACGGATGGGGCCACAGCACGGTTGGCACGTCCCGCTTGCGCAGTACGGAGATGCCGTTGGGCTTTTTCATATCCGAAGCCATTTTCGCCAGCAGCTTATTCGGCGCGACACCGATCGAACAAGGCAGATGAAGCTCGTCACGGATCCGCTTTTGAATCGTTTCAGCGATTTCGAGTGGAGTTCCAAACATCTTGGAGCCGGTAATATCGACATAACATTCGTCTATCGACACCGCTTCGACGAGCGGCGAATATTCGTATGAAATCTTCATAAACCGTCTGGAAAACTGCCTGTACAGGTCAAAGTCGGGGCGAATCAAGATTAAGCCGGGGCAAAGCTTATCCGCTTCCCGCACCAGCATCCCCGTCTTCACTCCGCGCGCCCTCGCCTTATAGGAACAGGTGACAATAATGCCCTTGCGCAGCTCTACGCTGCCGGCTACCGCAATGGGCTTGTCTTTGTATTTTTCGGGTTCTACCGCTTCATGCACCGAGCAATAGAACGCGTTCATATCGATGTGGAGAATCACTCTGCCGTTCACGGGATAGCCCTTGGCACTCCCATTTGTCTCAACCATGGCATCCGCCTCCCGTCCTCTTACTTACAGCATAATTCGCCCGAAGCACCGGGGTCAAGCCAGCGTTATTTTAGGATTAGCAATATCCTTTGGCTGATATATTGTGCTATAATTATAAATTATACTTTAGCGCAATAAAATGTTTAGAGAAACAGGAGGATCATTATGGCGGGCACGGTTAAAATTTTCGATACTACCCTTAGAGACGGTACTCAGGGCGAAGGCGTCAGCCTCTCCGTCGAAGACAAACTGAAAATCGCCCAAAAACTGGACGCGCTGGGCGTTTCCTATATTGAAGGCGGTTGGCCCGGCAGCAACAACAAGGATATTGAGTTTTTCACGCGCGTGAAGGAATTGAAATTGTCGCATGCAAAAATTACGGCCTTCGGCAGCACGCGGCGCAAAGAGACGTTGGCGGAAAACGACCCAAACCTGAACCGGATTCTTGAGGTCGGCGTTCAGGCCGCGGCGATCTTCGGAAAATCGTGGGATTTCCAAGTGCATACGGCCATCCAAACGACACTGGAAGAAAACTTGGCGATGATCTACGATTCGGTACGTTATTTGAAGAGCCATGGGCTCGAAGTCATTTACGACGCGGAGCACTTCTTCGACGGCTACAAGAGCAACCCGGAATACGCTCTGGCGACGATCAAGAAGGCCGAGGAAGCCGGCGCCGACTGGATTGCGCTGTGCGACACGAACGGAGGCACGCTGCCTCACGAAATTTCGGCCATCATGACCAAAGTGACGACCTCGATCTCCTGTCCGATCGGCATTCACGCGCACAACGATTGCGAGCTTGGCGTAGCAAACAGCCTGGCCGCCGTCATGGCCGGAGCCCGGCAAGTGCAGGGCACGATCAACGGCTACGGGGAACGGTGCGGCAATGCCAATCTTGTATCGGTCATTCCGAATTTACAGTTAAAGCTGAAGTACGATGTAATCAGCGCAGAGCAATTGGCCAGCTTGTCCACCGTGGCACGCTATGTCAGCGAAATCGCCAACATGCATATGCCGGTTAACCAGCCTTACGTCGGTTCTGCGGCATTCGCGCACAAAGGCGGAATTCACGTGTCGGCGATCCTGCGCGATTCCAGCACGTACGAGCATATCAAGCCCGAGCTGGTCGGCAACAAGCAGCGCGTGCTCGTCTCGGAGCTCGCCGGACAAAGCAACCTTGTATTCAAGACCCAGGAGCTGGGCTTGGACTTCAATACGAACAACCAGCAGACGAAGCAGCTCATCGAGCAAATCAAAGAGATGGAGCATCAGGGCTATCAGTTCGAAGGTGCGGACGCCACGCTGGAGCTTCTGATCCGGGACGCCTACGGCAAGCTGGAGGAAGTGTTCACTCTCGATTCGTTTAAAATTATGGTGGCCAAATCGGCCGATCAGCCGGTGCTTTCCGAAGCGATCGTCAAGGTGAACGTACACGGCAAAACGATCTACAACGCCGCCGAAGGCAACGGTCCCGTTAATGCGTTGGACAATGCCTTGCGCAAATGTCTGGTCGAATACTATCCGGATATCAACAACATGCATTTGTCCGATTATAAAGTGCGCGTCTTGGATGAGAAGGACACCACGGCAGCGAAAGTTCGCGTGCTGATCGAATCGACCGATTTCAATAGCACGTGGAGCACCGTCGGCGTATCGGAAAATATTATCGAAGCGAGCTGGCACGCCCTTGTCGACAGCATCCGGTATGCGCTGCTCGGCATGACCCGCGTAGCCGACAAGCCGGAAGAAAGCCGGGAACGCCTCGGGCTCGTAAATCACTAACTAACTATTGTAAAAAAAACAAGCCGCAATCCTCCAACCGGAGACATTGCGGCTTGTTTTGATGTAACGGCTGCCAACAGTGCGGATGCCAAGTTTAGCTTGCGATGAGCCGTTTGATTTTGTCCTCTAATTGGTCCGGAGGCAGCACATGAATGACTTCCTTCAAGCGCCCTTGCCGGTCAATCAGGAAGCTGGTCGGGACGAATAACAGCCGGTAGGCGTCAGACGCCTCACCGCTCGTATCCAATAGCACCGGGAACGAAAATTGCCCCTGGTTGACGAAGCGCCGGACCGCCTCCAGATCATCCCCTCTGGTCACGTTGACCGCATAAAGATCGAACTGTCCTTTGTAACGGTCATACACCTGCTTTAAGGCAGGCGCTTCTTCGCGGCACGGTCCGCACCACGAAGCCCAGAAATTCACCATCAGCGGCTTGTCCCGGACTCCCCCTACCTGATATTCTCCCCCATCCAATCCCTTCAGAGTAAACGCAGGCACCGGCGATTCCACCTTTAATTCCGGCCGGCCCGCGGCAGAGACCGACGTCTTCCGCTCGATCCGGTCATTCTGAAATACAGCCAGCCCGACCAATGCTAATGCAAATCCGAAAATCAGCAAGTTTCGCTTCAAGTGTCTCTCTCCTGTCTATACTCCGGCTTGCTTACGGTTACAGTATTCCCAATTTGTCGTAAAACGTTACTAGCCGATCACGCTCCGCTGGATAAAGCCGGAAAGCATGGCGCCTTCCATGGAAGGGCACATTAACTTTACGATTTGGTTATTAGCGGAGGTTTGAATATCGTTATGGAAAAAGCGAAATCGAATAAACTGCGGATTACGTTCGAAAGCGATATCGATGACTCGGCCTCAAAAGATAAACAAGCCGCCGGCAGCGACAGCCCGAGAGCAGCAGACAAGGGCGGAAAAGGGGTCGTCTGGGAGTTTATCGCCATCGCCAGCGTACCGCTTGTACTCGTGCTCGGCAATTCGATGCTTGTTCCCATTTTGCCCGATATGCAGGAGCGTCTCGGTATTTCCCAATTCCAGAGCAGCTTGGTGATCACGCTGTTTTCCGTCACGGCGGGCCTCGTGATCCCGATCGCCGGGTACTTGTCCGACCGTTTTTCCCGCAAAGCGATCATGATTCCTTCGTTAATCATTTATGGAGGGGCAGGGATTTTGGCGGGCTTGGGCGCCCTTTGGAATTCGTACACCGTGATCATTATTGCGCGGGCGATTCAAGGGATGGGCGCTGCGGGGACCGCTCCTATTGCCATGGCGCTGGCCGGGGATCTGTACAAAGAAGGGATGGAAAGCAAAGCTCTGGGGTTGACGGAAGCTTCGAACGGAACCGGCAAAGTGGTCAGTCCGATTCTCGGCTCGCTGCTTGCGCTAATCGTCTGGTATGCCGCTTTTTTCGCTTTTCCGTTCTTTTGCCTGCTATCGTTGCTTGCCGTTATGTTTCTGCTGAAGGAGCCTAAGAAGGAGCAAGCCCCGCCCAAGCTCGGCGAGTACCTGCGGAATACCGGCGCCATTTTGAAACAGAAGGGGCGCTGGCTAATCACGTCGTTTTTTGCGGGCTCCATGGCTTTGTTTGTCTTATTCGGCGTCCTGTTTTATTTATCGGACATTCTGGAGGTCGCCCCTTATCATATCGACGGGGTGATGAAAGGGCTCGTTCTCGCCATTCCGCTCCTCGGCATGGTGGTCACTTCCTATACGACCGGCTCGCTCATCAAAAAGAACGGCACCCTGATGCGCTGGCTCATCAATATCGGCCTTGTTCTCATGACGGTGTCGCTCGGTTTATGCATTTTGTTCTACAATAAAAGCATTTATGTATTTATCGGCCTCCTGACTCTGAGCAGTATCGGGACCGGCATGCTTCTGCCCTGCTTGAACACGATGATTACCGGCTCCGTCGAACGGGAACAGCGGGGCATGATCACGTCGTTATACAGCAGCCTGCGTTTTCTGGGCGTCGCCTTCGGCCCTCCGCTGTTCGGGTGGATGATGGACAAGTCGCATCAAACCGTATTCGTTACCGTTACGTCTTTGTCGCTTCTGACGCTAATCCTTGCCTTCTTCTTTATTAAACCGCAAGGGAAGATTGGGGGGTAATGCAGTAAGCCCGGTCTGAGTTACGGACCGGGTTAGAAATAAAGTTGTTTAAAATGTCTCAACCATCGTTCCCTTAACACAGTGCTTTCAGATCTTTAATTTGCTCTATATGCCGTTGCTCGTGTAAATACATTAGTTCAACCCATTGATCTAATGGCAAGTCACCAAAAACGGAATGATTTACTACTATTGCCTTCAAAATGGACTTGTCATCTATCTTGCTAAAAACATCCATAAATTTATTTCTTGAGTCGCTTAATAGTTGAACGATTTGCAGAACTTGAAAAGGTTCGGAACTGGTTCTGTAATCTTAGGCGCTTGAATCTTATTGGACCTATCTGATACAAAGCGAATCGGTATGTGTTCTGTTTTGGTTGGATTCTTTTGGTTCTTTTGATCAAGCCCAAACACAATTGCTTTTGCGATCAAACTTTCCGAAATAACCAAATGATGACAAACCTGAGCTATACTCCATTTATTCATCTCAAAACGTCGATTGAATTCATCAAAACTTAGAGAAGAAATCTCATTTAACAACTGCTCTCTGGTTTTAATTAAATTCTCTTCAAATTTATCCACACTATTCTCCTTTCAGTTCCAAGTATCCATCATTTATTATAACAAAGTTCTATTACTTGGTACTATATATATTCATAAATTTTCCAGCCAATTCAGCGGCCATGGCAAAATTTTCACAACTTTATAACTTACTTTATTGTAAATTCAACAACTTTATTCTCGGATAACAAAAAAGGAGCGGGAAAACGGGCAAATATAGTATAATGGCGCAAAAGATAACGAAAGGCGCCTCTTCCGATGAATCGTTTGCAGATTCGAATTGACCGACAAGCATGGTCCGAGATGATCGGCCACTGCCTTGAAGCGATGCCGCGCGAAGCGTGCGGCCTTCTTTTTGGCTGTCTGTCTGCGACCGGCATTCCTGCGGCCTTAAACTATGTGCCGATCGCCAACGCCGCGGCAAATCCGCTGTACAGCTTCGAGCTGCACCCGCAGGAGCTTGTCCAGGCTCTATACGCTGCCGGCGGAAAACAAGAACTGGTAGGGATCGTTCACTCCCATCCCCGTACCGCTCCTTATCCGTCGAATCAAGACCTAGCCACCTTATGGCACACAACGCCTAGTCACTGGATCGTTTCGCTGCGCGATCCGGCTTTGCCCGAGGTCAAAGCCTTCGCCTTTCGGAAAAGGCAGCAGGAGGATTTTAGGCTTGAGGCAATTTCGTATGAAATCGTTTTGGAATGACTTGCTTTAATGATGGCTCAAATGCGCGTACAAATCTCCTAACGTCTCCACGTCCTTCGACTTGATTTCGCGCATGAGCCCGGTCCATAAATGAGCGGTCATTCGCGCGTCCTCAAGCGCGTGATGGCGCTTCGTCACTTCGATGCCGTACAGGTCGAGCAGCGTGTCCAAATCGTATTTTTTCAGCTTCGGGTGAAGCCATTTGGCAATCATCATCGTATCGAGCAGACGATGGTTCAGTTTGACTTTGGACGTCCGCCAGAGCGCCGCATTCAAAAAATGCTTGTCGTGACCGGAACCATGAGCGACCAGCACCTTCTGCCGGACGAATTCCAAAAAGCCGCGCAGCGCATGCAGTAAATCCGGCGCATCCGCTACCATCTCGTTCGTAATCCCCGTCAGCTTTTCGATCTCCCCGGGAATGCTTCTCTTCGGATTGACCAGGCTGTAGTAGGTGCTCTCTTCCTTCATTTCGGTCCCCGTGACCGACACGGCCCCGAATGAAATAATCTCATCCCCGTTATACGGCGAAAAACCGGTCGTTTCCAAGTCGAAAACGACCAGTTCCACCGTGCTTAGAGAAATTTCATATAATGAGTTTTTGCGCTGTTCCTTCATGATGGAGCGGATAAAGGCCATCTGCTGCGCGCTTTGCACATCGAACATCGACGTGATCGCCGGAGTGAGCCCGCCCATTTTATACAGATGCCACATCCGGCCGGCCGGCCGCATATCCTTCATAAGCCGATCACCTAACCTTTATCTCCTTAGGAATGCTTTTCTTGACGTACTTCTGCAAGTCCGTTCCGATGCGAAGACATTGCTTCAGCTCCGTTACCCGTTCTTTCGTCAACTGGTCTGCGGTCAGCTTGCCGCGGGTCACATACCGGCCTTCCTCAATCTGGTAAGGAGTCATCGACCGCAGCTTCAATGCCAGCGTCAGAGCTTCCAGCCAATCATGGCCGATCTCTTCCGAAATGTGCCCGCCTGCGATCAATGACTTTATTCGCTCCTCGGTAGACGAATGTCGGATCCCCCCTTCTACCGCCAGCAAGCGGATTCCGTTGACAATCGGGATGTATGCGCCGTACTTCACATCGACCCCGCCGGCATCTTCCCCGTACCGCTCCTTGATCAGTTGTCCGAACACGCCAATGGATACTTTATGGTGCAGCGTATTGCGCAACATATGCTCCAGAATGGCCGGACGGGCCGCGGTATATCGGTAGATTTCCTCGATTAGTGCGCGACCTAGCGCTTCATCCCCGTACACCGTACGTGCATCGACCGTAATTAGCAAATATCTCACGTGCTCCCAGTCCGGCTCCTGCATCCACTCGTTTACCATCTGACGGTAACCCTGCAGCGGTTTGCGCCATTGCTCGTTGGTGCAGATGACTTGCCCGTGGCAAGGCGGGTAGCCGACCGCTTCCAAGCCTTCCGTTATACGGACCGCCAATTCGGTGAAGTAACGCTCCGCCTCCATACGCTGATCTGCCGATGATGGGTCCGCGTAGATCAAGCCGTTGTCTTGATCGCTCCACAACGTCTGCTCCCCCCGCCCTCCGCTGCCGAACAGCAAGAACGCATAGGGAAGCGGTACGGCTTTTCCCTGTTCTTCTTCCAGACGCTCCTCGGACAGCACGATGACGCGGCGGATTAACGCATCATGGCATTCGTTGACCTCCCGGTTCCATTCCAGCGCATCGGCAAAAAGGAGACGCCGCCCGAACTCCTCGTTAACTTGATCCCGAAGCGCCCTCAGCTCCTGTAAGCTACGGACCTGGAACGTTTCCCTCCGAAACTTTTCAAATGCGAGACCGTCCATGACGACATCCCCTTCAGCTTTTTCGCTCTATACCGTGGTAGCTGCGCTGCCATGCGCCGCTTTCTTCATTTGCTCCGGATACCCGTAAGTCCCGTGTTCAGATAAATCCAGGCCGACGATTTCTTCTTCTTCCGTTACCCGAAGGCCGATTGTCACTTTGATCAGGTACAAAATAACGAAGGACAGGATCAGGACGAATAGGAAAGCGCCGAAAATGCCAAGCGCTTGCACGCCAAGCTGCTCCAAGCCACCGCCGTAGAACAGACCTGCTTTCCCGACGCCTACTTTCGCGGCCAGCTCCGGCGTTGCGAAAAGTCCCGTTGACAATGTTCCCCAAATGCCCGCGATCCCATGAACGGAGAAGGCGTAGATCGGGTCGTCGACGCCCGCTTTTTCAAACCATTGCGCCGTGAAGAAGGTCAGGATGCCGGAGACCGCCCCGATAATAACAGCGTCGCGCGGTGTAACGAAAGCACAAGCCGCGGTAATGGCTACAAGGGCGGCCAACACGCCGTTCAGCATGCTCGGAATATCGGCCTTGCCAAAATACATCCAGGATACGATCATAGCCGCTACCGCGCCTGCCGCTGCCGCAAGATTCGTCGTTAAGGCGATGTAGCCGAAGAAGCCGTCGTTCATCGCGCTCAGCGTCGAGCCCGGGTTGAAGCCGAACCAGCCGATCCAGAGAATGATTACGCCGAGAACCGAAAGAACTTGGTTGTGCCCGGGAATCAAATTCGGCGTTTTATCCTTATTATACTTGCCGATCCGCGGCTTAAGCAGCAGCGTGGCGACGAGCGCAGCCGTGGCGCCCTGCAAGTGAACGACCGTGGAGCCTGCAAAATCCTGCATTCCGATTTGAGCGAGCCAGCCGCCGCCCCATACCCAGTGAGCTACGATTGGATAGATGACGACCGTGAACAGCGTGCCGAAGATGAAGTAAACCGCCAGCTTGCCGCGCTCGGCGAAACCGCCCCAGGCAATCGCAAGCGATACCCCGGCGAACGCCAGCTGGAACAGGAACTTTATGGCGATCGGTACGTCCGATGCGGATAGCGAACCGAAGGCCGCTTTGGCTTGTTCCTCCGTTCCGTCAACGAAGAAGCCGGTCGTCCCAAAGAAGCTGTTGCCGTCTCCGAAAGCCAAGCCGAAGCCGACGGCCCAGAAGGCGATCGCACAAAGGCCGAAAGTCAACACAGTCTTGCCTGCGACGTGGCCGGCGTTTTTCATCCGGGTGGAACCCGCTTCCAGCAGCGCAAAACCCGCTTGCATGAAGATGACCAGAATCGCTGCCAGCATAACCCATACCGCATCGATCGCACCTTGGAGTTGGGCAGGTGTCGCTTCGTCCGCAGCGAATGCGAGGCTTGCAGGCAACAAAGCTGACATAAATATTGTGGATAAGAATAACCTTTTAAACAAAACGACCACTTCCTTCTTTAATGTTAGTTTTTATAACATTTTCTGAAATTTATAATGTCATTATATACACGAGATATCATTTTGACAATAGAATTTTCATTAAAAAACCAAGAATTACGAAATATAATCTAACATCGTCTTTGTATAATTCGGTTTTTTATACCTTTTTTCATTGTTTTTCATAATACTTACGTCATATAAAATAACGTACACATTCAAACTGTGATAAACTTCAGGCAATCTGAGCCGCTTATTCCCCCGGTAAAAGCGTAACGTTTGACTGTATGGTTTGGATTCAGTATCATAAATAGAAGAGCACCTATTCCAGTATCTATAAAAAAGAGGTGACGTGAGATGGGGAGATGAAGCTTTACAAAATCGGCGAGTTGGCGCGTTTATCGGAGGTCAGCCCCAGAACGATCGATTACTATACGAAGCTCGGGCTGATTCAACCGGAGAAAAGATCCGATACGAATTATCGCTACTACAGCGATGAAACCTTAGCGCGTCTGAAACGTATTGAAAGTATGAAGAGGGAGAAGTATTCCTTAGAGGAAATCAAGGCTAGCCTGCTGCAATGGAACAAGGTGAGCCGAGATGAAATAGTGACAGATAAGCTGACATCTTTGCAATTGTTACTTAAGCAGCTTGAGAAGGAAGCGAAGGAAGTCGGTCCGATGCTTGAAAAGCTGAAGCCGTCGCAATTGAAAAACCTGAACAAAATTCTCACGCAGCCCACGGCTGCATGCATTGAGGCTTTATTGTTGCTGTTAGGTAAAGGCCCTCTTTCCTAATCGAAACGATATTTACAAACGGAGGAATGGATCGATGTTTTTTCACCCTATGGATTTCCTTATTATCATTGCGTTCATACTCTCCATTTGGGCGCAGTTCCGGGTCAAAGGAACATTCAACAAATGGTCCGATGTGCCCGTGCAATCCGGTATGACGGGATACGAAGCGGCTCGCCGCATGCTTGACTCCAACGGATTGTATGACGTTCCGGTCGAGCCGATTCCCGGCGCGCTGACGGATCACTACGATCCGATCGCCCGCACCGTACGGTTGTCGGAGCCGGTTTATTACGAGAGCACCATCTCGGCCGTATCGGTCGCTTGCCACGAGGTCGGTCACGCCATTCAGCATAAAGTGAATTACCCGATGCTCGTCGCCCGCCACCGGATGTTCCCGGTTGTGAACTTCGCTTCCGGTATTGCGCCGCTGCTCTTGATCGCAGGCTTTTTGTTCCATTGGACCGGATTGCTTGGCCTGGGGATTATTTTCTTCTCCGCCGCCGTCGCTTTCCAACTCGTGACCTTGCCGGTAGAGTTTAACGCCAGCAACCGGGCCCGTGACCTGATGGTTGCCGAAGGCTATATCACCAACGATGAAGAACGAGGCGTAGCCAAAGTACTTAACGCCGCTGCGCTGACTTACGTAGCTGCTGCGCTGATCTCGCTGCTCGAGCTGATCAAGTATATTATGATTTTCAACCGCAGCGACGACTAAGCTTTGCAGCACCGAACGCGAAAGCCGCCGGACCCGCTCCTTCTAGGAGTGATCCGGCGGCTTTTTTTCATGCGGTATTAACGCTCCTGCTGCAAGGTGTCCATCGTCGGTTCGAACCATAGATCCCGAAATCTGACCCAACCGAGCGAGTTCAAACAAACGTTCCTTAATGACGGATGGAATACGGTGCGCTGCGTATGATGGAACAGAAACAAGACGTAAGCCTGATCGGTCACAAGCTGCCGCAGCCGGTTCAAATACGTGCCGCGCGTGACGGGAGAGCCTTCTTGATACAACCGTTCGATGATGAAATCGGTCTGCTGCTTCAACTCGTCTCCCAGATGCATCCGAACGACACAGTTGTCTGCGAGAAACAGCTCGATAACCGCAAGCTCCACGTCATGATCCAATACGTTGCGGTTAAAGGTGAAATGCGAGCTTCGCACCATTTCATCCCTCTCCGCCGTTCCCCAGTGCACTTCGTTCAGCTTTACCCTGATGCCAATCTCGCCAAGCTGGGTCTGCAAGTTCTCCGCGAACCCCTTGTGATGAGGCGAATGCACAAGCAGCAGCTCCTCCCCCTCATACCCGCTCTCCGCGAGCAGCCGTTTGGCTAGTATAGGATCATATTGCTCATCCGTATCGCTAGGCTCCCGAGATTCCTCGTAGAACCACTTGGCGAACGTGACATCTCCCGGCGCGCCTGACGGCACCAGAAGCTTACGGTCGATCCCATGCACCACAGCTTTTCGAAAAGCCAGCTTCTGCTGCGGTCCCGGCAAGCTTAAATTAAATGTGAAATAGCTGCAATCCCGCCCGATCGTCTGTATCGTCTGCCAGTCTTTAGGCAGCTCTTCAGCCGTATCGCATTGGTGCCGCATCATATAGTTCGGCGGTTGAAGATGACTCGCTTTTCGCATCAATTCTGGCGTATACCAAATTTCAATCCGGTCCAGATGCGCCCGCCGGTCGAAATAACACGGGAACGCCTCCAACACCAGCATATTGTCGTCATTTTGGACCACACGGAAAGGCCCGGTCCCGATCGGCATCCGGCTGAACGCTTCTCCGAGCTCCGTCACCGCATCCTGCGGAACGACGGAAGTTCGATCGTAGCTCAAATGATGCAGGAACAGCGGATTAGCCCGCCGCAAATGGATACGTATAGCGTAGCTGCCGATCGTCTCGATGTGTTCCACATCCGCAAACAGCCATCGAAACGGCGAGCCCAATTCTTTGCAGTTATGACGTTCAATCGAATATTTGACGTCCTCCGAGGTCATTTCTCTCCCATGATGAAAAAATACCCCTTTGCGCAAATAAAACGTCCATTCCTTGCCGTTGTTCCCGTTGGTCCAGTAGTGCGCAAGCCCGCCCTCGATTTTGCCGGTTTTCGTATTCATTCTGACCAATACGTCAAAAATTTGCTGTACCATATGACACTCTACGACAAAGGTAATAAGAGCCGGGTCCAGACAAGCAATCCGCTTGGAATAGGGCAGCCGTAGCGTATCTGTCAGCGTATCGTTCTTCACCTCGGGCCGATAGCCGAAGTGCGAATCCAGCCAATAAACGAACTGGTCCTTGAGCGCAGGCAAAGCGGAATGCTCTTCCAAATAAGCGAACGCTTGCTGAATGTCGCCTTTCTTCACTAACGCTTGAGCGGATTCCAGCGCAATCGTTTCGCTTTTGGCCAAAAATACGATTTTCGAACGATGCCCCCGCCCGCGGCCCGGAGTCCATTGAATCCAACCTGCTTCTTCCATCCGTTTCAATACGAAGTTGACGTTGCGGGCCGTACATTGAAAAATATCCGTCAGCTCCGTCAGCGTAATCTCAATCTCCGCCTGTTCCTTAACCTCCGCATATGTCTTGCGCAGGCGCAAATAGTAGAAATCGATCATTCTGAAAACGCCTCCTCGCCGGTCCATGCGTCCATAAAAGATGAAAGAAATAAACAATATGCTACACTTTTTATTCATCTTTCGCAAGGTATAATGAAACCAGAAGCCGCAAGCAAGCGAAAATAAAGGCTTCCTCAGGAGGAGAGACACCATGTTGAACCCGTTCGAACTTGAAATGCAAATGCTGGAGCAAGCGAAAGAGACCGAAAAAAAAGCAAGCGGCTCCAGGTTTCCCCGTGTGCCGCTTATGGACTGGCTGGTTGGCGTCACCGCCATCAGCGCGATGATCGCTTGAAGCCGAGGCCGTGTCCATGAAGATACATGTTAACCCCGGGCGGTTTTTTTCTCGAAAAAGTCGATCAAAAAATTGCGGAATACTTCCGCCACGGGCGGAAGCTTTTCGCCGTTTCGCCGAATCAGCCCAATGTTGCGCGTAACGATCGGTTCCGTAATGCGCACTTTGACCGGCTGAAGCTCGTTAATTTCCTTCAGTGCCATCTCCGGCAGCAGGCTGACGCCCATGCCTGCCGCCACAAGCCCGCGGATCGTATCCGTTTCTTCCCCCTCGAATCCGATTTGTGGCGTAAAGCCCGCCTTCGCACAAGCTTCCAATACGATCGCGCGGAGCGAATACTCTTCGCTGAACATGACGAACGATTCGCCGCGGAGCTGCTCCAGCTTAATCGAATCGTTTCCCGATAACACATGGCCTTCCGGCACGATGGCATACAGCTCTTCCTGCAGCAGCACTTCACCGACCACGTGGTTATGCTCCTCCGGAAAAGGTGAAATGAAAGCGAGATCGATTTCTCCTTTCATGACGTCGCGGATCAAGCTGTTGTAAGTCCCTTGACGCAGGCGGAACTTGACGTTCGGGTAATTTTTGCGGAAGCTCGCTACAACCGTCGGCAACAAGTTAATACCGAGACTGTGGGGAAATCCGATCCGAATTTCGCCCCGCTCCGGGTCGAGAAATTCGTGTACCTCATCGACCGCGCGATCCAGATCGGTGAGGATGCCCTCCACCCTGCACAAAAACAGCTTTCCGACCGAAGTCAGCTGCAGATTGCGGCCCTTTTGCACAAACAATTGTACGCCAAGCTCTTCTTCCAGTTGATGGATTTGGCGGCTGACCGCCGATTGCGCCACATGCAGTTCTTCCGCTGCCTGGGTTACGTGCTGTTTGCGCGCCACTTTTACAAAATACTGCAGCTGTCTAAGTTCCAAAGCTATTCCTTCCCCCTGTTTATGTTTAAAGTTGTGCACTCCTATTGGACAAGTTCTCTTATAAAAGATTATAATATATTTTGGTGAAATACCAATCATTCTCACAAATTGAAGGAGGCCCATGTACTCATGGCAAAAGCGGCATTCAAAGGCAACCCGATTACCCTCATCGGAACGGAAGTTAAGCCAGGCGATAAAGCTCCCGATTTCACAGTAAACAAAAACCTGCTCGAAACCGCATCTCTTGCCGATTATGCCGGCAAAGTGAAGCTGATCAGCGTGGTGCCTTCTTTGGACACTGGCGTATGCGATGCGCAAACTCGCCGTTTCAATGAAGAAGCAGCCAAACTCGGCGACAATGTCGTTGTACTGACGATCAGTGTAGATCTTCCGTTCGCGCAATCCCGCTGGTGCGGCGCTGCGGGCATCGACAAAGTCGTAACGCTGTCCGACTACAAAAACCGCTCGTTCGGCCAAGCATACGGCGTGCTGATTGACGAACTGCAATTGCTGATGAGATCCATCTTCGTCATCGATGCGAACGATACCGTACAATACGTGGAATACCTCGGCGAAATGACGGAGCATCCGAACTACGAAGCTGCAATCGAAGCAGTGAAAAAGCTCGTTTAATTCGTTTCCGACCGTCAGTCATGACACACAAAAAAACAGCGGGCAGCCATGGAGCTCCTCGCTGTTTTTTTTAATCGTTTATTTTATAAGCGGCCAGCCGCTTGTCGATGTGCCTATATATATCAAGTATCGTCCTGTAGTTCGAACCTAGGTCTCCGAGCGAGCCGCGGGAAGCCGAATAAATATCGATCGCCGTTTTGAGCGGGTTAATACCGAACATGGTAAGGGTGATATCCTGCGTGCGGCCGGTAATGGTACGCCGTTCCACTACGATTTCGCCGACGTTCTTGACTTCGTGGAGAAGTTTGTAGCCGCTTAGCTTCTTGAACATGTTCACGACTTCGTCCCATGCCTGATCTTTGGAGATTTTATAGTATCGGGTCTTCAAAGCCGGGTCCTTAGCCTTCTCTCCTGTTGTTTCGTGGCTGCGAATGAGACCGATTAAGGTGCGCTTTAGCAAAGCCTTCCCTCCTCAATGAAGTGACAATCTATTCCGGGTTAACACTATCTTTTATCATATCATTGTTTGCAGGGAAGAGAAAGAGCTATCGAATAAAACCGTTCATATTTTGTACAAAATTGATTTCTGCGATTCCCTTGCTACCAGTATATTAACATGGAAGCCAGTCTATGATTCGAAACCTGGACAAGTTTGCGATTTCGCTGTACATTTCTTATTTTTCGAAGGAGAAACTCATTGATGCTGATAAGAGAAGCGCTGCCAGCCGATATGGCCGGAGCTTATGCTATTGAAACGATGTCCTATCCCCCAGAGGCCGCCGCTTCCCGCGAAGCGTTCGATTACCGCTTGCAGACGTTCGGCCGTTATTTCAAGGTCGCCGAGCACAACGGACGGGTCGTCGGAATCGCCAATGCCGTTCGCCTGTCTCATGAAAACCTTGCCGATGAAGAAATGAAGCAGACCGGAGCCAGCGACCCGGAAGGACAATTTTTGTGCGTGCTAACCGTCGCCGTTCACCCGGATTACCGCGGCAGCGGACTCGGGGCCCGGCTGATGAGAGCTTTGCTGGAGCAAGCGGAAGCGGATAGGCTCGAAGCCGTACTGCTGCTTTGCGAGAAGCATTTGATTTCGTTCTACGAACGCCTGGGCTTCCGGTATATCCGTTCTTCGGCATCCGAGCATGGCGGCATCGGCTGGCATGAAATGAAACGCAATTGCGTCTGACGAATAAAAACAGGGCCTGCTGTCTGCATATTGCGCAGTTTAGGCCCTGTTGCAGGAAGGTTGTCCCGTCCCGCTCGGTTATTAGAATGTGCTTTGGTTGGCGCCTTCCCAGTCTTTCAGGAAGCGCTCGATGCCGGCATCCGTTAACGGGTGCTTGATCATTTGTTGAATCACTTTATAGGGAACGGTTGCAATATCCGCTCCGAGCAGCGCCGCGTCGATGACGTGAGTCGTCGTACGTACGCTTGCCGTAATAATTTCGGAGCTGATGTTATGTACCTTGAACATTTGGCTGATTTCTTTAATCAAATTCATGCCGATTTGGTTAATATCGTCAAGACGTCCGACAAACGGGGAGACGTACGTAGCTCCAGCGCGTGCGGCAAGCAAAGCTTGCGTCGAACTGAAAATCAGCGTCACGTTCGTTTTGATGCCCATCTCGCTGAAACGTTTCGTCGCTTTCAGTCCATCTTCCGTCATTGGAACTTTTACGACAATACCGTCGCCAAGAGCAGCCAGTTTTTTCCCCTGTTCCACCATCTCATCAGCTTTAAGGCTAATCACCTCGGCGCTGATCGGCAGGTTTCCGACGATCGAGATGATTTCCTTCACCGTTTCGAAGAAATCTTTTCCTTCCTTGGCAATGAGCGACGGATTCGTCGTAACACCTGCGATGACACCGAGTTCATGTGCTTTGCGGATTTCTTCCACATTGGCTGTGTCGATAAAGAGCTTCATCTCCAACATCCCTCTCTTTTATTGTGAACGCTAACATTTTAACGCAACAAAAAAACCCGCATATGCCGTCCGATTTCGTGTCTCAAACCCGCTCTCGCAGGTGGGTGTCCGCAGAATCGGTTTTGAAGTCCCTTTTCGAGGGCATGACAGCCGCGATTCAATGTAGGTCTCCCAAGAAACAGTCATTGGTTCAAAACAACTGTAAACCGAAACGCACATCGCAGGATTTTGTTGTATACCTATTATAGTCCACTCCATGGCGAAAGTAAACCTTTGCGCCGCTCTTCTTGTTGGAACCGGTGGAAAATTACGGTTTATCCGGCTTGCGGTCCGATTCGGCCGCCTCCGAATCATCGGCATTTTCCGTCAGTAGGCGCTGCTGTTCCGCTTCTTTCTCGGCCAGCTCCTGCTGCTTCTCCTGCAGCTTTCCGAATATCAGGTTAAAGTGCCAGAACGATACGACTGCGATCACGCTGCCCATAAAAAAAGGAATCAGGAACGTAAACATGTTAAAGCTGACATACAGGACGATTCCGTTCAACACGATCATCGACAGCGATCGCACCGGATTGCCGATCGTAATCAACAGCGCGTTTTTGACGATTTGCAAAATCTTCATGTGCAGGTGCGACAGGATCGAGAAGAAATGGAACAACGAAATGATCAATAGCACGGTGAGCGATAGCACCAGAAAGCGTAAAATGCCAAAGGTTCCCGTTTGATTGCCATAAAACTGGAAATTGGTGTACAGAATGACGCCGATGAGAATATAAATCAGACCGCCAAGCAAGCTTTGGACGAAGTTATCCTTGTAGCCTCGGAAAAACGTCTTGAACAGCGGCACATCCTCTTCTCCGGTCAACCACTTGCGAGCCACACTGAACATCGCTGTCGTCGACGGAAAGATGGTGAATGGCGCGACAATGGCCATCAGTATAAGCGTTTGCAGTGCTTGATCAGCCGATTGAGACTGCAAAAAAACGAGCCCCAGGAAAAAGAAAGGAATGGCACATATGACCCACAATACGTTGATAACCGATAGTCGCATGATCCATTCGGAAATACGGTAAAACCCACCCATGATTCCTCGAAATTCCAAATCCTATGCCCTCCTTCATCTATATGCTTTATTATAGCCTATTTCATTCCATCTAGGTAGCCGTCCATACATAATGATCCAAAGAACATATGCTAAAGTACCAACCGCAATTAGCCCCCGGCCATCACGTTATCTGCATGCAGCGGTAATGTCCCATGGGCAAGCCGCGTCTGGATGCCGAGGAGCTCTACTTGCACACGAGAACCGTTATCCGTCCGGATGACGCTGTTTCTGGTGGTAAAATACAGGAAGGAGGCTGGTCACGATGGGTGGTTTCGCAGGAGGATTTGGAACTTCCACTGCTGTTATTTTGGTTCTGTTTATTCTGCTGGTCATCGTTAGCCGCAGCTTATTCTTCTAATAATGCGTTAATTAGGAATTGGCAGGTATGTGCAAGTGCGTACACGGCCTGCCTTTTTCTTTATCAAAAAAAGAAGCAAGCCCGCCGAAGTGGCGCGCTTGCTCCTTTTTTTACACGAGTGTTTCTTCGTTCGAGCGGTTGGAGGAACGGGAGTACCCTCCGCGATTGTCACGGTCCGAACGGCCGCGGTAGTCGCGGTCGCGTCCGCCGTCACGGTATCCGCCGCCGTCGCGACGGTTGCGGTCGCCGCCGCGATAGCCGCCACGGTCACCGCCGTAAGGACGATCGTTGCGGCGTGCGCCCCCAGCCGTACCGTAAGAGCCCGACGGTCTGCGTCCGTTGCTGCGGATGTCCGGTCTTCTTTTCTTCGCACGGATCGGATCTTCCGGTGTCAGTTCGATTTCGACGTCTTTCTTCTCGCCGGTAAGCAGCTTGAACGCCGCAGCCAGGAGGTGAACGGAATCGTGCTGCTCCAGCAGGGAAATCGCAAGACCTTTAAATTGATTGTGGTCGTCATTTTGCATCGCTTCCAGCACGCGCTCTGCCGTCATTTTTTGCTTGCCTTCGATGGCTTCCGCCAGGCTCGGCATCGGCTTGCGGGAAATTTTGTGACGCGTGATTTTCTCAATAAAATGCAGGTGGTCGATTTCGCGCGGCGTAACGAATGTATAGGCTGCGCCTTCCTTACCCGCACGGCCGGTACGGCCGATCCGGTGCACGTAGCTTTCCGGGTCCTGCGGCAGGTCGAAGTTGATGACGTGGGTAACGCCCGATACGTCCAGACCGCGGGCTGCTACGTCGGTTGCAACGAGTACGTCGATGCTTCCATCGCGGAATTTGCGCATTACGTTGTCACGCTGATTTTGGGACAGGTCCCCATGCAGACCTTCTGCGGTATAGCCGCGCTTCTGCAATGCTTCGGATAGCTCATCCACCCGGCGCTTCGTCCGGCCGAAGATGATCGCAAGGTCCGGTGCTTCCATGTCGATCAAGCGGCAGAGCGCTTCGAATTTCTGGCGCTCGTGAAGCTCGATGTAGGATTGGTCGATCAGCGGCGCGCTGACTTGCTTCGGAATGACGGACACGTGCTCCGGATTGCTCAAAAACTGCTGAGCCAGCTTCTGAATGTTGATCGGCATCGTCGCCGAGAACAGCATCGTTTGACGCTCATCCGGTACGAGCTTCAGGATCGATTGGATGTCTTCCATGAAGCCCATGTCGAGCATTTCGTCAGCCTCGTCCAAAATAACGGTTTGCACGTCGTCCAGCTTAATGGTTTTACGGTTGATATGGTCGAGCAGACGACCCGGCGTACCGATGATGATTTGCGGCTTTTTACGCAGCGCGCGAATTTGCTTTACGATATCTTGACCGCCGTAAATCGGCAGGGAACGGATGCCCTTGAAGCGTCCCAGCTTCTCGATCTCTTCCGCTACCTGGATTGCCAATTCACGTGTCGGGCACATGATCAATGCGACGATGCGCTCCTCTTTAATGTCGATTTTGTTGATGAGCGGAATGCCGAATGCCGCGGTTTTCCCTGTTCCCGTTTGCGCTTGGCCGATAAGGTCGCGTCCCTCCATCGCTACCGGAATGGCTTTTTCCTGGATCGGGGTCGACTCCTCGAAGCCCATTTCCGTAATTGCGCGAAGTACCTTTGGCTCTAAGCCGAATTCACTGAAAGTTTTCAAATGATTTCAATCTCCTTTGTTCTAGGGTTCTTTGTCTATACCCTTAAGTGCGCTCCTATCTTCTATTTTTAATCTCTTCATGAAACACCTTCCAACCCGTGTCAATATGAACAGTCAAGGCCGTACTTAAGAATATCTTTAGTAGTATACCATACCCTGCAGCCATATTCCAGAATTGTTCAAACTTGAAACCCAAATTCGCCGAATATCGTATATAATAAATATATTCGTCGATTTTGAAAAGGAGCGAAATGCCCATGTCCATATGGAAACGAGTCGGTTCAATTATTAAAAGCAACAATCCGGAGCCGGAAGTGAAGCCAACGAATCCGCTGGAGGAAACGATGGTCGGCGATATTCTTAACGTAGACCTTGAAGAATATGTTGTATCCGGCAAGGCCATTTATTTTGACCGCGGGTTTGCGCCGCACCGCTTTGCATATTATCTGCAAAACGGCAAGCATATATCATGTCTGCTTGTGGAAAAAGGGCGCACGTACGAATGTTTTTTATGCGAATTTGTGGAAGGCTCGCTTGACGATCCGAACGACGTGCCGTCCGTGCTCGACGTCGGCGGCGAAGTGACGTACCATATGGAGCATAACCGCACGGATACGGTGCGTGTCGAAGGGAACACCGATTTCCGCGCAGGTGACGAGGTCATGTTCTGGCGCTATTTCGGTTCGGAGAACCGTTACTTTTTCCTGCAATGGCAGGACGGAAAGTATGTCGCCATGGAAGGCTCCCCGACACCGGCGGGACAAATTAAATTTATAAAGGGCACCCGATGACCGCTAGTCCTCATTTCCTACTCGGATTCATAAACAGCTTGAAACGGAGGTGACCGCCGCATGATCAACAAATTGTCCAAATGGATTGCCATCCTGCTGGTATTCACGTTGCTGGCCGCTTGCGGCGACGCCGGCAACTATATTAAAGACAACTATTCGTTAATCGACGTTCAAGGGCAAGGAAAGAGCACGGCTAAAATTTATTCCGTCGCGGGCAAAGACGTGCCGACTGTCGCTAAGGAAATCGCAGACAAGGAAAAGCCGACCGAAATGAGCAAGGATTCGGAAGAACGGATGTTCCTGGTCTACGACAATAAAATCATTAACGTACAGAAGGATCCAAACACCGAAGGAACTACCTTAGTCGAGGTTGACTCCATCCAATACGCCAAAGAAAACTACGACTCGTCGTTCCTTCAGGGCTATGTTGCGGCTACGCTGCTGCAATCCCTGTTCGGCGGCGGATGGTTTAACAGCAGCCGCGGTTCGGGCTACGATTACAAGGGGTATACGTCGAGCAAACGCTATAATGATTACGGCAAGTACCAATCCGTCCCTTACCCGGGTTCAGGCTCTACGGGTTCGACAGGCTCGACGACCAAGCCGCAGCCTTCGACGTCCGACCGCAAGGGAAGCTTTACAACGACGACGCCAAATTCACAACCAACCACGCCGTCGAATTCACAGACGGCCACACCGTCGAATCCGCAGACCGGCACACCGCCGAAGAGCAATCCGACTGTCGGGGATTCGGCCAGAAAGAGCGACGGCTCCAAACCGACTTATAAGACGCCTTCCTCCGGTTCCTCGAAGCCGAGCACCAGTTCGCGTTCCGGATCGTTCAAGCGCAAATAAGACCGCCAAGCTTTCCCTTACCCAAGGGAAGCTTGGCTCTTTTTCGGCTTTCGGGGTTCAAAACCGTCAAAACGCTTCATACTAAAAGCAATGCGGGAGGTGCATCCATGTTTCAGCTTCAACGTTCCTGGATCGGTTCTTTAATCGCCTGTCTTCTGGGCTCGGCTCTGATCGCGTCGAGCTTCAATCTGTTCTTGATCCCCCATCAGTTACTCAGCGGCGGCATTTCCGGCGTATCCATGCTGGTTGGTTATTTTACGGATTGGAATATTTCGCTCTTGTTTCTTATCTTTAATGCGCCGCTGCTGATCTGGGGGCTGCTGACGCTCGGACGCAAATTCATCATTTTGAGCGTCGTTTCGGTTGTACTGACGACTTGGTTCATGCAGCTGATCCCTACGATGACTGTCAGCAAGGACTTAATTATGTCTTCCGTTGCCGGAGGCGTGCTGGTCGGGATCGGAACTGGTATTTCAATGCGGGTGGGCGGATCGACCGGCGGCTTTGACATCATCGCTTCTATCCTCACGCGCAAACGGGATTTTTCGCTTGGCACGTCTCTGTTCGGTCTGAACGGCATTGTCATCGTGGCCCTCGGCTTTTTCAAAAACAACTGGGACCTCGCCCTGTACTCCATGCTGTCCATGTTCATTACAGGCAAAATCATCGATACGATTCATATCCGGCATTTGAAAGTAACCGTCTTCATCATCACCAAGAAAAAGGATTTGCTCCTGAAAAAAATGCAAAAGCTCAAGCGAGGCGTCACGGTCATCGATACCGAAGGAGCATATACGAAGGAACCGCAGCATATGCTGATGACGGTGACGACGCGCTATGAATTGAACGAGCTGCAAAACCTGGTGCGCCAATGGGATCCGCAGGCTTTCGTCAACATCACCGAAACCGTGGGCGTCATGGGGTTATTCCGCCGCTCCGATCGGAGCGAACAAGGCAATTAAGCAATATTTCCGGTACATAGAACTTCAGAAATATGCTATACTGGAGGAGTAATTTCATACCGTTTTTCCAAGGCTTAACCTGAATTACTCGTAAGTCCTGATCTCTAAACAACAGATGACGGGAAGGGTGATGCTTGTGGAAACCGTAAAGTTGGCAACCATTGTCATGAGGCTGACGCCGGAGTTGTATCCATTCCTTAAGAAACGCGAGCTCGAATCGGAGATCGTGCTGCGCAATGGGCTGGAAGCTCTCGAAACAGAGGATGCCATGGAAATTATTCAATACAGCATTTCGGAACATCAAAAGGACGCTTTCCTTCATTGAATGAGTAAAGCGTCATAACCAGTATAAGACCGCTCTTCGGCCTCCGCTACGGTGGCAGGAAGAGCGGTCTTGTTTTATGCCCTTATTCGGAAGGCAGCTGCAATCCGCGGGATAAGCTGCGGTACTCCGTGGGCGCGATGCCGACCGATTTTTTGAAGTTTTTGGATAGATGAAAAAGGTCGTGAAAGCCTGTCGCCTGCGCCACCTCGCCGATGGTCATGTCGGTCGAACCGATGAGCTGCTTCGCTTTTTCGAGGCGGCGCTCGTAGATGTACGTCATCGGTGTCGTCCCGAGCTGGCGCTTGAAGAAACGCACGAAATAATTGGGATGGTGATGCACGATGTCGGCCAGCTCCGCAATCGTCATTTCCTCGGCCAAACGCGCGTCAATGTAGTCCAGCACCTCGCCAAGCTTACTGTGACGGAACGATAATCCTGTCTGCTCCTCCTGCCTCAATACCGCCTGCTCCAGATAGCAGGCAATGACGTTCAACAACGCAGCCTCGATCCGGATCGACCTAGTCGGTCCTTTCTTCATGCTATGCTCGTCCGCCAGTCTCTCGAACAGGGCAATCGCTTCGGAAGGCTCCTGTGCCGTCATACAAAAGGGCAGCTTGAACAACGAAAACAACCCCGCCCAATTCAAATCGGACATAAAATGGCACCAATACATCGTATACGTCCGGGCCGGATCGGTAACCGAGAACGATTGCACCAACCCTGCCGGAGCAAAAACAAGCTGCTCCGGCAGGGGGAACAGCTCCTGCCCGCCGACCGTCATCCGCCCTTCCCCTTCGCAGATGTAATAGATTTTGCTGTACGCGGGGGTGAACGGCTTTTGAATCCAGTCGGGATTGCATTTGCTCCGTCTAGCGTTGAGCAATTCCGTCTTCATATCCGTCAGCAAATGGCTGAGCAGCGAAAAATCCGGTTCGTTGTTTGACATCGCAGCACCTCGAAGAGCGTAACTTGACGGTTTAACAAAAAGGTTAATTTCGTACAAATAAGCGTTAACCGCATCCATAGGGATTATAACATATGCCGGGTACAATGGGAGTAAGCAACGCGGTACCGATGTGACCGCGAACGGATGGAGGCTTCTCGATGGTCAAACGGGATATGTATATGGATAATGCGGAAGCGGAAGCGGCCGATCGGGCGACCCCTCTCTCGCCGGGGGAAGAGCTGCAGGACCGCAGGCTGGCTTGGTGGCGGGAGGCGCGCTTCGGCATGTTTATCCACTGGGGATTGTATTCGCTGCTGGGCGGCGTCTGGAAAGGCCGGACGGTGCCTGGCGCCTACGGGGAGCATATTATGCTGCGCGGGCAAATTCCGGTCAAGGAATACGAGCGGCTCGCGGAGGCGTTCAACCCGGTCCGCTTCAATGCGGAAGCCTGGGTACGTGCCGCCAAGGATGCCGGTATGAAATACATCGTAATCACGGCGAAGCATCACGACGGCTTTGCCTTGTACGACTCCGCCGCAGACGATTTCAATATTGTCAAGCGCTCCCCTTTCGGCCGCGACCCGATGAAAGAATTAGCCGACGCATGCCGCAAGGAAGGGATAAAGCTGTGCTTCTATTACTCCCACTCGATGGATTGGCATCACCCCAATTCCCAAGGCAACACGCATGACTATCCGAATAATATCGGCGCATGGGCCCCTTTGGAGTCGTGGGTGAACGATGAGGACAAATTTACGCGGTATGAGCGGTATTTGGAAGAAAAGGCGCTGCCGCAGGTCCGGGAGCTGCTGACCGGCTACGGCGACGTCGCCATCGTATGGTTCGATTGCGGGCATAAGGTGACCGACGAGCAGGGACAACGGTTTGTCGATACGGTCCGCAGCCTGCAGCCGGATTGCCTAGTGAACCGCCGCGTGCGCCGGGACGGCTTCGGGGATTACGGCAATTCCGGGGACAATCAGCTGCACATCCGGATCAACCGCAAAGACTGGGAATCGATCCACACGATGAACGATTCGTGGGGCTACAAGAAAACGGACCACAATTGGAAATCCGTGACAAGCATTCTCCACAACATGATCGACGTGTTCAGCTTGAACGGCAACTATTTGCTGAACGTAGGCCCGACCCCGGAAGGCGAATTCGACGAACCGTCAAAGCATATTTTGAACGAAATCGGACAATGGCTGAACATAAACGGCGAAAGCGTGTACGGAACGACCGGAAGCCCGCTCGGCAAGCCGCAGTGGGGGCGCTGCACGACAAAGGACGGGCTCCTCTATCTTCATGTATTTGAATGGCCCGCGAGCGGACGGCTGATCGTTCCGGGGCTGAGCAACGACATCTTAAGCGCGTACCTGCTGGCTGATCCGCAGCGGCGCCCGCTTGCCCATGCCCGCTTGAACGCAGAGGACGTGCTGATCGAGGTGCCTGCGGAGCCGCTTGACCCGATCGTCACCGTTATCGTTGTCGAATACGAAGGCGCGATTGACGCCAATCCGGTGAAACGGTTGCTGGAGCACGATTATGTGAACCGGTTCGGCGCCTTCGACGGCGACATCCAAGGCAGCGAACTGCGTTACGATACCGGCAAAAGAGGCCACGACGTCGTAACGAACTGGGTCAATCCTACGGATTCTATCGAGTGGACGTTTCGCGCAGAGACGCCTGGAGCCTGCCGGATAACGGTCGTTTACGGAGCGGCGGAAGGCGAAGCCGGGGGCACGTACAGCGTAGAGTTGCGCGGACAACGGCTTCAAGGAAAGGTGCAGCCGAAGGGCGGCTGGTACGATTTCGGAAGCGCGGAGCTTGGAACGGTGCGCATTCCCGAACCGGGCACCTACACGCTAACGGTCAAGCCGGATGCGATAACCGGCACGGCGCTGATGAATTTGAAGGAAGTGCGGCTTACCTTCTTGAACGAACAAGAGGCTTGATTTATTTTCTTAAAAATTTTTTAAGGACTGTCCTAAAATCGTTGTCTTTTTGTAACAAAAATGTGTTATAGTACAATTAAATAAATGGTATGATTAGATCATACCATTTCGGAGGTGTACTTACACTATGGGAGCATTATCCCCTTGGCACATCATTTTGATCGCTCTCGTCGCTCTGCTTTTGTTCGGACCGAACAAGCTTCCGGAGCTCGGACGCGGTTTCGGCAAAATGTTCCGCGAATTTAAAGATGCAACGTCAGGCAACGGCGGCCGTTCCGACGACAATCCTCCGGAGCCCGAAGCCCCGAAAAAAGAATTGGCGGCTCCTGCGGCTTCGTCGGCAAGCGAACCCGTTCAGCCGACAGCGAATAAATAATTCCATTGTAATGAAACCATCTGTCCGATCAGGCCGGATGGTTTTTTTTGCGGTAATACGCATGTGTACCGAGCAGCAGCACCGCAGCGATACAAGCCATCCCCGCTCCCATGTAATACATGTACGAGCCGCCCCACTCGTCTTTGATCCAGCCTCCGACCGAACCGCCGACAATGCCCGCAAGCCCCAGAAACACCATGGACAGCATCGACTGGCCCGTAGATTGCAGCTCTTGCGGCACGAGCCGGACGACATATTGCACCGAAACGATCCAAAAGGCAGCGAACGTAATACAATGCGTCGCTTGTAATAACATCAATACGGACGGGTCCGATACCCAGCCATACAACAGCCAGCGAATCGTGTACAGCACCGCGACGATCCCCAGCAGCGCCAGCTCGTGAAACCGGTGCATATAGCGGCCAAGCAGCGCGAAGGTCGGAATTTCCGCCCCTGCCGCGAGCGCCCAGGCCCATCCGGCCATCGAATCCGTTGCCCCCAAATCTTTCAAATACAGGACGAACAGCCCGTCATTCATCCGGTGCGGCACCATGAGCACGAAGATCAGCAGCAGAAACCATAGGAACGGCTTGTTTCCGAACAAGCTGCCCAGCGCCTTGATCGAAATGCGTTCTCCCGTTCCTTTCTCGTCTTTAAGAAACACGAGCAGTACAAAAGGCAGCACCCAGATGCTCCAATACACATAAGGAATGCTGTTCATCCCGCCTAAGGCGTCCAATACATAACCGGACGATAGCGCCAGCAGCGTAAATCCCATCGAGCCCCACATCCGGATCGAACCGTAGCTTTTCCCGGCTTGCAGCGCGGATTTAATCGACACCGTGTCGAGCAGCGGCACCGACGATTGCATAAAGAAGTACAGCAGCAGCATAAAGAGCAGCGCAAGGGTGTACCCGCTCGTTTCGAAAATGCCGATGCTCGACAATACCGTCATGACCCACAGCCCGAAGATGATCGTCTTCAGCGTCTGATAGCGGTCACTCAAATAGCCCCAGATCGGCTGGGCGAAGATCGTCACAAACGGCCCGATCATCATAAGCAGTCCGATCTGCGAGGAAGAGTAGCCTTTTCCTTCGAAGTAAAGGGGCAGAAACGGCAGGAGGACAGCAGTGGTCGCATAGTATGAAAAGTTCAGACCCCGCAGCGTCCAGATTTGTTTGTTCATCCGGCACCGGTCCTTTTTTGATGTGTCGTTTAAAATCTATCAAAGCTCTCTATCGGATTGCCGACTCTTTTATTATAATGATAGATATCAAACTAGCAAGGAGAGACTGATCCATGGAACTTTTATTGGCCGCGTTCCTCATGGCCTGGGGGGGCGTCAGCGCCGATCATCCTGATGCGACGTTCGAGCAGGTGGCCCAAGCTTCGATTGACTCCAAAACTGCCGTCGCCCAGCAGCCTTCCCCAGACGGGAATCTGTTCGACCGGCTGACTCCGGTGGACAAGAAGGACCCGCAGAAAGATGCGC
This sequence comes from Paenibacillus tyrphae, assembly GCF_024158745.1. GTDB lineage: Bacteria > Bacillota > Bacilli > Paenibacillales > NBRC-103111 > Paenibacillus_G > Paenibacillus_G tyrfis_A. The sequence continues at coordinate 193,721 of NZ_JAMZAW010000012.1, read as the reverse complement.
CGAAGGTCAAAGGCATCTACGTCACAGCGCACAGCGCAGGCGGCTCGCGTATGAATACGCTGCTGAAATTGATGGACGAAACCGAGTTGAATTCGATGGTCATCGACCTGAAGGACGACTGGGGGTACATAACGTACGATACCGGCAATCCGGAACTGAACGCGATGGAGACGACGCAAAAAATTATTACCGACATGCCGAAGCTGATGAGTATGCTGCAGGAGCATCAGGTATACCCGATTGCCCGCATCGTCGTATTCAAAGACACCATACTGGCAAAAAAACGGCCTGATCTGTCTTTTGTGAATCCGGACGGTTCCGTCTGGGGCAACGGCAAAAATCCGCCGGACAGCTTCGTGAACCCGTACAAGAAAGAAGTGTGGGACTACAATATCGCGATTGCGAAAGAGGCGGCTAAGGCAGGCTTCAAGGAAATTCAGTTCGATTACGTCCGGTTCCCGGAAGGCTTCGAGAAGCGGGCCGATTCGCTGAAGTACGATAAAGACGAGCGTTCCCGTATCGAAGCGGTTGCCGAATTCGTGAAGTACGCCCGGGAGCAGCTCACCCCTTTGGGAGTCCGGGTATCGGTTGACATCTTCGGCTACGCCGCTTCCGTACCGGCCGCCGAAGGCATTGGCCAAGACTTCCAAAAAATATCCCAGAACGTTGACGTCATCTGCCCGATGATTTATCCAAGCCACTATTCAAACGGTTGGTTCGGAGCCAAGGTGCCGGATGCCGCACCATACGTAACGATCAACGGGGCGATGAAGGATACCGCCAAGAAGCTTGATCCGCTGCAATCTCTGAAGCCGGTCGTCCGGCCATGGATTCAAGATTTCACCGCCACTTGGGTACCCGGTCACGTCCGTTACGGCAAAAAAGAGATCGAAGAGCAAGTACGTGCGCTGAAAGATAACGGCACCGAAGAGTTCCTGCTATGGAACGCCGTCAATACGTATACGCCGGATGTCGATTACAAGTAAAAAGCCTTACTTGCGAGATGAGTGAAAAGCCCGCTTCCTTCCATCGAAAGAAGCGGGCTTTTACATTTGTACAAAAGGTCAGGCCGTGCCGCTGCTGCGGCTTCGCACGCCCAGATTCGGGAGCTGCCAGTCGATCCCTGCGCTACCGATGCTTCGCAGAAAATCGTTGACCTGCGAGAACGGCCGGCTGCCGAAAAAGCCGCGATGCGCCGATAGCGGGCTCGGATGAACGGACCGTACGATGAAATGGCGCTGCTCGGTAATCAGCTGCATTTTTTGCTGGGCAGGGCTTCCCCAGAGAACGAATACGATCGGCTTCTCCCGTTCGTTCAACAGCGAAATGACACGGTCCGTGAACGTCTCCCAGCCTTGCCCTTTGTGGGAATGCGCTTCGCCCTGCCGCACGGTAAGCACCGTGTTCAGCAGCAGCACGCCCTGCTCGGCCCAAGGCACCAGGCAGCCGTTATCGGGGATCGAGCAGCCAAGGTCGCTTTGCAGCTCTTTGAAGATGTTTTGCAGCGAAGGCGGTGCCGGGATTCCGGGCTTAACCGAGAAGCTCAGGCCGTGAGCTTGTCCCGGGCCATGATACGGGTCCTGTCCGAGAATGACCACTTTGGTATCCGCATAGGAAGTATAATGAAGGGCGTTGAAAATATCGTGCATATCCGGGTATACCGTACGCGTGGCATACTCCTGCTTCAAAAACGATCTCAGCCGGTGATAATAAGGCGCCTGAAACTGGTCTTCCAGCAAAGGAGCCCAATCGTTCTGCAATATCGCCGCCACGGCGGCCTCACTCCCCTTTCATTCCCGATTATTTCCGAAACGTCGAAGCCATTTGTGCGAAATAGCCGACGGTCTTCAGCACGCGCTCCCGCGTCTTGGCATCTTCCGGCTCGCCCTCCGGCGTAAAGCTGCGCTGGGCTCCGCCGATGGAGATCCATTCCGGGCAGTTGATGCCGTGCAGGTTGCGCACGATGGTCTGCAGCTGCTGCAGCGAGCTGACGCCGACGGCTCCCCCGGCCGAGCTGACCGACAGCGTTACCTTGCCGTCGAAGTGATCGAAGCCGGTAAAATCGAGCGCGTTTTTCAAGACGCCCGACATGCTCCCGTGATATTCCGGCGTCGCGAGCACGATGCCATCGGCTTCCAGCAGACGCTGTCTCAGCTCGACGATATTCGCATCCGTCTGATCGAGGTCCCCGTTGTAGAACGGCAGCGGCTTCTCATACAAATCGAACTGCGTAACCTGGCACTGCTTTTCTTCAAGCAGCCGCGCAATGTACCGGCACAGCTGCGTGCTCGTAGCATCTTTACGGTTACTTCCCGCAATAATCGTAATTTTCATCGTTTGACTGCTCCTTTGCTTCCTATAATGTTCACTGCTCTTTGCTCTCAATCACATAACCTGCGACGACAACGCGGATGGGCTGCTCCTGCAATTCGACTTCCAGCTTGTATATGTACACCGCAGTTGCCTCCTCATCCTGTCAAAATGGACCGCTCCCCCATCCTACCGAAATCGGCCGGAAGAAGCAAGTGCCTAGGGAGTGATGCCGCTTCTCGATTTGAATGAATTAGAGACAAATTAAAGATTTGAAGAAGCAAAATAAAATGCATAATATGGAAATATAAACCATGATATCACGGAGGGAAAGCAATGAATTCATTTGTGAAAAAGGCAAAAGCATGGTGTCTGTCTCTTTTATGTTGTTCCGTTCTGTTAGCCGGGGCAGCAGGGCTCACTACCGAAGCCCAGGCTTCCTCAAATCTGCAAATGAGATCCGTATTGGTCTATACGGGCTCGAACCAACCGGAATACAAGACCGAGGATATTGTCAATTTATCCAAAGGCGCGGACCATTTCATTATCGTAACGACCAAAACGACCGCAACTTCAGCGGATGTAACAGATTTCGCCAATCAGGCCAGTAAAATCGTCGCGGCCAATCCCCAAGCCAAGCTTTGGATCTCCACCCCGTCACGAAACTCGACCAGCAGCGCAAGCACATACGATGCCTCCATTACCGGATTTCTTGATGCGGTTAAAAAGGCCATCGGACAAGCCAATTGGGACAAGCATGTGAAAGGCGTCTATATCAACTTCGAAAACATTTATTTGGACGGACCCGACACCGGCACGAAATATACCGGGGCGAACTGGACCAAAACGCTGCAAAGCAACATGAACGATAATACTGTAGTCAAAACGATGAGGTCGATCAAGCAATGGGCCAAAAACAACGGCAGCCTCAATGTGGCATGGGCTCCGTATGTAACTCCTCATAACGATCAATTGAAACGTCTTGCTTACGTCATTAACGAAAATATCGCCGATGTCGTTTTACTTCAGCCGCATTACTATTTTGACGGAAACAAAGTACCGCTGCTGGTTGTGGACAAAAGCATAACAAACGGGTACTTGAGCTACACGGACGGCAAGCCGATTATTCCTGCCAACGATAGTTATATCAAGCTCCGAAGCGCAAACATCGGCGTCGACATGGAAATCGACGGTGACGCAAGCAAGCCCGATAGATATAACTTATACAAGGAATATGAAACGACCTTCCGCAAACATAGCAATAAGCCGTTTACCTACTACATGGGCAGCGCTACGCAGATGAACTACAAGTCATACGCCGGAAAACGGCTTTGGGAGCATTTGGTCGAGTTTTATACTTCCATGTAACGTTCGCCAGCATTTCCAAGCCTTGCATCCCCCGGCAGCGATTCGCTACAATACAACTAATATACTTCGTCATCCATATGAGGGGGAGAAGCCTGTGCTTGCCATCGGGACCAAGGCTCCGGCATTTGCCGCAGAAAGCACGCAAGGTGCGGTCCGGTTAGCCGATCACCTGGGGAAACGGCCGATTGTGCTTATTTTTTATCCGAAGAACAATACGCCCATCTGCACGAAGCAGCTTTGTGCGGTTCGCGATTCCAAGGCCCAGTATGCCGATTATGATGCGCTGGTGCTGGGCGTCAATCCCGGTTCGCTCGAAGAGCACCGGCAGTTCTCGCAAAAGTTCGGCTATGACTTTCCGCTTGTCACCGATTCCGGAGAGACGATCCGCCAGCTGTACGATGTAGGCCAGACGTTATTCGGTCTGCTTGGGCAGCAGCGCATCGTCTATGTCATCGGTCAGGACGGCACAATCCGGTATGCGGCAAGAGGAAACCGTCCTACCGCTGAAATTGTGGCCGTGTTAGCCCAGACTCGGAATAAGTCCTAACGTATGAAAAAAAACATGCAGCCTTCCGCCCACGGAAGACTGCATGTTTTTTGTGCTTTTATTGGGATAACCGTTTCGAAAGCTCGTATAATTCCATATTGAATTGTTTTTTGGTATGCACGACTTTATCGATATCGGTCGCAACAAGCTCGCCTTTGACCATTCCGCATGCCTTGCCGGAATCTCCTGCGATCAGTCGGCGTACGGCGAAATCGCCGAGGCTGCTAGCCAGAATCCGGTCGTTGTGCGTAGGCGTACCGCCCCGCTGAATATGTCCAAGCACGGTCACCCGCGGCTCGATTCCGTTGCGCTTCATAATTTCCGCCGAGATATTTTCCCCTTTGCCTACACCCTCGGCCACGATAATGATACTGTGACGCTTTCCTTGGGAGAAGTTTTCCGTCATGCGATTGGCGATTTCGTCCAGATCGTACGGCACCTCGGGCACCAGAATCGTCTCCGCTCCGCTGGCCAGGCCGGCATAGAGGGCGATATCTCCGCAGTGGCGGCCCATGACCTCAACAATGGACGAGCGTTCATGAGAGCTCATCGTATCCCGAATCTTATTGATCGCATCGACAACGATGCTGACCGCCGTATCAAACCCGATGGTGAAATCGGTGAACGGGATGTCGTTATCGATCGTTCCCGGCAGCCCCATCGTTTTAATTCCGAGCTTGCTCAGCTTGTTCGCGCCTTGATACGAACCGTCCCCGCCGATAACGACAAGCCCGTCGATTCCGCGCTTGCGCAGGTTGTCCGCGGCGAGCTGCTGCCCTTCCGGCGTGACGAACTCCTTACAGCGTGCCGTTTGCAGAATCGTTCCGCCGCGCTGAATGATGTCGCCGACGCTGCGCAGGTCCATCTCGCGGATATCGTCGTTGATCAGCCCGGAGTAACCGCGCTGCACGGCGAATACTTCAAGACCGTGATACAAGCCGCTGCGCACGACGGCGCGAACGGCCGCGTTCATCCCCTGGGAATCGCCGCCGCTCGTGAGTACCGCAATTTTTTTTACAGACATGGTGGTTCCTCCTCGTCATCTTGACTGTCTCTTTAATTGTATATAGAATCAAGAGGTTTTGCGGATCCAAATACTGTTAATGAAGAAAAACAAGCGCATGAGCGGACTGTCCTTCATCAACTTCCGGGATATCGTCTTCACTTGCCGCTGCTTGCTGACTTTAGGATCAGACAAGTACAGCGCCAGCAGTCCTTCGATAATCATCCGGTGAAATCCCGGATGCTCGAGCTGTTCCGACTTGCTCTTCGCCTCCTCCACAATGAAGGCGATGCGTTCGACGGTCCGATCCATATTATCGTAGTAGCTGCAGAAATTAAGATCGCCGCCGGCCAGATCTTCCTCTTGGTCTATCAAATAATCAAGCAAAATGTGAAGTCCGCAAATGTACGGAAAGTACGCCTCGTGAATTTGCCGGACCGTTTCCGGCTGCAGCTTCGGATCGGAAGCAGCCAAAAACAACATGAAAACGCCAAGCGTCGATCCCGTAGCAGCGGCAAATTCATTCCACGCGACCGCCGGAAACCGTCCCCGGTGCTTCTCCCACCAAGAAAGCAGCGCATCCTCGCGCAGCTCCCGATGAATGTGCTTATACACCTGCAGATCGCAGTACAGACCGACAAGCTCGCGCACCGAATCCGCTGCAAGCGGGTAAGAGGGCAGCAGCCGGAGGCTGGCTTGACATGTCTTGACCAGCTCGTTCAAATAACCGGCATCGTCCTTCTCTTCCCGGAATTCGTAATAATCGTGTAGCGGCTCCGCCGGATCGACCGCATCGAGCATCGATTGATGCAGACGCCGAAAATCTTCGGGATCGAGCGAAGTGCTCCGGTCGCACAAGTTATCCAAGTAATCGCTGATCGTCTGAAAAGCGACGATCAGCGGAATGAGCACATGACGCATGGGCAGATTCGCTACGGCATAGACCGAGCCGCCTTCGCAGTGGAACTGCTTGCTGGTCATGCTAGCGATCGCTTGCTTTCGGAGCTCGGGATCAGGCATCGCTTCGGCTTTGTCCCGCCAGTGGCGAAGCTGCTCCCGCACCTCCGGCAGCGCATAGCGATACACGCGCAGCATAAGTCCAATCGGGCGTTGGGGCACATCGGCTGACGAATTACGGCGACTCAAGCAACGATCCTCCGCCTCCGCTTTGGACATAGCCGTATTCGAGAAGCAGGCGCATCTCAAGCCATTGGATATGCTTCAGCATCTCCTCGGCCTGCTCGTCCCGTGTCCGGGTGACGTGCCGCTCGACCAGCTCGTTAAACGCGCAGGGATCCCAACCGGACCCGGATGCCCACTCCTCCAGCCTTTCCCTGAACGCCGTATTGTTAATGCCCTGCAGGTCTGCCGTCCGCACGTAACCATAGGCCCGCTCGGCGAGCTCCGCATAAATCGGTAGGCTGCGCGCCATGCGAAACCAATAGGCGGCGTTAGGATAATCGCCTTCCATCCGGTGCATGATTCCGTGCCAGTAGCTGCCGGCATGATTATGAATTTCCTGGGATAGCGCATGCGATTTCTCCAGGCTCTCGTTAAACAAATGCAGCCCCGCTTTTACCGTGAGCGCATAGGTTTTCCGTTCCCCTTCGATGGCGTCCAGCGACAGCTTTCCGATCTTGATATCGGCCAAGTCGTCGAGCTCTTCGTCGGGATACAACGAAGGTTTATGCGACGTCAGCTGCGCTGCGAGCCTGCCTAGACTATCGGTCCAACTCAAGCTTACAACCTCCTTCTGCGTACCGTGTTGCCATTCCATAGCATTGCATGCATCGGGGTTCCCCCCATTATATTCGGTAATGGGCCGCGCAATCAGTGATGAACCGCACGATCGGGCATGTCCTGATGAACCCGGAACCATAAGTGCAGCTCGTTGATCGTGCTGGCCAGATCGGCGATTTCGCTGTTCAGGCGGCAGGACGTCGGAAAATGCTCCTCCACATTGAGCTGCTCCTGCTTCGCGATAATGACCCGTTCCAATTGCTTGATCCGATCGGGAATGCCGCCGCGGATTTCCTCCCAGCGCAGAAGCATCTCCGCTTGTTCCTGCTGGCTGTAGTCCTCAAAGTCCTGTTCAAGACGGGGCAGCGGAATGCCGAGACGTTCGTCCAGCTCAAACGCGTAAGTCATCTCCGTTTCCACCTTTCTTACCTTTCTTGATTATGCAAAAGGCACGCACCGTTTGATCGATCCGTTTATCTATATAAATGTATCACGAACGATGAGCCGCTTCCAGTAGGTACGTAAATTTTTCTCCCTTGACTCCCCTATCCATGTTATAATGTTTGGCATGTGAAAAGAGGGAAGTCAACATGAACGATATGCAGCAAACCCGCATTACGTTTCGGCAGCTGCTCGCCTTCTTTGTTCCCCTCGGAATGTCGGCGAGCCTTGTTACGATCTCCCATGTCATCATTAACAGCACGCTGGCGCGCGCGGCCTCTCCCGAGATTGTCATCGCTAGCTACGCCCTGCCGATGAGCATTCTGGGCATTACCGAGAGACCCGCGGTCCTGCTGCGGCAGACGTGCTCCGCTTTGGTGCGCGACCGCCTCTCGTTCCGCGCTTTGACGGCGGTCAGCCTTTATGTTCTCGGGGCCATCTTCCTCGTCGGCGCATTGATCAGCTACACCCCCGTCGGACCGTGGGTGTTTTTGCGTTTGTTCGGGGTCGATGCTTCCATGGTCAAGCCGATGGTAGAAGTGTACCGCGTCTTGATGTTCGTTAGCATTTTTTCGGGAATCCGCTGCATGTTTCACGGCATTATTATTTACAACATGCGGACCAAATGGCTGACGATCGGCATGGCGATCCGGCTTGCCGGAATGTACGCGCTCTCGCTCTATTTTATACGAACCGGCGTCACCAGCGGAACGGTCGGCGCGGTCATCTTCCTGACGGGCATGGTCATCGAAGCCGCCGTGAGCCTCTGGGAAGGAAGGGCTTTGTTAAAAAACGAAATTCCGGAGAAGCAGCCGGACCATCCGATCGAGAAGCCTTCGCAGATTTTCCGGTTTTACCGTCCGCTGCTGTTTTCTTCGGTCATTGCGGTCATTTCGGGACCGGCGATCAACGCCTTTCTCGGAAAAACGACGGATTTGAAGCTGTCCATCGCCTCGTTTGCAATCGCCGCCAGCCTCACGAACCTGGTGCAAAGCTTTTTTTCCTACGTGCATCAGATTGTGCTGAACTTTTACCGCAAGGATGCGGCTTCCGTGGTCCGCTTCACCCTGCTTCTCTCGCTCATCCCGAGCCTGCTGATCGCCTTACTCGCTTATACGCCGGTCGGACCTTGGTTCATGCAGCACGTAATGGGCGTTAACGAGCGGTTAATGCAGGCGAGCCTGTCGACGCTGCGCGTCTTTATGCTGATGACATTCGTGTTCCCGTGGCTCGATTTCGGCAACGGACTGCTGATGCTGCGCAGTCAGACGAAGGTGATGGTCTGGTCTCAGGCCGCAAACGTGTGCGTTACGCTGCTGGTTCTTGTGCTGTGCATCGCCCGGGCTCCAGGCTGGAACGGCATGATCGGCGCCCTGGCTCAATCGCTCGGCGTCGCGGCGGAAGCAGCGGTCGTCTGGGCCGTGCTGCGCTCGGCTCTGCGGGCGGACGAAGCCATTCCGCGGCCGCTGTCGGCTGCGAACCGAAAACCTAACGAATCGAGTGAAAGCTTATGAGTATGTCCAAACCCCCGCGCAACGAGGTCGTGCTGCGCAGTTTTACGTTTACGTATTACATGACGATGGCCGTGATCACGTCATTCTTTCCTTTATATTTCCAATCGAAAGGCTTTTCCACGCTGCAAATCGGACTTTTGTATTCGGTTGGGCCGATGATCGGGATCTTCTCGAACTTAGTTTGGGGTGTGGCCAGCGACAAGGTCCGCAGCGTGAAAAAGATTTTGAACGTCATTTTTATCGGGCAGCTGCTGATGGCGGCTTGGACGTTTCACACCGATACGTTCGGGCTTCTGATGGTGCTGATGGCCGCCTTCTTCTTTTTCCAGTCGCCGACCACCTCGCTCACTGACAGCTTGATTCTGCTTACCGTGAGCCGGAACGGCAAAAGCTACGCGTCCTTCCGCGTCTGGGGCTCGATCGGCTTCGCATTCGCCGCCCTCGTGTTCGGCCAGCTGCTCAAAAGCTACGGAGCGGGTCTGACCGTGGCGCTATGCCTCGGCACGATTGCCTGCTCCCTGCTGCTGTCGTTCCTGCTTACGGATACGCGGGACGCCAACGTGAAAAAGCCCGACTTTTCCGGGCTTCTCCCGATCGTCGGTTCCCGGTCTTTTCTCGCGTTCCTGCTTACGGTACTGACGGTGTCCATCGCCCACCGGATGAATGACGGCTTCCTCGCCTTGTTCTTGCAGCGGCTCGGTGGAGACCAATCCGTCGTCGGCTGGTCGTGGATGATGTCGGCGCTCAGCGAAATTCCGGTTTTCTTCCTACTCAGCAAATACGGGCACAAGCTGAAGGAGCTGCCGCTGCTGGCGCTCTGCTGTCTGGCTTATGCCATACGCTTCCTGCTCATGAGTCTGGTGGATAACCCGATGTGGGTCATTGCCATTCAGATGATGCATTCGATCACGTTCGGCATATTTTTGTTTACGACCATCCGGTACATTCAGAGCGTGGTCCCCGATCATTTCCGGGCCAGCGGCCAGGCGGTATTCGCGATTACGTGGTCCGGTCTGGCCGGGCTGCTCAGCGGCACGATCGGCGGTTGGGTGTTCAACAGCTGGAGCCCGCATGCCATGTATGCGGTCGGCTCCGTACTCTCGTTCGTCTCCATGCTCGGATTTCTTGTCCTGTACGCCAAAGCGAAGAACGTTGCGGCAGGGGCACAGCCAGATTCGTTGCAATAGCTGCAGGATTGGCCGTCTTGGCAAACGTCTATTACCAAGCGGACGTTCCGGCGGCTTTTTTTTGCCCGCGACTCTTAAAGTTTTCTTAACTTTTCATCTTTTTCCACTTCTGAATGGAACGGTCGTCTATACTGAATTAGAAAAATTCAACAACGGAGGGGTTATGTGCTTGCGGTAGAACATTTGTCACACAGCTTTCGCAGCGGCAGCGAGAACACGCCTGTCCTGCACGAAATTAACTTCCGGGTGGACAAAGGGGAAATGATCGCCCTGCTCGGCAGCTCCGGCTCTGGAAAGTCGACGCTGCTGAACCTGATGGCCGGCTTGATGAAGCCGACGTCCGGGAGCATCCTGATCAGCGGTCAGGCGATCGAGAAAATGAGTGAAAACCGGCTTGCGGAGTTCCGCCGGACACATATCGGCTTTATTTTTCAATCGTACGAATTGATTCCGCATTTGACCGTCCGCGAGAACGTCGAGCTGCCGCTTGTCTTCCAAGGCCTGCGCGGCAAGCATCGCCGGGAAAAAGCGGTGTCGCTGCTCACCAAGGTCGGCCTCGGGGAAAAGACCGAGATGTTCCCCTCGCAGCTGTCCGGCGGGCAGCAGCAGCGGGTCAGTATCGCCCGTTCGCTCATTACGCAGCCGGCTATCGTGTTCGCGGACGAGCCGACCGGGAACCTCGATACGAAGACGGAGAAAGAAATCATCGATCTGCTGATCGAATTGAACCAGACGCTCGGCATCACCTTCGTCATCGTTACCCACGAGCTGGAGGTCGCCAAGCGAACCCGGAGAGTCATTCAACTGCGCGACGGATACCTGGTCGAAGACGGCGCATGGGCAGGTGACGCGGAATGAAGCTGCTTGATTATTTCAAGCTCGGCTGGGACCAGCTCAAACGGCGCGTCGTCGTCACCCTGCTGTGTACGATGGGCATTGCCATCGGCTCGGCTTCCATCGTGGTCGCCCTCTCCTTCGGAGAGTCGATCAACCAATACAGCCGGAAGCAGATGAGCGTGTACCTGAAATCGGACGAGATTACGGTAACCAGCGGCGGCCGCGCCGAAGGAGCCGATCCGAACGATCCGAACAGCGCGAAGCCTTACGAGCTTACGAAAGCCAAGATCGGCATGATGCGCACATTCCCATATATTAAGGCACTGGCTACATACCGGACATTAAACCAGTTCGAATTTGAAGTGGACAGCAAAAAAGGCTATATCAACCAAATCTTCGCCACCGAGTTGGACACGCTGCCTGCTTTCGGCTATGAACTGCAGCAAGGCGGGCCTTCGGAGCAGGAGAACACGATTATTTTGAGCTACGGGGCGACGATGGGGCTGTTCGACAGCCAAATATCCAAAGTCCGCCAGCAGCAACTCCAGAGCATGAGCGAACGCGATGCCCGGAATGCTTGGCGGGAACAGCAGTATATCGCGTATCCCGTATATCAGAAGCAAATCGTGCTGAAGCCGCAGATTTTCCGCTCGAACGATGTCGGGGAAACGGTGGACATCCAAATTCCCGTCCGGGTCGTCGGCATCCTCAAGAAGCCGGAGGGCGTTCCCGACGATATGCTGATTCATCAAAAGACGGCGTTCGTATCGCCGGCGCTCGGCAAGCGGCTTCAGGAAGCGATCATTCAAATGAACGGCGGCAAGGTCAAGGAAGATAAAAACTCCTCGCAGACGGCCGAGTATAACGAAGTCAAAATTAAGGTGGACAGCAGCGCCCATGTCAAAGAGCTGGAATCGCTGCTCAAGAAGCTGAAGCTCACCGTGCAGACGAATCTTCACCGCGAGGAAAGCATGCAAAGCGAGCTGCTCATCGTCCGGCTGATCTTCGGCGGCGCCGGCATCTTTATTTTGTTCGTCGCCTCGATCTCGATCATCGTCGCCATGACGATGTCGACCTACCAGCGCAGGCGGCAGATCGGCATCATGAAGGTGCTGGGCGCCAACCTCGGCCAAATCCGCAACATGTTTATGGTCGAATCGGCGCTGCTCGGGCTGCTCGGAGGCCTGGTGGGTATTTTGGTGTCGTATTGGGTCATTTGGGGGATCAATATCGCCATCATGCAGTTTACGCCTCCAAGGTCGGGATCTCAGGCGGAAATATTGTTTATCAGTCCCTGGATCCTGCCGGTCGGTCTGTTCTTTGCCATCATGACCGGCGTGCTGTCCGGCATTTATCCGGCCATCAAAGCGTCGCGCACGGACGCGCTGACCGCCATCAAACGAGACTAAACGTTTAGGAGTTATGCAGCTATGAAAAAAAGAACATGGTTCGCCGCCGTAGGCGCCGTGCTAGTGATCGGCGTGACGGGGCTGTTATATTGGCAAAGCCGGCCGCAGAACGCATCCCGTCCGGCGGTTTCGCAAACAACGAACGCACTGAAATTCAAAGCCGTCCGGGAGGATCTGACCAACATTGTCGAGGTAAAAGGAAAGTCCTCCTATCAGAAGGAAACGTACATAAACGCTCCGTTCGGCGCCTACGTCACGGCGTGGTCCGTCAAAGACGGCTCCCAAGTGGCCAAAGGCGACGTGCTGTTCCGGCTTGACGACACGGAGCTCCGCAACGAAATCGCCCAGCTTCAAACGAACGCCAAGAAGCAGGAAATGGACATACGGTTGAATCAATTTCAGGAAAAAACCGGCATCGCCGATGCGGACACCGAGGGCATTACCGAAACGGACGCCAAAAAGCGCTTTGCCGCGTCGGAAAGCCGCAAAATGCAAAACGAGATTACGCAGGTTACTCTCGAGCATACCCGCTCGCAGCTCGCGGAGAAAACGAAGAAGCTTCAAGCCGCCGGCTTTGCGGCTCCGGAAAACGGTATTTTCCTGTTCGAGGGCACCAAAGAGCCGAAGTCGGTGAAGGATAACGAGCGGATCGGCAAAATCGTCGATCTGACGAAGCTGCAGTTGATTTGCAATGTCGGCGAATACGACTTGTTCCGCATCAAGGAAGGCATGGATGTCGAGGTACGCGTCGATGCGCTGAAGGACGTCAAGCTGAAGGGCAAGGTCGAGCGTCTGTCCAAATTCGCCAAGGCCGGCACCGGCAGCAGCAACGAGTCCTCAAACACAACGGCCGCCCAGTTCGAGGTGACGATCTCCCTGGAGCCGAACGAGCGGCTGATTGCCGGACTCAGCTTGACCGCCTCGATCCAAACGGATAAGAAAAGCGGCGCGTTGGTCGTGCCGACATTGACGATTAATCGGGATAAAGACGAGTACTACGTCATGGTCGAAGCCGCTGACGGCAGCTTGGAGAAGCGCATTGTCAAAATCGGGCTGGAGACGCCGGAAAAGACGGAAGTGCTAAGCGGCCTGAACGAAGGCGAGTCCATCGTGCTTCAATAACCCCCTCAACCGTACCCTCGGATACGGTCAAAGTGTTGAGAAAGTAGGCTTTTACGAAAATAGAGATGCAAACGGAGGTGGGGTATCCCACTGGAGAAGCGATAGCGGCCGCCTTTGTCTTCGGGAAATGTCCGCTCTAAATGGCTTCTAATCAAATTTCCCGAGGACCCGGGGTCCCCGCAAAGTACTCGGCTAAGCTTCCGTGATTCAACTTCACTTTGCGGGGCGGGGCATCGGTCGGAAGTGGATACCCCACCCCTTCGTAACCTCTATTACCTCAATTGCCCACTTTCTCAACAAGCTCACCGTACCTTCGGGTGCGGTTTTTCATTTTGGCAAGAAATTTGCCGAACGGAGCCGTATAGTCCAATAAATTTGCAATGAAACCGTTTTTTTCAATTTTCACAGGATGGAACGGCGTTCCGATTTCTTGTATAATCTAACCCATTGACTATCGGCCCCGACTTTTCTGAGAGTGGAAAGTCACATCATCGTAGATCAGGAGGTACTGATATTGTTTTTGCAAAAATTGAATACGGCTTGGTTTTCCAATCCGCGCGCGGATATTCTATCCGGAATGACGGTAGCCCTCGCCTTGATTCCCGAGGCTATCGCTTTTTCCATCATTGCCGGAGTGGATCCGATGGTCGGCTTGTACGCTTCGTTCTGCATGGCGGTCGTCATTTCTTTCACCGGTGGCCGGCCCGCTATGATCTCGGCTGCAACCGGGGCCATGGCTTTGCTGATGGTTACGCTCGTGAAGGAGCATGGCCTCGACTATTTGTTCGCCGCCACCGTATTGACCGGGATTATCCAATGGCTCATGGGAGCGATGAAGCTCGGGCGTTTTATTACGTTCGTGCCGCACTCCGTCATGACGGGCTTCGTCAATGCGCTCGCCATCTTGATTTTTATGGCTCAGCTGACGCATTTTACGGGACAAGGCTGGATCATGTACGGTCTGGTCGCTTTGACGCTTGTGATTATCTACACGCTGCCGCGGCTGACCAAGGCTGTACCTTCCGCACTCGCAGCCATCCTCATCGTGTCCATACTAACGATCGGGCTGCATCTGGATGTCAAAACGGTCGGCGATATGGGGCAGCTGACGAACGTCCCGCCGACTTTTCATATCCCGCAAATTCCGCTTACGTTCGAGACACTGCTTATCCTGCTCCCTTATTCGCTGTCCTTGGCCATGGTCGGCATTCTGGAGTCGCTGCTGACGGCAACAATCGTGGACGAAATGACACATACCAAAAGCGATAAAAACCGGGAAGTCCGCGGCCAAGGCTTTGCGAACATCGTGACGGGCTTTTTCGGAGGCATGGCAGGCTGTGCGATGATCGGCCAATCCGTCATCAATGTCAAGTCCGGCGGGCGGACTAGGCTTTCGACCTTGGTAGCCGGTGTCTTTCTGCTTTTCCTGATTCTTGTTCTCGGCAATGTCGTCAAGCAAATTCCGATGGCGGCTTTGGTCGGCGTCATGTTCATGGTCTCGCTCGGCACGTTCGACTGGAGTTCGCTGAAGCAGCTTCGTACGATCCCGAAAACCGATTCGTTCGTGATGATCGTTACGGTTATCATCGTCGTCGCTACGCATGATTTGTCCAAAGGCGTTTTTGCAGGCGTTCTTCTGAGTGCTGTCATCTTCGCTTGGAAAATGGCAACCTTGCGAACAGCCGCAACGCTTCTCCCGGACGGAAGCAAGCAGTATCAGGTGTCCGGACAAATGTTTTTCGGAACGGTCTCCCACTTTATCGAGCAATTCGACTATGCCGGGGACCCCGATTCCGTCACCGTGGATTTCAGTCAATCTCACCTATGGGACCACTCGGCCGTGAACGCCGTAGCGAAGATGATCACCCGCTATGAAATGCTTGGCAAGAACGTGACCCTCAAAGGGTTGAACGATGAAAGCAAACGGCTGATCGACCGCATCGGCTTGTCCGTGCCCGGCGCCCATTGACGTTCCAGGCCCGCTTCCTGCATCGGATGATGCGGAGCGGGTTTTCTGCTGGGCCCGATCTTATGCGACCTTAGCTCATCCGTCAGCCACGCCACACGGTTGTCATTTCCATGCGGTCCCGTTATAATGGAAAAGAGCTTTTAGTACCAAGTCCTAAGAAATACCGCAAGTCAAACAGAGAGGATGACCCGCAATGACCGATACATCTACACTGGCCTACCATGAATTCAAAACGATCGCACTTGACCGCCGCAGCATCCGCAAATATACGGATCAGCCCGTTGCCGTCGAAGATATTCGCGAAATCATCGATTGCGCCCGTTACGCCCCAAGCGACACGAACTCCCAAACGTGGGAATTCATTGCCGTGATGAATCGCGACAAAATTAAAGAAATCGAGCAGATTACTTGGGAGCAGCTGCACCGCAGAGCTGCCGAAGCGGAGCAGCGCGGCCTGTCCAAGGAAGCCCGCCTGCTGACCAAGTCGTTCGGACCTTACGCTACGGCTTTCTCGAATGCGCCTGTGCTGATCGTATGTCTCGCGACGCCATACAACTCCAAGTTCCGGGAGCGTATTTTCGATCCCGTCGAATTGGTCGACGATGCGGTGTGGGCGGAAGAAGGCATCAAGAGCAGCTGCCTCGCCGCGCAAAATCTGATGCTGGCCGCGCATGCCCGCGGGCTTGGCACATGCCCGATGACCGGTCCGGTGCTGCTCGCCCAAGACCAGCTTCGCGAATATTTGAACATCCGCCCGGAATGCCAGATCAACATGGTCATTGCCCTCGGCTATCCTTCCGAGCGGCCGGCCCGCCTGCCGCGCAAGGAAATCGACGACATTCTGCGTATCGTCGATTAATTACGGAATCGCTAAAGAACGCCTCGGACCAATGTCGGTATCTGGGGCGTTCTTTATTTTTCGAAGGCGTCCATCATTTTCAGCAGCTTCTCGGCATATTCGCCTTCCGCCAGGGATGCAAAAAAAGCGGTTCCTGGAACGATTATTCCAAGAACCGCCTTGTTGGATTTCATTTGGCATTGAAACTTAAGCAAACTATCTAACGATGAGATGAAAACCGCCGCAGCGGTAAGTTTTCTTGCGAAATCAAGAAGCGAATTCAAGAAGTTTCATCGTTTTGATTTCTAAAAGAAAGCTTATATCAAAACCCGTCAACCGATTGTCGACCGGGCATCGTAGTTAGTTTCGTCTTACAGTTTGTGAACGTTAGCCGCTTGTGGACCACGGTTGCCTTGAACGATTTCGAACTCAACCGATTGGCCTTCTTCCAAAGTTTTGAAGCCGTCGCCTTGGATTGCGGAGAAGTGTACGAATACGTCGTCGCCGCCTTCTACTTGAATGAAACCGTAGCCTTTTTCTGCGTTAAACCATTTTACTGTACCTTTCAATGAAAACAACCTCCTAGATGTATCGCCATCAAGGGCGAATGGTTAAAGTATATCACCCTTATCAGGATAAATCAATAAGACCTAAATTATACGCAGCCTTATTTTTGTACGCGCAGCAGCTCTTTGGAACCGGGAATAAAAGGCAATTCAGAGAGCTCCAAAGACGCCTCGAATCCGTCCGCCTGCAGCTCTTCCAGAAGCCGGTCCAGCATCGGATACCGATCCCATTGCAGTGTGATGACAGGATATACCCGCACCTCTCCGCCTGCGCGGCATACCCTTAGCAGCTCACGCAGCGCGCCGGCGTGAAAGTCATAGTCGAATTGCTCGTGGTACAGAAATAGAAAGTGGCTGCACAGTACAAGTCCGAACGACTCGTCCTCATATGGAAGATGAGGCAGCTTAGCTGCCGTATACTTGTTTCCTTCGGAAGGGTGCGCATAATCGTCGGCAAACGTCTTCATCGACGCCTCCCGCATCGCACGATGCCGGTCAGGGTCGCCGTAAAACGTCCAATCAAAGCTCTCCCGCAGCTTGGTCAGCTTCCCGGTCGACACTTCGATTTCCGTCATCCCGTGGCGGTAAATTCCTTCTGCCGACAGCTCGTACATCGGATCGGCCGCTTTGGTCGCCAATCCGCGGGCAGCGGCTTCCGCTACAAACGACGAAGCTCCTGCGGCCACGTCCAAAATCGGACCCGCCTCCAGCAGCTCCGGCTTCAGCCTAAACATGCGTTCGTACTCGGCAAACGACCGGCAGGTCATTGCCACTCCAATCTGCTCATACCCTCTGCTCATCTTTCTCCGCTCTCCTCTGCTCATGTATTGAATAGGTTGGCCCCCACCTGCCCTCCGGCTTGGTGCTGGAGCTTATTGGCATTTTATCACGGTCTATGGTGATTGACAATCGCTACATGATTGCCCGCTTGGTTGAAGCCAAGATCAATTCATGCTAAGGTAGAGATAGCGATGGGTCTCTCAATCGCCCGCAACCAATGGAATAGAAAGAGGTAACAGCCTTGAAAAATCAGGGGATTAAAAAACATACGATCTACAAAAAAGACAAATGGAACATGCTGACGGTCGAGGTCAACGGAAAGCAGTTGATTTTAAGAGAAATTTCTGACCAGTGGGGCGAGGATTGCCACACGTTTCTCAGCCGCCCGGAGATGATGCATTGGGTGAACGAACGCTTCTCGAAGGAACGGTTCCAAGGCACCGACGAAGAGCGTGAAAGTATTATGGAAGCTTTCCGTCAAGTTTAATCGAAATTGGACATATTTTAGCTTGACGCCCGGCTTGTCCATTCGGTATAATGAGGACAATTACATAAGGATGTCCTCCAAAGGGGAGTAGCTGTCACAGTAAAGTCGTCAGTTCGGGTTCTGGGAAGAGCCCCGGCTTTATTGGCAACGGAACGTTGTTAGCAAGACCTTTGCCATTGAAGTAAAGGTCTTTTTTGGTGGAAAAATGACCTGTACCGATATGGTAGAGGTCATTTTTGTGTAAATACTAACACCAACAACAACGTAAAAAGGAGTGGTAGGACATGGAATGGTTGTCCGTAGAATTTCTTCTCGCCCTGATGAACATTGTCTTGATCGACCTCGTACTTGCCGGGGACAATGCCATCGTCATCGCACTCGCAGCGCGTAATTTGCCGAAAGAACAGCAAAAAGGCGCAGTCCTCTGGGGAACGGTCGGTGCCGTTATCATTCGTGTCATCGCTACACTCGCCGTCGTCTGGCTGCTGAAGCTGCCTGCCTTGCTGCTTATCGGCGGAGTCGTGCTGATCTGGATCGCCTACAAGCTGCTGGTGGACAAGAAAGACCATGCCATCGAAGCCAAACCGCAGCTCTGGCCCGCCATTCGTACGATTATGATCGCTGACGCGGCCATGGGCTTCGACAACGTCATGGCGGTGGCCGGCGCTTCTCACGGCAGCTTCCTTCTGGTCGTGCTCGGCCTCATTATCAGCGTACCGATCATGGTATGGGGCAGCACCATGTTTATCCGACTGCTTGATAAATTTCCTTGGATCATCTACATCGGTTCCGGCGTACTTGCTTATACCGCGGGTTCGATGCTGACGGGAGACCCGCTTGTGAAGGATTGGTTTATCGCCAACCCGATCGTGAAGTGGGGCTTGGTAGCCATCGTCGTCGTGGGCGTCCTCCTGGCGGGCTACTGGAAAAAAATCTACGGCTCCTTGGTATCCATTAACGAGAGCGGCCACCTGACGATCCCGCCCGATCTGGAGCAGGGAGCGGACATCCAACCGAACGACAGCTTCGAAGCGAAGCGCGATGAAAAAGGACGCATGATTTTGGTGAAGTCGCGAGGCTGAGCGGGTTGTTCTTGAACATTGAAATAAAGTGCTCGCTAAGCGGTAGAATAACTGCCTCCGGCCGCTGTTGACAACGGGTTAAAATGAACTGGATATTATGGTAATAACCCGTTGTCAAAGGCGGCACGCAAGCTCTCCGACAGTTACTCTACCCTCGGTCTGCATTATTTCAAAGATCCGTTCAAAAACAAAAATCAGCCTCGAGGCTTATAAGTGAGGTAAGTACGAAAAGCCGGCACATTCCACTGGTGCCGGCTTTGCTGTGTTAAGCTCAAATTTTAGCATGCGGAACGGGGGTTGCTGCGGTGCGGACGTCGATCAGCGCGGGCTTGTTACCGGATAGCGCCTGACGGAGAGATTGCTCGAATTCGGTGGGGCTCGACGCCCGATAACCGGAGCCGCCGCAGGCTTCGGCGATAGTTGCAAAATCGGGACTTTGAATCGCACTGCCGGTCAGGTTCATGCCGGCGACGTTCATCCGGTCCTGCTCCATCGCGTAAGCGCCGTTGTTGAGAACAACCAGCACGATCGGCAACCGCAGCTCGGCCGCCGTCTGGAATTCCATCAGCGTCTGGACCACTCCCCCATCCCCTGCTACGGCGAGCACTTGGCGGTCCGGATAACAGAGCTTGGCGGCTATTGCCGCCGGCAAAGCAAAGCCAAGCGTCCGCCACCGGCCAGAGATCAGGATATCCTGCCCCGCCTTGGCTTGAAAGATACGGTTGAACCATAGCGTATGATCGCCGGTATCGACGGCGACGATCGCTTGGTCTGATACGTGATCCGCAAGCGTTTTAATGACGAGCTGCGGCGGTATCGGCGTGCCATCGGCCCGAGCCTCGGCCTCGATCTGCCGTTTCCAGCCCGTGCATACGTCGCGAACCCGGGCGCGCCAAGCGCTGCGGTCTTTTGCCGAGAGATGCTCGGCAGCGACGAGTTTGGGTACAATCTGCCCGAGGTCACCGACGACGCCCTTATGCAGCGGGTGACCGAGGCCGATCGCTTCCCGGTTCCAATCGACTTGCACGATCCGCGCCTGCGTTGGCACATAATCGTCCGGCCACCATGTTGCGCCGAGCATGACGATCAGATCGCTCTCGGCCAGCAGAACGCTGGACGCCTCGCTGCCGGCCTGACCGAGGCCGCCCGCGTAGCATTCGTGATCGTTCGGAAACAACGGCCGGGCGGGCATTGTTGTGATGACGGCAGCAGACAGCTTCTCCACGAGCTGAAGGACATGCTCCGCTGTCTGCTTCACGCCGCGGCCAATGAATAGGACCGGCCGCTCGGCGGGAGCAAGCAAGTCTGCCAATTCCGCAATTTCGTTGTCGGGAGCGGCCAGCGGCTGATGCAGATGGGCGGCGTACGGCTTTATCCCGCCTTTTACCTTCACCGGGTACAAGTCTTTCGGGATGGATAGATGAGTCACCTGCCCTTGGAGAAAGCCGTGAACAAGCGCCTGCTCCATCAATTCGGGCAACGCGTCCGCATGTGTGACCAGCTCGGATTTTCCCGCAATGGCGGCATTGAGCTTTTGCTGGTCTACATACTGCTTGGCCCGAGTGCCGATCTTCGCCGTTTCGACCTGCCCCGTTAGCGCCAGGACCGGCGCCCGATCCATAGCGGCATCGGCAAGACCGTTCAACATATTCGTTAGACCTGGACCGCTTGTCGCCAGGCATACCGCCGTCCTTCCCGTCAGCTTGGCTTCGGCGGAAGCCATCAGCGCGGCGCCGCTCTCATGCCGGCAGGCCACGTACCGGATCGCGTTCTGTTTTCCGAGCTCATCCAATAAACTTAAATTGGCGTCGCCGATCACGCCGTAGATCCGCTCAACCTTCCAAGCCTTCAACTGCTCCAAGACGAACTGCGATACGGATAAGCCCGATGTAGGCTTGGTGTTGTCGGCTAGCACCGGGGGCGTGGCAGTGGAAGGGCTCATGCAAATCACTCCTTTCGTTTTCCGGTATAGCGTTCCCTTTGGAACGTTTCCCATTGCAATTTTTTTCATAAGGAGTTAAAGGAAAACCGCCCGAATTGGCGAACATAGACAGTAGAGGTGATAAGTTTTGAGCAATGGCGCATCAATCTTGACGTTCATGATAATTTCGTTCTCGCTCGCGCTGATCTTAATCATGAAAAAAGATACCCTTCCGGCAAATGTGAAACGGCCGCTGGCCATTTTGGCGCTGGTGATGGTTTCGTTTTCGTTCGTGCTGATGATTTTTAGTTTTTTTTCCGGCGCGAAGTAAGCGAATAGACTTCTTTCCTTGAATTCCCTATACTTATATTTAACCCGCGCTCCGGCCATACTAACTAGAGCTTTCCAACGGACCCATAAACAGCTTGGAGCGTGAGCGGGTAATGCGATTGTTGCCGTTGCTGCTGTCCGGTGCGCTGCTCTCCGGTGTTGTGATCGGATCGGCGGCGGCTGCGAATCAAGCAGCTAAACCATTTCATTTGACAAGGAGGGCTCCCATGAATCAACTACCGAAGCGGAGCGACGTTCCTGCGGAACACCGTTGGAACCTGGAGGACCTTTTTCCGAACCAGCAGGCCTGGGATCAAGAGCATCAAGAAGCGAAAAACGCGCTGAAGGAAATCGGCCGCTTTCACGGCAAGCTGAACGACCCGGCGGCCATCAAGCAGTGCTTCGAGCTGGAGGATAAAATCTCCCTACATACCGAGCGTCTGTACGTCTACGCCAACATGAAGCATCACGAGGACATGGCAGACCCTACATATCAGGCCTTATCCGATAAATCGAAAAGATTAAGCGTTGAAGCCGGTGAAGCGACCTCGTTCATTTCCCCGGAAATTTTGAGCTTGTCGGACGACCAACTGCAGAAGCTGGTGAACGATCCCCAGCTCGCCTTCTACAAAAGGACGCTCGAAGAGCTGATCCGCGAGAAGCAGCACGTGCTCAGCAAAGCGGAGGAGGCGCTGCTGGCCCAAGTCGGCAACCTGTCGCAAGCGCCGAGCACGATTTACGGCATGATCAACAACGCGGACATCAAGTTCCCGAAGGTGAAAAACGAAAAAGGCGAGGAAGTCGAGCTCACGCACGGCCGCTACATCCAATTCCTCGAAAGCCGCAACCGCGACGTCCGCAAGCAAGCTTTTGAAGCGATGTACGCTACGTATGGCAAGCAAAAGAACACGATCGCTTCGACGCTTGCCGCCAACGTGACGAAAAATATTTTTTACTCCAAGATTCGCAAGTACCCTTCCACGCTGGAAATGTCGCTGTTCGGGGACAACATCAAGAAGGAAGTGTACACGAATCTGATCAATACGATTCACGAGTCGCTGCCGCTCATGCACCGCTACATGGAGCTGCGCCGCAAGCTGATGAAGATCGACAAGCTGCACATGTACGACTTGTTCGCCCCTCTGGTCGAAGAATACGACCTGGAGATCACGTACGAGGAAGCGAAGAAGACGGTCAAGGAAAGCTTGAAGCCGCTCGGCGAAGAGTATTTGAAGACCCTTCAGGAAGGCTTCGAAGACGGCTGGATCGACATTTACGAGAACGAAGGCAAGCGCAACGGGGCCTACAGCTGGGGCGCATTCGGCACCCATCCGTACGTGCTCCTGAATCACAAGGACAACTTGAACAGCATGTTCACGCTGACGCATGAGATGGGCCACGCGCTCCATTCCTACTTGTCGGACGCGAATCAGCCTTACCGCTACGCGCAATATACGATTTTCCTCGCGGAAGTCGCATCCACGCTGAACGAAGCGCTGTTGATGGATTACCTGCTGAAGAAGTCGACGGACAAAAAAGAAAAAATGTACCTGCTAACCTACTATATGGATCAGTTCCGTACGACGGTCTTCCGGCAAACCATGTTTGCCGAGTTCGAGAAAATCATTCACGAAAAAGCGGAGCAAGGCGAAACGCTTACCCCGCAGCTGTTGAGCCAAATCTACTACGATTTGAACGTACAGTATTACGGCAAGGATATGGCGGTAGATCAGGACATCGAGATGGAATGGGCGCGCATCCCTCATTTCTACAACAGCTTCTACGTGTACAAATATGCCACCGGCTTCTCGGCTGCCACCAGTTTCGCGAAGCAGATTTTGGACGAGGGCCAGCCGGCCGTCGACCGCTATCTCGGCTTCTTGAAAAGCGGGAGCAGCGACTACTCCATCAATATCTTGAAGAAGGCAGGCGTGGATATGTCGACGCCGGAACCGATCAAACAGGCGATGAGCGTATTCAAAGAGCTTCTGGAGCAAATGGAAGCGCTGGCGAAATAAGCCGCCGACACAGGCCGAGTCCGGTATTGCCCGGCTCGGCCTTTTTGCCCCTTCATGCAGCAGTCAAAAGGAGACGATTTCGATGAGAGCCCAATGGATGTTGATCAGCACGTTGCTTTTTGCCCTTATTACCGCGGTATTCGCCGTTATTAACGTGGAGCCCGTCCGCGTGAATTTTTTATTCACCCAAGCCGACATTCCGCTTATTCTGGTCATACTGGGATCTACCCTGCTCGGCGGCTTGATCGCCTTCCTGATCGGCTTGTTCCGCCAGATCAAGCTGCAGCGTAAGATCAAGCAGCTTGAGAAACGGCTGAACGAGACGTCCTCCGAGCAAGCTCTGACCGTTACCGAAGACACGGGAAGCCGGGCGTTTCTTTCCGCAGATGCGGACTTGGAACATGCGGAAGACGGAAAGAACTCCAACAAATAACGGTTTATGCCGATCGTTTTTTAAATAGTCAAGAAATAGTAAAATTTATATTAAATCTGCCATAACCTTTCCATCCTCATTGATCAAAAACTCCACTTTCATTAATATAGTAAGTGCGAGTTTATGGAACGATTTTCCTAGTTACTAGGACGTAATCCATGCAGGAAGGATGCCGGCAGCATGGTTGATCAATGGACGGATGCAGAGCAAACCCAATTATATTTCAGCGCATTTAGGCTATCCACGAACGGTATGGCTTTCTTCTCGGAAGAAGGCCTATTTCTTCGCGTCAATCCTGCATTCGGCAAGCAAATCGGCTATCCCGAAGAGGCCTTGAACGGCATGCCTTGGGAACCTGTTATTCATCCCGACGATAGAAAGCAGATTCATAGTATAATGAAGGATTTGGTCGACGGGACGCCCGGAGCTCAGCCGTTCGAAGCAAGGCTTATCCGCAGCGACGGCACGCTGGTCCCGTGCTCCGTCACGGCGCCCGTCGTCCCCCGGCCACACGGATCGCCGGCTTCTCTTTTCGTACAAATTCTGGAGAGCGATGCGGGTAGCGATTCTCTTTACCGGACTCTCATAGAGCAAAGCACGGACGTTGTGTCGATGCACGATTTGTCCGGCCGTATTTTGTATATCTCCCCTTCTTGCCGTGTTCTGCTCGGGTACGAGCCCAAGGAATTGATCGGGATCAGCGCCTACGATTTGTTTCATCCCGAGGATTTGACGAAAATCCCCGGGATTACGTCCCCTATGGAGACGGCGCCGAATCTGCCTTTGAGCTCGTACCGGATTCGCACGAAAAACGGCGGTTATGTCTGGTTCGAAACAAGCGGACGAATTACAGGGGACGAACACGATTCGGGAAACGGACAAACGGTGATCTGCATCTCCCGGGACATCTCTTCGCGCAAGCAAACGGAACAGCAACTGATGAAAACGAACGAGCTGCTGCAAAAAATTTCTTCGATCGACGCGCTGACCGGGCTCGCCAACCGGCGGTTTTTCGATGAGCGGTTTGCCAAGGAATGGCGGCATGCCATGCGCTTCTCCACGCCGCTTTCCGTTATACTGCTCGATATCGACTATTTCAAGCGGTATAACGACACCTACGGACATCATGACGGCGACGCCTGCCTCCAATATGTGGCCGAAGCGATGCGGCGCGCAGCCAAGCGTCCGGGCGACATGACTGCAAGATACGGCGGCGAGGAATTCGTCATCGTGCTGCCGGTTACGGACGGTCGGGGCGCGCTTTACGTGGCCGAGCGAATGCGCTCGGAGGTGGAACTTCTACGCATCCCTCATCGCGGCTCCGCCGTCTCGTCGTTCGTTACCGCGAGTCTGGGAGTTGCGACGATGATTCCCGTCCGCGACGTCTCTCCGCGGGAGCTGATTATCCGCGCGGACAAGGCGCTCTATCGGGCCAAGCAGGAAGGGCGGAACCGGGCTATAGCTTATGACGACGAATAAATCGGCACACCGCTCTTTTTCTTTTTGGAAAAGAGCGGTTTTTGATGAAACAATTTCTTCGGGGGGCACGTCAGTAGGGGTGAACATGAAGATATTCCAAAAAGGGTACAAAGAGGGTACGACACATCAAAGGAGGAAAAACAAGTGCAGAAAAGAACACTCTTTGCAGGCATGTTGGCATTGACGCTCCTTACTTCCGTCTCCCCGGCGCCGTTATCGGTGGCGGCGGATACGGGGCAAGCCATCGCGCTGACGCTAAACGGACAGACCGTCAGCTTGTCCGTGCAGCCCCGTTTGATCGGAAACACGCTGATGGTGCCGCTTCGCGAGCTATCGGATGCGCTCGGAGTGAAGGTACAGTGGGACGAAGCCGAACGATCGGCCACGGCAAGTAAAGCGGATCGCTCGATCAAGCTTCGGCTGGACAGCAAGGAAGCTTTCCGCGAAAGCGAAGCCATCACGTTGGACGAAGCGCCCGCGCTCGATAATGGAAATATTTTGGTACCGCTGCGCTTTTTCAGCGAGTCGTTCGATTTTAACGTTTATTGGGACGGCCTGAACAAGCACGTAACGATTGCCGACGCGGACAAAAGCTTGCCGACCGTCGGTTCGCGGGAACGGATGGAAGCGCTGCTCAAGGAATCCGCCTCCGTTCACGGCGGCGGACGTGGCATGATCTTACTGGGCGATAATGCGGTCGCGGTCACCGAGAAGTCGTCCGCTGCCGCACCGCAAGCCGCCGGCAGTGCCGCCAAGCAGTCTTCTGACGCAGCGGCTCCCTCCTACTCCGGCACGAACGTACAGGTGCAGGGCGTCGATGAAGCGGATGTCATCAAGTCGGACGGCACCTACATCTATCAGGTGAATCGCGACCGCGTTCTCGTGACGAAAGCGTATCCGGCCGAAAGCATGAGCGTCGTCAGCACCGTCTACTGGGCGGACCCGAATTTTTATCCGCAGGAGCTGTATGTCGATAACAACTATCTCGTCGTTGTCGGCAACACGTCTTATCCGACGTACGAGAAGCCGGGACCGATTCCTTATGACGCCAGCCCTGCGGCTACTGTAGAGCCGAGCATCGGAGAAGCCAAGAAGATGGTCGTATGGCCCGGACGCCCGACCCGTTCAACGACGAAGACGATCGTTTACGAGCTTGGCGACCGGACCCAGCTAAAGCAAGTCCGCGAGGCGGAGCTGGAAGGACATTACGTCTCTTCGCGCAAAGTCGGCGATTCGTTGTACGTCGTAACGAACAAATCGATGAATTATTTTTGGATCATGCGCCAAGAGGCGGACTCCGCCGCGAAGCAGGCGAACGAATCGCTGCCGGCCTACCGCGACTCCGCTGCCGGAGACCAATTTATTACGATCGGCTACGAGGATATCCGGTACTTCCCGAAAGCCGTCGAGCCGAACTATTTGCTGATCGGAGGCCTCAAGCTTAGCAAGCCCGATCAAAAAATGCAGGTGACGAGCTATCTCGGCTCCGGTCAAAACGTCTACGCTTCTCCCGACAACCTGTATGTCACCGTGAGCGAATACGAGCCGGTGAAAGAGAATGAGCAGACGGTGCAGACGGACGGCAAGGCCAGCGTCATGCCCGCGCCGCTTAGTATGACAAGCGCCATTTATAAATTCGGCATGGATAACGGAACGGTCCGGTATGTCGGACGCGGCAAGGTGCCGGGACATGTGCTGAACCAATTTTCGATGGATGAGCACAACGGCTACTTCCGCATCGCCACCACAAGCGGCGACATGTGGCGGAACGACGAACATACGTCGAAAAATAACGTGTATGTGTTGAACGAATCGCTAAGCGTCGTCGGCAAGCTGGAAGGACTGGCCCCGGGCGAGCGCATCTATTCCGTACGCTATGCCGGGAACCGCGCCTATATGGTGACGTTCAAAAATACCGATCCGCTGTTCGTCCTGGACCTGAGCAACCCTCAAGCGCCGGCCATGCTCGGCAAGCTGAAAATTCCGGGCTACAGCGACTACCTGCATCCGTACGACGAGAACCATCTGATCGGCTTCGGCAAGGAAGCCGTGGAAGTGGCTAACAAGAAAGGCGACGGCTCTGACACGGTCGCTTTCTATCAAGGCATGAAGCTAGCTCTGTTCGATGTATCCGATGTGGCGAATCCGAAGGAGCTGTTCAAGGAAACGATCGGCGACCGGGGGACCGAATCGCCGCTGCTGCACAATCATAAAGCGCTGCTGTTTTCCAAGGAGAAGTCGCTGCTCGCCTTCCCGGTCACTGTTGCGGAATTGAAAGACAAGACCGGCGCCAACACGCAGGAAAACGCATCGAAATACGGGGATTTCACCTTCCAGGGCGCTTACGTTTACGGGCTGGATCTGCAAAAAGGCTTCCAGCTTCGCGGCAAGATCACGCACTTGACGGGAGACGATATGAACAAAGCAGGCCAGCACTGGTACGGCAGCGAACGCAATATCGAGCGCCTGCTGTATATCGGCGATACGCTGTATTCGTCCTCGCCCGACATGCTGAAAGCAAACAATTTGAACACGCTGCGCGAAGTCGGCTCGCTGCAGCTCCCGGCCTGGAAGCCGCGCAATCCGTAACGGTTGGCTTTTTGTCCTCCATGGGGTACAATGACCGAAGTGACATTTATCCGCTTGGAGGACTGCTTAAGCCATGGTAACTACCGTTATCGTTATCAGCATCATCGTCGCTTTGCTTATCTCGGGCATCACCATGTATGTAACGAAGCTCGCTTATTCCCGCAAGGAAGAGGATTAAACCGCTGTTACAGCCACAGCGAGAGTAGGAGAGTTACGGCGCCGCCAAACGCCGAGCTTAAAGCGTTAACCGTGTCGTTGGTCATGAACGCCAACCCTCGGATTCGAACCGCCGCTGCCTCGCAGTGGCGGTTTTTTTCGATTTCTTTCCCGCAGACGCGGCAGCGGTACATGACCTGAACCACCGCCCCGAGCCACGAGTCGGCCAGCGACCCGGCGAGGCCCCCAACCAGCCCGAGGACGCACAGGCCGACCGCCGACCGGACGGAGACCGCCCACGCAGAGGCGTCCCCTGCCTGCTCCGGTTGCAGCGCCGCCAGCGCCCATGCGACGGCGCCGATAAACAAGCCGCCGGCCGCGGATGCGGCAAGTCCGAGTGGCGATACGCCGCCGGAAGTGCCTGGCGGCACCGGACGGCCGCTGACGATGGAGCGCGGGGCCGTACGGCTGAGGCCGCCGATCTCCGTCGCCCACGTGTCCGCAGTCACCGTTGCCATCACACCGATGTAGACGGCCCACCAAGCCGGATGCGGTACAAATGCGGCTCCCAGACAAAGAGCGAGCCCTAGGCCGCCGTTGGCAAGCACCTGGCCGGCATCCCTCCGACCGGATTTGGCGTAGCCGCTCTCGGCAGCCGCCTTCTTCTTGCTCTTCCACTTCGACAACAACGAAGACGAGATAAAAAAAGCAATCAGCGTCCCGAACCAAGCCAAGCTTCCTGCCGCATACATCAGCGTTCCGAGCAGGACCGCCGCGGCAAACCCCGATCCAGACAGCGAACGTTTCCTGTACGCCGCTCCGGCAATCAGAACGCTTCCTGCCAATCCGATGATCCAATGCTGCAACTCATCCGAGCCCCCTTCCAACCCCATGAATAGGATCGTAAAAAATTACGTTTTTCGACAGTCCTATGTTTACAGACCTATTGCCATTATAATATGATTTGACTTGAGATGGAAAAAAGGTACCGGGGAGAGAGAAGCGTTGTACGAGGCGCACGATAAAGAAGAGAGACAGGCCAAAGAAGACCTCGAACCGCAGGAAATGCTCCGGGTGATCTTCGATTATGCTGCCAAAATCTGCAACGAGCGCAAGCTGGACCGCCTGCTGATGCTGATGGCAGACATGGGACGGGAGATGGTTGTCTCCGACCGCTGTACGGTCTGGCTGCTGGATCGCGACAAGGACGAGCTATATTCCACCGTCGCCCATGGGGCGCCCCCGCTTCGGATATCCGTCCATTCAGGCCTAGTCGGTCTGGCCGTCCGGGAGAGCCGTCCGATCTTTGTCGACGACGCTTATGCGAACGAAGAGTTTGCGGATGTGCTGAAAAGTGGCGCCATCATCATGGACGGCATAACCGGCTATCGCACGAAAGCGCTGATGGTCGTCCCGTTCCGCAACAACGAAGGCGAAATCACGGGAGCTTTCCAAGCGATGAACAAGCTCACGAAAAGCGGGCATTTTTCACAGAAGGATTTGGAATATTTGACGCTGGCCGCTTCGTATGCGGGAAAATCACTGGAATCGGCCCTGCTGTCTCACGAAATCGAGGAAACGCAGAAGGAAATTATTTTGACGATGGGCGAAATCGGCGAGAACCGCTCCAAGGAGACGGGCAATCACGTCAAGCGTGTCGCCGAATATTCGTACCTCCTTGCACTCGGCCTCGGAATGAGCGAAGAGGAAGCCGAGCTGCTGAAGAACGCCTCCCCTATGCATGACATCGGTAAAGTCGCCATCCCCGACGCCATCCTCAAGAAGCCCGGGAAGCTGACGGCCGAAGAATTCGACGTCATGAAATCGCATACGACGATCGGCTACAGTCTGCTGAAAAATTCAAAGCGCCGCATCCTGAAAGCGGCGGCAATCGTCGCTCACGAGCATCATGAGAAATGGGACGGCAGCGGTTATCCCCGCGGTCTTCGCGGGGAACAAATCCACATTTACGGACGCATTACGGCGATTGCCGACGTATTCGACGCGCTCGGCAGCGAGCGTATCTACAAGAAGGCTTGGGAGCTAGATCCGATTTTGAAGCTGCTTGAGGAGGAGCGCGGGGCGCATTTCGACCCGCAAATCGTCGATGTGTTCATGGAACAACTGCCCAAGCTTTTGGAAGTCCGAAAACGTTATTCCGACGCAGCCCTGTCCAGCCCGGCCTCCGAGGCGTGATCGTTCGGAAGCCGGCTGCGACAGATCGCTTGCCAATCCGGGACCCGTTACTTCCCGATCCTTGCTGTAAAAGCGCCAAAAGTCTGCTCACCCCAGAACAACTCGAAGCGGTCTCTGTCGTTCACCGCCCCAACGCCCGCAGGCGTGCCCGTGTAAATGATATCCCCTTCACCCAAGCCGTAATGTGCAGCGATATAATCCACGATCACCTGCAGATCAAAAATCATGTCGTTCAGGTTCCCCCGCTGTACTTCAAGACCGTTCCGGTTCAAGGAATACTCTACCTGCTTGACTTGCCCGAAGCCGGGAAACGGACGGAATCCGGTCAGCGCCGCCGAGCCCTTAAACCCTTTGGCCGGGAGCCAGGGGTGGCCTTTCTTTTTCAACGCCGATTGCACGTCCCGCAGGGTAAAATCGATGCCCAGCGCCAGCTGGTCCACCAGCTCGTCTACGGTGATGCCCTCTTTATAAGCTTGTCCGATACGGAGCACCAGCTCGGCTTCGTAGTGCACCTCGCCCCGCCCGCCGGGCAGCTCGATTTCGCCGCCGTCAACCGCTGCCAGCGCATGTGTCGGCTTCGTAAAAATCATCGGCTCCTCCGGAATATCGTTGCCAAGCTCCACCGCATGCAGCCCGTAATTGCGTCCTACGCAATAAATGTTGCGAATCGATTCATTCATATTCGGATCGTTCCTTTTCCGTTAAAATAAGAGTCCGCCTTCATTATAAGCCCGGCTTGGGGGAATCTCAACGCTTGCACATCGTAAAAAACGGCCGCCCCATGCGATGGAGCAGCCGTTTTAGGTTCAGCCGGATGTTTTCCGGTCTTCCTCCGTCTTGCGGGTTTCGCCGGAGGATTTTGAAGATTCGTTCGTCTTTTTGGAATCGGTCTGTTTCTTGGCATCGGTCGATTTCTTCGGATCTTCGGCAGATTTCTTGGTGCTTTCGGGCGATTTTTTACCACCCTCGGACGATTTGGTGCCTTCCTCGGTCGTTTTCTTGCCTTCGGTATTTTTGCCGGTTCCCTGCGTCTTGCCCGATTCTCCTGTCTTCCCGGTTTGCGTTTTATCCGCATCTGTCTTCTTGCCCGTTTCCGTTGTCTTCCCGATCTCGGACTTTTTGCCCTGCTCCGCCTTCTTCGGATCGGCGGCTTTGCCGGAATCGGCAGGCTTTTTTGTCCCGTCCGCTGGCGGTTTGACGGCTGTTTTGGACGTTCCGTCGACGATGCCCGTCTCCTTCTTCACAGGCGGCTTCTCTTCCGCTTCGGACGGAATCGTGCGGGACGGGCCAAGCGTAATCCGTCCTTCCTTGTCAATCTGCGCATTGACGGACAAGTTCGTCAGCTTCTCGAGCAGTTGGTCCCTGGCCTCGTCGATCATCGGGACCGGCTGAGCCCACTTGGTCAGAATCGGTACCATGCTTAGGTCGCAGCTTCGCTCCTTGGTGCAGGATGCTTCCAAAATCATGCTTTCCCAAGTGTTCGGATTGTCATTGGTCGTAAATATAAAATTGCCCATGCTGTAGGCGATCCATTTGCCCTTGTACTGCTCGAAGCCTTGAACGACATGCGGGTGACTGGCGACGATGAGATCCGCGCCCTGATCGATATACTGCCTTGCCAGATCGGTCTGCGACTTGACCGGGTACGCCTTGCGCTCTTCTCCCCAATGGGCGATGACGACGACCAGATCCGCCTCGGCTCTCGCTTTGGCGATGGCTTCAAATGCTAGTTTCGTGCTGTAGGTCTCTGCCATTCCCGGCTTCGATTTGCCGGCGTACCAGCTCGTATCGGGAATGACCCGGCTGAAGCCGAGGAAGGCGATCTTCATGCCTTTTTGCTCCATAATCACGTAGTCATACGCTTCGTCCGAATTCCGGCCCGCACCGACGTGCTTGATGTCCTGGGCATTAAGATAATCCAGCGTATCGAGCAGCCCTTCGACGCCATAGTCCATGCTGTGGTTGTTGGCCAGATTGACCAGATCGACGCCCGCACGCTTCAATTCGGGCAGCGACTGCGGTGACGACCGGTACACATATTCTTTCTCCTGGGCCGCGCCTCTTGTCGTGATCGGCGTTTCCAGATTCGCCACCGTAATATCCGCCTTCTCCAAGTACGGCTTGACATGCTTGTACGGATAATCGTAGCCGTTCTTTTGGAGCAGGTCATCCACCTTGCTGCCGAACATCACATCGCCCACGAACGTGAGCTTGACTCTGGTGGATTGCTCCTGAGGCGCCGTCGCCGTACCGCTCTCCGCTGTCGGCGGCTTCTCTGGAGAGACGCCCGGAGTCGTCGTCGCGGGCGGCTTGGACATCGCTTCGATCTTCGGAGGCAAATCCAGTCCGCCCCCTTTGTCCCGCTCCTGCGGAGGGTCCAGCTTTTGAATCAAATATGCGAAGGCGCCAGCCGTGATGAGGCTTAACAAGCCAATTTTTATCCAGAGCGTTCTTTTCTGCTTCTGCTCCTTCTCCTGTTCATGCTTTTCCTTACGCGATTGCTCCGTATCAATCGGTTCCTTCTGAATCTTAACCTACCCCTATCCTATCCCGCTGCGAATCAGCGCATATGTTCTCTTTGCTTTCCCATTATAGCAAATCACCCGCCTGTGGTCATGGGGCACAATTACCTAAAAAAAACGATTGCCAAGCCCCCCCTTATTCTGGTAATATAGATTTTCTCTCGACTTTTTAGGCAACTCACCTCAATCCGCCTCATCCCTCGCCGAACCCGGCGAACCGGACTTCGCTGCCGTTACCAGCAAAGCTCCAATCCAAGCTTACGGAGGTGTCTATGCTTTTCCCTGTCTTAATGAAGAAAGCGTTCGCACGCAATCTGCAGTACCGCTTGTCCCATGCGGTCAATACGGTTGCCAGCATCGTCTTCGGGCTGATCTACGTCTCGATCTGGCAGGGCATCGGACAGCAGGACGGCATGCACGGCTACAGCCTGCAAACCGTCATCCATTATGTCGCGCTGAACCAAGCGACGCTGTGGGTTACGTTGTTCGTGACCAACGGACTCGGGATCGAGCGCTCCGTACGTACAGGACAGATCGCAACCGACTTGATGCGTCCCGTTCATCTGTTTTACCAGTTGATGTGCCGCGAATGGGGACAAATCGGCTACCAATTGCTCTACAAGACGATCCCCATCTACCTGATTTACATATGGATGCTTTCGCTTCCGGTTCCGCACAGTACCGGCACCTGGCTCGCTTTCGCCACGGCGCTTGCGATGGCCGCCTATATGAATATTTGCGTGAATTACCTCATCGGCGTAACGGCCCTCTGGACTACCGAATCGACTTGGCTGTTTTGGGTTCACAATTCCATCTCAAGCGTGCTTTCCGGCTTTCTTATTCCGATCGAATGGCTGCCGCAATGGCTGCAGCGCATCGCGTACTTGACGCCTTATCCGTACATGCAGTACATTCCAAGCAAAATTTATTTGGGCCTCGCTTCCCCGTCCGAAATGTACGGCGGTCTTTTGTGGTGCGTTCTGTTCACTGCGCTTTGCCTCGCCGCAACCGCTATTGTGCGGAATAAAGTGGAGGTGCAGGGCGGATGAGCACGATACGCATGTTTTTGCTGCTGGTCAAAGCCAGCGTCCGCAGCCGGATGCAGTACAAATTCAATTTCTGGCTATCCACCGTGCTCGCGGCTCTTGTCAGTATGATGGACTTTTTGCTGCTTTCCGTGATTTTGTGGAAATTCGACTCGATTCAAGGCTGGAGCTTGTACGAAATCGGCTATTTGTATGCCACCATCCTGCTGTCCAAAGCGCTCTACCGCAGCTTCGCCAACGACGTGCATCATCTGGAGAAATATTTGGTCTCCGGCGATTTGGACCAGCTGCTCGTCCGCCCGATTCCCGTCTTGCTGGCGCTAATGTCGCAAAATTTCCGCCTGATGCTCGGCGAATGGGTGCAGGGCGGCATCATCCTGACGCTTTGCCTAGGACAAATGATTAGCTCGGGACAGGTGACCGCAGCGGCCATTCCGCTCACTCTCGTCGTTCTGGTGACGGGCGCGGCGTTATTGTTCGCTATCGGACTCGGCACCGCAACGTTCGGCTTCTGGACGACACGGGTCGGCGAACTGCAAAATTTGACGGAAGATGCCGCAAACAAAGCCGTGCAGTATCCGATGGAGCTGTATCCCGGATGGCTGCGGACATTGCTGCTCACCTTGATCCCTGTCGGGATGGCAAACTACATGCCGGCGCTATATATCGTGAAAGGCGAATTCGGCTGGTGGCTGCTGCCCGCCGTCATGGCTTTTGCCGTCGTGTTCCTGTGGCTCATGCTGCGGTTTTGGCGGTTCGGCCTGAGCCGCTACCAGAGCAGCGGAAGTTGATTTTACTAGGACTTCCATAACTGCCAGATCTGAAAGGAGCGAATGAACCGATGATTGAGGTTAGGCATTTACATAAAAGCTTTCGCATTCCCGCCCCCCATTTAAGCCGGTGGGAGCGGATCAAAGCGGCCGTAACCGGAGGCGGGGCGGAAAAAACGGCCGTCCGCGATATCAGCTTCACGGTCGGCTCGGGCGAGTTCGTCGGATATATCGGTCCGAACGGCGCCGGAAAATCGACGACGATCAAAATGCTGACCGGCATTCTGCACCCGACCTCGGGCGAGGTGCGGATCGACGGCATGAGCCCGCATAAGGACCGCCGCCGGGTCGTTTCCCGGCTCGGCGTCGTCTTCGGCCAGCGCAGCCAGCTGTGGTGGGACTTGCCCGTACGCGATTCGTTCGATATTTTGTGCGCGATGTACCGCATCGACCGTCAGCGGCAGCAGCGGACGCTGGCAGAGCTGGACGGGCTGCTCGGCCTCGGCGAATTCGCCGATACGCCGGTCCGCAAGCTGTCGCTCGGCCAGCGGATGCGGGCCGATCTTGCCGCCGCACTGCTGCACGAGCCGGACATCCTGTTCCTTGACGAGCCGACCATCGGACTGGACGTCATCGCCAAACGCAACATTCGCGGGCTGCTGTCCAAAGTAAACCGGGAACTCGGCAAAACGGTGCTGCTGACGACTCACGATATGGACGACATCGAGCAGCTCTGCGACCGCGTCATGGTGATCAACCACGGGTCGCTGGCGTACGACGGAACAATCGGGGAGCTGCGGGAGCGCATCGGACTGCCGACGATTTTGCGCGTATCGTTTGAAGCCGAGGTTTCTCTGGACGATGCTACGGAGCCGGAGTCGGGCTTCACCGTTGCGGCTGCGAACGGCTGCGAGCTGACCGTCCATTTCAACCGACAGGAGCTGCCCGCATTGGAGGTGCTCCGCCGGCTGGAGCGATATGGAACGGCCCGGGACGTTCATATGGAGGAGCCGGATTTCGAAGAGATCATTCATAAAGTGTACTAAGACGCTGACAAAGCGGTAAAAAATAAGAACCTTCCGAGAATACCGTTCTCCGAAGGTTCTTTGCATGTGCTATAATGGAAGGATCAGCCACTTGGGAGCTACAGAAACAGGAGGAACCTTACATCATGGACAACATTGCCGTCATTTCCGACATCCACGGCAACTTGCCTGCGCTGGAGGCGGTAGTTGGGGATATTCGCCGCCGCCGTATCCGGCGCATCGTCTGCCTCGGCGATCTGGTCGGCAAAGGACCGCAGCCGTGCGAGGCGGTGGACCGCATTCGCGAGCTGTGCGAAACGACGGTGCAGGGCAACTGGGATCACGGCATCAACAACCCGCAGGACAAGGAAACGGGCTTGTGGCAGCAGCGCCAGCTCGGGACCGAACGGCTCCGCTACTTGCGCGAGCTGCCGTTTTCCGCCGAGCTCCGGCTAAGCGGACGCCGCGTCCGTCTTTTTCATGCTTCCGCGCAAAGCATTTATCATCGTGTGCTCCGTAAGGCTAATAAGAAGGAAAAGCTAGCAATGTTCCAAAATACGGATCAAACGGGCGGCTTTGCGGGCACGGAGCTGACCCCGGACGTCATCGGCTACGGGGATATTCACGTTCCTTACGTCCAGACGCTGAAGTCGAAGGCGGGACAAGGTCTGCTGCTCTTCAACACCGGCAGCGTCGGCGCACCTTACGACGGGCTCCCTTATGCGAGCTATGCCATTCTGGAAGGAGAGACGTCGCATCCGGCCTGTCTGGAGCCTGCTCCGTTCTCCGTTCAGCTCGTCCGCGTGCCTTATGACGTCGAGAAAGCCGTCGCCGTCGCCGAACGCGTCGGTCTGCCCAATCTGGAGCGTTTCGTCGGCGAAATTCGCAGCGGGATCGAGCGGAAATAACGGGCTGGCATTCGTGTCACGCCCGGGATAACCAATCGTCCCCTTGCCCCGAACACGTTTGCATCGCAGAAATAATGGGAGTATACTCGAATCATGTCGAACGTTACATTACATAGACCAGCACACAGATGACGGCAAACGTGTTATTCGGTTTGCATGCGATGGTCAGCTTGAAAAGAGGCGAGCTCGCGTGGCGAAATGGCAGGTTAACTTAATCGTATTATGGGTGGGACAATTTTTGGTCATGGCCGGCATGACGATGATTGTTCCTTTTTTGCCTTTGTATTTGCAGGAGCTGGGCCTCCATGACCCTCATAGCGTTGCTACTTGGGCCGGAGTCATCTTTGCGGGGAATTTCGTCACCTCCTTTATCTTTCAGCCGATCTGGGGCGGACTCGCCGACCGGTACGGGCGCAAGGTGATGCTGCTGC
Organism: Paenibacillus tyrphae; assembly: GCF_024158745.1. Classification (GTDB taxonomy): domain Bacteria; phylum Bacillota; class Bacilli; order Paenibacillales; family NBRC-103111; genus Paenibacillus_G; species Paenibacillus_G tyrfis_A. The sequence continues at coordinate 156,697 of NZ_JAMZAW010000012.1, read as the reverse complement.
GCTCCGGCTTCGGCATGGCGATCGTCATGACGCTGATGGGCTTCTCAACCAGCGCTTGGCATCTGCTTCTGCTCCGCCTCTTGAACGGCACGGTGTCCGGCTTCGTGCCAGCAGGAGTCGCGCTTATGTCGGCTACCACGCCTCGGGAGAAGGTCGGCTTCGCGATGGGCACGCTGCAATCCGGCTCCGTCGCCGGGTCGATTCTCGGGCCGTTTCTCGGCGGGCTGCTGGCGGAATGGATCGGGTTCCGCAACATTTTCTACGTGACGGGCGCTACGCTCTTCGCCGCCTCGCTGCTTGCAGCGCTGCTGGTGAAGGAAACGTTCGACACGAAAAAAGCGCTCCAGAAGCCAAAGCAGTCCATGCTGGCGGCATTCAACGAGCTGAGGCGCATTTCGCAGCTTCCTTCGCTGTACTCCGTCACCTTCTTGATCCAATTCTCGCTGCTCAGCGTCATGCCGCTTCTCCCGCTGTTCGTCCAGCAGCTTCACGGACAGGACGAGATGCTGGCGTTCTACGCCGGTCTGGTTGGATCGGTGACCGGCTTCTCCAATATGATCGCTTCGCCGGTATTCGGCAAATTGTCCGACCGGATCGGGCCGGAGAAAATTCTCGTGACGTGCCTGCTCGGCGCCGCCGTGGCTTCGATCCCCCAAGCCTTCGTGCACAACGTGTGGCAGCTCTGCGCGGCCCGGTTTTTTCTCGGCATTTTTCTCGGAGGACTGCTCCCTACGGTGAACGCGCTCATCCGGAAATATACGCCGAACGGGATGGAAAGCCGCTCCTACAGCTTCAACACGAGCGCGCTTGCGCTCGGGAACATGCTGGGCCCCGTCGTTGGCGGAGCGATCTCCGGCGTGATGACGATCCAGCAGCTTTTTCTCGTTTCGGCCGTCCTGCTCTTGATTAACGGCTTGTGGGCTCGAAAATCGATTCTGCTCCGACAAAAATCGACCCAATCCCCTTCATAACCACGCTTTGGCGATCAACCTGTAAGCCTTTGGTGCTTTAACATCCTGGGCTTGCAGGATTTTTTTGCCAAAAATCTATGATTTTCTGCCCATTTTACCCGAAAATTTGACAAATCAGTGAACTTTAATGAAAACTTAGTAAATAAATTATGCCATTTTTCCTAACAAGAAGGAAAATGTATCCGATAATAAGAATGTAAGAAATAGTAAAGAAAATTAAATAATTTTTTCCTCCTGCTTGCCTATTTATGGTGTTTCCAAAGGAGGTGAACCAGAAAACCGCTATGATCCGTCATCTATCGTTCCCCGGGAAGCATCCAATTCAACAGAGAAAAGAGGAAGATAATTCATGATGCAATCACAAGTTGTTGAGACGATTTCGACGATCATCGCAGAAGAACTTGAGAAAGCAAAAAAGTCGAATCCTTTTTTCACCCGATTTCCCGAGAGCGCACAGCCGGAAAATTTCAAATGGTGCATGCACTTATACCATTTGTCCAAGCATTTCGGAGAGCTTCTTAAGCTGCGCTGGGAACGGTTCCCGGATGTCGGACACGATGTCTTCTCCACCCATTACGAGGAAGAGAAGGACCACGCCGAAATGCTCCGCCAATGGATGACGGATTTGGGGCTTGACGACCCCGAACAATCGTTTCCGAATTATGAGACCGAGGACTTCATTTCGCTCCAGTACCGCGCTGTCAGCTCCATGAGCGAAAACTTGTCTCTGCTTCTTGTGAACAGTACGGCGGAAGGCTACGCCCTTGCCATGTACCTGCACGCCTACGCGATTTTGAAAAGAGCCGGATTTACGAATCTGGAGTATTGGGAAGTTCATTGCGAGGCGGACGAGGAGCACAGCAGCGTCTATCATCTCATTCAAGATATGAACGATCAAGAACTAAAGGAAGCCGAGCATTTGGTTCGATACACGTGCCGTTCGCTCGATATCATGCTCGCGTCCTGGTTTAAATAGGAGGAAAATAATAGATATGGCATTCGAAGACGTTTTTAAGCATCACATTGACCGCACGAACAATGTTTTGGCCTGGCAGGTACTCGATTCGTTGACGGTGGAGGACGCCACCCAAGCAAGCGAGCTGGTAAAAAGCAGCCTTTCTACGATGAGCGGAGCCAAGCTTCTCGTCGACAACCGTTTCATGATAAAAAACGGCCGCCCCATCGTCTTCTCTCCCGAAGTGAACGCGATCTGGGAACAGCTTCAGGGCGGCATTTTGACTCAAGTGTCCCAGTGCGCCGTGCTGTGCAGCGGATCGATTATGAAAATGCAAATGGACCGCATCGCGCGGGCTTCCGGATTTATCAACGTGCTGCAAAGCTTCTGGAACGACGATCCGAGCGTCATGAAAAAGGAAGCCTACGTCTTTCTGGGCATTTCGTCCAACGAGCTGATCGACAGGCCCATTAGCGTATAAATGCGGCATATATAAATAAGGCCAGGAACGCTTCAGACGCGCTTCCCGGCCTTATTTTATTGCTTGCGCGAATGCGCGAACCCCTCTAGCACCGTGCAATCAGCTCCGCGAGAAGCGCCGTACGGAACGGAATTTCATCTAATCGGATATACTCGTCAGGCGAATGGGCGTAATCGCCCCGGGCCCCCAGTCCGTCCAGCGTCGGCGTGCCGACGGCAGCGGTAAAATTGCCGTCGCTGACGCCGCCCGTATGCGTCTCCTCCAGCTCGACGCCGAATTCGGCACGGGCAATCTCCCGGGCCAGCGCGAACAGCGCCGCCGTCCGGTCCGTCCGCTCCATCGGCGGACGCATCATCCGGCCGGTCAGCTGCAGCCGGGCTTCCGGCAGCACGGGAGCCAGCTCGCCCAGCGCCTGCTCGATTCTCCGGGCCTCCTCCGCCGTGGCGACGCGGATGTCGATATCCCCTTCCGCGTGCTCCGCCACGACGTTGGAGCCGATGCCTCCCTTGACGACGCCGACGTTCACCGTCGTCCCGACAGCGGGATCGGTTAAAGCATGCAGCCGATGGATCTGGGAAGCGAGCTCCTGGATCGCCGAGACGCCTTTTTCCGGGTTCACGCCGGCATGCGCGGAAACGCCCTGCACTGCAAGCTTAAACCGGCCGCTTCCTTTACGCGCCGTCTTCAGCGCGCCGCTCGGCTCCATCGGCGGCTCCAGCACGAAGGAGACGGCCGACTTCCTGGCCTGTTCTTCGATAAAAGCCCGGGACGTCGGACTGCCGAGCTCTTCGTCGCTGTTGAGCAGGAGCACGATTTTTTTATCTGCCGGGAACCGCCCCGACTCCTGCAGCGCCTTGACCGCAAACATCGCCTGCATCAGCCCCGCCTTCATATCGTAGACCCCAGGCCCGTAAGCGCGTCCGTCCCCGATGCGAAACGGCCGATGCGACGCTTCTCCTTGCGGCCAGACTGTGTCGAAATGACCAACCAGCAAAATCTGCTTATCCCCTTGCCCTACCTCGCACAGAAGCCGGTCGCCGTACACTTCGTTCGGAATCCGGACGACTGTACCTCCGGTAATTTCCTTGAATTGACCCGCGTACCAGTCCGCCATCCGGTCATTCAGCGCTTTGTCGGCGGACGGCGAATCCATATTGACGCTTGCTTCAAGCCGCGCCAGCATCTCGGGCAAATATTGTTCAATCCGATCTTTTATTGACTTCACACCGCAGCATCTCCGTTAATGGGAATGCGAATTCGATCCGAACAAACGGTCCAATCCGTATCCCCTTTCCAATATAATGATGAACACCAAGCTCAGTAAAATCACGACGGACGATACGGACGCGACGAGCGGGTCCAACGTTTCCTGCATGTAGCTGAACAGCGCCATCGGGAGCGTCGTTGTCGTCGGGGAGACGAGAAATAACGACACCGTCACGTTATCGAACGAAGTCAGGAAAGCGAAAATCATGCCGGATATAATCGCCGGCTTCAGCAGCGGCATCGTGATATCCCAGAAGACGTTCAAAGGCTTGGCGCCCAAAATGTAGGCCGCCCTCTCCAGCGTATAATCGAAGGAGCTGAGCCCCGTCAGCACGAGCCGGACCACATACGGAATCGAGATCAGCGTGTGCGCGAGCAGCAGCCCGGTGAACGTGCCGGCCAGTCCAATCCGCGTGAAAAAGAGCAGCGCCGCAATCCCGATGATCAGCGCGGGAACGGTCAGCGGCGACAGCAGCAGCCCGTTGATCAGCCCTTTGCCGGGAAACTTGTACTTGTGCAGCGCAAGTCCCGCGATGGTGCCGAGCAGCGTGGAAATGACGGCGGTCAGCGCCGCCAGCTGCAGGCTAAACCAGAACGAATCGACGAATTCCGGCCGGTCGAAAATTTTGGCATACCATTGAAAGGAAAATCCGACCGGCGGAAACGACAAATATTTGGCCGACGTCAGCGAGGTCGGGATGATGACCAGCAGCGGCGACACGACGAACAAGACGACGAGAAACGTGATAATGCCGAGCGGCGAAATTCGTTTGGTCATGAGGAGAACACCTCTTTATAGCGCCGCGTTTCGATAAGCCGCGTAAACAGCGAGACGAGCGCGATGGTCGAACCGAGCAGCAGGAACGAAAGCGCCGCTCCCAGCGGCCAGTTGAGCTGGGCCATAATTTTTTCGTAAGCGATGACCGGCAGCACTTTCACGGATGTGCCTCCCATCAGCGCCGGCGTAACGAACGCGCTCATCGACAGGCTGAACACGAGCGTCGTTCCGGCGACAATGCCGGGCAGCGTCAGCGGAAGCGTTACCGTGAAGAACGTGCGCACCTTGCCCGCGCCGAGAATGCCGGCCGCTTTATAAAGCGAGCCGTCGATCTGGTACAGGCTCGTCGCGATGGCGAGAATCATGTACACGATCAAGGAATCGGTCAAGCCGATGACGACGCCGAGCTCGTTATAGAGCAGTTTGAGCGGCGTGTCAATGAGCCCCAGCTTCAGCAGCGTGCTGTTGATCCAGCCCTTCTCGCCCAGGATGACGACCCAGCCGAAGTTCCGGATGACGACGCTGATCAAGTGCGGGGAAATGATCAGGAACGTAATGATGCCGCGCAGTTTGCCCGACGTCTGGGCCATGAACATCGCCACCGGATAGCCGAGCACCAGACAGGCCAGCACCGAGAGCAAGCCCATTTTGACGGTTCGCCATAAAATTTGAAGATAGTAAGGATCTTTAAAAAAGATCGTATAGTTCTCCAGCGTGAACTGCCCCTGCTTTCCCTCCAGACTGAGAAGAAAAATATAAAACATCGGCAGCAAAAACACGCCGGCGACGACGGCCAGACTTGGAAGCAGCAGCAGGGCGGCGCTCCGGACAGCGGATGACTTGCCTTTACCCATCGGTCTCATGCCCCTTCCTTGGGAAAACGAACACGTCCTCCGGCTTCCATTCCAGCCATACCGAATCACCGACCGACCATTCGCGGTCCTGACGGTCGGAAGGAATGCGCACATTCAGCGTATACCGGCCGACCTGCACCTCGCATTCGGCGTAAGCCCCGAGGAAGGAGATCAGTTGGACGACGCCCTGCACCCGATTGACGCTGCCGGAGGAATTCTCGCCGCTCCCAGCTGCAAAGCCGATCCGCTCGGGACGAACATAGACGGAGACGGCGTCTCCCGCTTGAAGCGCAATGCCTTTGAACGCAGCCCGCAGCGGATGCCCGTCCTCTGTCACGAGCGACAGGGTCTGGCTTCCCACTGCCTCCACTCTGCCGGACAACCGGTTCGACTTGCCGATGAACGTATGTACGAACTCGGACGCCGGGCGGTTGTAAATTTCCCACGGGGTGCCGATCTGCTCCACCTTCCCGTGATCCAGCACCACAATCCGGTTGGACAGGTAAAGGGCCTCTTCCTGATCGTGCGTCACGAAGATGGTAGTCAGACCGATCTCCTGCTGCAACCGCTTTAACTCGTCGCGAAGCTCTTCGCGCAGCTTGGCGTCCAGGTTACTCAGCGGCTCGTCCAGCAGCAGCAGCGACGGCTCGGTCACGAGCGCGCGGGCGATGGCGATGCGCTGCCGCTGGCCTCCCGAAAGCTGCTTCGGGTAGCGGTCGGCCACGTGAGGCAGCTTGACCAGCTCCAGCACCTTCCGCACCCGCTCCTGCATTTCCGCCTTTGGCGTCTTGCGCAGCTTCAGCCCGTACGCCACATTTTCAAAGATCGTCATATGCGGGAACAACGAATAAGTCTGAAACACCATGCCGAGATCCCGTTTGTTGGACGGCACGCCGTTCATCTTTTTACCCTTAATAATCAGCTCGCCCTGATCCGGCTCAAGAAAGCCCGCGATCATATTGAGCGTTGTCGTTTTGCCGCAGCCGGAAGGACCGAGGAACGAAACGCATTCCCCCTGCTCCACTTGCAGATTGAACTGTTCCACGACCACGTTGGATCCGAACTTTTTCTGAATGCCTTTGAGCTCCACATCGATCGTTTTTATCATGTCGTTCACCTATTTGCCGACTTTCGGCGCAATTTCTTTATTGAAGCGGTCGAGCCACTCCGGCGTTTTGCTGCTGATAACTTCGTAATCGAATTTGACGGCTTTCTTCATGTCGAAGCTCAGCTTCTTGGAAATATCCATCGGCAGATTTACCTTGGTTGCCGGATTGTAGTACAGCTTGGTTGCGTACATCGCCTGTACTTCGTCCGAAAGCAGGAACTCGATGAACAGCTTGGAGGCGTTCGGGTTTTTCGCCCCTTTGACCATCGACGCTACGGTAGGCACCAGGTTCGCACCTTCCTTCGGGATGACGAATTCGAGATCCAGGCCGGCGTCCTTCTGTACCAAGCTGCGTGCCATCGTCCAAGCCGTATACGCAGCCGTCTTGTTTTGCAGGTTTTGCTGCAACTGCGCTGCGCTCTTGGCGAAAGTCGGCATATAGCCCGCAACCGTTTCCAACTTTTTAAAACCAGACTCCATATTTTTCTCCGAGCCGCCGTTTGCATAAGCAAGCATGATCAGCGCGGAACGGCCGAAGTTGCTGGAAATTTCGCTGAGCGTCAAATTCCCCTTCATCTCCGGACGAGCAAGATCGTTCCACGACTCCGGCACCGGGAGGCCCTTGGACTTCACCATTTCCGCATTATATGAAATACCCATCGGGGTAAAGTTGACCGCTACGCCGCTGTTGTCCTTCACCTTCAGTTCGGGAGAAACCTTGTTCATGGACGGAACGTCCTTATCGTTCAACGGCTCCCACAGCCCTTCCGCACGGCCGGCTTCCTGCTCGCCCGCTTCGATCACGGTTACGTCGATTTGCGGAGCGCCTTTTTGCGCTTTCACTTTGGCCACGATTTCAGTGGCGACGCCGGATACATAAGTGAGCTTCACATCGGGATATTTTTCATTGAATTTTTTGAACACTTCGTCCTTCATCATTTGCTCTACCGTAGCTCCGTTACCGGAGATCACGAGCTGCTTCTCCGGCTTCGTACCGCCGGCTTGTTCTTGCCCCGCTTCACCCGATGCCGCCGGCTTCCCTGATCCGCATGCTGCGAGCAGCGAGCCGCAAAGCGTCAATACCGCTAGAACCCCCATTTTTTTATTCATTGAAATTCCTCCTCGGATGTGGTATCGTTCACTATACGTGAACATCGTTTACTATACGAGAAACACAAGGAGATTTTAGCACGTAACTTGGATAAAGCGCAATAGTTTATTTTTATTAAAACGTTTTCAATGTTATGTTTTCTAACATGCGAAAGCGAATTCTGGGAAAATTGCCCGCTTTATGTTACACTTACTCTACATTTCAAACCGTCCCTCAACTCAACGACGGCAAGGAGCACGAAGGTTATGGACAACCATTTATCCTCTGTCAAAAACGGCTGCAAGCTGCTGAAATTATTTCTCGATTCTCCAAAAGAGCTCGGCGTGAGTGATTTGAGCCGCAAGCTGGAGCTATCCAAGGGTGCGGTGCACAAGCTGCTGATGACGCTCGAAAGCGAAGGTTTTATCAAGCAAAATCCCGCAACCAAGCAGTATTCGCTCGGCTATACGCTGCTGGAGCTCGGCAACAAGGTGCTGAAAAATCACAATCTCGTCGATTTCGCCAGACCGTTTCTTACCCAGCTCTCGGATAAGACCAAGGAGCTCGTCACGCTGTGCGTCATTGACGGTCAGGATGCCATTTATGTCGATAAAATCGACTCGCAGTATCCGATCCGCTTCAATGCGGAGGAGCACCGGCGGTTTCCGATGTACGCCACCTCGGCGGCGCGCGCCATTTTGGCTTACCGGGACGACGCTTTCATCGACGAAGTGCTGGGGGATCAATTGAAAACGTATACCGCATATACGATTACCGACGCGGAGACGATGAAACGCAGGCTGGAGGACATTCGGACGAAAGGATACGAGCTGAGCTCAAACCTGCGCAATGTCGGCGCGACCGGGATCGCAGCGCCGATCTTCGATGCCGACGGGAAAGCGATTGCGTCCGTCAGCGTGATCGGCCCGACCGATCGTATGCTGCCGTACCATGAACAGTGGATTCAAGAGGTGGTGGGGATTACACGCGCCATATCGCACGAGCTCGGCTATCGGGGGACAGGGACCACAGGGGCTTAGAGCGGAGGTTTTACAGACAAAAGAGACGGGTTCCCTCGTCGCCACGACCATGGGAACCCGTCTCTTCGCTATATGTCTACATCTTCACCTGCCTGCCTCTATCCCCGCACTCTTGCAATGGCGAGGCCATCATACGCCGGCAGCAGCACGCCTTCCAGACGCGGATCGCGCGCTATGCTTTCGTTAAATTGGCGCATCTTCGTCACGGCGTTGCCGGTCTGCTCCGGATCGGTCGTCTTGCCGCGCATCAACAGGTTGTCGCCGAGGATGAGCGCGCCCGGCCGGGCCAGCTTGATCGCCCATTCCAAATAATTCGGATAGTTGCCCTTGTCCGCATCGATAAAGAACAGATCGAACCGCCGTCCTTCCGCCGACAGCGCCTCCAAACTATCCAGCGCCTCACCGATCCGGTATTCGACCTTGTCGCCGAGCCCCGCTTCGCGCAAGTGCTTGTGCGCCAAGTCCGCATACTCCTGCTTCAGCTCCAGCGATACCAGCTTGCCGCCGTCGGACAGGCCGCGCGCCAAGCAAATGCCGCTGTAGCCGCCCAGCGCCCCGATCTCCAGCACCTGCTCCGCGCGAACGAGCCGCGTGAGCATCGTCAGCAGCCGGCCGTACCCCGGCGCGATTGAAATTTCCGGCATCCCGTTCTCCCGGATGCCTTCCTGCACCCGCTCAAGCTCCGCATCGGGCTCGAACAACCCTTCCAAATACGCTTCCGCCGATAATGGCATCTCCGTCATCTCCGTTCTTCCTCCTCCGTTTGGTCCTCGTAGGGCGTACGGCTGTACCGTTCCTTACCTTTGTTCCCGCCGCCGTTGTATAATCGGGGCCAATCGCCTATACTAGTTTATTGTATGGCTTTTCCAAGGAGTGAGCAAGCGTTGACATCGAACACCATTGAATTGATTGCTACCGCCCCCATGGGCCTGGAAGCCGTTGTCGCCCGGGAAGTCCGCGACCTCGGATACGATCAGGTGACGGTTGAGAACGGCCGCGTCACGTTCGTCGGAGACGCACTGGCGATCGCACGGGCGAACCTGTGGCTGCGGACCGCCGACCGCGTGCTGGTCAAAATGGGACAGTTCCCGGCGCGCACCTTCGACGAGCTGTTTGAAGGCGTCAAAGCGCTGCCTTGGCCGGAATGGATTCCCGAGGACGGCGAGTTTCCGGTCGAAGGACGCTCGCATAAATCGCAGCTGTCCAGCGTTCCCGCCTGTCAGGGCATCGTGAAGAAAGCCGTCGTCGAAAGCATGAAGGTGCGCTACGGAACCGAATGGTTCCGCGAGACGGGCGGCCGCTTCGTTATCGAGGTCGCGCTGCTGAACGATATCGCGACGATTACGCTGGACACGACGGGCCCCGGGCTGCACAAGCGCGGCTACCGCAAGCTGGTCACCGAAGCGCCGCTGAAGGAAACGATGGCGGCAGCCATGATCCTGCTCAGCCGCTGGCAGCCGGAGCGCCCGCTGTACGATCCGTTCTGCGGCTCGGGGACGATCCCGGTCGAAGCGGCCATGATCGGCTGGAATCTGGCACCGGGCCTGAGACGCAGCTTCAATGCAGAGGCGTGGCCGCTCGTCCCCGAGTCGTTATGGCAGGAAGCGCGCGAAGAAGCGTACGATCTCGTGCGCGACGACGTGCCGCTGCAGATCGCCGGTTCGGACCTCGACCGCAGCGCGATCGAGGTTGCCCAAGCGTCGGCCAAAGCGGCCGGACTGGCCAAGGAGCTCAGCCTGCAGACACTGCCGGTAGCCAAAGCGCGGCCGCAAGGAGATTACGGCTGCACCATTACGAACCCGCCTTACGGCGAACGACTGGGCGACCGGAGCGAAGCGGAACGCGCCGTCCGCGATTTCGGACACTTGTATGCGCAGCTCCCTACCTGGTCCGCTTTTGTCCTGACCCCGGCCAAGCAGTTTGAGCATTACATGAATCGGCCGGCAGACAAGAAGCGGAAGCTGTTTAACGGACGAATCGAATGCCAATTGTACCAGTACTTCGCACCCGGCGGCTTATACGCATGGCGCAAGGACCGGGAGACGAACCCAAGCCCTGAGCAATAAGCTCAGGGCTTCTGAGTGTCGAGAAAGTGGTCAAATGGGATAATAGAGGTTACGTAGGGGTGGGGTATCCACTTCCGTTTGCATCTCTATTTTTGTAAATGCCCACTTTCTTGACAAGCTAAGCCCTAAGCAATAAGCTCAGGGCTTGATTTTTGCCGGCCGCACCGGCTTAAAATACCATACGTAGAACAACCGGGACATCCCGAACGTGAGAAACAAGCTGATCCAGCTCCAATACCAGGTCCAGTGCAAGTAATCGATAAGCCGGGTACAGCGCTCGATCACGTATTCCGGCACCATGATTCCGGTCGTAAAAGCCGCGTAATACGCGAGCTTCGCCCATCCGCCCCGGCGCTCGGGATAATACAGCATAAAGAAAATACAAATGACCGGATAGACGAAATATTCGAATGTAAAGCTGGTGGCATTCACCTTCCAAAACAACCGGACCGGGTAGGCAATCCATTCCCACTCGACCACAAGAAGCCCGAGCAGCCAGGTGACGCACTGTTTAAATAAAAAAACCATAAGCGCGACGCGATACTTCTCTTTCGGAATGAGTAAAAGGGAAGCCAGTGTCATCCCCCAGACGAAGAAAAGAATCCACTGCTCGATGAATCTGCTCATAACCGTTTCTCCGATAAGCCTGCAACAGACTTTCCCGGTTCCTCCCGAACGAACCACAGGAACACCTGCCGGGTAATATAGAGCTCACCCGGAAAGGTAAGATATAGCCAAGCCGGCGAAGCGTGAAATTTCACAAGCGATGTGAAGTGCCCAAGCAAACTGTAAAACGCGACGAAAAGCGTGGCAAACAGCGCATAATGCCCGATCTGACGGGCCCTGCTTTTCCACTCGGGATACGTATAGTGAAACCATACGGCATAAGCCGGAAACAAGATAAACTCAGACGTAAAATTAATCGATGTCGCCCTCGGCAATTCCCGCACCGGAAATTCGAACAAGGACAAGCTCGTCAGCACCAAACTCAACAACCAGGTCAGTGCTTGAAAAATAAAGATTAGAAGCACAGTGGCTCTCACACGTCGGCGTCCGGTCATACCAAGCAGTAGCACACTGGCGATCCACATCAAAAACAGGATGGATTGTTCCTTGGCCATAGGGGTATCAGTCCTCCGTTGCAACTTCATCGGATTCGACGATGAATGTTGTCAACAATGTCTTGAACGACACCATCCAATATTTCCATTTGCCTGCCGCTTTAACCTTCCTGACCCCTTTTTGGCCAAAAGCAAAAAATCCTTACGAGACCAGAGCAATGATTCAGCTTGGGCCTTGTAAGGATGTATTCGATTTATTCAAGCTAAGTCTCGACGCGGGGACGGGCCGGGTCGCAGACGGGCGCTTTATACTCCGATGACTGAGAAAGCTTCATCAGGTAGTAGCACTCCTCGCGAGACATATGATCTGCCATTAAAGGCGACAAAGTCCCGAGCGCCTGCTTGCTAAGCCGCAGCTCCTCCAGCTCCCGCAGAAACTGCATGAACAGCGCCATTTCGAGCTCCACTTCTTTGCCGAAACGTAGCAAAGCCGGAAATTTCTTCACATTCGCGCGCAAATACCCGGCCAGCTCGACCGCTTTTAAATAAAATTCGCGAAAATGCTGATCGAACGTCCGTGCCATCTCGTTCAAACGCGATTCCGCCATATCGAGATCGCTTGCGATCGAGCTCGCATGCCCGTAGGCATCCTGCAGCCAAACCAGATGATGATGAAGCTCATGGAACACGGGGGCCGGTTGCCCGGAAAGCAGACTCCCCAGCACCCGCAAATATTCCTCAGCCTCGTTCACCATATGGCTCAGAAACGAAGCCGACAGTCCGATTGTGATCTTCCCGATCAACTGCCTCTGCAGCAGATGCAGCTTGAAGCTGCGCAATTGCTGCGTCAAGCGGTACGCCTCCCGCGTAATCTCGCTTAGCCGCTCGCGCTCTTGCGTCTTGCGGGCACGCTGCAGCAGACCGTCGAAGGCCGCGATCACTCCCCGGGCCCGCGTCACCTCTTCGGATTCGTCCGCAGACAGCGAATCTTTAATAAACCGGGCATGATCTCCCATCACCTGCAGCCAGAACCGGTGTTCGAACGCCGCAGATGTCTCGAAATCCGTTGCCATCCCTGTCTCTGCCTCCCCGTTGGCCGATAAGCCGTCATGTGCTACAAGCATCGTATGCACCACGACCGGGGCGAGTGCCTATTCGAAAGAGAGAATCGGGATCGGCAGGCGGCCGCTAGGCGTGACGGAGGTCTTGCGCCCGGCAGCTCCAATAATCGAAGAGCGACATGAACACTTCATTGTCCGCTTCGCACCGCACGGAAAGCTTCACTTCGCCGCGCCAATAAAACGTAATGACCTGCCGGCTGCGCCCTTTAACCATTTCGACGTCCCAGCAGGAGGATGCGAGCTCGTACACCTCGCGATTAATGAACATTTTCGGGCCTTCGCTCGACAAAAAGACGCCGACGAAATCGTTGCCCACTTTGGTATAGAAGCCTTGCTTCGTCATGATGCTCCGTCCTTGGCTCTGATCTGCCATCCGTTCTCGCTCCTTTATATGCAAACAAAAAGACTCTCCGTTGACGGTACGGGAGTCCGCATCTATCATCGCGCGTCTCCGTGCCTTCGGTAAACTGGCTGGCATCACGCAACCTCGGCGCCTTAGCCTCTATAGCTTTGCGCCCGCGGGCCTTCGCCCGGTTTGCCTTTATCGAGCACGCTCGAAAATTGTCTTTTTGTGTATGATTGAATCTCATCTCTTAGGATAAAAGATCAACCCTATAGAATACATAGTTCTTACGGCCTATTTTCATGAATTTTCATGTGAATTATGAAACATTTTATAGACTTGCTGACCTTTCCAGTAAAAATATATTCCCGCCACCGTTACGACTGCCATCACGGAGAACAGCGGACCGCCTCCCCATTCCGACAAAAGCACACCGCCCGCCAAAGGACCGAGAAAATGCCCGAGATTCGTAAACGACTGCGCGCCGAAGTACGTGCCCCGCATTCCTTCCGGCGCCAATCGGTCGATCAGCATGTTCGTTGCCGGAAAATTCAGCACTTCCCCGACGGTGAACAAAACCATGGAGATCATAAATCCGATCCAGCCGGTGGATACCGCATAGCCGACATCCCCAAGCGCAAACATGAGACCGCCCACCGCAATGGCGGCCATCGGACCGCGGCTTTCGAACATTTTCGACAGCGGCACCTGCAGCAGGACGACCGTCACCGCATTGATCGTCATCAGCAGCGCGAACAGCGTCGCCCCGTCGGCTACGCTTTGCTGCACGTATTGCGATAAGGTGGCCATCATCTGCGAATAGCCGATCGCGCCGATAATCCCGCCTGCAATGTAATAACGGAATACACGGTCGCTCGCGATGACCCGCCAAGCCGAGCGGACCGTCACCCCGCTGCGGTGCTCCCCTTCGATCTGACGAATGCCGAACGCCTGCAGCAGCGCATAGAGCAACCCCGCGTAGGTCAAATAAATGAAAGCCGTAACCAGAAACGGCAGCCAGGCTTCGAACATGCCGAAGTAGGCGCCGAGCAGCGGTCCGACGGCCACGCCGACATTGATCGCAAGATAACGCATCGTGAAGACGTTAAGCCGCTTTTCTTTCACCGTCACGTCGGCCATCAGCGCTTGCGATACCGGCTCGTAGAGCGAACGGCAGAGCCCGTTCAGCATATTGAACAGCATGAAGAGCAGCGGCGATTTGGCAAGCGCAAAGCCGGCAAAGACGATCACCCAGCCGATCAAGGCAACCATCATGATGAACTTGCGTCCCAGACGGTCGGACAAAGCTCCGCCGACGAAGCCGCCCGCCATGCCGGCAAGCGAGCCGATGCCGATGATCGCGCCGATCGTGATCGGATGCAGCCCCGACTCCCGCGACAAATAAATGGCCAGAAACGGCATGCTCATGGACGAAGCGATCCGCGCCAGAGCGGTTCCTACAAGCAGCACATGCACGATCGGATGATACTCGCGTAAAAAATGAAGCAAACGAGACTTTACAGCTGCGAACATCGTACCGACCTTCTCTCCGTGTGTAACCCCCGGTATATTTAACCTTCGGTAAAATTAGCCATGGAATGAAACAGGATTTCATTATACAGCAATTGGTCGAGCCTGCCCAGACATTCGGCAAAAAATAATGGCGTGACGAAAAAGAGCCCGTCCGCCTGGACGAGCTCTTTCTGCACTGACGATTTTATTTTAATTCTTCGCCGACCTGGATGAGGTACATTTGCGTCGGGTTGCCGTTCACCTTCAGCTGGCCTTGGTCGTCGTAGCCGTCCACGCCGAAATCGTTGTCGTTTACAACGGCGATCGTATGCTTGTCCACTACCGCAAGCCCTTCCAGCTTCTCGTGCGGGTAACCCAGCTTCGCCACGTCCACGATCAGCTCCTTGCCGGCCGGCACGATGCCTTTTTCCTTGATTTGCGCCAGCGTCAGCTTCTCCAGATTGTCGCTGTGCTCTGTGCCGAGCAGATTGGTTGCCGCCGAGAAGTCCGCCCGGTAAATGCGCTTAATTTGCGCTTCCTTGCCGCTGTTTTTATCGCGCTCGTCCACCAGCAGCACATCGGTGCTCAAGGCGGATAAGTCGCTGATGACGACGTCCTTCTGCTTCACATTCATGAACGAATCGGCGTTCTCCGCGATGTACAAATATTCGCCGACGACTTTTTTGGCGGCCAAATCCATCTTCAAGATGCGCATATTGCGGGACGCTTCGCCCGTCTTTTTATCCGGAACCGCCATCGGGCTCTGGATCGAAGCGTACAAATATTTGCCGTCCGGCGAAATCGTGACGCCTTCGAAGCCGCGGTTCGGAATCCGTTTCGCGTACACCGCCGGCAAAATGTCATAAATCTCCGTTTGCGCGCCCGCCGCAACCAATTGCTCCTTCGCTCCCTGCGGCACGTACCGTCCGACAACCGTACCGTCGCGTTTCACCTGCAGCACGGAAGGACGGTACTCGTCCGATAACCAGAACGTATCGTCCACCGGGTTATAGGCGATGCCTTCAAGGTCCAGCCCGTCCGGATCGTAAGCCAGCTTCTTCGTGCCGCTGCCGTCGTACGGAACTTCGTCGCTGCCTTCCATGTTCGGCAGACCGGTGAGCTCCGCCGTCTTGCTGAACTTGTCGGTTTTCCCGGCCGGCAAATGCAGCTTGATCGTTTCGAGCACTTCGATCGTTCCGCCGGCCGCTTTAATCTTGTAGATGCGCGGCACGTACGCCTCGTTCGGGAACGTGCGCAGCTTGTCCTTGCCGAACTCGCCGTTCGGCCCACGGTCAGCCAGCGTATAGAACACGTCGGCCGGGTCGCCCGGCAGATGGATCAGCCCCGAGAAGCCGCCCTCTTTCAAGTTGCCTACCAGCGTCCCCGGATTTTTCCATTCGTGTACGGCTGCAACCTTCGGCATCTCCTTCAGCCGGATCGACTGCGTCCATTCGTTCCATTCCACCTGCTTGCCCAGCGCTTCTCCCAGTGCGCGCAGCGGGACATAGGTACTGCCGTCGATCAGGACGGGAGCCTTGTCCGTCTTCACTTCTTTACCGCCCGACCAAATGCCGAACTTCGTGCCGATCGCTTCCATGCCGCCTTCTGCGGCTGCTGCGGTCTGCGCTCCCATGAGCGTCATTGCGGCGAGCGACAGGACCAGCCATTTTCTCTTTTTCAACCAACGTTTCATCATGACGATACCCCTCCGGCGAATCAAACTAGGTTCTTGGACTCACTTTTCTTAGCATAGTTGCCGATTGTTTCGACGATGTAAAGGGCATATGAAGATTTTGTAAAGCCTTGCAGCCATAAAAAAAACTCCCGGCCGCAAACTGCGCCAGGAGGTTCGTCCATCATTTCTTCTTAATATACTTGCTTGCTTTCTCGATCGCTTCGTCTTCCGTTGCGCCGGTCACGTACCGGCCGTTAATATAAATGAAGGCAAACCGCGAGCACGGACCGCAATAGGACTTGCAGCCGACTTTGATGTCGGCGTCAGGCGCCAGCTTCTGCAGCTTCGGCAGCGCGGTTTTCATTTTCATATGCTTGCATTTGTCGCAGACGCGAATATCGTTGGCCATGCGGAGTTATCCTTTCTGAGGCATCCGGGCGGCCGATTAATGGTCGCCGTGGTTGCCTTTGCTCGGATTGGTGACCGCAAAGCCTTCCTCCGGCAAATAGAAGTAGTCGACGCGCACGCCGTCCAGCAGCGGCTCGTCCTTCTGCAAAATAACGTCGATCCCGCTGTCGGTGGTCACGACCACGTCATTTTCCGTAGGTGTGTCCATTCCGAGCCCGTAGTGCGCATGATCGCCGTGCTTGTGCGTTACATATACGCGAAGCTTCAATTCTTTGTTTTCCTCTTGTTCCATCTCAGCCAAAAGCACTTTGGCGGCATTGCGCGAAATTTTGCATTTCATGTTCAGGCACATCTCCCACTAATAAGCATTTTCCCCTTATTGTATATAAACCCGGGAACGAAAGCAACCTTCCGCAGCCGGTTCACAAATGCTGGTAAGAAGCCGCCCCTTTCTGATATGATTACAGGTATATGAACTCACGCACGAATGGAAAGCGAGGAGACTGCGAGATGTCATTGACGGAAAGCAAACAAAACCGGCACCCCGGCAATTATGTCCCCAAGCAGCCGGTTCATATCGAGTGCTCGATCGAAAAAGCGCTTGACGTGATCGGCGGCAAATGGTCGTTTCTCGTTCTGCGGGAGCTTTTCGGAGGAACGAAACGGTTTGGCGAGCTGCAGCGCAACATTTCAACCATCAGCCCCAAATCGCTGACGGATACCTTGCGCCACTTGGAGGAAAACGGCGTGCTCGAGCGGACGGCTTATCCGACCGTCCCCGTTACGGTCGAATACACGCTGACGCCCAAAGGCGAGGATTTGCACCGAATGTTAAAAGAAATGAAGCTGTGGGCGGCCAAATGGTGCTGACCCTGAGATTCCGAGGTGACCTATGATTTCTTTTTACCGCAAATATTACAAAACGATCTTCGACATCGCTTTGCTTGTGATTACCGTGTACCTGTTCATGTTCGTCTTCAGTTACCTGTACCGCATTGCGACCCCGATCTTCCTGGCGTTTATCGTTTACATGATCATCGAGCCGTTCGCGCGCTTCCTGCACCGCAGGGGCATCAAGAAGGCGATCGCTTCCGCGATTTCGACCATCATTTTCGTGCTCATCATTCTGGGAGCGATTACCGGCGCCGGAGTCATCTTCACGAGCCAGATCGTCAACCTGAAAGACAAGTTGCCCGAATATGCCGCGGTGCTGACACAGGAAATCGCCAAGCAGACGGACACACTGCAAGACCGCTTCGGCACGCTGCCGACGGCAGAGATCGTGAATAAAGCGAAGGAATATTCGGCGGAAATCGCGAAAAAAGCGACCGAAATCGCCCGCTCGTTCCTGACCAGCACGTTTACGGTCCTTACGTCCTTTTCGGCTTTCGTGGTGAACTTCGTCATTGCGATCATTCTCGCCTATTTTCTAAGCATCGAGATCGAATCTTGGAAGCGGATCGCGGAGGACAAGACGCCCAACACGTTCAAGAAAGCGTTCCACTTTCTCCGCGAAAACGTGCTGATCGGCATCGTCACCTATATCAAGGCGCAGGCCAAGCTGATTAGCGTGACGTTTGCCGTCATCTTCATCGCGCTGCTCGTCATGAATATCAAAAATGCGTTTTCCATCGCGCTGCTGTCCGCCATCTTCGACGTGCTGCCGCTGCTCGGCGTCTCGACGCTGTTCATTCCGTGGATTATCTACCTGTTCGTGGTCGGCCAAACGACGCTGGCCATCTGGCTCTCCGTCCTGCTCGCGGTCGTAATCTCCGCCAGACAAATCCTGGAGCCGAAAATTACGGGCGACTCGCTCGGGGTGTCCGCTTTTACGATGCTTTCCTTCATGATCGTGTCGCTGTCTCTGTTCGGCGTGGCCGGACTGATTTTATCGCCGATTCTCATCATCCTGATCAAAGCGCTGTACGAGCAAGGCTACTTGAAGAAATGGATCCGCATGCCGGCGGAGGAGTACGAGCCGGAGCTTCCGAAGAGCAAATAGCGGCGTCTATAGAGAAGAAAAGAGCTGCCGGCGGGCAGCTCTTTGTTGTATTGATTATGGTTTAGGTGGCGCCGTATTTGCGCTCTGCCCGGTCGGTGAACCAGTTCATGAGCAGCATCGTAACGGCGATATCGTCCAGCGGAATCAATGGCAGCGCATCGGGCATAATCCAATACACGAGCGCAGGGACGAAGAACAGCAGCTTTTCCCCTATCGGCACTTTGGGCGAGCGCAGCAGCGGGAGAATTCGGCGGAATACATGACCCCAATGCCGCAGTGACCACAATCGCTTCCACATGACGAATCGTCCCCTTTCCTTGTACGAATGGCCTCTCACTCCAGTATACACCATCTTTCGTCAATCCTGAAATGATTCGACAAATCCCGACAATTTCAACCCGTTTACAGCTTTTCCCCCATCCAGCATAATGAGAGAGTGACATTCCAACCTTTACCAAGGAGTGATACCATGTCCAAGAAAATACTTGTACTGACAGGAGACGCGGTTGAAGTATTGGAGGTGTATTACCCGTACTACCGGCTGTTGGAGGAAGGGTACGAAGCGGTCATCGCCTCGCCTGTGAAGAAGACGCTTCACACCGTCGTGCACGATTTCGTCGAAGGTTGGGAGACCTATACGGAGAAGCTCGGTCACCGGCTTCCGTCTCATATTGCCTTTGCGGAAGTGGACCCGTCCAAATATGACGGGCTGATCATACCGGGTGGCCGGGCGCCGGAATACATCCGTTCCGATGCCAATGTCCCCCGCATCATCACTCATTTTCTGGAAGCCGACAAGCCGGTTGGAGCCATATGTCATGCGGCTCAGGTGTTCGCCTCGCTTCCGGACTACGGCTATTTCAAGGGCCGCACCATGACCGCGTATACAGCTTGCCGCCCCGATATCGAGCGCCTCGGCGCCACCTATGGCCCGGACACGCTTCATGTGGACGGAAAGCTCGTCACCGGGCATGCCTGGCCCGATCTGCCGGGATTCATGCGCGAATTTTTGAAGCTTTTGAAGTAAAGTGAAAAAGAAGTGCTTCCGCCACGGATCACTGGACCTTCGCGGAAGCACTTCTTTTTTGACTGTGCCGGAGCAGCCTCTACAGCTTCAACCCTTCCAGCATGATTCCGATCGCGTCGTCGTACATTTGCGGGAACTGTTCGATCGGTAGAGGGTTGATGCCGATTCCCGCTTCGATGGTGAACCCTAAGCGGCCGAACTCCTGAATGAACCAATCCTTATAGCCGGCATCGCTGCCTGTCAGCTTGACGGCCCGATAGCCGCTCGCCTTCGCCAGCCGGTGTGCCGCTTCTTCGGCTTCCGGCGGCTCCTGCCCCCGGTAGTTCCAATAAATTTCTCTGCCCTGCGTATGGAACGCCATCACTAGGCGAAACGAATGCCCGTAGGTGAACGCCTCCATCGCCTGCGCTTCCGGCTCGGACAGCGGCGCAGGTCCCGCATAGTCCCGCGGACCCGGACCGGGCACCTCCCGCCTGTCGCGTTCCGCCTCCCAATGGGCCGGAAACTGGTCGTTCAGATCGACGCCGCGGATGTTCGCTTTCCAGCGGGAAAACTGCTGCGAATCGTAATTCCACCGGAGCAGTTCCTCATAATAAGGATGCTCCGGCGTAACCCCTTGCTGCACAAGCTCCACGCCGTCCGGATTGACCATAGGCACGACCCACAGCGAGGTTTGCTCATATAGTGCGGTCATATCCCGGTTGCGCAGCGGCTTCCTTCCGGCATAGGCCGATGCATAATCCTCGATGAACTTCATCAGCAGCAGCGACGTAATCCATTCGTTCGCATGAAACGCCCCGTTATAATGCACTTCCCGCGGGCCGGTGCCGATGCGCACCGCCGGAATATCTTTTCCGAGCACGGATTGACCGATGACGGTCATTTCCAGAAAAGGATACGTGTCCAGCAGCCGGTCCAAATCATCCATAAGCTCCGCATAATCGTACTCCACGTCCGTTTCGACAATCGTCAAGCCTTTGCTTACGGGAAGCACAATGGTTTGTCCGATCCGCAGACGACGCGGGTCCGCATCAGGGTTGGCCGACTGGAGCTCCGGCAACGAAATATTGAACCGTTGGGCCAGATCCCACAGTGTATCCCCCGCTTGAATGACGTAGCGGCTCGTCGTTCTTACGGGAATGTGGATAACTTGGCCGGGATACAAGTAGCTGTGTTCTTTTAAATGCGGATTTGCCCCATAAAGCGCCGTCACGTTCATACCGTACCGTCGTGCGACCCGATGGAGCGTATCTCCGCGTCTGACGACGTAAGGAAATGTCATCCGACAGCCCTCCTCAGCTCACTGCCCGAACGCGAAGGCCCGGGGTTCGCTAATGCATATGCCGGAGAGCTATATAATATTCGGAACCTGCCAGACAACGGGCGTTACCCTGATCTGCTCGTTCAGCCATCCTTGCGCAATCATCTTGAACATCCACGGATCTCCGCTGCAAAAAAACTGATGAACCGGCAGCTTATTGGAGGTCGCCAGCATTCCCTTGTGATACAGGATCGTGCTGATTTCCCGCGCGGTCTCCTCCGCCGAGTTAATCAAAGTAACATTCGGTCCCATGACCGAAGCAATCGTATCCGCAAGGAATGGGTAATGCGTACATCCGAGAATCAGGCAATCCATCGGGGTTTCCTTCAGCTCGCTGAGCGATTCCTCGACGACCCGCCGGGTTTGCTCACCGTGGAATACGCCCTTCTCGACCAAAGGCACGAACAAAGGACAGGCCCGGCTCACGACTTCAATGTGAGGTGAAATTTGACGCAGCGCCGTTTCGTAGGCTTTACTTTGGATCGTTCCGATCGTTCCGATAACGCCGATATTCTGGTTGCGGGTCATTTTGATCGCTGCCCGGGCTCCGGGATGAATGACGCCGACCACAGGAACGGCCAGTCTGGCGCGGATCTCCTCCAAGGCGACGGCCGTTGCCGTATTGCAGGCGATGACCACCATTTTCGGGTGAAACTGAAGCAAATAATCGACGATCTGATGCGTGAAGCGAGTAACCTCCTCGGCCGGCCTCGGTCCGTAAGGCGTCCGGGCGGTATCTCCGAAATAAACGATTTTCTCCTGCGGCAGTTGGCGCATGACCTCTTTGACCACCGTCAATCCGCCGACTCCTGAATCCAATATGGCTATCGCTTGCTGCACGGTTATTCGCTTCCTTTATGTTGGTCTGTTCACTTCTAGGTTTATGGTATGTAGGGCGAAAAGGAAAGGTGTCCGGTTCGGCTTGTTCCGCCGTTCGGATCATTTTATCTTAACAGACCCCGGCCAAAAATAAAACCCGCCCTGAGGCGGGTCACGGCTCAAAACGGAGCGTGCCGGACGAAAACTACTTCGGAGGCTCGATATCGCTTAACAGCGCAAACTCGTAGCCCGCTTTTTTGACGGCTTTGATGATTTTATCCAGCGCCTGGATGTTTTCCGGCGAACCTTGATGCATTAAAATAATGTTGCCGTCATGCAAATTGTTCATGATGTCGTTGTAGGGGTCCTCCGCCCCGTTCTTGCGGGGCTCCCAGTCGCGCATGGCCGTAGACCAGAAGACGGACGTGTACCCCATATCGGATACCATTTTCAATAAGTGCATATTATAGCGGCCGTACGGAAAACGAAAATACGGCTGGATGTCCTTCCCGGTCACATCTTTATAAAGCTTCTCGTAATCTTCGATTTCTTTGCGCACCTGCTCGTCGGTTTGCGTATTCATATCCGTATGCGTCATCGTGTGGTTGGCGATTAGATGCCCGTCAGCCACAAGCGTCCGGATGAAATCGGGATTTTTCTTGACGTTATAGCCCGCGATAAAGAAATTCGCCTTCACCTTGTTATCCTTCAGCGACTTGACCAACGTATCGATATCTCCAAGCGGACCGCCGGTATCGATGGTCAAATATACTTTTTTCCCGGTCCCGACCCAGAGCGCCTTCATGTCTTTCGTGTAGTTTTTCGTCTCCGCCGGGAAATTCGGGACCTGGCCTTTGGGCTTCTTCATGTAATACCACGAGAGCGCCTTGCGGTCTCCAGTTCCTGCTGCCGGTGGTTCCTTCGTTTTGCCGCCCGTGACGGCTGCGGCCGGATTTTTCGGTCCGGATGCGCCCGCTTTGCCGTTATCATTGACAGCTCCTGCTGTGCCGGATAGCTGGCTTTGCTTGTCCGCAGGCTCGGACGTGTTCGGTTTGTCCTTCGTCGTTTTCGTTTCTTTCGTTTCTTTTGTTTCTTTAGCTTTTGCTTCTTTCGTCTCTTTCTCCGTTTTCGCGTCCTTGGCTGACTCCGAGTTGACGGAGGTCGCCGGCGGGGCCGGGACAACCGAAGAATCGCCGGACAAAGCGGATGACTTCTTGGATTCAACCGTTTTCGGTGAATCGGTCGGCTTAGGTGTTTCGGCCGGTTTCGGCGACTCGGTCGGCGCGGGCGGCTCGGCGGCGCGCTCACTGCTGCAAGCTGCAAGCATGAGAGACAATGCCGCTGCAAGCATCCAAGTCGCCTTTGTCTTGTTGTTCATCGCTGTTCCCCATTTCGTTGGTCGTGGAGTCATTTGGTACGGTCAGAAATCCATCGATCGAACACGAATAATTGTTCGTATATATTTTACCAAACGACGTAACATGTGGCAAACCGACGTATATCGCTAGTCCATTACGCAAAAAAAGCGATGACTAATCTAAATCGAAAAATCAAAAGCCAAAAAACCATGCTACAGGCAAGGCTAAAAAGCTACAAAATATACTGTCGGCCCCCTTAAGGCGCTCAGAAAGTCTCTCGACGGTCTTCCTGCTGCTTCCCTCCTTGCTCGCGGAATAAGTCCATACCGGGCATGGCACATAAAAAAAGACCTCTGCAGCGGAAGTGCAAAGGTCGGAGCTTGTTGAGCAAGTGGGCTTTTCAAAAATAGAGATGCAAACGGAGGTGGGGTATCCACTGGAGAAGCGATAGCGGCCGCCTTTGTCTTCGGGAAATGTCCGCTAACAAGCGGCTTTCAATCAAATTTCCCGAGGACAACAGCGGTCGGAAGTGGATACCCCACCCCTCGTAACCTCTATTATCTCAATTGACCATTTTCTCAACTCTAAGACCCCTGCGCAAAACCGCAGAGGTCTTTCGACTGATACGCAGAAGGCCGAATGAGCAGCTTTCGCTTACTTGATCGTAATTTTGTGCACCGCCGTATTTTGAGCCCCTTTATCGTCGGTGACGGTCAATTGCACCGTATAAGTGCCAGCGGTGGTAAAACGGTGCTTCGCTTTGACGCCGGTAGCCGTTCCGCCGTCGCCGAACTTCCATTCGTAACGGACGATTTTTCCATCCGCATCGCGGGACGCAGAGCCGTTAAACGTAACCTGCTGCTTCTTCTTCGCCGTATCCGGCGCCGAAATGGCTGCGACCGGCGGCACATTGGCCGGAGGCTGGGTGCCGGTTACGTACACTTTGCCAGGCGCTTCGAATTCCGCTTGGTTGCCCGCACGATCCCAGACACGGACAACGACGACTCCGCCGTTAAGTACTAAGGACGACGGTGTCTGATAAGTTCCCTCGTAGTGTCCCGGTCTCGTTTCCGTCAACGGAATCTCGTTACGCGCCTTGCTGCTCAGCAGCAGCGGCAATTCGACGCGGAAAGAGGCATTCAGGCCGGGCGTGCTGTCGAAGGATACATGAAGCGGCTGTCCTGCAGTGAGTCGAACATCGGCCGCAGGCGAGAGATTATTGATTTTCGGCAGGGACAGATCGACGTACACGGCACGGGTGACCGTCGTTTCATTGTCGGCAAGGTCTTTTGCCGTTACCGTCACAAGGTTCTGGCCTGGATTGATCAAAATACGATGAGCGAAGGCGCCGTCGTTGCCAATCTCGGCCCGCTGCCCGTTCACCGTCAGCGTGCTGAAGAACTGGTCGGTCGCCGTCCCCGTAACGTGAAGCACCTCACTATTGGTTCTTGCTCCCTCCACCGGAGAGAGAACGACCAATTCCGGCGGTGTCTGGTCCAGCGTGACGGTGACGGGCTCCGAACGGTCCGTCGGCTTGCCGCCTACGACCGCTTCGGCGCTCAGCAGGTTCGCCCCGGGCTTAAGCTGCACGGTCAAGCTGAACTGTCCGTTCTGCACGGTGGCGGTTCCGGCCACTTCCGTTCCGTTATACAACTGGATGGTCGCTCCGTTCGCCGGAGAAGTTCCTGTGACGGCAACGGTCGGCTGCTTCGTGTAGAAGTCATCGGCAGGCGTCGTAATAACGGGCGCGTTCACCGGATAGCGGACGACCGCGCGGATCATGTAGTTCCCCTCTTCTTTGGGAGAAGCGCTCCATGCGCCGCCGACGCGCTGCCAGCTGCGCAGTGCATTTTTACCGCTCTCATCGGTTGCAAGCCCAGGTGAATTCGGATTGGCTACCGTCTGGATATAGACGACATAGAAGTCGCCCTGTACGGTGACGGGCTCGGCCAAATCCAACGTCGTCCATTGATTGTTGCGAAGCGCGGTGCCGTCGAACGGACCGGCAAGCTGACGCCCGGGTGCCCCACCGGCGCCGGAAGCGTCATAAATGGCGTATTGGAACGCCGTCCCGCCCGGCTGCGGCCATTCCGTGTTCCAGAAGCGGAGCGATACGCCCGTCACTTGCGCGGAACCGGACTCCGGCGTCATCCGAACGGCCCAGGCATTGTTGGCCGCATTGAAGGCTCTTGCATTCTCGGGCGTGCCATCGTCGTAAGCAATTTCACCGGGGAAGCCGATGAACGGTTTCAGAGTGACCGGAAGCTCCACGGTGCCATTCGGAGTAACGGTTACTTTGGCCGTTTTGCCATAGTAATCTTTTGCCGAAACGGAAAGCGTATAGCTGCCTTCCATCACATCCAGATTAAACCCGCCATAGACGTTCGTCGTCACAGGGGCGACTCGGGGGTCTTCCTGAAGAACCACGACCGCGCCCGCGATCGGCTGTCCGGTACGTTCATCCTTCACGGTGCCGTTAATTAGGCCGTGAGGAATGGCTTCCAGATTAAAGTTGGCTTTGACGTCGGTCCCGTCGGTAATCGTGACAGACTGGGTCCGCGGATAGTACCCGTAAGCTTCCGCCTTCAGCGTGAACTTGCCGGCCACATGTGTCAAGCTGTAGCGTCCGGTGGCAGCATCCGTTTTGACGGAACGGCCGGTTTCAAGCACGGTGACAGTTGCGCTTGCAGGCAAGCTCTCCGTTCCTACGCTCTCGTTGTTCACTACAGGCTTAAACTCGCTTTTCTCAGTTCTTGAGATCTTGTACAGCGGATTGTCATAAACCGGCTTCGGCTTTTGCACATTCATCTCGGGAGCCGTATTCTGCGTCTGCACGGCGGTAGTCACATTCAGTACTTGGAAGTTGTCAATGTACCATCCGGCTTTCGATACGGTATTGTCGCTTTTCAGTCTGAAGCGGATTTGGACCTCTTTCCCGGTGTATTTATCCAGATTGTAGTAAACAGGGCTCCATTGCTTTCCGCTCGTGTTATGCGAGAATTTGCCCAACTCGGACCAAGTGTCTCCCCCGTTTGTCGAGATTTCCACATAGCCGTAGTCGTAGCCGCTTTCGATTTCAAACCAATGCTGGAACGCCAGCGTTGCATTCGTCACATTCGTCAGATTGATGCTCGGAGAAACGAGCGAGGCGTCGGCACCGTTCTCGTAAGTTCCGTCCAGATCCGTTCCCCATACGTTAGGCTTGGATACGGCTTCTACCGGTCCGGGAGCAGCGGGCACTCCACGTTCCCATTCGTCCTTGGCTCCGCTGTGGGTCCAGCCGTTATCCGTATTCGAATCGAAAGAGTCACTGAACAGGATAGCGGGACGGCGAACGGTCAGCGAAGCTTCGTTCGACTTGACGCTTTCGTTACCGCTGTAATCTTTGGCGGTTACGGCATAGTAGTAGGTGGTATTCTCCACCGTATTCGTATCGGTATACGTTGCCGATGTAACTGTGCCAATCGCTTCATAGCCTGTGCCGGAACGCGTGGAGCGGTACACCTTATACTCCTTCAAATCTTCGTCGGCGGGCGGAGTCCAAGTCAGCGTGACATTGCCGACAGGGTCTGCCGAAGCGCTCAAGCTGCCGGGGGCTGCCGGGGCGGCATGATCCGGCGGCTGGATGGAAAGATCGTCGATATACCATCCCGCTTTCTGCATTGAGGCGTCGCTGGTCAAATTAAACATCAGGGAAATCTCTTGGCCCGCGTACGGCTTCAAGTCCACATACTGCGTTTTCCAGCCCCCGCTGCTTCCCGTGAAGGTCAACAGCGGCACGAAAGCATCGTCGCTGGTCTTGGAGGCGATGTACACTTTGCCGAAGTCGATATTATTTTCCAAGTCGTACCAGTGCTTAAAGGAAAGCACGGCTCCTTCCGGACTTGCCGTAAGATCGATCGGCGGGGCAAGCAAATAGGAGTTGGCGCTGGCCGGATAAGTGCCGGTCAGATTGGTGGCGACCACCTTTTGCCCGGAATAAGCGCTTCCCGGACCGCTGCTCGGAACGCCCCAAGCCCAAGCGCCCCCTTCGCCTCCCGTGGTAAAGCCCATATTGTCTTTCTCGAAATCCTGGAAATAGCCCGGCTTAACGCCGCTGGATACCGGAATCTTGTACACGCTGCTGTTAAAGCCGTTGTTGCCGTAATCGTTCACGCGGATATAATATTCCAGCCCTTTCGTGTCGAGCAGAAACGCAGGGATCGTCGCTTCATAGATACCGTCCTTGCTGTCGCCCGACTTGCGCTCCATCGGAATGTACGTGTAATGATCCGTTCCTGCCACTTTGGCAAACAATTCGACGGCGTTCACGGCTACATTATCTTTCACGCGGGCGGAAACCCGGGCATCCAGCCCCTTGAAAACGAGGGTTAACGGCGTATGCTCCAATACGGGAGCATCGTCATCGTCCCCGGCGGTTACGACTTTGCCGGATACCGTACCGACTCCCTCCAGGACGGACCCGACCGCATCAAGCGCGTTGACGATGCCGTGACCGTATCCGTTGTTCGGGGTGACGGGATATTGGCTGTCCGTTCGCTTGGTCGCCGTATCCATAAGGATTTGCTCGAGCTGATCCACCGTCAAGGAATGATTGGCTTGCAGCAGAAGCCCGGCAATCGCGGTCGTATGCGGGCCGGCCATCGAGGTACCGTTCCAGCCGCCCTCATATTTTCCACCCGGCACGGAAGAACGGATATTGACCCCGGGAGCCGAAACCTCCGGTTTAATCTCGCCGTAAGGAGAAGGACCAAGGAGCGAGAAATCGGCCAAGTTCTTGTTGATGTCGGTCGCGCCGGTGGCGAACGCTTCGGGATAGTTGGCCGGATTGGCTACGGAGCCGGGTCCGCCGGGATTCGTCGCTCTCTTGTTCCCCGCCGAAAATTCGGGGAAAATTTGCGCGTCCCGCCAAGCTTGAACCATGGGCCGGAACCATTCGTCGAGTCCCGCGCCGCCGCTCCAAGAGTTGTTCACGACATCCGGCGCCAGCTCGGGGTGAAGATTACCCTGCGCATCCTTGGGAGCAAGCAGCCATTGGGCGCCGTCAAGAATAATGGCGTCGGTCGTGCTCGGGTTGAAGATCCGCACCGCGATCCATTTGGCCCCGGGGGCAACTCCGATTTGGTTCGTGCCGTTCGCCTCCGAACCGACCATCGTTCCCATCGTATGGGTACCGTGGCCGTCTCCGTCAGCCGGCAGCGGCGATCTGCTGTGGGGATCGTACCAGCTAAGCTCCGGATTCACGACGTTCCCGGAAGCGTCCAGCCCCCGCCACTTGCGCTGTAGCGCGGGATGCGTGTACTCCACGCCCGAATCCAGGTTGGCCACCACGATGCCGGTGCCGTCGATGCCCTTGGCCCAAACCTCAGGAGCATTGACCTGGGAGATGTTCCACTCCACGTTGCTCGGTTTGATCGCATCCGTTTTCACATTATCCTGTTTGACTGCATCCGTTTTGGCCTCAGCTTCTTTGTCGATTTCCACTTTATCCAGGAACCGCTCTTCATTCGGCAAAATTTTGTCGACTTCCGGGAGCTGGGCGATATTCTCCATGACGGATTTGCTGCTCGTTACCGCCATGGCGTTTACAATAAAGAAGCTCTTGTAATCCTTAACTCCCCCCTGCTCAAGCTCTTTCTTCAGATAATGTTCCAATGATTGCTGCGAGCGGGAAGCCGTTTCGCGGAGCGAGCTGACAACGGAGCTCCGTCTGGCAAGCTTGATTGCAGCTGGCGTGGCTTTTTCGGCAGTGAATTTTTGCAGGGCATTTTTGGAAGCAGCTGTCGTATCCGTCTGCTCTTTCATTTTAACGAGGTAAGTGACGTATTCGTCATCGGCAAACTGCTGGCTGAGCTTGGAAGAAACTTTATCGGTGGCGATGCGGGGAGAGCTGGATTTGAGATCGGTCTTTTGAGAGACGCTTGTGTTATCGGCACTGGCCGGATAACTGAAGGTTAGCGATAGGAGAATAGCCATCCCCAGGGAAAGATGTTTACTTAACTTTTTGTGCTTCAACAATATTCATCCGCTCCTTTGACTTGGTTTCAGCAATTTCGTGGCATCCTCCAGAGAGAACATCTGCGGATCTGGTTGCTTTCAAGTCATGCCTTACCGGAATGAGAGTCGACGAACAATCACCTCCAAGCAGGGACGAAGCAAGGGAATTCGATTGTCGAAGCATATCCCTATGAGATTTTAATAGAGTAGCTGATAATGATGATAGTATAATCTTGTAAAATAAGATGCACAAGAACAAATATGTAAATTTATACAATAAAATAAGAAAATGGTATGCAAGCACTACAAAAAAGCGCTTCAAGAGATCGGTAATCCTGTCTCTTATAGCGCTTGAATATTTTCAATGTATCTTATTTACCATACTTTCGACAGCTTATTCACCGAAATTTCGGCAGCCAATCGCCATGAGCCTCGATCAGATCGTCGCACAGCGCCACGATGTCGTCGATCGACAGCTCGGCCGACGTGTGCGGGTCCAGCAGCGCGGCATGGTAGATGTGCTCCTTTTTGCCGGTGACGGCCGCTTCCAGCGTCAGCAGTTGGGTATTGATGTTCGTGCGGTTGAGCGCGGCCAGCTGCGGCGGAAGGTCCCCGACATACGTCGGCGTCACGCCGCTCGCATCGACAAGGCACGGCACCTCGACGCACGCTTCCTTCGGCAAATTCGTAATAAGTCCGGAATTCATCACGTTGCCGCCGATCTTGAACGGCTTATCCGTCTCCATCGCTTCGAGCATGTACGATGCGTACTCATTCGAACGGCTGTGTGTCAGGCTCTTGTCGTTGACGAGTTCCTCGCGCATCGTCTTCCATTTCTCGATCTGGTGGATGCAGCGGCGCGGGTATTCGTCCAGCGGAATGTTGAACTGCTCGATCAGCTCGGGATACTTCTTCTTGATAAAGTAAGGGTGATATTCGGCGTTATGCTCCGAGGATTCCGTCACGTAATAGCCGAACCGGAACATCAGCTCGTAGCGCACCATATCCCCATGCTTCTCCTTCTGCTTCTCCGAAGCGCGGCGCTTGATCTCGGGATACAGGTCTACGCCGTCCTTCGTCACCTCCAGCAGCCATGCCATATGGTTGATGCCCGCGATCTTCGCCTGCACTCCCCCGCTGTCCAGCCCCAAGCAGCGGAACAGATGCGGCACGCATGCCTGTACGCTGTGGCATAGCCCTACCGTCTTGACGCCGCCGTATGTAATCATCGCATTGGTCAATACCGCCATCGGGTTCGTGTAATTCAAAAACCAGGCGTCCGGACAAACC
This sequence comes from Paenibacillus tyrphae, assembly GCF_024158745.1. Taxonomy (GTDB): domain Bacteria; phylum Bacillota; class Bacilli; order Paenibacillales; family NBRC-103111; genus Paenibacillus_G; species Paenibacillus_G tyrfis_A. The sequence continues at coordinate 126,154 of NZ_JAMZAW010000012.1, read as the reverse complement.
TCTTGGATGTCCTTGGCAAAATCCAGCATGACTGGTATGGTGCGCAGGTTCCGAAAAATGCCGCCGATCCCTATCGTATCGGCAATCGTTTGACGAAGGCCGTACTTCTTGGGAATTTCAAAATCCGTAATCGTGCAAGGATCGTACCCGCCGACCTGGATGGCGTTCACGACATATTTCGCGCCGCGCAGCGCTTCCTTCCGGTCCGTATACGCTTTCACTGTGCAGCCGCTGCCGAGCGAGATTTTCAGATTGTTCAGCATGTTCTCGGAATCCTTCAGCCGCTCCAAGTCGATGTCGAACAATGCCAGCTCGAACTCCTGCAGCGCCGGCGTGAGCATGACGTCGCCGAGCACGTTTTTGGCGAATACGGTACTGCCTGCTCCAAGAAAAGTAATCTTTGCCATCTTCTTTTGCCTCCCCGCTTGTGGAAACGTCAATGTCTTACCTGCTTTGACTATACTCCGCTTCGCTGGGAATGCATATGGACACAAACCACTTTCGTATGGAGAAATGTAGTGCGTCTTATTTCTTTTCAGCCACCCACATCAAAATTTGCAGAACCGTAATCAGCGCGAATGCGACCAGCGCCAGGAACGGAATCGTGACGAACCCGAACCAATCGATATAGTCCAAGTCGCATGGAACCGGGCCGCACGCCGCTGCTCCGGTCTTGAACCAGTCGGTCTTCTGCATGAGGTAATGGTATAGCGAAATGCCCCCGCCCCAAATGGACATTGGCAGAACATACAGGTACATATGTCGTTCCTTGCGCACGGCTGCGATGCCCAGTATAATCACGAGTGGATACATCAGGATGCGCTGGTACCAGCACAGCTTGCATGGGGCAAACATCATAATCTCCGAAAAATACAGGCTCCCCAGCGTAGCCGTGAGCGCCACAACCCATGACAGATGGTGCCCGTTCTCCCGGATGGTCTGCTTCCAATTCATTCGTCAATCTCTCCCTTCTTTCTTGTCTACATCATATCAAAACTGACGGAGGTGTACCATCATAGCTCATGTCTATCACGAGGCGGCGTTCAATCCTCACCCCGGCAAAGGCGAGCTGACCGTGCTGTTCGCAGGCCACGCCCAGACCGCAGCGCAGCACAAGGTCGGACCGCAGGTGCTGGACTATCATTTGGTGCATACGGTCGTTTCGGGCCGGGGCAGTTTTCGCTGCGTGCATCGGGATTACCGTCTGGAGCGAGGCAGCAGCTTCTTTATTTTTCCCGGCGAGCTGGTCACCTACGTTTCGGATGCCTCGGAGCCGTGGGCGTACCGCTGGGTCGGCTTCAAGGGCGAACGGGCGGACGAGTTTTTAGGCAAGGCCGGCATCTCCCCGGATAAACCGGTGATTTCCTCCGACCGGCTGCGCCGATTAATAGCGCTTTATTATCAATTGGAAAAAACGCTGCAGCTCTCCAAACCCGGCTGTGATATGCAAGCGGGCGGCTACTTGCGCCTCTTGCTCGGCGAATACGCACAGGACCGGATGCGCGAGGAGGTGCCGAAAGAGGAAGGCTCCGTCATTCAGCAGCAGGTGGAACAGGCGATTCGGTGGTTGACGCTGCAGTATTACCAGCCGATCTCCATCGAGCAGATGGCTCAGACGCTCGGGTACCACCGGACGCACCTGTCAAAAATGTTCAAGCAGCACACCGGTCTGTCGCCCATGCAGTTTTTGCTGAAAATCCGCATGGAGCGCGCGAAGCTGCTGCTTCAGGGGCCGCTGACGATCGAGCAGGTCGCCTCCTCCGTCGGCTTCGGCGATGCGCTGTACTTCTCCAAGCAGTTCAAAAAATATTACGGGCGCTCGCCTTCCGAATACCGTCACCATCAGCAGGTCAATCCGTACGACTGCGGAGGCTAGCAACTTTTGGGCGGACCGGCGCGTCTTGAGGGGAGGAAGACTCCAACACCCGAGCGGAAAGGAGAACTATATTCCTGATGAGACGCTATTTCCCGGCAGCCTTGCTTCTGATCTGGGTCTTCGGGCTGATATGGCCTGCAGGAGAGGCAAACGCGCTATCCTGTGCCAGACAACCGTCCGTCAATGAGGAATTCGCCCGCAGCACAGTTGTATTTCATGGCAAAGCCGTTGGCGAGCGAAAAAACGGAGCAACGACGTTCGAGGTGACAGAAGCCTGGAAGGGCGTCGCTTCCGGAAAAATCGACGTGCAGGTAAGCACCATGTGGATGACGGTGCAGCAAGGCGAGGCGTATCTCGTCTACGCCGCCCAGAAAAACGGAGTGCTGACTGCGCACCTCTGCGGCCGAACGGCGCTGTGGGAGCTGGGAAACGGGGATACGGCGTCTTTTCCCCCGGCATCCTTTACGCCCAAGGGCTCCCCGTCAGCGCCATGGAGCTTGACGGTTGCAGGAGCGGTCGGGGCAGTCGTATGTTTGGTTATGCTGACAAGCTTCGTCATTGCTCGCCGTGATCCCAAACAAAAATAAGCGGACAGCCGCTTTCACATTCGAAAGCGCTGCCCGCTTATTTTTTACGCATCTTATAAAAACGCTGCCTTACACCGAGAAGCTGTACGCCACCTCGTTCGCTTCGTGCCGGACCAGTCCGGCCCATTGCTCCCGCGGCACAAGATCGACCACAGCTTTGACGGTGATCCGGCCGAAATCCAGCTGCGGCACCTGCTGTAGCGTCAGCCGGTCGGTCATCAATCTGCCCAGCAGGCCGGGAAAACGGGCTTCCATCTGCTTCAACCGGTACAGCCCGGTTTCAAAGTCCTTGCGCGACGCGTTCACCGAGCCGAGTACGCATTTGTTCTCCAGCACCAGCTCCTGGTTAATCTGGTCGGAGGAAATCCGGATGCTCCGGTTGCCCGGGGTTACGCCGAGGAGCGCCAGCACACCGTTCGGCCCCAAGGCGGCCATCGCGTCAAACGCGAGCGGGCTGTAGCCCGTGCATTCGAAGATGAGGTCCGCGCGCCGGCCGTTTCGTTGCAGGAACGCCCCCAGCGGGGATTCGGCGGGAGTGCCCCCGGAGCCCGCCGGGGCGGCCGCTTCGTCTTCCGCCCGCGCGTACATCGCTCCGCAGGCCCGCACCAGTTCGGCCCCGATCGAATCGTCCGGCGACTTGGACCATACCACAGTATCCAGGCCCAGACACCGGCACGTTAGCGCAGCGAGCAGCCCAAGCGGTCCCGAGCCGAGCACTACAGCCGTCCTCGGCTGCCAGACGAGCCGCTGCTGAATGCGCTGCACCTCGTTCCACACCTTCTCGACAATGCTCTGCGGCTCGGCCAAGATCCCGTAGGCGAGACTTCCCGCGGGCACCTTGACCAAATATCTCGCATCCTCGACATAATAGTCAGACAAATACCCATGCGCGCCACGGATGCCGCGTTCCGTATACTGCCCCGTTTCGCAGAAATCCTGCTGCCCGTTGCGGCAGTTGACGCATCCCGGCTCCGCGCACGGCCTGCGCACCAAGGCGCAGACCGCGTCTCCCGGCGCGAAGCCCGTGGCCGGAGCCGCCTCTTCCACGACGCCGAGCGATTCGTGCCCGATCGTCAGCGACGTTTCGCCAGCCGGCGGCACGCCGTACTTTTCGCTCATGATCTCGCGGTCCGTCCCATCAAGGCCGATGCAGAGCACGCGGACAAGCACGTCCGTCTTCGTCTGCTGTACGGGACGCTCGACCTCAACCAGCTCCAGCTTCGGCGACGCCGCCCCGGCCCCCGTTCCGCCCGCTGGTGCCAGACCGGTTACGCGCACCGCCTTCATCGCTTCTCACCCGCCGCATGAAGCAGCTTCGCGTCACTCTGATCCTCGCGGCCCCGTTCCTGGTGCCGGAACAGCTTCAGCTTCGCCAAATATTCCTGCACCACCTTGACGAACGTCGCATGGGACCAGGTCAGCGGCGAAACGGACATCGGCTCGCCGCTGAACGGATGCACCTGTTCGGCCAAAATCCCCGAAGGCAGCGCATGACTCATCGTCCATCGCAGCAGATCGGCCGCCTCCTTCAGCTCTTCTTCGCTCTTCGCCGCGGCAATCACATATTCCGCATACCAGAGCGTGCAAATAAACCACGGGTTGCCGGGCACCTTGCCGACATCCTTCGTCACCTGATGATAATAATCGTTGGAATACCGGGCAAGCCCGCCCACTTCCGTCTGCACCCAGAGCTGCTGGCGGATTGCTTTCATGGTAGAAACGACCCGCGGGTCGTCCGGCGGAAACATTCCGAAGTCGAATATCGCGTACATGCTCGCATCCAGCGTTAAATCCGGCTCGTACGCCTGCTTCTCGTCATTCCAATAGAGCGAACGGATAAACCGCTGCTCCTGCTCGGAATAAAGCGAGTGCTCGACCGCCTGCTTCACGCTGCCCGCCTTATCCCGGTAATGCATCGCCCTCAGCTTGTCCCCGAAATGCTCGGCGAAGCCCGCAGCGGCAAGCAGCCCCGCATAGACGCTCGCGACCGTGAACAAATGCACGCCGTAGCGTTCCTCCCACAGGTCGTGCGAAGGCAGCGGCAATCCGGAAGCGTCGGTATAACGCGCCATGAAATCGGCCGCAGGCAGGACGAGGTTGTCGTAGTCGTCGCGCGCTTCATCCAGCGTCCGGGCCTGACGATGGTGATGCCACAGCGCGAACAGTACAAGCGCCGTCTCGTCCTCCTGGATGGCAAGCTGCTTCTCGCCGTGGGCATTGACCCACGGGTGCCAGCTCGAACCGACGGAGCCGTCGGGGTTGTACTTGTGGAGCAAATAGCCGTCCTCCGACAAGCCCCGCTTGCAAAACTGGAAAAATCGTTTCGTCAGCGCATGGTATCCGCTTCGGTCAAGCGCATGCGCGATTAGCGCGCCGTCCCGCGGCCACATATACGAATACGTATCGCGCGCAAACTTCAAAATGTCTGAATCGTTGGCAGCCAAGATGGCCCCCCGGTTGTCCGTATTCGTGCGGACCACGAGCAGGCTGCGCTTGTAAAAGGAAGCGATGTCCGGCTCAAGCAGCTTCAAATCGTGCCGATCCTGTCCGAGCCATTGCCCCCAGTAGTTGTACGTGCGCTGCAGCAGCGCTTGCGGCGTAGCCGAACGGACCGTGCGCTCCAGCTTGCGGATCTCCTGATCTGCCCGGGCGAAGCAAATCCAGAACCAGGCTTCCTTTGCACCCTTGGCCGGTACCCGCAAGGCCAGCTCGACCGTTCCGTCAACCGACCCTTGTGCAATCGGATTGCCGCCGAGCCGTCCGTCTTCCGCATCCCGCCAAGTCCCTTCGAGCCGGTTCATTTCCTTTTGCCCGGTCGCATACGAAGTCACTCCCGCCTCCTTCTGATCTGGCCCCCGGCCCGACAACGACAAGTACCGGTGCCCCTTGTAAAATACAAGCGATCTCAATTCCGGGTCGTAGTATGCCGTATCGCCCACGCCGTTGCCGTACAAATGCAGATCCAGATGGAAGTACAGCTTCACCTCGCGTTCCCGGTCCCAGTCGTTTTCCACGACCACCTTGCGGATAAAGACATTCTCCTGTACGTCCACGCCGTCACGAAGCTGCAGCTTGAGGCCGAGCCGTTCGTGCGTACAGACGACGTTCGTAATCAGGGTATCGTTCAAATAGCCGGACTGCTTCTTCAGCTCCGGGTGGTCGATCCAGAAAAAATCTTCCGCCGTCCACACGCCAAAATGCGATAAATGATCCAGCGCTTGATTCTCCTGACCGACATAAGGGAAATAAATATCACGAACATTGTAATGGACGTCAAAATTAATAAGCACGTTGCCGTTGCCTATAGGCAAATCACGGGCCATAACGCTTCATCCCCTTCCTGCTCACCCTAATTTTCCCCATGAGTGGAAGGAATTTATGCATTCGACATAAAAACCCGTCGCATCCTTTGGTATATTATGGTATACTAAAAGTAAATGTAAGAAAAGGCCGACCTGTAGAGGCCAGCCTTCGTTATGAATATGGTTATGGGCAAGTGCCGCTTATTTGCGTTTTCTTCCGTGTTTCACCAAGGTCATGCGACGGGTGTGGCGCAGCCAGGAGTAATAGGCTTTCAAATCGCGAAGTTGAATATCCTGGGATACGCGGCCCAAGAACGTAACGACAATCATTTTATGCAGAGGATTGCCTGCAATATCGGTTTCATCCTTCAATTCGACAAACTCGGCGACCATCACAAGGTCATCGTCAATCAGGTAAACGTCTTTTTCATTTGCATAATAAGGTTGGACTTTACAGTTCTTCAATCTTTCCCACAAAAAGGAGCAAATATGCTCAATTCCGCCTTGCTCGTTCTCCACACGCTCCGACCATCGGCTGAGCGCATGGCTGGTAATGACGATATCTGCTACTTTATAACCATTAAATTCAATATAGTAGGGTTCGTAGGTGCTCCAACGATTCATAACTTTGTCTCTCATTACAATCCCACCCCCTTTTGTAAAGCTAAAAAAGTGTGCTACTTCTAATGTAGTATTCGTATTACATAGAGTCAAGAGGCAGATAACTATGATAAACGCTTTTTTAGAAATTGCTATTTCCTTTCATACGTTTGTCCATTACAATAGTTTCAGAGAGGAGTGACCAGGTTTGGGACAACCTATTCCCGATTTCGGAAAATTTCTTGAGGGTCTTCGAGGTTCGATGTCTTTGCGAGAAGCGGCTCGCAAAAGCGGTCTTTCCCATGCCTACATCCGGGATCTTGAGCTTGAGCGAAACCGTTCGACCAATGACAAAATAACCCCGTCGCCGGATACGCTTCAGAAGCTGTCGGCTGCATACGGCTACCCCTATACCGATTTGATGATTAAGGCAGGGCATCTGATGAGCAGTCATATTGCATCGTCCCTGGCCCCCAAGCAAAACGAGGATATGGACCTGTCGAACGTCTACTTCATCGAGATCGGCATGAAAGAAATTACGTATTACCAGAAAGGAGCGACAATAACGAGGAGCATTGAGTCGCTGCTTGATTTCAGCAGCTTTTTGGACCGGTTGGAAGAGAACGATTTCAAGAAGATGGACACCGATCTTTACGTCAATTTCAATCACATCCGCAAATATGACGAAAGGCGCGGCCGGCTTTATTTTAATGAAAACGGCGAGGGCCCGTTCGTCACCATCTCAGCAATCCGCCAACGGAAATACCACGAACAACTACTGCGCAAAGTGGCGATCAACACCAAAAAGAGTCTGGAATTTTCCTTCAGCAAAAGCGGCAAATCGGCAGCTTTCTCCACAGCGGAGAAGAACGTCTAGCTTCATCCTGCACCATTGTGTCTATCACCGCCCGTGAGCGCGAACGACTGCCGCGGGCTATTTTTGTATCCGATTCTGCCAGTAGGAGCGGGAGTGAATAACGGTTAGTATTATTCTATGCTTCCGGCTCCTGTTTAGAATGCATTCGCTGAGAGTGTTCATAGTTTTTTAGCCGCTCGCCCTGAAGGTTGTCCTTCTTTAAGTGCTGCCATACTCCAAATTAATCCACGTTACGAAATTTGTCACCCCCTCAAAAGTGTAACCTCCCTTAATAAATTCGCACCTGGGTACGAAACAGCTTCTCCGTATCCTCAGGCGCCATGTTGACTTTGGCCAGAAGCTTATACGCTTCCTTCAAGTATTCGACGGAATCCGTTCCCGGCTGCTCTTGAAAAAACTGAACGACCTCCAGCAGCATTCCGGTACAGCTCTCGTCCCCCAAAGCGAAGCGTGTTTCGGATAAAATGAGTTTTGCCATGTGAATGTTACGGCTATTCCAGCTATGCCCGATAATCTGGCGACAAATCGTTTCCGCATCCTTGTATTCGCCGCATCGGTTATGCAGCTTCGCCAGCCGCAGCCGCGCAATCTCGACAAAATAAGGCTGCTTGGTCGCCTCTCCGATTTCCAAGGAACGGCGCTGATGCTCGAAAGCCAGCTTGTACTCTCCCATATCGGCATACAAATCCCCGATATTATTGTTAAAGATCAGCTCAAACGAAGGATGGTACGCAAAATAAGCGGCAGTCTGCTTGTATTCTTCCTCCGCATCCGCATACTTCCCAACAGCCTGGTAGCATTTGCCCAGCAAATTATGCGAACGAAACCGGGAGATCGGGGAAAGCCTCTTCCTGCTTTTGATAGCCTGAAGGAGTGAAATGGCGGTATGGTACTCTCCGATTCCGTAGCGATAGGCGGACATCGTAAGTTGAACGGAAATGGAAAGCTCCTGCGGAACGCTGTGGCGCTGCACGAGAGCGTAAGCTTCTTCAATCCATACGGAGGCATGGCCCGGATCGATGTTCACATACATGAACGAAAGCCGGTTTAGGCCGGCGGCAAGCATGGGAACGTCTTGCAGCTCTCGGGCCAGATCAATCCATTGCTTGTATTCGCTCTCGGCTTCCTTGAAATTTTGTTGAACGTCCTCGACAAATGCCCGTAGAGCATGCAGACCGGCACGGTGCTCCGGCTTTACCTCAAACCGTATCCCCTTCAAGTGTTCCATCCACTTCCGGATCGTCTCGCAATCCCGTTCCTTCTCGTATCTCTCCTGAAGGTAATCGAGAATAAGCCCCAGTGCTTTCTGATCGGGGTCCTTCACACTCATCCGTTCCAGCCAATCGAGAATCGGCATCCCAAGCCGGTCCAGCAGCTTTTCGACGATCGTGATATGCGGAAAGTAGTCCTCATTTTCAATCCGCGAAATCATACTGCGGGTACAAATGCCCTCAGAAAGCTCCTTCTGCAGCATCGGGACGGCTTCGCGCCTGGATCGAATAAGCTGCCCGAAATGATCCAGGTTCATAGCAAGCTCCCCTCCTTATCCGCTCCAATAATCCATAGATTGCTGCAGTACGATTTGGTGATCCAATCGAGCTTGGCATACGTCTCTTGAGAGATATGACGGCTTCGCGCACCGGTCATGGATCGGATCTTCAGCCCGCAGTCCAAGAGCAGCCGATGCAGCTCGACCGGCATCAGCATATTGTAATTAGTCGGCTCGCCCCGCAGACGTTTCAGCGCATCTTCATGCGGCAAATTGCCGGGACCGAGACAAGCGATAACCATTCCGCCTCCCGGCTTGATCACCCGGGCCATCTCACGAATCATCCCGTACGGATTCCGCACCCACTCCACCACCGTGCAGCAGAACACATAGTCGAAAGTCCCGTCTTCCTCGGGAATCGGGTCGCAATCCGACAAATACGCCTCGACCTGCCTTGCCTTGGCACTTTCGACCATGGCCGGAGAAATATCGACGCCCGTCACGAGAAAGCCCATCTCGTTCAAGCGAATCGTACCGATTCCCGGCCCGCAGCCGACATCAAGCACGCGTCGCCCTCCATCCCGGACCGCAAACTTCGCAAAATACTTTAACAGCAAGCTTCGGCTGCCGTTATCCCACAAATCTTCATTTGAAAAGAAGGCGCTAAATTCGTCCCACCATGCTCCGCAATATACGTCATCCGTCATTAGGCGTATCCTCTCTTTGTCTGCAGATCATCGCTCCATCCCGCTTCGGACCGAGCCGTTCCTATGCCAAAACATGGCATAAAGTCGCTTGAAGTTCAGCACGGACTCTTGTACACTGTAGCTTTGGAGCAAAAAAAGCCTGCTTTGGTTACGTCAGTCCTCTACCTCTAACACTACCAAAGTCCAGGCTTCTTTGCCATGATTGCTTGACCAAACGTAGTGATAGATTTAGAGAGTTTGTTTGAAAAGCAAACAAAGAATACGGCGTAAGGATGTGTATTATGGAGCAGCTTGGTTTGTTTGCGGTTTTATGCATCATATTCTGGTCCTCAGTATTTGTACTGACTTTGGCGTTGTTCCGACAAAATATTAAATCTCATCTTAAGAGCGTTATCATCAGCGCCTTCATCATTACTCAAATTTCACTCATCACGCAAACCAAACTGCTGCTATTAGGACTTGCCGTTTTGCAGCCGTTTTTCAAATGCTGATGTACTTACTGATTACCCGTTTTCAATTGGAAGCGTTTGTTGCCTTGGCTATGGAGCGACGCTTTTACCTGCCGTTTTCTTAAGTTCTCTAAATTTGATAACAGCAGTAATACTTTCAAAGATGCGTGTGGGATTTACCTTCGTTCAATTTAACCCCAAAATCGCTTCTACGAATCCGAGCTATACCAAAAGTTTATTTTTTATCATGAGCGGTGGGCTTATTTTGTTGATGGCTATTATTTCGTCTTTGTTTTTTGTAGGAACAAAAAGCGTGCTGGCCTATAGTCTGGGCACCGTTCTTTTGATCGCCCTCATTCATTATTTATATGTAAAAGAAGTAGCGGATACATAGGAGGGTGTATGGAACTTTTTTGGATATTTATTGTAAGTACTGTTTTTTCGTGACCTTCTCTTTTTATTACTATATAAAAGATTCGAAAGACGATTAGTTGTATGGGATTTAGAGAGGTATCCGTATCAACCACTAACAAGAGTAACCAACATGAATAAACGATATGCGTATATCTTACCAAAGCATTACAGTTAAAATTCGCTAATTTTCGACAAAAATTTTCTTGTGTACTTATTATGTGTATATTAAACTTATCTTGAAGTAAACGATTCTAAAGTTTTCCAAAAACAATTTAGTATTGTGATAGGACCTTTTTACCATATGAATTGTAATAGCTATCTAACTAATAGTTTTTCAAAGGGGATTCCTCATGGTTGCTTTTCTTGTAAAAACCGTATTTACGACTATCGAATTTTTTGCAATGGTGTTGTTGGTTTTATCCTCTTTCCGTATATACTTCCGATATGCACTACATAAAGTATTTTTTATCGCTATAATTCTATCTTTAATTTCGTTTTATGTACGTGATTATCTAGGACAATTTAACCTTGCGTATTTATCAATCCTTGCATCAGAGATCGTATTAATTATGTTGTTCTTCAGACTTCCTATTATTTTTTCTTTCTTTATGTGCATTATTGCTAACATTGCAACAGCAACTTTCGAAGGCCTCGTCGCCGCGATAGGAATTCAAATGAATTTAACTTCTGAGCAATTAATACAAACCAATCTAGTTCACTCGGTTGTTTGGCAATTAATTGTTACAGCCCTTCAAGTGCTGCTAATTATTTTTCTACAACGTTATAAAATAGGCTTTCACTTTACAATAAACGATTCGATGAAAAAATATAATTTTTGGCTGTCAGGTATTCTTATCCTAAGTGTATGTGCTATTCAAGTACAGACAATGATATTCAAAGAATCCAAATTTCATATTGCAATTCCTGTCTCATTGGCAGTCGTTTTTTTAACCGGCATCGTACTTGCATATAAACACAATCAAAAGCTATGGAAAGAAAGAAGAGAAAGGTTATCAAAAAGATGAATCCTATCGATTCAGCCGCGTCTTACTTGGCAAAAGTCATACGCAAACATAATGAACATGCCGGATCAGAGATAGCATTAAAATATGCATTAAGTTTAACAATCAATACGAGTCTTGCCATAACCGTTTCCTTGTTAATATCGCTTATCACAAATCGTTTCGATGAAGCGATTATAGGAATAGGTATATTTTTGTTGATTCGCTATGTTAGCGGCGGAGTTCATTTGTCTTCTTCAGTGGCTTGCTGTATTACTTCAATTCTAATTTTTATAACCATTGCGAATGTACCTACCGAGTACACAAGCATATCCATGTACCTTAATATTATTTCATTTATTATCTTGTTCTTTACAGCTCCTAACAATATTAAAGATGTCAGCCGAATTCCTCAAAAATTTTATCCCTTGTTAAAAATAGTCACCTTACTTATAATCTCTAGTAATTTTTTCATTAAATCCACGGTTTTTACTGCCGCTTTTATACTGCAGGCAGTTCTAACAACGAAATATACCTACAAAATTATTGATTATTTTGAAAGGAGAGTAATGAATTGAAAAAAAAACTAGCTATCATAGCAAATTCACTGCTAATGGCTTTGGCCGCTTTATTTGTAGGAACAAACTCGTTCTCGATCAACCGCCCAGAAACACCGGAAGAACTTCTTAAGAAATAACGCCTTAGCTTTCTGGGCTGGTAGTCCGCAGGTCTGCCAGCCTTATCCATGCCCGTCGATTCCCGTATCAGCCGGTTTATTTCTCCCCTTCAAGCCCCTTTCCTCCGATAATGACACCTAAATTTTCCGAAGAAGTTGATTTGAGCACATCGTCAAAGAAACGGACGATTGCCAGCTTCTCCACTAAGAAGCAGCTTAAATTTCTGTTCTCCCAAGACCTCGACAAGATTCAAGTCTACATTTTGAAATTCCTCTTCATGCAACTTTTTTCGCTGTATTTCGTTTATAAAGGAGGATGGAATCTAACCATACCATGGAAAGGATTTGAATTATGTCCGTACCAATGCCCGGCAGTCCTCGTACTCAAACGACTGCTGCCGCTGCCGCAAAGAAAAAAAAGAAGCCGGTTAAAAAGAAGAAACGGCGTTCATCCACCTTGGCCTCAATTACACTGTATACGTTCTTTTTCATGTTTTTGTTCGGAAGTGTATTCAGCTTGTGGTTTTTTCTAACGGAAACCGGCACGAATCTGCGCTTGATGATGGCCGATACGATCATTTCGACACAGCACCGCGATTGGGCGAAATACCTCATCGGCGAAGAAGAGCTCAAAAAACGGGTTGACCGGTACTGGGCGCAGTTCGACACGTATTCCGAAATCAAGGATAAGGACCTTGTGCGCGTTGACCATAAACCGGCGACAACGGTCGTCGAAAAAAAGCCTCCTGTTGAGATTGAAGACATTGAGGGGAAAAATTTTAAAGGCAAGCTGCTGATCGTAAACGATCCGAAAACGCTGCGCATCGCCGTTCCGGGCACACGCGGCAAGGGAGAAAAGGTTTCCTCGATGGTTAAACGACTGGGGGCCATTGCCGGCGTCAATGCGGGCGGGTTCGTCGATCCGGAATGGAAAGGCAACGGCTTTCAGCCGACCGGCCTCGTCATGTCGGGAGGAAAGATCTTTTATAACGATGGCGGCATGAACACGCGCAATCACATCGTTGCCATCGATAAAGAAGGCAAGCTGATCGCGGGCAAATATACGCCGACCGAGCTGATCAAGATGGGAGTTCAGGAAGCGGTCACGTTCGCTCCGAAGTTTATCGTCAACGGCGTGGGCATGATCAAAAATCAGGCCGACGGCTGGGGGATCGCCCCCCGCACCTCGATGGCGCAAAAAGCCGACGGTACCATCATGTTCGCCATCATCGATGGACGCCAGCCGGGATACAGCATCGGGGCGACGTTGTATGACATCCAGAATATTTTTCTGGAGCATGGCGCGGTCACAGCGGCCAACCTGGACGGCGGCTCCTCGACCGTACTGGTCAAGGATAACAAGATCTTGAACAAGCCTTCCAGCGAGTACGGCGAACGGTATTTGCCTACCGCTTGGCTGGTGTTCGAAGACTCGGCCAAAGCGAATATCAAGAACATTTGGGAAGGACTCGACCCGAGCAAGATCGATCCGTCCAAATGGTAATCATCCGTCAAAAACCAAACGGGATCTCGGCCATGGCGCCGAAGATCCCGTTTTTTTTGCAAGTCAAGCTTTAGTGCTCCTCGCGTTCGACCGTCGTAGCTGCTATAGACGCTTCGGCTGCGGCTACATCGTCTGTGCCGTTTTCCGGTTTGCAGCTGCGCCACGATTTCACTTCTTGACTCACCTGAACAGCAGCCTGCTTCGCTTTTCCAGCCATCTCCGACGTCGTGCGTCCGATGTTTTCCGCCGCAGTCTGCGCTTTATCCGATACGGCGGAGACGATCCGCTTCGATTTTTCCGCAACGTCGCCTGCGATTTGCTGCGTCTTCTCGCTCACCTGTTGATAGCCTTCTTTCAAGTCGGCGCGCAGCTCGCGTCCGGATTTAGGCGCAAACAGCAGTGCCGTCACCGCGCCAAGCACACCGCCGATTACGGCTCCGACAAGCAAATCCTTATTTCTTTTTTCCGCTGCCATCGTTCTTCACTCCTTTGATTTCATGGGTCTGGAAGCTTGCAGGCGATGCCAGAGCTGCAGGCCGGCGGCTGTCAGCTCCATCAGGTCGTTTGCGGTATCCCGATGGCTATGTAACGCTTTGCGCGCCTCAAGTGCCGTGCTCTCGATGGAGAGCGACACGGACTTCACGATTCGGGATACCCGCTGCACCGCTTCGCCCGTCTCCTCCGCCGCCACAAACCAAGCATCGACCGCTTGCATTTTGCCTTGCAGGTCCTGCATAACCTCGGTCGACACCCGAAGCAAGCTTTCGGTGCTCTCCGTCGTTTGCCGAACTTGCTGCTGCATCGTGTCAAGCGCAGTCTCGGCATGCCTCAGGGCACGAATCGCCAAATACGCAAAGCGTATAGCCAACCCGATGAGCACCAGAAAGGCAAAAATGCAGGCCGCCGCTCCCCATTGCCACCACATGGCCTTCACCTCCGTCATCCCATCTGCTTCTAGACGAATGCCTATGAGATAGTACAGTATAAGACGGAGGCGCCCATTTTGACACAACTTCGGAAAAAAAGGACGGGCTTCTGCCAAAAAAGGCAGCAAAAAAAGCCCGGTTGCCCAGGCTTTAAAGTTTGGCTTAGAACAGCCGCTTCAGCTCTTGCTCGATTCGCTGCACGGCTTCATCCGCATGACGGACGCGGAGTCGGATCGGCTCCGTGGTATAACGTTCTTCCGCGTGCTCGTAGCGCGGATCGTAGTAATATTCGAGCAGCAGCCTCGCGGCTTCCTCGAATTCATGGTCCAGCAGATACCGCTCGATTTGCGCGGCAACCGGCGTATGAAGCCGGCGGTGAATTTGCCGAAAAGCAGCGAGGCAGGCGTCCGCGTGCTCCTCCGGCCGATACTCCTGCACGATGTGCCGTATCCGTTCTTCCAACGGTACCTCAATCCGGATCGGGATGCCGCTTGTTTTGGCTTCTGCCAAAAAGCTGGGCATCACCGCCCGGCCGATCCGGCGGCTTTCCGCCTCCATCAGTACAAAGGGCCGGTCTTGATAGCGCAGCAGTTCGTGGACAAGCAGCGATTCGAACGTCTTTTGGTTGTTCGGCGCAAGTCCGATCTGCCCGAAAATGGAGCCGCGGTGTCCGGCCATCCGCTCCAGATCGAGCACGGGATAGCCCCGCTCGGCCAGCTTGCGAAGGATCAGCGACTTGCCGGTGCCGGTATGGCCGGCGATAACGACGACCTTGGGTTTGTGCTCGAACGACTCAAGCGTCTGTACGACCCACTGCCGGTAGGCCCGGATACCTCCGGCCAGCCGGTAGGCGCGGATGCCCATAAGCGACAGCAGCGTAGCCGACGTCCGGCTTCGCATGCCGCCCCGCCAGCAGAAAACAGCCTTGTTCGGACCAAGCGCCTGAAATTCCCGGATGAAGGCCGGCAGCTTGGCGGACACGATCTCAAGCCCGCGCTGCTTGGCCGCGTCGATGCTGACCTGCTTATAGGTTGTGCCGATCTCCGCTCGCTCCTGGTCGTCGAAAAGCGGTATGTTCAAGCTGCCGGGGATCGTGAATTCTTTGAACTCTCCCGGAGAGCGGACGTCGACAAGCGTCAGCTCCCGTTCCTGATGCAGACGCAACAGCTCCTGCACGGTAATGTCTTGTTGCAACGCGTCCTCGCTCCTTTGCTTCATATGGGGCGTGCTGCGGCATAGCTGCACGTCCTGGGCGGCTGCTTACAGCGATTCCAGGACGCGGATTTCGCCCGGATGGTCGGCGGTCGTCTCGCCGATGAT
This sequence comes from Paenibacillus tyrphae, assembly GCF_024158745.1. Classification (GTDB taxonomy): domain Bacteria; phylum Bacillota; class Bacilli; order Paenibacillales; family NBRC-103111; genus Paenibacillus_G; species Paenibacillus_G tyrfis_A. The sequence continues at coordinate 110,426 of NZ_JAMZAW010000012.1, read as the reverse complement.
CGCAGCTTCGACGCCTGCGCGGCACAAGTCGCCCAGCAGGGCGTCGGCTTTGTCCGCGGCGACGGCGATCAGCAGCCCGCCGGAGGTCACCGCGTCGCAGAGAATCCATTGATCAAACTGATCGATGGATTCGGCGAAGGCGACGGTGCCTTCGAGGTGCGCATAATTGTTCTTGGTGCCGCCCGGGACAAAGCCCGCCTCGGCCAGCTCACGGACGCGCGGCAGCACAGGCACCTGGGCCTTCCCGATGCGCACGCCTACGCCGCTGCCTTTGGACATCTCGGCCGCGTGACCGAGAAGTCCGAAGCCGGTCACGTCGGTGCAGCCGTGCACGTCGTACGGCTCCATCGTTTCTGCAGCCGTCTTGTTCAATGTGGTCATTACCTTGGTAACCCGTTCGATTTCTTCCGGGCTTAAAGCGTCTTTCTTGATCGAGGTCGTCAAGATGCCGACGCCGATCGGCTTGGTCAGGATCAGCTTGTCCCCCGGCTGGGCTCCCGCATTCGTCTTCGCTTTGGACGGGTGCACCAGTCCGGTGACGGCGAGACCGAACTTCGGCTCGTTATCGTCAATGGAGTGGCCTCCTACGAGCGTCGCTCCGGCTTCTTTGACCTTGTCTCCCGCGCCGCGCAAAATGTCGGCCAGCACTTGTTTATCCAGCTTCTTGATCGGAAAGGCTACGATGTTCAGCACCGTTAGCGGCTTCCCGCCCATCGCATAAATGTCGCTGAGCGCATTGGCCGCTGCAACCTGACCGAAAGCGTAAGGATCGTCGACGATGGGCGTAAAGAAGTCAACGGTTTGGACCAGCGCCAGCTCGTCCGTCAGCTTGTATACCCCGGCATCGTCGCTCGTATCGAGACCGACGAGGAGATTCGGATCGGGCGTCGCCGGCGGAAGGGTCCGGATCACTTGCTGCAGATCCGCGGGACCGATTTTGCAGCCGCACCCGCCTTTCGTAGAGTAAGAGGTTAATTTGACCAGTTCGTTAACGCTCATCTATCGGATCAGCTCCTAAACATGGTTTCCATAAAATACAGGTTAGCACAGTTGGCATTTAAAAAAAAGAAGGTATAATGAAGTCAATGAAATGGCGGCCTATCTCTGCGACAATAGGATAAAAACAGGTCATAACGGGAGGATACAACGGATGAATCGGGAACAAGGACTGCAGTTGATCGAGAAAGTAAAGATCGTCGCCATTGTGCGCGGCGTGGAGGAACAGCATATTGAGGGATTAGCGGATGCGCTGGTCAGCGGCGGGGTGCCGGTCATGGAAGTAACGCTGAATACGCCGGGAGCGCTTGGCATGATCGAACGGCTTCAAGCCCGGTTCGGGGAGCAGATGTACATCGGCGCAGGGACCGTCGTAGACGTAGACGACGCACGAAAGGCGCTGGACGCCGGTGCGTCGTATTTGGTTACTCCGAACACGGACGAGCAGGTGATTCGCTACGCTGTGGAGCGCGGCGCTCCGATTTTCCCTGGAGCGATGACGCCGACGGAAGTTGTGAAAGCATGGAAAGCCGGGGCGACGGCGGTGAAAATATTTCCGGGCGCCAGCCTCGGAATCGGCTATATCAAGGAATTGATGGGCCCGCTGAATCACATCCCGATGATGGCGGTCGGCGGCGTGAACGAGGACAATATCGCCGAGTTTATGAAGATCGGCTGCTACGGGGTCGGCATCGGCGGCTCGCTCGTAAACCTGAAGGAAATCGCTGCCGGCAACTTTACTTGGGTGCGGGATAAAGCGGCCCGGCTCGTAGAGCGGTCCAGAGGCTGAATCGCGTCGGAGGAGTCCTGCTGCCTTAAAGCACCATGCGAATCGGCCTCACCAGCGCACTTTAGGCGCTAGTGTAGGGGTTCCTTAGCGATGAAAGTTACAAGTGGCGGTGGCGAGTTACAAATGGAAGAGTTAAGCAGTGGGTATCACAGCGGACAGTTACAAGTGACGATCTACGAATGGCGAGTTACGAACCGAGGAGTTATTAGCGGAGAGACGGGATGGTGAACGAAGGCATGCTCTTGGGCGCTTGTAACTTGGTCCCAAGACAAAATAGCGGAACTGCCATGCGTTACTCGATTGAACTTCGCTTGCTTATTCTTAATAGCGGAACCGGTAGTGCCTTAACGCCTTCGTTCTCGGCAGCTTGCACATTTTTCGACAAGGTTAATGCACTTTGAGTTCCGCTATGTACTCATCATCGGCCCTTAGCATTCAAATAACTCATCCTGGTTCCTCTATTTTTAAGCCTTATCAACTGACCCCTTGCTGTCTCTCAGATTGCGCATTTGGACAGGTAAACGTAACCTTTCGTGAGAAGGAAATCAATCCGATGGCCCTTGCATCTCTTAACCATCAAAGGACGCCGGATGCGGCCCTACAAAACAAAAAACGGCGACCCTCCACAGCTGGAGGCCGCCTTTTTGCACATCATTTATGCTTTCAACACGTCATGGTCGACATAACGCTCGCCGTTCAGCTCGCTGATCAAATTGATCGCAACCTTGGCCCCGTCGCCTGCGGTAATGATCGTATGCACGCTCACGCCCGCCGCCGTCCCGGCCGCCCAAATGCCCGGCACGTTCGTCTTGCCCTCCGGGGTAGCGTCGACTACGGTTTTGATCCGCGGCTCGGTTCCCGGCTTCGTATTCACGCCGATCTGCTGCGCCAGCTCGGCGTTCAGCCCCGTGGCGAGCACGACATGCTTCGCTTCATAGCTTCCGTTCTCCGTCTCCAAGCGGAATCCTTCGCCTTCCTTCGCAACGGTGACAACTTTGCCTTGTACCAGCTCGGCTCCGAACTTGGCCGCCTGTTTCTTCCCGATCTCCACCAGGTCCGGCCCGGTAATCTCGGCCACGCCGTAGTGGTTCTCCACCCAAGCGCGTTTCGTAATGCTCTGATCGCTGTCAATCACCAGCGTCTTCTTGCCCGCCTTCGCCGTGAAGAGGGCAGCGCTTGCTCCTGCAGGTCCTGCTCCGATAATCGCTACATCGTAAGACATCATTCATCCTCCCTTTCCAGAAAGTGAAAAAGTCGAACGTGCGAATGGATGCGGATTCGCCCCGATCTTTTCCATTATCCCCCATCGGCTTCGGGCTTGTCAAATGACGTTCCGGAGGCTTCCGCGTCTTGAGCTTCAGCCTCTTCCAACGGCAGCCAGACCGTGACCGTCGTCCCCTCCCCTTCTGCCGAATCGAGCCGAATCGCACCTTGATGCAGGTCGACGATTTCCCGGCAAATGGCGAGTCCGATACCGGTTCCTTCCGCTTTCGGGTCCGCCTGGTAGAACTTCGTTTGGACGTTTCCTAGATGCTCGCGCGATATCCCGATGCCGTTATCCGAGATTCGCACGACGGCGTCCCGGTCCTCCCGCTCCAGAGAAATAGCAATGCGTCCGCCCGGCCCGGTAAATTTGATCGCGTTATCGATCAAATTCAAACAAACCTGCTTCAGCCGATTCGTATCCCCGATGACCGCCACGAGTTCGGAAGGTATGCTCAATCGAAGGTCGATCCGCTTTTGCTCCGCTTTGGAACGCATTTGCAGCACCGCCTCTCCCAGCAGCTCGTTCATCGGCACCCGGGCGAGATCGAGCGTAATGCTTTTCTGATGCAGTCTAGAGAAATCAAGCAGCTCCTCGACAAGGCCGATCAAGCGGTCGGTTTCCTTCGCGATAATGCCCAGCCCGAGCCGCGTCTCCTCTTTGTCCTCCATGCCGCCTGTCAGAATCGTTTCGCTCCACCCCTTAATGCTGCTCAGCGGCGTCCGAATTTCGTGAGAAATGGAAGAAATAAAATCGTTCTTTAGCGACTCGCTGCGCACGATCTCCCGAGCCATATAATTCAGCGTCCCCGCCAGCTCGCCGATCTCGTTGTCATACGCTTCATTGACCCGCACATCGAACCGCCCTTTGGCCATCTCGGCCGATGCGGCCGTCATCCGTTTGATCGGCCGGACGATCGAATTGGCGAAGGGAAGGCTGACAAGCAGCACCAGCAGCAGCACGCCGACGCCGACGCCGGCCGATACGGCGTAAATCGTGCGCAGCACCCGGTCTACCTCCGTCAAGGAAGTGACATATCGGACCACCGCCAGCGTCTGCCCTTGATAGACGAGCGGGTTGGAGACCGCCATCACGCGCTCGTTGGTCACCGCTTGATTCCCGGTCCACACCCCTGTCCGACCCGCCCAAGCCTCCTTCACATCGCTTGTCCGAATGCGCTCCTGGACGGCAAAGCCGCTGGATGCCGCCAGCACCGTGCCGTTACGGTCCACGATTTCCAGCTCCGCCGTTTCGTAAGCGAAATACTGCACCATCCGGTTTAAATGCTGGATCAAATTATTGTAAAACAAGTCCCCCGCAAAATTGGCGTAGAAGTTCGCCGAGACGACGGCATGGTTGGTCAGCACATTGGCGATGCCGTTATAATAAAACTGGCGGACGGCAAAGAAGAAGACGCCTTCCATCAGGAGGAGCGTCAGCAGAACGATCCCCAAAAAGCGCATGACGACCTGCCGCTTTAAACTTCTCCGCAGCTTCATGTCGAGGCGTCCTGCCCCTGCCAGCGGTAGCCGAAGCCCCATACCGTCTCGATAAATTTCGGAGCGGACGGATCCTCCTCTACTTTTTGACGGAGCCTGCGAATATTGACATCGACGATTTTCGGATCTCCGATGTATTGGACGCCCCAGATCTCATCGAGCAGATCGTTTCGGCTCAGCGGGGAGCCTTCTTTTTCGATCAGGCGCTGGATCAAAGCAAACTCGGTCGGGGTCAGATCGATCCGTTCTCCGTTTTTGCAGAGCTCGACTTTCTCCGGATGAATTTCGAACGGGCCGGAGCGCAGCGTGCCGCCGTCCTCCCCGCCGGCCGGCTCCCTGCGGACACGGCGCAGCAGCGACCCGATGCGCGCCATCAGCTCTCCCGGACTGAACGGCTTGCCGATATGATCGTCCGCTCCGAGCGACAGCCCCATCACTTTGTCCTGCTCCTGCACTTTGGCGGTCAGGAAGATGATGCCGATCCGCTCGTTGAATTCCCGCACCCGCCGGCACACCTCGAACCCATCGATCCCCGGCACCATGACGTCGAGCAGCGCAATATCGAAGCTGTCGTCCCGCTTCAGCAGCGCCAGCGCCTCGTCTCCGGTAACCGCCTCCGTAATGTCGTACCCCTGCCGCTTCAGATTGACGACGACAAAGCTGCGGATCGAATCTTCGTCTTCCAGAATAAGTATTTTACTCATGCATCTGGCTCCCCCCTTCGGCTCTTACTTCCGATAGCAACCGGAAAAAGCTTCGATAAGCCGCCCCGTTCGCATCGATGGCATACACTTGATCCATCGTCCGGCTCAACACGGTCCATGACTTATCGTCATCCGTCCATTCCGCCTGTGGAAATACCCGGATCTCGGCCAGCAGCTTCCCGTCCCCGGTATTCAAGAAGCGGACGGAAGTCTCCGATTTCTTCACCGTAAACCGTCCTTTCCACTCCGGGGGAATGTCAAAGGTATATCCGTATTCGCCGTTAAAATAACGCTCCAGCACCGTCGTAAGCCCGCGTGCACCGTCCCATTTGGCAAAGGTCTCGATCCAAGGGATGTTGACCATCGCCTCGTTCTCGTAGCCCGGCGGATCGTACATGCCGGATATTTCGATGATGCCGTCGCCGTCGGCGTCTTCGCTTTTGCCCGAGTAAGCTTTGTAGGTCGTTTGAGGATTAAACGCCCGCTTAAGCTTCCCTCCCTCGTATACAAGCAGTTCGGTATACGAGGAATGAGCGCCTATCGAAGCATCCAGCACGACGCCCCGCTTGTCCGCTGACACGCGCCCTCCGAGCACGTTATAATAATCGTTCACGGTCGAATCCAAACGGACGCTATCCATCTTGCGAAGCTCGTTTTCATATTGATAGAGGGCCGCGTTGGACGATACTCCCCTGTCGTGTACAATGACCGTTACATCTTTCTTTCCGTCTCCGTTCAGATCGTCAATGACATAGTCCGTATACGGCAGCTCCAGCTTTTTCACCATCCGTCCGGCCTCCAAGGAATAGACCGCCAAGCCTTTGGCCGATTCCGCCCCCGTCGAATAGCCCGCGATAACATCCTTCCGGCCCTTCTGCACCACATCGTCAAACGTCAGCGAATCCAGCTCGAAGCCAGCGCCCTCGAACCGGTCAAGACGCTGCCACGAGTCATCCTTCATTCTCCATATTTCGCCATTCAGCTGTTCCTTGTTTTTGATCTTATAGAAGAACACCGCTTCCTCGCTGCCGTCACCGTCCAAATCGATCAGCGAGAACGCGCCCTTCTGCTCCGCCTTGCGGGGGCGGATCAACGCCGCGCCTTCCGGCAGCGACCGTTCGATCGTCAGCTTGAGTGCCTCCTGCTCGGCCGGGAGCTTCGGCAGCCGCATATATGCCCCAGGCTGTCCCATGAAGCCGCAGCCCGTACAGCCTAAAACCAGCGCCAGCCAAGCCGCCGCCGCTTTTCTCTTCATCGTCATATGTCACTCCCCAAGCGGTGATCCGAACGTCCGGGTTTCGTTTTTTCACATGATAGCCTTTCCTTTTGCAAAAATCAATCGACGGGGCCGGGATACGTGTGATCCGGCTCATTTTAGGGTAAAAAAGAGTACCTTTCTCCATTGTAAACGTTTGTCGAAAAAAGAAGGTAACAAAACGATGACAAAAGAATTGGCGAATTTTTAATATTTTTGTAACCTTTTGCTCCATGTTTTGCGTTATTATGGTAGACAGTGTTTCGAAAGAGCATTGACAGGAGGTTGAATAATGGTTCCTTCCCGACAAAATCTAACGATCAAACCCCGCAAATCCTTGCGGAATGTTATTATAGGTCTTGCCCTGCTTGGCGTAGGCGCCGTTGCCTATGCCGGATATTTGCTGCATCAAGCCGACAAGGCACTCGAAAATATGTCCGTGGCTCCGCCGGTAAAGACGACCCAGCAAGGATTGAACGGTCTGGTTGCTCCTTCGGAGAATTTCAAACCGATGACCTTTTTGCTGACAGGCATCGACAGCCGTCAAGGCAGCGGCGGCACGCTGAACACCGATGTGCTCATGCTCGTCTCGCTGAATCCGGAGACCCGCTCCGCCACAATCGTTTCCATCCCCCGCGATCTGGAGATGAAACCGAGGGAGTTCGGCCTTTCCAGCCAAAAAGCGAACTACTATTACGCCTACTATTACATACAGGACAAGGAAACCGCGATTCAGAAAACAAAAGAGCTGTACGGCGACATGTTCAACGTGCCGATCGATTATATGGCGGCGATCGATTTCGACGGCTTCCGCAATGTCGTAGACGAGCTCGGCGGCATCGAAATGAACGTCGATATGGATATGCGTTACGTCGATGAAGAAGACGGCACGGATATCAATCTGAAAAAAGGGTTGCAGACGTTAAACGGCAAGCAAACGCTTGATTTCTTGCGCTACCGCAAATCCAACCGGGGCACCGAAGAGTCCTCGGACCTCGCCCGCAACCAGCGCCAGCAGGAAGTGCTCGATAAGCTGCTGCAAAAGATGACGTCGTTCAGCGGGATTACCCAATGGAGCGGATTGCTGAAAATTGCCGGAGAAAGCGTAAAAACAGATATCCCTTCCGATGAGCTTCGCCGGTTTCTGCTTTCCTTCCAGAAGCTGAAGCCCGACCATATCGAATTCATCCATCTGGATGGACGATGGGATAGCCCCTACATTGTTGTAAAAGAAGACGAGCTTACCGCAGCGATCGCCGCTTTGCGGACGCAGCGGGGCCTTCCGGCCGCAATCCCGGGGACTACCGTAACCGGTTCGACCTACAGCGTCTACAGCAAGCGCTTCGGAATCGATCCGGCTCCCGTGAAAATCAAGGAAAAGGAAACCGGCACGATAACCAAGAACAGCAGGTCCCGCTAACCGCGGCAGACCTGTTGTTTCTTTATTTTGAACCTTCTGTAGCTCGGTTCGGAAAATGTTCCATTAAACAAGTAACCGACGGTATACGAACGCACGTTCCAGTACTAGATGAAATTAGTACTTATCCCCTCCTCCCCCGTTCCCTTACAATTATTGTAACTAAGTACGGAAAACGATATCGGGGGAGGAACGCTAGGCATGAAAGAACGGCTGCGCAGGTTGCCTTCATTTTGGCCCGGAGCCGTGGTGATTCTGGGAATCTTTCTATACGGGCTCTGCCTTACGCTAGACCAAGGGCCTCCGTCGGGTGTAGGTATGCTGGCCACTGCGGCAGGGGCTAGCTGGATCGCCTTCAAATGGCGGTCGAGACTTCTCTTGAACGTATCGCTGCTCGGAGGATGGCCGGCGCTCCTGATTGTAAGCCCGGGCCCGGATGAAGGCTGGATGCTCTGGGCCGGCTTATTGGCATTGAATATCGTCTATTTTGCCCTCAGCCTCCGGCTCGATTGGAACGAGCTGAAATTCACCGCGTTTACAGGCACATGGCTGTTGTATTTCGTATTTTACTTGAAGCTTCAGCCGGACGCCGCCGAAGGTTGGAGCCTTGCGTACCGTTATGCGCTTCTGACTTATATTTTTTACATTGGCGCCTTGTCCGTCTCGATATGGAAGAAACGGATAGACGAAGGCACCGACCTGTTCCTGGGCATCGCGAATGCCGCCGTGTTCGGCTTCTGGGCGTTCGTCTTGTGGGAACGGGTCGTGCCGATCGCCTACCCGATGCTGTTCATGGGGATGCTGTACGTCATCCTGGCCTGCCTGATCCGACGCTGGTTACCCGAATTATCTACGATCGTCCTGATGAAGCTGTTCGGCGGGATAATGCTCATTCTCCTCGCAGCGCTCCATTTTCTCAAGGAACGGACCTTGGAACCGGTCACCCATGTATTTCTGTGGCTTCCCGCCGCCATCGCCATGCTGGGACTTGGCACCGTAAAACGATGGGATGCGCTCCGAGGCGGAGCGGCCGTCATCTGGCTGGGCGTCTTCGGCTATTGGCTTTTGGGCGCTTGGAATGAAGCTGAGGCGAACCCGTTCGGCAATCCCTCTCCGTTCGCCCACGGGAATATGCCGGCTTGGACGCTGCTGGCCGCCGTAGGGTTTTATTTGTCGGCCAAAGGCCGCTTCGAACGATTGCGGGAAGACGACAACCGGATGCTCTCCAATGGATTCACTTTTCTCAGCCATCTGGCCGTCGGCGGAGGACTTGCCTGCGGAACGCACAGCTTCTTCGCCTATTACGGCCTAGCCCCACGACTTAACCTGCAGCTTACTTTGTCGGCCGTCTGGGGCTTGTACGCGCTATTGCTGCTGTTGTGGGGCGCTTACCGGAAGCGGAAGCCGCTTCAAGCCTTGGGCTCCTTGACGCTGATCTGCCTCGCGGTCAAAACGATACTGTTCGATCTGTCCGGGAGCCCGGCTATGGACAAGATTATCGCGTTCTTCCTGTTCGGGCTGCTGTCTGTCGGCATCACTTATACGACGAACCTGCGAACGGTCCAAAACAAACGGCCCAAGCCCGAAAACGACGCGGCTCCCCCTTCCTGAAACGGCAAAAAACCATCTCTTGCGGAAGATCCGGCAGAAGAGATGGTTTTTTTATTGGTTGGGCCGAATGGCATACGTACATTTACCGCCGCCTTTGGCGAGACATTCCGTCCGTTCCACTTCGGCTTCCGGACCGAGCAAACGCTGAAACATCGCGAGCTCGCATTGGCAAGCATGGGTATATTGATTGGCTACCTGAGAGATCGGGCAATTATACTCCTTCAGCAAATACCCTCCGCCCTCCGTCGGCTCCAATTCGACCATGTAGCCATTCGCATTCTGAATCTCAGCCAGTTCTTGGACGCGTCCGTCGAACGGCTTGTCCTTCATGCGCTCCCCATAGCGGCCGATCAGCCTCTCCTTGCGCCGCTCGAACAGCAGGTTCACGTTGCTTTCCCCCAGGGAAGCTTCCAGCTCTTCCAACAGATCCAACGCGAGATGCTGATACTTTTTAGGAAATAAGTCGTCGGCATTCGATGTCAGCGAATACAGATGCGAAGGTCGTCCCATCGCCTGCCGCACCAGCTTCGATTCGATCAAATTATCCCGCTCCAGCGTGTTCAGGTGCCGCCGCACCGCCATTTCCGTGATGCCTAGCTGCTTCGACATGTCCCCGACGCTGAGCGCCCCTTTGGTCTTGAGCATCGTGAGGATGACGCGACGCGTTGATACGTCGGTTTCCTGGTTCATCCGGTCTCACCGTCCTTCTTGTATGCAGGCCGCCTGTTTTATTCTGGCGAAGCTTTGCTGTACCGTATGAATAAAAATATTGTATACGAAATGAGACGATAAGTAAATTAATATACTACTATGTATGTAAAATACTAACCGAGGAAAAGGCTGGCGGAGTATAAAATGGAGAAAAATTTCGAAGCCGCTCGCTACGCTGACAATAAGTTGTCAGGGATAACCCGTTAAGCTGGAGCTATATCCTATCCGAAACGAAGAGAGGACGTGCACGAATGGACAAGCTCGATCTTGCCAAAGCATACAAAACCTATTACAAAGCGGGCACGGAGCCGGAGCTTGTAGGATTCGGCGAAGCGCCGTACTTGACCATTGCCGGGCAAGGCGACCCGAACGGCGAACGGTTCGCCGAGGCTGCCGCGGCGCTGTACGCAGCCGCTTACGGCGTCAAGGCGCTTGGCAAAGCGCGGGGAACCGATTTTACGGTACCAAAGCTGGAAGGGCTATGGTGGGTGGAATCCGACAAGCCCGCACTGGAAGTCCCTCGGCAGGAATGGCGCTGGAAGCTGCTGATCCGCATGCCCGACTTCGTCACCGGGGCCCTGGCAGCCGAGGCCAAAGAGAAGACGGCCCTGAAGAAAAAAGAGCTCGCAGCGGCATCGCTCATGTGGCGTACGAGACGATGGCCGAAGGGTTGTCCGTGCAGATGCTTCACGTCGGTCCTTACGAGACGGAGCCGGAAACGGTGGAGCGCATGCACGTTTATATGGAAGCACTCGGACTGGTTCAAAACGGATTGCATCATGAAATTTATTTGACCGATCCCCGAAAAACCCCGCCTTCCGGCTGGAAAACGATTCTGCGCTTCCCGGTAGAACAAAGGGACCTGTCCTGATCCGGACGGTCCCTGGTCTGCAGCAGCGGCGCTACAGCATTTCTTTGCTGATAAATGCCGGTACGGCTTTGGCAAAAGCGCTCAGCGCCCCGGGCAGCTTTGCGATCATCGGATGCAGCCCGCTGCGGGGCAGCGTGTTGTACTCCTGCGTCAGCGGACGGCGCAGCTTCACAAGCTCCGTCAGAACGAGCGCAACGTCGGCCCCGAACACGCCTTCGCCGGCAAGAATCTCGACGATATCCTCATAGCTGCTGGCGTCCCGCATCATGAATGCGTCGATCAGCAAGCTGCCGACGTCGGTCACCGTCTCAATCGCCAGATGAAGCGTCCGCTCCTGCGCCAAATGCAGCAGCAGTTCCGAATCCGATTCCTCTGCGCCGGTCTTTCCCCGGACTTCCCAAGCGGACTCCAAGGCAGCGCAAGCTTTCAGTAAATCCGGCACGAACGCCAGCCGGGCATCGATTTGTTCCTGATTGACATAGTACATATCGCTTATCTCCGTTTCTTCTTTTTCCACTTGGACCACAGCGCGATGGCGGGAAAAAAGGCGATGAGCAGGACGATGAGCAAAACCGCCTGCATCAAGTATTCATAGCTCATGATATCGGATGCTCCTTCGTCTGCTATTCGGCCGCAGCGCGCTCGCGCACGTAAGCCCAATGGTTTGTCGGACCGTGACCGGCGCCGATGCCGAGCGTATGCCGGATCGCAAGCGTAATAAATTTCTTGGCCGTGTGGGCGGCCTCCAGCAGCGTCTTCCCTTTGGCAAGTTCCGCACAGATGGCCGCGGAGAAGGTGCAGCCTGTCCCATGCGTATGGCGCGTTTCGTACCGCTCACCCGTCAGCAGATGGAACGCCTCGCCGTCGTACAGCACGTCTGTCGGCTCGCCGCTGCGGTGGCCGCCTTTGACGATCGCCGCGCCCGCGCCGAATTCCTTGACGATGCGCCGCGCGGCCTCCTTCATGTCCTCTATCGTGGTGATCGAGAGACCTGTAATAACTTCCGCCTCCGGGATATTGGGCGTCACAAGCGCGGCCAACGGCAGCAGCTTCTCGCGCAGCGCGTTCTGCGCATTGCCGGCAAGCAGGCTGGCTCCGCCCTTGGCGACCATCACCGGGTCGACGACAAGCTGCTTCAGCCCGTGCTTGCGGATGCATCCCGCGACCAGCTCGATAATTTCCGGCTGCGACAGCATGCCGGTTTTGGCCGCGTCGGCTCCGAGATCAGACAGCACGGCGTCAATCTGCTTCTCGATCCCCTCCAGCGGGATATCGTAAATGCCGTGAACGCCCAGCGTGTTCTGCGCGGTGATCGCCGTAATCGCGGACATCCCGTACACGTCGAGCATCTGGAACGTTTTCAAATCCGCCTGAATCCCCGCTCCGCCTCCGCTGTCCGAACCTGCGATGGTCAATGCTTTGAATATCGTCATGCTGCACCTGCCTCCCGAATCGCTATACCTTCCATAAGTTTAGTCTTCTCCTTCCCGACCGTCAAGAAGCCCGGCAGACCCGTATCCTCCGGTTCGTGATCATTTTATGACAAGTGGGACAAACGCTTTGACGCCGCGGAAGCGAAAGCGTTATGATGAAAATACATTTCAATGGAGAAAAGGAAGGTCCGATCCCGTATGTCCCGGAGAACCCATGCGCTGCACGTCATTACGACCGGTCGGCAGGAGCTGGAAGAGGTAGCCGCCATTGTGTCCCGCTGTCCGTTCGAGCTGGTGGACGCGCTGCACATCCGCGAAAAACACCGCAGCGCCAGCGAGCTGGTAAGCTGGCATGCGCGGTTGAAACCGCTGCTGCCGCATACGGCGGTCCTGCTGAACGACCGCCTGGATGCCGCGCTGGCCGCCCGGGCGGACGGCGTACAGCTTACCGGCGGCAGCTTGTCGCCGGCTGAGGCGCGGGCCATCGCTCCCCGCAGCATGACGCTCGGCTGCTCTGTCCATTCGGCCAAGGAAGCCGCCGAGGCGGGCCGGCAGGGAGCCGATTACGCGCTCTTCGGCCATGTGTACGTGACCGGCTCGAAGCCGGGACTAGAACCGCGCGGCCTGACCGGATTGACGGAAGCCGTGGAAGCGGCGGACGTGCCCGTCCTGGCGATCGGGGGCATCGAGCCGCATCTCGTGGACGATGTCTTGTCCACCGGCGCAGCCGGCATTGCCGTGCTGTCCTCGGTGCTGCTGCACACGGACCCGGCGGGACAAATTGCCGCATTCCGGGAAGCTCTTGATCGGACGAAGCATACCCCAAGGAGAGGATTGTCATGAGTACGGATTCAAGTCATAGCGGCACCAAGCCGACCGTTATCATCGTCGGCGGCGGCATTATCGGCTGCAGCGCAGCCTACGAGCTCGGCAAGGCCGGCTTTGCCTGCACGCTGATCGAGAAAGGGGCGCTGAATCAGGAGGCGTCCACCGCCGCCGCAGGGATGCTGGGGGCTCAGTCCGAAACGCACCGGCCCGGCCCTTACTACGAGCTGTGCCGTCTGAGCCAGCAGCTGTACCACGCTTGGACGGACGAGTTGGAGCAGTTCAGCGGCCTCACGGCCCAATATGTCGCGGAGGGAATCGTCCGCACGGCCCTTACGGAAGAAGATGAGGCCGAGCTGCGCGGCCGCTTGTCGTGGATTCGGGACGCCGAGTGGGTTCAGCCTGCGGAGATGCTGAAGCTGGAGCCCGAGCTGACCACCGCCGTACGCGGCGGGCTGTATTTGCCTGCCGATCATCACGTGCACCCGGTCTGGCTCGCCAAGACGCTGCAAGCCGCGATAGCGAAGCAGGGCTGCACGATCCGCGAGTGGACGCCGGTCATCCGGCTGCTGACGGAGCCCGGGAGCGGCCGGATCCGCGGCGTACAGACGTCGGAAGGCCCGCTGTACGCGGACCTCGTCGTGCTTGCTGCAGGTGCTTGGAGCCCGGCGTTGACCGAACCGCTCGGACTGAGCTTGCCCATGTTCCCGGTCAAAGGCCAATGCATTTCGCTCAAGACCGAAGCGCCGCTCATCCGCTCCACCGTCTTCACCAAAGGCTGCTACGTCGTGCCGAAACGGGATGGCAGCTACATTGTCGGTGCAACCCAGACGGAAACCGGCTTCGACAAACGGCCGACCGCCAAGGTCATCGGCGAGCTGCACGCCAAAGCGGCAGCGCTGCTGCCGCGACTGGCCGATGCCGAATTCGTCTCTACTTGGGCGGGACTGCGGCCCGGCACGCGGGACGCCCTGCCGTTCCTCGGCACGTGGGACGCTGCACCCGGCCTGATTTTCGCTACCGGCCACTACCGCAACGGCATTCTGCTCGCACCGGCTACCGCGCGGATTGTCGCCGAGCTGGCGCAAGGCCGGCCGACTTCGGCGGACTTGGCGCCGTTCACGCCCGCCCGGATTGCCGCCGGTACAGCCGCCGTCTTATGATTTCATGCGGGCGAGAAGCGCCCAGCGCCGTTCGTGGCGCCGCTTGTATTTGGGAAGCCCCCGGTACAGTTCCACTGCTTCGCGGAACGCCCGGCGGGCTTCTTCGTTTCGCCCGAGCCCCCGGTACAGCAGACCGAGCCGGTAATATGCTTCGCAGGACGAAGAGTTGACTTCCCCGAACCGCTCCAGATAACGGATCGCCTTCTCCGGATCGCTGGCTGCGAACGCTTCGCCCAGCCGCAAATAAGGCTCGCCGTACTTTACCCGCGGGTTCAGCTCCAGCGCGCGCAGCAAGAGGCGTTCGCCCTCCTCCGTCCGTCCCAGCTTCAATTCGCAGATGCCCTGCTCGCTGAGCACGTCCGCGGAATCGTCCATCACTCTCGCCACCTCAACCAACAGTTCGAGCGCCTCGCCGTATTTTTTTTGCTCCATATAAATTCGGGCGATTTCCAGCTTGGTCGACGTATGATGCGGATTGAGCCGAAGCTCCTCCTTCAGGCGGGACAAACGCCGCGCCCTCTTCAGCGGCTGGAAAATACTTGGGGTCAAGCCGACAAAGCGGCGGTCAACCATGTACAGGATGATCAGCAGCACAAGAAAGGCCACAAACGGATTTCCGGTGACCCACCATAATAAAGAAAAGATAAAGACTTTGCTCACGCCTGGCGTACCTGCCTTTCGCTTATTCTCCCACCGATTGTACCACAAATTGCCATAATCGGTCACGGTTTGCCCCGCCCGTACGTCACGAGCCGTCTTTCAAAAAATCAGTTGTGAACGTTTCCCGAACAGGCAGGAATTTACCGGCTGCTTCGCGAATGGTTTGTCCATGAAGCAATCGGGGGGAACAACCAGTCCATGAGTACAGCAAATGAAGACAAGGCCGCCAAGTGGCAAAAAACGCGGCAGTTAGGCAAAGCGAGATATGTCATGTACTACGGCGTTGCTATGTGGGGGATCTCGCTGGCGGTGCTGTTCACGGCGATCGAATGGCTCACGCAGCAAACGCTTACGGCGTCCTGGTTTACGATCCGCATCATCGTATTCGGGATTATCGGCTTTTTTATCGCGAACTTCCGTTGGGACGGAAACGAGCGCAAATACACGCCGCGCCCGACGAACAAGAAGCGCTGAGCTGGCAAATTAAGAAACAGACGGCCCGCCTCAAGGCGCAGACGTCTGTTTTTTGTTTTCCTGCCGTATGGCTTACACCTTCTGCAACCGCGCTTCCTTCAGCTGCTGCCGGATCTGCTCCCGAACGTCCCCGTAGCTCAGTACCTGCTCTTTAAACGCTTCCCTCGGATTCCAATGCGTCTCTCCCGCTTCGTCCGCGAACAGCTTCTCCGTGACATCGACGTAAGCGGCATGCAAATCATTGTCGTACCAATCGATATCGCGGTCCGCATCTTTTTCCAGCACCATCACCATATCGTAATTGTTATCCTGCGACTCCGCGAACAACACCACCAGATGGTTGTCCCTCCCTTTGACACGAACTTCGACATCCGCGCATAGCTGGTCGCCGCGTTCCAACACCCGGCGGCATACCACATGTTCAATCGGATTCATAGCCATTCTTCCTTTCCGTCGCTTCGCTGCGATTAGCTTCCCACTCCCGGAAACCGGCTATACTTTTATTTTAAATTTAAAATTAACACTTGACTTTAGTAAGTTACATGTTTTATTATACTTACATAAAGTAAGTTATTAATTTTGATTGACCCAATAACTTTTTTGCCACATTAAAAGGAGGCTTTATTTTTATGTCCAACGTACTTTTTATTAAAGCGAACGACCGCCCGGCCGATCAAGCCGTTAGCGTAAAGCTGTATGACGAATTCCTGAAATCGTACCGTGAAGCTAACCCGCAAGACCAAATCACCGAGCTCGACCTGTTTGCAGCCAACCCGCCTTATTACAATTCCGTCATGATGACCGGCCTGTTCAAGCAAGGCAAAGGCATGGAGCTGACTGCGGAAGAAAAAGCGGCGGCCGATGTCGCCAACGCCTATCTGGATCAATTCCTGGCTGCGGACAAAGTCGTCTTCGCGTTCCCGCTCTGGAACTTCACGATTCCGGCTCAATTGACGACGTACCTGTATTACCTCTGCCAAGCCGGCAAAACGTTTAAATATACGGAGCAAGGACCGCAAGGTCTCGTTACCGATAAAAAGGTTGCTCTGCTGAACGCACGCGGCAGCGTTTATTCCGAAGGACCGATGACATCCATGGAAATGTCGCTGAATTATGTTAAAACGATCATGGGCTTCATCGGCGTAACGCACCTGACTTCGGTCGTTGTCGAAGGCCACAACCAATTCCCGGACCGCAACGCGGAAATCGTGGAAGCCGGTCTTCGTCAAGCCGCGCAAGCCGCGTCCACGTTCTAATTTCACAGCTTCGATACACCGTCGGCTCCTATCCAAGGAGCCGATTTTTTTGGCTTTGCGCCTAAGTTGCACTCCGGGCGAATAGGATGTCCTATGGGACAAATCAGAAAATTTCCTCAATTTTTTGTACCTTTTCGCAAACTCGTATATGATAATGATGGGGCCTTCTTGCCCCCCTTCCACAACTTCACCATTGTTTCGCGAATCTGAATGAGAACTAAGGTGCGTGAAAAACTATGACTGAAGCTAACCCCAACATTTTGATTTTATACGCCAGCTACGGCGACGGCCATCTCCAGGTGGCCAAAGCGCTGCAACAGCGTTTTGCCCGCTTGGGAGTCGACCGGGTCAAGCTTGTGGACCTGCTTGCGGAGGCCCACCCCTTCATGAATGCCGTTACCCGTTACGTTTATCTGAAAAGCTCTACCTTGGGGCCGGATTTATACGGCTGGAGCTTTTATTTGACCCAGCATTTAAAGCACGATACGGCGTTTACAAAAATGCTGAACCGGTTCGGTACGCGCAAATTCAAGCAAATGCTGCAGGCCGAACGGCCCGATGCGATTATTTATACGTTTCCGCTGCCGGTCGTCTCCGGGCTGATATCCGGCAACGGTACGGCCGTCCGGACGTATACCATATTAACCGACTTTGTCCTTCACCAGCGCTGGATTCACCCGGATATTGATAAATATTACGTAGCCACGGAGCAGTTAAAGCGGCAGATCGCCGCTTCCGGCGTGCCGGAGCACCGCATTGAGGTGAGCGGCATCCCGCTGCGCAGCCCGTTCAGCGAGCCGATCCGGCGGCAGGACGTCTGCCGGAAGCATGGCATCGAGCCTTCCAAGCCCGTCGTTCTCCTGATGGCCGGAGCCTACGGCGTCTTGAAGCACATCAGCCGGATGGGGCACGCGCTGCTCCGGTTGGACGAAATCGAGCTTGTCTTTGTATGCGGCAGAAACAAACCGCTTCAGGAGCAGATCGAAGCATCGTTTGCCGGGCATTCCCGCGTCCGCATTCTCGGCTACGTGGAGCACATTCATGAGCTTATGGCGATCTCGTCGTGCTTAATTACGAAAGCCGGAGGCATTACGCTCTCGGAAGCACTGGCCATGCGTCTGCCGGTTATCGTCTTCCGCCCCCTTCCCGGCCAGGAGAAAGAAAATGCCCGCTTCTTGGCGCAGCAAGGAGCGGTCGAAATTGCGCAGCGCCCGGATGAGTTGACTTCGCTCGTGAAGCGGATCGTCTCTCTCCCCGGACAAACGGAACGAATGAAGGCTGCCATGGAGGAATTGTACCGCGGAGATGCGGCGGAGGCGGTCGTCTCGGATATGCTCGAAAGTCTCTCCCCTACCAGGACCGGACTTTTCGGCTAGAGCGGGAGGCTCGGCTTTTTGCTTGTCATACAGGAGGTGTTTAGGACAGGTGCTGCGAAAAATCGCAATAGACAAAGACGTACTACCGCTTGCGCTCATTTTGTTTTTGGTCGAATTCGTTCGGGGCGCCTATCTGGTCTCCTTTTTGCCGACCTATGCTACGGGTATTCTTGGTCTTTCCGTCGCCGTTGTCGGCGCCGCCGTGTCCGTCCATTACGTCTCGGATACGGCGATCAAATGCTTGGCCGGTTATTTGCTCGATCGCTTTTCGCTCCGGCTTATTCTTCATTCCGGTTTGTTCGTTTCGCTGCTCGGCCTGCTCGCCATGTACTACTTCCATCAGGCATGGGTGCTTATTGCAGCGGCCGCCGTATTCGGCATTGGCGTCTCTCCGGTATGGCTTGTCTGCCTCAGTAAAATTAAGGAGGAGAATCGGGCGTCCCAAATGGGCATCCTTTATACGATATGGCTGGTCGGCTTAGGGTCCGGGCCGGTCGTTATCAACTTTTTGATCGATAAAGGATACCGGCTCTCCTTCTGGCTAATGGTCGGCTTGTGGGCTCTCGGATGGTTGCTGGCGCTGCGGATGAAAAACGAAGTCGCCTCCAAGCAAACCTACATCCCGCTGAAACGTCAGGCGGAGCTTCTGTGGGAACGAATGAAAACGATGAAGCCTCTGCTTCCCGGCATGATTCTGCAAACGGCGGCTGCCGGCATGCTCGTTCCGATCCTGCCGAGCTTTGCCGCCAATACGCTGGGCATCAGTCACAGCGGCTACTCGCTCGTTCTAATGGCCGGAGGCGCTTTAACGGTCCTATTCCTGATCCCGATGGGAAAATGGTCCGACCGCCGGGGACGCAAATGGTTTCTCATCCTCGGGTTCGGGGCGATGGCTGCCGCTCTCTTCCTTCTCACCAGGGTTACGACGCTGTCTACCGCCGTCTTGATCGCCGCGGTCCTCGGCTTTGCCTACTCAGCCGTCCTTCCGGCGTGGAATGCCCTTCTGGCGGACTATGTGCCGAAAAACCAGCAGGGCCTCGGCTGGGGATTGTTTTCAAGCGTGGAAGGGATCGGTGTCGCCATCGGTCCGGTGATCGGCGGATGGCTGGCCGCCGCGTTTCATGAACCGGCCGCCGTATTGACCAGTGCAGCTCTGCTAGGGGGGATTGCTTTGTTTTATTGTTTCGTTCCTGTAGAAAGAGTGATGGAGCATGGCTGAATCGATCACGATTCTCGTTATCGTCCTTACTTTATATACGCTAATCCCTACGTTTCTCATGCGCGTCTTCTCGCTGGGCGCCTACCCGAAAGAAAACACCGAGCACGGCATTGCGCTCACCTTCGATGACGGTCCGGACCCGAAATATACGCCGATTCTGCTCGACCTGCTGGCACGGCACGGTGTCAAAGCGACCTTTTTCGTGCTCGGGTCCAAGGCGGAACGTTACCCCGAATTGATTCTGCGCATGCACAACGAGGGCCACCTGATCGGGGTTCACAATTATGTCCACCGCACCAATGCCTTGATGATGCCTTGGAAGGTCAGAAAGCAAATTAACCGGACCGCCGAGGCGATCGAGAAAATTACCGGCAAGTCCCCTCAATTTTATCGTCCCCCCTGGGGGGTTGTGAACATCTTTGACTTTTTTCTGTCCCGGCGATTCCGCATCGTGCTCTGGTCGCTTATTGTGGGGGATTGGCTCAACCGGACGGGCAAGGACACCATCAAGCAGCGGTTGTTCGCCCAGCTTCAGAGCGGTTCGGTGATCGTGCTTCATGACAGCGGCGATACGCTCGGAGCGGACCCGGATGCGCCGGAGCTCATGATCGCCGCGCTCGATGAATTTTTGACGGAAACGGCGCGCCGCGGCTTCACGTTCGTCCGCATCGACGAGCGGTTTCCGCTGAGCGAGCCGGAGGATCGTCTGCCTGCGGACCGGCCGAAGCGAAAACGATGGATTGCCGCGGTCTGGCTGCAGTGGGAACGGTTCTTTCAATTGCTGCTTCATGTGCGGCCGATCGATCCGTCGAACGCGCTGCTCCAGTTTCGGCTGTGCCGGTATCATGGCAAACGGATTCCGCTGAATGACGGACAATT
The DNA here is from genome assembly GCF_024158745.1 of Paenibacillus tyrphae. Classification (GTDB taxonomy): domain Bacteria; phylum Bacillota; class Bacilli; order Paenibacillales; family NBRC-103111; genus Paenibacillus_G; species Paenibacillus_G tyrfis_A. Next base: position 90,023 of record NZ_JAMZAW010000012.1, on the reverse strand, counting down.
CATCGAACCGGGCGACCACGTCATGGAGCTTCACCTCGACAATGCGACGCTGCTCGGCTTCGGGATGCAGGCCAGATCTCCAATGCAGCTGGCTGTACAATTAATCCGTGCGATGGAGCGGTGCTTGCCGCACGTATCCGAACGGCTGGCCACCGATCCGGCGCTCCGTGACGTGAAAGGCTTATACGGCGTCTCGATCATTCATCGCGGCGCTTCGCAGCTCGGATTTACCGTCTCCGATCTGCCCAAGGGCATCTTTTTATTCTGTTCCAAGCTTTATTTACGGTGGCTGCTGTACGTCATCCACCCGCAGGGCAAGCGGAGACTGGACACGAAGACCGCGCTGCTGACGCCGAAAATGATCGCGATCTCCGCAAACGAAGTGCGCCGAAGATACCCGTCGAGCAGCTTCCCCAATCCGAAGCTGACCTCGAACCCGCTGACAGCCGGAAGAGGCTACGACGAAAGCATGTATCAAGGGATGTAAGCGCCAAAAACAAAGAGCCTGCAATCTTTGGGATTGCAGGCTGTCAAGGAATTTATATATTAAAAAGGGGGTCGATTGTTATTATAGGCAAGGAACGTTAACGCAGGATGAAATTCAGATTACAGTTTTGTTACATTTGAATGATTCCTGTAACTAGGCGTCTGCGTCTGGGGCCGGGTCGCCGCCGATTTTTTTCTTCATAATCAGTTGGGCGAAAAACAGCAGCACCTCATTATTCGCAAACGAAACGCCCAGTCCGAACAGACCGAACATCCGGGAAAACTGCTGCTCGGAGCCCGCAAAAGCCGACGACCACCACCAGACCGCACCCGCCGTCAGCAGAATGTTGACGGCTGTCCCTGCCAGAAACGAAATCAGCAGCTTTTCCGTCTTCCACATCATCAGAATCCCAACGAGTCCCGTTACTACAAATCCGGCTCCCAACATGAGCCAATAAATCGCATCGTATGTCAAGGCAAGTCCCACTCCTGTTCAGTCGCATGTTTATCCCTTCCAAGGTTACCATGAAAGAAGAAGCGGTACAACCGGTTGCACAGTTCGCCGCAAAACTGTCAAACTCCCGCCGTCTGGTCATCGTCCTTCAAGAAGCGTATAATAAAATGGATACCGATTCAGGAGGTGCCGACATGGCCAAAAGTCAAGCATGGAAAAAACGGCGGAAGCTGGAGCGCGAAGGCTCTCGCAATCCCGAGCTGAACCGCGGAAGCTGGCACGGCGTCGTTCCCGTCGAACGCGCGACCCCGACGCTGCATGAGAAACAGAGACGTTTACTGGATAAGCACAAAAAGAAATGGAACCGCACGCTGCCCCCGGACAGTGACGGTTCCATTTTTTATTGTTATACAATATCCGTTCCGTTCAGACGCTGCTTCGCATACAGCGCGCTGCCGACGACGCCCGCATCTTCAATCCGTTCAGCCGGCTTGATGGCGAGATCGTCCAAGTAGAACGAAAGCGTGGACCGCTCGATTTCTTTGCGCATCGGCGCGAACAATCGCTCGCCCGCCAGCGACCCGCCGCCGCCGATCACGATCGCCTCCGGGCTGAACAGCGGAATCGCCGCCGCCAAGCCCCGGCCAAGCAGCGTCCCCGTGCGCTCCATCACGGCAATCGCCGCAGGGTCTCCTTCGTCGTATGCGCGGGATACGTCCGCGGCCGTCAGCTGCTGAAGCTTGTCTCCGGCGAAACGCTCGGCCAATATCGTCGATTCGCCCCGCTGTACCGCTTCCCTCGCTTGACGGGCAATGCCCGTTGCCGAGACGGCCGTCTCCAGGCACCCGGTCATCCCGCAATTGCAATGGTATTCAAGGCCAGGCACCGGGATGTGTCCGAATTCGCCGGCGCGTCCGCCGCTGCCGTAATACAGTCTGCCTTCGTTCACCATCGCCGCCGCGAGGCCCGTCCCGACCGTAAGACCGAATACGTGCTTGTAGCCTTGTCCGGCTCCGGCTACTGCCTCGCCGTACACATACATCCGCACATCGTGGTTGAGGTAAACAGGCAGTCCGCCGAGATGCTTGCTCAGCTCCGACGTTATTGGGACGTTTTTCCAACCGAGGTTGACGGCGAGCACCGACACGCCGTTCACATGGTCGACGAACCCGGGAATCCCGATGCCGACCGCCTCAGGCGATACGCCGGCTTCCGCGATCAATGCGCTCACGGCCTTTCCCAGCCGCTCAATCACGTCCTCGCTGCCCCGCTGCGCCTCGGTCGCCACCTTCGTCATGCGCAGCGTCCGCCCCGTCTCGTCCGTCAAACCGCAAACCATATTGGTACCGCCGATATCGATTCCTACGTAATGTTTCACCGGATCTCCTCTTTTCTTTGCGTTTCGCTCTAGTAATCTCCCCATCAGAGGACGGGAGCCGCTGGCTCCGCCAAGTACAGTGCGATCCCCTGCTCTTCCAAATACCGCTTCAGCTTCTCGTCAGCCGGCTGGTTCGTCATGCAGCCCTGCACGGCCGTCAGCGGCGCAATGCTGAACAGCGAAGTCCGTCCGACCTTCGTATGGTCGAAGACGGCAACCGTCCGGCGCGAGCGCTTCAACATCAGCCGGGCGATGTCGGCTTCCTGCTCGGAGAAGGTGGTCAAGCCCTGCTCTTCGGTAACGCCGTCCACGCCCAAAAACATCATGCCGATGTTGACGCTATCCACAATTTTCTCCGCAAGCGGGCCGCACAGCTCGAAGCTGTTGCTCCGCATCACTCCGCCGGTCAGCACCACCTGAATGCCGTCGCTCTCGGACAGCTCCATGGCGATGTTCACCGCGTTGGTCACGACGGTGATGCCCCTGCGCAGCTTGAGCTCCCGGGCGATGAGAAACGTCGTCGTGCCCCCGCTCAACCCGATGACGTCGCCTTCCTCCACCAGCGAAGCGGCCTTGGCCGCGATGGCTTCCTTTTCCAGCCACAGCAGCTCCTTCTTCTCGTTGAATGGGACTTCCCTGCCGGCGGACGGAGATGGCGTATCCAACTGCGCGCCGCCCAGGCTGCGGATCAACCCTCCCTGCTTCTCCAGCAGGTCCAAGTCGCGCCGGGCGGTCGCTTCCGAACAAGCGAACTTGTCAATGATCTCTTGAATCGTAATTTTTCCTTGGCGTTTCAGCAAGTTCATAATCTGCTCGCGCCGCCGGTCGCCCTTGCTGAGCATCTTTCCGCTCATGGCGTCCCCTCCTGTCGTTCCCATCCGTTTGACAATCTAATGAAATAATAAATCATTTTTTTGACGATATCAATCAATTTCAATCAAACGGAAAGAAGGGGGCTATCCCCTTGTGAACGAACGTTGCTAAGCAGGGAGCGGCGAGCGCGTTGAGACAAGCTTATTGCACCATGTCCCACTCGTGAATCTCATAACGGCGGGCGCCGTGGAGCACGTACGGGTCGTTCTCCGCCCAGGCCGTCGCCTCTTCCAGCGACTCGGCCTTGTATACGACCATGCCGCCGGCGCCGTCCACAAACCGTCCACTGGCGAAAATACGCCCTTGACCGCGCAGCGCCTCCAAATAAGCCAAATGCTCGGGCCGATAGGTCACGCTCTTTGCTTCATCAAGCATCGGCAAAAACACAACGAAATGCTTCATTCTGAAATACCTCGTTTCTGTATTATAATGACGGGCCGACTATTCCGGCACCGTATTGACGGGCTTTCCTTCGAGGAAAGCCCGGACGTTCGCGCACGCCGTGTCCATCAGGCGGGCCCGCGCTTCCTTCGTCGCCCAAGCGATATGCGGGGTGACGATGCAGTTCGGGGCCGCGAGCAGCGGGTTGTCCGGGTGCGGCGGCTCCGTCGACAGCACGTCCAGACCCGCGCCCGCAAGGCGGCCTTCGCGCAGCGCCGCGGCCAGGTCACTCTCGACGACGAGCGGGCCGCGGGCGGTGTTGATCAGCATCGCCGAAGGCTTCATGAGGGCGATGCGGTCTTGGTTGATCAGCCCGTGCGTCGCGGGCGTGAGCGGGCAGTGCAGGCTGATGACGTCAGCCTGCTGCAGCAGCTCCGGCAGCGTCACCCAGTCCACCCCCTCCACGGGGGTGGACTGGGTGCGTCCGCTGCCGACGGCGATGACGCGCATGCCGAACGCTTCGGCGATGCGCGCGGTTTGCCGCCCGATGCGGCCGAGCCCGATCAGGCCCATCGTTTTCCCCGCCAGCTCCACGAGCGGCGTCTTCGTGAAACTGAAATCCGGGGAAACGCTCCATTCCCCGGATTTCACCGCTTCGTCGTGCCGCCCGACGCGCTGGCACAGCTCCAGCAGCAGGGCGAACACGAACTGCGCCACCCCATGCGTGCCGTAATCCGGCACGTTGGTGACGACAATGCCCCGCGCCAACGCCGCTTCGGTATCAATAATGTTGTATCCCGTCGCCAGCACCCCGATGTAACGAAGATTCGGCAGCTGCGCAATCGTATCCGCCGACAGCGGCGTTTTGTTTGTCAGCACGATACCGGCGGCTCTTGCCCGATCCACAATCTCCTCGACCGGCGTCCGGTCGTACAGAGCAACCGATCCTAATCGTTCCAGCCCTTCCCAGCTCAGATCGCCGGGATTCAGCGTATAGCCGTCAAGTACGACAATCTGCTCCATTCCAACCTCCATATCAGCCCTAAAGTCCCGTTCCGCCCGATCATCCGACAGGAGGAAGCTTGACCCAATTATCTTCATCATACCGCTTTTTCCGTAAGGCGTAAATTGAAACCGCTCACGCTTTCTGCTTCATCCTTCAACGAAAAAAGTCCCGACTGCAAAGTCTATTCAAGACCTTGCAAGCGGAACTTTCCGTCAAGCCTGAAGCCGTGTCCGGGTCACGGCTGCTGCAGCGTCCCGATCAACCGGCGGGCCGGACCGTACGGCGTGTCGACCGTTTCATATACCCGCATCGTCAGTGGATGATCGAATTGGTCCGACGGCGTGTCGGTAAAGTAAATCGACTGCTCGCCGTTCTCTACGCGCCCCTCGCCCGTCAAGCTGAGCGTCTGTCTGGCGACTTCGCGGGTATCGCTGCCCTCGATCACCAGCTGCAGCTTGGAATAGCCCGCGTCCACGATGACCGGTTCGGTCGTCTTCAGATCGACGTTCCATTTCAGCTTGTACGTATAGGTATACGACCTCGTGGTCGGGTTTGTACCGGTCGTATAAGTCAGCGACCAGTCTTTCACCTTAAGCTCATACGGATAGAAGAAGACGGACCCTTCCTCGTTCTTCGTCTGATTCACGTTCAAACCAACCTGCCCGATTGCCGTTTTGTACGGTGCAGCGGTTTTGCTATCGCTGAACTTCAGTGTAAAATGATCCCCATCACCGGCAAGCGGCAGCATGAAGGTGTAATTCATCACGTACGCCGTTCCGGGCAGCACCTCCTGCGCCGCCGTCTTTTGCTGGCTGCCCGTGTACGAGGAGGCGCTCGCGCCGATCAGCTCCGCCGCCAATTGAGGCACCGGCAGCGGCTTGTCACTGCGGTTATCCAGCTTCAGCTTTACGACGCCGGTCTGATAGCTCTGCCCTTTGTTTTCGTACAGCCGGAAGTCCACGACCGATACGGCCAGGTCGGGATGCACCGCGCTGTTCAGCGAATCGAAGGCAAGCCGCGTGCCGAAGCCTTCCACCGTAGGAAGCGCACTTGGGCTGCCGGGCTGCGTCTCGGAAAGCGCTATGCGCAGCCGGCCAACGGAATAGCTGACGGCTGCCGCCGCATCCGTCCGGTTCGGAATTTTGTAGCTATCCGGCGTCTGCACGGTCAAACTTTCGAGCGGCTTGTCGGCTTCGTAAGGAATCGAGATGTATAAGTACTTTTTCTCTTTCGGATCGACGTTGACGGCCGCTTGATCCTGGCGGGACCCTTTGTAAATTTGACCGGCCGCCTTGCCGTCCACCGTAAACGCCGGAACTGTCTCGGTCTGGGTACCGGTATTGGTCACCAGCAGTTGAAGCAGCTCGACAGGCGCCCCATCCTTGAATTGTTTGGTCAAGCCGACCGGCGCATACTCCAAGGAAGATTCGATGCCCGGGATGGCAAACGGCGTCCCCCATGCTTTGACGGGAATCGAACCGTTATCCGTCGCGTCCCCATACCAGACCAAGCTGCTTACCGGCAGCTTTAGCATGGAGGTCTCCACTTTCGGATAGACGTCTTTGTTCACGTCCACCCATACGAGATCGGTCGGCTGCACCGCATCGGTACGGTCGATTTGCGCCATATAGCTAAGCTCGACCGAAGAGGACGCGGGTACGGAGCCGGGATTGTCTGCGCTTGGCTTAAGCACATAGCTGGTACCCGCCGACGTGACGACGCGCAGCTCATAATCCGGCACGCGGGCCGCACTCCCCCAGACGTTATACATTTTCACGACGACGCCGATGCGTGTACCGCCGTTCGCCCGTTCGCTGAGCAGGCTCTTCACCTTCACCTGCATCGGACCGGACAGCACGGCCGGATACCGCACATCGACGGCCGGCTGCGGATTTTCCGCCCGTACGGCTCCTTGAAAAGACAAGGCCAAGGACACAATCAGCGCCGTTGAAACTACTCTTTTCCATGTATGCATAGGATGTCCTCCATTATTCGTAAGTCGTTCGTTTGTCGGCGGCGAAGCGTCAGTTGCGGACAACCGCCTTGTCTTGATCTTTCAGCTCCCGCTGCCCGGATACGATCACCTGCTCGCCTTCCTTCACCCCGCCGAGCACCTCGCGGTTCGATCCGCTTTCCCGTCCGAGCGTTACCTTGCGCTTCTCGGCATGGTCGCCTGCCAGCACGAAGACGAAGTTATCGTTCCCTTCCTTCACGATGCCCGAAGCCGGAACGGTCAGCGCCTCCTGCTTCGCATCGCTGCCGAGCTGCAGCTTCACCCGCATGCCCGGCTTCAGCTTCTGATCCGGGTTAGGCGCGGTCAGCTCCAGCACATAGGTTTTGCTTTGCGGGCTCATCACATCGGCCATATAGGCGACGCTCCCCGTCATTTTCTCGCCCGTGTCCTGGATGACGAACGGAATGTCCTTTTTGCCGCGGGCCAGCTTCGCCGTCGTCTCGGTCACGTCGGCATGCAGCTTGATCGGATCGATCTGCTGAATGACGCCCGCGACATACCCGGGAGCAACGGTCACGCCCTGCTCGGGATACAAGTCCGTCAACAGCCCGCCAATCGGCGCCTTCACGTCGAAGTCGGACAAATTCTTCTCGATATCCTGCAGCGCCAGGTCCGTGCTTTCGATCTGGATTTGCAGCGGAGCGAGCGGATCGGTCGATTCCAGATTCGCAAGCTGCTTCTTCGATGTGTCCAGATCAAGAAGGGCCGTTTTCAGCTGGGTCTCCGCCTTGTCCACCTGCGATTTGGGGGCCGTGCCCGCATCATAGTCGTTCCGCGCGTTATTGTATGCTTTTTCGAGATCGGCGATTTGCAGCTCCAGCTTCTCGATCGTATTGTTCAGGACGCCTTTATTGGTGGCAATATCCTTGCTTGTTTTATCCAATTGCGATTCGAGGTTTTGCCGCGACAACCGGTTTTTCTCCTTGTTGCGGACGGCATCCGTGGAATCTAGCCGAAACAGCACTTCGCCCGCCGCGACCGCGTCCCCGCGTTTTTTGAACAGTTCCGCCACATCGCCGTTCGTTTTGACGACGACATTGGCCTGCGAGTACGGAACCGCATCGGCGTCCTGCTCCGACGAACCGTCCAGCTGCATCTTCGAGACGGCAGCCACCTTCACGGGCTTGGGCCCGCTCTCCCCCGCGTTCGCCGTCGAGCAGCCCGCGGCTGTGGCAGCGGTCAGCAGAATGGCCAGCCCGGCCAGCGCGCTCCGCTTCCAGCCGGCGTTCTCTTGGTTTTTATAGGTCATGGATTTCCCCGCTCCTTTGCTTTACCGAACGTTCGGCCGCCCGTTCGTCCTGTTGAGTTTATTCGCCCATCATATGCACGCCGCCGGACCCGCCTTTGGCTTTTGCGCCTTTGAGAAACAGGCTGAGAACAACGGCAAGCAACGAAAGTCCGGCGGTCAAATAAAAGACGTCATCCAGCGCAATGATCGTCGATTGAATCTGCACCTGTCCTCCGATATAGTTCATGGCGCTCATTTTGGCCTGCGCGGCCGACTGACCCATCGCGATAAACTGATTTTGAATTTTCGTCACTTGGTCGATCACCGTTGTCGATACCCTATTCAGCTGATCGGACAAGTAAGCCGTATGAAAATCTTTCCGGTCCCCGAATAACAGCGACAGCCAGGCAATGCCGAACGCGCCGCTCACCTGCCGGATCGTATTGGAAAGCGCGGTCCCTTGACCGACCTTCTCCATCGGCACGGTATTCATGCCTACGGTCTGTACCGGCATCATCATAAGCCCCATGCCGACCGCACGAAGCGTCAGCCAGAAAATGATCGTCGCGCGCGAGGTTTCCATGCTCAGATTCGAGGTTAGAAACAGCGCTGCCGCCGTAATCAGCAGTCCGATGACTGCCAAGGGACGCGCCCCGAATTTATCGAACAACCCGCCGGCGATCGGCATCATAATGCCGGAAGCGATCGCTTGCGGCAGCAAAATCAAGCCGGTTTCGACCGCAGATAAGCCCGAAATGTTCTGCAGGAAAATCGGGAGCAGAAACAGCATCCCCATCATGATGACGGTCACGAGGCTCGAAACGAGCAGCGACAACGTATACATGCCGTTTTTCAGCAGGCTTAAATCGAGCATCGGTTCCTTCACGGTCAGCTCCAAAACAACGAAGGTCACCAGGAACGCGAACCCTAGGGTAAGAAATACGACGACCTCGCTGTCGCCCCAGCCTTTTTCCGACACTTTGCCGATGCCGTAAAGCAGCGTGGCCAGCCCGGTGCTCGACGTAAGAAATCCCCAGACGTCGAAGCGCTTTTTGACTTCCATCTTGAATTCCTGCAGTACGGCCATCGACAGGAAGATGTCCACAATCCCGATAGGCACGTTGATCGTAAAAATAAGCCGCCAGTCCAAATATTCGACGATATAGCCGCTCAGCGTCGGGCCGGTAGCCGGGGCGAACATGATCGCGATTCCGAACAGTCCCATCGCCATGCCCCGCTTCTCGACCGGGAACATGCGAAAGATCATCGACATGCTGATCGGCATCATCGCGCCGCCGCCGATCGCCTGAATGATCCGGAACACAATCATGCTTTCGTTGCTCCATGCGATGCCGCACAGTCCGGAGCCGATCGTAAAAATAACAAGCGAAATGACATACATCCGCTTATAGCCGAAGCGGTCGCCCAGATAGCCCGTCGCCGGCACGAGCGCCCCGCTGACCAGCGAATAAGCTGTGACGACCCACTCGATCTGCGATTGGCTGACGCCGAAGACGTTCATCATTTTCGGGATCGCCACGTTGACGATGCTCGTATCGAGAATCGCCATGAAGACGCCGAGAATAATGGCCAGCATGGCAAGTCCGGACCCTTTGGAAGAGGCTTTAGCCTGATCTGTGGCTTGGTCGTTCATTCCGAGTGTTCCTCCTTCCGTTCCCGGATGCCCCTATTTCTCGATTTTGACGGTTGCATTCAAACCCGGAATGAGCCGTTTCCCTTGGAAATCGTCCAGTGCGATTTTGACCGGAATCCGCTGAATCACCTTCGTATAATTGCCGCTGGCGTTAGAGGAAGGAAGCAGGGAAAAAGAAGAATTAGTCCCGAGGCCGATCCGCTCCACCCGTCCCGTAAACTCCGTGTCCTTGAACGCGTCGATCCGGATCGTCACTTTGTTGCCCACTTGGACGCTTGTGATTTCCGTTTCCTGTAAATTGGCCGTAACGTACAGCTGATTCAGATCGGCATTCAAAGCAAGCGTCCCGCCAGGCGCAACCGTCTGATCCTTCACCGCGTTCGATTGAATCATCGTTCCGGCATCCGGAGCAATGATCTCCGCCGTCATGGCCGGGGTCGTTCCTTTGGCCGGCGATGTCTCCACAATGCCGAGCACGTCGCCTTTGCCGAACGAGTCGCCCTCCTTATAGCGCCACTCGATCAGCTTCCCGGCGGCCAGCGAGCCGATGGCGCGCAGATCGCCCTGCACTTTCGCATCCTCTGTCGTTATGTACTTGCTCGCGATATTGTAGTAGTACGCACCGGCGGTCCCTCCCCCCACCAGCACCAAAGCCAGTACGGTCAGCATAATGATTTTTTTCTTCATTCGGATGAAGCTCCTTTCCTAAGGTCCCGTGTCGGTGTCTTAATGCTCAAGCCAGCGTGGAGATCATTTTGCGGACCAATGCGATAAACTGCTCCGTCTCTTCCTCCGATAAGCCGCCGAACATTTGCATCAGCAGCTTTTGTTTGAACAGCCGAAATTCCTTCATGTGATTGACCGCCTCATCGGACGGCTCGAGCCAAACGACGCGGCGGTCCGCTTCGTCCCGGCTCCGCTTCACAAAGCCGGCTTGCTCCAGCCGGTTCACCGCGATCGTCGTCGCGCTTGCCGATAGCTGCAGTTCCTCCGCCAGCTCGGTCACGGTCACCCGCTGCTTGCCGCACAAGGCATGCAGCAATTGGATTTGCTGCTTCGACAAGTCTGCATCAGGTGGCGACCAGCGGCGGGCGTGGCGCACGGCGACGGCAATCAGTCCTTCCAGCTCCGTCAGCTTTTGCTCCAGATTGCTCAAGGCTTCCCTCCTCTTATTATTTTTAGATTAAAATAATTTTATAGTGCAATGATTTAACATTAAATAAATTAACACGGAAAATTTTTAGCGTCAATCAAAATTTTCATGACAAAAATGTGGCGTTGAAAACTTTTTGAAACCAAAGGGGGCAACCTGCGTATTACTTAATATTTTGTCGAACTCTATCTTTACCGGTAACAATTTAAGGGGGCTATTATGGTACACCGACAAGATTTATATGAGCTGGAGGAAGCGTTCCGCCTAATGTTTCGCAAAGTGAAAGCCAGTTGGACCCGCTTTGAAGCGCATGGCGTCTCCGCCTCGCAAGCGGTTATTCTGGAAAAATTGCAAAACGAAGGTCCGCTGAAGGTCTCACAAATCGCCGACGCGCTCTGGATCACGTCGGGCGCGGTGACATCGCTTTCCGATAAGCTGATTTCCGGCGGATTCGCCGAAAGAACCCGCTCCGAGGAAGACCGGAGAGTGGTCTATATGGAGATTACCGAGAAGGGAAAAGAAATCATCGAGGAGCTCCACCTGCACCGCCAGCGAGTGGTCGAGGAGTATTTCGGAAAGCTGCCCGACGAGGACATTAAACATTTGACCCGCATTTGCAAAGCGATATTGACTGAAACGCAAGAAGTAAACGTGTAAGCGGCGAAGGCAACCCGGTCGGGAAGCCTTCGTTTTGCTTTTCTATCATTTTTTCGCGAAACGTTCATAAACTGGTAGCATACGGCAGGAAAGGATGCGATCACCTTGGTCCATACGATCTCGTTTCTCATGTGCCTGATGCTGCTCGGCATGATCATTGTCGCTTTTATGGCTGTGCTGCTGGAGTTCGTTCTGCGCGATACGACCGATTACGATATGGAATATTTGTGGAATCATAAGTACACGCTGGAGGATTTGCACCTGGACGGACGGAAAGAATGGAAATGACGTATACGAGGCTCCCGGGCGGCGATATCGCTTGGGGGCTCTTATTTTTATAACGCGTTTCTTTCACGGCAGACAAAAGCCGCACGATTTCCCACGTCGCACATGTCTTGCCCGCAGAACGAATACGTGCTATATTATCCAATATCCCAATCATCGGATGTTTGGAGGTTTACAAGATGGAATTGAAACAAACCACGCGCTCCACGCTGGTGGAACAGGTCGTTTCCCAGATGGAATCGCTTATCGAATCCGGTCAATGGCCGGTCGGATCGCGCATCCCGGTCGAGCCTGAGCTCGTCAAGCAGTTAGGCGTCAGCCGGAATACCGTTCGCGAGGGGGTGCGGGCCCTAATCCACGCCGGACTTCTGACGGCACGCCAGGGCGACGGCACTTACGTGCGCTCTTCAAGCAGCCTCGGTCCCGCTCTCGTGCGCCGGTTGCGGCGCTCGAACGCCACAGAGACGCTGGAGGTCCGCTGCGCGCTCGAACAGGAGGCGGCAAGGCTGGCTGCCATGCGGCGTACGCCGGAGGACATCGAGACGTTCCGCTCCCTGCTGTCGGCATGCGATGCCGCTGCGGCGGCGCAGGACATCGAAGGCTACATCGAAGCGGACCTGAAGCTGCATCATGCGATCGTCCGGGCAACCGGCAATAGCGTCTTGATCGACCTCTATGAGCACATGACCGATGCCTTGGAATCGTCCATCGACCAGACCCTCGACCTCTCGGTCATCGTAGACGGAGCCTCTCGCTCGCACTGCCAAATGGTCGACGCCATCGCCGCCCAAGACCCGGCTGCGGCCGCCGAAGCCGTACGCCGCTATATCCGGGAATCGCTGAACCTTCTGCAAGAAGATGTGCGCAAGGAGGGGTCCGTATGATTCCGGCTCAAGATGCCGTCAGCTCTCGAGTGCAGACCCGTGCCGGTCTAAGCCTGCTTATTATCGGCATCGTCCTGATTGCCGCCAACCTGCGCGCTCCGTTAACGGCCGTCGGGCCGATTATCGGAGAAATACGCGGGGAAACGGGGATTTCCAATACGTGGGCGGGCATGATGACCACGCTCCCGCTGCTTGCTTTCGCGCTCCTTTCACCGCTCTCGCCGCGGATCGCCCGGCGGCTGGGCATGGAGCATACGCTGTTCGCCGGTCTGATCGTCCTGCTTGCAGGCATTTTGCTGCGCTCGCTTTCTTCGGTCGCGGCACTGTTCGCAGGCACGGCGCTTATCGGTGTCGCCATTGCCGTGAGCAACGTGCTGGTGCCGGCCTTGATCAAGCGGGAGTTCCCGAACAACGTCGGAACGATGACCGGGATTTATTCCGTCTCCATGAATCTGTGCGCCGCCGTCGCTTCGGGGGTTAGTATCCCGATTTCGCAGGGGCTAGGCTTGGGATGGCGGGGGGCGCTCGGCAGTTGGGCGCTTCTGGCCATCGTCTCCCTCGCCGCTTGGCTGCCGATGCTTCGTTCGCGCCAGCTTCCGCAAGCGGTACAGACGAGTGCGGCCGTCAAAAGCGATTCGCTCTGGCGCTCTCCGCTGGCTTGGCAAATTACGCTGTTCATGGGACTGCAGTCGCTGTTTTTCTATGTCAATATTTCCTGGTTCCCTGCCATATTGCAGGATCGCGGCATGAGCGCGGTGTCCGCCGGTTGGATGATTTCGATCATGCAGTTCGCAAGCCTACCGGCGACGTTCTTTATGCCGATCCTTGCCGGGCGGCGTGCCGATCAGCGGGGCTTGGCCGTCGGCGTCGCTTCCCTATTTTTAGTTGGATATCTCGGGCTGCTGGTTACCGATACGGCCTGGCTCGTTCCACTCTGGGTCATTCTCGTCGGCATCGGCGCAGGGTCTGGCTTCGGGCTGGCCGTCATGTTCTTCGCCCTGCGCACGAAGTCGGTTCGTCAATCCGCAGAGATGTCCGGCATGGCCCAATCGTTCGGGTATTTGCTGGCTGCGGTCGGCCCGACGCTCTTCGGCTTCATTCACGACTCGACAGGCGGCTGGACCATTCCCCTAATCCTGCTTCTCGTCGCTGCAGGCGGGCTGCTGTTGGCCGGTCTGAAGGCCGGGAAATACGGCTACGTGATGGCTGAAGCTGACAAGGAAAAGGAAGCTGCAAAAGGGAATCGCTGAGCAGGTACGTCAAAACGCGGGAAGTCCGGAGAGGGCTTCCCGCGTTTTTTCACGTTATTCTCCCGACGTGCGAGCGCAAAAAAAGCCCGATACGATCGATCGGGAACGATCTGTATCGGGCGATAACGCCATATATTCATCTCGGTCAAGCCGGCTGTACTTGTCCTGCGGGTTGCGGCTCCGCTGCCGGCAGCTTGCCTTGACGGACGAGCACCCTTAGCAGCGCTTGGGCGACCTCCGGGTCGAACTGCGTTCCGCTGTACCGCCGAAGCTCTTCGGCCGCCGTCTCCGTCGACAGCTTCGCCCGGTAGGACCGGTTCGTCGTCATCGCGTCGAAGGAATCGCTGGCCGCGAGTATGCGCGCCCCCAGCGGGATTTCTTCGCCTTTTAAGCCCATCGGATAGCCTTTACCGTCCATCCGTTCATGATGGTGCCGGACCATCGCGGTGACGCCGAGCTCCTGCAGTCGTTTGATGCCTTTGATGATCTGGTAGCCGTCTTCCGCATGACGCTTCATGATGTCGTATTCCTCTTCGGTGAGCCGGCTTTCCTTCTTGAGTATCGATTCCGGCGTACCGATTTTGCCGATGTCGTGAATGAGTCCGGCCAGATGAACGGCCTCCGTCTCCTGCTTGGACAAACCCAACTCTACGGCGATATCCCGAGCGTAATCGGCCACATTCTTCGAATGGAACGCCGTGTACGGGTCACGCGCGTCGATGCTTTTGGAGAACGAGAGAATCGTGTTCATGAACAGCTCCTCATACTCTTCGCGCTGCCGGAAGTTGCGCCGGGACACAATGACGACCCGCTGCACCAGCAATGCGAGCAGCAGCAATCCCCCCGCTCCGGCCAGACCGGGCCATCCGGCCCCTGTAAAATACACCCACAGTGCCGTAACCCCCGCCGAAAATGCGCCGACCAAATAAACGTTGAACACGAACAAAGCAAATATGAGCACGGGAACCGCATATAACCCGAGCAGCGCCGGCGACTGGACATTCATGTTGATCCAGACCGCAGCGAGCAGGCTGACGAACATGACCAGCCACAGCCCGTAGCTGATTTTCCTTCCCAACGATACCGGACAAAAATACGTATTGCCGCCGATCCGAATCCCCGTATGCCAGAGCTCTTCGGACTCCATGGCACCCGCCCCGGATTCGGACTTGATCCATTCCATCTTCACTATCGTTCCCCTCCCGTAGTATGGATTGGCAGAACCGGGTAATTCGACCTACATAACCCTAAGCGTACACCCCGGGATGGGCCTTGTCAACGAAAGTTGCGCGACGAAAGTCTCAAAAACGGGACGGATACAAGAGATTAAGGTTAAGGCAGCATCGCCGCAAAAATACGACGGAGACCGGATCAGCCGCTTACGGATTCGGCAAAGAGAGCTGGTACTCGTTCCACAAAGAGAGGACATCGGAACCCGTCAGCTTCTGGAATACGCTCTCGTTCCATTCCACGCCGTCGAATGGCGACAGGCTCTGGTTCAGCTCCCGCAAAAATCCGGGACGCTTATGCTCGTCGATCCAAACGAAGAAATTGCCCGTCACCCCGTAGCCGTCCTTCCAGGTGCCTCCTTTTCGTACCGAGAGACGGTCGTGATAACCGACTTTGAAGCGAATCGCATCAGCCATGCCTTCGATCATATACCCGATCTGATCGTAGCGGTCGTCATCCAATTGATAAAGATGCGTCAGCTCATGATACAAAATGCCCAAAATCTCATGCCGCAGCGGCGTGCTGGAATTGCTGACGTTTTTAAGATGCCGCGAGCTGATGGTGACCTGCCCCTCCACAGGGGTCCCGCCGGCCCAGGCGACCCCATCCTCGTCTTTAATGAAAATGACGACCTTCTTCGGACCCACATCCATCCGGTTCGGTTGTCCGTACAAGATTTCGTTTAGTTTCAAAATAATCAACTTGATTTGCTCCTGCGCATCCGGAAGAGCTTGATCGAACAGCTTGCCGTTTCCTTGGGCATCCAGATTGCGGATTTCAATGCCGGGCAGGATGCTTTGAAACGGGCTATCTTTAGGGATGAACTCAATTTCCGCAAGCTGCAGCTCGTTGCCTCCGTTGGCTTTCATGTTTAGCTTATAATAGCTGTATTTCGCGTCGGAACGGACGCTGTAGCCGGTCCGCTGATAGCGGTATCGGAATTGCTCTCCCTTGCGGGTATCCAAAGTAACCCACTGCTTCCCATCGTTTGATGCTTGAAGCGTCCATTCGGCCGGATCGCGCTCTTGGAAGTCGTTAGCCGAAGTCAAAGCATAACCGTCGATGGCAATCGGCCGGTCGAAACGATAAGTGACCCAACCGGACTTCTGGAAGGTCAGCCATTTGGTCAGACTGGACCCGTCGTTCAGCTTGTCCTTGCCTTCGTCCGGCAGGTTTTCGCCGCTTGCCGTAATCTGTGCCTTGGCCGGTTCGGGCCACTGCTGCGCATCGTAAAGCTTCACCTCGGAAAGCTGAAGAATCGATCCGCTATGGTTGCTTAATTCCAGCCGATAATACTTATACGCCGTTTGGTTCGGGATGTTGTACGTCTTCGTCTGGAACCGCCAATCGAAGCTTTCATTCTGGCGGGTATCCAGCACGGTCCAGTCCGTTCCGTTGTTGGAGCCTTTCAAGGTCCAATCCTTCGGGTCACGCTCGGGGAAATCATTTGCGGCGGTAATCGAGTAGGAAGTAATCACATAAGAGCTTTGGTTCGGAAAAGCATACTGAAGCCACCCTGTGCTTTGAAAGGTCAACCACTTAGTCTTCAAGAGATTATCGA
Organism: Paenibacillus tyrphae; assembly: GCF_024158745.1. Classification (GTDB taxonomy): domain Bacteria; phylum Bacillota; class Bacilli; order Paenibacillales; family NBRC-103111; genus Paenibacillus_G; species Paenibacillus_G tyrfis_A. The sequence goes on along the minus strand of NZ_JAMZAW010000012.1, from coordinate 73,529 downwards.
ACGAGTTCTCCTTCTCCTCCTCGGCCGGGCTTTGGCCGTTGGACGTCACCGTGCCGCCTTGCGTTCTCTCAATGGGAAAGGCGGCGGCTTGCGGGGAAGCATCGGCAAAGACCGATGTGGTCGCACCTGCAAGCATCATAGCGGCTAACAAAAGACTCTTCTTCATCCTAATATTCCTCCTTATCGTATACTCGGCCTTTCAGCCTTAGAAAGCCTATGAAACGATGATCGCGGCACCCTCCTCTCTGCAAATGCAAGACTACTAATATAGTATCATTAATTCCATATTATTCCAATACATGAAATAACCTTTCTGCCGCCATCCTAAGGAGGCAAGGCCGATTTTTACCATGCCCAAAGGAGCTGAATTGCGATGAGCCATTCAAAACGCCGCAAGGAAAACCAATGGAAAATCCGCAAGCAAACCCAGCAGCCGCACGGTAAAATCAAGTCCTTGGCTGCGTATTCGGACGAGTACGACGCGCAGCAGCCCAGCCGCTAAAACGCGAAAGACCCTGCGGATGGCATGTCCGCAGGGTCTTCCTTCTAAGCTTGCTCTCTTCCCTGATCAATCAAACGTTTCGCCCGCTCCAGCTCCCGGTCGCTTGGCGTCGGCACATGCTCCAGCGGATAGGCTTTTCCGAGCTGCTCCCACTTGTAGACGCCCATCCGGTGGTAAGGCAGCACCTCCACTTTTTGCACGTTGCCCAGCGACCCGATGAAGCGGCCAAGCTCCAGCAGATCCCCCGCGTCGTCGGTGACGCCCGGGATCAGCACATGGCGGATCCAGACCGGCTGTCCGCGGTCCGACAACCAGCGGGCAAACCGGAGTATTCGTTCGTTCGGCTGGCTTGTCAGCGCCCGATGCTTGTCGCTGCGGATATGCTTGAGGTCCAGCAGGACGAGATCCGTCACGTCCATCAGTTCCCCTGCATGCTCCGGCTCGCAGAAGCCCGACGAGTCCAGCGCGGTATGCAAATTCCATCGTTTCTTCGCTTCCCGAAACAGCGCGGCCACAAAGGGAGCCTGAAGCGTAGGTTCGCCGCCGGTCACGGTCAATCCGCCGTTCGAGCTGCGGTAATACGGAAGAAACGGCTCGATTTCGTCCAGCACGGACGCGACCTCTACCACACGGCCTGTGGCCGTCTCCCACGTGTCGGGATTATGGCAGAACCCGCATTGCAGAGCGCAGCCCTGCATAAAGAGCACGAAGCGGATGCCCGGCCCGTCTACCGTGCCGAACGTATCGAGCGAATGGATGCGTCCTTTCATCCGATCGAGCCGTGGAACGTCCGGTTGATGACGTCAAGCTGCTGCTCCCGGGTCAGCTTGATGAAGTTGACGGCATAGCCCGATACGCGGATCGTCAGCTGCGGATATTCCTCCGGATGCTCCATTGCATCCAGCAGTTGCTCGCGGTTGAACACGTTCACGTTCAAGTGGTGGCCGCCGCTTGTCGCGTAGCCGTCCAGCATCGCGACGAGATTTTGCGATCTCACGTCTGTCTCCCGGCCGAGCGCCTTCGGCACGATGGAGAACGTGTTCGAGATGCCGTCGAGGCAGTGCTCGTAAGGCAGCTTGGCTACCGATGCCAGCGAAGCGAGCGCGCCTTTGCGGTCGCGGCCATGCATCGGGTTCGCACCAGGTGCGAACGGCTCGCCGGCTTTCCGGCCGTCCGGCGTGCTGCCGGTCTTCTTGCCGTAGACGACGTTCGACGTAATCGTCAGCACGGACATTGTAGGCAGCGCGCCGCGGTACGTCTTATGCTTGCGCAGCTTGTTCATGAAGGACTCAGCCAGCTCTACGGCCATCCGGTCAACCCGTTCGTCGTTGTTGCCGTACTGCGGATACTCGCCGGTAATCTCGAAATCGACGGCGATGCCTTTTTCGTTGCGGATCGGCTTCACCTTGGCATAACGGATGGCGCTCAAGCTGTCCGCCACGACGGACAAGCCCGCGATGCCGCAAGCCATCGTCCGCAAAATCTCCCGGTCGTGCAGCGCCATCTCCAGCCGCTCGTAGCTGTACTTGTCGTGCATATAATGAATGACGTTGAGTGTGTTCATGTAAAGCTTCGCGAGCCAATCCAACATTTTGTCGTATTTGCTCATGACTTCGTCGTACGAGAGCTCATCCGAGGTAATCGGCACCGTCTCCGGCCCGACTTGAATGCCGAGCTTCTCGTCGACGCCTCCGTTGATCGCATACAGCAGCGCTTTGGCAAGGTTCGCCCGCGCTCCGAAGAACTGCATCTGCTTGCCGATCCGCATCGCGGATACGCAGCAGGCGATCCCGTAGTCGTCGCCGTACTCCATCCGCATCAAATCGTCGTTCTCGTATTGAATCGAGCTCGTCTCGATCGACACTTTGGCGCAATATTGCTTAAAGGCATCCGGCAGATCGGCCGACCACAACACGGTCAAGTTCGGCTCGGGCGCCGGGCCGAGGTTGTAGAGCGTGTGCAGGAAGCGGAAGGAGTTCTTCGTTACCCGCGTCACGCCGTTCATCCCCATGCCGCCGACGGATTCCGTCACCCAAGTCGGGTCGCCGCTGAACAGTTCGTTGTAGTCCGGCGTGCGCAAAAATTTCACGATCCGCAGCTTCATGACGAATTGGTCGATCAGCTCCTGCGCTTCTTCCTCAGTCAGCGTGCCGTTCTGCAAATCCCGTTCAATGTAGATGTCAAGGAAGCTGGAGACGCGGCCCAAGCTCATCGCGGCGCCGTTCTGTTCCTTAATCGCGCCGAGGTAAGCAAAGTACAGCCACTGTACCGCTTCCTGCGCATTCGTGGCCGGGACCGAGATGTCGTAGCCGTACGATTGCGCCATCCGCTTCAGTTCGTCCAAGCTGCGGATTTGCTCCGACAGCTCTTCTCTGGCGCGGATGATGTCTTCCGTGATCGCATCGGTTTCCAGCTGAAGCAGATCGTTCTTCTTGTCCGCGATCAACCGGTCCGTACCGTAAAGCGCTACGCGGCGGTAGTCGCCGATGATACGGCCGCGGCCGTAGGCGTCCGGCAGCCCGGTGATAATCCCGGCCTTTCTTGCGGTCTTCATGTCAGTCGTATAAGCGTCGAATACGCCTTGGTTATGTGTTTTCCGGATGTCGGTGAACAGCTGCACCAGCTCTTGCGGCAGTTCGAAGCCGTAAGCCTTGCAGGCGTCGACCACCATGCGGATGCCGCCGAACGGCTGGACGGAACGTTTGAGCGGGGCGTCGGTCTGGAGACCGACGATCCGTTCTTTTTCTTTGTCAATGTACCCCGGCGCATGGGAAGTAATGGTGGAGACGGTGTGGACATCAACGTCCAGCACCCCTCCGTTTTCCCGTTCCTTGCGCATCAGTACGCTAAGCTGCTGCCAGAGATCCGTCGTTGCTTCCGTCGGTCCGGCCAGAAATTCCGAGCCTCCCGTATAGGGTGAAATATTCCGGTCGATGAAATCTTTTACGTCGATCCGATGCTGCCACTTGCCCGACACGAACTGGCGCCAAGCCTCCGATGGTTCGGGATTCCGGTTCAATTCTGTTTCTTTCAAGCTCATAGTTGGGTCTCCTCTCCAAGAAGTCGTCTCTTTTTATTCGAATTTCCCGTAGAACGCGTTGCGGTAAACGTCCGCCAGCTCCGTCACGAGCGGCAGGCGCGGATTCGCTGTCGTACATTGGTCCTCGAACGCGCGGTCCGCGAGCACATCGACCTTCGCTTCGAAGTCTGCCGGATCGAAGCCGAGATCCTGGAATCTCTCCGGAATGCCAAGCGATTGATTCAGCTTGCGCACCGCGGCGATCAGGCTGTTCACGCCTTCTTCCGTCGTCTTCGCCGGCAGGCCCAGTACTCGAGCAATCTCAGCATACCGTTTGTCCGCGATGAAATGATTGTATTTCGGGAACGATGCGAACTTGGTCGGCTTCTGCGCATTGTACCGGATGACGTGCGGCATCAGAATCGCGTTCGTGCGGCCGTGCGCCGTATGGTATTCGCCGCCCCATTTGTGCGCCAAGCTGTGGTTGATGCCCAAGAAGGCATTGGCGAAGGCCATACCAGCAATCGTCGAAGCGTTATGCATTTTTTCCCGTGCCAGCGGGTCGCCGGTGTGGAACGAATTTTCCAGATGCTCGAATACAAGCTGAATGGCTTTCATCGCCAATCCGTCCGTATAATCGTTCGCCATCACCGAGACGTACGCTTCAATCGCATGCGTAAGCACGTCCATCCCCGTATCCGCAACGGCTGTTTTCGGCAAGCTGTAGACGAATTCCGGATCGATAATCGCCACGTCCGGCGTCAGCTCGTAATCGGCAAGCGGGTACTTGGTGTTGCCTTTATGATTATCCGTAATGACTGCAAAAGAAGTCACTTCCGAGCCTGTGCCCGATGTCGTCGGGATTGCGACGAACTTCGCTTTCTGACCGAGGCGCGGATATTTGTACACCCGTTTGCGGATATCGAGAAACTTCTGCTTGAGCGAATCGAAGCTCGTGTCCGGATATTCGTAGAACAGCCACATCGCTTTGGCCGCGTCCATCGGCGATCCGCCGCCCAGCGCGATAATGCAGTCCGGCTTGAATGCTGCCATACGGGCCGTACCGCGGTCTACCGTATCGACGGAAGGATCCGGCTCAACCTCGGAGAACACCTCGATAGCAACCGGCTGCTTCCGCTTGCGCAGATAATACTCCAAGCGCTCCACGTAGCCGAGCTTCACCATCATCGCGTCGGTGACGATCATCACCCGGGTAATATCGGGCATTTTCTCCAAATATTGCGTCGAGCCTTTTTCAAAATATACTTTCGGCGGCACCTTGAACCACTGCATATTGACCGTCCTTTCGGCGACACGCTTCAGGTTGAGCAAGTTGACGGCGGAAACGTTGGCGGTCGTCGAGTTATGCCCGTAGGAGCCGCAGCCGAGCGTCAGCGAAGGCAGGTTCGTGTTGTAGATGTCTCCAATCGCCCCGTGTGTCGATGGCGCATTGACGATGACGCGTCCGGTTTGCAGTCGAGCCGCGAATGCCTGAACGATTTCCTCGTTCTTGGAATGGATGACCGAGGAATGCCCCATGCCGCCGAAGGCGACGATTTCTGCCGCGCGCTCGATGCCTTGCGCTGCATTTTTCACTTTATAACAAGCGAGCACCGGGCTCAGCTTCTCCGCAGACAGCGGGTAAGCGTCACCTACGCCCTTGAGCTCGGCTACGAGCACCTTCGTATCGCTTGGTACCGTAAGGCCAGCCATGGCTGCGATCTTGACGGCCGGTTGGCCGACGATAACCGCGTTAACCGCGCATTTCTCGGAGTTGATGACCAACTTCGATACCGCTTCGGTTTCTTCGGCGTTCAGGAAGTAGCAGCCCAGCTCCTTCATCAGCTTTTTGGCTTGCTCGTAAATCGGTTCTTCCAGAATGACCGCTTGCTCGGAAGCGCAAATCATCCCGTTGTCGAATGTTTTGGAAAGAATCAGGTCCGTTACCGCCTGCGGCAGATCAGCCGTTTTCTCGATAAAGCAAGGAACGTTGCCCGGCCCTACGCCAAGCGCCGGCTTGCCGGTGCTGTAAGCTGCTTTCACCATGGAGGAACCACCCGTTGCGAGCACCAGCGCTACGTCCGGATGATTCATCAGAAGCTGAGTCGCCTCTACGGACGGATTCTCTACCCACTGAATGGCGTGCTCCGGAGCTCCGTGCTTCACAGCCGCTTCCAGCAGCGTAGAGGCAGCCGCTACGCTGGAGCGCTGCGCCGACGGATGGAACGCGAAGATGATCGGGTTGCGCGTTTTGGCGGCGATCAGCGACTTGAACATCGTCGTCGACGTCGGGTTCGTGACCGGCGTCACCCCGGCGATGATTCCGACCGGTTCAGCCACCGTCTTGTAATGCTCGTACGGATTGTTATCGATCACGCCGACCGTCTTGTTATGCTTGATGCTGTGGTAGATGTACTCGGTAGCGAATATGTTTTTGGTGATTTTGTCTTCGTATACTCCGCGGCCGGTTTCCTCCACCGCCATTTTCGCCAATACCATATGCCGATCGAGCCCGGCAAGCGCCATATGCTGCACAATGTCGTCCACTTGGGATTGATCCAGCTTCAGATATGCTTCTTGCGCTTTTCTTGCCCGGGCTACAAGCTTGTTCACTTCCTCGAGCGCGGCTGCTTTTGCGTCGGCTTTCACTTCTTTAACGGCCATTGATGTTTCCTCCATTCGTGTCGTTTAACAATAGTATAGACGGTTCCGAGCTTATTCGTCCAGAATTTGGTTGTGGAACAACGCGGCAGTCGTTGCAAATCCACGAAGTGCCTTTCGGGCCTTCGCCCTTCGTCTTGCCGCATTGCTCACAGGTGATAAGATTCATCGGCATCCTCCTTCCTTTGGCCTGACTCAAAGCTTTATATTAAGAAAATAAACTATCGATATCGTCAAGAATCTGTTCCGCCATCGGATAGACGACGTCTTCCTCCAGATTCAGGTGCTCGTTCAGAATGAGGCAAGCCTGAATCAGATGCGAGCTCGTTTCCCGGATGGCTTCCCGGCTTGGCAAGGACAGCCGATCCACCGATTCGATAAAAGAATCGATGAACGTTTCCGCAAGCTCATGATCTTTTTCCATCACCCAGAAGGAAGGCATCATGGACGGACCGGAATATTTATTGAAGTAACTACAGAGTAAAGGGAACAGCTCCCGTTCCTCCCAGGTCGCATGCCGGTCCAATTCGGTGCGGAAATCCGTAATCTCCTCCCTCAGCTGCTGGAGAAGCGCCATCGCTTCCGGAACAGTTTTCATCTTTCCGACCGATTGAGCCTTGGCCTGCACCGCGGACAGCCGGATTTTTAAGGCGTCGTGCTCTTCCTTCAGACGGTCCACCGCGTCCATAAACCGGGTCGGACGCGCGCTTTGAACGCTGGCTTCCGTTATCGTACTCATTGAAACAATCCTCCTCGTATTGGGATTGCCTTCATTGTAATCGCAATGGAAGAAATACACTGTGAAAAAAATCACTAGTCACAAAAGGGACATAATCCGACAACAAAAACCGACAAAAACTCGGCTCAATTTTGCCATTGAAACCCGATAAACACGGGAAATCCGCTTGTTTCTGCAAATTCCTTTTTACTCGTTTCAATATATTTCGATATCATTCGACAATCTTGTGAAATTGAAGGAACGTTATCGCACCGGACATCTTCTCCGCAATCCGCCTAATTTTCAGCACGGCAAAAAAGAGCTCGGTCTGCATGACCGGCCCTTTCGGATGGAACTTGGTTTCATGCGGTTATTCTGCGGGTCAGCGTTTAGCCAACTGTTCTTGGGCGAGCCGAACCATCTCGCGCACCATGCTTCCGCCGATCGGCCCGCCGATCTTGCCCGCTTGTTCGGTCGAGAGCTGGCCGTTATTTCCGGGGCTCAGCGGAATCCCGAGCGTCTTGGCCACCTCGTATTTTACCAAATCCGGGCGGTTCGGATCGACGGCATAGCCTTCCCGGCGCATAACCTCCGACTTCAACCGGTCCAGCGCCTGATTCGCTCCGGGCACGACCGGCGTGCGGCTGCGTCTTCTTGCCATCGCAACTCCTCCTTTGTTTCCCAGTTGCAGGAACACTTGTTCCCATGTATACTTTAACCTAATAAACAGAACATATATTCGTGTATCCGTTAAATATGGAGGTGTTCGCCTTGCCGACGCAAACCCGATACGAGCCTGTCCGCGCCAAACAACTGCTGAATCCCGTTAAAGCCCCGTCCATGCCGTTCGATTGGTCGATCAATCCGTACCGCGGCTGCCAGCACGGCTGCAGCTTCTGCTATGCCCGTTCCACCCATGCCTTCCTCGGCATGGAAGCCGACGATACGTTTCAGCATCACATCCTGTACAAAGACAATGCGCCGGAAGCGCTGCAAGCGCAAGTCGAACGCATGCTGCGCGCCAAGGGCGGACGAAGCAGGCTGGGCCGAATCGCGATCGGCACCGCTACGGACCCTTACCAGCCGCTCGAGGGCCGCTTGACGCTCACGCGCCAATGTCTCGAAGTGCTGGTTACCTACCGGCTGCCGGTCAGCATAACGACGCGTTCTCCCTTGATTTTGCGCGATATCGATTTGCTCCGCAAGCTGCCGGGAAGCTCGGTCAACATCAGCCTGAATACGCTCGATAAGCGCATTTGGCGCAGCTTCGAGCCGATGTCTCCCGCTCCGGCCCAGCGGCTCAAGGCGCTTCAAGGGTTAAGGCAGGAAGGCATCGAAGCCGGAATTTTTATGGCCCCGATTCTGCCCTTCCTGACCGACCAACTGGAAGAAATGGAGCAGGTCGTAGAGCAAGCCGCCGAAGCCAAAGCGTGCTTCGTGATGGGATCGGTGCTCCGCTTGAATACGTCCGAAGTGAAATCGTGGTTTTTCGGGACGATCCGGCAAGCATATCCCCGCTTGGTCGGCTCGTATGCCGATTGGTACGGACATTCCCCGACCGCGCCCAAAGCGTACCGGGAGCAGATCCGCACGCAGCTTGCCCGCCTTCTTGAACGGTATAGCCTTCCTGAGTACCTGCCTGTGATCGAAACCAAGCCGACGCAAGCGGAAAGCCCCGAAGACGATAAGCCGGTGCAGCTCGCTTTTGCGCTTGATTTATGAGGATTTTCGGAACCCTTTCCACAAGCGGTACAAAAAGAACAAGACCACGCCCCAAAAAAGGATGCCGAGAAGCGAGAACCCCCCATGTACTGGCGCAACCCCTCCTCCAAACAAGCCGAACGGGTTCAGGATGCTGCCGAGAAGCGCGCCGGCCGCAAAGCCCCCCAGGATGCCGCCCAATCCGCCCCGGGCAGGAGGCGGGGCCGTTCCCGGTGCCGGAGTCGCCGGGGGTGTGCGGACATTGCCTACGGGCGTCCTTGTGCCCGGCGCCGGTGTATATCCCCTTCGGCCGCTGGAGTAGCCCCCTCGTCCCGAGCGGTAAGCCTCCGTCTGGTAACTGCCCTGTGGACCGCCGAGCATATCGATATCTTCCTGGCTATAAGGAACCGGCAGACTGCCCTCTTGCGCACTCGCCGGGGCGGACAACGCGCATAGAAGAACGATCCATAACGAAAGCAACAACTTTTTCATGCCATACCTCCTTCGCTTCAGGCAGCGATAGGTAAAGTATCCGTCCGAAGGAAGGCGGCTATGCATGCATGTCGTTTCTTTCCCCCAATAACGTTCAAGAGTCTGATAGTCCCGCAGTGAGAGGCAGCAGTATTCCTTCCCCATTAGCCCTGTTCCGCATCTCCGGCGATCCGCCCCCAGCCGAAAAACGGCAGCTTTCTACATCTTTCTACAACATTCACCAAGCAAACTGCCCCTAAAAAAGTCAAGAAAAAATAAACTAAACTAACAAATCTTGTGAGCATGATCCATGAAGAAAATGGATGTATTAGGAGATTCCCGCAGAAAAATAGCAATGTATTCGTTTTATTGAAATTTGTAGCAGTTTTACACAAAATGGATCGTCCACTATGATAGCTAAAAAGGACTAAATTTTACAGGAAAAACCTAGTCCTAGGCCAAATAGGCAGCCGTTTCACCGCAAAACACAGATAATAGAGAAAGTAGAGGGAGTAGGAGATGCAGTACGTTTTATATGTCACAACGATCGTGTTCCTTGTCTTCCAGCTGTTGTACACGGTTATTCCCTTGTTGTTCGGCAAGGTGAAGAAGCTTGACGAAAGCCTGCCCGAGAAGTCCATTTCGGTGTTGGTTCCCGCTTACAACGAAGAGCTGACGATCAAAAATTGCATCGATGCGATGAACGGCCTGAACTACCGCAATCACGAGGTGATTATCGTCAACGACGGTTCCAAGGACGATACGCTCTCGAAGTTGCATGAGCTGCTTGTTCTGGAGTCCCGGCATCGGGAGCCCGGCGGACAGCTTGTCTACAAGCCGGTCAAAGGCTTCTATCAATCTGCGAGGTACCTTCACATCTTCGTTATCGACAAGCATAACGGCGGCAAAGCCGATTCGTTGAACGCGGGCATTGATTACGCCGTGTCCGACATCGTGATTACGCTCGATGCTGACAGTATGCTTGAAGCCCGTTCCCTTCAGTATGTGAGTCAATATTTCCATGACCCGGATGTGATCGCTTTGGGCGGCACGGTGAAGATCGTACAAGGCGCGGAGAAGAAGAACGGCGTCATCGTCGAGAAATTTACGGGAAAAGGAATCATCAAGACCCAAATCATCAACTATATCCATGGCTTCTACGTTCGGAAGCTGACGCAATCCGTCTTTAATTCCATCGTCGTCATCTCCGGCGCATTCGGCGCGTTTTACAAGGATATTCTGGTCCGGGTGAACGGCTTTCGCAGTACGGTCGGCGAAGATATCGACATTACATTGAAGATTCACGAATATATGAAAGCGAACCGGTTGGCCAAAAAGCTCGTCTACGCGCCGGAAGCGGTCTGCTATACCGAATGCCCGGAAAATATGCCCAATTTCTACAAGCAGCGGATTCGTTGGCAAAAAGCGTTCATCGACTGCATCCTCCTTTATTGGTCCAAGCTCTCGCATCACTTTAGCCGGGGCGTCAGTCTGTTTTTTGCCATCGACGGATTTGTTCTCGGCACGATTACGGCCTTCACCAGTTTGATTTATATCGTTCAATTGCTGATAAGCCGTCAAAGCTTGGGGCATGCGCTGGTATTGTTCGCCATTACGGTAGCCGTCAATGCGGTGCAGATGATCATCGCCTTTTACCTATGCAAAAAATTCGGAAGCACCTACACGATGAAAGATTACATCCGCATGTTCCTTTTCAGTCAGGCGGAGCTGCTGACGTACCGGAACGTCGTACTATACATCAATATTGTCGGAACGCTCAAGTATTTCGATAACGACGAAGGCTGGGGATACGTGGAGCGGAAAGGCGTCGCTTCCATTAGCTGAACCCCTGCAATTCATTGACGACTGACTCGGAGGAGGATGCTTATGGACAACCTAATGAAAAACAACCGCATCATCTACATCGACTTGCTGCGGATCATCTCCATTCTCGCCGTAATCATCCTGCATATTACTGCGGATTTGCTGACCCGGACGAATGATTTCAATACGATATCGTGGTGGATCAGCAATGTGCTGAATTCGATCGCCCGATTCGCGGTTCCCGTCTTTTTCATGATTAGCGGGGCCATGATTTTGCGGATCGAAGTCTCCTCCTACAAGGAATTTTATAAGAAGCGCATCGTGCCGTTGGCCATCCCGCTCGTAAGCTGGTCGCTCATCTACGATGCCTACAACCAATATTTTATTCTGAAGAGCAACTTGACGATCCTTCAGTTTTTTACCGATTTCGTCTATCGGCTTATCATCGACCGCAATTACATACACCTGTGGTTCCTGTACGCGATCATCGCCATCTATGTCACGGTGCCTTTGGTCAGCCGGCTCGTCAAAGCGTGTTCGGAAAAGGAACTGCGGTATTATTTGACCCTCTGGTTCGCGATAAGCATCGTCTACCGTTTCATATCGGATATGGTGTTCCGGGTCGCCTCCGAAAGCATCTATGTCCCGATCCTGAACATCCCTTTGTTTATGGGATATCTCGGTTATTTCATTCTCGGGTACTATCTCTTCCATTACGAGCTGCCTGCGAAGGTGAAGTCGCTGCTGTTTAATATCGGAGTCGTCTCTTTTTTCGTGACGCCGGTTGCGACTTATTTTGCTTCCTTTTATAGCGGGGTACTGGACGAAGTGTTCTACGGCAATTATTCGATTACGACCTTCTTCATGGCGATCGGGCTGTTTCTATACTTTCAAGAGAAGAATTCTATTTTGGGCGAAAAGCTGAATTACAAGCTTCAGAAGCTGATCGGCTCCATAGCCAAGGCGAGCTTCAGTATTTATTTGATCCATCTTTTGGTTGAGCTGACGATTTCCCGCAGGGTGGAAAGCGAAGGGTCCGCCCCGGAAACCGTCTTCACGCTGCTGCTCAATCTGGGCATGGTGTTCGTCATCAGCTACATCGTCGTAAAAATATTGAATCTCAATAAATTCGTGACGCGCGTATTATTCGGCGGAAGAGGCTAAATCAGATGAAAATCAGCATCTACACCAAGATCTTTATCGTCCTGCTGATCGCAGGAATGGGGGTATATTTCTACGTCCAGCAGCAAACCAGCGATCGTAAAATCACTTCGGTCTATATCGTTCCGACCGGCGGCGACATCGATCGGATCAACCTATCGAATCCGCGTGTCGATATCGCCTTTATCGCTTTTGCGAAGATCGATAAAAACGGGCTTTATTTCCATACGGACCCTGCCGCCGATGCCGAAATCAAAGAAAATATCAAGACGCTCCGGGCGAATAACCGCCAAACGAATCTTGTGCTGGGCGTAGGCGGCTATGGGGCCGACGGCTTCTCGGACGCGAGTCTGGCGGAGAACCGCGGGCAATTTACGGACAATATCGTGGCTCTGGTGAAAGAGCTGGACTTGGACGGCATCGACATCGACTGGGAGTACCCGGCTTCGGATGCATGGAACACGCAGAAATCCCGGCCCGAGGATACGCAAAACTTCACTTACCTCATGAAGGAGCTCCGGGAGAAGCTGAACCGGCTGCCGCATAAGAAACAAAAAAAATATTTGCTGACCTTCGCTTCGGGGACCCAGGACTGGTATTTCCGGAACGTCGAAGTCAAGAAGGTCGAGAAATATGTCGATTTCATCAATGTGATGAGCTATGACCTAACTGGACGCTGGTCGCAAACAACGGGCTATAACTCCAATCTGTATGCCGATGCGGGGAACAAAACGGCGCATAGCGTTGACGCCGTCATCACGATGTATCTGGAGCACGGAATCGATCCGCGGAAGCTCCTGATGGGCATACCGGCTTATTCTTACGGCTGGGAAGAGGTCAAGAGCGATAGCGACGGATTATTTGCGGAGGGCAAGCCGATCGACATCGACAAGGTGGACTTGAGCTACAAAACGATTGAAGCGAAGTATATCGGCAAGAACGGCTTTAAACGTTACTACGACGATCACGCCAAGGCCGCTTACCTGTACGACGGCAAGACGTTCATATCGTACGAGGACAAGGAAGCTTTGAAGGCCAAAATTGCTTACATTCAACAAAAGGATTTGGCCGGCGCCATGGTGTGGGAATATTCCCAGGATGCGGAGCACGGATTGATCAAGTTTTTGTCGGAGCAGCTGCAAATGTAGGGGAGATCGGCAAGCGCACCTTACCGCAAACGCGATAAGGTGCGTATAAATAAAACCGATTTATTCGGAGTAATCTTTTTGAAAAAATAGCAAAAGCAAATAAACCCAAAAAAAGAAAATACAAAACATAATCAGGGAATATACGTTGCTATATCCATACACTGCGGTAAGTACACCGCTGGGTAAGAGCACACCGATCCCGATTAAACTGCCGAGAATGCTTCGATTGACTTCGGTCCATCTTTCCTCTCGTAGCCTATGGTAGGAGATGAAGGTGAAGCCCCAGTTTTTCTTTTTCACCATCCGTGCAATACCAAGTGCGGTTAGGAACGTAACTAGTTGGAGTATGAACGTTTGGATCGTAGTCATATCGCTGTAATCATTCATTACGTAACCAAAACCATAGGTAATAACTATCGCAAGCAGGCCTTGGAGTAACAGATACAGCCCGTAAGCGAAAAATAGCATAATCGACGCGTAAAACCAGCGAATGCGGTAAACAAATTTTAAAAATATGTACATGGCTATCAATTGAAACAATACATCCACCGTTGCCAGCAATAAAACCTTCCGTGTCAATAAAGACCAGGCGGCAAGACCAATGCCTAAACCCGCAACAGCCCAAAGATGATACGATTCCCTGTATCGGAACAGCACGAATATCAATACAAATATGGCAACCGTCTCTAATGTGGAAAGCGCTATGGAAATGGCAAATTCCATGTACTCTCCTCCCCGCTATCCTTTATGTCTTTGATCATGTGCAAAATAGCTCCAGATCACTCCTCTCCTTTCGACAGCCGTCGGGATATAAGAGGGCCGCTGGCAGCATCCAACCTCCCTCCAATCTTTAAGACGGATTTCCGCTCCAAATGTTACGCAAAATTTGCAAATCTTTGAGCACCGCTTCATACAATGCTTCCCGGTCTTCATTCACGCGGACTCCCTCAGTGAATTCCAGCGTAAACGAGCCGCGAAAGCCCATGCTTTTCATCAAAGCCAGCCGGTCTTTCACGAGCTCCGACCGTCGGCTTAACCCGATAAAATGATTGTCCTCGTCGCGAAGCTGCACGTGTGCATGAGTAATCGCGGACCCCAGCTTTTTGAACCAATCTTCGAGTTCTCCCGTGCAGTAGAACGGATGCACAATCACTTGGAACGGCCCGTCCCCTAACCGGCGCAGCATTTCCGCGGCGGCATCGGGATGCTCCGCGGCCGTCCCCGGGTGACACTCGCACAATATTCGGCATTCTGTCGGCAGCAGCTCCGCCCAGCGCTTGACGTTGGCTATGTAAATAGGAAGCTGGGCTGGATCGGCACCGAGATTGAATTTCACCGCGGGTGCGCGCAGCCGTTTCACCAGAGCCGCAGCCACCTCACGCTTCCTCTCCGCCTCATCGCCATCCTCAAATCCAATATACGAATTGACGATCGCTACGCTGCCCGAAGCCTCTAGCGCCGATTGCTCCCGTTCGTCCGCCAGAAGCGCGTGATTTTCCCACAGCTCCATGCCATCGAAGCCGTCCTCGCGAAACCGTTCCTGCCAATCGCTGACCGCATAGGACGGCTTGCGCTCCGCCGCCCACCGGTTCCGTTCCAGCAAAATTGTGCCGATATACAGCTTGTTCTCGTAAGACTGTGCCATCCAAGCAGTCCCTCCCGCATCAAAATATCTTCAAGGAAGCATAGCCCACGCCGAAGCTTTCGTCAAGAATGCTATCCCCCTCTACCCGGGAAATAACCGACCGTTTGTAAAAAAAAGAGACCGCGCTCTATGGACGCGTGTCTCTTCTACGCTACACCTGCGTTTTTACGATCCGCTTAACAGCAGATGCTCCAGCTTGTAAAATCGAAGGGCGTTGCCGCCAAAGACGGCTTCCCTCTCCGATTCCCCTAGCCCGTCGGGCAGTGCGCTGTCCAGCAGCTCCACGACCTGATCATAGCTTGCCGCCAGCAGGCAGACGGGCCAATCGCTGCCGAACATGACCCGGTCCGTGCCAAAAACGGACACCACATGCCTCACATACCGGACGATCTGCTCCGGCTTCCAATTCCGGTGGTCGGCCTCCGTGACCATTCCCGACAGTTTGCAGTACAGCCGCGGGTTTGACGCTGCAGCCTCCGCCAATTGAGCGCTCCAAGGCTCCCATTCGCCTGCGGCGATATGCGGCTTCGCGATATGGTCGATCACCGCCCGCAGGTTCGGCGTCTGTTCCAGCAGCTTGAGCACCGCCGGCAGCTGATGCGATTTCAGCAGCAGGTCCACCGGAAAGTCTTCCTCGGCAAAAAATCGCATCGCCTCGACGATGTGCGGCCGGAGCATGTCTTCCGCCCGCTCCATCTCTTGAATCATGGTCCGAAAGCCGACGAACGCCGGATGCCGCTTAAAATTCCGGTACTGCTCCCGGTAATCCGGACTCTCCAGATCGATCCAGCCGACAACCCCTGCAATGCGTTCGGATCGCCCGGCCAGCTCCAGCATATAGTCCGTGTCCGACAGCGTAGGCGCCGCTTGAACGACAATCGTCCGATCGATCCGGTTCGTCGCCAGATGAGCCTCTAGATCACAGGGCTCGTAATCCCGGTACAACGCGCTCATCTCCGGCGTAATCCAGCCGTAATCGCCTCGTTCCAGCTTCCAGTAATGCTGGTGCGCATCGATTCTCACCTTAGTTCCTCCTTAAGCATGCCGCTATCACCTACTGAACATCGTGCTCTCGTCTTCATTTTATATGCAGTGCAGCTGAATTTCCAGAGCCCGGCCTTCGCGACTCGATTCGGCCGCATAATACACCAGTCCTTGCGTCCGAAGGTAATCGCGTCCGCTCGTCTCGCTTTCCCGGCCTTCGCGCAGCGAATCCAGGAACTCGGTGAGCGTATCCGTTGCCACAACGTCGCTGTAATCGTCGAAACGGGTGACGGCACCTTCCTTGAACAGAAGCAGCTCCTTTTTTTTCACTTCGATGACGCCTGTCGTCCCTTCGATTCGCCAATTCCCGCCCCATTCGGTTTGTTCGCCCCGGGACGTAATCGAGCCGGTATAGCTTACCGCGATCCCGTCCTCCATCTCCAGAAACGCGTACAGGTTAATGTTCGCCGGCTCCCCGCTCCAACTGCCGACCGGATTGAAATTCCGGGCAAAAATACGGACGCCCTCCTTCGCGGTCAAATAGCGCATCAGATCAAAATGGTGCACCGCGATATCGTCCGGCAGGCTGACGGTATAGTTGCGCTGCGTGTGGTGGTACCGGTAAAACTGAACGTCGATGGTCGAAATCCGGCCGATCGTTCCGGCGTCGAGCAGCGCTTTCAGCTTCCGCATGTACGGGAAGCGGCGGTAGTTTTCCGCGATCATGAACGGAATTCGCTCTTGCACGGACCGTTCCACGATCTGAATCGAATCGTTGTAATCGAAAGCGATAGGCTTCTCGCACAGCACCGGCAGCCCGAGATCGAATACCCGGTTGTTGATCGCGGTATGCACATTGGGCGGCGTCACATTGACGAAAATATCCGGCTTTTCCGCTGCAAGCGCTTCCTCCAGCGAAGTATAAAAAGGCGTATCGTCCGCACCGAGCTTCTCCTTCATCGCCGGATTGGGCTCGACGACCGCCACTTCAATCCCCCCGTGCTGCTTTAGCTTTTTGTACATGCCGAACCCGGCGACTCCCAAACCCGCCAACAGCGCTTTCATAGGCTGACGAACCTCCGCATCTATTGTTAGTCGCGAAACATCCGCTAAATTGATTCCCATTCTAACGCAGCGCTTTTTAAATGTATAGATCAAGATCCGACAAAACCGCGCAATAATGAGCAAGAGGTGGATCGGCTCCGCTGAAAAACAAGCCGTTTAGGCCTACATTTATATTCCATTGCAGATGCTGTATACTCTAGTTGGAACGATAAAAGAAAATCATGCTTCAGGGAACTATAAACTAAACGCGGCAGTATAAACGAAATGGAGAGAAGATCAGGTGCAACTATTCCTTATCGAGCCTGCGGCTTATACCGCTTTTAGCGACGAGGCGGCACTCATTGAGCAATGCAAAGAATGGAATTTGCTTTCGGAGAAAGCGTCCAAAGCCAAAACCTTTTTCTACAAGAGAAACGGACTCATGTTGGCCTGCCGGTTGATCGGCTTTGTCGATAAAATGACGGCTGTCATCGAATTGGAAGACAAGCGGCTGCACTGCATCCACCCGTCCTATCTGAAGGAGATGCAGGCTTCAACTTACGGGCAGAAGTCAGCCGTCGGTGCAGAGGATGCGGCGGAACCGGTCAGCGCCGTTCCAGCGGTTACGGCAACCGAAACATCATTAGAGCCTCCCCCGGAGCTTGAAGCCCCCGAGGTTAAGAAGCCTCAGGCCGAAGAGCCGGAGACCGCAGAACAGCCGACAAAGGGGAAGACCAAGAAAGAAAAAGCGCCGAAGCTGCAGCTTCCGGAAGAAAAAGTTAAAATGACCGCCACGGTAAAACAATTTACAACCGTACCGAACAATTTCTCCGACAATGACGATGAAGTGATTATTTACGAGGCGGTTTCCATCGCCGAGCCGGCGACCGAAATCGGCGAAGCCTGGTCCAGCAACAGCGCCACGATGAAGAAGCTGGAACTTGATATCGGCGACACGATTACCTTTGAGGCAAAGATCATCGCCAAGAAGCTTACGCGGCATCCCGTACCGTACAAAATCAACAATCCGTCTAAAATTCAAAAACAAGAATCGTGACAAGTCCAATGGGCTGTCCTAAATTCTCCGCATCCTATCCGCCCGGCCGCAAACGGCCGTCACGGGTAAACCACAGCTTGTAGCTGATCAACCCAAGCAGCATTCCCGTAATCGCCGCTGAAGAGGAAAGCACAAACATGATCAAGATCTGGTACCGCACCGCTTCGACCGGATTCGCTCCTGCCACGATCATCCCGGTCATCATGCCCGGAAGCTGAACGAGGCCGACCGTCTTCATCGAATCGATCGTCGGGATCATGCTGGACTTGATCGAGCGCTTGAGCGATTGCTGAATCGCCTGCCGCAGCGTCGCGCCGAGCGCCAGCAAGGCTTCGATCTCGCCGCGGGAGGATTCCAGCTCCCGCTTCATCTGGTTCAGCAGCAAGCCCGAGACGATCATCGCAGTGCCGATCGTAATGCCGCTGATCGGGATGATGTACTGCGGCGTCGGCTGAATAATACCGAGGCCTAGCAGTAGCGTCATCGTGATCACTTCCGTTGCCGTAATCGCGACGGCAATGCGCAGCCGGATGCCGACGACGCCTTTGGCACGCTGCCCGGCGTTCCATGAAGCGACCGCAATCATCACGCTGACGATCAACACCATGAACCAGGGATTGTCCGTATGGAAGACGAACTGGAGCACATACCCGACGAGCAGCAGCTGTACCGCGGATCGAATGGTGCCGATCGCTATGTCTTTCTCCAGGCCGAGCTTCTGCCAGACGGAGACGAGCATCGTCACGACGACGAACACCAGCGTGCTGATTAACGCCAGGTTGGACATTCCGCACACTCCTTCCCCGGGGCGGCCGCAACGGATAACGCTGCCGCGAACCGGCGGCCGTGCTCCGTGTCCGGAGCATGAAAGAAGTCCTGCGTTTCCCGATTCTCCAGCAGCGTTCCCTCGGCCATAAACCATACGCGCCGGCTGACGCTGCGCGCCTGCTCCAGATCGTGCGTCACCCACAGCTGCGCAGTCCCTTCCTGCTCGTTCCATTCCCGCAGCAGCCGCTCGGCTGCCGTCCGGCTGTGCGGGTCCAAGGATGCGGTAACTTCGTCGAGCAGCAGAACAGCCGGCCGAAGCAGGAGCGAGCGGACCAGCGCGAGCCGCTGCTTTTCACCGCCGGACAGCTCGCCCGCAGGCTTGCTCCAAGCCATCCCGCCGAGACCAAGCGCTTCCATGCAGCGGGCGGCAAGCTGACGGTCGAACGGGCGGCGGTGCAGGCGGCTGACCGTGCACAGATTGTCCTCCACGGTTCCCGGCAGCATGACGGCCTGCTGAGCGACGTAAGCTACCTTCGTCCGCCACTCCTGCGGCTTCCATGCGGAAGCTGACTTGCCGCCCAGCCGCAGCTCCCCCTCGTCTGCGGCGTCCAGCCACGCGAGGATGCGCAGCAGCGTGCTTTTGCCCTGCCCGGAAGCGCCGAGCAGCGCGACCATGCCGCCTTCCTCCAGTTCGGCTGTTATGCCGCTGAATAACGCAGCACTTCCTTCACCGCCCCGCTGCCGGTATTTCGCAAGCTTTTCCATCGATAATACGGATGCCAATCCGAGCGCCCCCTTTTTCGAAAAGCTTATTCGTACCATGGATTCAAATGGATGAGCACTTCATCGACATCGGCATGCCGCTCCATGATCGCCCGCTTGATTTGCCGGGAAATATCATGCCCTTCCTGGACCGTAAGCTCGCCAGGAATGCTGACCCGTAGATCGACCAAAATGTAATGCCCGTGCTCTCTCGCCCGAAGCCGGTCGATCCGCTTCACCTGCGGAATCGTTTGGATGAGAGCCGCGTATTCGCCCAGCTTCTCCGGCTTCACCGCTTTTTCCATCAGCACGTCGAACGATTCCTGCCCCATCGAGTAAGCCAGCTTCAGGACAAGAATCGAAACGATAATCCCGGCGAGCGGATCGCCGTAGGCCAAGTACGGGATGCTCCAAGCCTCGCCGAGCATCGCAAGCGCGATGCCTACGACGGCCGCAAGCGACGCGTAGACGTCGGCCAGATGGTCGTAAGCTGTGGCGATCAGCCCTTTGCTGTTCGTCTGTCTTCCGATCCGGATCGTGTACATATACAGGGCCTGCTTCCAGACCAATGAAACCAAGGCCGCGGTCAGCGCCAGCACGCTGGCTTCCGCCGGTTCCTCGAACAACGCGGCAGCGGCGTGATAACCGATGAACAAGGCGGCGAGCGCCAGCACAATGGCTACGAAGGCGGAGCCGAGCACCTCGGCTTTGCCGTGTCCGTACGGATGGTCCTCGTCCGCCGGACGCTTGGAAATCCGCATCGAGCTTAATGCCGCGGCCGTCGCAATGACGTCGCCGGCATTGTGCACACCGTCCGCAAGCAGCACTTGGCTGCCGGATAGAAAGCCGACGATCAGCTTGAGCAGCGTAAGAACGATATTGCTGATCAGGCTGATCCATACGGCCGCAATGGAAGCATTGTTCCCCTTACTCATCATTTATGACCCCCGCCAGAACTTTTTCCCATAGGAAACAAAAAACCCCCAGCCGTCCGGCCAAGGGTTGGAAAAGCTTTTTTATGAGGCAAATCAGTCCTATGCAGAATCATAACCATCACCACGCTCAAAAAATAACATCGATCATTATAGCACGGAATCCGGTTGGTTGCAAAACCGCTGCTCATCAGCCGTCCGAAGGCTGCGGTTTCGGCGTTCCTTCAGACCCGCGGATCGTCCCGACGAATCCTTCCTGATACGTATAGAGGACCTGCTCCTGCATCGGCCGTCCGCCGAGCAAATGCTCCTGCACCAGCTCCCGGCCCAGCTCGGGGGTCATTTCCTTGTACCAGACGCCCTCCGGATAGACGATGACGATACAACCGTCTTCGCACCGTCCGTTGCACCGCGTTCTTGTCGTGTGAACGACCGCGTCCGCCTGGTGCCGGGCAATCTCCTCCCGGATTGCCTTGGTTACCTCCTCGCCCTGCTGCCTCATACAGCTGCCGCCGTTGCAGATAAGCACATGGTGGCGCGTTCCGGACAAATTCCATGTTGTCATTATTCCTGCCTCCTCCTTTTCGAAAAAAGAAAAAGGAGCATTCCAACCCTGTCGGTTAGAAATACTCCCTTCAGACCCGTATGTGCATGCCCGAATGCGCTGTCTGTAAGACAGCAGCCCGTGCATCGGCATATCCGTTCTTCGTATCCTAACACCCCCTATGCTCCGTAGGGTTCAACGTGTTATCGGATCAGGCAGGTATCCTGGCTTAGGGCTTCCCGTTCGGCGCCTTCCCGAAGATATGTCTTCAGTGGCATGCTGCCGAGCGATAGCTTGAATCAAGCGCCCTTCACAGTGGCGGGACCGCGACGGAGTTGCACTCGTCTTCCCTTTTAAGCTTCGGACGAGGTCCGAAGCACCCGATTCCCGGTATTCGGTTGTTATGAACCTAACGATACCCGAGGGGAGGATGCATTGTCAATATGTTCCTGATCCTATACCTGTCGCGTCCTGCCGCGTCCTACCGCGTTTCCCGGTACAGGGTTACCTTCTTGAGCCGGGAGCAGTATTTGCGAAGCTCGAGCCGGCCCGGATGAGTTTTCTTGTTCTTGGTTGTAGTGTAATTCCGGTCGCCGCATTCCGTGCAGGCTAATGTAACGATGACGCGCATAAGGGACACTCCTTTCCAATCTATGTCGGTTTTATTGCAATAATCCCGCTTCCAGTTGCTCCGTCGACACGTTCGGTAGCCTGTCGGGCAGCAAGCTCCAGTCCCCGGCCATTTCCTCATCCGTGAGCAGACACGCGTCCAGTTCCTCCTCGATCCGCCGCTTATCCGGTGCAATCCCGATCAAGACCAGCTTCGTCGTCCGGTCCCCGAAGACAGGATCCCAATGCTGCGCGAGCTCCGGCTCCTCGGCTAGTATGGCCTGACGCTCCGCTTCCGGGAGCGCGGCCACCCAGTAACCGGCCGGGCCGAATTGAATCGAAGGGCCGGCCTGGCTCAAGCTTTGCGCAAGCGCGTTGCGGCTCGCCAGCCATACCGTCCCCTTCGCGCGGACGATGGCCTCCGGCCAGTCGGACATCCACGCCGTAAGCCGTTCGGGATGGAACGGACGGCGGCGTTCGTACACGAACGAGGAGATGCCGTACTCTTCCGTCTCGGGCGTATGATGGTCGTTCATCAGCTCCTGCATCCATCCCGCCGAGGTACTTGCGGCTTCGAAGTCGAACAAGCCGGTGTCCAAAATCTCCTCTGGATTCACCTGTCCCCGCTCCGCACGCAGCAGCTTGGCTCGCGGTTGAAGCTTTCTCAGGACGCCCTCCAGCTCGTTCAGCTCTTCCTCTTCGACAAGATCGCATTTATTCAAGATAAGCACGTCGCAGAACTCGATCTGGTTGATCAGCAGGTCGACCACATCGCGCGTATCGTCCGCGCCTACGGCCTGCTGCCTCTCCAGCAGCGACTCGCCGGAGGAATAGTCGTGCCAGAACCGGTAGGCGTCGACCACTGTGACCATACAGTCCAACCGGCACCAGCGGGACAGATCAATGCCGTGCTCTTCGTCGATGTACGTGAACGTCTGCGCCACCGGCACCGGCTCGCCCACCCCGGTCGATTCGATCAGGATATAATCGAACCGACCTTCAAGCGCCAGCCGCTCCACCTCGCGCAGCAAGTCTTCCCGCAGCGTGCAGCAGATGCAGCCGTTCGACATTTCCACAAGCTTTTCGTCCGTGCGGGACAGTCCGCCTCCGTCTTGAATCAGCGCCGCATCGACGTTTACTTCGCTTAGATCGTTGACGATGACCGCCACCTTCAACCCATGGCGGTGATTCAGCACATAATTTAAGATGGTCGTCTTCCCGGCGCCCAAATAACCGCTCAGCACCGTTACCGGTATTTTCGTTGTGTTGTGTTCCATTGTCAGCAAACCTTCCTTAAACGTAATTATTACTAATAAAATTCATTGTACTGATGCGCCCGTCGTTTGTCAACGAACAAATTTCAGTCCGCAGCATGCACTTTCCTTTGTTTGAGAGACCGACGCCCATTATTGTTATACAAAAAAAGGACCCGCAGCCCGGCAGCAACGATGGCCGGAAAGCAGGTCCTCGCTTTATTCATCTCAGGTTCTAAGCACGCCAGCCGTGCCGCACGCATCGTCCTTGCACCTGATGCGGCGGGCGGCGTAACGGCTCAGCATATCCATAAACTCGTACGCATCGTTTAGAAACTCCGTGCGCGCGAACTCCAGCCCGCACCTTGCGGCCAGCTCCCAGCAGTCAATGCCCGCGTCGTACAGCACCTCCACATTTTCGGTCAACGACATCAGCTCGCATACGACGACGGCTTTGCGTCCGGCCGCGGCTTCCGCCTCAATGACCTCCCGTACATCCGGGCCCAGCCAAACCTGCGGCGCCGGTCCTCCACTGCGGTACGCCAGCCTCCATGGATAGCCGCCCGCCGCTCTGGCGACGCTTGCCGCCAAAGCTTCAAACTCCGTGCAGAACCGCTCGTTAGCCTGCGGCAGCCCCGGCTGGCTGTGCGCGGTGAAGAGCACGACGAAATCGCTCCGCCCGTCTGCGGACAACCAGTTTACTGCCGAGCGAAGACGCCGCCCCAACAGGTCGATGAACCGCGGCTCGGCCCACCAGCCCTCGATATCGACAACCGGGAGGTCCACGCCGGTTCGCTGGAGTGCGTCCCGGAGCTGCTTGCGGTACGCTCCCGTACCGGACCGCGTATACAGCGGCGTTACCGGAAGCGTCGCCACGCGACGTACGCCGTCCCGGATCATTTGCTCCGCCGCATCGGGGACAAAAGGCGGCGTATGCTTGCAGCCGACGTAGACTCTAACCTCGTCCAATAGCAGCGCTCCGATCCTTCGCTCCAGCGCTTCCGCTTGTCTTAGGGTGACGGAGGCGAGCGGATCGCAGGTGCCAAGCTGCCGGTAGCGCCAGATCGCATCCTGCAGCCGCGCTTCGCCCGGAGGCTGCCCGTGGAAAATATGCGTATAGAACGGCTCGATCTCGTCGATGGACCTGACCAGCCCGTACACCGGCAGCAGTATCCCGATCATGCTCCGGCCTCCTTTTTCACGCCGGAAGCCGGCTCCAGTACATCGGCAATCTCTGCGATCGAATCAACGACGGCCGGATTGGCGTTCACAAGCTGCTTGGCCGCCATGACCCGGACCCGGCCTTCTTTCACCGCCTTTAGAGCGCTCCAGCCCGGGTTCCCGGTCAGTTCCCGGAACGCCTGCTCCTTCTTCCCTTCCCAGTCGGAGAGCAGGATGCAATCCGGGTCCGCCTGAATAATCTGCTCGATCGTCGCTTTCGTCGTGCGGGGCAGCCCCATCGCTTCGGCAGCGGGCACGCCGCCTGCCAGCCGCACCAGATCGCTGGAAATATTGTCCGGCCCCATCATATATGGTCCCGTATTCGGACCTACCGGCGAAAGCACGAGCACCGTCGGTTTGGAAACCGCTTTACGCTTCTCAACCTTGTTCCGGGCCGCTTCCAGCTTGCTCTTCATCCGGTCTGTCACGGCCTTGGCCTTCTCCTCTTCGCCGAGCGCCTGCCCGATCAGGTTCAGTTGGTCCATGATTTGCCGAACCGTGCCCCATTCCTTAAAGGTCAGCACGGGAATGCCCGCCTGCTTCAAAATCGGATCGGCGTCCTTCTCCCCGTCATGAATCGTCGTCATCAGCACCAGATCGGGCTTGTAGGACAGCACCTGCTCCGGATCGAGCTTCGTTGCGCCCGTTATTTTGGTGCCAATCAATTTGCCTTGCGCGGCATGAACGGACAACTGCTCGTTGTCCAAGCTGCGGGGCGCAACGACGAAGCGAGAAGGATCGGCCAGCTCCAGCGCCATCTCGGCCGTATCCAGCGACAGTGCGGCAATGCGCTCCGGTTTGGCCGGAACGACCACTTCGTGCTTCCCGCTTGTTACAATCGTTCTCGGATAGGCTCCGGCCGGAGCCTTCCCCTCCTGTCCGTCGACTGGTCCGGCAGGCGCCGCTTGGGAACCGCACGCCGTCGCGAGCAGCAGCAGCGCGATCGTTCCTCCGAGCCGCCAGGGCTTGAAACCCGATCTTTTATTTTTTATTTGATCCTGATGCAGCATGACTCTCACCTTTTCCATTTTTTCTATGTAGTTAATAAGCCGCCTGCATCCGGACTTCGTCCAAGGCGGTAACCGCAGGCTTGCCGGTCCGTTCGTCACGGCGGATCGAGGCCTCCACCCCGTAAGCCTGCCGGAGCCGTTCGGATGTCACGACGCACTCCGGCGCCCCGGAAGCCAGCACATGTCCGTGCCGAAGCAGAATCAGCTCGTCGCAAAACCGCGCCGCCAAATTCAAATCGTGCAAAGCGGCAACGACGAGCAGCCCAGCATTCGTTCTTTCCCTCAGCAGCTTCATGACACGCAGCTGATGCCGGATATCCAGCGCCGAAATCGGTTCGTCGAGCAGCAAAATCCGCGGCTGCTGGGCAAGCGCCTTGGCGATGAATACCATTTGCCGCTGCCCGCCGGACAGCTCCGTCACCCTCCGGTCCGCAAGCGAGGTAATCCCGGTTGTCCGCATCGCCTCATGCACCGCTTCGCGGTCTGCCGCAGAGGCGGAAGCAAACCGCCCCCGGTGGGCATAACGCCCCAGCATCACGATCTCTTCCGCCGTAAAATCAAGCTCCGAGCTCAAATCCTGCGGCACATACGCGATATGTCGGGCGACCGCCTTAGGCTTCATTCGGTGCAAGCAGGCCCCATCCAACAGCACTTCTCCGGCAGCGGGCCGGCGCAAGCCGCCCATGGCGCGAAGCAGCGTCGATTTGCCGCTGCCGTTCGGGCCGATCAAGCCAATGAAGCGTCCGGGCCTCAAATCCAAATTGACGTCATGCAGGATCGTCTTCGATTCAGCCCGCTGCCACAGCTTCCGTACCGCAATAACCGTGCTCATGTCACCGCCCCTTTTCCAGATTTCAATACCATGCCCAAAAACAACGGCGCCCCGATGAAAGCGCAGACGACGCCGACCTGCAGCGTCACCGGCTGGAGAACCATCCGGGATATCAGATCCGCAACAACTAAAAATATGGCTCCTCCGAGCGCACTGGCCGGCAGCAGCACCCGGTGATCCGGTCCGGTCCATAAGCGGATCATATGCGGAACGACCAAGCCGACGAACCCGATGATCCCGCTCACTGCAACGGCCGAGCCGGTCATGAGCGAAGCGAGGCCCAGAATCAGGTAACGCACCGCGCGCACCTTCATGCCGCTGCTTTGGGCATGCTCGTCGCCAAGCAGCAGTAAGTTCAAATCCCGGGCAAAGGCGCAGAGTAGGACGCAAGAAACAAGAATCGGCACGGCAATCAGCTGCACGTGTCCCCAAGTCCGGGCTTCCAGCCCGCCTTGAAGCCAGAATATAATGCTGCGCAGCTCCTGCTCGTTCCGCGAGCTGGCGACCAGAATGTTGATAACGGCGGACAGCAAAGCGTTCAGGCCAATCCCAAGCAGCAAAAGCGTCGTCACCGTAGAACGGCTGCTCCACCGCCAAACCGCCAGGATGACGCAGACGGCAAGCAGCGCTCCGGTAAAAGCGGCGGCCGGGAGCAACCATACCCCCAGATGCGTCAAGCCGAAATATAAGGCGCACACGGCCCCGGCAGCGGCTCCGCTGGATACGCCGACATAGCCCGGCTCAACGAGTGGATTGCGAAACAATCCTTGCATCGAAGCGCCCGAGATGCCGAGCGCCGCTCCTACAAGCGCGCCGATCAGCACGCGCGGCAGCCGTACCTGCTCTATCACCAGCCGTTCCCGTTCCCCCGCCGTGCTGTCCAGCGGAATGGCCAATTTTTCCAGCAGCAGGGCAAACGTTTGTTTAAACGGAACGGACACAGGCCCGAAGCCAGCAGCCATCACGATACTGGCTAGGAGAAGCACGAAAAGCAGTCCAAAAACAAAAAACGGGGAGGAAAACAAAAGATGCCGACGCTTGAACAATAGGAATCCTCCTTATGATTTCGGTGTATGCCCGCTTAGCGAGATGTTCGGCGGCGGGCGGCAAAAAAACATTTGTCTACGTGCAAATATTTTTACCTAATGCAAAATTTATTCTATAAGGAAATTTTCTTATAGTCAATAAAATTTGTTATTTTAGGGAAACATTCAAGAGAGCCCTCTGGCTCTTCACTTGTTTTCAACTATGAGGAGGTCTTTCGATACATGTCCGCTGTTCTCGGCTTTGCGTGTCTGTTCGTCGGTCTGGTGATCGTCAATGCCGTCTATTCTTATCAAAGCAAGCACATTGATCCCGCCTTCGGATCGACGTTTATTTTTCAATTGAAGATGCTCCCTTTGTTTCTTCCGGCGAATCTGTTGATCGGATACGGCGTCCGCTGGGTACAGCAAAGCTTCGGTCAACTGACAACGGCTCTCGTATCGGCCAAAATTGTCGAACTTCTGGTATGTCTGCTTATGGGATATATGTTCATGCAGGAGATGCCTACGTGGAAAACGTGGGTCGGACTTCTCATTATCGTCGGCGGGTTTATCCTGATGAAGTGGAAGTAAGCGGCGCTAAGGCTGGAATACTTTGTGGGGTGAAATCTAGCGATCCTCGTGATAGACTGTAAGGGCCCTTGAGAGACCGGGTGGGACGAGACGTTCGGCTTAACCGGTTCTGTCGAGAGGACAACTACATTCAAGGCCGAAGCTTCTTTGGAAGCGCGGGGGAACCCATCCTTTGGGGTGAAGCCATATGCTATGGCCGGGTGATTGCTCTTTGACCCGAACCCGTCAGCTAACCTCGCAGGCCGAAAAAGGAGAGGATCTTTTTTGAATCGCATGAAGAAAGCTGCTTTGGTGAGTGTTTTGGCCCTTACTTCGGTGTTCGGAGCTGGTATGGCATCTGCTTCCGCCGCACCATGCGTCGTTACCGATAACGATACGTTGTCGACGATTTCTCAAAAATACGGCATTGATCTGTCCTCGCTGCTGAATTCGAATCCGCAGCTTTCCAATCCGAATGTTATTTGGAAAGGAATGGTCATCAATATTCCGGGATTCGGCAATGGATGGCAGCAGCCGACGACTCCGGCGAAACCGCAGCCGGTTCCTGCTAAGCCGCAACCGACGACTCCGGTGAAGCCTCAGCCGACAACTCCGGCCAAGCCGCAACCGACGACTCCGGTCCAGCAGCAGCCGACAACTCCGGCAAAACCGGATTCCGGTTCCCAGCAAGAAACCAGCCAGTCTGCTTTTGCCAGCCAAGTGGTGAACCTCGTCAACCAAGAGCGTGCGAAAGCCGGCCTGCAGCCGCTTGCTTCCGATAGCGCCTTGACAGGTATGGCCTTGGCCAAAGCGAAAGACATGTATAACAACGGTTACTTCGATCACACATCCCCGACGTACGGGTCTCCATTCGATATGATGAGATCTTTCGGCATTCGTTATTCGTATGCGGGTGAAAATATCGCAAAAGGCCAGCGTTCTCCACAAGAGGTAATGAATGCGTGGATGAACAGCGACGGCCACCGCAAAAACATTCTTAGCCCGAACTTTACAAAAATCGGCGTTGCTTACTACAACGGCGTATGGGTTCAAGAGTTTATCGCGAACTAATAATGCCTATTTTCCTAAAGATATCGGATCGGTCCCCTTGCCTGGGGATCGATTTTTGCTTTTATTTTTGAAGAACGGGCATTTCTAAAATTTTTTTTAGAAAATTCCGTATGAAACGATACAGACATATTCAATTGTTTACTGGTATCATGAAGCTTGGTAAGCAATGAATTCGAATCTGTATATGGGCACTTGGATTCGAGGGAGCTAGTAGTGCAACCGGACCATCTTTCTTAGCCATCGCTAGGAAAGGTGGTTTTTGTTTTTTAATCCTTTTTCTAACTAGGGGGTATCCTAAATGAAACAACCGATAGATTGTCAACTTCTCATCGAACAATTAGAGATCCCGCTGGAAAAATTCGAAGCGTGGAAAAAAGAGCAGCTTAAACATATGAACACAGAAACCCATGAAATAATCATGAACGAGAACCGGGCGGCAGCCGATTATTCCGAAGCTTCTCTGCGTCCGTCTTCCGAAATTTGATTGCGGCTCGTTAACCCCCGGAGGAACCGAAAACAGACCGTTTTTTCCCCTTTATAAGCAGCACTTCCCCCACCAGCCAGGATCGCCGTTTCCCAAGGACGGGGGCACCCCGGTTCTCCACATCCTCGCATTCGTCGCTCCGGGAGGTTGTCCCATCTTGAGGCGTCTCCCGGCGAATCAGACTAGCAGCCCGCAGTCACGGCGATATCCCTTTCGCTTCGTGCATCCAAAATGGGGACCGCTAAATAATTCCCCAAGACCGTGTACATATTAACAACAGATAGAGGTTGGATAATTATATCCCCCTTCAACTCTTCGACCAATACCCATACCCCCTTATGCCTTTTTCCTATAAACCATTATGGAAATTGCTTGTTGATCAAGAATTGACGAAAACCGAATTTCGGGAAAGCTTGGGCTTGTCCACTGCAACACTCGCAAAATTAGGGAAGGACGAATACGTCTCGCTGGAGATCATCGATAAGATAGATTTGTACACATTTCGGCGTCCAGCCGAACGATATCATGGAGCATAAGAAGGATCGATAAAGCCTCAATGTCACAAAATGCCCCCCGCTTCTGTCTTGTATAATGAGTCAAAATACAAGGCATATTTAGAGTGCCGTTCAACGGGAGGCAAGGAGTATGAAAATCTTAATCGCCGGAGCAACCGGCGTCATCGGTCGTTCGCTGCTGCCTATTCTGGTACGGGAAGGCCATGAGGTGATTGGCATGACGCGTAACGAAGCCTCGAAAAGCCTCATTTCCGAAATGGGGGCGTCTCCTCTGATTGCGGATGCTTTGGACCGGGAGTCCGTGATCGCTGCACTTCGGGAGGCGCGTCCGGAAGTCGTCATCCATCAGCTCACTTCTTTAAGCAGTTACAACTTGGAGGACAATGCCCGAATCCGGACGATCGGAACCCGAAATCTGGTTGACGCATCGCAAGCGGTCGGGGTGAGACGCATGATCGCGCAAAGCATATCGTGGACCTACGAACCGGGAAATCATCCTGCCAAGGAAGACGAATCTTTAGATTTGGAAGCGCCGCAGCCGCGAAAAAGGACCGTTGACGGCGTGCTGGCTCTGGAGCAGGCGGTCGCCGAAATGCCGGAATACGTCATTCTTCGATACGGTCTGCTCTACGGTCCCGGAACTTGGTACGACCGCAGCGGGCTCATGGCCGAGAAGGTGCGGCGCAAAGAGCTGAAGGCGACGGAAGGAGTAACTTCCTTTCTGCATGTCGAAGACGCGGCGCGTGCAGCGGTTGCTGCGCTGGAATGGCCGAACGGGCCGGTGAACGTCGTGGACGACGAACCGGCTCCGGGAACGGAGTGGCTGCCCTTCTATGCCGCAGCCATCGGTGCGCCTGAGCCGGAAATCCAGGAAGGCAGCAACCGCGGCGAACGCGGTGCAGACAATGCCAAGGCGCGTAAAGATTATGGCTGGAAGCCGCTTTATCCGACTTGGCGCGAAGGCTTCCCGGCAAACTTGCAAACGTAGACGAAAAAGGGCAGTCGGGATGATTCCCGACAGCCCTTTACCCTTTTCATGACAGTCTTGCTTGCTGACTTTTCGTTGCTTGCACTTGCAGCTTGCGGTGATGAAAAATATATGAGCCGGCAATTAATCCGAAACCGATGAAGAATACAAGCCAGCCGCTGGCCGGGTCGCCTACGGCAATGCTCGAATACATCGCCCCTGCCAAATCAATGACAAACCCCGCGTAAGCCCATTCCTTAATTCTGGGGAATCCCGGAACCAGGAGCGCAATAACCCCTAATAATTTCGCCGTGCCGATAAACGGAAGGAGATAAGCGGGATACCCCAGATGGTCGAATAAGGCAACAGCCTCAGGAACAGACAAAATATCCGGAATCGAACCGAAAGCCATCAACGCCGCCAGCAGTCCTGTAAAAATCCAGTAAACAGTTACGATCTTCTTCATTCTCATCCCTCTTCCTTCAATAAGAGTCGTGTTATTCCCGATTTACTTAAGCTTCGCCAACTGCTCTTCGAGACGGCCAAGCGTCGATTTCGCGCCTTCGATCGCGCCGTACTCCTTGACCACCCGCTCCAGCTCTGCCGCTGACTTAAAGAGCGTTCTCATGGTCAATTCAGTAACGCCTTCCCGCTCTTCAAACGTAACGGTCACGTGAAATTCGTCTTCTCCGTCTCCGCCATGGGCGTAGACGAGCCGTTCCGGGCTTGCCACTTCGATATAACGGATCTCATTGTCATAATCGGTACCGTCGGGACCGTGCATGATATAGCGCCATACGCCGCCCGGTCGCACATCGATTTCTTGAACCGTAATCGTAAACCCTTTCGGTCCCCACCATTGCGGCAAATGTACAGGGTCCGTCCATGTCTTGTACACCAGCTCGCGGGATGCCTGAAAGACGCGCTTAACTGTAAGCTCCCGGCCTTCGACGGACGTCACGGTGTTGCTTGTTGAATTGTTTTCTGTCATGATTTTCATTCCTCCACATCGTGTTGTTGTTTAAAGCTCCTCGGCAGGACGACTGCTGATCGCCGTCGCTCACTTCCTTTCCTTCCTTTATAGCTCCTGCATGTAATTACCCAAACGGTCGAGCTTCTCGTCCCAACTGCAGCGAAAAGATTCCAGCCATGCCTTCAGCTCAAGCAACGGCTGAGGTCTAAGCTTGCAGATCCGTCGGTTGGCGATCGCCTGCATCTCGACGAACCCCGCGTCGCTTAGCGCGCGAAGATGCTTGGAAGCTTGCGGCTGACTGAGTCCAAGCCGATTGGCAATTTCTCCTACGGTTAAAGGCCCTTCCCGCAAGAGCTCCACCATGCGCAGCCGATTCGGCTCGGCAAGAGTTCGAAAGGTCGAATTCATGCTCTAAATATACCCGAAAAGGAATATTCCTGTCAAGGAATATTTAAAGCGTTTTTAGCTACTCCCCCCTTCTACCAGGACGAACGACGAAAAAACCGACCCTTTCCAGGGTCGGCGAGAGTGTTGAGAAAACCTAGAAGTAGAAAATCTCAGACAAATAGAGGTGGGGTATATCCCGTAAGAGTTTACGTCCGCCTTTGGAACCCGTGAAAATACCGCTAATTCTAATCAAATTCACGGGTTTCAAGAGCGGCTGGAGGGATATACCCCACCGGCGTATGCTGAGAATTTTATACGCGAAGCGGGTTTCTCAACAAGCTCACCGCCCCCCTCTAGGGCCGGTTTTTATGGGCGTGAGCCTGTATTACACCATAATTTTACAAATATCATTCGTAAATTCGACCGGATCTTCAATCGGCAGTCCTTCGATCAACAGCGCTTGGTTGTACAAGAGTGCCGTATACAGATTCAGCTTCTCTTTATCCTGCTCGTACGACGTCTGCAGCGATTGGAACACCTCATGATGGATGTTGATTTCCAGCACCTTTTCCGCTTTGACACTCGGATTATTCGGCATGGCGTTCAATATTTTCTCCATCTCGATACTGACGTCACCCTCCGTAGTCAGACATACGGGGTGAGACTTCAACCGCTTCGAGGCTCTGACGCTGGTTACTTTGCCTTCCAGCAGCCCCTTCATGTAGTCAAACAGCTCTTTGTGATCGTTTTTGTCGGCATCGTCGCTGTCCTTGTTGTCTTCCGTTTCAAAGCCCAGATCGCCGCTGGAGACGGACTTGAATTCTTTATCCTTGTATTTCATCAGCATCTTGACGGCGAACTCGTCGATATCGTCGGTGAAGTACAAGATTTCGTAGCCCTTCTCGGCGACGAGCTCGGTCTGCGGAAGCTTCTCGATTCGTTCGTTCGACGGTCCGGAAGCATAGTAAATATACTTTTGGTCCTCCGGCATTCTCGATACGTATTCCTCCAGCGTGGCCAGCTTCTTCTCTTTGGAGGAGTAGAACATGACCAGATCCTGCAGTACCTCTTTATGACTGCCGTAATCGCTGTAAACTCCGAATTTCAGCTGTCTGCCGAACGATTTGTAGAACTGCTCGTACTTCTCTCTTTCATCCTTAAGCAGGCTTAGCAGCTGGCTTTTGATTTTGCTCTCGATATTTTTGGCGATCAGCTTCAATTGGCGGTCGTGCTGCAGCATTTCTCTGGAAATGTTGAGCGACAGGCTCTCCGAATCGACCATCCCTTTGACGAAGCTGAAATAGTCCGGCAGCAGATCGGAGCATTTGTTCATAATCAGCACGCCGTTGGAATACAGCTCCAGCCCCTTCTCGTATTCCTTCGTGTAGTAGTCGAAAGGAATATTTTCCGGGATAAACAGGATCGCCTGGTAAACGACAGCCCCGTCCGCGCTGATATGGATATGCTTGATCGGCTTGTCGAAGCCGTAATGCTTCTCCGCATAAAACTTCTCGTAATCCTCGGCAGTCAGCTCGCTTTTGTTTTTTCTCCAGATCGGAACCATGCTGTTAATGTGCTGCTCTTCCGTGTAATCCTCAAATTCGTTGTCGCTGCCTTCCTTCAACCGCTTGGAGGTAACATCCATCTTAATCGGATAGCGGATAAAATCCGAATATTTCTTAATGATTCCCTTCAGACGGTATACTTCCAAAAACTCCTCGTAGCTCTCGTCCTCGGTATTCTCCTTGATCTTCAGAATAATTTCCGTGCCGACCGTTTCTTTGTCGCAAGGCTCGATCGTATAGCCTTCCGCACCCGCCGATTCCCACTTGTACGCGCTGTCGCTGCCCAAGGCTTTGCTGATCACCGTTACCACGTCGGCGACCATAAAGGCCGAATAAAAGCCGACGCCGAATTGACCGATGATATCGTGACCGTCCTTTAATTCGTTTTCTTTCTTAAAAGCGAGCGAGCCGCTCTTGGCGATCACGCCAAGGTTCGTCTCCAGCTCTTCCTTGGTCATCCCGATCCCGGTATCGAGGATCGTCAATGTTCTGCTGTCCTTGTCCGGAACCACTTTAATATAGTAGCTGTCTTTGTCGAAAACCAGTTTATCGTCGGTCAACGCCTTGTAATAAATCTTGTCGATGGCATCGCTGGCATTCGAAATCAATTCGCGAAGAAAGATTTCTTTTTGCGTATAAATCGAATTGATCATCATTTCCAACAATCGCTTGGATTCGGCTTGAAACTGCTTCTTTTCCATTCGAAATCTCTCCTTTTTTGACAATAACGGTGACAATGGCTGCAAATGACCACGTTGTTAGCACTCTCCACCTCCGAGTGCCATTCTTTATTTTTTATAACATTCCTCCATTTTAATGTCAACCCAAAAGAAAAAACGCTTGGAAGCCCAAGCGTCTCGCGTTTTTATCCCTTTTTCACCGACGTTACTTGCCCGTACGTCATGGCGGCCAGATCATCGGGCGTTAGCTCGAATACGGCTTTCGGATGTCCTGCCGCCGCCCATAAGGTTGGGTATTGAAACAGATCTTCGTCGATCATCGTCAGGATCGGCTCCGGATGTCCGATTGGCGCAACGCCCCCGATGACAAAGCCCGTATGCTCCCGCACGAAATCCGCATCGGCCTTGACAAGCTTATCGTCAATCCGACTGGAGATGAGCTTCTCATCCACGCGGTTCACGCCGCTGGCGACAACCAGAAGCGGCTTATTCGAAGGCTTGAGCCGGAAAATGATCGATTTTGCAATTTGCGCCACCTCACAGCCTATGGCGTCCGCCGCTTCCTGGGCGGTTCGCGCGCTGTCCGGCAGTTCCACAACCCGGTTCGGATATCCCAACTTCGTTAATTTATCCTGTACCCGCTGCGCGCTTTCCTTTAACTGACTGCTCACCACGTTTCCCTCCGATAGATTCGGACCGGATGTCCGGCCTATTTTTCATCTTTCGCAAGGTCCAGCAGGATGCCGTTAATCCCGTTCAGGAAAGCATTCGCGCTGGCCTTGATAATATCTGTGTCCATCGCCCGTCCGGAGTAGATTTTGCCTTGATGCTCCACACGGATGTTGACCCTGCCGACGGCCTCCATGCCTCGGGACAAGCTGTTGATTTTGTAATCCTTCAGCTCAATCTCCAGACCGACCAACGTTTTAATGGCGCTGTACAAGGCATCGATCGGGCCGTCGCCCACGGCGCTCCCTTTCATTGATTCGGTGCCCTTGTTCAATTTGACAGTGGCCGTCGGATACAGATCGTTGCTGACCACCTGGAAGGACTCCAGCTCGTATAATTGCTTGCTGCTCTGCTCCACGGTCCGGTGATTCGTCACGAGATAAAATACGTCGTGATCGTAAACTTCTTTCTTGGCATCAGCCAAGGTCAGGAACTTCGCGAACAGCTGCTCGAAATCGTCGGCATCGCTCGTATCGAAGCCCATTTTCTCTACGGCGTTCTTGAAGGCGTGCCGTCCGGAACGGGCGGTCAGGATCAGCTCCATGCTGTCCGCCCCGACCTCTTCGGGCGACATGATTTCATATACGCGCTTGTCTTTCAGCAGGCCGTCCTGATGGATGCCGGAGGAGTGCGCGAAGGCGTTGTCGCCGGTAATCGCTTTGTTGACCTGCACATCCAGCCCCGTCAAATGGCTGACCAGCTTGGAGGTTCTGTGCAGCTCCGTCGTATTGATATTGGTGTAGCCGTTGAAATAGTTTTCCCTAACTTTAAGCCCCATCACGACTTCCTCCAGCGAAGCGTTGCCTGCCCGCTCGCCTAAGCCGTTAATGGTGCACTCGACTTTTTCCGCCCCGTTCTTGATCGCACTCAGCGTATTCGCCGTGGCCAGTCCAAGGTCGTTGTGGCAATGGACGCTAAGAATGACGCGGTCGTCCAAATTTTTGAGCCGTTCGTTGATTTTGCGGATCAGCTCGCCAAATTCCTCCGGAACGGCATAGCCCACTGTATCGGGCACGTTAATCATGGTCGCTCCCGCTTTCACGACGGCTTCGATCGTCTCCCACAAGTATTCGAAATCCGACCTCGATGCGTCTTCCGTGGAATACTGTACTTGCGGAAGCAGCGTCTTGGCATACTTGACCGCGTCAACCCCCATCTGCAGGACGGCTTCCTTGGACCGGCTGAACTTCTTCTCCACATGGATGTTCGAGGTGCCGAGCACAATATGAATGAGCGGGTTCTGCGCCAGCTTGATGCTTTCATAGACCGCGTCGATGTCGCTTTTGACTGCTCGGGCCAAGGCCGTAATCGAGACGCTGTTGCCTACGCTGCGGGCAATTTCTTGAACCGCTTGAAAATCTCCCGCGGACGAGGCGGGAAAGCCTGCTTCGATAATATCGACATTCAGCCGCTTTAATTGCTGGGCGATCTCTATTTTTTGATGAAGATTCAGCTTCGCCCCTGGAACTTGCTCACCGTCGCGCAGCGTGGTATCGAACACCATAATTTTACGTTTCATCCTCTATTCCTCCCGAAATCGCATTTTTTCGATATCTATAAATGAAGCGGGGTTGATTAAACCCGGAATTTAATCAACAAAAAAACCCCGTCTCTACGTATAGAGACGAGGTTGAACCCGCGGTACCACTCTAATTCATTTCCTGAAGAAATGAGCTCAATTCGATGGCCATCACCATCTATCCCTGTAACGGTGGAACTCCGGCTTACCCTACATGTCAGGCAGCTGTTCATAGACGAGTTCGAAATGAACGACGTTACCGTTTCGCACCAACCAACGGCTCTCTGAAAGGTCATTGCACTTCTACTATTTCTAATCTTCACATTTGAATATTGGATTATTGGTTATTATAGGGTAACCCGATCGTTTTGTCAAACCTAATCTGTGCCGCCTGCTTCCGCCAGAAATTGCTCGGCGATTCGGACCTTGCCGATTCTCGGGAAAATGTAGTTGCAAGAAGCCTCGTGCTCCTCCTGGCTGTAGGTCTTCATCGCATCGGTGATGAAGATTTGGTGATAGCCAAACTGGAATGCTTCCCTCGCCGTGCTTTCCACCCCGATATTGGTGGCAATTCCGCACAAAACGATCGTATCGATCCATCTCCGGCGAAGCTGAAGATCCAGGTCCGTACCGAAAAAAGCGCCCCACTGCCGTTTCGTGACCACGTAATCATCCGGGCGGACGCCCAGCTCCGGGACAAACTCGGCCCAGCCTCTAGGAGGCTGAACGGCCGGAACCGGCTGATCCGTTGCCGGCTTTAACCGGTCCACCCCGTCATGGAAATCGACATTGACAAACGCGATAAATCCGCCTTTTTCACGGAACAGCCGGACAAGCGGGACAGCCTTCTCGACCACGTCTTGTCCATTCGAGCTTGCGACGATTCCTTTTTGCAGATCGATAAGGACCTAAGCTGTTTTTTGAAAATTTACGTTTAATGGCGTCATTGCGTTTCCCTCCGTTTGGTTGATTTACGATTGTATCGGAAGATCGCCTTCAGCAAAGGCGGTACCGCGAAAAAGATGAAAAAGGTACGAAACAGCTGATAGCCGGCCACCATCGACAAATCCGCATGAATCTCATGGGCGATAATGCCCATTTGATCCATCCCCCCGGGAGCGAGGCTTAACAGCCCGGTGGAGGCGGATACGGGCTGGAGCTTGGTCAGCAGCACGCTCAAGCCCAAGGCCCCGACCATCAGCAGCAGTCCGCTGCCGACCGCCAGCGAGATCGTCCGCACCTTATGGGTCAACCGGTCCGGCTTCAACATCAGCCCTACGTGAACGCCAATCATGAGCTGCGCCGCGTTAAGGACAAAGGCTGGAAGCGCCGGTCCCGGAATGCCGGTCAGCTGAAGAGCCGCCGTTCCGATAGCCGGACCCAGCAAAAAAGCGGTCGGAAATTTGATCTTGTTCCCCAAAATGGCGCATCCCACGCTGACCAGCGCATAAACGAGCAGGTTCGGAATCATCCCGCTGCTCCAACCCGCCGAAACGGCGGACAATGGAGCGCCGGCCCCCGAACCCTCGTGCGCTTGCCCGAAGAGCGGGCTCGTTACCAGCAATGGCACGCATGTGATAATCAGGATCAGCCGGATCACCTGCGTGACGGTGACGACCGTGAGATTGACCCCGTCGGTTTCCTCTGCCAACACAAGAACCTGCGTCAGCC
This sequence comes from Paenibacillus tyrphae, assembly GCF_024158745.1. Lineage (GTDB taxonomy): Bacteria > Bacillota > Bacilli > Paenibacillales > NBRC-103111 > Paenibacillus_G > Paenibacillus_G tyrfis_A. Next base: position 35,507 of record NZ_JAMZAW010000012.1, on the reverse strand, counting down.
CTCCGGGTATGCTTCCCAGCAGCGAGGATTTGTAATCGATCTCCGCCAGCCTGGAGACGGGATAGGCGATGCCCGCGCACCAAAGCAGCAGGAGCAGCGTCATGAACAGCATCCACGGCAGCTGGTAAGACATCTCCTTCAGCGCCGCCGCTGTCATGGCCAGCCCGATCGTGTACCCGACGATGATCATGCCTGCGTTTCTGAACTGCCCGGGCCATGCGAAACGTCCCTTGAACACATTCGATCCGATCAAAACGGCGAACATCGGACCCAGCAGCCAGGGAATCGGCAGATGCAGCAGCTTGAACGCGATGCCGCCGATGACAGCCGCAATCAGAGAGTACAAGATCCCGGGAAAGCGGGTCGGGGCTTTTCGTTTATCCATTTTCTCTCCCTCCCTATCTTTCTATAGAAATTTTCGAATAATATGTGCATTATTATGCACATATTAGAGTAAAAAAAGAGGTCACTCCAGCAGGTCGGCAATTGTATAAGTGCCCAGCACATGGTCTACCTGCACAATGATATCGGTCATGATTTTCTGAAACGATTCGTTGACCTTTTTTCCAAACAGATGATTTCCTGTCGTATCCAGCATCTGGTTCCATAAAGGCTCTTCCTCGTGCAAAGCGTTGTAGATCTCGGACAGCGTAATCTCCCCGGGCTTTCGGGTCAATTGGTACCCCCCCGATCTGCCCTGCTTCACTTCCACGATGCCCGCTTCCGCCAGTTGAGCCAAAATTTTGCGGAGCGCCGTCGGCTCGCAGCGGATCTCTTCCGCGATTTCGGCGCTAGAACGCTGCTCCGAAGTTAAGGCCAATACGATTAAGGCTTGGAGCCCGAAGCCGAACCGCTTAATTTGTGCCATGTTGCCCTGAACAGCCTCCTCCGGCCACAGCTTTTAATGTGCTTAATTTAGCACATTTTAAAACAAAAAACAATCCCCTGGCGCTTGCGCCAAACCTTCCGGCAAACGCAAGCAAGCGTCGAGGGTCATTTTTCGCCTATTACCTCTGCAATCCTGTCGGCTTTTTCACCAGGCGTATCGATCTTGCATTGACCAGCAGGATGCTGCCGACGATGAGAACGAGTCCCGCCACCAAATTAACCGATATTCGCTCGCCCAAAAAGAAGACGCTGCAAGTAATCGCAATCAGCGGGATCAGAAATGTAAACGCTCCGACCTTGCCGGCTTCGCCGGAGCCGACGAGCTTAAAGTAAGCGAGCCAGCCCAACGCAATCACGAAAACCGAAATAAACAGCAGACTCGATACGAACGGAACGTTCCAGACGATATCCGTCCATTTTTCCATGAGGGAACCCGAGCCTAACAACAAAATGCCGCCGATCATCAATTGAAGCGCCACGGCCCAAACCATATCGACCCGCGCCGACATTTTCTTCGTATACAGCGTGCCCAAGGCCCAACTGACCGCACAGCCGAGAGCGAGCACGATCCCGGTAACGGACAAATGTCCGGCCAGACTGCTTGCGCTGATCTCGAATACGCCTAGAAAACCGAGCACAAGCCCGATCCATTTCAAGCCGAACATCTCTTCCCCCAGCCACAGCCAGGATAAAATGCCCAGCAGCACGGGCTGCAAGAAGACAATGGCCGAAAAGAGACCGGCCGGCAAATAGTTCAGTCCTATCGTTTGAAGACCGTAAAAGAGAATGATGTTCAGCACGGACGAAATCACATAAACGGGCCACGTCTGCTTCCAATTGAGCTTCTTGTACCCGGGCAAGGCAACGCAGATGAGAATCAATCCCCCGATGCACGTCCTCAAGCCTGCAAATAATAAAGGCGGCGAAAAGGAAAGCGTATATTTGGACAACGGCCAGTTGATTCCCCAGACGATGACGAGAAAAGTGAGGTACAAAGCCGCCCGCGAGCGTGAGAGCTGCAACACGATGAACACTCCTTGTTGTCAATGTTTTCTCATGATACAATAACTATCGAAATAAATAAAATGAATGTTTATTATAAGGAGCATACCATAAGTGTTATGACCCATTCCCAAATTCAGCTGTTCGTCAAAATCGCCGAAACCGGGAGCTTTACCAAAGCCGGTCATGAACTGAATATGACACAGCCTGCCGTTAGCCGCGCCGTCTCCACGCTGGAAGCCGAATTGGGCGTGACGCTCCTGATCCGCGACCGAAGGAACGGAATTATTTTGACGGACATCGGCGAACGCCTCTTGATCGTTTTCCGGGATATTTTGCAGGGCTTCGAGAAGGTGGAGCAGGAAGTGATGGCCGAAAAAGGCTTCGAAGTCGGGACGATTCGGATTGGTTCCTTTCCCTCGGCTTCCGCCTATTTTCTGCCCAAAATTTTCAGAGTTATCGGGGAGAAATATCCCCGCATTCAATTCGATCTTTACGAAGGTACCATCGACGACCTCAGAGAACGGCTGGCCTCCAGAATGATCGATGTCGCTTTTCTCATTCCACCGCACGACGAATTTGAAATTACGCCTTTGCTGAAAGAAGAGATGTTTCTGTTCATCCGGGACGACCATCCTCTGGCGGGCCGTTCGACCATTCATTTGCAAGAATTGAGCGACGAGGCGATGATCATATGCAACGGAGGCTACGAAATCCCGATCTACGAGCGATTTCGGGAAGCCGGGGCGTGTCTTCAGGTAAAATATATCGTTCACAACGTTAACACCTCGTTGAACATGATCCAAGAAGGTCTCGGCGTGGCGATCATGTCGAACATCTCGATATCTCTGTCTACCTTGCCTCCCAACGTGCGAATGCATGCTTTAACGCCTCACCCTTACAGAGAAATTAACCTGGCAGTACCTTCCCTGCAAGAAGCTTCCATCGCCGTAAAGCTGTTTATCCAAACCGCACGGGACTTGTTTGCGAAATCTTAAAAAGCCGGCGCGCTCCGGCAACGTGAAAGAACCGCGAATCCAGCGAATGGACCGCGGTTCTTCTAATTAGGCTTGCCTTTGTTCCTCCGGCGGGTTCCCGTCCTCCGGCTTTCCCCACTTGGCTGCCCATTTCTCCATTTCCTTGAGAGCAGCTTGAAAATCCAAACCTTTTTCCGTCAACGAGTATTGTACGGTTACGGGAACCGTGGGAAATACTTCGCGACGGACAATCCCGTTATTCTCCAAATGCCGCAGCACATCCGTTAAAGATTGCGTCCGGACGATCGCCACATCCCGATGAAGCTGCTTGAACCGTTTTGGGCCCTTGGATAGCTCCGCAATCACCAGGAAAGCCCATTTCGCCCCTAAAATTTGCAGCACCGAGCAGATGTTCGAGAACCCTTTCTCCTCTTCTTTTGCAGGCTCCATGCCTCCACCTACTTACTTTTATTTAGTTAGTCAAAATAATTGGATAATATCCAAACACTTTGCCTTCTTACATAAAATATGTACCCTTATTATAATACAACCAAGAGATCTCGCAATCCCAACTGCCGAATCGGCATACGCCGGCCATGCCTCGATTTCGGCTGCTGTCCCGGACAGCGGAAAGGAATGATTTCTAATGCATCGCATGTCTATTTACACTCTTGCGCTAGGCGTGTTTTTAACGGCAACCTCCGAGCTCGTCGTATCCGGCATTCTGAATGTTATTGCCGATAGCTTAAACATTTCACTCGCCCTTGCCGGGCAATTGATTACCGCTTACTCCCTTGCCTTCGCCATTGGTACCCCGGTTGTGGTATCCGTCACTGCCCGTTTGGGACGCAGAAAAGTATTGCTAGGCTCGCTGGCGCTTTTTATCATGGGCTGTTTGGTATCGTTCGGGAGCTCGAACATCGTCATCCTGATGACTTCCCGCGTCATATTGGGGCTAAGCGCGGGCGTCTATCTTGTTGTAGCGCTGGGCGTGGCCGCCAAATTGGTCCCCCGCGAGAAACTGGGCAGCGCCATCGGTACCATCGTTCTAGGCTTTAGCAGCGCCATGATCTTAGGCGTTCCGATCGGGATCGCCATAACGAATTGGCTGAATTGGCAATCCATCTTCTTGATTCTGGGCTTATTCAGCTTACTCATTGCCGTTGTCATCTTGCGACTTCTCCCGGATATCGAAGGGGACGCGCCGGTTTCCTTCCGTCAGCAGTTCAAAGTGCTGGGAAGCGTCGTTATCGTAAGCGGCCTGCTGCTCACGTTTTTCCGGGAATCGGGAAATTCGATCTTGTTTACTTATTTGACGCCGTATCTTCAAGGCATCCTTCATGTCAAAGCCTCGAACATTAGCATCATTATGCTGGCTTTCGGCATTTTCGGCGCCATCGGCTCCCGTCTGGGCGGCTACGGTGTCGATCGATGGGGAGCGGCCAGGGTTATTACGTTCAGCATTGCCGTTCATATCGCATCGCTGGCTGTGCTGCCTTTCGTTACGGATGTGCCCGGGATCGGGCTGGCGCTGCTGGCCGTCATCGTATTTTCCATGTTCGCGAACGGCCCGGCGATCCAAAGCTATTTCATTCAACAAGCGCCCGAGTCGTCGAATCTGGTTCTTAGCCTGAACACATCGATCGTGCATTTGGGATTGGCGGCGGGAGCCGGGACAGGGGGATTCATGGTCAACGCTACTTCCACTCTCCAGTTTAATCCTTGGGCCGCAAGCTTCATCCTGGTGATGGGACTCGCGGCTGCCTTGGTCAGCTTCACGAGGGGGAAGAAGATTTTAGTCAAGCCCGCCTAACGGTGAAAATAAAAAGAAGGCCGTACCCCTCTTCAAAAGAGAGTACGGCCCGGAATAGTGCGTTAGTCGAGCGATCCCTCATAAGCCCGCTTTAAAGCTTCGATGTCCAGTTTATCCATTTGAAGCATGGCCTGCATCACTCTCGCCGATTTCCCGGCATCCTTGTCCTGCAACAGCTCGCCCAAAAGCTTGGGGACGATCTGCCACGAGAGCCCAAACTTGTCCGTGAGCCAGCCGCATCTTCCTTTCTCCCCGCCTTCGGAGAGCTTCTCCCACAGCTCGTCGATCTCCTGCTGCGTCTCGCAGTTCACGAAGAACGAGACGGCCGGGGAAAAGGTAAACTGCGGACCGCCGTTTAAGGCCATAAACGTTTGCCCGTTAAGCCGGAACGTTCCCGACATGACCCCTCCCTTCGGACCGGGTCCGCCTTCTCCGTAGCGTGTGACGCTTTCGATCTTCGAATCTGCAAAGATGGAGGTATAAAAATTCATCGCTTCTTCCGCTTTGCCGTCAAACCACAAGAAAGGGGTAATTTTTTGCATACGAATCCGCTCCTTTTGCATTCGATTGGAATGAATGTCCTATCGCCTGACCTTACTGCTCCATCTTAGCATATAAAAAGGGGCACGGTTTCTTGCGGATTGCTATTCTGCCTCGCGCATTGCTTTCGCCGAATTATCCGTTAACGACGCCTAAGACGAACCCATCGTATCCCTTACTGCCAACGGTCTGAATCGCCGTAGCGGAGATTCGGGCTTCTTGCGCCAGCAGGTCATAAAACTCCCTGACGCCATTGACACGAGGATCTGTGCTGGCTTCGTCAAGGATCTCGCCGCCGCGGATGACATTATCCCCAATAATGATCGTCCCGGGGCGGGACAAGCGAAGTGCCCATTTCAAATATCCGGGGTTATTCGGCTTATCCGCGTCAATGAATATGAGATCAAAAGGCGCGGTTCCTTCTTCTTCCAGCTTAGCCAGCTGTTCGAGCGCGTTCCCTACCCGGATTTCCACAACGCCCGCCACCTGAGCAAGGGATACATTCGCCTGCGCAACCTCCGCATGCCGCGGATCGAGCTCCAGGGTAACGAGACGTCCACCCGCCGGCAGCGCCCTTGCCATCCAAATGGTGCTGTAGCCTCCCAACGTCCCGATTTCCAGAATTCGCTTGGCATTTTGCATCCGGACAAATAATTGCAGCAGCTTTCCTTGGGCTGCGGATACGTCATACGGCGGCAAGCCCGCTTGCCGGTTTGCGGACAAAGCCTGCTCCAGCACGGTGTCGTGAGGAATGAGTTTCTCCGTTATATACTGATCGACCCGGCTCCACATGTCCAATGCATTCATTTTATCCCATCTCCTTGTATTGTATTTGACTTCAACGTTGATTTTAATTGATTTAGAACCATAAATATAATATATTGTTTTGACTGTTCCATATATTTTATATATAGAATTAAGGAGACTTGTCATGAATCTGCATGCCCTGCGGCTATTTCATACGATCGCTTCTACCGGAAATGTAACCCGCGCCTCCGAACTGTTGAATATTAGCCAACCGGCCATTACGGCTCAGATCAAAAAATTTGAAAAGGAGCTCTCCATTCCTCTATTGAAGCCTAGTGGAAGAGGAATTGCCCTGACGGATGCCGGTGAAAAAATGGCGCTGCTCGCAAAAAGGCTGTTTGCGGTAGAACAGCAAATCGATCAATTTTGTCACGAATACCGCAACGGCACGAACGGACATATTCGATTGGCTGCAACCTATTTGCCGGCCCAGTTTCTGATCCCCGCTTGGATCGCGAAGTTTAAACAGCAATACGAACAGGTAGAAATGACGATTACAACGACGAATTCAAGCGATGCGCTCAAGCAGCTTTTACAGATGGAAGTGGACCTTGCGGTTTATGGAGGACTGGCGGAAGAATACCCGGATACGATTCAAACGGAAGAGTTGTTTCGCGACGAGCTGTGGTTCGTGGTAGCGCCGAATCACAAATATGCGAATCAGCAAGTTTCGCTGGCCGAAATGATGAAGGAGCCTTTCGTCATGCGGGAGGAAGGAAGCTCGACACGGGAAAGGCTGCTGGCTTTATGCCGAACCTATAACGTATCCAAACCCCGAATCACGCTGCAATTCAACGGATTGCATGAAGCGATCATGGCCGTTATCGCCGGCTATGGCGCCAACTTCGTTTCTTCGCTGGTCGTACGGGAATATGTACAGCGCGGCGAGTTATGCCGGGTTTACGTTCAGGACGTCCGGTTGCAAAATACAATTGCCATCTGTACCCGCAAAAACGAGCCTTTGTCCGCCGCTGCCGCAAATCTCGTTCGGATTATTCGTCAATCCGGAGAGGATGCGGCACAATAGACAAATCTCTCCCAGCCATGAAATCTCCGGTTTTATTGCCGCCCCGAGTTCAGCTTGAGCGAGCCGCCGCCTTAAAGTAAGTATCGCCGGATTCGCCCTGATCCTTGAGCATGGGTTGGATTTTCTCCCAAAACGTGTTCAAGGCCGAATCCGTTTTTTCCAAACGCAATAAGATGTCTCCGGGATTATACGACTCCCATAAGTTATCGGGCAAATATTTGTCAAAAATGATTTTTACCGCTTTGCCGTCCCCCTCCACGTGTGCCTGAAGTCTTTTCATCGTTTGAAAGCCATCGATTTCTATTTTCGCGTAGTAGCTTTTATCCTCTTTATATATCGAAATTCGATAAAACATATTTTGATCCGGAGGGGCGTATTCCGAAAATTCATACTCCCCGACCCACGATTCCAATGGCGAAGAAGCTATGGTCGTTTTCACTTCTTCCGGCTTATTTCCCGAAGGCGCATGCTGAACGTTATCGTTTAAGGCTGAAGTTGGAGTACTCGTACCGCATCCGATCATCGAAGCCATGACGAGGGCGAGGATTGCGCTGCCTATTGATCTCGCTATCACTTTATGTATCATATTATGGGATTCTCCTTGTCGTTCACTTACATCGATCCTTCCAATCATAGTGGAAAAGGGCTTATATTTCGCCCTTCTCCAATTTCTCTATCATGGTTGAAATGTCGATACCAAGAAGTTCTCCACGCTCCTTTGTAAGTCCTTCTGTAAAGAGAACTTTGGCTCGTAGGGCTTCAAATGAATAGCCCCTGCCTAAACGGTTAATGACATGGACAAGGCTGTTCAGAGACTCCGTATAGGCGTTTGTGATGCGATGGTCGAAGTAGGCGAATATCTCTTCTTCCCAGTTTGCCATAGCCTTTGTAAGAGGCTCAAAAGCGTATAGGAGTTCCTTGGGTATTTTAGATTTCCAAACGTGGTATTTGAGGAATGCCTTTTGTCTTGTATCGCTTTCCCAAATATCGAAAAAGGACTCCTTTAATTCATACGCAATACCGAGAGAAGGGTAATTCTCAGTCCACAGGTCAAGCGTTATCTTTTCCATCTCAGTGAGCTCTTTGCGGCGTTTCGGAAGGATAAAACGGTCGTGCATAAGCCCCCGACGTTCCTTCGGTGTTAAGCCCTCTCGAAGCTGTTTGCGGATGGTTTCTAACGCTTGATTCGCCATACGGACAACGTGAAACTTGTCAATAATGATAGTCGCCTTGGGCAATACAGCCTTCACAGCGTCCTTGTACGGTTGCCACATATTCATAGCAACGTACTGTATTCGTCCTCTGTTTGGAAGGCGTGAGAGGTAGCCTACAATCTTTTCCTTGCTCCGATTGGGCAGAACGTCTAACAAAGTACGTTCCTCGATGTTGGTCAGAACGCATCTTGGTTTAATCATGTGAATTTCGTCTATACCAAGCCAATTAGGGGTTTCAAACCGTAACGTTTCTTTCAGACGGTTAATATAATCCCGAAAAATATTGCGTATCGTCTTTTCGTTAAGCCCTACGTCTTCTGAAATACTGACGAATGTTCGTTTAAGACTCTGCTTCTCAATGTAAGTCAACAATCGCTTGGTGCAGTTCCGTCTTTCGTCAATGGTGTGGTCTAAACGTTCCCAGAAGGTTTGAGAACATTCACGACAACGATACCTCTGACGCTTTATAAGAAGTCCTACACACTTTCCGTGGATAGGCAAATCCATACAAATATGTTCCCTGTTATCGTGCTTATAGAGATTCGCTATGCATCCACAATGAGGGCAAGCAAAAGGTGAAGAGCTCGTCACCACTTGTATTAGAAAATCAAATTCATTCTCACGAATACTTAGTATGTTGAATTTCGGAAGATTTGGAATATCATCCATTTGAACTCTTATATGCATTTAAGATGCAAGTTCCTTTTTTGTTTTCGAGTGAGTAGTCAAAATACCACTGAATATAAAAGATAACAACGAACCGGCAAAGCAAATAGCTGCAAAAATGCCTACGGCAGAAAAACCGTTAAAAGTCGCATAAATCAAGCCTGCGATCCAAGAGCCGAGTGTTGTCGCAGCGTACATGATCGAATTGGCCAAGCCTGAGATCGTGCCGCGGATTGCCGGATTTAACGAATTCAGCAGTCCCAAAATCAGCGGAAATGCGATTCCCATATTAACAAAAATTAAAAAGTATACACCTTCGAAAGCCGAAACCGATGGCAGGTAAGGCAAAGCAATAAAACATGCAATAGAGACAAGAAAACCCACAACCATCGTATTGAAACGGTTCAGTATTTTGATCACATAAGCACCGCTAATGCTCCCGACCATATTTCCAAGACCAAGAAAAAACATCACGTACCCCACTTGATCAATCGAAAGGTGAAAGCGGTCCGTCATCCATTTTCCAATGAAAGAAAAGGCAGCAAAGAATCCACATTGAAAGAAGAAATGAGCCAGGAAAGATATTCTCGCTATTCGGCTTGTCAATAGTGGGACGTATCTTTTAAATATTGGAACCTTGGATCTTTGGTCTTGCTTCGGTTTCATTTCGGGCAAAGCATAAAAAATAAATATCGCCACCAACAGCGAACATGCACCGATTGTAAAAAAAGGATAAGACCAATGGGTTGTAGCAAGCAGGCTTCCAATAGGTATGCCGAACGCTTGGGAAGCAGCCAAGCCTGCCATTACGATTCCTGATACTTTGGCGATCTTTGGCGCAGGAAACAGAGCCGGAATGGATGCCCAGACTTGAGGCGCTGTAAATGCTGCGCTGACTCCGGCTAAAAAACGGAATAAAAACATCGACCAAAAGCCTGTGGCAAAGCCACATAATATTGTTGAAACCGAGAAGCAAACCATGCCGGAAAGCATGACTTTTTTTCGATCCCATCCATCGGAAAGCGGTCCGGCAATCAGTGCAAATACGGCATAACCTAAAGCATAGGCTCCCACCATCCAACCGGAATACTCGGTCGAGATATGAAACAAGCTCTGAAGGGTGGGGATGAGCGGAGAAATCAAAAATGTATCGGTACCGATCACAAACATGATGAGGAAAAATAATGCTGTTAATTTTTTCATGCTAATTACCTTCTCCTATCGAAATTAGTTTTGTAGTTGAATAACTATTGAACTAATAAACAAAAAAATAGATTTCTTTCTACAGCGTATCCAGAAATCCGGGCAAGTAAGTTTGAAAAGTCTCTATATCGATACTCATATACTTCGTTTGAGCTTCTTTTCGTACCTTGATCAATTTCGCCTCCCTTAATGTACGCAAATGATACGAAGTATTCGATTTCGAAGTATCGCGAATGTCCATTACTTCTCCGCAATTCATCTCCTTCTTGTTGGTGTACAGCGTTCGAATGATATCCAGTCTTGTTTCATCAGCTAATGCCTTAAATATTTTGACCCTTTGCTCATCATTAAACATTATTTGAGTAGTCATAAAACCATTGTACTACGATATTGCTACAAATCAAGGCTTTAGCAAAATACCACCATATTCTCCGATTTAGTCGCCCCAATAGGATGGCGTTTCAGAGTGTTGAGAAAGAGATTTTTGATTGAAATAGAAAAACATACGGAGGTGGGGTATCTACTGGAGGAGCGATAGCGTTCGCCTTTGTCTGCGGGAAATACCCGCTGTTAAGCGGCTTCAATTAAAATTTCCCGCTGACAACAGCGACCGGAAGTAGATACCCCACCCCCTCGTACACCTCTATTGCCTCAAGTCACCACTTTTTCAACAAGCTCACGTCGCTCCGAAAGGACGACGTTTATTTTTTATACGCCAATTGTAAATTACTTCTAATAATGATATCATTATAATATCAAAAATAAAAAACGCTAATCGAGGTGAGTTAGCTTGAATAACACTATGGCAAATATCATGTCTCAGAAACGCATTCACCGATGGGCGAATCTCCCGACACATCGTTTAACGGTCGGTTTGATCCGGAAATCCGCACGAACGATATGGACTGGGCAACAATCCGAAGAAGTTGACTGCACGAAGTCGATCTATGAGATCGGCTCGATTACCAAAACCTTGATCGGCCTCTTACTCGCCATAGGAGAACAGAACGGGATGTGGAGCCGTTCCGATCGGCTTTCGGCTTTCGTCCCGGAATGGTCTTCCAGCTCATTTGCCAATCAAACAACGCTGTTGGAGCTTGTTACGCACACCGCCGGCCTGCCCGACGTACCGGGGAATTTTAGATCCGCCATAACCAATCGGTTGAATCCTTACGCGAATTATGACGATACCCGCTTCATCGAGGCTGTTTTGTCGGAGAGTCCCAAGAAGAACAGCAAACACCGCTATTCCAATTACGGCTTCGGTTTACTTGGCTGGCTGCTTTCCAGACGGTTGGGCATGAGCTTGAATGAAGCGCTGGCCGGACAAATATTTAATCCTCTTGGCATGACGGATTCCGGAACAGGCACGAGCCGACAACAGGCCGGACAGCTTCTTCCCGTATTCAACGCCAAAGGCAAGCCTATGCAGCATTGGGACTTCCTTGATACGATGGGGGGCGCCGGGGCGGTCCGTTCGACGATAACCGATATGCTTAACTATTTGGATGCGCATTTAAGCCATTTCGATGCTCCCCTCGGCCCGGCGATTGCGGAATGCTTAGAGGAGCATTATGCCATAATGCCGGGCCGAGGGATCGGAATCGGTTTCGGTTGGATGAGGTTCAAAGAAAAGGACGGCACAACTACGCATTGGCACAACGGAGGAACGTATGGATCGAGTTCCTTTATCACCTTTAACCGCGAAAAAGAGACGGGGCTGGTTATTTTATCGAACCACGGCTCTTCGATTTGGAGCCAGATCGCGCCTCTGATTGGCATTCAAGTGATGTCTGTCGATCATTTAGCCACCATGCTGACCAAGAAGCTGTTTATGGAAGGTTAATCGGCTCTCTTGGCAATACGAAAAGAGATAAGAAAGCTCAGGACGATGAAGAGCAGCTGAGTCAATAAGGCCAGCATGATTCCCGTAAAGATGCCTTGGCCAAGATGCTCGCTTACCGCGATTAAAGCCCCGCCGATTCCGATGCTCACTCCCGGGCAAAAAGCGTCGACGAATTGAAGATACGCGGAAATCTCGCCTTCCTCGCCTGAGCGGGCATGCTGCAGCGCAATGGCTCCTGTCGTCGGATTGGCCAACCCAATGCCGAAGCCGGTAAAGATTTGCGAGATGACGGCAAACTCAATTCCCCCGCTCTCCAGTCCTACAGCCGTGATGACCAGCGATACGCCGACGATCATTAAGCCGATACCGGCTGTAATCCGTTTTTTTCTGCCCCGGCCATTATCCTTTTCATCCAGTTTGGATTGCAGCCAAGCTGCGGTGGACCAGCTTAACGCACCTGCGGCGACGATCAACCCGGCAAGGTCTGCGGGTAAGCCTTTGACTTCCGTCAGCGCCAAGACGACATAACTCTCGGTAGCAACATAGCACGCAACATACAGCCCTCTTGACACAATGGTGGCCGGCAGTCCTTTTTTGAGGGAGAACGTTCCCGCAGGGAGCAGTTTCTGTATAGGCCGGACCATGACGATCAACCCGATAAGTGCAAGCGCAATACCCTTCCAATCGGAAACAAAGCCCAGCCCGCTAAGCAGCAGCCCTGTGCCTACCGTCAGCAACACAGCGTATCCTTCCTTGCGGCCGCTTTTCTGAACCGGAGCGTTATCCGTTTGAAGCTTGCGAAAGGAAGGAAGCGTCAGCAAGACGGCCAATGCGATCAAGGGCAATACAAGCCAGAACACAAATCTCCATGAAACATATTCGGCCAACAGGCCGGCAATATAAGGACCGATCAACGCCGGCAAAATATAGGCGCTGGAAAATGCGGCCAAAATTTTCGTCCGGAGCGCATCGGGATAGCTTAAGGTAATGCTGTAGTACACGCATGTGACAATAGCGCCTGCGCCAAAGCCTTGTAACGCTCTCCCCGCGATTAACATCGGCATATTCACGGAGGTGGCGGCAACCAAAATACCGGCCACAAAAATAACGATAGACAAAGAAAAAGAGCGATACACGCCGATTTTGCCGATTTGCTGACCGATGACCATCGTGCCCAAGATTTGCGTCAACAGAAATGCGCTGAAGATCCAGCCGTATAACGAAATGCCGTTCAAATGCTGCGCCAAATCCGGCGCGATGGTCGTAATCGCCAAGCCTTCGAACGCTACGGTAGTTACAGCCAAAATGATACCGATGGTCAGTGCCCGGTAACGGGCGTCAAAAATAGTTGCCTTGCTTTCACCTTGTTCCATTCTCTTATCCTCCCATCTACTTGCCAGAACATTAGTTGCTTTAGCAAGTATAAAACTAAATAAAGTTGTAGCTGTTAACACCTAAGCTGAATTTAAGAAACTAAAAAATAGTCTTGTCTATAGTTGCTATAGCAACTATATGATTAAAAAAACTCAACACAGTAAAACGGGCAAATCTCTACAAATCCTTCACGTTATTATACATAACGGCAAGTATTCTTCTAAAGGTCTCGACTTCTTCCTCGGACAACCCTTCGACCGTTTTCTTATAAGCTTCGATCGACGGAGCAAGGATGTCCTCTTTGATTTCTCTGCCTTTCGGCGTTAAATATACCCGCAGAGACCTGCGGTCCGTCTCGTGGGTGACACGATGAACGAAGCCCTTCTTTTCCAGCTTGAACAGCATCCGGGCAATGTTCGTCTGATCTTTATACAGCCTTTCCGCAAGCTCTTTTTGGGTGATCCCCTCCTTTTCCCAGAGAATGACCAATATCTCCCACTGATCCACGGTAATATCGAAAGGGTTAACGACCTTTTGATAATAATTGTTAAGCTTCAAATCCGCGCGGTGTACGATAACGCCGATATACTTTTCTAATTCCAATGGAAGCCTCCATCATAGTCGACATGATTATAGTTGCTATGACCATTATATTTTCCAAATCCGGCGCTGTCAATCCGCGAAATGGTTAGTTTGATCAAAAGCAAAAAGGCAGCTCAGGGATCGCCCCTGAAACTGCCTTTTTCTTATCTGCTTACGTTTTCTTTTGCACCGCAGCGCCTTTTCCGCTGCCGAACAGCTCCTTGTTGGAAATGCCCGGAAGCCCCAGCAAGACCAGAAAGGCCAGCACCGTAACGACGGAGACGCAGGCGAAGACGACGCGAATGCCGTACGCCAGATCCGCGGCTTCGCCAGTGGACGCGAATGCATTAAACACGACGCCGAAAATCGCAATAAACACCGTCTGACCTAACGTATTCATGAGTGCGCTCGTCGACATGGCGATGCCGCGCTGGCGGTTCTCGACCGCGTTCTGCATCAGAATCGCGAGCACGGTTCGGCTAACACCGAGGCCGAAACCCGCCAGAAGCATGATGACGAAGAACACCGGCACCGGTGTTGCCGTCGTGATCGTTGCCAGCATCAGACCGCTGATGACGAGTAGGCCTGCTCCGAGGACGGTGACCCGCTTGGGCGGAAACCGTTTCATGAGCTTGCCCGCGGCTGTGGCGCCGAGCGGCCATCCGACCGTCGCAATGGCGACTGCGAAGCCCGATACGATCGGCGATTGATGCTTGAGCGATTGCAGCCAAAGCGGGAAATAGACCGTCGTCGCGATAGGAAAGGCGTACGCCACAAAGCTGAACAGGTTCGGAATCAGGATAACCTTGTTCCGAAACAGCTCCAGCGGCATGAACGGCTCGGATACGCGCCGCTCGACCGCCACAAAAACGATGCCGAACAGCACGAACATAGCTGCGAACACCAGATTGACCGGCGAAACGAAGCCGCTCTCTCCCCCGAACAGCAGCACGATGAGCAGCGACGAAATACTCGCCAGGAACGAGACCGCCCCGATCCAATCGATGGATCTGCCCTCCGGCCGGAATGTCTCCCGGAACGCGAACGAGAGCAGCAGCAACGACGCCAGACCGAGCGGCAGGTTGAGGAAGAAAATCCATCGCCAGTCGGCGAATTGGATGATCACCCCTCCGATCAACGGACCGACGATGCTGGAGAGAGCCCATACGCTGCTGAAAATCCCCTGCAGCCGCGTCTGTTCCTCCGGCGTATAGATGTCGCCGATAATGGTCATCGTGATCGGAAAGATCGCCCCGGCGCCCAGCGCCTGAACGGCCCGGAAGATAACAAGCTGCAGCATCGTTGCCGCCGCCCCGCAGAGGACGGAGCCAAGCAAAAAAACGGCGATGGCGATCATGAGAATGCGCTTGCGGCCGTACAGGTCCGCGAGCTTGCCGTAGATCGGCGTGGTGACGGCCGTGATGAGCAGGTAAACGGAGAACGTCATGTTCATCAGTTCCATGCCCTTCAAGTCATCGACGATGGATTTCATCGCTGTGGTGACGATCGTCGCTTCCATCGCGCTCAAGAACATGACGATGAGAATGGATACGAGAACCCAATTACGATTCATGGGTCCCCACCACCTCTCGAATGAACCTTTCAAGCGCGGTGACATCCGTGATGTTCTTGTTGCAAAGCTCGCTGTCCACACACAAGTAGTTGCCGATCGCCTTATAGTAGTCGGGCGAAGCGTTCGCTGGCTTCGATCTGGTGACCGCCGAAAACAACGCAACTTCCGCATGCCGATTGCACAAAAAGCATACGCCTTTATTCGCCGGGATATATCTTCCTTCCATGCCGACGGGCTGCCCGTTCAGACGGTACACGATGAACAATTTATTTGTCGCGATGTCCACCCAGCCAAGATAAGTGACATAGCGGTAATCGATCGCGGTTAAATCGGGAAGCTTTAGCTTTTTGTTTTTGGGGAACAGCTTGGCAAGCTGCTTTCCCGTCACTTCCGGAAATTGTGCCAAATAAGGCTCCAACGAATGCAAATAATGCCGGAATTCTCCCTCCGTACGCAACGTGGAAACCTTTTCCAACACTTGCCTTTGAAGCCCATCGGCCTGCGGGAATGCTTCCAGAATATTGAAGTGAACGCTATATCTTACCGATTTCACCACTTTCGGATCGGTAACGGAATTGCAGGCACGCTCCAGCAGCTCGACCTGCTTTTTGATGAAATTATATTGATGGTTTCTAATAAATGGGAATGGTTTGACCATGGCTTTCAGCCCCTTATTTTTGATGAATACAAAAATAGGTGCAAAGCCCATGATTAGAAACGATCCAAGCTTTCTCGGGCGACAAGGTTAACGAAATAACCGTCCGGCCCATGCAAAGTATCGCCCTAATGTTAGGCTTTGCATGAGCTGCTTCTTGTTCCGGCAAAATACTTTGCCATTTCAACCGCCTCCATTCATCCGCCATTATAAAAGAAATCGACCTTGATCGCAATTGCAAAATCGATTATAACGAAAGTTCACCGAATTTCGTTTTTGTTGTCTAACCACTCTTGGAATTGAAGCGGTGTCCGCACGTAATCGTCCAATACGGCCGTATAAATGTCGTAGCTTTTCACTTCTTTTCCGTATTCAGCTCGCGTGGCCCAGCTATCTTTGATGGTCAGAATAGCTTCCCGCAGCTCCGGGGTAAGCCGCTCGGGCATTGTCCGGATATGCTTGAGGTCAGGCTGTTTGTCCGGTTCGTCGACGAACCAGATATCGAGCTTCCAATCCATCCCGTTCAGCGCTCTATACCGTAATCCGATATACAGCCCGTCAGGATAGCTGGTATCCGTATTCCAGACGCCGGAGTCATTCAGGAACCGCAGCTCCCGTACCCCCTGGCGAATCATGAGTTCGGAAGCGATCCGAGTTACTACATCAAGGTCGAGCTTGGAGCATACCACGGTAATATCCAGATCTCTCCAGACCATCAGCCCGAGAGCAGCACTTCCAACTCGAACAGGATGGCCCGCCGATGATAGCAATTCATCGATTTTCAATTGCTCCGCTACAGCTTTCGCTTCGATTTGCAGCTCGTGCTGCCGTGTCAGAAGTTCGTTGTCGGACACCGTTTGTCACTCTCCTTTTACATGGCCTCATCACAATTCACGATCATGCCCCACCTTGATGGCTACGCGCCCCTTCTTATGTCCTTTTTCGACATACCTGTGAGCGTCGGCCATTTGTTCGAGCGAGTAGCGCCGATCTATGACCGGCTTTAGTACTCCCTTTTCCATCAGCCTTTGAGGAGCAATAAATCTTCCGTACGGACCTTCGCTACTCCCTGCCCCGCGACGGAGATGTATTGCCCGTTCGGAGCCAACACTTTCTTCGAATTCGATTTCGAATGTTTCCCTACCGCATCGAAGATAATGTCGTAAAGCCCAATCAGAATAGCTGGAGCACAGGATGGAATATAGCTACTTAAGTATGGTTTTGCTCATGGCCGGACGCTGACCTACAACAGCCCCAAGTCGCGGGCGCGTGCCACCGCTTCGGTACGCCGCTTTACCTGCAGCTTGTCGAAGATACTCCGGTTATGCCCTTTCACCGTGCTTAACGCGAGGAACAGCCGCCCGCTAATCTCATGATTCGAGAGTCCTTGGGCGATGAGCTGCAATATTTCCAACTCCCGCGTGCTCAGGGGTTCGATCAGGGATTTGTCTGTCCGGACTTGGCGCGGACCGGATTTGCTTTCACCGTTCAATCGTTCCTCTTCAAATTCTTCGAGCAGCTTACCCGCATAATTCGGCATCCTCTCATGAGTAACCGCTTCGCGCAGCAGCCTTCTCATCGGAATGCCTTCATCGACAAAGGTCCGAATACAACCGCCGGACTGGGCTATGGTCAGAGCTTCAACCAGCAGTTGCACAGCCTTGATCTTTTCGCCTTGCGCATGCAGAGCGACGGCTTGCAGAACCATGACTTGGAGCCGCTCATCCTCCCATCCCTTAGCCTCTGCCTGCTCTCGCAGCGGCTGCAGCAGCGCCAGTGCCGCGGACGCCTCTCCCTGTGCCAGATGAACCCGCGCCTGGCTGACGGGAAGCTCGTGCTTCTGCGCCAGATGGGCAGCAGCAGCCACCAGGCCCTGATGAAGCAAAACAAGCACCTGCGCGGCAACGATATGAGGCGTCTGCTTCACGAAATTTTGCCGGCGGGCGATATGCTCAGCCTTCGCTAAACTAGCGGCCGCTTCGGTCACCTCTCCCCGTGCAAGCTTCAGTCGGGCGAGAACTACCTCGCCTGCAACGACTCTGTCCGTATGCTGCAGCTGCTGCGCCAGTCGGACAGCTTGCTGCCCGTGGTGCATCGCGGTCTCCAGATCGTTCCATTCGTAATAAATACGGGCCAAACCAAGATGCGCTTCGCATGCAACCGGCAGAGGGGGATCGCCGGCCAATTGCAGAGCGTGCCGATACGTCTCAGCCGCCACATACAGCTGATTGTCCGCTTCCTGGATGTTCCCTAGTCCGAGTGTAGCCATAAGTGTGATCATCAAATGCCCGATCCTCCGGCTGATGGATAAAGCTTCAGTATAGGCTTGGCTTGCCGCAGCACGATCCCCTTGGAGCTGGTAAGCATATCCCAGCGTCCATGTTGTCGCCGTACGGACAGGCAGGTTGTCCGGGTGCAAATAGTCCAAGGCGCGTTGCGACTCGGAAATGATGGCGTCGGCCTGGTGCGTGTTGACAGCCAGCGTGGCACGTATAGCGGCGATATGCCCTTTTAGATCCCGGGTCTTATCGTCCTGTGCGGCATCTCGAAGCCCTTTTTCGGCAGCTTGCAGTTTCCGTTCCACATCGGCTGGTTGACCGACCATGAGCAAGGCAGAGGCATGCATGACGCTCAACACGGGCCTCGCGTCCAGCTCCTCCTTCGGTATCGAATCCAGCCAATTCAGGACAGGGGCTATCGCACCGCGGAAGAGCAAAGGCATCCCTTCCCCCTCGATCAGACGTACGGCTCGTTCAACATCATGGGCAGCTGCCGCATGGTGAAAAGCTTCAAGATCCAGGCCATGGTCTTCGTACCACTCGCTGGCACGCAGATGCAGTTCCGCCACGTCCCGCTTCGCTTCCCCTTTGGACGAACCCACGGTTTGGTACAATCGCTGCCGCAGCAAATCCGCAAAGAGATGGTGATAACGGTACCAGCGCCTCTCATTATCCAAGGGAACGATGAACAGGTTGGCGCGTTCAAGATATTGCAAGGTTTCTTGTCCGGAGAGAAGCTCGTCGGTTTCCCCACAAAGAACGGCATCGCACAGCGGGCCGCACAACCGGTCGAGGATGGACGTGCGCAGCATAAAAGCCTGAATGCTTGCGGATTGCTGCTGCAGCACTTCTTCAACCAGATAGTCCAGTACGAAACGATGGCTGCCGGTAAAAGATTGGATCAAGCTGGCGGCGTCTTTATGTCCCTGCATGGAAAGCGCGGCTAATTGCAGACCGGCGATCCAGCCTTCCGTACGGGATTCAAGCACGGCGACGTCTTCCTGCGAAAGGCTGAGACCCATAACCCGGCCCAGAAATTCAGCCGCTTCGGTGGATGTAAACCGCAAGTCAGCGGTACGCACTTCAGTCAACTGGTCCCGCACGCGCAGACGGGCCAAGGGCAGATTGGGGTCCTCGCGGGTGGCGATGACCAGATGCATCTGTATCGGCATGCGCTCAAGCAGAAAGCCGATGGCATCGTCAATCGGTCTGGAATCTATTACGTGGTAATCGTCAAGGACGAGAATGAAATGGTCCGGAATGGCGGTGATTTTATTGAGCAGCACTGTCAACATCGTTTCCATCGGCAAAGGGCCAGGGGCTTGGAGCCTACCCATCACGCCTTCCCCACTATGAATTCCGATCGTCTGCAAAGCAGCGAAAAGGTAAGTCAGAAAGCGCGCCGGATCGCTATCCGCCTCTTCCAGTGACAGCCAGGCGGCCGGTTGCGGGCAACCCGCGAGCCATTCGCTGACAAGCGTGGTTTTACCGCATCCTGCCGAAGCGGAAATGAGGGTCAACTTACGGTGCATCCCTTCATGCAGACGCTCGATCAGGCGGGGACGAGGGACAGCTTTTGCCCGGGGAGGAGGGATGTATAGTTTGGTGGACACAATTGGGATAGACATCATTATCACCGTTTCTACGAAGTCAATGGTGGCGATCACGTTTCATAATTATGTTCGACAGTTTCACTGTATTTCCCTTTTGCGCCCTTTCCAGCACCCCGGTGATCTTCATCAATGTATGTTTGCAACTAAAAGTGCTATAATAAAAGAATTCAAAATGTTATTCAGTCCACAATAAGGAAGGAGAAGCATTCATGAATACAAAACAATTGGAGAGAATCCATACCGGAAAAGGCTTTATCGCGGCCTTGGACCAAAGCGGCGGCAGCACCCCTAAAGCGCTGGCCCAATACGGCGTCCAAGAATCGAGCTACTCCAACGAAGAAGAGATGTATGCTCTGGTTCACGAGATGAGAACGCGAATTATTAAAAGTCCCGCTTTTGATTCCCGGTACATTTTGGGCGCAATCTTATTTGAGAACACGATGGATCGTTCCATTGACGGCCAATTGACTGCGGATTATCTTTGGGAAAAGAAAGGGATCGTGCCTTTTCTGAAAGTGGATAAAGGACTCGCCGATCTGGAAGACGGGGTTCAGCTCATGAAACCCATGCCTGATTTAAACGACCTTCTGAAACGGGCGGTTGAACGAAACATCTTCGGGACGAAAATGCGCTCGCTGATTAAAGAAGCCAATCCGGCCGGAATCAAAAAAGTCGTTGAGCAGCAGTTTGCCATCGGGAAACAAATCGTGGAGATGGGACTGGTTCCGATCATCGAGCCGGAAGTGGATATTTACAGCGCGGATAAAGTAGCATCGGAAAAACTATTGAAGGACGAAATTTCCGCTCAATTATCCGCCCTCGACAAAGACGCAAAGATCATGCTTAAGCTTTCCATACCGACGGAAAACAATTTCTACAGCGATCTGATGAAGGACCCGCACGTTGTACGGATTGTCGCTTTGTCGGGCGGCTATTCGCAAGCGGAAGCCAACGAAAAGCTGGCGCAAAATCACGGATTGATCGCAAGCTTCTCGCGCGCGTTATCGCAGGACCTTACCGCCGGGCAAACCGACGAGGAATTCAACGCACTGCTGTCCAAATCTGTTCAGGACATTTATGAAGCCTCCATTAAATAAATATTTCACGACCCCGAACTTGTTCTAAGCTCGGGGTCGTTTCTTATGTCAAACAATCTGAAGTTATGTGAGGAATCCCATGAGCCTTTTCACGTTGTTGGCATTTTCTGTCGAAGTAAGGGATTCAAGAAGGTCAAAAGCTACAGCGAATGCGGTCGATGGGTTAAAAGAAGTAATGATATTTCCGTCTCTTACGACGGGCTGGTCCGGAATGACGTGGGCTCCCATGGCTTCCAGCTGCATTTGCCGCTTGCGGTTATTCAGATTGTAGGTCGTCGCCTGTCTTCCTTGCAGAATGCCGCTTTTGCCAAGCGGTAAAGCTCCTACACAAATCGAGGCAATGATTTTTCCCTGCCGGTCGAATTCACGTATAAATTCAAGGACATCGGGGCGATAAGCATCCTCATAAAATCCGGCTTCTTCAAAACCGCCAGGCAAGGCCAGCGCATCGAACTCCTGGACGGTCACCTCGGAAATTACCTTTTCGGGGATGACGGTAAAATTCCAGGTGCATTTTAATTCGTTTCGGGTTCCGACGGTAACGAGCTGCGTTGATCCATCCCCCTCATCCTTGTTCCATCCGATCACATCTGTAAACACGCTTGCTTCCACGGCTTCAAAGCCATTCGGCAATAGTAAACATACTTTTTTCATATGATTCATCTCCTTTTCAAGAATCATATGATACAATTAATCATTAGTAAAATTGAAATAACTAATCTTTATATTTAGAATTTCTGATAACAATACACATCTATGGGGGGGATAAAAATCGACATTCGTCAATTTCAATCCTTTAAAGCCGTTGCGGAATTAAATAGCTTTACAAAAGCAGCTCACGCTCTTCAGTACTCACAGGCCACGATTACTTCTCATATTCAGCAAATCGAGCATGAAATCGGGGTTCCATTGTTTGACCGATTAGGAAAACAAATTAAACTCACCATGGTTGGACAGGAACTGTATCATTATGTAGTAGAATTGCTAACCGCATATTCAAAAATAAAACAAATTTCTTCCGATGACTCTACGGTCAAAGGCCAACTCCGCATCGGCGCATCAGCAACCTTAACCGCATACAAACTAGGGCCCGTGCTATCAAAGTATAAAAAGAATTACCCTGAGGTTACCATCTCTCTTATCAACGATCACTGTTCCGCCTTACGACAGAGACTCCACTCCGGAGAGCTAGACATTGCGATCACCTTAGAACCACAGGTATGCGATCCGCAGCTCATAACCGAAATTTACTCGGAGGAACCGTTAGTCTTTGTAGGAGAAAGTAATCATTCCATAAAAACTATCGAAGAATCAAATGGCGAGTGTATCATTTTTAGCGAGAAAGATTGTGCGTTAAGGCGATTTTTTGAGGAGTACTTAATTCAGAAAGGAATAGATACGTGTAATTACTTGGAATTTAACAGCATGGAGGCCATGAAGGAGTGTGTTGTAAGCGGGTTAGGGATTAGCTTGATGCCTTCCATCAGTGTGGAAGCGCTCCTGCACGATAAAAAAATGAAAGTGATAGAATCCGCTTGTGAAAATCTAATGTTTTACGCACAAATCACGTACCATAAAAACAAATGGTTGTCAAAAGCTCACCGGAAGTTCATTGAGATGGTTAAGAGCAGATAAACCTTTTCCGGTCCATTTGATCCCAAGCCAAAATGCCTTCCGAAGAACCCCTCGGAAGGCAAACATCTGGTGAAATAACTAAGGCGGAACGCTTCCCAGCTTGCTCACGACCTGCATGTGGGTTAAATTGCAACCACACCAAGTCGCCGCGATCCGGCACGTACGGATTCATTACCATGGCCCCCGTCCTTGCGGCTCTCCAGTGGATACCGCTTTCTCCGTTGTTCACATGTACTATTCCCAAAACGATTCGATAAAGTTGTTTAAATGGTATTCCTCTTCTTCCTTTCCCCATTTACTCCAGAAAAATAAGTCTTGATAATAAGCATCCCGTAAGCTTGATTCATAGATTATCGTTTCTTTCCTATTTTCTGGAACTGCATCGTAACATCCAAATACTACAGAAAACTTCCCTCTTCCCCCGATTTTGAACTTCAACGTATCAGTAAAGTTCGTCAGTTCCCTCAATGGAACATCCGCAGTCCAGATCGAGATCCCGTCTTTCGATTCAATTTCTTCTTTTCTTCCCCACATCGAGGGCATTTCATTTATAACACCAGGTAAATTGCATTGTGCAGCTTCAACCGTTAATTTCATTATGGGTTCTAAAATCACGGGGTCTGCTTGTTTCATCCCATTCTTTAATGCCATTGATCCTGCAATCCTGTAAGACATTTGACATGAATCATATTCATGAAATGACCCGTTATACAGCGTTACTTTCACATCCACAACCGGAAAATTACCTAATACCCCACAAGTCATAGCCCGCTGAATGCCTTCGTGAACAGACGGAATATACTCGCTTGGTATTACATTTTCGTCAACAATGTTATTTACAAATTCATTACCGGTATCACGCAATTTGGGTTCAAGTTCAATCCAACAGTGACCGTATCTGCATAAACTTGATGACTGCCTTACAAATCTCCCTTCAGATCTTACTTTTTTCCTAATGGTTTCCTTGTATAATGCTTGTGGCTTCAGAGCATCTATATCTAAATCAAACTCGCTAGATAAACGGTCAACAATGCTATGGAGATGTTGTTCCCCGTTACCTGCAATGATCGTTTGCTTACTGGTCTCATTTAAATAAACCATAAAACTTGAATCTTCTTCTGCATACCTTTTTAATGCCAGCAGCATTCTTTTTAGTTCATTCATTGTTTTTGGTTTATTCATTGTAATGATCATATACGGCTCAATAAAGTTGATTGGGCGCATATACATCGCCTCCTCATCCGAATTCTAAAATTAGCTTCACCCTAAAGAACGGCTGGTACGATCCACTACATTTTGAACGAAAGATTGCAGGACTTCCATGAACAATCGGGCCGCCTGCCCCAAAAACTTGTCCTTCCGATAAATGATACAGATGTCTTGGCTCGGGGTAGGATGCAGCAGGGTAACGGCGGTGATGTTTTCACGATTCAAATAATCTAATAGCATTCGGGGTAAAATGCAGGCTCCAATCCCCTGCTCAACCAGCAAAAGCAGCGACGATAACGTTGAGGTCACAATCGGATTGTCCAGCACTACCCCTTTCTCCTGGCAATGATACTGAATTAACTTCGTAATCTGATGTTCGGAACCGAACATGACCAGCTTCAATGGCTGGATTTGTTCGAACGGGATCGCCTTTGACTTCGTCAGGGGGTGATCCGATCGGATGGCCAAAGCAAATTCCTCGTGAAAAAGCGGTTCGATGACAATACGTTCGTCGGGATTCTCAGGTACCGTTGTTACGCCAAGATCCCGCGTGCCTGCGACGACCTCCTTATACACCTCCGTCGATTCCGTGACGGTAAGCGAAAGCTTGGGGTAGGACCGATGGAAATCGACCAGCAAAGCATCAAACAGCAAATCCCCATCGCCGGGAAGTATCCCGATATCCAGCCTGCCGCCTTCCATCTTTTTCAGATCCGAGATCGCCCTTTGAATATAATCCATCCGCTCAAAGATAAGCTCACTTTGCTCCAAAAGGATTTTGCCTGCTTCGGTTAACGCGATCCGTTTGCCGATGCGGTCGAATAGAGGAAGCCCCAGCTCGTTCTCCAAAAACTTGATCTGCTGGCTAAGATTCGACTGCGTGGTGCAGAGAGACTCGGCTGCTTTGGAGAAATGCATCTCCTTACATATGGCGGCAAAGTATTGAAGCTGTCTGAGTTCCATTCTTCCGCAACTCCTTCGTAAAAATCATCGTTTGAGCATCAAAAATATCGTGCAGGTCGGTCATTAGTTATAGTGATCATTTTCATCGGAATTACGTGATTGTTGCATCATGGATGAAAAGCTACACTTGGTTTATGAAAGCGAACCACATCAACCATAAATTGAGGAGGCACTTCAATCATGACTCAATCGATTATTCACACAAGTCAAGTTCTGCGTCAAGTCGTCATCGGGCAGGTTCAAGGGATTTCGGAGGCACAATTCGACGTTCAACCGGCTGGCTTCAACAATACCATCCGATGGAATATCGGTCATATGATCTATTGGATGGATAAGTACTCTACCCTTAGCTTCGGCTCACTGTCCGCTATTCCTGAACACTACGAGACGCTGTTCGGCTCCGGAACCAAGCCTTCGAATTGGACCATTGCCCCCCCATCTAAGGATGAGCTGCTTCAAGGGTTAACGGCGCAGCTTTCCCGCCTATCCGAGGTGACACCTGAAATGCTGGATAATGTGCTTGAAGCACCGTTTGTGATGGGGCCGTTCCAATTCAGCACCGCCGGCGAATTATTCAACTTCGCGCTGATTCACGAAGCCATTCACCTTGGCACAATAACAAGCCAGCTTAAAACGATCCAATGAAACTTAGCAGATCCGATCTTCGCCTATACAAAAACGCAGCCCTTATCGGCTGCGTTACTTCTTATATCGCTATATAGTGGAACCTAGTGATCCGCCACCTTACAGGGATCTGGCAAGACGAAAGCCGAGATCATCGATTCGAAACGTAGGGTGACTGCGGCGGCGGCACGTCGCTCCACAGCCTCTGGCCTCTTCGGCCCAACTGCCACCGCGGAAAATTCTGTAGGAACCGTATACTTTCGCATCGTATACGTCCCAACACCACTCCCAAACGTTTCCTAACATATCATAGAGCCCCCACGCATTTGGCCGCTTTTGACCTACCTCATGTACCATGCCCCCAGAGTTTTCATCATACCAAGCGATTTCATCAAGTTCCCCGTACCGGTAACCGCCAGTCCCCGCTTTACACGCATACTGCCATTCCGCTTCCGTAGGAAGACGATAGCCATCCGCCTCCCGGTTCCAGACAACATTTTCACCGTCATCGCTTATCAAGTAACATTCCTGTAGCCCCGAGTGCCGGGAAAGCAAATTACAAAATAAGATCGCATCGTTCCATGAGACATCTACAACCGGAGCCTGAGATTCGTCATCAGGTCCAACCGTCTTTTGCGCGATCGAGAAATATAATTGTTTCGTAACCGGAACCGGTGCAAGCAAAAAAGAACTCACCTGAGCCGTCCATGTCGTTTTTATCCGATCGTCCCTTAATTCAACTTCACCCGCAGGAATAGTCACGATGGGATACTCCGCATAACTATGCCGTTCGTTTGACACCTGTTTTCCTCCCGCTCCTCATCCCGTGGTGAACCTTTTCACGTAATCCTCGCAAATGTACCGGTTATCTTCACCGTGGGTCGGCGGAATATTCGCTACTCTAAAAAAGCTTAGACCCACTACCATCGCTAACAGCCCATAGGCGGCGCTTTGGGGATCTTCTACAGACATTTGTCCCTTCATGTTACCGTAATTAAAAATCTTGGCTATGCCATGGAGATCAGCCATATAGCTCTTGGATACGATTTCCTGCAAATTGCGATCCAACACGGCCTTTGAGAAAAACTGCAGAAAAAGCCTGGCTTGATCTTCATGCGGTATACACATCTTTTCGACTCCATCAAGCTGCGAAACGTTAATCCCCTTCCCCGTATCCTCATCGTATGGCGGTAGTATATGTTTCAACGTGACGTCTATCATTTGGCCGGCTGTCATCGTGCTTTCAATCTCGGATTCTATCTTTAGACCATAATAGGCCAAGAACGACTTGAAGGCTTCGATCGTCAGATGATCCTTATTTTTGTAATAATAAGTGACAACTCCCTTAGAGCAGCCGGCATATTCAGCAACCTTATCCAGAGTCATGCCATCAATCCCGTGAAGGCTGATGCAGGTTAACGTGGCGTTGATGACGTCTGCCCGGCGCTTTGGTTCCATTCCTAATTTGGGCATGGTTTCACCTTATCCCATATTTATTTATACCGAACAGTCGGAATAAATAAAGTGTACCTAATAATGGATTATGTTGTCAATCACAATTCCAAACTTTTGACATCTTGCTCTCTTACTCCATATCCATATATCCCGCAAAAAGCTTGTGATATATTCATTAAAAAAGGATCATTAAGGAGATGTGGAAAGGTTATGCATACGGTCATCGAACCCAAAATTCTTTACTTTGGGACCTCTGTCGTGCTTATAAGTACGATCAACGAAGACGGCACGCCCAATTTGGCTCCCATGTCCTCTGCCTGGTGGCTCAATCAATCGTGTATGCTCGGTTTAAGCAGCAAGTCTCAGACCGTTCAGAATTTGATCCGTGAGCACGAGTGTGTACTTAATCTCCCGTCCATTGACTTGATTCCCGCGATTGATCGGCTGACCCTGTTAACAGGTCGAAATCCGGTGCCTGAATCCAAAGCCATGCGGGGCTATAAACATGAAGCGCATAAGTTTGGTATTGCAGGGCTAACCCAGCTTCCGTCACAGCTTGTTCAAGCACCGCGCGTCAAAGAATGCCCCGTCCATCTGGAAGCCAAGTTGGTGAAACTACATCCGTTCGAAGAACCGAGTTCCCTTGTCGCTATTGAAGTACGCATCGAAAAAGTTCATATCGAAGCTGATCTTCTAATGGATGCAAACTCAAACTATATCGATCCTTCGAAATGGAATCCGATGATTATGAATTTCTGCGAATATTTCGGTCTTAGCGAGCAACTGTCTGCATCAAAACTAGCGCCGGTCTTCGGACCGGGTTCTGCAAAATAATACCGAAAAAGAGGGGCGCATGGGGATAGATAAGCATGGGAGGAGCCACCGTTTGGTGGCTATTTTATTTGGACAAATGACAGGTAGCAGATGACATGCAATTATAAAAAGGAGCCCCGAAGCTCCCATACAGCTCTCTACGTCGGCCTGGAATGAGGAGTCATTGCCATTGCTTTTGTTTGTTGAACTGTCCCGTATGGATGATGAGGCGGCGCATAGATCACGTAAATTTTAAGTGGTTTATTCCCGGTATTGATCACATTATGCCACTTTCCCGCAGGTATCATAATTGCGTAGCCATCATAGGCTTTTTCTTGAAAATTCAATCTATCCTTGGTATCACCCATTTGAACAAGTCCTTGACCTTCTTCAATTCGTATGAATTGATCAGTATGCGGATGAACTTCTAAGCCGATGTCATCTCGAACATTGATACTCATTACGGTCACTTGAAAGTGTTTCCCTGTCCATATTGCGGTTCGGTAAGTATTGTTTTGTTTTGTAACCTTATCAATATTAACTACATATGGTCTTGCTCCATGATCCTTTACTACTCGCTCATCTAAAGACTCAAATCGTGGAGCATTATCAACTGCAACAGGATAAGAGTGTATAAATGCACTTTGATTTAAAGGATAATTATTTTGATGATTTCTAGACATATAGCTTGGGTAATATACGGGTGAATTCATACCAGCGCAGTAAGGATATGAGTACATTGGATTAAAATACGATTTAGGTATATGATGCACCTCTGTCATTCCCTCCATAGTTTTATAATGACATCATATGCCTATATTTATAAAACGTACGTATTGATCATAAATCGGCCGCCCTCTCTTGGAGGACCAATCAATTTCCTCTTACAGCGTTCTTCCCTCTTAGGCTTTACCAAAATAAAAACGCAACCCCTAATAGGTTGCGTGTCATGTCTTATTTGGTGGAGTCTAGGGGGATCGAACCCCCGACCTCATCGCTGCCAGTGTGGTATGCACAGTGTCCTGCAATCTACCGAAATGTCCGAAAGCCTACTCCCATGCGGGTTTTCGGACTTCGGTCTGTCTATGTGTTTCCCTGAATTTCCGCAAGTTATTTAGGGTTTGTGATCATGGTTGTGATCACGTACATCCAATCTTCTTGCCTGTATGGCTTGCTCGATTCGATTGACTACAGTATCAAAATCTTCCTTAACCTCATGATCCCATATTCGGATAACGGCCCAACCATGTTGTTGATAGTAAAGTGTAACCTCTTTATCCCTGGCACGATTCCGTTCAATCTTATTAAACCAGTAATCGTAGTTACTTTTGGGTATTCGGTAATGGATGTCGCACCCATGCCAAAAACATGAGTCTAGAAAGATGACCACTTTGAATTTCTTAATGGCGATATCTGGCTTTCCAAATAAGGCCTTCACATTCTTTCTGAACCGATATCCGCGGCGCCACAATTCCTTGGAAACACGATCCTCTAATTGGGTTCCTTTGGACCGTATCGCGCTCATGTTCTTGCTTCTGGCCTCTTTGGATATCTTATCTGCCATTGCAATCACCTGTTTCTATATCAAGCTAATCCGTTGCGAATACATCCTTATTTTTGCTTGTTAATCCCAATTATATTCTCCAACACCCACAGGCATCTTAAAATCCTGAACGTTACAATAATAACTCCCCATAGCACAATCATATTCAACTCAAATAATGGAGCAGTATCACGGTCGATGATTAGAGATACAAGTGAAAGCACAACTAACAACCCTAGGTATTTACTCGTGTTTAAGAATACCTTAAAGATTTGTTGATAGTACTTACTTGATCTCAAGGCATTCATACCCGAGCTATTGCCAGTAACAAGCAGAATTGATAATCCAGTAATGACAAAGCCAAGCAGGGAACCAGCCACTCCAGCAATCGCTCCATATAGAGCTGATCGCGAACCTTTTAATACATTCATTACCTCACCCTGTAGGCTGTATTTATTGATTACCCAAAGAATTATAACGGATACCACGATTGATAAGAGAAGTTCCATGAAGAGGAAATACTTATCATACACATCTATAATCTTCTTCATCAGGACATCATTCCACCCTTGCGAAATTATCCCTCAACTCGTGATACGCTTCATTAATTGCATTATACATGCTAGTTGACTCTACCGCCCGTCGTTTATCATCAATCGTGATCACGCTTTTAGTTGATATCATCTTATCTTCTAACAAGTCAAAGGCCTTATTCTTCTCAGATGTGGTGTCTTCACCAACCATCTTGAAGCGATGAATCTGTTCTCGGTTCGTCTGCTGAGAGAGAAAATCGATGAGTTTCTGCTTAACGAACGGGAACCCAAATCCATTCTTTGAGTACTTCTTTTTACGGAGAATGACTTCCACTGTCTCAGCTTCCGATATTGAAGCTGCTGCTTCGAATGCATTCTTAAGGCTTGTATCCAACTGCTCAGTAATTGCAATTGAGTTCTTTGCCATTTCAATTTGTACTAAGCTAACCTCATCTCCAATTGATCTTACCTGGCGATCCACATCAAGATTAAGTATTGGCGTAATTTCGATGTGAACCGTAGGATTAGAATAAGTTCGGCTTTTTTCAACCACATAATCCTTCAAGGCGGTTGCTCTTGGTCCATAGAAATTGAATTCCAGACCAATAACCCCAGCTATCGGATAATAAATAAAGTGCGTGATCTCTGCTAGTCCAGCATTCGCGGGAATGTTTAGCCCAGTAAGTACTCCTTGGTCTTCTAGCTCTGGTAGAGAGGTTCTTCGAGACACAGCAAATCGTCCTTTGATTTCTGATGCGGTACTTGTCGAATCCATCTCGATAAGATTGACATCCCCGCTTGGCAGATAAAGGTACCTAGATAAAGGATCATTATCATTGAATTGAAGCTTACTTATATAATCAAACACCCCATAAGGATCAGTATGTGGGTGTAAGGAGTTGGACCCCTGACGTAACTCTGACATATTGATTCTGAAGAAATGAATCTTACGATTAATAGTAGCCATTGTATTGTTCCCCCTTAGTGATAATAGAAAAAGAAAAAGAGCCTGTATACATGTAGCAGGCTCCGCGTCTTGGTGTTTGATATTATGCTTGCTTGCCAAATGAGGTTTCATGAAGCTATCATGGAATTATCGGTTACTGGGCAAGGTCTAACGGTAAATCAGAAATGTCCTTAAGCCTCTTTCCGTCGACCATGATATTTAGCATCTCCTTTGAGTCATCTGAACCGTGCATATCTACTGCATTTATAAGTTCATGCAATGCGAAGTGATAGACGCAGTCAATATCACCAGTTCCGAGAGCAATAGAAGATAACCTGCTAGGAAGCGGTTCAGCAGTAACTACAACAATATGTGGAAGATGGCCTTTTCGATTGCGGATTAAGTTCAGAGCTTCAGACCTACTGTTTTGGCTCCTATCAGATCTTATTGTCCATTTTGATGATATGCTTGCATGGAGTAGTGGTTTGCCTCCATTTGCTCCCCTTATAGCTGTATAGTTGCTAATCGATGAATCTACAATTAATTCGGTGTTGTTAATCTGGTCATCACTCCACAATGATTGCTCAATTACTACGTCTGGAGCAATTACATAGTCATTACCTAGTGCAGCAGCCAGCTCTGGATTAGATTTAGAGGCATTTCGCAAGGAAACCAGATGATGATACTGTTCATATTCAGCAATTGCAAGCTGCGATCTGCTTCCGACCTTCTTAATACTCCAGCCACCAGGTCTAATGTGGCCTAGAGATAGGAATGTCTCCTTTAAGAAACTCACATTAATCTCCTCGAATTGATTCCCGCTAGTTTGTCCCGCGGCTTTCTCACGAGTAGTTTCATAATTAAGAGCATCCATAATACTTTTAGCAAATAATACGGAATTACCATTACTACCGTCTGCATTACTTGGAATCCCTTTATCGCTTATTGATAACGGCCCAGCTAGCAAGGAAGTATGATATTTCTTTCTAGCTTTCGCTATCAGGGCTTCACTATTGGTTATATCAAGCTCTTTGCTCAATCAACTTCGACTCCTTTGAATTTATGGATTTGGTCTCTGCTGCGGATATTGCTTTGTATATTTGAGCTCCTACTGCCTTAGCAACTGGCGGAGGGAATGCATTCCCTACCTGTCTATAAGCAGCTGTCTTCCTTCCAGTAATTATCCAATCTTCTGGGAACCCTTGCAGCAATGCCGTCATCTTCACAGTCAACTTTGGCATACCCACAAAATCAGCAGATGGGGGCTCATTTGCTACACCGCCTCCGTCTACCCCAAGGTTTGCCCAAGCCCGCTTAGCTCTTGTTGGGCCGAGATCAGGGCCTCCATGTTTTTTTGATCCTCCTACAAGCGTTGGTGCTATAACATTAGCCTGTTCTCTCCAGGCATCAACACCAAGCCATCCATTACTTGCCATCTCTTCATAAAGAACATCACCTACAGTAGGTGCTTGCTCAGGAATCGGGACTGGCCAAGCAAAGTGTTTCCAGTACTTCTTTTTCAAAGCTACAAACACCACTCTAGGTCTTAATTGTGGAACACCAAAGTCAGAGGAATTAAATAACCTCCACTCTCCCTTATATCCTAGTTTTTCGATGATGGTTGTAAGTGTATTTCTATATTCGTCAAAAGTAGATGACATCAACCCTGCAACATTCTCGATCATAATTGCGTTTGGAGAGCATTCTTTAACCAATCTCGGGACTTCAGGCATCAAGTTCCTTTCGTCCAATTCACCTAATTGGTTTCCACCTGTAGAGAAAGGTTGACATGGCGGCCCTCCAGCTAATAAGTCAATGCTTCCTTTGAATGGCTTCGCGCTAAAATTCCTCAAATCTTCAGGAACAACATTCCACGAAGGCCTATTAGTTCTTAGTGTGTTACATGCATTTTCATCAATTTCGACAAGAGCAAGATGTTCAAACCCTGCTTGTTCAAGGCCTATGGCTTGACCGCCAGCACCCGCACAAATTTCCAAAGAAGTAAGTATTCTTGCCATAAGCGCACCTCCAAACATATGTTTCCATTATAATAAAACATAAGGTAGGAATCCATCTAAATTAATTGAAACAATTAACTAAGCATAGTAATTTTAAATTGTCCGAAAGCATCGGCAGCTAAGACCTCGGGAAGGACGCACCTTCTTGGAGGTCTTTTTTATTTGGTCACTTTACGAACACTATTCAGCCTCTTGCCGAAATCGTACGGTTGTGAATAATATACCTTCTTACAATCAGCACATTGAACGTCACGGACTCGGTTATTACAAGCTTCTCCTGCTTGGTTAAGTGATCTGGGGGCGATTCGACGCCAATTACAATAAGAGCCCCCCGCATTCTTTACACTGGAACAATACATCCTCCTCCTAGATCACTGGGGTTATCGATAGAACCTGGTTAGCATCCACACTAAGCTCATCATCTAGTCGGATAATAGGATTATACCACTGATCCCACTCATCTTGCCTTATCTTACTTAGATAGTAAAATGCATGACGTACCAAGCGTAACTGCGTCTGCCGCCTGTTTAGTTTGTTTGAGCCATCGAAGACGATCCCGCTTATTGGTACTTGAAAGGTGATTACATACGGTTTAACTGTGGCTCTCCAATCATTAATAGCCTTATGTTTACTCAGTACTCTTAGGATGTTCTCCGCAAACTCTGGCATAACCACAATATGACGTACATCACTGTTCTCCCAAATATCCCCGCCAAACAGAAAGCCGTTAATACACTTATCAGCCTCAGGGAAAAAACGGTTTGGTTGCAATCTGCGCATAACCATCCTGATACATGGTTCCTCATTACTTCTTGGAATCATGGTCTCCCAATCGACAAGTTCCCCATTTAAGTAGGTATCGATCCCGTTCTTCGATTTGCTGAATGTAATACCTGACTCCCTCAGCTTCATTGATAGCTCTGTGTCACGTAGAAGCAAATCATGAAGGTTATAAATAGGCTCAGGGTTCCTTACCGAGGATTCACTGCGCGTGGTTAGATGGGTTACCGTAGCATAGTCGAAATCGCCCATAATGGTTTCAGTACCTGTCTTATCCTCGATGGTTTTTTTTATACTCTTCAAGTCGACTTCTTCAGCCGAACTTAACCTTTGAAACGCAGCAGTATTTCTAATTACAGCGTATTCGATCATATGTCTAGGAGCTGAGAATATCTTAGCTAACGAATCATACAAAGCGTCAGGGCTGGATGTATTCAATATCGACAATACCATCACTCCATTACGTTCAAGCTATTCTTCCACCGAGCATTCGATTATTCGCCTAAATGTTCGACAGAAACAGCGCGTATCCCTCTTTTGGGGCATAAGAAAAGCGCCTCATGGGCGCGATTCCATTCACATGATTCCCTTACTTCTCAGCTCTGCGTTCGTTATCGTAGAACATCTTGTTTCGAACTGTCCAATCAGTTCCATTGTGCTGAAGCTCATAATTGAACTTGGCTGTAACTTTGCTCGTATGATGATATTCATACGGACAGAGCCTTTTTATTTGCTCGAATTGTGATCAATCGTGAGCATAAAAACTTTTGGTGAGCGCGGATGTGATCACGGAGCAAGAACGGGCCAATCTCAGATCATTCTGCAGTCCATAAAAAAGGAAAAACCCCTGATTTCTCAAGGGTTTTCCAAATATGGAGCCTAGGGGGATCGAACCCCTGACCTCATCGCTGCCAGCGATGCGCTCTCCCTAGTGATTCAATTACACTACCATTGGCAGACGAAAGAAAGCTTTTTATGTTTAGCTTGATATTTAATTCAATACCATCTCTAAACACTACAATATTATCAATGAGACTTTTTAGCATCATCTTCTTTCTTTCAATTGAAGCTTCATCAAATACCGTTTTCCACTTCGGCAGATTATTTTTTAATTCTTCAATAGTATGAAGTTCAATACTGTTGTCTTTTATGTTTGATTGTATTTGCCTTATTTTTTCAGATAGAAGGCTTATCTGCTCTTCCTTTTTTTCAATAAGATCATTAAGTATTTCGGGTTTAAAAGCACTTTCTCCCATAATACTTTTTGTGATCTCATTTTTGAGTGCCGAAAGCTCCGTATAATACTTTTCGATTTCTTTTTGCTTTAGTTCCAATTCGTTATTTTCTCGTAGTAAATTTTCTTTGTAGTACTTGTCGATTTCTTTGGAAAGATCAACTGTTCTTAGTTCGTTAAGATAATATTGCAATTCGCTCATAACGGTTGTTTCTATTTTATTAGGTGCATACACCGTCTGTCCGGTACATTTTGTTTTCGTTAATGCCTTCCCGCTACAACGATATTTTGCGGATACCCATTTCTGTTCAGTTCCATCAGCTAGGGTATATTTTTTTCTATTGTAAGTTGTCGTTAAAGGGGCACCACAATAACCACAATTTATCATTCCTACAAACAAAAGAGGACTCTTAGTTACTTTTATTTTTTCAACATTTGGGTCGTTCGTGTTTTCAGGATTCCTCCCAATGCGTATTTGTTGAACCTTATCCCAAATATGTTCAGGTACAATAACCAAGCTTTTGACTTGTTCAGTTGGTTTTACCCAACTATCCGTTGGCATCATAGTAAATGAATGCTTCATTAGGTAAGTGGATTC